>JBDRRS010000028.1:0-27431 GCA_043825615.1 bacterium | reverse complement strand
AGCGGAGCGAGCTCTCAATAAATAATGAATAAGATTCCTCGCTCCGCTTCGGAATGACAAATGAAATAATATATCATCGTCTTTTTATTTTTGTCCTGCTCTTATGAATTGTATTAGGCAATGAGATTATGAATGAGTTTGAGTTTATGCGGTTTGCTCCGAATGCAAACTGCTCAAATGTCTGTACTGTCCCGGCACGCTTATATCCAGACAGAACCTTTTAAAAATCTGATTACCTTATCCCGGAAAACTTCCCGGCGACATTCACATAAAAAGGAAAAATTCCACATTTTATTTCCCCGCGGCAACCTGTATTGTTTTGAGTTTAATCCTTACTTTAATTTTTCAGATATTCAAAAAGTAATTTGACTTTGCCGGCACAAAATTTTTATAATACTGAAATGAAAAAAACAATTGCCGAAATAAACAAAAAAATAAGGCAGAAAAAAGCCGTTGTCCTTACCGCAGAGGAGATGATTGACTTCGTCAGGGTAAAAGGCGTTAAGAAGGCGGCTCAAACGGTTGACGTCGTTACGACGGGAACTTTCGGACCGATGTGCTCGTCGGGAATTTACTTCAACATTCCGGTCACGAAACCGAAAATAAAACTCGGCGGCGGCGAGGTAACCCTTAACAAAGTACCTGCTTATGCGGCATACGCGGCAAGAGACGTTTTTCTGGGAGCCACCGCCCTGCCCCGCCATGAAAAGAATAAAAAAAGGCCAATCCATTTTACTTACGGCGGCGCGAACGTAATTGAGGACTTCGTTAGCGGCAGAAAAGTTCTTCTGGAAGCGGCGGCTTACGGAACCGACTGCTATCCATCCACGGGGTTAAAAATAAAAATAACTCTCCGCGACTTAAACGACGCCGTTTTTTTCAGCCCCAGAAACTGCTATCAGAACTACAACGTAGCGGTAAACCTGTCCGACAAACCGATTTACACATATATGGGCATTCTGAAACCGAAAATGGGAAACGCTTCCTACAGTTCGGCGGGAGAACTCTCGCCGCTCCTGAACGACCCTGAATTGAAAACCATCGGCATAGGCACAAAAATATTCCTCGGGGGCGGGACGGGTTTTGTCGCCTGGCACGGAACGCAGCACGCCACAAAAGTAAAAAGAAAAAACGGGATACCGAAAGAACCTGCGGCGACGCTCGCCCTGATAGGAGACCTGAAGAAAATGAGCCCGGAGTTTCTCCGGGCAGCATCCTTAACGGGCTACGGGATTACACTGTCCGTCGGAATAGGCGTCCCCATCCCCGTAACGGATGAAAAAATTGCATATTACACCTCAAGACAGGACAGTGATATTTTTGCCCCCGTTATTGATTATTCCCATGATTATCCCTACGGAAGGAAAAAAATCCTGGCTGAAGTGAGTTATGCGTCTCTGCGGAGCGGCAAAATCAAAATAGGGAAAAAGGAAGTCGCAACTTTCCCATGGTCGAGTTACGCAATGGCGCGAAAAATTTCTTTCATTCTTAAAAAACACATTGAAAGCGGCAGGTTCCTCCTCGGCGAGCCGGTGCAGAAACTTCCGGGAGCTCTCTGATGGCAAAGAGAAGGCTCGCCCTGAAATTTTCACCGCAGATTGTCAATCAGCCGATTATTTCAACCGTGACAAAAAAATACGAAATATCTTTCAACATCCTCAAAGCGTCCATCTCGCAGAACAAAGTCGGCGTGATGTTCCTTGAACTTGACGGAACCCGAAAGAACCTTGAACAGGCGGTTTCTTTTCTCAAAAAGAGCGGCGTTTCAATCCAGCGGCTCGGCGAAGACATAAAAAGAAACGAAAAAAAATGCACAAACTGCGGCGTCTGCATCGGTCTGTGTCCCACGGATGCGTTCTATTTTGATAAAGACAAAAAAATCGTATTTGATTCAAAGAAGTGCATCGCCTGCGAGTTCTGCATAGAAAACTGTCCTTACGGGGCGATGGAATTAAAGTATTGATTGAGAACGCCGGGCATTTCTACAGAACTGACGCCCGTAACAAAAATTCCTTCACGGTAACTTACAAAAACGCAAACATTTTCGTGACAAGCGACGGGGAATTACGGGAAGAAATAAAAGACCTGCTGCCTGAAATCTATGACACCGTTGAGAACTACATAGCGCTGAACCCCCCGTTCGGAAAATCATTTATCCCTCTGGAAAAAGACGAAGACGCGCCCGAAATCATAAAACGGATGTTTGACGCCGCCGGCGCGGCTAAGACGGGTCCGATGGCTTCCGTCGCGGGGGCAATCGCCGAGGCGCTCTTCAGGCGTGTCGCAAAAAAATTCAGAACGCTCATCATTGAAAACGGGGGAGATATTTTTCTTGCCTCGGACAGCGCCCTGACCTGCGGTTTTTATTCGGGGACCGGTTTCGACAACTTCGGAATCAGAATCAAAAAAAAGTTTATGCCATGCGGCATATCAAGTTCCTCTTCAAAAATAGGACACTCCGTAAGTTTCGGGAAATCAGCGCTGGCAACGGTAATATCCCGAAGCGGCGCGGCTGCGGACGCTTTCGCCACGATGCTCGCAAACAAAATACAGTCGTATGCTTCGCTGAAAAATGCGGTTGACGAATGCGCGGCTCAAAAAAATGTCATCGGCTGCGCAGGAATCTTTGAGGATAAAATCGCTTTCGCCGGCGATATTGAGTTCTTAAAAACCTAACAACTACCGGTCGAGAATGTTTTCAAAGAACTTGTTTTCCGATTCAATGATTGGCTGAGCCAGTTCCAGAGCCCTCTCGTTGGCAAGGAAGGTATTTTTCCGGAGTTCAAGCATTCCCGAAACGAGTTTCAAACCGGTGCGGTTTTTACTGATAAGATTGCTCACGGCTCCGACGCCGCCGCCGAAAATATAAATCCCCTCTCCGCAACCGGTAATGATGCTCAGCGAAATATCGCAGATGCCCGTGCCGTAGACGCCGATGCCCTTGTCGCATTCAACGGCGCGGCTCCTGTTAAATTTAAGGAACGCCTTGTCGTAAACGGAAACAGCCGACCGGCAATTTACGAGGTTAACCTTTTCGAACTGCGCTTTGCTGCATCCGAACGCGCTCACGGCAGAAACAGCTTTCCTGATAACCGCATTGTTGAAAACCGCATTCGAGTTCTTCACAAAAATCATTCCGCCCCACAACCCGTCCTGCGGCCTTATTTCGACCGTTTCGCCCTTCTGTATTTCGAAGTCGCCTTCAACGATTATATCCACAAGCCCCGGGTGCGTCGCCTCAATTTTCTCGCCGCAGGAAACGCCCGAATAAACAAAATCCCTGACGGACGGTTTGACAATTATGCGGGCACCGTCTTTTATGTAAAGAACCGCGCCTTCACGGACGACAATATCTCCAGTAAGTTCAACCGTCCCTTCCCAGACCTCGCTTTCCGAAATCACTCCCGCGCCCGTCGGATTCTTAACGGAAATATATTCCGAATCGGAACCGTTCCTGAAGAACCTGTTTCCGTCCTCGGAAACTTCGGCATCAAAATTCTTGAGGACGGCACAGACATTTTTCATAAAAATATTTTTAAGGAACGTTACGTCCGGGCTGCCCTCTATTTTTAACGCCGTTTTGTTCTTCGCAAAAGTGTTATTTTCAATTCTTGCTAAAACATTGTCGAAAAAAATAAAACCGTTTGTGTTTTCCCTCACCGAACCGTCCTTAATGTTCACGGATGACTTATCAAAAGCCTGAACGGCATTTTCATTTTTCTCAAAAAGCGGGGCGCGGAAAACCGCCGAGGACAGGTCTTTCAAACCGACGGATGTCCTGCAGTTTTCAAAAAAACACTTTTCCACGGATAATTCCGCAATGTCGTAAGACAGAATCCCGTAGTTGTTCCGCGAAAACAGGCAGTCCGAAAAAGACAACTCCGTATTTTCCATCGCAACAACGGCAGTGCCGCAATTTTTAAAGGATGTATTCCGGAATTTTGTGGAATTGCCGCCGACGGCATAAAACCCGACCTCCGCGCCGGAAAAAGAAAGATAATCAATATCCGAATTTTTGCCGGAACCTTCGAGAATAACGCTCCCGAAACCCTCGCCGCAGTTAAACACAACCGGACTTTTTTTAGAGCCCTCAACGCGAATATCGCCGCTGACAATTATGTCGCACTTCCCCGGGCGGGTGATTTCCGTTTTTTTTCTTTCAACCGTTATGTAGAAGTGCTCGTCGGCGATAGACGCCGTTGAAACAACAATTTTCGTGCCCGGCCTGATGCAGAGAACTTTTCCGGGCGGAACGACAAAGTCCTCTCTGATATAAACAAGACCCTCCCAGATAAAGTCCGCGCTCGCGGCGGGGAGAGGCGAAACATCGTACTTAACAGGGGTTTTTACATCCCTGCCGTTTCCTGTAAAAAGATTATCCTTCAGAGTAAATTTTGCGCCGTCCCTTATATAGACGCCCGTTTTGTTCTCGCGGATTTCACAGCCGGTAATTTCAAGAGAACTTCTGTCCCTGGCAAAAACACCCGAATTCCGGCCTCTGTAAATTTGCGAATTCCTGATAAAAACGCTGCTTCTGTCGTACAGTTCAACTCCGGAAACCGCAGAATTCATCACATCCGAATTTACCATTTTCACCGTCGAATTATTGCCCGCAATCACGCCTATCCCGCAGGAAGAGACCGTAAAATTTTTCAGAAAAACGTTCGCGCTGTCGCAGGCAAGCACTCCGTAAACCGCGTCCGTAATTTTTACGTTTTCAAGGATTGCCGAGCCCGAAACGACAATCCCGCCCCACCTTATACCTGCGGCGGAACCCTCGTCTCCGGCCTGCTCGAACGTAACAGGGAGTTCGCTGCTCGCTGTCACGCAAAGCCGTCCATCAACGATAATAACGGGTTTACCCGGCACGGAAATGTCAACGGATTTGCCGCTTATGCGTTTGAGTTGTTTTGATGAAAAACATTCTTCCCCGACCATAATTCTTGAGCCGGCTAAAATTTTTAACTCCGCGCCTTTCAGAATCCTGCAGTCGCCGCTGAGTTTTATTTCGCCCGAAACAGTCAGATTGCCGTTTATTTCAGGCGGTAAAACCGTTAAGCCGAAAGAAAACCGTGAAACAAGCGTTAAAACAACGGCGGCGAACAAGAAAAAGGGGGCAGTTCTATTTTTTTGCATATAACTTATTAAAAAAATCAGAGCTGACCCTATTTTCCTTGCTCATAAAAATCTAGCGTTGTTATTCCGAATTTTTTTGTCCTGAAGGGAGCGCGGACAAAAGATGTTTTTACCTTTGAACTGTGCTGACAGATTACAATTCCCCCCGTGCTCAGAATTTCAAATGTTTTATCTATAAAATCAACCGGAAGGGTAAACTTGTAAGGCGGACCTATAAAAATTATGTCGTATTTTTCCGTATCCTGCGATGGGAAAACAACGGCATCCATTTGTAAAATTCTGTATTTATCCTGCGGGACATTCATTCTTTCAAGATTTTCCCTCAGAATTTCAACGACGCCGCCCGCCTGTTCGACGAATGCCGTAAACGCCGCGCCGCGGGAAAGAGCTTCTATTCCGACCGAACCCGTCCCCGAAAACAAATCCAGAAATCCCGCGCCGGCGAGACGCCCTTCCAAAATGTCAAAAAGCGATTTTTTGCAGAGCCCCGTAAGAGGCCTGACATTTTCAGGGCAGAGAAGTTTCCGCCCTTTGTAAATGCCCGCAATAACCGAAAGGCAGGATTTCCTTTTCATTTTGATGCGGGCCGGGTTTTCAATTTTTCTTTTGCAAGGTATGCCTCTATGAAACCGTCAAGATTGCCGTCCATGACGCTATCTATACCGCCTGTTTCAAAACCGGTCCTTAAATCCTTTACCATCTGATACGGCATAAAAACATAACTCCTTATCTGATAACCCCAGCCGATCTGCCCCATATTATCGTAATGCCTTTGGGTCTGTTCCTTTTTTTTGTCAAGTTCCAGAGCGTAAAGCCGCGCCTTCAAAAGGTTCATTGCCATCGCCTTGTTCTGGTACTGCGAACGCTCGTTCTGGCACTGGACGATAACTCCCGTCGGATTGTGCGTAATCCGCACCGCGCTGTCGGTTTTGTTTACGTGCTGGCCTCCGTGGCCGGAAGCCCTGTATGTGTCAATCTTCAGGTCATCCGGTTTTATCTCCACTTCAAAATTCTCGTCTATTTCGGGGATCACGTCGGCGGACGCGAAGGAAGTGTGCCTCCTTTTATTGGAATCGAAGGGCGAGACGCGCACGAGCCGGTGAACGCCCGTTTCGGATTTGAGATAACCGTAGGCAAACAACCCGTTTACCTCAAAAGTAACGCTTTTCAAACCCGCCTCATCACCGGGAATAATATCAATTATTTTTGAAGGATAATTTCTTCTGTCGCACCATCTCAAATACATCCTCAAAAGCATTTCGCACCAGTCGCACGCCTCGGTGCCACCGGCGCCGGCGTGAAGAGTGACAATCGCATTCTGCCGGTCGGCATCGTCGTCAAACTGAAGTTTTATATTCTGCGCTCTTATGGAACTTACGATTTCAGGGCCTTCCTTTTTCAGTTCCTCCGCAAAATCATCTTCAGCCCCGTAAAGTTTCGCCATCTCGAGAAAATCGCCGGCACGCTTTTTTATTTCCTCAAAATTCTTCAGTTCCTTTTTCAGCGCCTCAAGTTCCTTCATTACCGCGCCGGCCGGCTGCGGGTCGTTCCAGAAGCCTTCCGCCGCCGACTTGGAACTCAAATCCGAAATTTTCCCGTCAAGGCGCGCAAGGTCCGAAAGTTCTTCCAATCTTTTAAGCTCTTTTTTTACGGTATCCACTATTTCATAAATTTCTTTCTGCATTTAACCTCCACTATATTTTTATTAAGGACGTCCCCATTTTCCATTTTCCCATTTTCCGTCCCATTTTCATTTTCTCCTTTTTCCTATTTCTTTCAGCACAGCAGTTATCATAAATACTAAAATTAACGGAATGAACAAATCCCCCGTCCTCTGATAAAAAGACGCTTTCGCGGGGATTTGAACGTCGCAGGAAACGAGAGCGTCCAAAAACATCTCCGTTTTTTTCAGAACTCTTCCCCGCCCGTCAATAAAAGCCGACGGGCCCCTGTTGTTGGCAAAAATCACGGGAAGCCCTGTTGCGGCAGCGCAGACGCGGGCATGCCACAGGTGCTGCTCGGCGGCAGCGGTGTTCCCGTACCACGCATTATTTGAAATGTTGACAATTAAATTGCCTGCGCCGCGCCATAGAGACGGAAAAATAACTTCATTGCAAATAAGAGGAACAACACTCAAGCCGTCAGTTTTCAATAAATCCTGTTCCTTACCCGGAGTAAAATTCCCGACCTCGTTAAGCACGTTCACAAATCTGCTGAAAAAAAATTTAAACGGCACAAACTCGCCGAACGGAACAAGTTTCCTTTTCAGATAAAACTGCTCTTTCCCGCGCGGCTCCAGAAGAAGCGCTGTGTTATACAGTTTTCCGTTCATAAAAACCGCCGCTCCGAAAAGAACAGGACTGTCCGTTTCCTTTTTCATATCTTCCAAAAATCTGTTTACGTATCTGTCATAATTAAGCACGCCCGGGAGACAGGACTCCGGAAAAACAACAAGGCCGGCTCCCTTTGACGCCAGAACAAAAGTTCTTATTCTCTCCATAATAAAACCGACGCTGACGCTGTCCCATTTAATGTCCTGTGGAATGTTAAGCTGGCAGATGAAAATCTTTTTCGAAACGGATGTAACCGTTTTATTCATACGGACAGTCCCGAAAACAGCCGTAAAAAGAAAAACGGAGAGGGCATAAGCGAAGTATCTGCGCCCTCTTTTTTTTGCCCTCCTGACGCGCACGGGGCAGACGGCGCGGAAAAGCGAATGATTGAAAAAAATTATAACAAAGGTTAAAAAATGCGGGCCTGCCAGCCCCGTTATCTGCAGGAACAAAGGGCTTTTCGCCTGGCTCACATAAAGAGCGCACCACGGGAAACCCGTCAGGATTATTCCCCTCAGGAAAGAAAGAAGAGTGCCTGAAGCGGCGACAAAAAGAGAAGACCCTCTGAAAGAAAGGGTAAAGACGGCGGAGAAAAGAGAAAGAACCGCGCTTAAAAGGAAAAGAGCGCCGAAAGAAACAAGAAATGATTCCCCTGCCCCTCTCACCGTCGGGTATATCCAGTAAAGATTCAGGCAGAAACCCGACAGGCCGGCAAGAAAACCGTAAAAAAATCTTCCGGAGGGATTTTTCGCAGCCGCATAAAAAAGGGGGACCAGAAAAATCCAGATTAAAAAATTAAGACCCGCAGGCGGAAAAGACAAAAAAAACAGAACGCCGCTAAAAAGAGAAAAACAAATTGGAAGAGCCATTCAGAAATGTTTAAGAAATTTCAGCGGGCGGTTTTCAGCAGGCGGGTCTGTGTTCCGCGGCATTATAACATACTCCCGCAGCAGTTTTTGTATTTTTTGCCGGAACCGCAAGGGCAGGGGGTATTTCTCCCTATTTTTCCCTTCTTGTGTTTTTTATCCTTCCCCGTCTGTACGGCGGAAGAAGAGCCGGCCGGTAAGGACTCTGTAATTTCCCGCGGGGGCGCAGCCGGCTTCGGCTTTCCCGGCGAAGCGCGGAGGTGAAAAATAAATTCCATCACCTCGCTCTTCACGCTGTTAAGCATCCCCTCGAACATTGCAAGCGATTCCTTTTTATATTCAACGACGGGGTCTTTCTGAGCATAGCCCCTGAGACCGATTCCCTCTCTCATCCGGTCAAGATTATACAGATGCTCCTTCCAGTGATGGTCAATAATCCTTAAGGTGATAAACCGCGCCATATTGTTGAACTCTTCTTCTCCGACGTCCGCCTTCCGTCCGTTCCAGGCGTTCATGATTAAATCAGCGGTCCGCCGCCCTATTTCATTGCATTTTAATTTTACGAACTCTTCCGCAGGCACATCAAAATCCTCGCCCACCGCTCTTTTTAACCAACCCTTGTAACCCGCAACGTTCCACTTGAATGTTTTTGTTTCGGAAAGATGTTCCGATATTCTGGCGTCTATGACGTCTTCAAACCAGGAAAGAATTTCCGCAAGAATTTCCTGCCCGACGAGAGCCCTGTCTCTCAGCGAATATATGATATCCCTTTGTTTTGAAAGGACATTGTCAAAATCAAGCAGCTGCTTTCTCATGTCAAAATGCATCGCTTCAATCTTTTTCTGAGCGTTTGAAACCGCCGTGTTTATAAAAGGGTGCTCTATCACCTCGTCGTCTTTGAGCCCTATTTTTTCCATAATCGGCTTTATCCTGTCGCCGCCGAAAAGGCGCATCAGTTCGTCTTCAAGCGAAATAAAAAACTGCGAAGAGCCGGGATCGCCCTGACGGCCGCTGCGCCCGGTCAGCTGGTTGTCAATTCTTCTTGACTCGTGCCTTTCCGAACCAATCACATAAAGGCCGCCGAGAGAAATAACTTTCTCGTGTTCTCTGTCGGTAACTTCTTTGGACTCCTTAAAAAGACGCTCGTAAATTTCCCGCGCCCGCATGACTTCGGAATCATCGCTCGGTTCGAAAGACGATGCCTTCGCTATAATTTCCTGCGGGAAATTCATTGAGTCCATTTTCTTTTTCGCAAGATATTCGGGGTTGCCTCCGAGGACAATGTCAGTTCCCCTTCCCGCCATATTCGTGGCGACCGTCACCGCCTTTATCCTCCCCGCCTGCGCAATAATGTCCGCTTCTCTCGCGTGGTACTTTGCATTCAGCAGCTGATGGGCAATTCCCTCTCTTGCGAGCATGCGGCCTATCAACTCGTTTTTTTCAATTGACCTCGTGCCGAGCAGAACAGGAACGCCCTCTTTGTTCAGTTCCTTAACATTTTCCACAATCGCCCTGAATTTTTCCTTTTCCGTTTTGTAAATACCGTCGGGGAGACGCTTTCTCAAAAGGGGTTTATTCGTCGGGATACAGATGACTTTAAGTTTGTAAATTTTATCGAATTCGGGCGCTTCGGTCGCCGCGGTACCGGTCATGCCCGCCTTCCCGCCGTAGAGATTGAAAAAATTCTGAAAAGTAATAGTGGCGAGCGTCTGGTTTTCCTCTCTTATCTGGAGATGCTCTTTTGCCTCAACCGCCTGATGAAGGCCGTCGCTCCACCTTCTTCCCGGCATCATCCTGCCGGTGAACTCGTCAACAATTATAACCTCGCCCTCTTTCACGACATAGTGAGAGTCCCTCTTGAAAAGATGGTGAGCTCTTATCGCCTGCGTTATGTGGTGCGGCCAGGCCGCCTGCACGTCGTCGTACAAATTTGTCACGCCCAGCAAAACCTCGCATTTCTTTATGCCGGTATCGGTCAGTTCTACCGAATGCGCTTTTTCGTCAACTATGGCGTCAAAACCTTTTTTAATGTCTATCTCCTGATATTTCGCTTCAACTTCCTCCGCTTCGGTAATGAACTTTATCTTAAGACGGCCTGCGACCCTGTCGGCAATGTTATATCTGTTGGTCGCCTGCTCTCCGGGCCCGGAAATAATAAGGGGCGTCCTCGCCTCGTCAACTAAAATCGAGTCAACCTCGTCTATAATCGCATATTCAAGTTTACCGAGGACCTGCTCCTCTTTTGAGAGCGCCATATTATCTCTCAAATAGTCAAACCCGAGTTCATTATTCGTCACATACGCCACGTCGCAGGCGTACGAGGCGCGGCGTTCAGTTGTCGTGCTGTCGTGCTGGATATAGCCGACAGTGAGACCGAGGAACCTGTAAACAGGCCCCATCCAGAAGGCGTCTCTTCTCGCAAGATAATCGTTTACCGTAACGACGTGCGTGCGGATTCCCTGAACCGCCTTGGCGTAAATAGGCAGCGTCGCCACAAGCGTCTTGCCCTCGCCTGTCGCCATCTCGGCAATTTTTCCTTCGTACAGGACGGACCCGCCCATTATCTGAACGTCAAAGTGCCTCATCTCGAGCGTTCTCCTCGCCGCCTCGCGGACAAGCGCAAAGCAGCGGGGCAGGTGACTGTCAATATTCTCCCCCGCGCTGATTTTCTCCCGGAGTTTTCTTATCTCTTCGGGAAACTGCTCATCGGGAAGCGCCTGTATTTCTTTTTCAAGAGAGTTGACTTTTCTGACAAAAGGCATGTACTTCCGCACATCCCACATCTTCTTTGAAAAAATATTATCAACAAACGTCATTTTTAATCATCCTGTTCTCATTTTTTCCCGTTTATTATACAATATAACGCAAAATAAAAGAAATGAAAGGCCTTATTCTTGCGGCGGGCGACGGGAAAAGAATGAAGAAACATTTTCCCGGAACGCCGAAGTGCTTCGTTGAAATCAACGGCAAACCGATGATTCTTTACAACATTTTCCTGTTGAAAAAAGCGGGGATACGAAAAATCGGGATTGTGATAAAACCGCAGAACATTGCTTCCTTAAAAAAACTTCTGAAAAAATACACGGGCGGCGCGGACTTTACATACATTTTTCAGGAAAAGGCGGGAGGAACCGCTGACGCGGTTGCCCGCGCGGAAAAATTTCTGAAAGATGACGACTTTCTTTTAACCTACTGCGACAACGTCTCCCCTTACGACTTAAAAAAAATAATAAAATTCCATAGAAAATTTCAGCCGGCGGCAGCGTTTTTAATCTGCCCAACCGCGGGGAAAACCGGACAGGTTATAAAAAGAGGCAATTCCGTTATAAAAATCGCGGAAAAGACGGGGAAAAAACTTTCCGCTTTCGGCGCGACGGGCTACATCGTTATGACAAAAGACGTTACCTCGGCGGCAAGAACTTTGAAAAGACCGCAAAACAGGGAATTTTACATCGCCGACTTAATCAATTTTCTCCTCGCCCGGGGTAAAAAAATTCTCTGCAGGGAAATAGATACGTGGAGAATTAACGTAAACACAAAACGGGATATTAAACGCGCTGAGGTTTTAATTCAAGGGAATCCCCGTCTGCGGGAATTATGATTTTGCCCCTGTAATTTTTTCTTATTTCCCTTTTGATATCCTGCATCCCGTAACGGTGTTCCTGCGAGAAGTGAACGGGAATCAGGCATCCCGCCGAGACCTTTTTTGCAATTCCGCCGAGGGTTAAAGCGGATGTGTGTTCGCCGTCAAGCGCAGGAACTTCCTTTTTGAAGCGCACCGGAGCGAAACAGTCGTGGATTAAATAATCGCAGTTCCCCGCCGCTCTTATGAGTTCACGGCAGGGGCCCGTGTCTCCCGAATAAACGGCGGAAAACCGCCTGAAGCGCAACTTCAACCCGATTGAAGACGGCGTGTGTTTAACCTTCAAAATTTTTATCGTGACCCCCGAAAAAGAAATTTCGTCTCCGTAATTTACGGATTTATATTCAATGCGCGGGAAATCTTTTTTGCCGAGGTCAAAAAGAGAGAGCAGTTTTTTCACCAGGGTCACCGTGCGCTTATCTGCAAAGACCTTCACAGGTTCTCTCCTCCCGCTCAAAGAATGTATCAGTGACGGCAGACCGTAAACGTGGTCGGGATGCGCATGGGTCAGAAAAACCGCGGAAATTTTTCTGAAATCAATTCCGCATCCGCACAGTTTCCGGACGACGGAGCCGGGACAGTCAACGAGGATTTTTTCTTTCCCAGCGCAAAAGAACAGCGAAGTGTTATCTCTTTCCCGGGACGCCACCGCCGCCGCCGTCCCGATAAAAATAATCTTACTCACTGTCATGCAAGCGATTCCTTCAGCATTTCGCCGACGAGATTGAAAGAAAGCACCGTAAGAAAAATCGCAAGACCCGGCCACAGGGACACCCACCAGGCAATTCCCATATATACCCTCCCCGAAGCGAGCATATTTCCCCATGATGCGAACGGCGGCTGAACGCCGAGGCCGAGAAAGGAAATTCCCGATTCCGTTAGAATCGCCGAACCCAGCCCGAGAATTACCGCTACGAAAACAGGAGCGAGAACATTCGGCAGGATGTGAACAAACATTATTCTTACCTTTGAAAAGCCGAGGACTCTCACCGCGCTGATATAGTCCCGCGCCGCCACGGACAGCGCCTCCGCCCGTACGAGGCGGGCGAGACCCGGCCACGAAGTAATCCCTATGACAATCATTATGTTAATTATCGAAGGCGACCAGAAAGCCACGACCATAAGAATCAGAAAAAAAGTCGGGATGCACAAAAAAACATCCGTAATTTTTACGATGATCGAATCGACGAAACCCCTGAAAAAACCGGCGGCAAGACCGAGAACCGTCCCGATTACGGTCGAGATAACAATCGCAACGGCAGCCACAGAGAGGGAAACTCTTGCGGCGTAAACGCTGCGGGCGAAAATGTCGCGCCCGTACTCGTCCGTCCCGAACAGATGCTCAGCCGAAGGTGAGCGAAGTTTCTCCGAAAGATTCTGCTCGTAAGGCGAAAACCTGCATATACGGGGCGCGAAAACGGCGGCAAAAATTAGCAGCGCCAGAAACACGACGCCCGCCAACCCGAGATAATTATGCCCCTTCATTTATATCTTATCCTCGGGTCGAGATACGCATACGAAATATCGGCGAGAAAATTTCCGAGCAGGGTAAGAACCGTAACAATCACGCCGTTTCCCATAATCAGGGGGTAGTCCCTCGCCATAACCGCCTGATACATCAGACGCCCCACGCCGGGCCATGAAAAAATCGTTTCAAAAATGACTCCGCCGCCAATGATTGCAGGAAGCATAAGACCCATAAGAGTGGCGAGCGGAAGAAGAGCGTTCCGGAAAGCGTGACCCCATATAACTCTGCGCTCTTTTATTCCCCGGGCGCGGGCGGCAAGAATGTAATCGGAAGAGAGGACATCCAGCATTTCCGCTTTGACGTATCTTGAAAGAGCGGCGAGACCCGCGAACGCCGAAATAAAAACGGGAAGAATAAGATGCCAGATAACATCAATAATTTTCCCGAAGAACGAGAAATCCTCCCATCCTAACGAAACCAGACCCGAAACAGGAAGGAGACCCGCCCTGACGCTCAGCAAATCCATAAGCAGCAGCGCCAGCCAGTAAACCGGCACCGAAAATCCGATAAAGACAAACACCGTCGTCAGATTGTCGAAAAGAGACCTGTATTTAACCGCCGAGTAAACGCCCGCGGGAATTGCAACGGCAAAAATCAGAAGAAGAGAACAGACATTCAGCAGAATCGTGGCGGGAAGACGCTGAAAAATCTTTCTTGAGACCCTTTCGCCGTCCTGGAACGAGACCCCGAAATCAAGCAGGAAAATGTTCTTTATCCATTTGAAATACTGAACGTAAACCGGCTTATCAAGGCCGTAAATCCGCTGCACCTTCTGACGCATCTGCGGGTCAACCCTCGACGAGCCGAAACCCATTACCATTTCCGGTCCGCCCGGCGCAAAATGAATTATCAGGAATGAAAGCATGGTTATGCCTATGAAAAGAGGAATGTAGGAAAGAACTCTCCTGATAATATACTTCAGCATATCCGAAGCATTATCAGAATAAATATTACCGCCGTTGCCGCGACCGAAGCTGTTTTTGAAATTTTCGGAAAAACCCTCCCTGCGCCGTAAAATAAAACACCTATAACCGTAAGGAGCAGAATGAACTTTAAGGAAATAAAAATAAAATTCGTTCTCGCGGCGATAATAAATGCGGCAATTACCAAAACCAGAAAAGAAAATCTCTTCCTGAAACTGAAATAGAACGCAAAGCCGGCTATCGCAAGATACGCAAGAATTGTAAGATTACTCATTCTCCACCTCAAATTTCCGCCGGCGCTCGGCTCGGGAGCGCTCGGGTCTTGCGAGTCCGCCTCAGGCGGACGTGGCAATCTCGGGATTGCTTCACTTCGTTCGCAATGACATATGCCGGAGGTGGGACTCGAACCCACACGGACAAAAGCCCACCGGTTTTTGAGACCGGCGCGTATACCAGTTCCGCCACTCCGGCATTTTTCAAATTATAGCAAAAACCCGCACAAAAAGTATTTTTATAATTCTGAAGAGAAAAACCGGCAGATTCAAAATCCTCCGGAACCGCCAGGGTTCTTTTATCACTCTGAATAGCCATTCCGCGCCGAGAAAACGCATTGCATAACCTGCTCTTTTAAGCCGCCCGGAAACAACATCGAGTGACCCGCCGATGCCCATGACTACGCAGTTCAGCCGGCCCATGTTCTCGTAAATCCACTCCTCCTGGCGCGGGGAATCAAGAGCAACAAATAAAATCCGCGGTTTCTTTTCAAGAATAAAATCCGCAGGCCTTTCCGCATAACCGTTCAGGCGGCCGCAAAGATTGAGCCCGCGAAACCGCTTCCTTATATTTTCGCACGCCGACGCATTCACAAGTTCCCGCGCCCCGTAAATAAAAACCGGAATTTCCTCGCGCTCCGCAAACCGCAGCAGGTCGTAAAAAAGTTCTATCCCCTGAAACCTTTCAATCAAGCGCCTGTTCAGCAAAAGAGAAGCGATAGAAATCCCCACGGAATCATTCACGCACTCCGCCTGTTTGAGAATCCCGTAAAAAGCCGGTTTTTCAAAAGCGCGATTCACCATCAGAGCATTCAGCGTGACAATCTGGAAGGACTCTCCGCCTGTAATTCTCGCGCAGAGCCGACGGCAGATTCCCATTCTGTCGTCTGTAAAAACAGGAATGCCGAGCAGTTTTGTTTTAAGAATCACCTCTGACAAATGGGCAGTTTTACCGGGCGGCAACCCCTTCCCCAATGAACTTGCGGTATTTTACGGAAACCAGTTTTGACACGCCGAATTCCTCCATCGTAACCCCGTAAATAACGTCCGCCATTTCCATTGATCTCTTGTTATGCGTGATTGTAATGAACTGGATATTTTTTGAAAATTCCCTGATAAGTTTGCTAAACCTCACGACGTTTGCGTCGTCGAGGGGCGCGTCAATCTCGTCAAGAACGCAGAACGGGGACGGTTTAATCCGGAACAGGGCGAACAGTAGCGCAATCGCCGTCAGGGCATTCTCGCCGGATGACAACTGCCTGTTTGAATTGATTTTCTTCCCCGGCGGCTCGGCCTCGACCTCCACGCCGCTTTCAAGGGGATTCGCCTCGTCCGTAAGACGGATGTCCGCACGGCCGCCTTCAAAAAAATCCGTATACACGGCCTTAAAATTTTCCTTCGCAATTTCAAAAGTTCTGACGAAATTTTCCCTGATCTGCCTGTTCGCTTCGCTTATTATTTTCGTAATGTCTTCCATCGCCTTTTCAAGGTCGTTCGACTGAGCGAGAAGAAAATCATACCTCTTCTTGACCCTTTCGTAGTCCTCCGGCGCCAGAAGATTGACGGAACCCAGCGCCTCAACCCTGGCGCGAAGCCGTATAATATCTTCTTCGGAAAACTTTACCGGTTTCTCGTATTTTTTAAAACCTTCGTCAACCGTAAGATTGTATTCCTCTTTCAGGCGGTGTTCCAGCGCTTGCAGCGATTCGCCCAGATGCATTATTTCCCCCGTTACGATCTCTTTGCTTTTTTGCGTCTCATAAACCTGCGAATTGACCGAAGAGACATTTTTCTGCAGAACGTTCAACTCGGCTCGAGCCTTCTGCTGTTTCTGTTTCAGCGCGTTTATATCCTCCGTAAATCTCTTTTCCCTTTTTGCGATAGCATCTATATCGCTCTTCATTTTTCCCGCCCGCTCATTGAGATACTTCTCCTCGTTGCTTATCTGCTGAACGGCTTTTACGGCTCCCGATTTTTCTTCTTCAAAACGCCCGACAGACGACAAAGCGCCTTCGTATTCTACCATGAATCTCTCGCACTTCTGCTTCTTCGCCTCGTTTTCCGCAGCCGAGATGTGAGACCGCGTCTCTTCCGCCGACGCTACCGTTTTTTCCGCCGACGAAAGATTTTCCACCTGTATCTGATGTTTTTCTTTCAGAACCATTTCTTCCTTTTTATTTTTTTCTATTTCCGCTCTTAAGTCATCCGACGCCTTTTCAAGATTTGCCCTCTCGGCGGACATTTCTTTAAGGAGTTCCGCTTTGCCGGATTTCGCCGATTCAAGGTTTCTTATTTTAGCGCCGCTTTCTATAACTTCTTCCCTGAGGGAAGAAATTTCGCGCAGCGCTTTTTCCCTGCCGGAGGTAAGTTTGTTTATTTCCTCTTCGGAATCCCTGCGGCGCTTCTCTATGCCGTCAATCTCCTTTTCCTTTAAAGAAATATCTTCATCTGCGTCCGAAGCGCCTCCTGAACCGCCGAAAGCGCGCCCGAAAGGAAACCCGACCGCGCCGCCGGAAGAAAAAATGAATTTTTCCGTCCCTTCCTGCGCATCTCTGTCCGCAAAAATAAATTGAGCAAAGATAATTTTTATGAATTTTTCCGCATGCTCGTTTTTCCCCCTGATAACATCTTCCGGCGGCGACGGAGAAAGAGCCCCGGGTGAATATTTCATAAGGTCATCAACTGAAACAAAAATGATGTAAGGAACCGCTCCGGCGTCTTTCATTTTTACGAGGCATCCGGCATTCCGCACAAAAACGACTTTCGGGAAATTGGAAAAAAGAACCGAAAATGCATCCTTCCATTTTCCGCCTATTTCCACGCTGCTTTCAAAATCGCCCAGAAAATCCCGGTCGCCGGAAACGCGTTTGATAAAACTCTCGTATTCCAGCCGTTTCCCCGCCGAACCCGTCTCCAGACGCAGTTTGTCCATCTTAAGCGCTTCGGCTTTTTCTTTCAGTTCCCCGCGTAATTTATCTGCCCGGGCGTAATCGGCGTTCAGTTTTCCGATAATTTCTTCCTTCCGTTTAATGCCTTCCGCCGCTTGAGCCGTTTTATTTTTCGCTTCTCTGATTTCCCCGTCTAACCGTGAAATTTCATTTTCAATCTTTTGCGAGTCATCCCTGTTTTTTGTTATTCTGCCTGCAAGCTCCCCGATTCCGTCTTCGGCGGCCTTTATTCCGTTTGAAACGGAAACGAGAGAGTGAACCGTCTGAAAAAGGACGCTCTTCGCCGCCTGAAGTTTCTCGTCAAACAAGGACGCCTTCGCCCCGCTTGCGGCCTTTATTTCGTTAAGCGTTTTTTCAATCTCGTCTTTCTGCGAAGAAAGTTTTTCAAGAAGCGGCTTTTTTTCAAGAAGTTCCTTTTCAGCGCGCTCGCTCTTCCGGGATGCCTGCGCCATTTCGCCGGGCAGCGCCTTAAGCCGGGAAGAGGCAAACGACAATCTCTCTTCCAGAACCTTTTTCTCGGAAACGGCGAGGGCATTTTCCGCCTGCCGCGAGGCAAGTTTCTCCTCTAAAACGTCAAGTTCCATCCTCTGTTTCTCAAGCGCAGACTCGGCTTTTGAAAGTTTTGATTTGAACGCAATGTGCTTATCGGACTGAACAGCCAGGTTTTTTTTCAGTTCTTCCTTCCTTTCAAAACTCTCCTTATAATCTGAAAGGATGTTGTTTACCATCCCTTCGCTGAGTTTGACCTTGAGATTCTCAAACTTCTTCGCTTTTCTCGCCTGAGAATCAAGCAGTTTTATCTCCTGCTCAAGTTCCCGTATAATGTCCCGGATCCTGTCGAGGTCGGCGCGCGTACGGTCAATCCTTCTGCGCGCTTCGTCCCTGTGAACCCTGTATTTCGTAACCCCCGCCGCCTCGTCAAAAAGAACCCGGATCTGCTCCGGTGACGATTCGAGAATCGCCTGCACTTCCGCGAGCTGAATCGTTGAATATGAATTCGTCATAACGCCCGTGTTCATAAAAAGTTCTTTTATATCCTTCATCCGGACGGACTCGTTGTTTATGAAATATCCCGATTCGCCGTTGGCGTAAAGTTTCCTTGTTATCTGAACTTCCGAGCAGTCAATGTTAAGCCAGGAAGAAGAATTATCCAGAAGGAGATTTACCCGGGCAAACCCTATCTGGGGTCTCGTGGACGAGCCGTGAAAAATAACGTCATTTTCGCGCAGGCAGCGTATCCTGCGGGGATTCGTTTCGCCGAGGACCCACCGCAGAGCGTCAACAACATTGCTCTTCCCGCAGCCGTTCGGTCCGACAACGGCGGTAATACCGCTTTCAAAATTAATTTTAATCCTGTCGGCAAACGACTTAAAGCCCTGAATTTCCAGTTGTTTCAAATACATAATCGTAAAATATTATAAAATCCGCTCGACAAAAGCAAGTAAAATTTTATCCCGCAAGACCCGAAAGATACGCAAGTATGAGTCGGGGTAAATCCGGCGAATACCCGCCCTCAAGGACGGAGAACACAGGTTTTGCCAGACCTTTTATCATCTCCCCTATTTTCCCGAAATCTCCCTCGTCAAGAGCCATAGCCATTAGAGGGTCGCCTCTGTAAGAATCAAACCCCGCGGAGACGCCTATATAGTCGGGATTAAACTCCTCAACCCCGCGGAGAGCCCTTCCCAGCGCGCAGAGATAAGCGATGCCGCCGGTCCCGGGCGGAAGCGGAAAATTCCTTATATTGCCGGACGAGACAAGCCCCGTTCCGGGATAGCCGGGACTCTGGTGGAGCGAAACGTAAAGAAAGTTTTCCCTGCCCTTGAGTATGTCCTCCGTGCCGTTTCCGTGGTGACAGTCGAAATCGATAACAGCGACCCTTTTACCCTTAAAAACTTTAAGCGCGGCTATCGTTATATTGTTGAAATAGCAGAAGCCCATCAGGTTGTCTCTTGTCGCGTGATGTCCCGGAGGCCTCATCAGCGAGAATGAATTCTTTGAATCCTTCGCAAGTTCCGCCGCCCGGATAGCGCCGCCGGCGGAAAGAAGCGCTATTTCATATATGTTCTCGTGCGCGGGAGTATCCGGCTCATAGAAGCCGCCTCTCCTGACTGTTTCAAGCAGTTCGCCGGAATGAGACAGAAGAATGTCGGAATCGTCCGCAGGCGGCGGTTTTACAAAAGCGAATTTTTCCCTCTCCAGAAGAGCGGCCGTCTCACTCACCCTTTCCGGTCTCTCCGGATGACCCGGAGCGCAATACTCCAGACATCTCTTATCGTATATTACGGGGGACGGTGCTTTACAATATGACATTTTTCATGCTTTATTTTTGTCCCTCAAATATTAAGGACGCCCCCTTTTTGCTCTTATTGTCTGTTTGCCATATATAATATATTTCCACTTTCTTCCCCAAATGTGAAGACTTTCATCTTTTAAGTCTTCCTCAATTTTGTCAAATTCAATTGCAAATTGAATTCTTTTTAAATCATGCGCAGTGTTCTTTGTAACTTGGAGCAGCAAGATTTCACCACGTTTAAGTAACGGGTTACGCGGTATACTCCCCATGGCAAACATAGAGAGCCGAATACACTCTCCTATTTGATTGAATTGAACATTGAGTCGTCTCATCTTATTGATTTATCATATTTAAACTCTGTATCGAATATCGGAATATCGCAGAATATCGGGACATCCTGCTTTTACTCCATAGGATAAATCTGACACTCCTGAAATTATGTCACGTGACATAATTCGCCTTTTTTCCGACGACGCTGTTTTAGGGTGTACCCCCGCCCGCCTCGTCCGCCTCAGGCGGACGGGCAGGCCCTTTTTGGGCTGTTATTCGGCGCTTTCCTGCTCCTGCTCCTTTTCCTTCTTTGCAGCTTCCTGTTTGTCAACCCACTTTTTTATCGCGTCAAAGTTCTCAACTATTTTTTTTCCTTTCCCAAGTCCGAACTTGAACGGATACCGGTCTTCCTCATTGTTTTTCAAAACAATCATCTGATTACCCTTGAACTCTTCGTACTCAACAATAGACATAATACCACCCTCCTCTATACTTATCCTCACGCATACAATCCGTGGCTGTTTGCCTCAATAGGGGGAATTCTCCCCCCTGATTGGGCTCCTCACGCGCTTACCAGCGCATTCGTCGCTTGTCACCCCCCATGTGGTAAAAAGATTGTTGGTCAGTACGTGCTTACTTCTATTTAAGATACTATAAAAAAATGGGGACGATTACAATTCTTTTCAGCCGGGTTTGTGTTTGTCATTTTCCATACCCCTCAGGCATATAAAACTTTTCGGCTTCTCCAATATTTGTCATTGCCAGTATAATTGCTTCAAGTATAACATTAGATTCTTTTTTCCCGGATAACATAGCTTTTTTATAATCCTTCAGGGCTCTTTCTATATAATCCCCCTTCTCCCCCGGCAAATTTTTAAACACATCAAAAATATTTTGTTTATTTAATCTATCTGCAATTTCCTTCTTCTCTTCAACCTCTTCAAAATTAGACGGCGCAAGCCGGGCAGCCTCCAAGTAAAATTTTATTTGTAATCCTGATATATCCGGATGAGCAAAGTATTTTTCCATAGCGGAATAATATCCCACTTTACATTCATCTACCCGTTTAACCTTTTTCCTGTCGCCGGTAACTGTTTTTTTAGCGTCTTCAAACACTAAAAGGGATTCTGAATATTTAGGAAATACAATTTCCAAATACCTCTTCCTGCCTACTTCCCAATCCTTAACATACAAACCCTCTATTGCCGCTTCTTCAAGTTCTACCATTTGTTTTTCATATTCTAAATTTTTCGGCTCTCTGCAGGCCTTTTCTCCGAAAAGATAGTGCATCTTTTCACAAAGTTTCACAAATGTCCTTCTTCTTTTAATCTCACGCGTATCCAGAACCGATGGGATTTCCTGGTTTAATATCATCTCAAAAATTGTGGGAACTTTTATTAATTCTCCTTCTCTATAAATTTGTTCCGCCCGCGCTAAATCTTTCAGGGCTATTTCAGCTGCTTCCCTGAGCTTTTCCTGTTTCGCTTTTACCATATCCGGATAATCCGCATATTCTCTCTTTGTCAGTTTATCAAACTCACGACAGGACTCAATAAATTCTATTTCTTCAGCCGTATCTGCCTTTTTTAATAAATTTTTGTAAATACTGTCAGAAGCAAAAGCGAAATTGGATAAAAGTAAAACAGCTGCGCCTATTCTAACTGGCTTGCTTTTCAATATTTTTTCAAATAATGATTGTTTTTCTGCCATCGCCCTCAACATATCGAAAAAGATGGCAACTGTTTTAATCATGCTTTATATCTCTTCAGCTGAATTTGTAGTGCTTCCTTACTTTTTCTGCAACGACCCAGCGGCATTTAAGACCCCTGGGAAAGGAAACGAAGTCGCCCTTGCCGAAGGAGACATCACCGCCGCCGGTTTTTACGGTCACACTGCCTTCAAGAATGTAACAATCTTCATTGCTGTCGTATTCCCAGTCAAACGCGCTCGGCTCGCACTCCCAGACAGGCCAGTTTTCAACGCCCAGCGACTTCAGTTTTTCCTGCGCCGGCTTTTCAACTTTAATTTCAGACATACCACCCCCCTGATTTCAAGGCATTAACTTTTAATTTTTTTGCTCTGTATCTTTTTGTGCTTTCCGTTTTCATTATTATTTTCCTCATCATCCCGACGCACAGAACGGGGTACTTTCCCGTGGACGTCTCGCCCGAGAGCATAACGGCGTCGGAGCCGTCGTAAATGGCATTCGCAATATCGGAGACATCGCTTCTTTTCGGGCGCGGGTCGTCAATCATCGACTCAAGCATCTGGGTGGCCGTTATCACGGGCTTGCGCGCCCTGCAGCATTTCTCAATCATAACCTTCTGGAGTTCGGGAACCTCCCACGGCTCCATCTCGACACCGAGGTCGCCCCGGGCAATCATCATCGCGTCCGACCTGCGTAAAATCGCATCAAAGTTCCTGACGCCCTCGGGGTTTTCAATTTTGGAAATGATTTTCACTCCCGTGCCCTTCAAGCGCCCGCGGAGTTCTTCCACGTCGCGGGCATCCCTCACGAAAGAATCGGCGATATAATCAACCCTGTTTTTAACGGCAAAGGATATTTTTGGGACGTCCTCCTCCACAGTGTAAGGAAAATCTATCACCGTGTCAGGGTGATTGATTCCCTTTCTTGAACGGAGAATGTCGCCGTAAAGAACCCTGCAGAAAATTCTCCTGCCTGAAACCTTCCCAACTTTCAGGCCGATAAGACCGTCGTCAAGAAGCAGACGCTGTCCTGCCCTGACGTATTTATGCAGCCGTTCGAAAGATACGGGGAAACCCTTCTTTACGTCGTCCGTAAAGGGATAACCGTCGCTGTTTTCAGGAAGCCCCGTTTTCAAAATTATTTTCATTCCCGATTTCAGATGCGCCGCTGCGGGAATGTCCCCAAGCCGTATCTTCGGACCCTTTATGTCGTAGATAATAAAGATTTTTCCTGAGACACTCCTCGCCGCGCGGATGGCTTTTCCGTGCTGACGCAAAGACCCGTGCGAACTGTTTAGGCGGATTCCCGAAAGACCCGCCTGAAACATTTCCCTTATTCTGTTTATGGAAGCGGGCCCGACTGTGGCGATAATCTGTGTCTTCTGCATTTCTTATGTTAGAAAATTGAGAACCGTATTACCAGCAGAAAAGGGGACGGTTGTCCCTAATTCTTCCAAATTATAAACTCAATACTTTAAGAAATTTAAATTTGTTAAACCGCTTCGTGTCCATCGTAATTATGCCCTTTATATTGTTTCCTATCATTGTGGCTACTAAAACAATATCAAATATTCCCTGGCATTTTATCTTGTATTTTTTAAGCATATTCAATAATAGCGGCAATAAATCAGTTCCCTGATAAATTATTTTCAAACCTGTGTTATTCAGGAAATTCGTTTCCAATACTTTAACTGCTGCCGCGGAGGATAAAGGTCTTTCTATTCTTTTTTTATCTGTTATTACCGCATAAGTTTCATAGATATTTTGTAAAGTTATACAGCAATTAATTTTCCCGTGCATTGCCTGTTTCAGAATTTTTAAAGCTTTATCATGATATACGCTTTGTGAGTTAATCGCATATACCAGAATGTTAGAATCTAACAGATAAGTATTCGCCATAAATATCTTTCCTGTCTATTTTTTTCATCTTCCCAAGATTGCATGTTTTAAATTCTACTTTCGTTGCTTTTTTCTTTCTGTGTTTTGCTGTTTGGATTTTTATTTTTAGAAATTCAATAAAATCTAATACTTCTTTGGATATTTCCGGAGGAAAATTTTTCAATTCCCGCGTTACTCTTCCATAATAATCTATTTTTTGTCTTTGCATCGCATTTCCTCCCCTAATTTCTGTGTTTTTATTTTACTCATTTTTTATCCCTTCCGCAAGGGTGTAAATTAAAGGATAATCCACCCTTGATGCTTGTCCCGCTAATGCAGACGAAGACGCCGCCTCAGGCGGATAATAAAATTGACGCATGCGCTCTTATCTATTAAACTATTATTGCCATGTATTACCTGACGGACGACAACAGATTCGTGATAGAGGACTACAACCGGGAAAGTTCCTTCTCCGGTTTTTTCCCGGGAATCGCCGGACGGAGAGGAATACCGATGTGGCTTTACTACGTCAGCCGCGCCCAGTGTCTCTGCTCGGCGGGGGTCAGGGACAAAAACAACCAGCTCATGGAATTTCTTTCATTCAACCGCGCTCTTCAGCTCGTCGGCTCCCAGGGATTCAGAACCTTCATAAAGATAGCGGGGCCGGCTGTATACGAGCCGTTCAGAAAAACCGCCGACAGAAACATAAGTCAGAAAATGCTCGTCAGTTCGTATGAACTTGAAATAACGGAAACAAACAAAAAACTCGGATTCGAAATAAGCGTTGTTTATTTCCCCGTGGTAAATACGCCCTACCCCGCTTTAGTCCGGGAAGTCCGTGTAAAAAACCTGACGGGAAAGCAGTTGAAATTTGACATTATCGACGGCCTGCCGAGAGCGCTCCCGTACGGGATTGACCTTGAAATTCTCCACACCACGCAAAGGCACATTGAGGGAATGATAGGCGTTTTTTATGCGGGAGGTCTTCCCCTGTTCCGCCTTAAACAGAGCCCCGCCGATGTTGAAAAAGTCAGTAAAATAGCAGGCGGAAATTTCTATTTCAGTTTCAATTCAAAAAACCGTAAGCCCGCTCACAACCGTTATATCGTTGACCCCGAGGTTGTTTTCGGCGAAAACGAAATATACGATTGCCCGTGGAATTTCTTAAATAGAAGTGTTAGGGAAATCCTAAAAATACCGCAGATAAAGCAAAATAAAACATCATCGGCTTTAACAGCGGAATCCGTAACGCTTACTGGGAAAGACACCTACACGCTTTATACCGTAATCGGTCAGACCGCATCGGATAACAAACTGCCTCAGATTGCGCGTTCGGCAAGTTCGGCGGGATGGATGGAAAAGAAACGGGCGGAAAACAGAAAAGAGATAGAATCCATAAAGGACTTATGCATGACGGCGAGCGCCGACAGAAAATTTGACGAGTACTGCCGGCAGACGTTTCTGGACAATGTAATAAGAGGGGGGATGCCTGTCGTCTTCTCCACGGCGGAAGGCAAATCGGCTTTCTACATTTATTCCAGGCAGAACGGCGACCTGGAAAGGGACTATCACTTTTTTGTTCTGGAGCCGACATATTACTCGCAGGGGACCGGTCATTACAGGAGCGTTCTTCAGAACAGGAGATGCGACTCATGGTTCTTCCCCGAAACTCTGGACAAAAATATTATGACGTTTATGAATCTTATTCAGACGGACGGATATAATCCCCTTGAGGTCACGCAGGTAACCTATTCGGCGACGGAGAAAGAAATCAGCGGTTATCTTTCAAAAAATATTTACCCAGCCCTTGCGCGCAAGAGCCGGGTAAAAAACAAAAACCTGACGGCGGAACTCCGCGCCCTGCTTTCAAAATCATTCTCTCCCGGCGAGCTGCTGCTCAAACTGGAAAACGCGGGGATGAATTCCGAAAAAAGCGAAAAGGCGCTACGGGACATTCTTTCTTTCTGCACGGAAAATGACTGCGGAAACATACATGAGGGTTTCTGGATTGACCACTGGTCATATAATTTTGACCTCATTGACAACTTCCTTATGCTTTACCCCGACAAACTTGAAGAACTCCTCGTCGGGAACAACGGGTATTATTTTTATGACGACCCCGACGTTGTAAAACCCCGCTCGGAGAAATTTATTCTGTCGGACGGCAAAGTCCTCCAGTACAACGCGGTGGAACGAAACAGCCGGAAAACCGGAATCATCAATTCGCGGGGACGGAACCCTAAAAGGGTAAGGACAAAATACGGCGAGGGGGATATTTACCACACGAACCTTCTGGTAAAAATCCTCTGCTTAATCGCAAACAGGGTCGCCACGCTTGATCCCGACGGCATAGGGATTGAAATGGAAGCCAACAAACCCGGATGGAACGACTCGATGAACGGGCTTCCCGGGATTATGGGCTCTTCCCTCTGCCAGACGCTGGAACTTGAAAAAGCGCTGGAGTTTCTCTCAGGGGCTCTCGGAAAAATCAGCGCCGAAAAAAATATAAAAATATATGACGAACTCTACGAATTTATGACGGAATTGAAACCCGAAGTCCTGAAAAGGTTGAGGGGAAAAACAACCGCCTTTGAGTACTGGGACGAAAGTCATACCCTGAAAGAGAAATACAGACAGAAAACAATCTTCGGCATCAGCGGAAAAGAGAAAAATGTTACCGTTAAAGAAATCCGGAAATTCGCAGACATCCATCTTGAACTCGTTTCGGGAATATCCCGCAGAACCAAAAGCAGAATCTTTAATAAAAGCGGAATTCCCTATACTTATTTTGAAAACAGGGTAACAAAATACGAGGGCATCAGCGTCGGGAAAAAATCAAACAAACAGCGGACGCCTCTTGTGAAGCCGCTGAAATTCAGCCAGAAAAAACTTCCCCTCTTTCTTGAAGGGCCCGTTCATATGATGAAGGCTCATCCGGAGTCGTCTAAAAAAATCTACGAAGCCGTCAGGAAAAGCGGTCTGTTCGACAGGAAACTAAAAATGTACAAGGTCTGCGAGTCGCTTGAGAAAGCGCCTTTTGAAATAGGCAGGGTGAAAGCATGGGGAGCCGGATGGATTGAAAACGAATCCGTTTACACGCACATGGAATACAAATACCTCCTTGAGGTGCTGAAGAGCGGCCTCTATGAGGAATTTTTCAGGGACATCAAAACAATGCTGCCGCCCTTCTTCAAACCGGAAATCTACGGGAGAAGCATTTTTGAAAACGCTTCGTTCATCGTCAGCAGCGCCTTTCCCGACGGGAAAATGCACGGGCGGGGCATCCAGCCGCGCCTGAGCGGGGTGACAAGCGAAATGGTAAACATCTGGATTCTGATGGTAGCGGGGAAAGAGCCGTTTTTTCTCGACCGGAAAAACGAACTCTGCTTCCGGCTTTCCCCTATTCTTCCGGAATGGCTTTTTACAGGGAAACCCTCCACCCTCAACGGGTTGAAAATAGACAGGAACTGTTTTGCCTTCAATCTCTTCGGAGGCATTACGGTAATTTATAAAAACAACAAACGCAAAAATACCTACGGCAAAAACGGCGTAAACGTAAAACGTTACGCCCTCTATTACGGCAGAAAGAAAGTTATTGTAAACAGCCCCGTTATCGGCGCAAAATACGCCA
>JBDRRS010000027.1:0-8265 GCA_043825615.1 bacterium | reverse complement strand
AATATCCAGATACAATACACCGGCGACCCCGACGAATTCGTGCAAAGAGTGCAGTTCGGCGACATCACCCTTTCACTGCCGGGCACCGAATTTGTGGGTTATTCCGGCGTAGCAGGCCTCAATAAAAATCTTTTCGGTTTTATGGGTTCCGCAAAATACAAGGACCTGAACTTATACTTCGTGGGTTCGCAGACAAAAGGGAGAAACGAAGTGAAAAGATTCACGGGCGACACGGCCTTTAGAAAACCCAGCATAAATGACGCCGGTTACCAGTGCCGGAAATACTACAGAATTTATTTTTCGACCTCGCAGCTCCCCATTACAAAGGGCTCCGAAAAAATCTGGCTTGACGATAAGACCGACAATACCATAGAAGGCATCACCCAGGAAGGGATATCCGCCGCCGTATGGGGAAGCACGCAAACAATTCTGGGGGACTTCGACCTGTTGAAACCGGGGATTGATTATGTTGTCGACTATTCCATAGGGGTCTTAACTTTTTACAAATCAATCGGGAAAAATTATGTAATCGCAGTGGACTGGGAAAAAAACAACGTCAAGCTGTCAAATGCCTTCGGCGGAAAACCTGTCGCAATAAAAAATGAAACCGAAACGCTCAAATACGAACTGAAAAACAGATATTTTCTGGGCGATACGAACATTATCAGGGACACTCTCGGAGAAAAATTCGTGGTAAAAATACTTGACATGGCCGGAAGCGAAAAAGACGTAAACGGGATTTCCTACGTTAATTACTCTTCCGCAGGATTCACTGTCGATTACGACCTCGGAATAATCGAATTTGAAAGCGAAAGGCCTTTTGAAGAGGCGTTCGGATATTCCGACGTTTACGACCCCGCCAACCGCGGGACCAAACAGCACTTTTCAATTAATGTTGAATACAGGGTGAAGCTGAATGAATATTCCCTACGGATGAACCTCGTAAAGGACTCGGAAAGGATTGTTCTGGACGGAAAAACCCTCGTCAAGGATACCGACTACATACTGGATTATTATTCCGGGTGGATTACGTTTCTCAACACCGGCGAAATAAAAGACGATTCCACGATTGAGGCGACATACGAGTATTATCCCTTTATCGGAGGAATGGAACAAACGCTCGCAGGAACGCGGCTGGAGTACAAACCGCGGTCAAATTTCTTTGTGGGGGGAACGGTCCTGTACAATTTTTCGCCCGCGGCGGGAACCATACCGAGCATCTACCAGACATCCCCGTCAAACCTGCTGCTTGATATGAACACCTCTCTTACAGTAAATCCGAAAAAGTATTTTCCGTTCCGCATGAGTTTCGCCGGCGAAATAGCGACAAGCAAGAATAACCCGAACCGGATGGGGAAAGCCGTCATTGAAAACATGGAGGGAGTAAAGCAGAAGGATTCTTATTCGACCTACGAAGAAAACTGGCGGCCCGCGGCAATCGGAGATTCTTCCGCCCGCGGACGGCTCCAGTGGAGCGAAGAAGAGGGCATAAAGATAAAGTTATTGAACGGAAATTATTACAACGACGACGACGAAACCACCGCTCTTTCAATGTCCTACTCGGCGATGCCCTCAACCGGCGAGGTGGCCCTTATTTATTCAATCTCAAAGGTGGGGAACGACTACAGCAAAAAGAAGTTCCTTGAAGGTTACATCTGGGGAGGCGGCGGAAACGAAAAAGTTACGATTGAACTCGGGCAGTTCAAGGAGGACGCAGACGACGACGGGCATCTTGATACCGAGGACATAAATGACGACGGCTTTTTGAATGAAGGAGAAGACATCGGCGTTCCGTTCAACCTGACGGACGGAACCACTTTCTTCCGGTGGGGTATCGACAACGGCAGAATCGACACGGAGGACATTGACGGGGACGGAAACTTATATGACCGCGACAACGCTGCGCTCACAACGTTTCAATTTACCGACGAAGACGGCATTTCCTATGATAAAATTACCTGGGGAGCGCCAACTGCCGGTAAGCCAACCGGCGGTGAGTGGAAGAAAATTTTCATTCCCCTTCCTATAACAGAAGCGAATAAAGACAACTGGCGTTCAATAAAGCAGATAAGGATAACAATAAAAAGAGATACCTTGAATGCGGGAACGGTAAAATTTGCGGAATTCGGCGCCGTCGGCAACAAATGGGAGGAACCCTACGTTATTATAGACAATATGGCCGTCTGGGACGTGACCGATGAATTCGAGGTCTCCGCAATAAACAATGAAGATGATGACGATTACTTTCTTAAGTCGTTTCTCAAGTCGCCTTACTACGACGATTTATATGAACCCGAAAGCGATGAAATAAGAGAGCAGGCGCTGAAAATCAAATATGATCTTCCCGCAGGCGCAACAGCGTGGACTTATGCGACATACTCCAGAATGGATCTCTCGATTTACAAAACACTTAATTTCTTTATGTATGACAACTCTTTCCCTACTTACGGCAACTCTGCGGAAGGTGAGATTTTTATCAGGGTCGGCAACGACGAAAAAAATTATTACGAATACGCCTCTACAAAAACATCATCCGGATGGACGATAACTTCCCTGTCTCTTGAAGACGAAAATTACGATAACGCGCCGGACGGGTTTAACAGACCTCCCGCAGGAAACGTAAATTTAAATAATATCACAAGGATTTACATCGGAGTGAGGAGCAGTTCCGCATCCGCAGGAGAAATCTGGCTCAACGATTTTTATGCCAGCGATGTAAAAAAGGAAATGGGCAGCGCAAAAAAAGCGCAGGGTTCGCTTGAACTTCCGGGCTGGACAAAGATAAACGGCTCATGGAGAAAAATCGACGCCGACTTTAAAAGTCTGACTTTTGACAGCGCAAACGACCAGACGGTATGGAACGCCGATATGAGCATCAACCGCCTGGGGTGGTTCCCCGTTTCGGGAAAGGTTGAAAAATCCGTCGTAGAAACCCCGCGGGAAAATGTAAATCTTTCAGACGCGCCGATGGCGCAGTACCTGAGTTCGTGGGACGAAGGCAGAGTCGAAAAAAATCTCTACTCCGTCAACGGAGCCCTGAAAATAAGATATCTTCCGCAGGTCAGCGGCGCCTACACGCATTCCGTAACCTCATCCACTCTTCAGGGAAAAGTCGATACCGCCGACACAGTCAACGGCAGCATTTCATATACCCTTCCCAATCTCATAATCCTTCCGAGATCCGTTTCGGGCAACTATTCAAAATCGGAAACAGAGACGGAGTACGCCAAACAGCTAAACCAGATAGACACAAAAAACGTCGCCGAAACATACTCCGGCAACGCAAGTTTCGCGCCGGTCAGGTTTTTCACTTTTAACGGGAACTACACGTTCGGACAGAACACCGCTGAAAAAACCCTTGCCGACGGCGACAAACTTGAAGCCCTGCTTCAAAAGCAAAACGTAAACGCAGGAGTGACAGGAAACCTTAACCTGTTGAAATGGCTGCCTTTGAATTTTAACTACAGCGCCGGAATTGACGAAAATTACCAGCAGCCGGGGTCAACGGACGCATGGGTAAACGAAGGGCTGAAACTCAAGGACATCAACAGAACCGCTTCGGCGGGCGTGAGCGCGCCTTTCAACTTCAGAAACATTTTCGATTTCGGACCGACGAACAACCTCTCATTCAGCTTTTCAACAAAAATAACCGACGCGGATATTTACAAAAATGTTGACAAAGACCTCTACACGCTGAATAAATTTTTCCTGAGGGACAGCGACCTTAACCACAAGCCCCTGCAGGTTTCCACCTCGGCGGTTCTGTCTTCGTACTCGACCAGCAGAAACGATAACCTCACGGCGTCATATCAACCGTTCGCATTTCTCAACCTGACCGGCGGATGGACTCCTCTTAAAACAACGGACATCCAGCTGAACCACACGATGAATCTTTCCAGAAAAGAACAGACGGGTACTTTTTCCCAGTCACAGACAAAAACATGGCCCGACGCGCGTCTCCGGATATCATCGCTCGAGCAGCTGCCGATTTTCGGCTCAGCGTTCCAGAGCATGAACACGCTGCTTGAATTACAGCAGACAGAAACCATACAGAAGGACATCTCGCTCAACACCTCCGACAAATACGGCATTACACTGGGTTTCAACTGGAAAAAATACAATATCTCGACCGGATACAGACTCACCCGGACGGAAAATATGAACCTCCAGCAGATTCCCGCCGTCCGGACCGGACTCGGAACAAACCAGTCATGGAATATGAACGTAAATTTCGACCCTTGGCAGAAATGGCACTCGAATTTCAGTTACTCGGGCGCGAAAAACCTGGGATATTCCACGGGAGATAAACTTTCAAGCGACGACAGGAGCCATACCCTGACGAGTAAATTTTCTTCCGACAGTATGCATCTGCGCAAAAGCATTAAACTCCCCCTCTCCTCCAAAAAAATCGAAATCGACCAGAATGTCCGGTACAACGTTGACTTTGCCGCAACGGCAAAAATGAGCAGTCTGGACGTGGACAAAACCAACTATCAGACCTACGCTTCCAACTTTTCCATGGATTTTGATATGTCGTCGAATTTCAGGTGGCGTCTGGGAGCCGGGGCGCTGTACGCAAATTATGTCAAAAGAAAGAAAAATAATTACATCGCCATAAACATAAACACAAGCCTTGAAATCAGGTTCTGATGTTCCGCTGCATAATAAATTTTATCTGGCCGCCGCACTGCGCGGGGTGCGGGGAACTTCTTCCGCTTAGCGCAAACCGGCTGATTTGCGGCGACTGTCTCAAAAAACTCAAACAGACAGGACCGTCCTTTGAAAATTACAGGAATTGTAAAATTATATGCTCCGCAAAATATGAAGGCGTCTGCAAAAACATAATTATTGAATTCAAATTCCGCTCATCAAGAACGATTGCGCATACGCTCGCGCAGATAATGACCGACGACCTGATAAAATACAGCGGAACTTTTGCTCCCGACCTCATCGTGCCGGTGCCGCTCCATCCCGGAAGAAAACAGGAACGCGGCTTCAACCAGTCGGAGTTGATTTCAAAAAGTATTTCCAAAACCCTCAAAATTCCCTGCGAAAAGAACTTTCTGAAAAGAACGAGGAACACGCCGTCTCAGAAAGAATTCGGTAAAGGTGAGAGAATCAAAAATGTCGACGGCGCATTCAAATCCGGTAACGCCGGAGGCAAAAACATCCTGCTGATTGACGACGTTTTAACCACGGGCGCAACAATGTTCGAATGCGCGAAAACGCTGAAGAAAGCCGGCGCTAAAAACATCCTCGCGCTCGCCTTCGCAAAAGCCTAAAGGGAGCATAAAGGGGGACGGTGCTTTACAATATGACATTTCGGAATGCTGCGCTCGCTCTGAAATGGCTTTTATTCGCGCGGAATTCTAACTTTTTCTTGCAAAATTAGCCGAAATAATTTATTATTTGTGGAAGGGGACAGGTCTTTTTAAGAACTGTCCCCAACTATACGGGGCGGTAGTTCAGTTGGTTAGAACGCTGGCCTGTCAAGCCAGAGGTCGCGAGTTCGAGTCTCGTTCGCCCCGCCATATCTTTTACTTTGAACTCCATTAATCAATGTTTGTTCTGTTATTGCTCCGCTATCGCCGACCATCAAATCAATTTTTTGTCGGGGTTTCTGCTTTGTGTCAATTGCCGAACCTGTTTGCCAGCCTGTCAAATAATTTTCGGCAAAACCGCCTGTTTTGGAGCCGGGCAAAACAGATGGTTTTGCCTGTTCATCGTCTGAAAACGCCCTTTTTTGTCCCGAAGACAACAGGTCTTTAAGATTGTCCAGTTCTTCGGCGGGAAAATAGTTTATGATGACTTCTACCTCAGAGGGGGAATAGAATATTCCCCCGAAAAATTTCTTGACTTCCATATTACGCTCAGTCCTTCCATTCTTCTCTATCACATCAAGCGCATTCTTTATTGATTTTTTTACTCCATCTGCTGAATATGCCGAGCCAGCATCCGATAGTTCAAACCCCAATCCCCTACCCGCTTGGTCTTTATGATTAAGACGGAAAACCATATTTTCAATATATGAGGTATCCCTCATAATCCTTATAAGGTTCTCTGTAATAAACTGCTCCAACCTGTCAGCATTCACTTCCTTTGTAGAACAACTGTCCCAATCTCTCATCTGTACATTCAAACAGCGGTAATAAAAATACCTTTTGAGTTTTCCATCTTTATGCTTGTTTGTAAAACATGGAGTCATCATATAATTACATTCCTTACATCTTATAAGTCCTGCTAAAAGATGATTCCTGTACACATTATACTTTTTGATTTTTTTCTTGTGTATCTTCTGAGCAATATCAAAAGCATTATCGGATATAATAAATTTATGAAGCCCCTCAAATTTTTGACCGTTGTATTTTATCTTCCCTGTATAAATAATATTTCTGAGAATATCCGATAATGTTTTTTTTGTAAAAAAATTTCCATTTCGGTTCTTGATATTTTCCTTTTTCAGTTTACTGTAAACTCTGCATAATAACCCCGTATCAATATATATGTCATAAATAAGTTTTATGACTTCTGATTCCTGTTTATCAACAATCAGCTTTTTATCCTGGTTCGAATATCCGAACGGTATTGATCCCCCGTTCCACATTCCTTTTTGAGCTCTCTGAAACATTTTGTCTTTAACCCGCTCGCTCGTTAATTCCCTTTCAAATTGAGCAAAGGTGAGCATGATGTTTCTCAATAACCTCCCAGAGGGAGTGGAAGTATCAAATCTTTCCGTCACCGAAATAAAATCTACTGTATACTTATCAAAAAGTTCTATCAACTGATAAAAATCTCTAGGCGAGCGGGTCAGCCTGTCTATTTTGTAGCAAAGAATAATATCAATCTGCCTCTGCTTTATATCATTCAGCATTTCCTGAAACGCCGGTCTTTTAATATTTGCTCCGGTATAGCCCGGATCGGAATAAACTTTAACCGTTTCCCACTTATTTTGACTTTTAACAAAGTTTTTAATTTTCAATTCCTGTGCTTCGCAGGAATTGAATTCCTTCTCTGCCTGCATGTTAGTGGAAACCCTTGTGTAAATAGCGCATTTCTTAATTTGCATTTTACCCTCCTCTTAAGTAGAATAAATCAATATGCTCATATGCAATATAGTATCTAAATACTATACATATGTCAAGTAAAAAAATGAATTATTTAAAGAATCTTGCCGAATATCGGCTTAAAAGAGATCTTACTCAAAGAGATCTGGCGAGAAAATCAGGGGTATCTTACAATACCATTATCAAAATTGAGCGGGGTGGAATAACAAACCCGAAAATTGAAACAGTCATAAAATTAGCGAAAGCTTTAAATATTTCTATTGATAACTTGATAAATACTAAAAAATGACAAAACACTTAATTGATTTAGATCGAGAACAAAATCCAGAATTTTATAGAATATTAGACGAACACAATTCTTTTATGGACAATTACAATGAAATAAATAACAAATTATATGAACTTGAAATTCCTAAATTAAATTTAATTAGGAACAAACAAAAAAATAATTTTATTATAGATCTCAATAAAACTAAAAAAAATATTGAATCTCTACAGAAAGATTATTTAGATTGGAAACAAAAAGCTAATGCCTTTTATTTGAATCCGAAATTAATATTAAATAGCGAAAAGCACGGTCTGTTATTCCTGTATTATGTTGGAATTTTAAAACATATGATTCAGGAAATGAATTATAAAATGACAATTCTGTTACATAATTATGATTCTACACGTCAATCCTATGAGAATAAATATAATTTTCAGGTAGCCCTCTTAGGACTATTTTTTGCACTTATTGGTTTATATTTAAGCTTGTTTTTTTAAATAAAATATTTTCCCGCCGAAGAACAAAACAATCTTAAAGACCTGTTATTTTTGGGGAGAAAAAGGGCGTTTTCAGACGGGGGACAAGCAAAACCACCTGTTTTGCCCGGCTCCAAAACAGGCGGTTTTGCCGAAAATTATTTGACAGGCGGGCGAACAGATTCGGAAATTGAAGCAAAGCAGAAACCCCGGCAAAAAATTGCTTTGATGGTCGGCGATAGCGGAGCAATAACAGAACAAACATTGATTAGTGGAGTTCAAAGTAAAAGATATGGCGGGGCGACCCACATAAATGCAAACTCATTCATAATCTCATTGCCTAATACAATTCATAAGAGCAGGACAAAAATAAAAAGACGATGATATATTATTTCATTTGTCATTCCGAAGCGGAGCGAGGAATCTTATTCATTATTTATTGAGAGCTCGCTCCGCT
>JBDRRS010000026.1:0-63161 GCA_043825615.1 bacterium | reverse complement strand
GCCATGTCCATCTCCTTCACCTCCTGCTTTTATTGCCGGAGGTTATTTTAACTCTTCTGCCACAGCAGATATTCTGCTTCGGTTAGGTTTTTAATGATTTAACGGCTTTGCCTTGGGTTAGATTTTAGATGATTTAACGCGAAAGTTTGACAAAAAATATCAAATAAAGTTATCATAGTATTTATGAGCCCGTAGCTCAATCGGTAGAGCACTGCCCTTTTAAGGCAGGTGTCGCGCGTTCGATTCGCGCCGGGCTCAATTAGCCCCCATGGACTAACGGTTAGGTCACCACTCTTTCAAGGTGGCAGTGGCGGTTCGATTCCGCCTGGGGGCAAAATATATCAAATAGTAAATATTAAAAGATTAAAACCGGAAAATAAAATTGCGCTTTATTTGAGACGGGTTTGCCAGCCGGCAATTTCGTTTTTCAGGGAATCTATCCTTTTTTGAATTTCGGGTTTTTCCGATTCGGGAGCAGCGCTGAGTAATCTCTCGAGTTCTTCCATACTTTCCTCTTTCTGCAACAGTATGAGTTTTATTTGTCTTTCTCTCTCGGGGGTTGGCGGTTCTTCCCTGTCTTCCGCGGCGGGCGGCTTGAATAAATCGGGAGACGGTAGCGGGGTTTCTTTCTTTCCAAAAAATTTCCGCAAGCCCTTTTTCGGGTTTTCTTCCTTCTTTGCGGCGGGCGGCTGAGGCCGTGGCTCGGGCGCGGGTTCCTTCTTTTTTGCAGAACCGGTAATTGTTGCAATCTCTGATTCAAGTTCGGTTTTAATCATATTCAGCTCGTCTTCTTTCATCTGATACTGCTCCTGAAGGTCTATCTGCTGTTCTCTCAATTCCGCAATTTTTTTCCTGTAAAGTTCGTCCTTCTCAACAAGTTTTCTTTCATGCGAAAGAGACATTTCTTCCATATGCTGGTGAAGGTCGATGATTCTTTTTGATAAACTTTTTTTCTCTGTTTCCAGTTCCCTGAATTTCGAGGAAAACTGAGCCGCAATATCCCTTTCAAGATTTTTCGTCTGCAATAACAATTCGCGTTTTTCTTTCTCTTTTTTCCTAAGGTTTTCCGCCCAGTCATTATCAAGGTTCTTTAATTCCACCTCGTATTCTTCACGCTGTAACCTTATTTTTCTGTTAATTTCCTTTAACGCGCCCTTCAGTATTCCGATTTCCAGTTTCAGATTCTGAATGGTTGTTTCCCTGTCCTTTATCTGCGCCGCGGATTTTGCCTTTTCCGAGTTTTTTTCATCATTTATATTTTCTATTTCATTTTTCAAAATTTGAATCTGCGTTTCCAGACGCGAATGTTCCCTCGCTAATTCCTCGTTGAACGCTTCCTGCATATTGGCAATTCTGCTTTCAAGAGCGACGATTTCCTTCTGGCGGTGATTCAAAAGGTTTTCCGTATTCCTGTTAATGGAATTTATTTTCTTCTCGCCGGATGCCTTCTCTTCCTCGCGGAAACGCTTCTCCGTATCAAGCTGTTTTTTTAACGCGTCTATTTCCATCTGAAATTTCAAATTATCATCTTCAACAACCCTGACCTTTTCGTTTGCAATGCCTATTTCGTTTGAAAACTGTCCCCGCTGTTGTTTTATTGATTCCTTGAGACGTTCTATTTCTTCTTCGTGGGATTTTTTAAGTTCGCTGATTTTCCCGCGCAGTTCCTGAATCTGCCGGTCCCTCTCGCTGATTTGCGAAAAAAGATTTTCTCTTTCTACTGACCTTTTTTCCCTGAGGTCCCGCAGAACCTTTTCCAATTCCGAAGCTATTTTACCGGTCATGGCTTGATTCTAGCGAATATATTTAAAGAAATCAAGCGCCAATCATTTCAATTCAAATTGCACTTTTAGCAAACCCCACTGGTTTATCTTTTCTTCGGCGGGGCCCAGCGGAGCAAAAAGCCATTTCTTTATCGCATCCTGCGCCGCTTTATCCAGAATTTCCGACCCGCTGGTTTTTTCCAACATCATTTTCTCTATAATGCCGTCCGGTAAAACCCAGAATTTCACCGTGACTTCGCCGGAAATTCCGCTCACGCGCGCCGGATGGGGATATTCCGGATATATCCTCCTGATTACCTGCCTGACCGAAATCGGCCCTGAAATCTGAAAACTCCGTCCTTCCGATTTGCCGAATGCCGGTATAAATTTCTCAGGGTCGGGAACTTTAATCAGCGGGGGCATTTTTTCTTCGGAAATATGAGGTTTGCTTTCGTCCCGAATCTGCGGTGCGGAAAGCGAAAAATCCTTCTCAGGGGAAATCTTCGCCTCGGGCAGGGGTTCGCCTTCGCCGGGTGTCCATGCTTTTACCCGCCGGGATGATTTCATTTTTCTCGGGCTGACTGCTTTCAAATCCTGCGGGAGAACGGATGTCTGAACCATGAGCGAAACCTCCACGAATCTCATCGGCGGTCTGAATTTTATGTACGGAATAATCATCAAAACCGCAACATGAATACCGACGGAAACCGCCAAGTCCCCGGAAAGGCCGCGCATCTTTTCTAAAACCCGGTTTGGGGTTCCGTCGCAATGACGAGCCGCTCAGCGCCGGAAAGTTTGGCCATATCCATAACCTTCACAACAACCCCGTGGGGGACTCTACTGTCCGCTTTGATGATAGCCATTTTTTCCTCGGCATTTGACAGCGCAATCCCGAGCGCCTGCGGAAGTTCCTCAAAACCGACCTTAACATTGTTTACAAAAATACTGCCGCCGGCGGGAATTTCAACAATCACGGTTCGTCCGAGGTCAATTTCCGACGACACCGCCTTCGGCAGCCGAAGCCGTATTCCCGGCTGAACGATAAAGGAACTTGAAAGCATAAAAAATATGAGAAGAAGAAACACGATGTCGGCGACCGGAGTCGTGTCGGGAAACGCTGAACGGGTTCTTCTTTTCATAGCCCCCTTCCTCCGGCGTTCGCCTTTTTCGCCGCTCTTATGAGCTCGTGCGTTACGAGGTCTATTTCGTTGGCAAACCTGTCAACAGTGCTTTCAAAAAATTTCACGAAAATAACGGTGGGAATTGCGATAAGAAGCCCGGCCGCTGTCGTAAGGAGCGCCTGGGAAATGCCGCTCGCCACGATGGCGGGAGACGAAGCCCCCGCCTGCGCAATACTGTTAAACGCTCTTATCATCCCTGTAACCGTGCCTGTAAAACCGGTCAGAGTGGCAATCGAAGCAATCGTTGAAAGAACCGGCAGGTATTTTTCAAGTTTCGGCAGCTCCTTAAGTTCCTGCGCCTGAAACGCCTCTTCCATAACTTCCGCTCCGTCACTGTAAAAAGAAAGACCGGCCTTCATCACGGCGGCAAGCGGACCGCCCGTCTCTTCGCAGAGAGAAACGGCCGCCGCGGGAGAACCCGCGCTGACATATTTCAAAACATCTCCGAGTAAACCGCCGCTGTCAACTTTTGCCCTATGGTAAAACTTGAGACGGTTTATTATAATCGCTATCGCCAGAATTGAAATAACCAACAGAATCACCATTATAAAACCGCCCTGCGCAATGTAGTTCATTCCTTTCCTCCTTTCACATGCTTACTAAAATTTCGCTTCTATTCCCGACATAAAAATCGGCTCCTCCAGGAACTCATATCTTGAATAGTAAATTTTATCATCAAACACATTATTTCCCGTGCAGAAAATCCGGAAATTCCGCGCTAAATTATAACAAATTTTCACCGAGCAATGAACATAACCGCCAACCCACTCTTTTTTTGATCTCGCGGTTGCGAGAAAATTAAAATCAAATTTACCGGCACTCAACTCGCAAAAATAGGATATTTCATTCCTTGCGGCAAAAAACAAATCCCCGCCGGTTCTGTATTTTTCCCTGAATCCCGCAGTTATACCGTGTAAATCAAACCCCGCAGACGCTTCGAACTCATATCTCTTGAACTCACCGGTTTCAAATGTGCCGTACGCGGAACTGCTTTCGTCAACATAAAGAAAATTTTGGGTTTCTCTGCGTGAGACCTCAAGTTTATATTTTGAAACACCAGCGCTATGCGAGAAATTCACAAAAAAACTTCTGTAATTATCATACGCCGCTTTGGGAAACTGTTTTAAAACACCTCCGCTCGTGCTCAAAAAAGTATAAATTCTGGGGGCACTGACACGGGGTCTGACGCCGGCGGAAATTTTTGAGGCGGTCTCAAGCGGAATGTCTACAACCAAACCTCCCAGAAAATACGACTCGCTGTCCCACTTTTCAAACCTGACGGAAGGATTCAACGTTATCCCCCCGCCACTACTTTGTTGTGGCGGGGGAAACGGCATGGGCATCTGCGCCGAAAAATCCCCGCCGACGTGCATAAATTTTTTTTCGCCTGTTACCCAGTCCCATCTGTTCGGGGAAACAAAAGCCCCGCCGGAAATCCCGTAACCGAAACTTTGGACATTTAACCGCCCTGACATTTTCGACGAACTAAAGGACGCGTCTTCATGATTCAGATAAAAAATTTCAGGGTAGCTCCCCTTCAGAATTTCAGGTTCCAGACACAGTTCTGTAAATAAATTATTCCGGCTGAGCCCCACCGAAAAAGGCGCATTGAGATACGAAACGGAAATATTCCGGGCGGATGTTTCGGGAACCTCGTAAATTCTTTTCGCGAAGGCCGGTTCTATTTTTATGACGAACGGATCCGACCTTTTATAGAAAAAGTCCGCCGACGAGGAGACATTTTTTCTGCCGTCCGTGTTGAGGAATTTTGAGCCGCCCGAGGTCAAAAAACCCGCTTCGGAATTGCCTCCCGTTCCGGAAATTCCGAGCGCCCACTGCGAAAAATACCGGTTTCCCGCAGAAAACGAGCACCTAACATTTTTGGAAGACCCCTGCGACGACCGGAATTGTCTTTTCTCAAATTCACGGGTGATGTATTTTTCCTTATCCGTCTCCGGGGACCTCTTCAGCCCGAGATCCGAAATGCCGTAAATGGAAAGGTCTTCTCCCATGATGTTTATATCCGGCAGCCGGATTTCCTCCGCCGCAAAACAGGAAATAGAAACCAGGAGATTGAGAAATTGAGATATCAGGACATTTCTTATTTTATTTGAGTTTTTCAATTTGCTCTTTTGCTTTCGCTGCCCATTCCGAACCGTCCTTCACTTTTTCAAAAACTTCTCTCGCCTCCTTTTTCCGCCCCTGACGCAGATAGATGAGACCGATGAGATACTGATTTTCGGAAACGAGGTCGTCAAACTCGGGATAAACATAAACGACGCGCAGGGCTTCAATCCGCGCCTGTTCCAAAGAACCGCTCTTAAAGAAACTTTCGGCAATCATACCCTGCGCCAGAGCCGAAGACCTGTCGTGTCCGGTTACTTTGCGGAGTTCTTCTATCGCTTTCTCGTATTTTTTTTCTTCAAACAGCGATTTTCCTCTCGAAAAATAAATCTTTGACGCCGGACCGGATTTCGGATAGGCTGTTTCAATCTGTTTCAGAATTTCCGAGGCGCGGTCGGCCCGATGAAGTTCTTTCAGGGCATCGGCTGCAATTTGAAGAGAGAGAGGAGAAAACTGCGACTCCGGAAAGTCGCGCCTGAAACTCAACGCCCCGGAAACCGCATTTTCGTAATCGCCGCCGTTAAAATAAATCTCGCAAATCCTGAAACGCGCCTCAATAAGGTAAATCCCGGCAGGATATGCCTCAATCAATTTTTTAAAGACCTTTTCCGCCCGGGAATAATCCTTCAATTCTCTCGCCGAAACCGCCGCTCTGTAAAGCGCATCCTCCGCAATTTTTTCTTTCGGGAATGCGGAAAAAATTCCGAAGTATTCTCCGTATGCTTTCTCGTAAAACTTCTGCTCGGCATATATTTCGCCTAAAAGAAACCGCGCTGCCGGCAGAAGGGGGCTTGCGGGAAAACCCGCTTTGAGTTTTCTCAGATTTTCCGCAGCCGTTTCAAGGTCGCCCTTTTTCCTGTTGACGAGCGCAATGCTGTTCAGGGCATTCGCAATTTTATTGGATGCCGGAAAGTCCCGGAGCAATTTTTCGTAAGAAGAAACCGCCGCATCAAAGTCGCCCGCATTATAATATGAATCTCCTATGTGCAGAAGAATTTCGTCGTCCGGATGAATTTTAAAATAGTTGTCCCACAGGTCAACGGCATTTTGAAAGTCCCGCGCGGTAAACGCCGACCAGCCGGCGAAATAATACGCGCGGGGAACCCGGGAACTCTCCGGATATTTCGCTATGAAATCCATAAAATTAGAAACGGCGTTAGCCCACTTTTTTTCTTTATAAAAACTCAGCCCCATTGAAAACGCCGCTTCTTCCGCTTCGTCCGTCTGCGGAAACTGCGAAATAACTTCCGAGTACTGCCTGCGCGCCTCATCAAATTTTCTCGCATTAACCCATGCGTGGGCGATGGCAAGAAGGGATTTTATTTTCATTTCCTGCGTTTCCACTTTTTTATACGATGTGACGGCGTCCTGATACCTGCCGGCTTTTACGAAGCAATTCCCGAGAGCATACAAAAGAGCGTCTTTGTCAACCGGCGGGAAATTCCGCCCGAGACCCTCTTTGAAAACCTTTATCGCATCTTCCGTTCTGTTTTCTTTCTCAAGACAGAGCCCCCTGTTTAAAAAGGCCTTGCCAAGAAATTCAAAATCCCCGGCTTTCCGCACAATTTTTTCAAACATCCCGGAGGCGCGCTCCCAGTCCTCAATCTTCATCAGCGACACGGCGCGCCAGTACATCGCCTCCGTAAGTTCGCTGCTTAAAGGAAACGCCGCCGCCAGCAGGCCGTATGCCTTTTCCGCTTCCCTAAAATTTTCTTCAAAAAAATAACAGTGCCCTATAAGAAACTGGGCTTTCGCAAAATATGGCGTCTTGGAGTATTTCAGAATCAATTCCGCAAATTTTTTCCTCGCTGTTCCGTAATCCTTGAGGTTCAGATGGCACCAGCCGAGCGAAAACAGGGATTTCTCCGCCCACTCCGACCTGGAAAATTTTTCATAAACCTCGCCGTAGTAAAGCGCCGCCTCGGCAAAACGATCCCTGTTGTAAAAGACCTGCCCCATGAGATAATTCGCATGAGCGGAAAAGTTCTCCTTGCCGATTAACGGCCTGAGGATTTTTTCAGCCCTGTCAAACTTCTTCTGAATAATAAATATTTCCGCCGCCTTCAAATCCGCTTTTACCGCCCATTCCGTGAAAGGATATGCTTTTTTTAATTCCTGAAATTTTTCGGCGGCCTCGGCTAACTTTCCGGATTTAAGCATTGCGACACCTTCATAAAACCTGCTTTCCTTAATCAAATCAGCCTTTGAAACGGAGGAAAAATATTCCGCCGCTTTTGCGAATTTGCCCTGATGGAGGCCCGAATAACCCAGCGAGTAAAACGCATAATCCTTATACGACGATTCGGGAAATTTCTCAAGGAGGCGCAGATAATGCGACGAGGCGGCCTCATATTCTTTCCGGCTGAAAAGACACTCTGAAAGATAAAAAAGAACTTCCTCCGAAACGCCGTATTTCCGGACGTGCTCTTTATACAGGGCCTCGGCGGCATCCCACTGGGACATTTGAAAAGACGAATCGGCCATACGCTTCAGTGCCGATTTTTTAACTTCCGGAAGAGGGTTTTCAAGGTAGACCCTCTGGAATTCGCTGTAAGCAAGCGGATAATTTTTCATCCGGAAAAGACATTCCGCCTGCATAAAATCCGCTTCGCTCTGCATCTCGGACACCGCCCCCAACGGGGCAAGCCTCCCGCCATCCTGATAAGCGGATATTTTCAGAAATTCCCGCCGGGACATTTCATACATCCCGTCTTCAAAGAGACCCCGCGCAAACTGCATTTTGTTAAGGTCCTCAACGCTCTGCGCAAAAATAAAAGCGGCCAGGCCGAAAAAAATAAAAAAGAATGCGGGGACGCAGGGTTTATCCTTCAAGAAAGATGGGGGGGGGATGTTCATTATCTTCCGCCGGCTTTAAGCAGACCGTTGATGCCGTTAAGGAGAGTAATGCACTCGGAATCGTCGGGGAAAATCTTAAACGCTTCAAGAAGATGCTCTTTTGCCTGGTAATAGTTTCCCCCATCAATAAAAATTCTTGCCATAATCATACGCTCGAGAAACTTGGCTGTCGGGTGCTCGCGGTTTTGTTCGATTGCTTTTTTCGCTTTTTTAAGGGCCTTTTTATAATCCCCGTTTTTGTAATACTGCCGCGCGATGGCTATGCTTAAATCCGCTTTCAGACGTCCGCTGGCAATGCCGCGGCGGATATTTTCAGCCGCTTCGTTCTCCGGCTGAATTTTCAGAACGGTTTCAATTTCCTTTGACGCTTTTTCGTATTCGTGATACCGGATGTATCTCTTTGCCGTGTCTATTCTGTTTTCTATCATTTCATCTATTCTGTCCAGCGTCTTCTTCTCCCTGTCGAGAACATATTTTTTTTCTATTTCCAGATTTTTTGAAAAGTCCTTGAGATAATCTTCCCTGTCCGTCAGCTTTTTTTCCCAGAGATTAGGCATCATCCCCCACCTTATTACAACGCCCGCTGTAAAAAGTTCCCCTTCATCCCGCATCAAAACGGCGCAGTCAAAATCAATCCTGCCGAGGTTGATTCCGGCGCCGGCCGTAATATTCGTGGGGTTGTATCCCAGACGCATTTTTATAATTTCATTTACCCTGTATTCCATACCCGCCTCGTAAAAATTGCACATCTTTTCCCCCTTTTCGGGAGACAGATTTTCAAAAACACCATCCACAATAAAATTAAAATTGAAAAAGGGTTTAAAAACAAAGGAAACCCTGCCGTTAACCGGAAATTTATCATCCTCGCCTTTTTTCCCTAATTTTATACTGGGTTGAATAAGGTTCTGGAAGGAAACGGAAGGAATAATTTTTTTGCTTTTTACGAAACTCATTCCGGCATCAAGCCCGTAACCGATGCCTTCGTAAGTGTGAATCTTCTGCGAAACGACTTTCACGGAAAATCCGCCGTTGATAAACCTTGCTACCGGACCCGCATAGCCGGCAAAAAAGGCGGAACGCTCATCGCCGAAAGTCCCGCGGTTGCCGAAACCGTAATCGTCCACCCACTCCGCCCCGTCAATCCCGCACGAAACATACCCTATTGAAAACGCCCTCCTTATGCCGACCGGAACGGCAAAAAAAGCGGATAGAAATTCGCCGCCGGACGAAAGACCCGCTCTCATAAAAACAAATTCTTTTGAAAGAACATCCGAGAGCCCCGAAGGGTTGAAATAGAGCGACTCGGCGCCCGTAGCGGAGACGCCGCCCATAGAAAGGGAGCGCGCCGACGGAGAAAAAAGAAGAAGATATTCGCCCGGGTAGCCGCCGCCGATTACCGTTTCCTTTGAAACGGCAATAGAAGCGAAAAATGAGAAATAAAAAATGAAAAACGCCGAATAAATCAACTTCTTTTCACTCATTCTCAATCCCATGACCTGATAAATCCGATTTTTCTCGTTTTTGTTTCCGAATCGCCGGATGTGTAATTTATTTCCGCTTTCAAAATATAAATTCCGCTGGCGACATACGCTCCGTCTTTATTTTTACCGTCCCATTTGATGTCGCCGAGTTCGGATGAAGTATAAGACCTTTCATAAATCTTATGGCCGATCAGCGTAAAGATTCCTATTTTCACATTCCTCACGCCCAGCGTGAAAAGCCCCGAAGTAATTTCCGTTATCTGTCCCAGATAAAAAGGGTTCGGGATATTTCTCAACTGAACGCTGGTCGCGGTATTCTCGGGGTAAGCGAGCAGAGCGAACTTACCGCCTGAACCGGGACCGGCGATAACAGAGCCCCCTGAAAGCATCATGGAACCTGCAGACGCCGACATATTCTGCGTGCCCGGGACAAGAACCCATTTTCCCGTGGTTTCGTTCAGCATAAAAATCTTCAGTTTATTCTTCAGCGACACGGAAATCCCTTCAACGTCAACGGAGTCCTGATAGAACGGCAGAGTCAGTGAAGCGCCGTTTATGGACGTTATATCCGCGCCGTTTGCGTCGGTAATGTCAAAAAGGAAAACTTCGGTGCTCACGGGAATAATAAACGCCGAACCGATTACGGAGTCGGCAGCCGCCTCCAGCTGCGCATCGCCGGCAACCCGTATCGTGGAGACCTCAAGAAAATAATCGGCGGCAACGCTTCCGGCAGGTAAAACCATCTTCGCTCCCGCTAATTCCGATGTGTACTGAACGCTATTGTCATTAAGCGTGAGAAAATTGATAGAAAAACTTTCCTCAAGGAACCCGCCGAACATTAAATCCATGAGAGCCGTGGAAATTTCAATTGAATATCTCTCGCATGGTAAAATTGCCCCGGCTGAAGGAACAACGGTTAATTCACTGCCTGCCGGCGAAGAGATATTATATGGGACAGAATTGCCTGTGCTGTCAAGGAACTCAATTGCCTGACCGGCGCTCCCTGTGCTGAAATCAAGTTCCAGTGGAAAACTGAAACTGATGCCGCTCTGAACTTCGGCAGCTAAAACTCTTTCCCCATTTAAAATGCTTGAATCGGTACACAGGAATTGTGTGAGGTTTGTTTTAAAAGTAAATTCAGAATCAAATAATACCGAAGCGCCCTGCTCGTCCGAAATATCAATTTTCAAATAGTATGTAGTTTTATCCTGCAGCGCCGCCGTGCAATCAACCGCAACCGGCGTTGTGGAGGACGCTGACGTTACGGACTTTGAAAAAACAGGGGTTGAAAATGTATTGTTCTTCGCAAGAACAAAATTATAAGTTATCTCATCTCCGTCAAGGTCAAAACTTGCGGGACAGACAAACTGGGGTTTGCTGCTCGTTACAAGAATTTCGTCTCTGGAAGATATACTGCTTGGCGAAACATTGATGGAGCCCGTTGAAATTTTTTCCGGATATGCGTTATATGTAATTTTTACATCGTCAAGAAGCGGCGTTACTCCCCTGTGCTGCGTCGTTAGAGCCATTTTCAGTTTTATGTACCTCAGATGAACATCGGCAAAATCGGTTTTGAATTCGCTGAAATTGACATTATTCGACGATTCCGATATTTCAAAGTCAGCCGAGCAGACGGGCGTCCTGCCGAGAGCGGAAATGGTGGTATAGCGGAGGTTGTACGCCATCGCCCCTGTTTTTTCAATTTTATCAAAACTGCTTCTGGCGTTTGTCGTCTGAAAAGAGACCTCGAAATTTTCCACATCAACTTTTGTCACCTCATCATGGCCTTTACCCAAATCAATCGTCTTCGTTGTTAAAGACCCCGGCGTTGTAAACCGACTGAGCCCCAAATCAGCAATGCCCTTCAGGTCTACACCGCCCTCACCTTCCCTACTAGTAAGCGGCGACAAAGTGTCATTTTTCAAATACCAGTAAGAGTAGAGTGTAATGAAAGAGGTCGCGGAAACAGGATTCGTAATCTGCCCTATTAAATGCTCGTCATCACCATCGTGAACGTTTACAATCCAGTAGGTGTTATTGTTCGTGAGAGGGTAATTCTCGGTGAGAAAATCAACCGGAATCGCAGCCCAGTAAGCATCCGAGACGCAAGCCGTATAAGGCCCCCAGTAACCGCTTTGTCCCATTCCTGAAGAGCACTCTTCAACATCATCCGTCCAGAACCTCACGTCTTGATTACCGCCGCCTGACGAAGCAAATCTTGCGACACCCGATATAAAACAGTCATACTGGACAATAAAAGTATAGCCGTTCTGGGGCTTGTTTGTATTAGGTTGCGGGGAAACATCCTGTTTAGGGTTTTCCATGTTAGGCGGGCCGGGATAATTCCCTTGCAAAATATTTTCTTCGCTTCCGTAAGGAAGATAGAGGTAACCGCTTGAAAAATCCCAGTCAAGAGACGATTCTCCGGCGTCGTAATAGGCGGTATATTCGCTTTCCGTAAATCCGATGCCGAATTCGGATGCCGTAAGGAGAGACCCGTAAAACACCGGCGTTGCGGAAATCAGAATCAATAATGCTTTTCTCAGGGCTTTTTCCATTCTTATAATATAGCAAAATATTGATTTTTATGTAAATTTTTAATAGTATCAATAGCGGAAGGGGACAGGGTTTTATGGAAGGGGACAGGGCTTATGGAAGGGGACAGGGCTTTTCAAGACCTGTCCCCAACTATCACCTGTCCCCAACTATCAGCTGTCCCCACCCATAAACGGCGGCGTAGCTCAGTTGGTCAGAGCAGGAGAATCATAATCTCCGTGTCCGGGGTTCAAATCCCTGCGCCGCTAAAATTAGATGTTACTGATTTAGGAGTACAAAGTAGTTCACAATGTCATTGCGAGGGAGTGAAACGACCGAAGCAATCTCGAGGATTGCCGTATTCCCTGCAGATGCTCACAATGACAAATGAATGAGAAAGTTTATTGCATTTACATAATGGCAAATAAAAGGAACACCGTTGTTTACACTGGCGTTACGAGTAATTTAAAGAAAAGAGTTTACGAACACAGGGGAAAAATGCTTGAAGGTTTTACAAAAAAGTATAATGTGAGATTGCCACGGCTTTCAGCCTCGCAATGACAGGTTTATTATGAAATGCACGGAGATGTAAGAAATGCAATTGCAAGAGAAAAACAGATTAAGGCAGGTTCAAGAGCTGGAAAAATTAAGTTGATCAAGAGTGTAAATCCAAAATGGAAGGATTTGTATTATGAGTTGTGATGTCATTGCGAGCACTCTGTCATTGCGAGAGAGTGGAACGACCGAAGCAATATCAGAGATTGCCGCGGGCTTCGCCCTCGCAACGCTTCGCGGATTGCCACGAGTCCTTCGGACTCTCGCAATGACAAGTTCACAATGCTTATTTGAGATAATGCAAACGACTTGCTGCGCTGGTTAGTAACAAAATGGAAAAAAACAACATTGTTCCGAAATTTCTAAACAGCATTAAAAAAAATAATCTCATAAGCCGGAAGGATAAACTGCTTCTGGCCGTATCAGGCGGGAGCGACTCAATGGCTATGGCGCATCTCGCAAAAAACCTGAAAAACAAAACGGGCATCGCTTATATAGACCATAAACTGCGCAAAGAATCGGCCTCCGAAAAAAAATTCGTCAGGGCCCTTGCGAAAAAACTCAAGATGCCTTTTTACGCAAGAAGTTCCGACGTCGCGGGGTTTGCTGAAAAAAATAAAAAATCCGTTGAAGACGCCGCGCGGGAAATCAGGTACAGGCACCTCGCCGGTATCTGCGGGAAAAACGGTTTTTCGAAAATTCTGACGGCTCACACTCGATCCGACCTTTTTGAAACAGTCCTCATAAAAATTCTGCGGGGAGGGGGCCTGGCTTCATTCTACGGAATAAAAACAAAAACAAAGATATTCGGCGCCAGTGTTGTCCGGCCTATGCTCGACTTCGACAGGAACGAATTAAAAAATTTTCTGCGAAGGAATAAAATCCTGTTTATAACGGACCCCTCCAATAAAAACCAAAAATTTCTGAGGAATAAAATCAGGCGCACGCTCATTCCGTTTCTTTCAAAAAATTTCGGCGGGCAGTTTGAAAAAAGGCTCCTTGCGCTTTCAAACCAGGCGGAGGACCTCGCGGAATACGTTAGCGCCGAGCGGCGGGAATCCGGGATAAAAAACAGCGGGAAACTTGATATTAATAAATATTTGAGTTATAATAAGTTTTTGAGGAAGTGCTTTTTGGCGGAGTTTCTTGAAAGGGAAGTCAATTCCGGTTATATCGGGGAAATTGACCGTTTTATCCGGCGGAAAAAAGGCGGTTCGTTCACACTTCGCGGTTTTGACTTCGTGGTAAAGAAAGGTGTAGGAACAAAGCATAAAAGGGAAATTTGATTTTATTTTATGAAACACCCTGACATAAAGGAAATTCTTTTAACGGAGAAACAGATACATAAAAGGGTCGGAGAACTCGCCTCTGAAATCAACCGCGATTACAGGGGAAAAGAACCTGTGCTCGTGCCGGTTCTGAAAGGGGCGGTCGTTTTTATGTGCGACCTGATGAGACAATTAACGATGTATCACGTCGTTGATTTCATCGGCGTATCGTCATACGCCAACTCAACGGAGTCAAGCGGAGTCGTGCGGCTCCTGATGGATTTAAGGGAATCCATCGTCGACAGGGACGTTCTTATCGTGGAAGACATCGTTGACACGGGCCTGACGCTTTCCTACCTCAAAAGGAATCTCCTCACAAGAAAGCCCAGGTCGCTGAAAATCTGCGTCCTGCTGGATAAAAAGGAATGCAGGAAGAAAAATATAAAAATTGATTACACCGGTTTTGTAATTCCCGACAAATTCTGCGTGGGATACGGTCTGGACTACAGCCAGCTTTACAGGAATCTCCCTTACATAGGCGTTCTGCGGTCTGAAATTTACCGGAGAAAAAGGTGAAAAAACAGAAACTCGGCCTGTCATTCTGGCTCCTGGTCATTGCCGTAATTATTTACCTGAATTACGCCTACTCGCGAAAGCCGCAAGTGGAAGAAATAAGTTACAGCAGGTTCAAGCAGCTTGTCAGGGCGGAAAAAATAATCTCGGTAGAAATTTACAAGGACGAAGTAATAAAAGGTCTTTACCGCTCCGGCGAGGAAAAAAAGGTCTTCAAAACCCCGTATCTTGACGACAGCAAAATTATAGAAGAACTCGAGCGCCACGGAGTCGAATACACCGGCAAAACCGGGAATAAATGGTTTATAAACCTGCTCTTTAACTTCGGACCGATAATGCTCCTCATTCTGGTGTGGGTCCTGATGGCAACAAAAATGAGCGGCGGAGCCAAACAGATTTTTTCATTCGGCAAATCGCGGGCTCATCCTGCGGTAAAAACAAAGACAACATTTGAAGACGTGGCCGGATGCGACGAGGTGAAAGAAGAACTTTTAGAAGTAATAAAATTTCTTAAAGACCCGAAAAAGTTCGAAAAACTCGGCGGGAAAATCCCGAAAGGCGTGATTCTGTACGGGGCCCCGGGAACGGGAAAAACACTTTTAGCCCGGGCCGTGGCAGGGGAAGCGGGAGTCCCGTTTTTTTCCCAATCCGGAAGCGAATTCGTCGAGATGTTTGTCGGGGTCGGCGCCTCCAGAGTACGGGACCTTTTTTTGATGGCAAAGAGGGACGCGCCTTCCGTCATATTCGTGGATGAAATAGACGCCGTCGGAAGGCACAGGGGAGCCGGCCTCGGCGGCGGGCACGACGAACGGGAACAGACGCTCAATCAGCTGCTTGTCGAAATGGACGGGTTCGACCAGAGCACGAATGTAATCATAATCGCAGCCACCAACCGCCCGGACATCCTGGATCCCGCGCTTCTCAGGCCCGGAAGGTTCGACAGACACATCCATGTGCCGAGGCCGAACATACATGAAAGGGAAGAAATCCTGAAAGTTCACGCAAGGGAAATAAAAATGGGCGCCGGCGTCAATCTGAAAACGATAGCGCGGCGGTCGCCCGGTTTCGTCGGCAGCGACCTCGCCAACATAATAAACGAAGCGGCGCTTCTCGCCGCGCGGAAAGACCTGGATGCAGTCGGGATGCCGGAACTTGAGGAAGCAATTGACAGAGTCATAGCGGGTCCCGAGAAAAAAAGCAGGGTTATGCAGGAAAAGGAAAAAAAGATTATATGCATACACGAATCGGGTCACGCTCTTACCGCAAAAAAACTTCCCGGGGGAGATCCCGTTCACAAGGTCTCGATAATCCCGAGAGGCCCGGCTCTCGGCTACACGCTGCAGCTCCCCGTTGAAGACAGATACATCGCCCTGCAGGACGAACTGCTGGACAAAATAAAGGCATTGCTGGGCGGCAGAGTCGCCGAAAAAATTGTCTTCGGCCATTATTCCACCGGCGCACAGAACGACCTTGAAAAAGCCACGGAAATCGCTCACAAAATGATAACTCAGTTCGGAATGAGCTCGCGCATAGGTCCCGCTACCTTCAACGACTCGCCCGACGAGGTTTTCCTCGGGATGGACATTTCGCAAAGATCCAGTATAAGCGAAAAAACAAAACAGATGATTGACGAAGAAGTAAGGAACACGATTTTGAAAGCGGAGAGAGGAACGACAAAAGTCCTGACGGAAAACAGGAAATTCCTTGAAAAAATAGCGGAAGAACTGGAGAAAAGAGAAATCCTCGACGGCGAAGACATTGACAAAATCCTACGGGGCGAAGACCTGCCCCCCTTTGACGCGCCGCAGATAAACAATGTTGCAAAAAAAGAGGAAGATAAAAAAAATGAACCTGAACAAAAAGAAAATCATTCAGGCGGCGAAACAGTTAATTAAAGCGCTCGGCGAAAATCCTGACAGAGAGGGTTTGAAGGAGACCCCTCAAAGAGTTGCGGCAATGCTTGAGGAACTGACGAGCGGCTACTCGGTAAAAGACCCTTCCGCTGTATTAAGACCTGTTTACAAAACCGAAAACTACAGCGAAATAATACTCGTGAAAGACATTCAGTTTTATTCGCTGTGCGAACACCATCTCCTGCCCTTCTTCGGAACAGCAAGCGTGGCGTATATCCCAAAAGATAAAATTCTGCTCGGCATCAGCAAAATTCCGCGGATCATTGACATTTTCGCAAGACGCCTCCAGATTCAGGAACGCCTCACCCAGCAGGTTGCGGACACGATAAACTCAACGCTCGAACCGCTCGGGGTCATGGTAATCATTGAAGCGCAGCACCTCTGTATGACGATGCGGGGAATAAAAAAAACCGGAGCAACGATGACAACTTCTGCGCTGAGAGGGGTTTTTATGAAAGACGCTAAAGTCAGGGCGGAAGCAATGGCGCTGATTAAAAAATAAAGCAAGATGAATACCATTCTCGTTTTTATAAGGGACTGCTGGATGAAATACGCGGGGCCCGTCACCGATATAATCATAACCGCCGTTTTGATTTACTACGTGCTCACGCTCCTCAGCGGGACCAGGGCAATCCCCATTCTCAAGGGGATTTTTATTCTTTTCTTCCTTACAATCGCCGCAAAAATTATGAAATTGACGACGCTCTCGTGGCTGCTTTCGGGAGCGTGGGTCATAGGTCTCATCGCTGTCGTTATTGTTTTTCAGCCGGAACTCAGATTTCTCCTGGCAAAACTCGGGTCGGGAAAGATGGCGGGTTTCCTGTTCCACATAAAACCCGACTGGATAAACGCCGTGCTGGAAACGCTTAAAAAGGCGCAGGAAAAGGGCTGGGGCGCGCTTATCGTAATACAGTTGAACATCGGACTGAAGAATTACATTGAAACAGGCAGAAAAATAGACGGAAACATTTCCCCTGAATTGCTCTGCTCCGTTTTTAACCCCACAAGCCCGCTGCATGACGGAGCGGTCATTATCCGCGGGAATAAAATTGTCGCCGCCTCCTGCATACTGCCGTTGACAATGGAGCAAATCGCTTCCCGCCTCCTCGGCACAAGACACAGGGCGGCAATCGGAATTTCAGAAGTGAGCGACGCATGGGCGATTGTCGTTTCGGAAGAGACATCATCCATTGCCCTGGCGAGGGGCGGCAAACTCATGAGAAACATTTCCGAAGAAGCGCTGAGGAAGGAACTCGTCTCCTTTTATAAAGAAAAGGAATTCCAGACGCTGAAATGACCGCGCGATGAAAAAAAATCTGCAGCTCAAAATCCTTGCTCTTTCAATTGCGGTAATTCTGTGGCTTTACGCAAAGTATTATCTCGGAATGTAACGTGGTAAAATTAGGCGTAAACGTCGACCATTCCGCTGCGCTCAGACAGTCGCGTTTTACGGATTACCCCGACCCAGTGAAAGCGGCGCTCCTCTGCGAAAAAGCGGGCGCTGACGGAATCACCGTCCACCTCAGGGAGGACCGCAGGCATATTCAGGAAAAGGACTGCCTGCTCCTGAAAAAAAAAATAAAAACAAAACTCAATCTTGAAATGGCTCTCTCCCCCGGCATCATTGCATTCGCAAAAAAATTAAGGCCTCACGACGTCTGCATTGTTCCGGAAAAAAGGGCGGAACTCACGACGGAAGGCGGGCTGAACGTGGAAAAGCACGGAAGAATACTTTTTAGAGTGATTCCCGAACTGCAAAAAAAGGGAATAACGGTCAGCCTGTTCATAGAACCCGACGAGAAACTAATAGCGCTCTCAAAGAAAGCGGGAGCCGACTGCGTGGAACTTCACACCGGAAGATACGCCGAACTCACGGGGAAAGAAAGACAGCGCCAACTGCAGCGCATAAAAATTGCCTCAAAATACGCGAGAAGTCAGGGGCTTATTCTGAACGCAGGGCACGGTTTGAATTACGAAAACACAGGAGCAATCGCAAAAATAAAAGGGATGAACGAACTCAACATAGGGCACAGCATCATTGCGCGCGCAATTTTTACCGGAATCGAAAAAGCCGTCAGGGAAATGAAAGCCCTAATATAAGGAAGGGGACGGTTTTTCCCCAACTATGCGGAAAAAAGGTTTTATTCTCCTTATTCTCCTCGCCGCCCTCTGGTGGTGGCATTTTTACAAAACAAGGTCTTCTTCCGGAAGAACGGAAATTCTGACGCTGCCTGCCGGTACCCTGAAAGCGGACGCAAAAGCAGTGAATAAAAAAGAGCGGGAACTGGAAACGGAATTAATCAAAAAAGCCGAAAACGCCTTCCTGCTGGAATACGGCAGGAAACCGGAAAACCTGGCGGAACTCATAGATACGGGCTTTCTTTCGCCCGGAATTTACAGTCCACCCGCCGAATAAAAGGCAGCAACCAAACTGCTCGCTAAATTTTCTACGCAATTCGCGCAGAAGCTGCAAGATTCTAAATCAGATGTTTTTTTATTTCTTCTTCCGCCGCGGGGTCCGCCGTCATTTCTGTCTTACCGCCGTTCTTTACGATTGAAAATTTGCCCGCTTTTTTGTTGTACCTCGCAAGAAAGGAAAGCGCCTGCAGAATATCTTTTTCATCCGTCAGGACAGCGGCGGGTCCGGTTCGCTCCGCAGTTTCCATTAAAATAAAATTTTTTGAAACTTTCTTTAAACCGGCGCTCTCTTTTTCATTCCTCGCAATGATGAGTTTGGAACCGTTCTTCAGACGGAAATGCCTGCCCGCCTTTAGAAACTCAACTTTTTCATCCGTTATTTCACCGTAAGCAATGGCGTCCTTTACTCTTCTCGTAAAAGCCAGGTCGGCAAGAATGCAGCCGCCGGCAGGAGTTGAATAACCGTAGATATTAAACCTGCGGGCGAGGTCCATCTGGACTTTCCGGCTCCTTCCCGAAAGAGCGAGGAGCTTTTCTCTTTTAATTGCGCCCTCTTTCTCGGGAACGGTCGGCGGAAGAATTTTCCCCGAAAGAGGCCTCACGATAAGCCCTTCAAGGCCCGTCTCTTTTTCGGCGATGATAAAGTCCCTTTTTTTCTGCGACATGGGTCTCTGCCCGAGGACTTCCCCCGTTATGACAAATCCGGCGCCGATTTCGCGCATATATTCCTTTGCCTTTTTCAGCATCAGAATTTTGCAGTCGAGACAGGGATTGACGCCCTTCCCGTATCCGTGCTTCGGATGAAGAAGAATATCGTAATATTCACCGCCTATTTTCTTTGCGAGGAGCGGGAGTCCGATGGATGCGGCAAGATTAAAAACATTTTCCGAAATGTCAACGAATGGCGTTGAAAAAACAACCCCGTAAATTTCCGCATCCTCTTCTAAAATCTTAAATGCAAGGGATGAATCGAGCCCGCCCGAAAAAAGCAAAACCGCTTTTCTGTTCATTACTTTATTGTATAAAATACACGGGAAAACCCAAAATTCGGAAATAATGATAAAAATCACATTGACACACTCTTTATTATTTTTTAGTATTTACCGTTATAATAAAATTACGGTAATAATGCTTAGAAAAACAAAAGGTTTTGTTCCGCTTTTTACGGCAGTTCTTTTCTGTCTCCGCCCCGCTCTTTCTCACGCATCTTGGGGAACATCAACGCTTGATGACGCTGCTTACGCAGGGCAATATACTTCAATAGCAGTGGATGTGAACGATAATATTCATGTCGCTTATGTGGGAGTGGAGGCGGCCGACTGGCCGCGTTATGCTAAATACGACGGAAGCAGTTGGACATTTGAGGATGTGGACACCATTTCATCATTTAAATATACTTCAATCGTCGTAGATGTAAACGGTAATCCGCATATTGCTTATTATGATTTCACAAATGGTAATTTAAAATACGCCACAAGCACGGCTTCCGGCTGGGGAACGCAGGTCGTGGATTCCGTCGGCGATGTCGGTCAATACAGTTCCTTGGCTCTGGACGGCAGGGGTTACCCGCACATTGCTTATTACGACGCCACAAACACCAATCTCAAATACGCGAAGTGGTCGGGAAGCGGCTGGGATATTCAGACAGTGGATTCGGAAGATACAAGCAGTGACGGAAAATATTGTTCTATCGCTTTAGATGGTTTTGGAAATCCGCACATATCTTATTCAAAAGAGACAACTATAGGGGTTTACAATACAAAATATGCGAAATGGACGCCGCTGTCGGGTTGGGGCAAGGAAACGGTTGATACTTCAAACAGCGGGAAAAATACATCAATTGCGATTGACGGCAACGGAACAGTCCACATTTCTTACGATGACACTGGAACAGAAATCCTGTATGCGCAGTCCTTGCCCGATTCCAGCTGGGAGCTCACAAGCTGCTTTTTCGGGGCGGTTACCGGTGTCTCTTCAATAGCCCTTGACGGCAACGGTAATCCCCATATTGTTTATCATAAACCGTCAACTGATTTTAGTATTGTATATTCCAGTTATCCGAACTGGTCATCCTCTACCGTGGAATTTGGCGCCCCATCCCGCGATATGGGTAACTCCAATTCTCTCGCTTTTGACAGCGACGGAAGAGCGTGCATAGTCTATTCTTCGTATAACGCTAATTCGTCAAATTACGATTTGAGATTCGCGACTTCATCTTTTACATTTGCCGCGCCGATGTGCGGAAATTCCAGAAGTAAAGTCCAGGCGCCAACTAATTTCGGCGGGGCGGCTATTTCCGCCACCCAGATAAACTGGTCGTGGACGAACAATTCTTCCAATGCTATCGGATACCGTGTTTACTGCTCTTCCGCCGGCGGAAATTTTTACCTCGCAATTGACACCGCTGCCTTAACCGGAAACGTACAGACAAGCGCGAACCATACGGGTCTTTGCCCGAACACATCCTATCAGGCGTATGCTGCCGCTGTAAATGCCGGCGGAGTCGTGACTTCAAGTTCGTCGCTTGTGTGGACACCCGCCAATCCACCCACCGGAAGTTACGTTGTTTCTCGCAGTAGTTATTCAATAACCCTACAGTGGGCGGACAACAATAATACTTACTATACACGATGGGGAATACTCCGCTCAACAGACAATTTTGTGACAAGCACAACAACAGTTAAAAGTTTTGTTTCGAATTATACTGTCACCAATTGCACTAATACGGAATTAAACCCGAATACAACTTACTGGTACAAAATATACGCTTATAACGAGGAAGACGAAACAGAAACAACTTTTGATGCAACGGTCTCAACAAAAACACTGCCTTCGTCCCCTGTCGCTGCCGGCTTACTATTGGGCACAGGTATTTCGACAACTTCAATCAACTGGACCTGGATGGACACAAACAGCGACGCAACTCAAGAAGATGTCTACAGGATAAAAAGTCAGTCAGACGATTCTATTCTAACTGAACTTGACCCCAATACAACATTTTGGCTGCAGACCGGGCTTTCCGTAAACATATCAACATCGGTCTATATAGAGGCGCACAATGAATCAGGGACAAGCGTAACGGCAGCAGAAACTTCATACGCGCTCGCAAATCCGCCGACAGGGGCGGTTATTGTTTCCCGCAGTAGTTTTTCGGTAACAATTACCTGGTCTGACAACGACAATCCGTCATACACAAAATGGGGGATACTGCATTCAACAGACAATTATGTAACAAGTACTACCACAGTAAAGAATTTTTCGAATGCTTATACAAGCACAAGCGCGACGGATACGGCTTTAAGCCCCAACACGACTTACTGGTACAAAGTTCAGGCATTTAACGGGGACGGAATAGGGTCTTCTTACGGGAATATCTTATCTACCATAACATTGGACGGGATAGGCCCGTCGGCAATAACTGACCTTTCTGGAACGGCCGGGACAAATGAGGGGGAATTAACTCTTACATGGACGGCTCCCGGCAACGACGGCACATTGGGAATAATCACCGGAGGACAATTCGCTATTCAATTCAGCACATATAATGAATGTTCGTGGGGTTACGGGCAGGCTCAGATAATAATTTCAACAACTGTTGTTCCGTCAACGCAGTGTTTTTATACCTTAACAGGTTTAAGCGGCAGATATGCTACGTACGTAAAAATATGGACGGCGGATGAATTTCCGAACTGGTCGCTGGCTTTAGAGAGTAGTCAGGCACAGGCGCGGGGCTTTAACCCCGCGAGCATAGACACTTTATCCGCCATAACAGGAGCAAGCATTGGGGAAATAGACCTTACGTGGACAGCGCCGGGCGACGACGGGACGAGTGCATATGTAAATAACGGGAAATGGAGAATAGCATATACTTATTCTTACCCTTATACTTTTAGTTCCCCTGAACAGTCCGACGGAGATTGGAGCCACTATTATATTGTAATATCCACATCATTCACCCCCGCCGCCGTACATAATTACACGATAACAGGGTTGGTAACTAATACCGATTATTATTTCCGTATGTGGGCAGCGGACGAAAATCCTCTATGGTCGGGCATTTCAAACGAAGCAACCGACCGGACTCTTGCTATTGATGCAACAAAACCCGGAGACATTACGGACCTTGCCGCATTTCCGGGCGACAGCATCGGCGAAATAAAACTTACCTGGACAGCGCCGGGGAACGACGGCTATTCCGGCACTGCTTCTTATTACGACATCCGCTACCTCACGGACTCTTCTATAACCGAAGCATCCTGGGACGATGCGGAAGTTAATGCCGTCGAGGTCTTCGGCGCCGTTATTCCCGACCCCCTCCCTGCAGGAACCACACAGTCGCTCGTAATTACCGGGTTGACGGCGGGAACAAAATATTATTTTGCAATCAAGACGTACGACGATGCGGACAATGAATCCGACATAAACACGAATTACAGCGACTCCTGGTCCTATCCGAAGAGCAGCGAAAGCCCTCCGGCTCCGCCGCCTTCTCTGACCGGTGCAGCCGCCGGTGTTGCACAAATTAACTGGTTATGGACAGATACGGCCAACGAGCTCGGATACAAACTATACGATGACCAGAACAACCTGATTGCGTCAATCAGTGCGGATACGGAAACTTATACCGAATCCGGTTTCCAGCCCAACACGCAGTACACCCGTTACCTCGTCGCATGGAACGCAGGAGGGGACAGCACTCCGACGGCAACAGCCTCCTGCTATACGCTGGCCGACCAGCCGGCTGGTCTCACGTCCTTACAGATAACCGACCACACGATAAAACTTTCCTGGATCTCGGCAAATGCCACTTACTTCCGGCTCCTGCGAAGCACGACCGTTGTAACAAACGTAAGCACAACAACTTATACTGATACGGCGCTGCCGGGCAATTCAGGATTTTCCTATAAAGTGGAGTCATACAATTCGGAAGGCGTGCTGAACACCGGCCCCGGGGACAGCAATGTCATCGGCGCAATCTATACTCTTGAAGACACAACAGCACCGCAGGCGCCGAGTATCGCCCCGCCCGCGGCAGGACCGGTTCAGCCCGGCGGGAGCATCACGCTGAGCGGCACCGCGCTGGATGCGGCGGGAGAACGTTTCTCAAAAATCATTATTACAATATACGACCAGGACAACCGCGTATTATGGTCGGATTCCATGGCGCCGGGGGCAAGCGGTGTCAGGCCGCTCAACGGGGCTTCTTTTTTTACGAACAGCCTGTCAATTTCTGCAGAGGGCGTAATCAGCGGGACGATAGACATCGCATCAAACTTCAGCGATTACTTCCCGATGGCGACGGAAATAAAAATCGGAATCCAGCTCGAGGACGACGGCACAAACCGTTCCCCCGAGCCGGTGCCATCAGCGCTTCCCGTAATTACTGTTGCGCCCAGCGTGACAAGTCCGAAAGCGACCGTCTATAACAGTTTAATCAAAACGCCGGGCACAGCAAATCCGGCTGTCATAAGATATGAATTGCCCTCCCCTGGTTTTGTTTCTGTAAAACTCTACGACCTTCAGGGGCGGCTCGTAAAAACAATTTTTGAGGGTCAGGATTCTACGAATGTAAAATACTGGTACGGAAAAAATTCGGCGGGGAATACCGTCGCAAGCGGCGTCTATCTGCTCCACATAAAAGCCGGCGGCGTTGAAACGGTCAAAAAAATCGTCGTGGTAAAATGACAGGCGTAAAGTGTGAAGAGGTAAGTGTGAAGAGAAGAAAAAGAAGTTTTGTTTTTATTTTTACTTTATTCATCACACTTCACACTTTACACTTCACGAACCTACTGGCAACCCCGGGCGACGGCGGCGGCATCACTCTCGAGGAACCCGCGGACGTGAGGGCTGTCGGTCTGGGCGAGGCATACACGGCTCTTTCCGACGGAGCAAGCGGTTCTCTCTGGAACCCGGCGGGGCTCAGTTACCAGAACCTCTTTATGCTTGAGACGGGAATGATGTCGGGCTACGATGCGGCGGGGCTCATAACAATGGGTTTTGCAAAACCTCTCAAGTCAGGCGGGGCATTCGCATTAAACGTCCTTCAATACAGCGCGGGGGATATGGAACTCATCACGCTTGACCCGTCTTCAGGACAAGTGCTGAATACAAAGACAGTGTCCGCGCAGGAAGACACGCTGATACATGCCGCCTACGGAAGGCGGGTGTGGAAACTTGACGTGGGGTTCGGGATAAAATCGCTTCAGTCAACTCTCGCCGGCGAATACAGCGCCGCGGCTGTTTGCGCCGATTTCGGTATTATGCTCCGCTCAAAAGACCAGAAACGCTCAATAGGCCTCGCCGCGAGAAACATAGGAGGGTCGCTGACTTACATAAGCGAAGCCGACGCCATTCCGATGACAATCGGTTTCGGTATCTTCTGGAGATGGCTTGGGCAAGAAAATTTGAAAATACAGACACTGCTTGACCTGAAGCAAAACGAAAATGAAACACACGTAAATCTCGGAAATGAATTCCTGTGGAGGAAAATCGTGCTGCGGCTGGGTTACCAGACGGGCTACGAGATAAAATCACTGAGCATGGGAGCGGGCATAAAACTCGGCAAACTTAACCTTGATTCCAGTTACACCCCCACCGACGCATTTGACGACGTAATGCGTTTCTCTCTCTCATACAACCTGGCATTCAAGCCGAAAGAGGAAAAATATGTTGCGCCCGAGGAGGCCAGGAAAATCAAAGCCAAGAAAGGCGAGAGAATCAACATCGCCGTTTCAGACTTCGTTCCCCAGCCGCCGATATCGTCCGCGGAATCATCGTTCGTATCCGAGTTCTTCCGCGGAGACCTCACCAAATACAAGGTGTTCGCCGTAATCGACCGCAGCAACATGGACAAAATTCTCGCGGAACAGGGTTTCCAGCAGACGGGCTGCACAACAGCCGAATGCGCCATTCAAATGGGGAAACTTCTTAACGTCCAGAAAATCGTAAACGGCAAAGTCGGAAAACTCGTAAACCGGTATATTATCACCATTTCCATAATAGACGTGGAAAGCGGCGAAATTGAATACTCAGACAAGGACTCCTGTTACAAACCGGAGGACCTCGAAGACACCGTATCAAAACTCGTCAAACGCCTCGCCGACGCAACACGGTAATTGCTCCCACAATATATTTCTGAAAGAAAAATTACAAAATAATTTCTTCTACTATTTTTGTTCCGTTACTTCAAGGGTCGGTTCTTTAACTGTCCCCCGGCTCAACCTCGTCCTTGTCCTTATCCTCTTCGCATTCACAATCGTGCGGATGGCCGCAAATTGGACAGCAATCATCATCATAATATTCTTCACAATGCGGACAATACGGCATAAAACCTCCTTATGGAGAGGCCCAAACAACTACAGCCTTTTATAATCAATCGTCCCTATTCGCCGGTTTCCGTATCTTCGTATTCCTCTCCCTCCTTGTATTCTTCCGTTTTCTCATCTGCAGGCGCGGAAATTTTATCCGCCGCCGCTTTCTCTCCTATTTCTTCTATACTGGTTTCCGTAACAGTTATCCCATCCTGAAGATTATCGCCCTCACCTTCTTCCTTACAACCGGTCCCGGCGAATACCAAACATAATACCATCAGCAAAAGCGTTAATTTATACATAAGCAACCTCCTTCTTTTACTCCTCAATGGAGTCAGCCGCGGATTCCGTTTCCACGGACTCCGTCTCATCGGATTCCGTTTCTTTCCGGCAACCCAAATTCCCTAATACCAGTCCCGCCAACAACAACATCACAAGCAACCTTTTCATAACATTCACCTCCCTTCTTCCATAAATGCGTTTTTCACGAAACTAATTTCCCGGCGGCAAAAAAAACTCAAAAATATTTTTACCATCCTGTATAGTAATGCGCAGGCCTGTCCAGCAGGGCGGCGGTCATCCTCCTTCCTAATCTACTCTATTTTTTCTTGTAGATAGGATTATACTGCCCGGGGGTCATTTTTCGGTTACAGAAAACAACGAAGTTCTACCATAAAAGGTTTTACCGCATGGCTTATTATATTTTCTGTCTTATGTACCGTAGGAACTACTTTGCGCAAATATCCGCCTATTCTTTTTATTTTGATTTCCGGTTTATTATTCATAAAATTAACGGCACGCCCTTTTATATTATTATTCTTTTCTCCTATCTATTGCATAATAACTTTTATCTCCCGGACTGTTCAATTTTACATATTTTTTCATTTGAGTTGCAATATCCACGATTTTACCATAATGACCCATTCTTTTTCTGTCAACCATAACAACACCCATCGATAAAGTCATTATCGGGAATTTCTGGGTTTTTCCCCTTCTGTCCTGCGATATAATATATCCTCTGTTTTTATCGTCTTTCTCATAATAACCCGGTATTTGATTATCAAAAGCGTCAATAATTTTTTGACAAATATTTCCAACTTCTTCGTCGCTGCATATAAGAATAAAATCATCTCCGCCGATATGACCTATGAAGTCGCCGTCATTTATATTGTCATGCAGAATCTTTGCGGTGATTTTAATGATTTCATCTCCGCGGTCAAAACCGTATTTATCATTAAAAGCCTTGAAATTATCAATATCCGCATAAATAAAAGCAAACCCCTTATCTGTTTTCAGCCTGCCGGTCGCTTCGTACATAATGCTGGTATTGCCCGGCAAATGCGTCAATGGATTGACCGATAGAAAATGTTCCGTCCGTCTTAAAAGAGTATCAACTCTGGCAATCAGTTCCTCTACATCAAAAGGTTTGGTTACATATTCATCTGCGCCTAATTTCAAACCTGTAATTTTATCTATCGGCTCATCTTTTGCCGAAAGTATCAATATGGGTATGAAAGCGGTCTCTTCTTTTTCTTTTAGTTTGCGGCAAATTTCATACCCGCTTATTCCGGGAAGCATCAAATCCAGTATAATTAAATCCGGCTTTTTATCTTTAACTTTTTCTACGACATTTAAGCCATCCGCAGCGGAAAACACATTATACCCCGCGTTTCTCAGATTTACCTCCAGCAAATCGATAATAGCCTGTTCGTCATCAATAACCAGTATACGCTTGCTGTTCATATTTTCGACAACTCATTTATTACTTCCTGAGCTTTTTTACAATTAATTACTTTTTCGGCTACACCCGCCAATTCTTTAATTGTCCGTTTTCCTATTTCTTCTTTAACTGTCGGGATGGATTCCGGCTGCATAGACAGGATGCGGACCCCTAATCCGATTAGAAGACAGGCAAAAACCGGATCGGAAGCGATTTCTCCGCAAACAGATACTTCTTTTTGGTGAATACCGGCACAAACAACAATATCTTTTATTAATCTTATCATCACGGGATGAATAGCCTGACGGTAATTTTCCATAGTTGGTTCTTCGCGGCTGGCGGCAAAAATATACTGAGCCAGGTCATTCGTGCCGATACTTATAAAATCAACTTTCTCCATATATGATTCAATATCCAAAGCTACCGACGGGGTTTCAACCATTATTCCGATACTGATATTATCCCTGGCACATTTATTCTTTTTACATAAATCGTTTATTATTCCCAGTGTTTTTTCCAAATCCTCAATAATCGAAATAAAAGGCAGCAGTATTTTAACTTTACCGAATTCACTGGCCATAATAATACTCTCCAGCTGTCTCTGAAGTAATTCCGGAAATTTCAGTAAATATCTTATGCCTCTGCAGCCGAGCTGCGGGTTTTCTTCGAGAGGAACACTTAAATATGACGGCGTTTTTTCCGTGCCTAAATCAAGCAGCCTTATTGTAACAGGACTGTTTTTTGCCTCATTAATGATTTGCTGATAAAAATCGAGTTCGGCTTTCAATTCAGGAAGTTGCTTTAACGACATATAAAAAAATTCTGTACGCAGTAATCCTATGCTGCTGGCCCCATTTGAAAATGCAAGTTTTGCTTCCCGCACAGACGACACATTCGCATCAAGCCTTATCCGGACGGCATCTTTTGTCTTACAATCATATTTTTGCGGGGATTGAAGCTTCAGCTTTTTAACCGCCTCCTGTTCTTCTCTTTTTTTATGATAATATTTTATTTCATCAATTGCCGGATTTATTATCACTTTATTATTGAAAGCATCAATAATTATTGTATTTTTTCTGCTGACAATCGTGCTTATTCCCGGCAATTTTATTATAGACGGGACTCCCAGCGACCTTGAAATTATGGACACATGCGAAGTTCTGCTGCCTTCTTCAATAATAATCCCGAGAATTTTATCCGGTTCAAACAGGGCTATGTCCGACGGTATCAGTTTTTCTGCGACAATAATTACCGGTTCATCCAATCTTTTCAAGGGATTTGTTCTCACGTGTTCTATTTCCAAAAGATTTCTAAGAAGGCGGTAATATACATCCTGAATATCCACAAAACGCTCCCGGGGCATCTCATGTTCCATACTGGAAAATTTATTTTTTAATTGTTTTATCTGGTTCGCAATTACATATTCCACATTAACCTCTTCCTTATGCAATATATCAACGATTTCTTTCATAAAATATTTATCTTCCAGGAAACTTATGTGTGAATTGAAAATATTGCCGATATCATGATCCGTTTTACTGGCGATCTGCCTTTGTATCTTAATTAACTGCGATTTGGTTTCGCTTACTGCTTTCTCAAGTCTTTTTTGTTCCTCTATAATATCTTCCAGGGGGAACTTGTTCCCTGCCACAGCGTCCAGTTCTATCTGCTTCAGAATATATGCTTTTCCTATGGCTATACCCAAAGATATTGCCATGCCGGATATTTCCAGGCGTTTATTTTTTGAAATCTTATTCATTTAAAAGTTGGGCGACCTCGTCAATTAAAAAATCCAAATCAAACGGTTTTGTTATATATTTATCCGCCTTAAAAACACCAATTCCGATCAACTTATCCATATTTTTATCTTTACCGGTTAAAAACAGCACTTTCATATCTTTTAATCCATGATGATCCCTGATTATCTTACACACTTCCCACCCGTCCATGCCGGGCATCATAACATCCAAAATAATCAGGTCAGGGTTTTCAGCGCTTACTTTTTCAAGCGCTTTGCTGCCGTCGGAAGCAATAATAATTTCATAGCCGCGGGCCTTTAAATTAACCTCTAATAGTTCTAAAATATTAAAATCGTCATCTACTATCAGGATTTTCGGCGCGCTATTCATTTTTTTTCTTTTGCGATAAAATAATTTTTTATCTCGGTTACCACATTTTCAATCTTAAACGGTTTTTGAATGAATCCCACTACTTTCTTATCAACTGTGTTTATCAGATCAGCAGGTATCTTCTTGAATATTTCTTCTTTTGAGAAACCTGACATTGCAATAATCGGTATTAAATTAGTATCAGCGGAACAACTCAACCTCTTCAGAACTAAATAACCGCTGCCGGCAGGCAATATTATGTCCAGTAAAATCAGATTTGGTTTCTCACGATGGGCATATTTTACCGCCTGCATTCCGTCAAAAGCGCTTATTACCGAAAACCCTTCGGATTCTAAATTTACTTTAAGCAATTCAACCGTACTTAAATCGTCATCTACTATCAGGATTTTCGGCGCGCTATTCATTTTTTTTCTTTTGCAATAAAATAATTTTTTATCTTGTTTACCACAATTTCAATATCAAACGGTTTTTGAATGAATCCTGCGATTTTCTTATTGCCTGTATTTATTTGAGCAGCAGATATCTTCTTTAATATTTCTTCTTTTGAGAAACCTGACATTGCAATAATCGGTATTAAATTAGTATCAGCGGAACTATTCAACCTCTCCAGGACTGAATAACCGCTCCCGGCAGGCAACATTATGTCCAGTAAAATCAAATTTGGTTTCTCACTATGGGCATATTTTACCGCCTGCAGCCCGTCAAAAGCGCCTATTACCGAAAACCCTTCGGATTCTAAATTTACTTTAAGCAATTCAACCGTGCTGGAATCGTCGTCAACCACCAGAATTTTTTTATTTAGCATTTAATCTCCTTTCCGTATGAAATCTACAATTTTTACTAATTCCGCAGGATCGAACGGCTTCGAAAAAAAATAATCGCAATCAGATACTTTTGCGTTTTCACAGTCCTTTTTTTGTGTTGCAGCCGTAAGGAAAATTACCGGGATATTTTTTGTTTTCGGATTGTCTTTGATACCTTTGCAGACGGAAAAACCATCCATTCCCGGCATCCTGACATCTAATATAACAAGAGCCGGCATCTCGGATAAAGCTTTCTTCAGTCCCGACTCTCCGTCAAAAGCCGAAATTACCGTATATCCCGCGTTTTCCAAATTTACCGTTATTAATTCAACTATATTTTCTTCATCATCAACCACCAGAATTTTACCGCCCATCATTTAACCTTCGGCAGAATAATATTAAACCGGCTCCCGTGGCCATAATCGGATTCCGCCCATATCTTTCCTTTATGTAACCGGACTATTTCTTTTGATATAGCCAGGCCCAAACCGCTTCCTCTGCTCTTTTTGGCGATATCGTCGTCGCAGCGGTAAAACTTATTGAATATTTTATTTAAATCCTCTTTTTTTATACCCGGCCCTTCATCTTTAATACTGATTTTTATCTTATCATCTTCAATTTCTTCCGCGCTTACCGCAATTTTCTTCCCGCCGGCAGTATATTTTACAGCATTGCTTAATACATTTATTAAAACCTGTTTAATTTTATCCGTATCCGCTCTCACTATTAGTTCTTTATCCGGCATATTTACATCTATATTTCCATTATCTTCAAAAGATTCAATTACTTCTTTTATACTTTCTTTGATATCAATTTTTCTAAAATGAAATTCTATGTGACCTGATTCAATTTTTGATATATCAAGAAAATCCTCTACTAATTTCGCCAGGCGATATCCTTCAGATTCAATTATTTTTAAATATTTTTCCTTCTGTTCTTCGTTTAATTTTAGTTTCTGCAATGTTTTTGCAAATCCTATTATTCCCGTAAGAGGAGTTCTCAATTCGTGTGAAACCATTGACACAAAATCCGATTTGAGATTATCCAATTCTTTTAATTTTTTATTGGCATCTTCCAATCTAACCGCTTTGTCCTGTAAATCTTTGTTAGCTGTTTCATATTTTGCAGTAGCTTCGTCGATTTTTCTTTGCATGTTCTTATTCAGGTCATCCAGCTGTTCGGCCATATCATTGAGAGATAGCTGGAGATTCCCGATAACATCTTTTGTTTTTACGGGGAACCGCTCTGAAAAATCGCCTTTTGCAAATTTTTCCGTCGCAACTGATATCTGCTTTAAAGGATATAAAAGTTTTTCCGAAACGAACCAGGAACCGCATATAATCAGAAACAAACCAACAACGTTTATTGAAACGGCCGATTTCAACGCCGCTGCTAAATCCCTGCTTAGCTCTTTCAGGGAAAATCCTATCTGAACCACACCTATTTCTTCTTTTTTCCTTTTTAAAGGGAATGATTTAATGAAGATTTCTTTTTTTAACTCAATATAATCGCTATCCACATACGTGTTAATTTCGCCTTCTAATTCTTTTCGTGAAGAAAATCCGACTTTGCCGTCATTATCAATCACAGACACAAACCTTATCCTTGTTTGCGCGGCGGCAATTTCAATTATTTCACGCAAATCTTCTATATCGTTATCAACTAAATTATCTTTTATTTCTTCGGATAATATGTTACCCAGAGAAGTTACCCTGTTTATTATTCTCTCGCACATAAGATCTTTTAGTATTTTGATCCTGTTAACGGTCAGCATGAAAAATGTCAGAGTAGTTATAACAGTAATAGTGCCAAGTAACTTTTGCTTATATCCAATATTGAATTTACTGAATATTTTATTCATTTTCTAAGACATAATACTATCATATTTTCTTCAAAAATACACCAATATCTTCGCAAAAAAAAACGATAGATATAATAAAACACTTAATGGCAGAACCGTGAAAAAATGATATCCGGCGCGAGAACCTGAAAGAACTGATACGGCTCTACCGGCAGCGCCCCGCCGGCGGCAGCGTCCCGTCGGGATAAATCTTTCCTGTGTCCTGGCCGGCCTTATCTGATCAGTTTTTTGTACTTCACTCTTTTGGGCCCCTGGTCACCGGACCGTTTTTTGTGGTTTTCCTCATAATCGGAATACCCGCCTTCAAAAAAATAAACCTGCGAATTGCCCTCAAAGGCAAGTATATGCGTCGCCACCCTGTCCAGGAACCAGCGGTCGTGAGAGATAACAACCGCGCATCCCGCAAAGTTCTGAAGGCCTTCCTCCAGGGCGCGCAGCGTGTTTATATCAATATCGTTCGACGGTTCATCAAGTAAAATTACGTTGGCTTCCTCTTTCAATGTCAAAGCCAGGTGAAGCCTGTTCCTCTCGCCTCCCGACAGCACCCCGCATTTCTGCTCCTGATCCGCGCCGTTAAAGTTAAACCGCGCCACATACGCGCGGGCATTAACCGTATAATTTCCCATCTTTATCTCCTCACTGCCGCCCGCAACAGCTTCGTAAACCGTTTTTTCAGGGTCGATTACCGTATGCTGCTGGTCACAATATCCGAGCTTTACGGTCGAGCCCACCTTAAATTCCCCTTTGAGCGGTTCTTCCGTTCCCATTATCATACGAAACAGGGTGGTCTTGCCCGCCCCGTTAGGTCCTATCACTCCCACTATGCCGTTAGGCGGCAATGTAAAATTCATATTCTCGAACAGCAGTTTATCGCCAAAGGCCTTCGCCACACTCTTCGCCTCTATCACCGAAGCCCCAAGTTTCGGGCCGTTGGGTATGAAAATTTCAAGTTTTGCTTCCCTCTTTTTAACATCCTCGTTCAACAGCCGGTCATACCCCTCGAGCCGGGCGCGGGATTTTGCCTGCCTTGCCCGGTGAGACATCCTCACCCACTCCAGCTCGCGCTCCAGCGTTTTCTGCCGCTTGCTTTCATGTTTCTGTTCCATTTTCAGACGGTTCGCTTTCTGTTCAAGCCAGGACGAGTAATTCCCTTTCCACGGTATTCCCTCTCCCCTGTCCAGCTCAAGGATCCACCCTGCAACGTTATCCAGAAAATATCTGTCGTGCGTCACCGCGATAACGGTTCCCTTATACCTGTTCAGGTGCTGCTCCAGCCACTGCACCGACTCCGCATCCAAATGGTTGGTCGGCTCGTCAAGTAAAAGTATATCCGGCTCCGATAAGAGCAGACGGCACAAAGCCGCGCGGCGCCTTTCCCCTCCCGAACAGTGCTTTATCAACGTATCTCCGTCCGGGCAGCGCAGAGCGTCCATTGCCCGTTCCAGCATATTCTCCAGTTCCCAGCCGTTATGCTTTTCAATGAGCTCCTGAACATCACCCTGCCGCTGGAGCAGTTTTTCCATTGCATCATCATCCATCGGCTCGGCGAACTTCCCGTTGATTTCTTCGTACTGTTTCAGCAAATCGATAACTTCCTTAACGCCCTCCCTGACAATTTCCTTTACTGTCTTGTCATCATCCAGCTTCGGTTCCTGTTCAAGCAGACCCACGGAATAACCCGGTGAAAAAGCAACTTCGCCTGCTGTCGGCTCTTCCGTTCCGGCAATTATCTTAAGCAGCGTGGACTTCCCCGAACCGTTCAGGCCGAGCACGCCGATTTTCGCTCCGTAAAAAAAGGACAGATAAATCTCTTTCAGCACTTTCCGCTGCGGCGGATAAGTCTTGCTGACCCCGACCATCGAAAAAATAACCTTTTTATCGTCTGTCGTCATAACATTATACTCCTGTCATTTGCGCCCTGTTAACATAGGAGCATTATACAAGTTTTAGCAGTGATTCTCAAAAGTTTGCGCCGAATAAATGAGACAAGTCAAAGTATTTCCAAATTTGCAATTCAGGTTTTATCCAGATAATCCAGAAAAAAGAAAAATCATAAAAAATATTTTGGGGCTACGCCTCATAAAGACAAAATTTCATTGGAAGAGAAAAAAAGAAATAGAGAGGGCGTTCTGCGGGGGGAGGAATCGAACCTCCACGGTCGGCTTCAAAGACCGATGTCCTACCATTAGACTACCCCGCAATCAAAGATATTTACTGCGGGTAAGAACCGGCTCTTGTATTTTTTCTGATTAAGCGGACTCTGAAATTTCCGGGGGCTCGGATAAAGGAGCGGCATCCGGCGGAGATTCCGGCTGCGGCGAAGCCGGTTGCTCTGCAACGGTTTTCTTAAATTCTCCAAGGACGGCGTCCTCAATCTTCTTCCTCATCTCCGGCGTGATGGGATGCGCAATGTCCTGGTGTGTCCCGTCCTTCTTTTTTCTCGACGGCATTGCAACAAACAAACCGTTTTTGCCCTCAATTACCCTCAAGTTGTGGATGACAAAACAACTGTCAAACGTAACCGTGGCATAACCCTTCAGTTTTGCTTCATCCCGAAGAAAAATTCTAACGTCTGTAATCTCCATCTTCTTACCTCCCCGCCTTAGGCGGATCGCCGATGAGGCGACCTTATACTGTTGTGTTGTCTTGGCTATTTTACAAAAACTCCGTAATTTGGCAAGAGGAATGTTCCCTGCAGAAGTTTTCCGCCGCGACACGGACGCTGAAAAGGCCGAAAACAGTTGAACCGCTGCCGCTCACGCCCGCACCTGCCGCGCCGTTTGCAAGAAAAATATTCTTTTTTTTCAGCAGATACGGTCTCAAATCAAACGCCGCTTCTTCCAGAATATTGTAAAAAAGAGCCGGGCTCATTTTTTCTTCTTTTCCACCCTCCCCTTTATCCCCTCCCGTCAATGGAGGGGAAATTCGGATACCCCGCAACTTGCTGCGGGGATGTTTCCTTTTTTTATCAAGTTGCCTGTAAACATCCCGCGTCGAAAGCGGTTTCCCGAACCAGAGGACAACGAAACCTGTAATTTTTTTACGGACGGGAATTATTCTTTCCCCCCTCCCCTCAATCCGGCAAAACGGGCCCGGGTGCAGGAACAGCGGAACATCACTGCCGGCGGAGGCTCCTGCTTTCTGAAGTTCCCTGTCTTTCAAATTCAACCGCCACAACTTATTAATGCCCCTGATAACGGCGGCGGCATCGGAACTTCCTCCGCCGAGACCCGAACCGGGCGGAATCCTTTTTTTAAGTTTTATTTTCACCCCTTTCGACGGAGCAAACTTCCGCATCGTCCGCGCCGCTTTCATACAGAGGTTTCCGGAACCCCGCGGAATTTTCCAGGGAGAGTCAACTTCCAGTGAAATGCCCGCCGCTTCGGTCAGAAACACCTCGTCAAAAAGAGAAATTTTCCCGGCCACGCTTAAAATTTTATGAAAACCGTCTTCCCGGGCTGGCGTTTCAACGTCAAGAAAAATATTAATTTTCGCGGGCGCCTTAATTTTCAGCATAGACAATATCCATAATTTCAATCTCCGCAAAACCCTTCTTAAAGAACAGCGCTATCCCCGCCAGACGCCCGTCGAAAGTCCGGACGGTCATTTTCTTCAGGGCATATTTGTTGCGCGAGAAAAAAAATAATGCCTCATCTTCTTTCTCCGTAATATTTTTCAAAAAATCCGGCCCGCGGCCTTGAAGCCACGAAATCACAGCGACGGAAATTTCATCCAGACGGAAAGGCATTAAACCTTCCCCTAAACCGCTGCCCGGCACAAATTCGGTTTTTCCCGCTTTTTCACTCAGCGCGAAAGAAAAGCATCCTGCCGACAACGACGAATTAAAATAACATTTTCCCATAAGGGAAAAATCATCCTGCTTGAAAAAATTTCTGACAGGTTTCCGCACCAGGCGCGGCGCGCACGACATCAAAATGATAACCGCTAAAACGTAATTACTCGGCCGCTTCAATTTTCTTTTCCAGTGACTCTTTCCGCGCGCCGGTTTCCGCCGCTTTAAGATATGCTTTTTTTGCCTCGCTCTTTTTTCCCAATTTCATAAGACAGTCGCCGAGATGCTCAAAAATCTCGGGGTCGTCGACTATCTTGGCGGCGGAGCGGAGAAACCTCAGGGACTTTTTGTAATCCCCCATTTTATACCGCACCCAGCCGGCGGTATCAAGATAAGCGGCGTTGCCGGGTTCAATCCTCAGAGCCCTGTTTATATATTCTTCCGCCTTTTTTAGTTTGACGCCCTGCTCCGCCCAGCTGTAACTCATATAATTGAGCGCCCTGTGATTTGACGGGTCGAGTTTCAGGGCTTTTTCAAATTCGGCAAAAGCGGATTCCCTGTCCTTGAGGGAATCAAGGCAAACGCCTTTCAGAAAATAGCCGTCCGAATTCTCGCCGGCGACCTCCACGCATTTATCAAGACATTTTATTGCTTCGCGCCATTCCTCCGCTTCAATATAAATCAGCGCCAGAGAGTGATAAACCGCCGCATTCTCCGGGTCGAGATTTACCGCTTTCTTAAAAAAATCTTCCGCCTTCTCTTTTTCCCCTAAATTAAGAAAAGCGAGGCCGAGATACATTTCGATTTCGGGAGAATCGTCTTTTATCAGATGAAATTTCATCAGAACGTCTCTCACTTTTTTCCAGTCGCCACCTTTTTCATAAATGCCCGCGAGCGCAATAAGCGCCGGAAAATTATCCGGCTCTGTTTCAAGCGCTTTCTTATATACCTTCTCCGCCTCGGCGAGGTTGTCTATCTTCCTGTAAATCTGCCCTATCTTCAAAAGGGGGCTGATTGAATCCGGATTTATCAGGTAAATTGCCCGATACTGTTCAATCGTCTTAACCCATTTTTTCTGCCCCTCGTAAAAAGCGGCGAGAGTCAGCCGTATCATGGGATTTTGCGGGTCGTTTTTAACTGCGCGTTCGAAATATCCGCCGGCTGTCTGATACTTCTTATTTTTCATATAGACCCTTCCGAGAGAAAAATTCACGTCCGCCTCTTCCGGACGCAGGCGCACCGCTTTTTCGTAGAAATGAAGGGCTTTTTTTAAGTCATCCCTTATTTCGTAAACGCTTCCAATGTAGTAAAGCGCCGAAAAATTCCCGCCGTCCATTTTCAACAGTTCCCCCGCCGTTCTAACCGCCTCGTCGTAGTCACCCATATCAAAATAAACGGGAAGAATCTCTTCCTTCAGGAAAACGGAGGTCTTATCAAGTTCGACCGCGCGTTCAAGTTCGGTCAGCCCTTCCAGATACTTGCCTTCCCTGAAATACCTCTCATACAGGAGATAATGAAAGGTTGAATTGCCCATCTCCTCAACAAGCGTTTCGGCGGCGAACAGGGTGAAGAGCGGAGAGTGAAAAGCAAAGAACAATGTCAATAAAACCAAAAATAAAAAGTTTTTTGCGGCGGTAATCATCCGCTCTTACCGCTCATTGCTTCTCCAACGGGATGAATTAACAGGCCCGAAGGGAGTTTCGGCCAGAAATAAGTTGTTTTCTGTTTCAGGAGTTTTCCCGTCTTTAATACTCCGGTTATCACATCACGCCCCAGTTCCGTTTTTCTGTCTTGCCCTGAAAGGAGCAGACAGCCGCGGCTCCGGAAGTCCGTTACGTAAATTAAAAAATACCGGGCCCGCGGATTTTTACCGTAATAATCCTTTGAAACCGTCAGGCGATGATGCCCGTCGGCAATTATCATTTTTTTCCCCGCAAGGGAAAGAGAAATTTTTTTCCTGTATTCACCGGAAACCCTGAAAAGGGCTCCACGCTCGCCCGGGGCGGAATACGAAAATGTTTTTTTTGAATTTTTCCTCGCTGCTTCCAGCAATTTTTCAATTCCGCCGGTTAAAAGAAAAACCGGGGAAAAATTATACGGAAGTTTCCGAAGCAGCCTCAGCCTGTCCCGCCTGTGGCTCGCAAACGTTTTTTCATGCGGGATAATACTTTTTTCGTCCGTCGTCTTCCAGTCGAGACGAGTAACCGCGCCGAGACGCTTAAAATTTTCTCCGCGGAACTTGAAACTCTGTTCCAAAAGAAAAATTCCTTCCTGTTCCCCGTAAAGTTTCCCAGACGTCATCCACTTCTCGTAAAATTCAGCGGCTCTCGTATAGCAATTCCTTCCATCGTTGTCGGAGGAATATCTCCTGCCGAAAATGAGCCGGACAACATTGTATCTGCTCTTTTTATAAAGTTCTTTCTGCAGTCCGGGTGAAATCACATCGTAAGGAGGCGCCAAAAACCTGCTTTTATCTTTTCCTCCGGCAAACGCAACAGGCTTAAACGGTAAAACCTTAACCATTTTTCAGCAGGTCAGGTGAAAACAGCCGGCGACTTTTTTCCCCTCGTTAAAATACCCGTTAAACAGCTCAACCGCCGGCCTTGTCGGACGTGCCGAAAATTCTATATTTTCCTCGCCGCACTTTCTTATCACATCCTCGCCCGTTTTCATAAGACCGGGGTCGCCCTGACCGGCAATAAGAACATCCGGCTTAAAATTGAAAACAACTTCTATGTCCCCGCACGATAACCTGTGCCCCTCTTTTCTCCACCACGGGGAAATGACTTTGGCGCCGAGGATAATCAAATCTGAATTATAAATTTTCCCTGAAATTTTGATTCTGCCGAATGAATAACTCTCTATCATTTTACCCGTCAACCCCTTATAGCAGAAACTGTGAAAAACTGATTATATTTTTGGAGGTGGGGGGAATCGAACCCCCGGCCTTCTGAATGCCATTCAGACACTCTCCCATCTGAGCTACACCCCCAAGAAATATCAAGAAAAGTAAAGATTCGGTTATTTGCCTGCCTTCTCTCTTCCTATCTTTATTTTCAGACCTTTTATTTCGGTCTGCAGTTTCTTTATTTCAACGATAATTTTCTTAACTGCTCCGTCAGCAGGGGCATGTTTTTTGAAATACGCAAAAGATTGCTCTCCTAAAAGCCGGTACTTCCCCGCGAGGCCGTCCGACAGTTTAATCAGTTCAACATTTTTCTTCTGGATGGAGGCCTGCTTTGAAATCTTCTGACCGACGTCCATCGTAAATTCCTTTGCTTTTTTATAAAAATCTCTCAGTTTATCATGCTTACATGCGCATTCCCCATACTCAAACTCATCGCCATTTTTCTCTTTCCGGTTTTTCTCAGCCATCATCCCCTCCCCCGAGTAATTTTATTATCTCGTTTTCAAAAAACGCTTCGTCCCTCGCGCCGACAACACTTTTCGCAATCCGCCCCTCTCTGTCAACAAAAACCGTCGTGGGAATTGCCCGAATCCCCCCGTAATTCCCCTGAATCTCTCCATCCGCAAATGCAATAGGGTAATTTATCCCTCTTTTGTCCGCAAAATCAACAACCGCTTTTCTGTCTCTGTCAACGGAAAGCCCGATAATTTCAAGGCCTCTTTTGTTATATTTATCGTACAGTTTTATAAACCCCGGAATTTCATAAACGCAGGGTCCGCACCACGTCGCCCAGAAATCAATTAACACAACCTTCCCTTTAAGCGAAGAAAGTTTTATCGTTCTTCCGTCGAGCGCCGAAACCGTAAAATCGGGTGCAGCGGAGACCGCCGCTTTTTCACTGCTTTCGGAAACGGCCGCCTTTTCCCCGCCGCGGCAGCCGCCAAATAACAAAATTCCCAGAATAAAAATAAACTTCATCACACCCCCTGCTCAGGTAGATTATAAGAAAAAAGCAGTATTAAGGCAATTGCATTTAAAAAAGCCGCGAGATAACACACCTTGTACATTCCGAGAACAGGAAGCAGAAAAGTTCCGGCGGCAAACGCCCCGGCCGATGCGCCGAGCAGGTCAAAGGCATACGCTTTACCCGCGAGCCGCCCCGTTTTTTCCGGACCGCTTAATATCCTGCATGCAAGAGGGAATTGAAAGCCCCCCGCAAAACCGGTAAGCAGCGGCAGAATAAAATAAAAAAATTTCGCCGTAAGAAACGAAAAAAAACTGTTCTGAGAACCTGAAAAAAACGCAATGAACAAAACCATAATCAGAGGAAATAAACAAATTACCGCCTGAGTCCCGACAAACACGGGAAAAATGTTCTTTATCCTGCGGACAGACCTCACCGCGGCAAAACCGCCGAAAGCCATACCCATCATAAAAGATGTCAGGATAACACCCAGTTTGTAAAAGAGGAAACCGTAAATCACCTGAAACGAAATCAGAACGACCATCTGTAAAACAATTTCCGAAAATCCGGCCGTCATAACGGTAAGGAGCACGGCACTCTCTTTCTTTCTGCTGAAAAAACGGAAAAGCAGCAGCAGGAAAAGACCCGCTCCCGCAAAGGACATAAATCCCGCGGAGGAAATCCTAATAAGAACATTCTTCAGAAACGGGTTCCTCAAGCGGCTCGCCCAGAATACAAAATTGTAATAATACGCTGCCGGGCGGAAATCGCGGTTTGCGGAAACGCCCGCGCACCGGTCCAGAACATCTTCCATCCATTTGATTCTTTCGCCGCTCATTTTTGAAGAAAGATAATAATCCCGGACGAACTTCAAATTCAGTTTTCTCTCCCGTGCAACCGCGAGAAGTTTCCTGTAATCGCAGGTCAGCGCATCTCCGTCGGAAGACAGAAAATAAGCCGTAAAGCCGGGGATAATCCTGACGTCCTTAAAGACATTCCCAAGCGACTTGCGTATGGATGAGAGAAATTCCGCGAGGGGCGGACTGATGTAATCTTCGGAGGATGCAAGACCGAAAGACAAAATTCCTTGAACATTCAGAATTTTTTTTACCTCCCCGAAAAACTCAACGGTGTAAAACCTGTTTACCTGCGCCGAAAGGGGGGACCCGACGCTGACAATCACGCAGTCATATTTTTCCCGGGTGTTTTTTACAAAAAATCTTCCGTCGGTATTTTTTACGCTGACCTTATTTTCATGAAGAACGCCGAGCGGAAGACACTTTCGCGCCTCCTCAATCACGAGAGGGTCAAGTTCAACGTAGACCACCTTTTCAACCGGATGCTTCAAAACCTCTTTCAGCAGGCCGGCGACACCGCCGCCGATTAAAAGAACTTTCCCGGGCGAGGGATGCTCAAGAAGCGCAAAATGAACCGCCTCTTCCGCAGAACAAAAATCTCCTGTGGTATAAAGACGGGTGCCGTCGTAGAAAAATGAAATTTGACCGTCCCTTTTAACAACTGTTACATTGCCGTAAATCGAATTTTTTGAGGAAATTAATTCATAGCCCCTGTACGATGCCTCCAGGGACTTCTTATCAATCTTATTCCACACACCCGTAAACAGCAGAAAAACATTCAAAACAAAAACCGCCGACGCCAGCGCTCCGATAAGTTTGTTTTTCTTTTCAGCCAGAAAAAACCCGGAGGCGCCGAACAAAAGATTCAGGGAACCAATGCCTGATGCAATCTGAACCGAAGAAAACCACCTTATCAAAACAAAACTGGCAAGAAGCCCGCCCGCTGCGGCCCCAGCTGCTTCCAGATAGTAAACTTTCCCGATTTTTTCGGATGACTCGCCGCAGGCGTCCGCCGCGCAGCACAAAGAAAACATAAAACCGAAAACGACGCACGCCGGCGCAAGAACGGCGCCAACCGCCAGAATCATCAAAGTAAAAGAAACAGTTTCCCCCGTCGCTATGTTTAAAACCGGTTTTATCCATCTTATAAGCAGAACTTCCAGAGGGATAAGAATAAACAGAAAAAACTGGCAGGCAGAGAGAAATCTTCTCCTGTCCCTGATAGCGTCCGAAAATTTTCCGAGAAACCGGGCGCCGGCGGCGACCCAAAGAAACCAGAAAGCGAGAACAACCCCCATTGAAACCTCATTGCCCGAAAAGGCAATAAGAAATTCTCTTACAAAAACAATCTGCGATATCATCGCCGAAAAGCCGAGAAGAAACGCAGAAATTTTTATAGAACCCATTTCGTACCCATCACGACCATCAGCAGACCGCAGACAATTCTGAAAATCCGTTTGCTTTTTTCATTTAACATTTTCGGTAAAAAGCCCGTCAGAACGCCCGAGGCGGCGGAAAGAGCAATCAGCCCCGAGACAAAAAGCCCCGAACCGAAGAAAAACGCGTAAAAAATCCCATCTAAAACCGACTTCGACATAAGCGCTATCTCGGCAAAAAGAGCGATAAACGGCGGACAGGGAGCGAGCCCTATAAAAAACCCGAGCAGAAAAACTCCGCCCGAGGCGGCTTTTTTAGCAAAGCCGGCACAGGGAAAAGACCGTTTGCCGAAAAGAACGGAAAAACCAAGAAGAATAATAAGCGCACCGCCCAGCGGCCTCAGATATGAAACAGTTTTGGAATTCAGAAAAACATTTAAAAACCGCGCGGAAACGCCGGCAAGAAAACCGAAAAAAATTGCCGCCGCAAGACGTCCCGAAAGAAAAAGGAGTATCTCCGTAAAAATTTCGCGGGGCTTTTTTCCCGTTCCGGAAACATACGCGGTTACAACAGGAACGCAGGTAAAAAGGCAGGGGCCTGTCATTCCCAGACTGAATCCTATGCCGAATAACTGAAGGAAGGTGGTAATTGTGGAATTCACAGAGAAAGCGTGAAGCGTAAAGTGTGAAGGGCAAAGCGTAAAGTGCGAAGCGCAAAATTTTTCACTTCCCTGATTTCGGTTTATTGTGTTTAATGATTTCCGGTTCCTTTTTTAATTCCCAGAGCCCTTCAATTTTGCAGCCGCAGAATGAGCAACTGTTGTCCTTTATGCTGTTTTGCAGAATTTTATAACCGATTCTTCCGACAAGAAGTTCCCCGCATTTCGGGCAGTATGTGTTCTCGGCGGAATGACCGGGGATGTTGCCGATGTAAACATATTTTAATCCCGTCTGCAGGGCTATTTTCCTGGCATTTTCAAGCGTTTTGACGGGTGTAGGCGGAAGATTTTCCAGTTTGAAGGCCGGGTGAAAACGGCCGAAATGAACGGGCGTGGCGGAGCCAAGGTTGCTTTTAATCCATTCGCACATCTTTTTTATTTCCTGCGGTTTATCGTTAACTCCGGGAATAATTAAATTTGTTATCTCAAGCCAGACCCCTGCTTTTTTAATGGCTTCAAGCGTTTCCAGAACCGGCTTAAGTTCGGCAAGCAGCCCCATTTCCTGATAAAAATCTCTGTTGAAACCTTTGAGGTCAATGTTTGCGGCATCCATATATTTCAACAACTCTTCCAGCGGCTGCGGATTTATATAGCCGCAGGAATGCATTGCGTTTTTGAGCCCCTTCTTTTTTGCGAGTTTGCAGATATCCAGCATATATTCGTAAAAAACCGTCGGCTCCGTGTAGGTATAAACAATAAAATCGCATTTATTTTCTATTGCTCCCCTGACAATATCTTCCGGACTTACAAACTGCCCGCTTACTTCTCCCGGGTCCGACTGCGAAATCTGCCAGTTCTGACAGAACTTGCATCTCATGTTGCATCCTGCCGTTGCGATGGAAAAAGCAGGGGCGCCCGGGGTCACGTGAAAAAACGGTTTTTTTTCTATCGGGTCAACGTGAACGGCAACGGGCCTGCCGTATGTAAGAGTAAAAAGTTTTCCGCCTTTGTTTACTCTCGCCGTACAAACGCCTCTTTGACCGTCCTGCAGAATACATTTCCTCGGACAGAGTTCGCACCGGACAATTTTGTCTCCCGCTGCCCGCCAGTACCGCGCGGGAAAAAGGGTCTGTTCCTTTTTCCCCGCCGAAAGAAAAAAGAGCAGCGGAATAAAAACAAGTAAAATGCTTTTAAATTTTCTCATCACTTTACCGCGACCAAATCGCTCGAGGCTTTGTCGTCAGCATTCAAGCCAAAGCGGATACGCTCACGGCTTTGCCAGCGGGGACGCTTTTATGGAAGGGGACAGGTCTTTTCAAGACCTGTCCCCAACCATCAAGCTCGCTCTGGGTTCGCTCCGGGCACGGGTAAAACTCCTCGCTCACACAGCCCCGCTTGCCAAAGTCGCTCGCTACATTATCATTCGCAGGAGGCACGGCGTTGTCTGACAAGCCCGTCAGTCCGAGGGTCTCTGCTTTCTCCCCGCAGGACTGCGGAGCGAGCAGCACCCGTGAGCGTGCTTGTAAGGCAATGCCGTGCCAACACCGCTCGCTATATCTTATCATACGAAAAGCCCTTCACTTTCTCCACGAATTTACTTGCGGAAAAAGCCGCGGCGGCGCCGTCGCCGGCGGCAGTCGCCACCTGAAAAAGTTTTTTGTCGGTGCAGTCCCCGCAGGCAAAAATGCCTTTGCAGGAAGTTTCCATCTGCCTGTTAACGACAATGCGTCCTTTTTCATTCGTATCCGCAAGACCTTTGACGATACCGGTGGCCGGAATATAGCCGATAAAAACAAAAACACCGTCGCACTTTATGACGGATTTTTCGCCCGTTTTCCTGTTGACGACCGAAATTCCCCCGACCGATTCTTTGCCCGATATTTCTCCGGGAACAGAATTCCACACAAATTCTATTTTGGGATTCTCTGCCGCGCGGTCGCTGATGATTTTCGCCGCGCGCAGACGGTCGCGGCGGTGAATCAAATAAACTTTTCCGGCGAACTTTGCCAGGAATATCGCTTCCTCCGCCGCCGCATCGCCACCGCCGACCACGGCAACGGTCTTATCCCTGTAAAACGGCGCGTCGCACGTGGCGCAGTAAGACACGCCGCGGCCTATGAATTCCTTCTCGCCCGGGATATTGAGTTTTCCCGGAACCGCGCCGGAGGCGGCGATTACCGACAGAGCCCCGTAATTTCCTCCGGAACTTACGATATCAAAACGGCTGCCGTTTTTTTCTATCTTTTCGGCTGTTTCCGTTTTAATTTCGGCGCCGAAACGGCGCGCCTGCTTCTCGAACAAACTCAGAAGTTCGGCGCCGTTTATCCCGTCGGGAAAACCCGGATAATTTTCTATCCTGTCCGTCAGCGCCGCCTGGCCTCCTATGAAACTTTTCTCCAGAATCAGCGTCTTCATGCCCGCTCTCGCGCAGTAAATCCCCGCAGTGAGACCCGCGGGCCCGCCGCCGATGATTATGACATCATACATCTTCGCCCTCCGTTTTGAAAAAAACTTTTCCGAGATGATGAAGAGAACGAATTTTTCTCCTTTCAAGCAGCAGACCTATGCACTTGTTCACCTCGCCTGCGCGAAGCCCCAAAATTACGGAAATATCCTCCGCCGTAACCGGCCGCCGCCGGACCGTATTAAAAATTTTTTCGGAAATATTTCCGGGCTCTGTTTTTTCTCTTCTTTTCCCGCGGAATTCCGTGATTATCTCCGCTTTCAGCGGCTTAAAAAACTTCGCAATATTCACAAGGGTCATTAAGTTCGCGGATGCCACCCACGGCTCCGTGCCCGGACGGGCTAAACTGTTCAGCTGTATTTTGTCGGGGTTTATATCCTTTAAAATTCTCTTCATTTTTTTCAGTTCGAGCGCCCCGTCGTTTAACCCGGGAACAATAAAAATTTCAAGCCAGATTTTGCCTTTATATTCCGCTCTGAAGTCGGCAAGTCCGCCGATTATCTTCGCGATTTTAAGCGAAGGAGCCGGGCGGTTGATTTTCCCGAATACATTTTCAGACACCGCATCCAGCGACGGTATAACAATGTCCGCAGCACTCAACGCTTTCCTGACCGGTTTTCTGAAAAGAAGGGAACCGTTCGTAATAACCGCTACCGGATATTCCCCGTGCATTTTTTTTAAGAAGCAGATAATTTTCCCGATGCCGGGGTGAAGAGTGGGCTCCCCGGACCCCGAAAAAGTCACATAATCCAGTTCCGGTTTTTCCGATAAAAAATCGTCAAGTTCTTTTATAACTTCCCCCGCGGGAACAAAAGCTCTCCTCCCTGCAGTCAGGGCGGTGGTTAGACCGCACTCGCAGTAAACACAGTTAAACGTGCAGGTCTTGAAAGGGACGAGGTCAACGCCGAGCGAAACGCCGAGCCGGCGAGAGGGAACAGGCCCGAAAAGATGTTTATATTTCATCTTCTTCCTAAAAGATATATCTTATTCCCGTGATATTCAAACTCTTTTTTCAGAGTAAAAAAAGAACTTTTCAACAAAGCACCTTCTATATCCTGAAAGCCGAGAATCGGCAAAAAGACAAAATAGTCAAAGCCGCCCTTTACAAAATAGTCCCCAACGCATTCCGGAGTTATTTTTTCCGGCATTCGCCTGTCCCAGTCGACCCGGCCGGCCAGACCGTATTTCGCCAGATAGAAATGGCTCGGCTCACCCTCCGCCGGAGCATAAATTTTCAACGGCCCGCCCTGAACAGTCTTAAGATACAAACCAAGCCGGTGATAGGGAAATACATCTTCAAACCGGTTATAAAAGGTTTTCCGCTGGAACGGATTTTTTGCAAATACGCTCTGGTAAAACGAACCCGCAATAAAAAGCGACGCGGCGGCATAAAATAAGATTTTCCTGCCGGAGCCCTTCAACAGACACAAACCCGCTGCCGCAAAATAGAAAATACCAAGGTAAAACGGCTGACAGTGACGGATATAACCATTCGCATGGGTTGAGGTAATTATTAAATAATACCCAAGCGTAAAAACGAGCCAGTAAAATTTGCGGCATTTTTTACCCGACAGACAGTAAACCAGCGCAATCAAAGTTAAGGAACCGACCAGCGTTCCCAGCGTTCTGAACAAATCGAAAATACTGAGAGTCAAACCATTAAAAGAAGCCAAATGACTCCAGACAAATCCGACACCACGTATATTCAGCAGTTTTCCCAGAACGATAAAAGGAAAACCCATAACAGCAGGAATCAGAAGCACCGTTAAATACTTCCTTAAAAACTCTTTACCGATTTTTTTCGTAATATAAAAATATCCCAGTGAAATAACGAGAATTGGAAACATTCCCAAAAGCAGCCTTTTATATAAAAGCCCCAGAGAAAACCAGAAAACGGACACAACCATACTTCTTTCATCTCCTGATATAACCGATTTTAAAAAGTAATAAGAAACCGCCGCAAAGAAGAAAATCACACCGCACGTTAGAAGAGAAAAATTTGAAAAATGAAAAAATGTCGGGAATAATAAAAAAGCGGTAAAAATAACTCTATCGGGAACTTCCGGGTAAAAAAGTTTAAGCATTCGAACGGTGCACATCGCCGTCGCAGCCAAAAAACCAAACTGTATAACTCTCGGGACAAACTCCTGCACTCCGAAAAGCAGGTAGCCGGCTAAATATAACACTTTTGCCAGCGCCGGATACCGGTGAATTGTTTCCCACTGCCCGAAATAGCCGATTAAATTGTATTTGTTCAGCAGAAAAAAATAAGCGCTCCCCAGTATAAAAGCGGTAAGTATTATCGGAATTTTATATCTGCCTTTGCTGCAAACTGCCGTATTCCCGCACGCCGCCCTTTTCCTTAAAAACACAGCTAAAAGCAGTAAAAAAACAATCAGCCACGCTGCCAGCCTCATATACCGGATATCTATATGCCCTGAAAGTTTTGACAGCGCGTACGCGGCGGGACCGGCATGAGACTGCTGGTCACCTCCGGTGGGTATTGGAAGAGTCCAGAACGGCAGATGTAAAAGACCGGCAATTATAATAAACGGCAGGAACTTGATTCTTTTTGAAAAATGTACAGGAATTGAAATTTCCGCAAGAGAGAACTTCTCCCAAAAAAGGAAACTAACCGAAATAAGTAGGAACAGATAAAATAAAATTATTCTGCCGGCGGGCGGCAGAACGGGGATATTCCACACAGGATAAAGACAGTAACCGCTGAAAAAAATTACAGAAAAAATAACCCCTGCGGGCACTTTACATTGTTTCTTCATACCGCATCTTCCGTATTTTAAATACTCCTCAAGTGATACGTACCTGAATTCCCAATACCTTCTTTCTTTTAGCATTATAATATTTTATCCGGTTATTTACAATTTCTGTTTTTATAGATTTTTTGTGAGGAAAAACAGAAAAACATTTTTTGACATTCAGAATAAATATTTACTATAATAAATACCAAAAATATTATGGGGGTTTAATCTACAAAGTAAGATGTTATGAAATTTGCACTTATCAAAGACATTGCTATTCAAGATGAGTTTAGCTGGAGAGGAAAAGTTTTCCTCACCCTTGATATGGAATGGGCAAGTGATGAAAGCATTAAGTATGTTCTGGACAAGATCTGTGCCAATAACGCAAAGATAACCGTTTTCTGTACCCATGCAACATCACTCATTGAAGAAATGAAGCGGGAACCATGGATTGAGTTGGGCATACATCCGAACTTCAATTTTCTTCTTAAAGGTGACTTCCGATATGGAAAGAGTATTGATGAAGTGATCGGTTATTACAAACAAATTGTTCCGGAGAGCAGAAGTGTGCGTTCTCACTGCCTCACTTCCGGAGCATTGTTCACCGAATCCTTTTCAAACCATAGCTTGACCTTCGAGTGCAATACTATTTTACCAAGTAGCGCAGCAATGTGTAACAAGCCGTGGGCGTCGTTCTATGATGGCATTGTACACGTTCCTATTCTGTGGGAAGATGATATTCATTGCATGTACAAGTGTAAGTTTAGTATGAGACAGTTCCTAATAAAGGATGACTTAAAGGTCTTCAACTTCCATCCCGTTACAACCGTATTAAACATTAATTCCTTACAACATTACCAAGAATGCAAGCAACACTATTCTGATCATAATGCTTTGCTTGCAAAGAGAAATCCTGCTGTAGGGTGCGATGATTTGCTGAATGAGTTATTACATGAAGTTAAATAAAAAAATTAATGGGCCTCATATTCAGTTGCGGACGGCAACGGAAGATGACGCAGAGTTTATTTTAAGCCTCCGTCTTGATCCGCTCCTTTCAAGATACATCGGGAAAACTGACACTTCCATTGAAAAGCAACGCAGATGGTTACGAGAAAAGATAGAAAAAAAGGATGACTACCATATGATTATAGAAACTTTAAAAGGTCAATATTTAGGTGTTATCGCTCTTTACAACATTGACAGCCAGAATAAAACATTTGAATGGGGAAGATGGATAATAAAACCGGATGCTCCGACGTATACTGCAGTTGAATCCGCACTTCTGTGTTATTTCCTCGGATTCAAGATTCTCAAACTGGAGAGATCTGTTTTTGGCGTAATGAAAGAAAATGTGAAGACAATATCTTTCCATAAGAAATTCGGCGCATCAGTTATTCGTGAAGAACCCGTTAGTATTTGGTTTGAATATACTAAGGAATACTTCGAAAAAACAACCCAAAGATACAAGCGTTTTATCTAAACATATCGGTCTTTTGTTAAAATCCCAACTTAAATTTTTTAAACGCCAGCCAACTCATTTTAAGGAGAAGCCAACCGTGCGTAAACCTGCTAATTTTCGTTGAGCCGTATTTTCTCGCCCTGTATCTTACGGGCATCTCGACAATTTTCATCTTCAGCCGGGCGGCTCCGAACAGCAGGTCAAAATCACCGAACGGGTCAAACTCGCCGAAAAACTTCCTTCCTTCTTTTATCCGCTCATAATCTTTCTTAAATAAAACCTTTGTCCCGCACAAAGTGTCGTTTATCTTCTGCCCCATGAACCACGTAAAAAGATAACTGAAAAACTTATTCCCGATATAATTCAGGAATCTCATCGCCTGTTTTTCCATCGGATAGACAAGGCGAGTTCCGTTTATGAATTCTCCTTTCCCATCAGCAATCGCAAGATAAAATTTCATCAGGTCTTCGGGAGGAACCGTTAAATCAGCATCCAGAATCATAAAGATTTCTCCCGTCGCAGTGTCGAAACCCTTCCTTACCGCATCGCCTTTCCCCGTGCCGTTTCCCTGATGTATCAACTTGATTTTTTTGCGCGGGTATTTTTGAATCATTTCTTTTATTTTCTCAACAGTCCCGTCCGTTGAATTACCGTCAACAAATATCAGCTCCGTGCCCCTGCCCATTTCGGGGGTTCCGGTTACCGCCTCTTCAATGTTTTTCATTTCGTTCCTGCATGGAATTACCACCGAACAGGAATAATCGTTCCGGACAGGGGGCTTCGGGCTTTTTTGAGCTATTACAAATGTGACCAAACACAATTTCTTTATAAAAGGAATCCGGGCGATATGCCTGTTTACAAAATCTGAAATAAACGGCACGTAAACCGGTAAAAGAAATCTGTAACCCTTCTTTACCACATCAAAATCATTAAGATACAAAAGATTTTCTATATCATCCACGGAAAGCCAGTTCTGATAGGGCTGTTTCATCTTGAGGCGCAGTTTTTCCGCCAGCTGGATGACCGGTTCCCACAGCTGATTGTAGTAAGTGCTTATTATCCGCGTATCAGGAGAGGATAGTTTTTGAAGATTCCTTGCGCTCTGCCAGACGTCGGATAGATGTCCTATTACATCCTGCATAATTACAAAATCGAATTTCCCGTCAAGCGACAAATCTTCTATATCATCAACATAAAATTTCAGGTGCGGATACTTGCTTTTTGCTATTCTTACCATTTCTTCGCTGATATCAATTCCGGTACCTTTATGAGGACTCAACTTCGCAATTACATCCCCCGTGCCGCTGCCGATTTCCAGAACGGAACTGTTTTTCGGAATAATAGAAGAAAAAAAACTTTCAAGTTCTCTGTGATAATATCTGTTCCTCGACCGCCAGTAGTCCCTTTCCGGAGCTGTTGAATTAAAATACGCCGTTATTTTTGATTTTTCCATGCTTTTAAAACCATATTATTTTTCTTATCAGTGAATTATTCCGTTGATTCTGCGCACAACCTGATGCCCAGTTTTTCCCCCAGCCGGAACACCGTGTAACTTGCAAAAATGATTATGAACGGGTCAATCGGAACCCTGTATCTTACTGCTGAAAAAAACATCATGTGAACAAAACTGAAAGTGGCAAAGAGAAAAATCAGAATTACTGTTTTTCTCCAGTATCTTTTGAAAGACAGAAGTATTCCCAGCCATCCAAACGGCAGAATCCATCCGGATGTGCATTTTGCCACTAATTTATTTCTCTTCGGCGCAATTTTCGGCCACAGACGCCAGAAATGGAATAATCTCATCCTCATGAGTTTCAGATAATTTCCCGGACTGCTCAGAATAAACGCCCACGCCTCTCTTTTAAACTGTTTGTCCGCTTCTATCCTCCCGAGTTTTTCAATTTCCTTCATTCTCTCCGCCGGCCAGTGTAAAAAATCCTGGTCCCAGTAATCACCCTTAATATCTTGTGCAGGAACTGTCTCCAGCCGAGCTGAGGCAGGATTGTTTGATACCCAGAAACTTGCACCCCCTGTACTAACCAATGTAAAATGATTATAATAAAGACAATTCCTTATCGACCAAGGAATAATAGTAAGAAATGTAACCACAAAAATCCCCACGGCAGTCTTAATTTTCTGAAAAAAAGATTCCCTGTTCCTGATTAATATCCACAGGAAAACAAAAGCAAAAAACGGCGGGAAAGAACCCTTGGTAAGGGACGTAAGCCCGAGTGAAACGCCGGAAAAAATGCGGGTTTTTAGAGAGTCCTTTTCAAAATTCAGAAGGAGAGTAAATACGGATAAAGAAATGAAAAAAGTGTATAACGTCTCCGCAAGAATATCCCCTGTGAAAAAAATAAAATACGGGTAAAAGGCAAAAATCAGACCGGAAAGAAAACCGATTTTTCTGTTAAATATTTTCTTTCCCGTAATAACTATCAAAACCGCATTAAAAGCGCTGACTATTGCCTGAACTATTCTTACGGCAAGAACACTGTAGCCGAAAATCCCGTAAACGAACACGAGGAAAAATACATAAATCGGAGCTCTCCAGGAAGCCCCGAAATCCTTTCCTGCCAAAATGCGCGCAGCGAGATCATTCCAGTCGCAGCTGTCCGAAGCGAGGTGTTCTGGAGAAAGCGGAATGACATAGATAAGCCGCACCAGAAGAGAAATTACAAAAATAAATAAAAATATTTTTTTTGTTTTCATTTTTTAAAAACCTCTTCTAAATTTTCAATTACATAGTCCTGTTCTTTTTCGCTCATCTGCGGGAAAAGCGGCAGAAGTACCGTGGAGCGCGCGCATTCTTCGGTTACGGGCAGAGAAATTCCACCGAATTTTTTCCTGTAGAACGGTTCAAGATGAATCGCCATAACGCCGGGCCTCGTCGCAATTCCTTTTTTCTGCATTTCCTGAATAACCTGTTTTTGAGATTTCGGGGAATTTTTCTTCAGACGGACAATATATGACTGGAAATTGGGCTCTGCGTAGCCGGGGACATACGGCACACCAAGGCAATCTATTTTCCCCAATCTCCCGCTGTATCTTCCGGCAAGTTTTCTTCTCATCCGAAGAATACGGGAAAGTTTCTCCATCTGCACAATCCCAACCGCCGCTTCCAGGTCGCTCATTCTGTAATTATACCCGAGAACCGTATATTTTTCAAACAGAACTTTCTTTGAGGAATGCCTCGCAAGGTCGGAAACTGACGCCCCGTGAGACCTGATTACTCTCGCTTTATCGCTTACGCTTTTGCTATTCGTTGTAATTATCCCGCCTTCGCCGGTGGTAATGATTTTCCTCGGATGGAAACTAAAACAGGAAATCCCGCGGCCGGAACCGATTTTTATGCCTTTGTACTCCGAACCTATCGCGCAGGCGGCATCTTCAATAACTTTCAGATTATGCTTCCTCGCTATTTTTAAGATTGAATCCATATCCGCCGGCAGTCCGAGCTGATGAACGGGCATAATTACTTTCGTTCTTTTTGTAATCGCTTTTTCTATTTTCTCAGGAGCAATGTTGTAAGTCCTTTCATCAATATCAACAAAAACCGGCCGGGCTCCCGTATGCAAAACGCTGTTTGCTGTGGCAATAAACGAGAAAGACGGAACAATAACTTCATCTCCCGCGCCGACGAGCGAAAGAATCAGCGCCGCATGGAGAGCGGATGTGCAGGAATTGAAAGCAACTGCATATTTTGAACCCACGAAGCCGGAAACCTTCTTCTCAAATTTTTCGGACTGCGGGCCCTGGGCGAGCCAGCCGCTTCTTAAAACTTTTAAAACCTCTTTTTCTTCATCCCTCGTCACGTACGGTTTTGTAATTGGAATAATCATTTTTTTAATTCCGATGCCCTCCAGTCCATCAATGCTTTAAGCCCTTCTTTTAAACCAATCCTGCTTTTAAAACCTATAAGTTTCTCCGCCTTTTTTGTGGAGGACTTCCTTCTATTCACCAGATTTATATCTTTACCCCTGTGAATTATTTTTACGCGGCTGCCGGAAAGTTTGAGCAAAACTTCCGCCAGCTGATTCGCCGAGGTCTCTCTGCCGGTGCCGATATTGAAAACGCCGCTATCCACGCCGCTCTTAAGAGCGAGAATGTTCGCCCGCGCAACATCCCCCACATATATCAAATCCATTGTCTGCCTCCCGTCACCGAAAACCGTTACCGGTTTGCCGGCGTCGATGCAGTCAAGCCATTTCGGTATCACCTGTGTAAAAGCTCCTTTAACATCCTGCCGGGGCCCAAAAACATTGAAGTATCTCAGCGCAACATATTTCAAACCGTACATTTTGTGAAAGACCTCGCAGAACTGCTCGCCCGCAACCTTGCTCGCCCCGTATGCGGAATTCGTGTTAAATGGATGCTTTTCGTCGACAGGAAAATATAAAGGGTCACCGAAGACGGACGCCGAGGAGGAAAATATCAGTTTTTTAACATTGTTTTGAACAGCCGCCTCAAGAACATTGTAAGACCCCGTAACATTTACATCCAGGGCCAGCCGCGGTTCTTTCAGGCACTGGAGGAGCCAGGCGGAGGCGAGATGAAAGACATAATCCATTCCCTTCATTCCCCTCTTCATTTTTTTTACGTCCCTTATATCTCCGCTGATAACCTTAACTCTCCCTGCCGCCTTCGCGGTGCGGAGATTTTCAATTTTACCCCTGACAAAGTTATCGTAAATAAAGATGTTTGCTCCCTCTCCGGCCAGCAACTCGGCAATGTGCGAACCTATGTTCCCCGCGCCGCCGGTAAGAAAAATTTTCTTATTTTTAAGTTTCACTGCCGATGCCCTTTATTATCTTTCTTGTCCGCCCTAACTCTGTTTCTCAGAGATAATGCTATGAAATGCATTATCATCAAATACACATCCTCAACCTGCTGCATGTTGTCGCTTCTGACTACAAGAGAGGACCGGGCTATGTCTTTTATCATTCCGCCGCCGAAACCGGTTATTGCGATCGTCTTACCGCCGTTTTCATTCGCATATTTTAAGGCGTTTATTATGTTCATTGAGTTGCCGCTTCCGGTAAGACCGATAACGACATCGCCGGGATTCATAAGGTGCACAAGCTGCTCACCGTAGATGTTTGCGTAACCTGTATCATTTGCCCAGGCGGTCAGAAGCGACATATTCGCGGAAAGGCAGATAACCCTGAACCGCCGGCGGCCGGGAGTAATGGTGAGTTTTGCCATGTCGCAGGTAAAATGCGAGGAGGCGGCGGCGCAGCCGCCGTTGCCGAAAATAAAAATCTGTTTATCCTTTTTGTACGCCTCCCAGAAAACACCGATAATTTCGTTGACCTTCTTCATCTGAACGTCTTCCACAATCTTTTCAATTCCTTTAAAATAATCCTTAAACGTTTTCATTCTTACTTCTCCCTCGTAACTTGAGCTCCATTGAAATCAAACCGGAAATCAAGTTCTTCAAGCCCGCCTGCAGTTAGAGCATGCCTGACTTTTTCCTGTTTCCCCCGCGGACAGTAAAACAATAAAAAACCTCTTCCGCCGGCGCCGCAAATTTTGCCTCCCGCGGCTCCGTTCCTTCTTGCAAGTTTATAAAAATAATCTATACGCCTGCTGGATATCCCCGAAGTTATTTTTTTCTTCATCTCCCACGAAAGATGAAGGAGTTCCCCGAATGCGTTCAAATTACCTTTTTCCACACTCTCCTTCATCCTTCCCGCGAGTTTTTTGAGAGCAAGGAGAGAAGAAACAGCATTTCCCTCATTTTCTTTTATCAGCCGCTTCTGCCTTGAAAGAACCCTCGCTGAATTTAACGTTCTTTCAGTAAAAAAGAGCATTAAATTCTCTTCCAGGAGTTTCAAAGTTTTTCCTGATGCCTTTACCGGCTTCACCGAGGCTTTTGCGCCAAACGTAATAAAATTAAGCCCGCCGAAAGATGCGGCATACTGGTCCTGTTTCCCGATGGGTCTTCTGCAAACATCTATTTCTATGTGCGCGGCAATTTCCGCTATTTTTGCTTTGGAAATTTTTTCGTTTTTCAAAGAACTCAAAACCCTGACCAGATTTACAACCACCGACGAAGACAGCCCGAGGCCCGAGCCGGTCGGAATTTCCGAGGCAATAAAAACGTTGAAACCGGAATCCGGAGAAAAATACCTGATTGTTTCTTTAACCAGATTGAGAGGCCTTTTGCCGTCAATGCTTCCGGCATTGGAAAAAATTTCGTTTCTCTTGTAATCAGATGAGATAATCCGGATTTTTTTATCCTTTCTTTTTTCAAAAATGCAGTAATTATACACGTTAATCGCCGCCGATAACACCCCGCCGCCGAATTTGGCGTAAAATGACGGCAAGTCGGTCCCCCCCCCCGCAAAACTTATCCTGAGCGGCGCTCTTCCGATTAACACAAAAACTCCCTTTGCGCTTTCAAATACCCCGCCGGGTTCCCGATGTCATACCCTTTGCCGTCAAGAAGAACTCCGAAAAGTTTCGCATCCGCCGCCAGTTCCATACAGGCATCTCCTTCGTTAAATTCGCCGGCTGCTTTTTCTTTTGCTCTTTCAAGGCAGGGAAAAATATCCGGGGTAAAAACATACCTTCCAAAACCTCTTATCATGGTTTTCTTTTCTCTTTTCTTTTCAATTCTAAAACAAGAACGGGAAATTTTAGACATGCCCCATTCTCCTCCCTCAAACCCCACCACATCGCTCTTTCTCAATTTAATCAATCCAAGGCAACTGCCGCCATTTTCTTTGAAAAAAGAAATAAGCTGGAGAATTCCCGGTTGTTCCGATAAAAAGATATTATCAGGGAGAAGAACTGCAAATGACTCATTGCCTGTAAATTTCCTCGCCATCAAAAGAGCGTCTCCGATGCCCGAAGGCGTGTTCTGATAAAAAAGTTTGATGCGAAATCCGGATTTTCTCTTCAGTAAAAGATAATTTTCAAGAATTTTCTTCTTTCTGTTGAGAATAACCGCGCAGTCATTAATGCCGCTGCGAAAAATTTCATCTATAATATACCCGATTGCCGGTTTTTGTCCGATAGGAAGCATTTCCTTCGGGATAAAATCCGTGAGTGGAGCCATTCTGAGACCTCGGCCGGCGGCTGGAATAACTGCTTTTCTTATTTCATTCATAATAATTGCCCGGCGAGAAATGCTTTTTGTACTTTTTCATATTTATCTGCGGTCCCTATGTCCGCCAGATACTCTTTTACCGGATAACCGTATAAAGGAATTTTCTTTTCTATCAAAACAGGGAAAAGGTCTCTTCCAAAATCAAAAAATTTGTTTTCGGGGATAAAATCTATTATCTCCGGTTCCAGCACATAAATTCCCGTATTCGCGAGATTAGTAAAAACCTCGCCGGACTTCGGTTTTTCAATAAATTTTTCAATCCTGTTTTCAGCATCAATACCCGCAATCCCGCACTCTTCGGGATTTTCAACCTCGTAAAGAGCAATTGTGGCCTGCGACGATTTATCCCTGTGAAATTCAAGCAGGTTTTTTAAATCGGCGTTTGTAAACAAATCCCCGTAAACAACAAAAAAAGTCCCGCTGAAAAAATCTTCCAACTTCTTGACCGCGCCGGCAGAACCGAGCAGTTCCTCCTCATACGAATACGTAATTCTCACTCCGAATTTTTCACCGTCTCCGAAGTAACCTTTTATCGCATCCTTCAGATGGTGAAGATTTACGGCAATTTCGTTTACTCCATATTTCTTTAACAAATTTATCAGATGTTCAAGAATCGGCTTGCCGCCGATTTCAAGCATCGGTTTGGGAATTTCGCGGGTCAGGGATTTCAGACGGGTTCCTTTGCCCGCTGCAAGAATCATCGCCTGCATTTCTTGCTGTAAAAGTCCCGGACCGCGCCGCAAACATATCTTGCCTGCGCCTCGCTCATCTCGGGAAATACCGGCAGAGAAAGAATTTCCCCTGTGCATCTTTCGGTAACCGGCAAAAAAGTCCTCTTAAAACCCCGATAGGCGGCCTGCCTGCTGATTGGAACCGGGTAGTGAATTATTGTAGAAATCCCCCTTAAATTTAAGAACTTCTGTAACTGCTGCCTGTTTCTGCTCCTGACAACGTAAAGGTGGAAGATGTGTCTTGCGCCTTTTTTTTCTACCGGAAGAACCAGACCCGTATTCTCCAGCAATTTACCGTACAAACCGGCGATTTCCCTGCGTGCGGAATTCCATTTATCTAATTTTTTAAGTTTAATTCTCAGAATTGCCGCCTGAATTTCGTCCAGACGGCTGTTATACCCGACGAGCCCGTGAAGATATTTTTCCGCAGAACCGTGATTCCTCAGTTGTTTGATTTTTTCCGCAATTTCCGGGTTATCCGTAACAACCATCCCCCCGTCTCCGTAACCTCCCAGGTTTTTTGCAGGGACGAAACTGAAACACCCGCAGTCGCCCATGCTTCCCGCCGGCTTCCACTTGCCCCGTAAGTCGTCTCCGCTTACCACAGAAGTGTGGGGTTTGCCGGATAATCTGTATTTCGCTCCCGCCGCCTGACAGGCATCTTCAATAACTTTCAATTTATGTTTCTCAGCAATTGCCGTAACGGCGCTCATATCGGCCGGATGGCCGTAAAGATGGACGGGTATTATTGCCCGGGTTCTTCTTGTAATTCTTTCCTCTATTTTCCCCGCATCTATATTGAAAGTTCTCTCGTCAATATCAACAAAAACCGGTTTTGCCCCGGAATGAGAAATTGCCTCGGCGGTCGCAAAGAAAGTGTTGGCAACCGTTATTACTTCATCCCCCCGTTTAATACCGCAGGCAACCAGCGAAAGCAGGAGAGCATCCGTTCCTGAATTTACACCGACGGCATATCTCGCTCCGCAATACGCGGCGAACTCATCCTCAAATTTCTTAACGCTTTCTCCCAGAATATAATGCCCGCCTTTCAAAACGTCGCTAACCGCACCGTCTATCTCATTTTTCAAGGACAAATACTGTTTTTGCAAATCAACAAACGGAACATTCATTTTCATTTCTTTTTCCTTATCCGGGTGGCGGGAGGGTAGCGTTCATTTTTTACGAAGATAAATTTTTTTACCTTCGCTTTTTATTGACTTATCTATCGCCTCCAGAACCCGTATAACCTTAACCGCTGACGGCCCGCCGGAACGCGGTTCCTTACATTTTAAAATACAGTCGAGAAAATGTTCGCATTCCGCTCTGAGCGGTTCTTTGCCGGCGGATGCGATTGACTTAAAACCCCCGTCATACAATTGCAGACCGTCATTCCCGAACTTATCCGTGCCGCGGTGCGGAGTATACCCCCTGTCAAAAACCACAATTTTGTTTTTCTCTTCCAAATCATCATAAAGAAGCATTTTTTTATTTCCCACGAACGTTATTTTTCTTACCTTCAGCGGGTCATACCAGCTGGTGTGGCAGTGGGCGAGAATATTTCCCGGGAAAAACATGCTAAAAAAAACGACGTCCTCAATTCCTCTCCGCAAATAAGTTCCTCCTGTCGCCGTTACTGCGGCAGGAAATCCGTTTAACACATAAAGCAGAATTGAAACATCATGAATCGCGTAATCCCAGACGATATTGACATCCTCCCGCGCTCTCGGGCCTAAACTCGTCCTCGACGAGTAGATATAATTTATCTTTCCGAGTATGTTCTTCCGGATGCATTCCTTAACTTTGTTTACAACAGGGCTGTATTCAAAAACATGCCCTGCCATCAAAACCTTTTTCTTTTTCCGGGCGGTCTTTATCAGGTCCACGGCATCACGGCTGCTTGTCGCAAGCGGTTTTTCAACAAGAACGTGTTTGCCGGCAAGAAGCGCCTCTTTCACCAGGCGAGAATGACTTTCCGCGGGGGTGGCAATGTAAACGGCATCGATATTGCCGTCTTCAAAAATGCTGCGAGGATTTTCTGTAACTTTCGTTTCCGGATACTGCTTTTTAAGCAGCGCCATCCTCTTTTTATTCTTATCGCAGCACTTTACAAGTTTCACACTTTTAATCCGGCTGAAATTCCTTATTACGTTCGGACCCCAGTATCCCGCCCCGATTGTGCCGATTTTAACCATCTATTTTCCTCTTTTTTTTATCACTTTCGCCGGAACGCCGGCGGCAACCGAATAGGACGGTATGTCTTTATTAACTACCGCCCCGGCTCCGATGATAGAATTCCTCCCTATCCTGACCCCCGGCAATATCACCGCTCCGGCGCCGATATCCGCGCCGCTTTCCACGGTAATCGTTTCAACGATGTGGTCGGTCATATAAACCGGAATATCCGAAGGCATCCCCGTGTGCTGAGAAGAAATAAATTTCACCGCCGGCCCAATTCCTATTTTATCCTTGATTATCACATCCTTTGCGTCTATGTAAACTCCCGGGCCGATCCATGTGCCGTTCCCTATTTTTAATTTACCCTTGTGCCAGCCCTGAAAGAAGACATCAGGCCCGATAAAAACGTGCTCGCCTATTTCAAACGTTTCGGGATGTTTTACGGAAACGTTACGGGAAAGATTCAGGTCGCGGCCGACTTTTCTGCAGAGCGCCTTGAAAATAACTTTCCTGATAATATTAGAAAACCTGTCGTCCTTTAATTTGAATTCCCCGTATATCTCAATCTGTTCTTTTTTTGAAAAATTCTTCGCAATGAACCTGTAAAATTTCTCTTCAAAATCAGGGTCATTCTTAACCTTCTCATACGGGAAAAACGATTTCGCTGTCTTTTTCAATTTGCCCTCCCTTTTTCAAAAAAGAATTTTCTTGTATTCTTCCGAGCAATAGAAATCAGCTCTTTCAAAGTTACATTTTCGACTTTTAAGTAACACCAGCCGTAACTTGACAAAAATGCCAGATTAAAAAAAATATTACGGGGTAATTTAATTACTTTTCTGATAAACGGGAGCAAGAAAGGGAATTTGACAGCGTAAAAAAATAATTTCTGCAAATTCTCAAATTCTTTTTTATATTCTGATTTGACCACGCTGGTATGGAAAAAAGACGGGTCGGCGTCATTAAGAGAGCGTTCGAGAAATCCGCCGGAGGATGCGTACTCGCCCAGTTCCGTTTTCGGATACGGGTAAAAAATTGAACACCACGGATAGTCGGTTTTGATTTCCGTATTGATTTTTACCGTATCAATCGCCTCATCCAGCGTTTCCGACGGAAAGCCGAGTATGTTATAAGTCCTGAACTTAATTCCGTATTTTTTCAGCAAACCGCCGGTTTTGACTATCTGCTCATTGCTTATTTTTTTCTTTAACAGCCTGTTCCGCAGGTTCTGGTTTCCGGACTCAATGCCGAAAAACACACTCCGGCAGCCGATCTTTTTCAATATTTTAACTGTTTCTTCATCCACCGAATCGGCCCTGATTGAACAGATAAGCGGCAAATTAACTTCCCGCTCATAAGCGTCCGCAAAGTTCCTGAACCATTCACGGTTAAGAATAAAAACATCGTCGCCTATACAAACCGTTTTCAAATTATAATTATCTCTGACCCGCTTAATTTCACTTATTACATTTTCTACGCTTCTTCTCCTGACATATTTTCCCTTTCCTTCATACATCTTTCTTAAAACATGGTTAAAGCAAAAAGCACAGTCGAACGGACAGCCGCGCGTCGTCATAAACACTTTCAAGGACTTATCAAGATACGGGTACTTCCTGTAATAGGCCTCATGGTCGGGAAAAGGTAAACTGTCCAGATTTGAAACAAGCGGCCTCAGTTCGTTTTTCACTATTTTCCCGTTACTTTTTACCCAGCAGTTCTTCACGGCGGAAATGTTTTCCTTCCTGTCAATCAGTCCGGCCAACTCCAATACCGCATATTCCCCCTCGCCTATGCAGACAATGTCAACCGCCGGGTGCTCTATTATTTCAGGAAAATATGTAGGGTGAGGCCCTCCGAAGATGATGGGGGTTTTAATTTTTCTCTTCAGTTCCCCGGCAATTTTTAAACACTGGCGGTGAACGCCCGTCGTACAGGAAAAACCGATAATATCCGGTTCGTAACTGATTATTTCGGATATCATCTTCCGGCCGCCGTCCCCTATAAATATTTCGACACGGTGTTTATTTTTTTTTAAGATGCCGGCTAAATAAGCAAATCCCAAATATTCGAAGGAAAGATTCTGAACAAATGCTATTCTACTCATCGCTACGCAAAGAACTTTTCCTCATACGACAGATTTTCATAGGCCTCTTTCTTCTTTTTCCGAATAAAGTATTCCGCGCATTTAAAACCCATCTCCAGCGCCAAATCCATATCGACATATTTGAAAAGCCCCTGCCTTCCCGAAATAAGAAAATTATCCGTTTTACCGAAATATCCCGCAATTCTGTCAAGATTCTCTTTGTAACCCTTGAGATATACGGGGTAGCCGTGTTCGTATCTTAAAGTAAACGAATTTTCGACTTCTTCTTTTCTTATGAAACCCTCTGCTTCAATGTCCCTTATCACCTTTCCGCAAATAACTTCATCCTTTTCGTTCCATATTTCATCATCTTTATCACACATTATATCGGCAATAATCAACGTTTTTGACGGGGGGCTCGCGGAAACCGCTCCGAGTTTTCTCATGTCGCTTAAGCGGTTAAAAACTTTTTTCGTAAAATATATTGACTGGGCGGGAATGACAGACGGGCGGTTAACGACAAGACAGGCAAAGACAATCGCCCTGTATTTCAATTCCGAAGCAGCCGAAAGAACCTCCTGTGGCGGGAGAGGTTCAATTGCCCCAAGGAGTTCCGGAACCGGAATTGTGGAAATCACACCGTCGCAGAGGATTTCTCTTTCTCTGCCGTTTTCAAAATAAACAATCCGTTTAACGCCGCCTTCTCCCTCATAGATTTTTTTAACATTTGAGTTCAGGTGAATCCGCCCGTTTTTTTCTTTGATTTTCAATAGAATATTTTCAGGGATAACCCCTGCCCCGATTTCCGGATAAAGAAACTCAACAACAAGCGGGGCGTAAGGATGCTCCTTACCCGTTATTTTTCCCTTTCCCTTCCAGAAAGATTTCAGAGCAAGTTCCAAAAGAGAAGAATGCGGTATCCTGTGTTCCGAAAAGGAAGCCGCTATCCGGGAAGGAGAAACACCCCACACTTTTGTTGAATACGGCCCAAAGTAAATATCGTAAATCTTTCTTCCGAATCGGTTTACAATCCAGTCCTCCATCGAATCGTCTTTTTTCTTAAAAACTCTTCTCTTTACTCTTGCTATCACAAAATCCAGAAAACACACAAACGAAAGGAGAGGGTCAAGTTTCTTTGCCAGGTCAAATGCTTCCAGCGGATATTTATAATACTTCCCGAGAAAATTTATTTTAACGTTTTTCTCCCGAACCGTAAAATTCCCCGCGAGCTGTTTAAAAATTTTTAGTATTTCTTTTTTGTTTGAATGGTATCCGTGAGCGCCGTAATCAAAAATACACCCGTATTTTTTTACGCTTTTCGCGAGACCGCCG
>JBDRRS010000025.1:0-23878 GCA_043825615.1 bacterium | reverse complement strand
ATTAACGGCTATTGCCCTTTCACTATTAAGCACGCTTGAAAGCATCGCCACGCCCTGCTCTGTAAAAGCATAAGGCAAATAGCCACCAAAATATTTTTTTGATGGTATCGCAAAATGCGATACCACAAATTCCAGTTCTTTCTGCGTAAGTTGAATCATAAAATCTTCCGGAAATCTTTTTTTGTTTCTCTTTACCTGCTCTCTCAACCTAATCGGTTTTACGCCGTACAATTCCGCAAGGTCTTTATCAAGCATCACTTTCTGACTCCTGATGAAAAAAATCTTACTTACTATCATTTCTACAGGCACTAAATCAGCCATCGGCTAATCTCCTAATCATTCCAATTCTCTGCGCGAAAGCAAGACCGAAATAGACAAAGCAGGCCCTGAAGTCGGCGTTCGCCTCTTCAAAATACCTCGTTCTGCTTTCAGCTAATTTCTTCATAAAATGGGGACCCCGCAAATGGCGGGGTAAACTCCGGTAATTAATTTCCCAAATTTCCCGAGTTTTAGGAGCATTTTTTTAATCATCTGACCACTTGACAAACTTTCTTTTCCTGCTATAATTAAAACAGGAGGTTTTCATGGCATACGCAAACACATTAAAAGTTTTTGAAGTTCTCCGCCCGGCTTTTGATGAAAAACAGGCAACCAAAATTGCGGAAGCAGTAGAAACCGCTCTGGAAACAAACAATTCTGCTTTATTTAGTGAGGTGGCGACAAAAGGTGATCTGGCTGAATTAAAAGCAGCGACAAAAGAAGATTTGGCAAATCTTCGCATTGAAATGCGGGAAATGAAGGCGGAACTCATCAAATGGATGTTCATTTTCTGGATTGGGCAGTTCGCCTCAATTACCGCCGTCCTTTTTCTCTTTTTCAAAAGATAATTTTTCATCCTCCGGAAAAAAATGGGAACCCCGCAAATAGCGGGGTAAACTCCGGTAATTAATTTCCCAAACTTTCCAAGTTTCAGGAGCATTTTTTTAATCATTTAAAATCCTATTTTTCCCGTCTTTCCGCCCAAAAATAACAAAAATCACAAAATCGTTCATTTTTTGTTATTTCTGTTATTTTGCAAATACACACCCAGCATCTTATCGTTAAATACATATTCCCCGCGTTTGAAAGCCATCAATATACCCTTATCAACCAGTCGACGGAGATAGACATTTATGCCGGAAATCTTAACTTTCCGACTAATGTCACTCATTTTATTATCACCGAATAAATTTAGCGCCCTGATTATTTTTATCTCATTCTCACTTATTCCTTCAACCACTCCCTCATAAACCGCGTTTCCCAGATAAAACAGCGCTTCTTCAAATCCTTTTTCCCATTCTTTATCCGTTACTTTACCGTTTCTTTCATTGTCATAGAGCGCCCTGCCAATTGCGTGTATTCGGAAGAGATGTCCGTCCGTATATTTGAACATTTTATCTTTTACGGAAGCGGTAAAGATGACGCCTGTATTCTCCAAAATGGCATCAATTAATTTAACAGTGCTTTCTTTATCAAAATTTCCTAACTCCGCCCTCGGTATAAAGAAACGACCTATCGGATGATTCATCTTAATAAACGGTTTCCAGCCCTCAATTGTTGAACTCAAAATAAATAAAATTTTTGTTTTATCTATGATATTTTTATCCGAGAGCACATTCTTCAAAGATGTAAAAATCCTCTGCGCTTTTGAATAATTCTGCACATCATCAATCAGCACAACCAATAAGCCGGTATATTTAGCAATATCTTTCCAAATACTCAGCAGACCATCCATAAGAAATATCTGAGAGTCAATAAATTTATCTTTCTCAACCTGAAACGAAAAATTGAAACCGGAACCCAATATCTGAATTCCAAAGCCCTTAACCAATTTAAATAACTTGCTATTTTTTTCCGATAACTTATAGGGGATGTTTCTTACTACCGATTGTATGATGTGTGCGCTTATTTCCATATCAGTTATATTTTCCGTTAATTCCTTTGCTATAAAATAACAACCGGCGCATTTTTGCTCTTGAGCAAGCAATTTGAAATATCTCAATAAACTTGTTTTGCCGGAACCCCATACGCCATTAACGATGTAATGATTAATATTCCCCCGTTTAGATTCTTCAATCCTTTTAAGAAAAAAATCCATTTCTTTATCCCTGTTGATGAATACTTTCGGTTCTGAACCCGATTTCGGAGTGAAAGGATTTGGTTTTACCATTTCTCTTTGCTCCTTTTGCAATGGAAAACATAGGAAAGAAAGGGGACGGTTCTCATTTTTTTAATCATTTAAAATCCTATTTTTCTCTTCGGCGGAACCGGTTTCGGCTCCAGCAATTGCTTCAACGCCTGAAACACAATCCGGAATTGCTTATCATATTTTGATTCAATTTTTTCTATTTTTTCTTTCAAATCTTTGTACGAGAGCATCATCTGCCTCATCTGTGCGAATGTCCTCATTATTTGTATATTAACCGTTATTGCCCTTTTACTATTTAACACCGATGAAAGCATTAAAATACCATGTTCTGTGAATGCAAACGGCCGGTAACGTAATCCCATTTTATCAGATTTGGAGGTGACAAATTGGCACCTCCAATTTTCAAATTCTTCTTTTGACAATTGAAACATAAAATCTTCGGGGAAACGCTCATTATTTCTTTTTACCTGCCTTTTTAAATATTTAACTTCCACCGCATATAAACCAGCCAAATCCCTGTCCAGCATAACCTTTTGCTCCCTGATGAGAAAAATTTTCCCAGCAATAATTTCAACCGGCACCAAATCAGACATCGGCTAATCTCCTAATCATTCCAATTCTCTGCGCGAAAGCAAGACCGAAATAGACAAAGCAGGCCCTGAAGTCGGCGTTCGCCTCTTTAATGCGAGCAATCTCGCACACTACAAATAAATGCGCTTGTCTGCTTTCAGATAATTTTTTCATATTTTCAAAATCCTATCTTTCTCTTCGGCGGAACCGGAATCTTCAAACATTTTTTCTATCATTTTCTTCTTTTCTTTACAGTGTGTTTAAGTTTCAGCACCGCAAAGTTAACTTCAATCGTCGTTTCGCTGCCGATAGTTTCCAATCCTTCATCGAAAATTTCAGCCGCCAAAACTCCGCTTTCCCTCATAAGCGCTTTTTGAGCGGATTTATCCCCGGTCACAGAAAGTTCTTTTATGTTCCTGGTAAGATGCCGAAGTTTGGCAAATGTCTCTATTATCGCTACTGTCGTTTGTGCGGCGCGGGAACTTTTCAAAATCGTAGCAAGCATATAAAGCCCTTTTTCCGTAAACGCCTTTGGCAGTTGCGGAGAAAATCGTAATTTTTTAAGGTGGTGGAAATTTTCCACCACCTCCGTTTTCTCCTCTTTTGTAAGATGGAAGATATAACCTTCGGGAAATTTATCCGGATTGTTTTTAGCCGCCTTGTTAATATCCCTCGTTGACGCCCCATAAAGGGCGGCAATATCGCTGTCAAGGATAACCTTTTCCCCTCTTATCTCAATGACTTTATTCGCCACTTCCTCAAATTTAACTATGTCCATTTCTCCTCCAATCGAAAAGAATGGGGACGGTTCTCATTTTTTTATTCACTTAAAATCCTACTTTTCCCTTCGGCGGAACCGGTTTCGGCTCCAGCAATTGCTTCAACGCCTGAAACACAATCCGGAATTGCTTATCATATTTTGATTCAATTTTTTCTATTTTTTCTTTCAAATCTTTATACGAGAGCATCATCTGCCTCATCCTGATAAAAGTTTTTATTATTTGTATGTTCACTGCTATTGCTCTATCGCTATTAAGCACGCTTGAGAGCATCGCGATACCATGTTCAGTGAAAACAAACGGCAGTTTTCTTATTCCTCCCCATCTTGATATCGCAAACTGCGATATCAAGTTATTGAATTCCTCTTTTGACAGCTGAAACATAAATTCGACAGGAAATCTTTTGCCATTTCTTTTAACTTGTTCATTCAATCTTCCCGTACTAACTCCGTAAAGTTTCGCTAAGTCGCGATCCAGCATCACCTTTTGTCCGCGAATTAAAAAAATCTTATTCGCTATCACTTCAACCGGCACCAAATCAGACATCGGCTAATCTCCTAATCATTTTCATTTCAATAACGGCATCCCGATATACTCCTGTCTCACCTCATCGTCCGTCTTGCCCGTGTGCCTGCGGATGGAACTTACAAGAGCGGCGACCACCATACTGCTCTTTTCTTTTCTTATTGCTTTTTTCAGGAGAGGTAAAATCTCTTTCCTCCGGATATTGCCGAGCCGCTGGGCGGTCTCTACAGGGATAAATACATTTTTAGCGGACATTCAGCCACCTCCTGCGGACATCGTCATCAGTAAGGCCGGTGTGTCTTCTGATGCTCTCTATTATCTGAGCAACCACCGGCTGAAAACCTTCTTTCGGAAGGGCCTCGGTCAGAAGGTTAAACGCTTCGTTGTTTTTCACAATTCCCAGACACCTTGCCGCCGAAGCGCGCGCAGCCCAGTGAGGCGACTCAAAAAGAATTTTCCTCATAACTTTTTCCCCGCGCGAATCGCCCCTTTCAAGCAGGCCTTTCGCAACGTCTATAAGAACAAACTGGTCTTTTTCGTTTACGAGAACTTCGGCGAGAATTGCGCCGGCATCCTCCGCAGGCTGGACGGCAAGAAGGCGGACGGCTCCCCGGCGGATTGACTTATTTTCATCTTCCAGAAGAAGAATTAGAAAAGGGACAAGTGCAGGGTCCTTTACTTCTTCGTCTAAAAGAACGGAAATTATTCCCCACCTGATTCGCCAGGCGGAACTTTTCAGAAAACGCGCAATGTCGGGCACCGCTCCGCTGTCGTTTCTGATTATTTCTCCGATAACAAAGCGGAGGTCGCGGGCAAGCGGCCATTCGTCCGTCTTTTCCCCGTATTTTTCCCAGTTAATCAAATTCAGGAGCGGAATCAATTCGTTAAGACATTCCTTCCCCTGTTTTATGAACCCTTTTACCTCTTCCCTTGACAAGGGTTTTTCCGGAGAAAAGCAATTTTCACCGCTTCTCATATTTATTTTATTTTCCGGTTTCAACATTTTGCGCAAAAACTTTCAAAAGAACGTTTTGCCATATTTTGTTAAACGGCGAACTGCGCCAGCGCCATTCTTCTGGACGTCATCTGGCGGATGGCGATGATTCTTTTCACCGTTTTCTCTCTGTCGAACAGCCGGTAGCCGCCCCTGGTGTAAGCGGTAACGTCAATAAGCCCCCGCTCGTTGTAAAATTTCACGGTTGACGGTCTCACGCCGGCTTCCTCGGCGACTTCACAAACCTTCAAAAGCCCTTTCTCCAGCCGAATCCTTCTTGCACTTGTCATAATAACACCTCCATTTTTTTTAAGTAACCATTGCACTGTTTACTTGCCACTTTCGAAAACAAAAAGCCATTCTGAAAAACGGAATTTTTTTTCATTACGTCAGAAATTTTTTTACTGTACTTACGAACTGGTCTGATTTCAGCGGTTTTGCAAAATAAACGTCGGCGCCGCTTTCAAGGGCGTTGCGCCTGTCCTGCGGAGAATCGTACGCCGTTACCACAACGATTTTGATACCCTTGGTTTCTTCCCTTTCTTTTATTCTCCTGCAGACCTCGTAGCCGTCAATCCCGGGAAGTTTTACGTCAAGAATTACCACGTGAGGATTAAACGAAATGACCTTCTCGCCCGCCATAAAACCTTCGTTGGCGCTGTCAATGCGGATGTTATCAACCTTCTGCAGATATCCCGCCGTAAGACTGACAAAATCAGGATCGTCATCCACAATGAGAACGCGGTTTTCCTCTTTCAATTCATCGGGGAAAGGAAGTTTGAATTTTTTTACAAAGTCAACCAGATCCGGTCCCTCAATCCTTCTGTGTCCGCCGGGTGTTTTGTACGCTTTTAATTTATCTTCGTTGACCCATTTTATAACGGTAGTTAGGTCGCATGACAACATGCGTGAAACATCCTGAGTGGTAAATATTTTTTTATTCATTATACCCTCTAACTGCTTTCAGTATAAGTATAATACGGTTTAACCAATTTGTCAAGGGGTAATTTGGGATTTCTTGATAAATACTGTTTATTAGAGTACAGGTTGTAAACTGTCCACTTAAAAAAACCGACGGGAAAAAGAAAACGGCCGCACTTTTTCCTGTTTAATATGCCGCGCGGGGGCTCCTGAAAAACCCGCAGAAAAATACGGGGTCAGGCCTTAATGCAACATCACTTCCGGAAAAAATGCATTATCGGCATATGCCTAATGTATTATTGCAAGACCTGACCCCATTAAACTTCTTACAGACCCCATTAAACTTCTTAATACATTCCGCCGCCGCCGGGCATCCCGGGCATTTCCTTCTTTTCTTCGGGAATGTCCGTGACAAGACATTCCGTCGTCAGAAGAACAGCTGCTATCGAGGCGCCGTTTTCAAGAGAAGTCCTTACGACTTTTACAGGGTCAACAATGCCGGCTTTCAGCATATCGACGAACTCGCCCTTGTCGGCGTCAAACCCGATGTTGCCGCCCCGTTTTTTGACTTCCTGCACGACCACCGTTCCTTCCTGACCGGCATTTCTGGCAATTTCCCTCATCGGCGCTTCAAGCGCTTTCATCACGATGTTGGCGCCCGTCTGCTCCTCGGAATCCGCGTACTTGGTTTCTTTTATTTTTTCAATCGCCCTGATAAGCATCACGCCGCCGCCGGGAATGATGCCTTCTTCCTCGGCCGCGCGCGTCGCATGCATCGCGTCCTCAACCTTGAATTTCTTTGCCTTCATCTCGGTTTCCGTCGCGCCGCCCACGTTGATTACAGCAACGCCGCCGGCAAGTTTAGCGAGACGCTCCTCAAGTTTTTCCTTGTCGTAATCCGAATCCGTTTCCTCAATCTGCTTTCTTATCTGACCGATTCGCGCGTCAATATCTTTTTTGGCTCCCCTGCCTTCAACGATTGTCGTATTTTCCTTGTCAATCGTCACTCTTTTTGCGGAGCCGAGCATATCAAGTTCCGCTTTTTCAAGTTTCATCCCGACGTCTTCCGAAATCACGGTGCCCTTCGTAATGGTCGCGATATCGCCGAGCATCTCTTTCCTTCTGTCGCCGAAACCCGGGGCTTTCACGGCGGCGCATTTGAGAATTCCGCGGAGTTTGTTCACGACCAGCGTCGCAAGCGCTTCCCCTTCGACTTCGTCGGCAATCAGCAGAAACGATTTGCCCCTTTTTGCAATTTTTTCAATAAGCGGCAGCATGTCCTGCATTGACGAAACCTTTTTATCCGTGATGATGATGTAAGGGTCATCAAGAATCGTCTCCATCCTTTCGGCATCCGTCACAAAGTACGGGGAAATGTTGCCCCTGTCAAACTGCATACCCTCCACGACGTCAAGCGTGGTCGTCGATGTTTTCCCCTCTTCCACGGTGATGACGCCGTCTTTACCGACTTTGCCTATCGCCTCGGCAATGAGTTGTCCCACTTCTTTGGAATTCGCGGAAATAGTGGCTATCTGCTCAAGTTCGCCAGCGCTCACTTTCTTTGCGCTTTTTTTGATCTCGCTCACGGCAATTTTAACCGCCTTGTCAATCCCGGCTTTTATGTGGACAGCGCTCGCTCCCGCCGTGATGTTCTTCATACCCTCTTTGAAAATCGCCTCCGCAAGAACGACCGCCGTCGTCGTGCCGTCGCCGGCGACATCGTTTGTTTTTGAAGCGACTTCTTTAACAAGCTCGGCTCCCATGTTTTCAAAAGGGTCCTGCAGCTCAATCTCTTTTGCAACCGTCACGCCGTCGTTTGTAATCGTCGGCGAACCGAATTTTTTGTCAAGAATCACGTGCCTTCCTTTCGGCCCGAGCGTAATTTTTACGGCATCGGCGAGCTGCTCGATTCCTTTCTGCAGCGCAGAAAAAGCGTCATGACCAAATTTTAACTGTTTTGCCATCTCTTCCTCCTCTATACTTAGTTCCTAAATTTTACTCCAGTATCCCGCTGATATCCGACTGGTCCACAATCACATAGTCCTTTCCTTCAAGTTTGATTTCGGTGCCGGCATACTTTCCGTAGATAACTTTATCGCCGGCCTTCACATCCATCGGGATGAGTTTCCCCGAATCGTCTCTTTTTCCGGAACCTACCGCAATAACCTTGCCCTCCTGCGGTTTTTCCTTCGCCGTGTCGGGAATAATAATCCCGCTGCTGCTCTTCTCCTTTTCCTTTGAGGGTTCAACAAGAACCTTGTCTCCAAGCGGCTTGAATTTCATAACTGCCTCCTTTTACACTTGTTTTATCACTCTACCGATTTAGGTGCTAAATTACAAAAACCCGAAAAACTTGTCAAGAGGCGCGCAATTAATTTGTGCAGTTAATTGTAAAAGCTCAGTGAACGGCGTGTCATTGCGAGGGAATGAAATGACCGAAGCAATCTCAAGATTGCCACGCTGTTCCCTCGTTTCACTCGGGACGCTCGCAATGACAAATACGGTGTTTACTGAATATTTACAGTTAATTTGACAGCGGCGCGGGATTATTGATATAAAATTGCAGGGACGCCTGAAACAAAATCTGACGTAGGGAGAATGCGCAATGAAGAAACTTGATTTATTTTCAGCAACCGAAGAGATTCCCCCTGCTTTAAAACAGGATTTGGTAAAGACCGGAAAGGACTCAATCAGCCGGCTCGTTCCCTTGTTTGATAAGATTGACTGGAAACTTTATGCCGGGAATGACCTTTCGCAGATTCTTGCCAATGACCTTAAAGATGTTCTCCTTGAAATCGTCAAAAAAGAACCGGCGGCGATAGGTCTTATTTCAAGCCATTTGAAAGATTCCTCCGGGAGGATACGAAGAGGCATCCTTGACGTGATTTACGCGCGGATTGAGCCGGCGCTGGACTCGGTTAAAACAGAATGGATAATTGACGGTTTGGAAAGCGTTTTAAAAACAGGAAAAAAGGAAAACCGGTTTAACTGCGCGCGAATCATCTCAATTCTTTCCCGTAAAAGTTCCGGAAAACCGCGGCTCTTAAGCGCGATTCTCAAGTCAGATGAAAAGGACGCCCTTGTGAAAGTTCCCCTCGCCGAAGCCCTCGTACAGCTCGGGAACGAAAAAGGTAAAAGGACGCTCGGCGGGACAATAGAACACAACGACGCCCGGATAAGAATGCAAACAGCGGCTTCCCTCGGAAGGATAAAAGAGAAATGGGCGGAAAAAATACTGGTTTCCGCACTGAAGAGAGAGAAAAATGAAGGAGTGATAGCGGAACTTGTAAAAAATTTAAGATACCACACGGGACAGACGGACAGGGAAATACGGCAGAAGATTCTCGGAAGGCCTTTTTGAAAATAATATGATGCTGAAAAAAAATTTGTCCGGGTTTATTGTTTTTCTGATGCTCTGCTGCGCGCCGTTTAACGTTTTTTCCCGGCAGGAAGATGTCTCTCCGGAAAAAGTCGCGGAACTCGCAAAAAAGGGGAAAGACGGCTTTCCCGAAATAGTCCCGCTTTTTGAAAAAGTTGACTGGTATCGATATTACATAGTTATGCCCCACGACCAGCCACTTGCGGATTTTCTGCATCGCATTTTGAATAACATCCTGGAAGAAGACGCTGAATTCTTAACTCGGTATTTAAGCCACCCGTCCCATAAAGTAAGGTGGCCCGTTTTAATGGCATTTGCAGGAAAAAAGATAAAATCCGGGTCGTTAGAAGCCCCTTTAAAAAAACTCGTTAAAGACCCCAAGAAAGAAATCCGGGTCCTGGCCGTAAGGGTATGCGAGTATCAGGGAGAAAAATATTTCTTTCCGGTTCTCAAAAAAGTACTGAAAGAAGAAACCGATCCGGAAATTTTAATCAGCGCATGCTGGGTTCTGGCAAAATACGGGGATAAAGAATCGAAGAAAATTCTTATCAAAAATCTCCAAAACAAAAATAGCGTGATAAAATTGAAATGCGCCTCATATCTCGGGGACGTTATGGGGAACGACGTGAAAAAGGCGCTTATAAAGAGGTTGCAGAAAGAAAAACACCAGTCCGTAATTGCAGATTTAGTGAAGAGCATCCGCCGTCACACGGGGCTGACGGATAACGAAGTGAGAGAAAAATACCTCAAAAAATAAAAATATGAACACAGATGTTAAAGGTAAACTCCTGCAATGCCTTTCAAAGGTCTTTCCGATATTAATTCTTACGACTTTTATATCAGCGCAACTTTTAATCGGAACCTATTCCCCTTCTGAAAAGACCTTCCATTTCAATTTGCCTTATAACGGCGACATGCATTACTATATCTCGATAGGACGGGAAATTCTCAACCGTTTTCCACCCAATAATCCTATCTATGCGGGGATTATTTTTACCCAGAACTGGATAACCTGCATCCCTCTTTCCATTTTAATGCTTTTCCTTAATCCGAATATTGCTTTAAGGGTTTTGAATATCCTTTGGCTCTTTGCCTTCCTCTTTGTTGTAAAAAGGTATTTTCCAAAAAAATGGGAAATCATATCCTTTATTTTTCTATGCTGCAGTTCTCCCTTCTGGAAAATAAATCCGGCGGGAATTGACTTTCTTGCCCGCGCTTTCTGTCATATTCCATTCTATCTTTTTTTTCTTATTGCCGTCTTTGAGCGTAAAAATAAAGCCCTGAAATATTTTTCCGCGCTTATCCTTCCTTTTTTGCACGGCCAGGTTGCCGTGTCCGCTCTGTTTTACTTTTTTGGCTATTACCTCTACCGGCGGAAAAAAGAAAATATCATTCCTTTAATTTTTCTGTCCTGCGGACTTTTTGTCTACATTCTGCTTTTTAAATACGGGCATAAAGCAGAAATGTTGCCGATTCATTCTTACCGACAGACGGGAGTTTTTAGAGGCGGGTTTTTCCCAAACCCGATTGAACCAATTAAGCATATCTTTCTTTTCCTCCCTTTTATTTTTAGTTCTCACCGGCCGAAATACTGTATTATGTTTTTTGCCAATTTATTTGCAAGTTTTTTTAACAGATTCTATTACATTTTTATTTTAAATTTAACTGTTGCATTTTTGATTTCCGATAAAATAGATAATTTCTCCCTTAAGCGGGTAAGGTTTTTAATAGTTGTAGTTCTTATTTCATATAGTTCATTTATCTACCATGCAGTAAAAAACCATACACCTTTTACGGAACATTCGGCATGCATAGTTATGGAAAAGAAATATTACAAGAAGATTGAGCCATCATTAAGATGGATACGAAGAAATACGCCAAAAAAGTCAATCTTCCTCGTTCTTCCCCCAAGGTTTTTTAATGATATTCCACTTGTTGAGGAGGAAAGGGCTATTTATATAGGCTATTTTGTGTATGTAAAAAGACTCCAGTTGAAATGGAAAAAAAGGTATCAGGCGGCTCTTAATGTTTTTAACACAAAAGGAAATGTGATTCCCCCAGAAGTTGATTATGTATTTTATGGGCCGAGGGAAAAAGAATTGTTTCCATTTTTTAGACCCCAGACGAGGCCTGTATATAGAGATGGATGGGTTGAGATTTATAAGGTAGCGAAATGAAAAAATTGAATTTAATTCTTTTTATTCTGCTATTTACCCTTCTTGCTATTTTTTCACTTCACAATCTGGCAAATCCCGATATCTGGTGGCATCTTAAAACAGGGGAATACATACTTAGCGGGTTAAAAATTCCTGCGAAGGACATTTTCTCTTATACCGTTCCGCAGCATGAATGGATTAACCTCCACTGGCTGTTCCAGATTACCGCATTCGTTTTTTATAAAATCGCAGCCGTCGGCGGCTTGATTGCTCTTAAAACGGTTGTTCTGCTTGCCGCATTTTTTATTCTCTATAAAGTCAGCTGGCGGAAGAAGAATGAGATTATTTCTCTTTTTGTTTTTTTTCTTGTCATTCAGGTCGCGAGTGAAAGGTTTCTTGTAAGGCCTGAAATTTTCACATTTTTTTTTATAGCATCTTACCTTTTTATCCTTGAAAAGAAAAAATTTGTATGGCTCCTGCCGGTTCTTCAGGTTTTATGGGTAAACACCGAGGGGCTTTTTATAATCGGACCGTTCCTTATTTTCTGCTATCTGCTCGAAAAAAACCCTGACAAGAAACTGATTAAAATTTTTATTCTGTCAATCTTCGCATGTTTCCTGAATCCCTATACTTATAAAGGGGTTCTGTTTCCTTTTACGCTTTTTACAAGAATCGGTATAAAATCAAATATCTATAAAAGAGTGATTGATGAATTTCAGGCGCCGTTTTCAGGATTTATGCCGACTGAGCACCTGATTTTCTTTAAAGGCATTGTAATTATTTCAATAATTTCTTTTTGGCTCAACATAAAGAAAGTAAAAATAAAATACATCCTTATCTGGCTCCCGTTCCTGTATCTTGCCTTATCCGCAAGAAGAAATATGGCTCTCTTTTCAATTGTTTCCGCGCCGGTAATAATGCTGAACCTTAACAGTTTTTTTGACAGGTTAAAGCCCTCGGATATACGTAAAAAAATTATAACGGCATTCTCGCTCGCGCTTGTTTTTATTTTTTCTTTTTCAATATATGATGTTTCAACAAACAGGTACTGGAAAAGGAACAAGATGTCCAAAAGATTCGGCATCAAAACGTCGCCATTCTTACCCCGCCGGGCAGTGGATTTCCTTATTGAAAACAATATAAAAGGAAGAATTTTTAACAGTTTCACCATCGGCGGATATCTGATTTGGAAACTTTTTCCGGAAGAGAAGATATTCTTTGACGGCCGGCTTGAGGTCTACGGAGATGATTTTTTTTATTACTACGGGTCTTTAATCGCCGATAAAAATCTCTGGAAAGAGACAATGAGAAAATTCAATATTAATTGCATTTTTTTCCTTCATTCCTCTGTTTTTTTAGAGGACGTCCTGAAGAGAATAAAGGAAGACGGTAACTGGGAATTGGTATATTTAGACGATATTTCGTCAATCTTTCTTAAAAACAATGCGGCAAACCGGAAAATCCTCGTAAAAAACCGCGTGGATTTAAATAAAATAGAACCCGTACCGGAAAAATCGGAGGATTCCTCGCACTCTCATTTTGCAAGAGCCGTGTTCTTTTCTTCTTTCGGGTATAAGAAAAAAGCGGAGGAAGAATATGCGAGCGCGATCGAAAAATGGCCGAACTTTGATATTGCGTATGTGAATCTGGGGAATATCTATAACTCACGGGGAGATGTTGAAGACGCCGTTCTTCAATATGAAAAAGCGCTTAAAATAAATCCCCGCCTCGCAAGCGCCCATTATAATCTCGGGGTCGCCTATGATAAAAAAGGGCAGGAAGAAAACGCATTCAAGGAATATAAAAAAGCGGTAAAATTAAATCCCCAGGATAAGAGTGGGCATACGAATTTAGGAATCTGCTATGTGAGAAAAGGCGAAATAAAAAAAGGAATTAAGGAATACGGGAAAGCCCTGAAGGCGGACCCTGATTTTCCTCCCGCTCTTTATAATCTCGGGAATGCATATTACAGGCAGGGGCAGTATGATACGGCAATCCCGTGGTATAAAAAGGCAATTAAGATAAAGGCGGATTTTTTTAACGCCTACACAAGTTTAGGCCTCTGCTTTGAGAAAACAGGTCATCCGGATAAGGCAATCCTGTGTCACAAGGAGGCGATAAGAATTAATCCACGGTATGTCCGCGCCTATAATAATCTTGCAATCTGCTATGTCAAAAAAGGGCTGCGCGAAGAGGCAAAAAAAGAATTTGAAAGGGCGCTTGGAATCGACCCCGGCAATAATGAGATATTGATAAATTACAAAAGGTTTATCGGCGGGTTTACCCCGCCCCGGGACGACATTTGACGCGCCACGGCGCATCTGCGACCGCAAACGAATAACAAGCATTCCTGATAAAACCCTCTATGTAAGGGGACAGGGTTTATGGAAGGGGACAGGGCTGAAGACCTGTCCCCAACTATAACCTGTCCCCTTACACACCGGCAACTCTAAATGATTTAAAGCAGTGCAACACACGCGGATTGACAGCGGCGCGGGATTATTGATATAAAATTACCGTAAAACCCTTTAATGGAGGAATACCGAACAATGCCGGAACAAAAACAAATTCGGAAAAACGGAAACCCGGCGGCAAAACCCGAAGACCCTATAAAATCCATAGAAAAACAGATTTTTGACCTGCAGAGCACTCTGGAGTCCTCAATTTCAAGAATAACGGAGGGGAAAATAGTAATCTCCGAGGTGGGCAGAATTTCAGAAAACATTCTCAGGATAATTCCTGTTATCAGGAAAAAAACAGCGGCGCTCAAAATTGAAAAGGCGTTTCAAAAGTACGAAAAAATACTCGTTGGCACGGGAGTCAACCCCGCTCTGATAGATTTTATCGTAAAGAAAAGGAGAGAAAGAATAGGCAGCAAACTGTTTATACTAAACCCTGACGTAGTAACCGCTATAGAAAAAAAATTAGGAATATTCTCGGGGGGAAAACCCGACGGCCCTGACATATTCATTAAACTCAACAATCTCTTATCTCATGCAAAAGACCCTAATGAAATTGAAGCGATTGTCAGAAAAATAAGGGCAAACCTTGAAGCCAAATCCGAAAAAGCGGTGCAGCTGGAAAAAGAAGACGCAATCCGGCATTTCGTAGAGGAAGCGGGTTTTGAAGAACAAGGCGACGTCATAGAATTCCTCTTTCACGAAAATTTAACCGCCGCAATACGCGACGAACACATCACCCGGAAAAAACTGGCCATCGAACTGCAAACCGTTGACGGCAAAATAACCAAACTCGGCCGGCAGCTTCTCGCCGCTTTTGACAAAAAATACAGCAGTATAAAAAATTCCATGCCTAAAGAACCGTCGCTGTTCTCAAGGATAATTTCCGATTACTTCGCTACACCCGTAATGGCCACGGCGGGCGCCATCGGAACATTAACGGTCATCATCTACGGTTTCGGAAGATTCGGGACGGAATTAGCCGCCGCTCATTTCCCCGAAGCGGCGGAAATATTCAACTCAACGGGGATTCCCGTTATTTGCAGGATGCTGAAACCGGCGCCGGTTTTTATTACCGGCTTCGGCTGTATCTTCCTCGCAGGGCTCGTAAAAATGCTCGACGAAAATTTCAAGAAGACAGCAAGCGGCCCAAAATAATGAAAGACCCCGCTACGGCAGGGGGGGGGTTGACGCCGCCGCAATAATTAGGTAAATAATATAATTCGGTTCGGATAAAGTTTTACGGAGGTAATTAAAATGGCACAGGGAAGATGCATGAAATGCAAAGAGCAGGTTGAAATTAAAAATGGTAAGGAAGTCGTTATGAAAAACGGAATGAAAGCAATGAAAGGCGAATGCCCGGCTTGCGGAACAAAGGTCTTCAGAATTCTCGGCAAAGCCAAAAAATAACCCTCAAAATTATTCTCGCCGGCTGAAACTCACTCTTCGGCGGCGATTTTATTTACTGCCTGACGGAATATTAATAATCGGGGATGTCTTCATATCCTCGGGTATGAAAATTACGGTGTTGTTCGGTGAATTGATGAGTTGTTTCATTATATCTATCCTGTACCATTTCAAGTATCTTTCCGTAAGACCCGCCGCTATAATCTGATTTGATTTTTTTACCCCCTCGGCTTCAACAATTTTTCTTTCCTTTTCTTTTACCTCTTTCATAAGCACAAATTCCATTTTCTGCGCTTCCTGCTCGGCAGCGAGCTTTATATCAATGGCGTCCATCAGACGCTGCGGAAGAATAACGTTCCTCAACAATATCTTTTCAACAATAATGCCTCTGCCCCCCAGCAAATCTTTTATACTTAATTCAATATCACTGACAACCTGCGCTCTTTTTTCCGTGTAAATACCCGCCGCCGTGTACTTCACCACGGCGTCACGGATGGCTGTTTTAAGAGCCGGCCGCACAATCTTTGCCTCATAACGCAAACCTATGGTCTGGTAGACGTTCGGCGCTTTGTCCTCAATAAGACGGTACCATGCTGTCAAGTCCAGCTTTACCTTCAACCCTTCGGACGTGAGGGCTTCAATGGAATCGTCGCCCCTCACCTGTCCTTCGGAGGAGGCACCGCTCATCGTGTATTCTTCTGTCCGCACGCTCATTTTGAAAACCCTCGCCAGCGGATTTATCACATGAAACCCGTTTCCGAGCGCCACCGGGCGCACTTTCCCAAACAGCACGACAACTCCCGTGACCCCGGGCGAAATGATAACAATACTTTTGCTGATGATTATCAGCAGTATAAAAAACACCACAAATCCAAACACGCCTTTTCCAACTTTCTTCGGCAATTCAAACTCATTCATAAAAAACCTCCTTTATCTACCATCTCCCTTTTTTTCACGAGGACGCTTTCTGCTTCCAGGGGTAATACGCTATTATAACAGCCGCAACGAGCGTCGCCAGAAGCCAGTCGCGCCCGAGAAGAATCAGCGAGGTTACGGAATACCCCCCGTATGCCTGCGCAAACTCGCCGTAAATACTTGATATCAGAATCACCAGCAGAACGGCGGGCGTCAGGACTTTTATTGAAAAATCCCACCACGGGCCGAGCTGTGTGACGGAAACATCGTTTATATGACTCCGCAGCTTCTGCGCCTTGAAGAACCAGCCGATCAGCAGGCACTCTATAATTCCGACGGTGATAAGGCCGTAACTGTTAAGGAAATGGTCAACGATGTCCAGCCAGTGGAGACCCGCTCCCGTCGTAAAAAGCATTCCTCCCAAAAAACCGAAAAGACACAGAACGGAAACCACCGGCCTCCTTTTGTAACGAAACTTGTCAATCACGGCGGAAGTGAACGCCTCAAGAATTGAAATTGACGAGGAAAGCCCTGCAAAAACGAGAATCCCGAAAAACAGAACCCCGAAAAGGCGCGCAAAAGACGGAATCAGCGAAATTGCCTGCGGGTAAGCGACAAAAGCAAGCCCTATCGACTGGTTTACAACCTTCTCAACCGGGACATTCTTGATGTGCGCCATATACCCGAGCGTTCCCCAGACGGCAAAGCCGGCGACCAGCGAATAAACACAGTTTCCGACACTGATGAGTATCGCGCTTCCCGTAAGGTCGGTTTTGCGCGGAAGATACGAAGCGTAGGCAATCATTATTCCGAAACCAAGCGACAGCGAGAAAAATATCTGCGAAAAGGCGGCAATCCAGACCTTCGGGCTCCTGAGCAGCAAAAAATCCGGCTTCAGATACTTGACAATGCCGCCCCTCGCTCCAGGGAGGTTCACCGCCCACACGACCAGAATTACCGTCATTGCGAAAAGAAGAGGCATCAGAATTTTGTTCGCCCGTTCAATTCCTTTCTCCACCCCGCCGTAAACAATTACCCAGTTAAAAAACCAGATGAAAAAAAGCCCGATCACAATGGGCGTGCGGACATCTCCTATCTGCCCCGGGCCGGATGTCAGAGCGAGAAACTTTTCAAAAAAGAAGGCATTCGGGTCGGCGCCCCACGAAAGGTTAAAGGAATAAAAAAGATAGTTCAGGCACCACGAAATTATCACCGAGTAATACATCACGATGCCGAACATCACGAAAATAACCGACCACCAGCCTACCCATTCCCACGACGGGGCAACCCTGCGGAAACTCAAAGGGGCGGAACCCTTCTCCCTGTGGCCGAGCGCAAATTCCAGAATCATAAGAGGAATCCCGACAATGAACAGCGCAATAAAATAAGGCACAAGAAAAGCCCCGCCGCCGTTATCGTAGCAGAGATACGAGAACCGCCATATGTTGCCGAGGCCGATTGCCGAACCCATCGCCGCCAGGATAAAACCCGTCTTTGTTTTCCACTGGGCGCGGGGAACTTCACCGAAATAATCAGCCATCCATTCCTCCCTAATCGTAAATATTCATTCATTGACCGCTTAACACCCTTCTGTCATTGCGAGCGACCAAAGGGAGCGTGGCAATCTCGAGATTGCTTCGTCGCTCCGCTCCTCGCAATGACACGGGGGTTGACCGAGCATTTACCCCTAATCTGCCGGCGGAAGCAACCAAATTGCCCGCGGTTTTGCCAGCGGGGACACTTTTACTCCGCCGCAAGCGATGCGGCCTATTTGTCCGCACCGGCGGGGTTTACTTCTTTTGAACTTTTTTCAGCAGTTTTTTCGCCTCTGCAAAATTCTCGCTCGACGGATACCCGGCAATAAACTTCTCCAGACGTTCCGCGGCTTTTTCATCATCCTTATTCAGAACATACGCCACGCAGAGATTAAATTCCGATTTCTCAGCCAGTAAACTTCCCGGATACCTTGCGGAAAAATCTTCAAGCAGTTTAATCCCCTCTTCATTTTTCCCCGCCTTCAACTTCATTTTTGACAGTTTGACGCAGGAAATTTCCGCCCACCACGTGCCGGGATATTTTTCTATTATCTCCCCGAACGCCTTCTCCGCCGCCTCCGGCAAATTATTCTCCGCGTAACTCGCCGCCTTTAAGTAGGCGGCTGCTGCTTCGCACCCGTTTGACGCCGGACAACAGGCGGCATCTTCTAAAGTTTCTTCCGCAGCAGGAGCATCTTTTTCCTCCGTCGCTGCCACTTTTTCTTCGGGAGCCGCGCCCGCATCTTCTTTTTTTACCTCGGGCTCCGCAACGCCGACGCCCAGACTTTCCGCAGAGACATTCCAAAAAACACCGCCGGCAAAAACCAGACACAAAAGAACCGTTACAAATCTTTTCATCATTACCCTCCTCATCAATACTTTCATTTTACCTAATGGACTGCCTAACAACAATGATGAAAAAAAATCCCTCGCGGCGGGCTAAAAAACATTTTCACTTAACTCTTGAAACGCTTTCTTTTCCATTTCGCGGCATTTTAAAATCTTCCGTTTCATATTTCTCAGCAAAAAAGAGACGTTTCCGCCGGACAGTTTCCCGAGCGCCTTTTTAACCAGCATATTCATCTCATCTTTTATGGCGGCCATTCTTTCCAAATATCCTTCGGGCATATTTTCAAAAAGATTATTCTTTTCAAACATCAATCCCCTTATCCTTCCGAGCGGGGGCTCATCATCCGGAAGCGCCGCGGCCGCAATTTCACTCCACGCCCGACCTGACTCCTCAAACAAATCCGCCGCTTTCATAAACCCCCGTTTTTTTACCACGGGGGCCGCTTCTCTCAAAAATTGCGCATACATAGGCCTGAACGCGCTACCGCCGGTGCCCCCTATTTCAATGTAAATAAAGGTGTTCAGCAGACAGCCCAGCAGATTCATACCTTTGAACTGCTTCTGCCACCCGAGCACCTGAGCGCTCCATTTCTCCATCCCCGCAAGGCCGAAGTTCCTTATCGGCGGCTTCATCATGCTCAAACAGCACTCCACCGCCGACTCTTCAATGCCTTTTTTGAGATTTCCCTGTTTTGAAGGGCATTTCATTTTCAGCATCTTGTTTTCCGACGGAAACGGCGGGAACTTTGAGCCCCTCGCTTTTTTCAAGTCATCAACACTGACCGTTACCCGCTTCCTTCCCCTGTCGGAAATAAAGACCTTATTCGTCTTCTCATCCACGCCGAAGACGGCAACCGTGTGCCCGCCGAAGTGCGTTTCCTCCGGCGCCTCAAAATACGGCAGATAAGCCATATCCGCAAAAAGATAAGCCGGCTCATCCCTGCGAAGCGCTTCTTTCAATTCTCCGTGCGCTTTCTTTTCGCTTGACGTTTTGGAAATAACCGCCGACGCGCCGATGCGGGAGCAGATTTTAAGAACGAACTCGTCAACCTTTGAATTCCTGCCTCCGATAAAAGGAAACGGCATCTTTTTACTGAACCAGTATATGAATCCGATGCCGCCGCCGAGACCGAGCAGCAACTCCTCGGTAAAATGCAGACCGCGATAGTCCAGAATGTTTTTCAGGGCGGCGGTCTGGCAGTGTTTCCCGCCGAAGAATTTAAAATCCTTTACAACCAGCGTTTCTTTCTCATCCATTCTTTTTCCTTATCAGGGCGGCGGGAGGCTTGCCCCGTTGGGGGTGGCGTCCATTTGCCGCTATTATACCAAATGCACCCGAAATCTGTAACTTTTTAAAGCAACCGAACGTCTAACTGTGTAGAATAACAAAACACTAAAAAATGGAGGCGTTTATGAAAGAAATTTTAAAAGGGCTGGGGGTCGGCTGTCTGCTCCTGACCGCAGGAATGGCGGCTCGGGCTTATGACGGACAAGAGTGCGAGTATGGCATGAAGAAAAACAGCAGAATGGAAAAAATGGATAAAAAGAAAGAAACGCGCCGGCCGAAGCGCATCGAAAGATTAACAAAAGAACTTAACCTCTCTGAAGAACAGCAAAAACAAATTTCCGAAATATTCAAAGAAGGCAGCGCCAAAATCGAAGCCGAGAGAAAAACTTTCCGTGGAAAAATACAAGAGATACGGAAAGCCGGCGACGGGCAAATAGAAAAAGTGCTGACCGGCGAGCAATTAAAAAAATGGAATGAATGTAAGAAAAAAATCGGAGAAAAAGCAAAAGAAAGAAGAGGGAAAAGGGAAGAGGGGCAAAAAGGCAAAAGAAAACGCTTCAAAAAAGACGCAGAGTAAATACTGCCTTTAGCATTATGTAGTGCAACCTTTTAAGGTCGCTTTACCATCAGCGAGGCTAAATCCTCGCACTACTTTTCACGCAGTATTTACGAAAATGTCATATTGTAAAGCACCGTCCCCACTAATAATGGAAACTGCTTTCGCCGATGAACTCTCTCAAAATTGAGTTCTGCGGAACTTCCTCCTGCGAGACAGGAAGAAAAAAACCCAGATAATAAAGAAGGCGGCGCGCCTCGTAGTAACTTTCATCGCTCTTTTTAATCTGCCGAAGAAGTTTTTCAACCATCTTTTTAATCACGGCATATTCGTATATCAATGACGAGTTGAAAAAAATGTCGCTCCTGGCCTGGAACGGAAAAATATAGCGGTCTTCCCCTGCCCTGACTTTCGGAAACCTCTTTATTGATTCCGCGGCGCTGTAGCCCCTGAATTTATAATCCCTGACGATTCTCCTTACGAGACGCAGGTCGGACGTAAAAATTCTGTTGTCGTTGTCAATGCAGAGCTGTGTCAGGGCGCTGACGAAAATTTTAAATTCCTGTTTTCTGTCTATCTGGGGCAATACCGCCGGATTCAGCGCGTGAATGCCCTCAATCAGTATGACCGAATTTACGAGAGGTTCAATTTTCTGACCGGTCGCTGCCCTGACGCCTTTCCTGAAATTAAACTCCGGCGCTCTTATTGTCCTGCCGGAGAGCAGAGCGTCTATCTGCTGCCTGAAAAATTTGAGGTCAACGGCTTCCAGACACTCGTAATCGTACTCCCCGTCGGGCGTTTTCGGGGTTTCCTCCCGCGAAACAAAATAATTATCAAGCGAGAGTTCCACCGGGACGAGACCGGTCGCCCTTATCTGCACGCCGAGCCGCTTGAGAAAAGTTGTCTTTCCCGAAGACGACGGGCCGGCGACGCATATTATTCTCTTCCCGGGGAAAAACATCTTAATTTTATCGGCAATCAGGGCAATTTTCTTCTCGTGGAACGCCTCCTGAACCTTTATTATGGTCGATACCGTTTTTTCCTTCACCGCCTGATTGAGGTCACCTGCATTCTGTATTCCGAGGATTTTGTCCCACTCCCTTGTTTCCTTATAAACCCTGAAGAGTTTTCTCTGCCTGTCGCCGGTTTTCGGAAGCCGCGAAATGTCGCACCGTTCGGGAAACTGCACGATAAAACCCTTGTTATACTTTATCAGCCGGAATGTTTTCAGGTAGCGCGTGCGGGAGAGACATTCCGCCAGGACAAAATCAAAAAAATCCCTGAGAAAAACAAGGTCTATTTTCTGCCGCGGAAGATAAAACACCGCTTTATATTTGTCGGGCCGGTTAAATTTTCTGCACAGGTCCAGAAACCGGCGGCGGGTAACCGTCACCCTGTTGAATTTTTCGTCGGCGCTCACAATCATTCTCATCCGCTCCGTCACTTTAGCAATAAAGTTCTCGGGAAATGATTCGACGCCGCTCACCTCGTAGTAGTATCCCCTCATCAGGGTCTGACCCACCTGTATTTTTATTTCCGGATACAGTTCGGAAACGGCGCATTCAAGAAGAATAGATAAACTCCGCCGGTATATTTCCGCGCCGTGTTTCGTGTTGAAATTGACGCTGCCCGACTCAATTTCAAGGGCAGAACCGTTTTTCATCAGATACTTCACAATATGGATTCTATTTCAAATTCTCCGAAACTGCAAACATTTCAACTGCCGAAAACAGCGACTGGAATTTTTTTATCTGTTTTTCCACGTTTCCAGCCGACACTACGGCGGAAATTGCGCACACGGCGTCGGCGCCCGCGCTTATGACATCTCCCGCATTTTCAAGAGTTATCCCGCCGATTGCGGCAACCGGCACTTTTGAAATTTTCTTTATCTCTTCTATCAGAGAGACCCCGCAGGGCGCTCCTGCGTCTTTCTTCGTGGACGTAGAATAAACCGGGCTGACGCCGAGATAATCCGCGCCGCTGTCAAGCGCCGCGGCGGCTTCTTTCAGATTATGAACCGTAACGCCTATTATTTTATCCTGCCCGATAAGTTCCCTCGCAACACCCGGCGGCATATCTTCCTGCCCGAGGTGGACGCCGTCAGCGCCGGCCGCAAGCGCGATATCGACCCTGTCATTTACAATGAACATTATCTCTTTGCAGATTTTTCTGAGTTTTACGGCTTCCTCAAAAAGTTCCCGCGTGTCTCCCTTTTTGCTGCGGAACTGCACGACGGAAACGCCCGCCTGCACCGCATTTTTCACATCGCTGACATTTCCCGCCCTGCTTAAACCCTCATCTGTTATAAAATAATAACCTCTTATCATTCTCTCATTCTTTGGCGGGTTTCAATTTGTTTCGCGTTCAGATTGTAAACAGCGTCAAACAAATTTTCCTTGAAAGTTCCGGGCCCTGAGCTTTTTTCCGCGGCGATTTCGGAGGCGATTTCAAAACAGCAGAGACCGGCGGCGGAAGCAAACGCAAGATTTTTCTCTACCGCCGCGAAAGTTCCTATGACCGACGCTGCCATACAGCCTGTCCCGACGACGTGCGTGAGCATTTCGCTGCCGTTTTTAACGGAATACAGCTTTTTACCATCGGAGATAATATCCTCTTTTCCCGTGATTACGACCGTGCAGTTTCTTTTTTCCGCAAGCGATTCTGCAATATCCGTCAGGTCGCGCCCCACTTCAAGGGCATCAACGCCTTTTGTCCGAACGCTTTCCCCGGCAATCCTCGCAACCTCCGAAGAGTTTCCCTTTATTATGTCTATCTTTGTTTCATTTAAAATTTCAAGCGACTTCTCATCCCTGAATTTCGTCGCACCTGCGCCGCAGACGTCCAGAACGACGGGAATGCCTTTTTTGTTTGCGGCTTTTGCGGCAATTTTCATTGATTCAATAAATTCCCCCGTCAGAGTTCCGATATTCAGTACAAGCGCTGACGCCATGGACGCCATATCCGCGACTTCCTCTTTTGCGTGAGCCATCACGGGAGATGCGCCGAAGACCTTTACGATATTCGCGCAGTCGTAAATCGTAACCCAGTTGGTCAGGTGATGCACCAGCGGTTTTTCTTTTCTTACCCTTTCCAGCAGCCCGTAAATTTCCATACAACCTCCGATATGATAAATTCCAAAGTATCCATCCCCCTCTCGCCCGGGGGAATACGTCCAAGGTGGAATTATACATGAATTCATCAGAAATTAAAAGCCGGCGCGTTAAATCATCTAAAATCTAACCCAAGGCAAAGCCGTTAAATCATTAAAAACCTAACCGAAGCAGAATATCTGCTGTGGCAGAAGAGTTAAAATAACCTCCGGCAATAAAAGCAGGAGGTGAAGGAGATGGACATGGC
>JBDRRS010000024.1:0-9456 GCA_043825615.1 bacterium | reverse complement strand
TTGAGTGGTATAAAGAACACTGGAAAAAGGAAACAATGGTTACGTCAATAAAAAAATGAACCTTAACTTTCTTGAAAGGGAAAAGAACTTCCTGGCGATTTTATTTGTTACCGCTTTACTGGTAAGGCTCTGCGTTATTTTCATGTTTACAACAGGTTCCGAATTGCTCGACGGCCCTGACCAGCACTACTTTAACGAGGGCGCCCTGAATATCCTAAAAGGCGAAGGTTACCGTTATAAAGATAGTTATCATTATGAGGATTTGAGGTCATTCAGGCTGCCGTTGACTTCTATGTTTTTTGCCGGAATTTATTCAATATTAGGGCATTCTTACGGAGCGGTAAGAATTATTCAGGCAATTTTATCGGCATTAGTTTGCCTGCTCATTTATTTCATTACTAAAAAAATCAGGGGTTCCGGTTCCGCGCGAATTGCCGGGATAATTTCCGTGTTTTACTACGGGCTTATTGTTCCGGTCATATTTTTGTTTAAGGAGATACTTTTCGGATTCCTCCTGGCTGTGGCAATCCTTTATTTTTTGAAGATAGATGAACCGAACGGCCGCAGAAATCAGATAATTGCCGGTATAACCCTTGGTTTATCTGCTCTCACAGCACCGTATACCTTGAGTTTCCCCGGATTTATTTTAATCTGGCTGTTTGAAAAATACCGCAATTTTAAAAAAGCAATTTTAACTTTCCTGTTTATTTTGATTCCGTTTCTTCTTGTGCTCACACCCTGGGTGATTCGCAATTATCGTATCCATCATGTTTTTATACTTTCTGCTACCGAGGGAGGATTCGGTTTCTGGGTTGGGAACAATCCCTGGGCGAAGGGTTGTGCCGACAGCGCTAATCTTGATTTTTCCAAATATGCCCATCTTTCCGAGGTAGAGAAAAATAAGGCGTATTATAAAGAAGGATTAAAATATCTGCTTAGCGCGCATCCCTTCCGTATTGCAAAATTATGTTCGCTTAAAATACTTACTGCGCTTTATCCGTTTCTGCCGGTATATGATTTCTCTTACGCTCTTATTTTCCCTTTCTGGTTGTGGGGGATGTGGCTTGGGATTAAATCAAGGAAGAAAAACGGGTTGCTTTTGTATATTTTTTTGAACCTCTTAATAGTGGTGGCTGTTTTTGAAGGAGAACCGAGGATGAGGGAGTCGTTTTCTCCCTATATGATTGTTTTTGCAGCGGTTGCTGTCAGTCATTTCTTTGAGAAGGAGCGGCTTAAAAGAGCGATTTTGGTATTTTCCGGCTGGTTTTTAATTAATTATCTGGTATTTATTTATTCCGAGCCGGTTAGGTTATTGCTTAAAGCAACTTTTAACTATTGATTAATTATCATGAAAGTAGCATTTGTTATTGACAAAATTGAGTTTTCCATTCCTTTAGGTATTGCTTACCTTTCAGGAATCTTAAAAAAGAACGGGTGGGATGCTAAAATATTTGAAATTGGCGGTTACCTTAGCAGTGCCCTTAAAAATTTAAAGCATTTTAAACCTGACATAGTGGCTTACAGTGTTATTTCCGGCAAGCAAAAATTTTATTTAGATTTTAATAAGAACTTAAAAAAAGAGTTGAATTTTATATCTTTATTCGGCGGACCGCACGCAACTTTTTCCCCCGAACTAATAGAAAAAGAATCCGTAGATGCGGTATGCATAGGAGAAGGCGAACTGGCTTTAGAAGAGTTTGTAAAAAAAATTTCAGACCACAATGAGATACCGGAAGATGTTTTAAATTTCTGGATAAAGAAAAATGGCAAGATAATTAAAAACCCCGTTCGTCCGCTGCTTAAAGAATTGGATGTATTGCCCTTCCCGGACAGGGTAACATTTTATAAGAATTTCCCTATCATTAACGAGCATGGAATCAAACATTTTTTGGCGCATAGAGGATGTCCGTATAGGTGCACTTATTGTTTTAATAAGGCATACAATGATATATATAAAAACGATAAAAAAATATATAGGTCCAGAAATCCTCAAAAAGTTTGCGAGGAAATAAATTATGAGAGAACGTTGACAAAAATTAAAATGGTAGGTTTTGTAGATGATGTTTTTACTTTGGATAAAAAATGGATAAGAAGTTTTTCAGAGATTTACAAAAAAGAAGTGGGCATTCCTTTCAGTATTAATGCCAGATTTGACAATTTAGATGAAGAAGTTATCTGTCTTCTAAAAGAATCCAACTGTGTTTTGGTGTATATAGGGATTGAATCAGGCAATGATTTTATCAGGAATAAGATATTAAAAAGACGGATGAATATAGATACAATAATTAAAGGCGCTAATATGCTTAAGAAATATAAAATTAAGTTCTTAACAGAAAATATTATTGGGATTCCCGGCGAAGATTTCAATGCGGCATTGGATACCCTTAAACTTAATATTCAAATTGAATCTGATTTTGCGAATTGCTCATTTTTTAGTCCTTACCCGAAGTTGGAACTGACAAATTACGCTATCGAAAACAACTATTTTAACGGGGATTTTTCAAAATTGAATATTAATTATTACCATAATATCCTGCTCAATAAAAAAAATAAGGAAGATTCAAATAAGAAGTTGAACCTGAGATGTTTCTTTTCTTTGATAGTCAAACATCCGTATCTTTTCAATTTTTTTAAAAGGGTGTTTTTCCGTCTCCCCCCGAACCGCATCTTTAGAAAATTCGGCGATTTCGTCGATGGCTATTATCTCAAAAAATGTTTACCGTATAAAATGGGATTAAGAGAAACTCTGAAAAATATATTCTATTATTTTTACAGATACCGGCGGGAGGCAAATTAACTATGAGTAAAACTAATAACAGGATAGGAATACCGAAGCTTAACAATCCGGTCATTTCAGTGATTTTACCCACTTACAACGAGAGAGAAAACATAAACGACCTTATTTCCGAGATAGGTTATTATATTTCAAAATATACAAGAGAGCCGATAGAATTTATTTTGGTTGACGACGACTCCCCCGATAAAACATGGGAAGTAGTTCAAGAATGTTTTAAAGAAGACCAGAGGGTTAAGGTAATTCGGAGGACTGAAGAAAGGGGATTGGCTTCAGCTATCCGGAGGGGAATTCAGGAATCCCGGGGAGATATTATTGTCTGGCTGGATTGCGATTTTTCAATGCCTCCATATAAAATCCCCGAATTGATTAATAAAATACATCAGGGATATGATATTTGTGTCGGTTCCAAATTCATCAAAGGAGGAAAAGATGTTAGGGGCCCGGTCGATGCCTGGACGGCAGTGGTTTTAAGCGGAATAATGAGTAACTTTATCAGGTATATGCTGGGGTTTACTTTTAAGGATTATACAAGCGGCTTTGTTGCGGCAAAGAGAGAGGTTTTTAATGAAATAAGATTTGGGGGAGATTACGGTGAATATTTCATTGAATTCATTTATAAAGCCAGAAAGAAAGAATATAAGATTATTGAAATACCATATTACTGCATACCGAGAAGATTCGGAGTTTCAAAAACAGGGACAAATTTGAGAGAATATTTTAAAAAAGGCTGGAAGTATGTTTGTCTTACTATCAGATTGAAGTTTAATTTGGAGGAAACAGATAAAAATAGGAAATGAGGTTATATGCAACGCAATAAAAATTTTTTATTGCGTTGCATATAGTGATTTTAAAAGCGAGGGGTAATTAAAAATGAGCCCGAAACAAAAATTTAATTTGGTCCATACATTATTGCATTCTACACCTTACGAATGGTATTTATCATTAAGAAGAAGGTTTTTGGTAAAATTCAGAAAAAAATATGTAGAGCAAAGCATCGCAAAAAGAAAAGGGTATTGCCAGTTTCCTGATTGTGACTGTTGTTATTGGGCAAATTGCAAGTATTGTTTGGGTTATAAGAAGGGTTGTGCAATAAGGAATAATGAGCCGGTATTGTGTAAGTTGTATCCGATAGATTCGAAAGACAAGATACCGAGATTTCCGGAATGCACATATTATTGGGATAAGTAAAAGGAAAAAGTATGGACAGGGAATATAATGATAGATATTGGGAAAAGGAGCCGACATCGCATAATCTTTCCCTGTTTTTAATAAGGAACCTCAGGCCTGTTTTTGCGAAAAAATATGCGAAAATAATGAGTAAGTTTGTTAATGATATTAACCGGCCAAAGATATTAGAAGTAGGATGCGGGACCGCAGCGACGTTGCATTATTTAAAAAGTTATATCTCTGATTTAGCGGGATACGGGATTGATTCTTCGCAGGTTGCCGTAGATATAGCTGAATCAAAGGGAAACAATTTTAACTTTTTGAAAGGCGATGCATTTGATTTGCCGTTTAAAGATAATTTTAATTTAGCGTACAGCGTCGGACTGATTGAACATTTTTCAAGAGAGGAAGCATTAGATATTATGCTGCAGAAGAAAGCTGCTGTGGTGAAAAATGGTTATATCGGAGCAGTCGTTCCAGCCAAAATCGGTTTATTGAACCTCTATGAAAGATGCCTTGGGAAAAAGTGGTTATTTGATACGGAAATTCCCTTTACCGGAAGGGAGTTGAAAGAATTTATGGAAAGAATGAATTTAAAAGATGTTAGAATTTATTACGTTTATTTTATGACTTTGCTGGGGATAGGGAGGAAGGTATGAAAATTTGTCTCATCAATCCGCCTTTTTCCGCCGCGGATTCGGTCGGGGCAAGTGCAAGTATCGAAGCGGTTTTGAATAAAGTTCTCCCTCTGGGGATAGCTTATATTGCCGCCGTCCTGGGAAAACATAATTACAATGTAAAGGTTATTGACTGCACAATAAATGTTTCTCATTCGGAATTAATCAAATTGGTGAAAAAAGAAAGCCCCGATGTAGTAGGTATTACAGCCACGACGCCTATTTTTGAAAGCGCAAAGAGAGTGGCTGAGGATATAAAAAAAATTTTTCCGGCGACTGTTATTGTTATAGGGGGTTGTCATGTCACTGCCTTACCGGAAAAAGTAATTTCTTTCGGTTATTTCGATGTCGGCGTTATCGGTGAGGGGGATATAACCTTTCTTGAAATTGTGAGGCAGATTGAAAGCAGAGGTCTTAAAAATCTTGATTCCGTGCAGGGGATTGTTTTTAAAAATAACGGAAAAATTATAGTTACGCCGCCCCGGCAGCGTATTGAAAACCTGGACGAAATTCCTTTTCCCGCGAGGTATCTATTCCCTCCGCTTAAAGAATATTCTCCGACGCCGGCTTCGTATTTGAAATTACCCGTGGGAGTTCTTATGACCAGCAGAGGGTGCCCTTTCCAATGCACATTCTGCGACAGGGCAATATTCGGAAATGTTACCCGTCAGAGAAGCGTGAAAAACGTTGCTGATGAAATAGAAGAATTGATAAATGTTCACGGCGCGCGGGAACTTAGATTTTTCGATGACACGTTTACGTTAAAGAAGAAGTTTGTTTATGAACTTTGCGATGAATTGAAAGCGAGGAAAGTCCGAATACCGTGGTCCTGCCTTACTGCGGTAGCCGCCGTGACAAAAGACCTTCTGAAGAAAATGAAGGATGCCGGCTGCTGGCAGGTTTTATACGGCCTGGAATCGGGAGATGCAAGGATGCTTAAATTACTGAAGAAAGGGAACACGGTCGAACAAAATGAACGCGCTGTCAAATGGGCTCATGAATTGGGGTTGAGTGTCCGCGCGGATTTTATCGTCGGAACGCCCGGTGAAACAATGGAGAGTTTAGAGAGGTCTCTTGATTTCGCTAAAAGATTGCCCCTTGATTATGCCCATTTCAACAAATTTACGCCGTTTCCGGGCACGGAAATTTATAAAAATCTTGTGGAAAAAGGAAATAAATTTGATTTCAGTAAACCCTGCAGTATCCTGGATCACTCTGCACTATTGTATGTTCCGGAGACATTGGATAAAGAAGAATACAGGAAATTTCTTGACAGGGCTTTCAAGGAATTTTACCTGAGGCCGTCATATATTTTGAGGAGATTAACCCAGATTAAATCGTTTGACCAATTCAAAGGGCAGGTCAAGGGTTTTTATGCAATTATGGGTTTATAGTAAGGAGTGCAAGATGATTAAAAAAAGCGAATTAAACTTAAAAGAACTTGGGGAGAAAGCAAAAATAATTCCGGGTCCTGAACCGGAACTGGTAATTACTGCGAAGAGAATCCCTATTTCTGAATCAAAAAGCTGGGGGAAAATAATTCCTGTTTGCGAGCCGGTATTGCAGGGAAAAGAGTCGGAATATTTAAAGAAGTGCGTTGAAACGAACTGGATTTCGTCGGCTGGCAAATATATTGAGGATTTTGAAAAGGAATTCAGCCGGTTGTGCGGAGCAAAATACGGCATTTCCACCACCAGCGGAACAACCGCGCTTCATCTGGCGTTAGCGACTTTGGGGATAGGTTCGGGGGATGAGGTGATTATTCCAACCTTTACCATGATTGCTACTGCTAATGTCGTTACTCATTTAGGAGCGAAACCGGTGCTTATTGATGCCGAATCCAAAACGTGGAATATTGATACGGAGAAAATTGAGAAGAAAATTACTAAAAAAACAAGAGCAATAATACCTGTTCATATTTATGGGCATCCCGTAGAGATGGATAAGATTATGGAATTGGCTAAAAAGTATAATCTTTATGTTGTGGAAGATGCCGCCGAAGCTCACGGAGCAGAGTATAGAGGAAGGAAGATTGGAAGTATCGGCGACTGCGCCTGTTTCAGTTTCTATGCGAATAAAATCATAACCACCGGCGAAGGCGGAATGATTGTCACCAATAATAAAGAAATTGCTGAAAAAGCGGAAAACTTGCGGGACCATGCTTTTTCAGAAGAGCGGCATTTTTGGCATAAATATGTTGCCTTTAACTATAGAATGACCAACTTGCAGGCGGCAATCGGCGCTGCGCAAGTGGAGAGATTTTCTCAGTTGGTGGAGGCGAGGATAAAAAATGCGCGGCTATACAATTCATATTTAAAAGATGTGCCCGGTATTACTTTACCGCCTGAAACGGAAGGAATAAAAAACGTTTACTGGATGTATTCTATTCTGGTTGAAGATGAATTCGGAATGACAAGAGACGAACTTAGGACATACCTTGCAAAAAGAGGCATAGAAACGCGAACTTTTTTTATTCCGATGCACTTACAGCCGGTATATTACAAACAGTATAAAGGGGAAGAATATCCGGTATCCGAAGAATTATGCCGTAAGGGAATGTATCTTCCTTCCAGTTCAGGCCTTGAAAAGGATGAAATTAAATTTATCGCAGAATCAATTCACGATGCAAAAGCAGGTAAAATACTTTAGAGGGTGTAAAAAATGTGCGGGATTTGCGGAATAATTAATTTTAACGGGAAGCCTGTCAGCGCAGAACTGTTAAAGAAGATGGCGGATTTACTTGAACACAGGGGTCCGGACGCCGAAGGATATTACATCAGAGCACAAGTAGGGATGGGGATGAGGCGGTTGAGCATCATTGACCTTGAAACGGGTCACCAGCCAATTCACAATGAGGATGAAAAGATATGGCTGGTCTTAAACGGAGAGATTTATAATTTTCAGGAACTGAGAACTAATTTACAGAGCAAAGGACATAAATTTTATACGAAGAGTGACGTTGAAACGGTTGTCCATTTATACGAGGATTACGGGGTTGACTGCCTGAAATACATAAATGGAATGTTTGCTTTTGCTCTTTGGGACGAGAGGAGAAAACTGTTGTTTATAGCAAGGGACCGCCTCGGCAAAAAGCCGCTTTGTTATACGTGGCTCGACGGCAGTTTTTATTTTGCTTCCGAACTGAAGTCATTTCTGACCGTGCCTGATTTTAAGAGAGAAATAAACAGGAAAGCGATACACTACTATCTGACGTATCAGTATATTCCCTCTCCTATGACCGTCTGGCAGGGGGTTTTTCGTCTGCCTCCTGCGAGTTATCTTGTTTTGAATGAAAACAAGAGGATGAGAATAAGCAGGTATTGGGATATTGATATGAGGGCAAAAACGGATTTGAGTTTTGATGAATCAAAAGAGCGTCTCCGGAGCGTGCTGGAAGAGGCGACGAAGCTGAGAATGGTTGCGGATGTCCCTCTCGGCGCGTTCCTCTCCGGCGGCATTGACTCTTCGATTGTTGTCGGGTTGATGAGTAAATTATCCGCACGCCCTGTTAAGACGTTTTCAATCGGTTTTGAAGAAAAGGAATTTTCCGAGCTGAAGTATGCGAGAGTCGTTGCGAAACATTTCAAAACGGACCACCGTGAACTTGTCGTTAAGCCGGACTATGTGGATATTCTGCCGAAGATCGTCTGGCACTATGACCAGCCGTATGCGGATTCTTCCGCCCTGCCGAGTTTTTTTGTTTCTAAAATGACCAGGAAATACGTTAAGGTCGCCCTTAACGGCGACGGCGGCGATGAAAATTTTGCGGGTTATATGAGATACAAGGCGATGAAAATTTCCCAGCTCGCCGCTCTGCCGTTCGGAATGATTCCATCCGGAATTGCCGGATATCTGTTTGAAAAAAGCCCCGGTGCGAAAACATCGGGTTTTTTAAGACAAGCTTTAAGGTTTGCCAGCGCTTTAAAAAATCCGCCGCAAAGAAGAAATCTTATATGGCATGCTTATTTTACCAATGAAATGAAGGATCTTGTTTATTCGGAAGAAATGAAAAGAGAGTTTGCTTCCGACGATGCCTGTTCCTATTTGGAAGATAAATTTCTTTCCGCCCGGGCGGGAGGTGTTATTGACCGCACTCTGTACACGGATTTAACGGCTTATCTCCCCGAATGTTTGCTTGTAAAAATGGATGTGGCGACGATGGCGAATTCACTTGAAGCGCGGGCTCCTTTTCTCGATTACAGATTCATTGAATTTACTGCGGCTTTGCCGGCGGAGTGGAAGCTGAAGGGTCTGCGCAGTAAGTATATTTTGAAGGAGTCCTTCAGGGATTTTCTCCCGCCCGAAATCCTGAACCGCGGGAAACAGGGTTTCGGCATTCCGCTGGACGAATGGTTCAGGGGGAAACTTAAAAATTATATCAGGGACATGGTTCTCTCTCCTGCGGCATTAAAAAGAGGTTACTTCAATTCCCGTAATTTAAGGCGGTTTATAAACGACCACGTTGAAGGCCGCGCCAACCACGGTTACCGTTTGTGGGCTCTTTTGATGCTGGAGTTGTGGCACAGGATTTTTATAGATAGAGACATTGTGGTATAAAAGGCGGGTGAGTAAGTTTGATTTTCTCTCCGGCATATTCTAAAATACAGTTGGAAATTTTTGTATGATTTTTGAGGTTTCAGTGAAAAAATATAAAAATGTGAAAATCGGAAGAGGGACGGAAGTTGACGAGTTTTGCGTCATCGGAAAGCCCCCGAGAGGGAAGAAAGACGGGTCTCTCAAAACAGTTATAGGAAAAAATTCCACAATCCGTCACTTTTCCACGATTTACTCGGGAGTGAAAACAGGGGAGCGCTT
>JBDRRS010000023.1:0-9679 GCA_043825615.1 bacterium | reverse complement strand
GCGATGACAAAGATAAAGGCGATGACAAAGATAAAGGCGATGACAAAGATAAAGGCGATGACAAAGATAAAGGCGATGACAAAGATAAAGGCGATGACAAAGATAAAGCCGATGACAAAGATAAAGGCGATGTTAAAGAGGGCGAATGAATAAGAAAAAAACGCAGGAAGCACCGAAGAGCGAATCAAAGTTTCAGTGCCGCGTTTCGGAACTTGCGCATGAAATCGGGATTACCAGCAAGGATTTGATGGAGCACCTCGCAAAGAACAAGATAAAAGTTAAACAGCCCAGTTCCGGTCTTACTTCCGCGCAGGTTGCCGTCGTGAAAAAAGCGCTGGCGCCTTCAGAAAGAAAAATAAAAACACCGGCGCCGGTAAAGAAAGAGTCCGCCCCCAAAAAGAAAATTCCCGAAAAAGAACAGGAAAAAGTTAAGGCAGCTCCCTCAACCGCTCCGGTTTCAAAGGCGCCGCGGAAGACCTCAAAATATGCAGCAGTCGTATACGTTTTTGCCAAAGACCTCGGCGTTACAAGCAGTACTCTTATAGAAAAAATTACCAGCTTCGGGATTACGGGAAAGAAACCGAATTCAGGTCTGACGGAAGAAGAAGTCAAAAAAATCAAGGCCGAGTTTTTTGCCGTGAAACCGAAAGAGACAGCCGTTGCGAGAAAGAAAGAAAAAGAGGTTGAAGAAAAGCCGGCCGAGCCCGTCCTGAAGCCGGAGCCGCCCCCGCCGTCCAGGAAAGTTATTAAACTTGATGTCACGACGACCATTGCGAATCTTGCGGATAAACTCGGGCTGGCATCGGGCGAACTGATTAAAAAACTTTTAAAACAGGGAATCATTACGACAATAAACCAGCGTCTCGACCTTGAGACCGCTTCTCTCATCGTTCAGGAAGAAGGGTTTGAACCCGAGGTTGTCGACATATATAAGGATGAAATAGAAAAGTCCGACGACAGAGACGCATCCCGCGCGCGTCTGCGCTCGCCTATCGTGACGGTGATGGGGCATGTTGACCACGGGAAAACGTCTCTGCTGGATTACATCAGGAAGTCCCATATAATCCAGAAAGAATCGGGCAGCATTACACAGCACATCGGGGCGTACCAGATAAAGCACAAGAACTCGCTTATAACTTTTATAGACACCCCCGGCCATGAGGCGTTTACCGCCATGAGATTGAGAGGCGCCCAGGTAACCGACATTATTGTTCTTGTGATTGCCGCGGATGACGGTATTATGCCCCAGACACAGGAGGCGATAAGTCACGCCCGCCTTGCGGGGGTGCCTATCATTGCCGCCGTCAACAAAATGGATCTGCCCCACGCAAATCTTGAAAAGGTGAAGCAGCAGTTATCCCGGGAAAATCTTCTGCCGGAGGACTGGGGCGGAAAAACAGTCGTTGTGCCTATTTCCGCGAAAACGGGATTGGGCGTTGGAGACCTTCTTGATATCATAGAACTTCAGGCGGAAATGATGCAGATTAAGGTGGATACCGAGTGCCGGGCGAGAGGGGTGGTTCTTGACGCCCAGCTCGATACCCGCAGAGGGCCGGTCGCAACCATTCTTGTCACTGCCGGCTCCTTAAAAATAGGCAATCCGTTTATCTGCGGTTTCTCCGGCGGTAAAGTCAGGGCAATGCATCTGGAAGGCGGAAAAATGGCGAGGGATATTTTACCCGGAACTCCCGTCGAGGTTATGGGTTTTACCGACCTGCCGGAGGCGGGGGATGAATTTTTTGTGATTGAAAATGAAAATCTTTCCAGAAACATTCTCGCTTCCAGGAAAAGGATACGCGAGGCGATGAAATTGAAACCCGCCTCAACCGAAAATGTCAAAGAAGACGATAAAAATACCGTAAAAATCATTTTGAAAACGGATGTTATCGGTTCCCTCGAGGCAATAAAGGATGCGTTGAGTAAACTTTCCAATCCGGAGGTTCACCTGAATGTTGTTCACGCCGCCTGCGGAGGCATAAATAAAAGCGATGTTCTGCTCGCGCAGGCGTCAAAGTCAATGATTGTGGGTTTTAATGTCCGTGGCGATGTAAAGGCGACCTCGGAAGCCAATGAAAAAGGCGTTGAAATAAGAACTTATACGGTAATTTATCAGCTGATGGATGATATAAAAAAAGCGTTGGAAGGGAAACTTACCCCTACTTACAAAGAAGTGCATCTGGGTCGTGCGGAGGTCAGGAAAATTTTTAACATCTCGCGTCTCGGCACCGTTGCCGGCTGCATTGCGACCGACGGTAAAATCCTTCGCAGTTCGCGCGTGCGGATTCTCAGGGATAACAAAATTATTTATACTGGGAAACTTTCATCTCTTAAAAGATTTCAGGATGATGTCTCGGAAGTTCTCGATGGTCAGGAGTGCGGCATAATGGCGGAAAATTATAATGACATAAAACCGGCGGACATATTTGAGGCATACGAACTTCAGAAAATTGCCAGAGATCTTGACACTGGCGGGGCTTGAAAATGATAGTTCCGGTTCTTTCGCATTTTGCCGCATAAAAAATGCAGGGGGATAGGAAGAAGCGTCTTTCCCGCCAGATTATAAGAGAAGTAAACGACATTATCCGCCGTGATTTTAATATCCCGTCCGGCATCATTCTTACGGTAACGGACGCGTGTCTTACGCGTGACTTCAAGGACTGCAAAATTTTCTACAGCATTTTTACACAGGATGCAGCGCTGCAGGAGAATGCCGAAAGAAAAATTTTTAAAATGCTCGACTCAAAAGCGTCTTACTTTAAATTCGTCATCGGGAAAAATATGAGAATAAGAAACATCCCCGACATTGCTTTTGAAATTGACCGGACTCCCGCGCGGGCCGCCCGCATGGAGAAGATTCTTGACGAAATTGCCGGTGAAAAAATGCAGCCCGAAAAACGGAAGCCGGAATTATAGTGCGCAGATTGCTCCGCCTTATGGGGATTTTGAAAATAAAAAAATATAAGTTCATAGGTTTTGTTCTTTTGGGAATGATTTTCCGTTCGTCCCTGTGGGGTCTTTGCGACGTCGGAGTCGTGTTTGATTTTTCCGGCTCCTCAACCGGTACGCTGACTTATTTCTGCGACTTGCTTTCAGGAGATAATTTTTACGCTTCCGCCTGCTTTTCATGGCGTCAGATGGAAGGTTTCATGCAGGACGCAGATGCCGCCGGTAAATTAAAGCGCCTGGCCGGCCTCGGGAAAATAGAAATCCTGGCCGGAGTTTATTACGACCATGATTTGCTGAGAACCCCCATGGATGTTCTTTACGGCCAGATAAAGAGGTTTAAGATGCTTTCGGAAAACGTTTTTGGTTTTCCTGTAACGGGGTTTTATCCCCCGAATCTGATTTTAAAAACGACGGATTTTCAAATGCTTAAGAATCTCGGATTCGAGTATTCTCTGATTGCTGAAAGTGAAATACCCGGAGAAGATGAAAATAAAAAACTCCAGCCGCATCTGACGGGAAACGGCGTAATTATTTATCCCGTGAGCCGGAGGATTTCTGCCGCCACGCGGCCGGCTGTGGAGAACTGGCTTGAGGATTTCCGCGGGGCTCTGGGCTCTCTGAGCGGCGGGATTTCGGATTCAATCCCCGGCGGCTCTCTTGTGTTTTCGGTTGACATGAAGAATTATTCGGATGAAAAATTAAAAATGCTGTTTGATGCCCTGAAAACCATGAATATAAAAACGAAAACGCTTAAGGCGCTTTTTTCAAAACAGCCGTCGTTTTTTAGGGAATTGAATGAGATTCTGGAGCCGGACGGGTCTTTAAAAAGTTTTTTTCAATCTCTTTTTCTCGCGGAATGGAAGCATTTTTGTTCCGTAGCGGACTCCTTTCCGCTTTCGATGCGAGATGAAGTCCTGAAACTCGGCAATTTCAGATATTTTGAAAGCATTCTCACGCCTGAACAGATTAGCGAAATTATCCGCGGAACAGGGTATATTTACGAAAAAAAACCGGATTTTACATTTGAGAGTCCCTACGGTAAAATTTTTTCCCTGAGCAACGGGGTTTTCAGAATATATTTTTCCGAACAGGATTTGACGCCGCTTTTGATAATTTCCGAAAAACAGAACAGGATTTTTGCAGGTGTTCCTTTTTCGGGCATGCCTGCCGCCGCGCTCCGGAATTACTTCAATTACCGTTCTTTCGGCGAGGTGTGGTCCATAAAAAAGGAAATCGGCGAAGAGACCTTCAGAATTACGGCGGAACTGAAAGCATCGCCTTTTGAAATCAAAAAAACATTTGTTATCGGGAAAGGACGCGATTTCCTGAAAATATTTTGTTCCGTCAGCAACCAGGGGGATAAAGGCAATTCCTGTGACGTGTCTTTTGACGTTGTCCCCGTTAACCTTGATTCCGTCTATCTCTCCTGCGCCGACGGGGAATTTTTCGGGGTCGCCCAGAATGTTTCAAAAGAATTTACCGACATAAAGAAAATTGTTTTTCCCGCCGAAACAACCTCTCTGTTTCTTGAATTTTTCGGCAAATACCCGTTTTTCGTGACGTTCAAAAAGCCACATTTTGAGATCGTATATCCCGGCCGGGAACTTTCGCCGGACGAACGGCTTCTTTTTGAAATTCACCTGGGAATCAGGCAGTTCGAACTGCCCGAGAACACGCATCCCCTTTTCGGTTCTTCCGAAATACTGTTGGACGGGTTTCCCAACGAGCAGTTCTGGCGTGACGCATTTTCTGTGATTGACCCGATGAGGGACGGTCAGAAAGGTTGTGACATCGGCGGCATTTATTTTCTTTCAAAAAACGAGCAGAGTTTCTTTTTTGTCGAGGGGGATCTTGAAAATACGGACAATATTTACATTGCCAAAACAGGAGAAGGTTCGGACGTTCTGAAGAATAGCGTCAAGGTTCCGGACACGCTGGATTATTTTATCAGGGTTCCGGTAAAGTCGGGCTATCCCGCCTCCTACAGGTGGGATAATCTGTGGTTCGCGACATTTGAAAAGGGCTTTTCTTTTGTAACGGGAAAAAATTCCCTTGAAATGCGTCTCCCGTGGGCTTTCAGGAAAGGTCAGTGGGCCGTTTACATTGAAAAAGACGGAAAAATCTGCGACAGCGCATATTTCACGGTGCAGTAAAGAAAAAGAATGGGGACGGTTCTAATACTTTCAGGAAGATTATATTACCCGTGAAAGTTGGGATAGGGTTTGACATACATCCTTTCGCGACGGGGCGGCCTTTCTATCTGGGCGGCGTCAGAATTGACTTTGAGAAAGGCCTTGCCGGCCATTCGGACGGGGACGCCCTGCTCCATTCGGTCATTGATGCGGTATTAGGCGCCGCGGGGCAGGGAGATAAAGGTAAGCATTTTCCCGACACCGACCCGAAATACAAAAACATTTCGTCCGTAAAACTTCTTGAAAAAACAATGAGTATAGCAAAAGTGAAAGTCGTTAATGCTGATTGTATCGTCCTGTGCGGGAGACCCCGCCTTTCAAAGTACTATAACAGGATGAGAAGCGTTCTTGCGAAAGCGCTGAATATAAAAAAGGGTTCCGTCAGCATAAAGGCGACGAGGCCCGAGGGCATAGGGATAGACAATGAAGGCATTGCGTGTTTTTGCGCCTGCCTGATAGAATGAGAAAAATTTATTTCTATAACACTCTGACAAAAAAGAAGGATGAATTTATCCCGCTTAAAAAAGGGAAAGTCGGGATGTACGTCTGCGGGATAACCCCGTATGACTTCACCCACCTCGGACACGCCAGATGTTATGTTGTTTTTGACGCTGTCAGGAGATTTTTGAAATACGCCGGGTATAATGTAAAATACGTCCAGAATTTCACGGACATTGACGACAAAATCATAGCGAGAAGTAAAGAAGAAAACCGTCCATGGGATGAAATTTCCGCGAGTTACATTGATGAATATTATCAAGATATCCGCCGCCTCGCCGTTGGCGACGCGGATGTGTCCGTCAGAGTTTCGTCACATATTCCGGATATAATTAACGCTGTCCGGACACTTCAGGAAAAAGATTTTGCCTATGAAATTGACGGCAGCATTTATTACAGGGTAAACAGGTTTCCGGATTACGGGAAACTCTCGGGAAGAAATCCCGGCGAGTTAAAGCCGGGCTCAAGGGTTGAGGTTGATAAGAAGAAAGAAAGTCCTCTTGATTTTGCTCTCTGGAAGAAATCGGAGGCAGGGGAACCCTGTTGGGAAAGTCCGTGGGGCAGTGGGAGGCCCGGCTGGCATATAGAGTGTTCGGTTATGAGCATGAAATATATCGGCGAAACGCTGGATATTCACGGCGGCGGGCAGGACCTTGTTTTCCCGCACCACGAGAACGAAATAGCGCAAAGCGCCTCGCTTACCGGCAAGACGTTCAGCAGGTTCTGGCTGCACAACGGTTTTGTGACAATAAATAAGGAGAAGATGAGCAAGTCGCTCGGCAATTTTTTTACGCTGCGGGACATTTATAAGGACTTTTCGCCTCAGACTGTGAGGTTTTTTCTTCTCAGCCAGCACTACCGTTCGCCGGTTGACTTTTCCCCCGATAACCTCAGGGATGCAGGTCGTTCCCTTGAAAGAGTGAACAGGATTTTTGAGGTAACTCCCCTCGTAGAGAGTTCCGGGAAAATTGAAAAATCGGCTGACGAAATTTTTAACAAATTTATAGAGGCTCTTTGCGACGATTTTAATACTTCTTCCGCTTTTTCGCATTTTTTTGCTCTTGTAAAACTTTTTAACCGGACGCGCGCGAAAATTGTTCTGGAAAAGCTCGAGGAAACGGACAAAATCCTCGGTTTCCTTCACCTTGAGAAAAAACAAAAGGTTTTAAAAGTTTCAGAAAAAGAAATCCTCGGGAAGATAAAGGAAAGGGAAGAGGCGAGGAAATCAAAAAATTACAAAGAGGCGGACAGAATAAGAACGGAACTTCTTGAAAAAGGCGTCTGCCTTGAAGACACGTCCGAGGGGACAAAATGGTCGGCAGAAGAATAGTTACGCTTCTGGTTTTTTTTTTTTTTTGAGATAATCGGTTATTGCCGCCTTCAGGGCGTCTTCCGCGAGGACAGAGCAATGTATTTTTACGGGAGGCAGACCCCCGAGCGCTTCGACAACCGATTTATTTGATATTGCAAGCACTTCATTAATTGTTTTTCCCTTCACGATTTCCGTAAGCACCGAAGACGACGCTATCGCTGCGGCGCAGCCGAATGTCTTGAATTTAACGTCGGCTATCCCCCCCGTCTTTAACTTTTATGTAGAGTTCCATTACATCGCCGCAGACGGGGCTTCCGACTTTACCGATGCCGTCGGCGTCTTTTATTTCCCCGACGTTCCTCGGGTTTGCAAAGTGCTCTTTTACTTTATCGCTGTATTCCATCAGACCTCTTTAACTTTTTTATAGGAGAAATGTATGAATGCAAGACCTGACCCCGCCTAAACCGCTTCTACTTTTTTTATCTGCGGGATTTGTTCTTTAAGAGCTTTTTCGATTCCTTCCTTAAGCGTCATCTGCGCCATCGGGCAGCCGCAGCATGCCCCCGTGAGGCGCACCTTTACGGTTCCGTCTTCCGTTACATCCACAAGTTCCACGGAGCCCCCGTGCGCTCCCAGAGACAGTTTTACCTGTTCAAGAACTTCTTTAACTTTTTCTTTCATACCCCCTCCTTGTGATAAAACTTCGGTTCATTAAAAATCAAGTTTTTTTTGAGACATTGAACCGGATTTCTATTATGTCTCCGTCCCGTATAATATAGTCCCTGCCGACTGTTTTTACGAGCCCTTTTTCACCCGCCTCGCGCATGTTGTAAACAGTGATTAAATCATTATAATTTATCACGTCGGCTTTTATAAAACCCTTTGCAAGGTCAGAGTGTATTTTCCCGGCGCATGTGAGGGCGTCGGAATTTTCTTCCGCAGGCCACGCCTTGCACTCGTCCTTGCCGACGGTATAGAAGAACATAATGCCGGCTTTTTTCAGAACCTGTGCGATAATATTATTGGAACTGCTGTTTTTTTCGGCAATTACGACCGGCTTAAAACTCAAAGGCGCGAGACCCGCAAGCAGAGTGCGTTCCTCATCCGAAAAAAATATATCGCAGAGGGGTTTTTCTTCCCCGAGAGAAGCAAGGCACTTTTCAGCAAGTTTTTTTTCTTCACCGCTGACACTTTTTGAAATCCTGCTCTCAAATTTCTCCATATCGGGTATGAGGATGTCAATCAGTTTATCTTTCGTTACGGCTATAGCATCCGCCTGCTCGGGTCCGGATATTATGAATTCCGGAAAAAAAGGACCGACTTTTTTCGGTTTGAATTTCTCGTCGAGTTTCTCAAGGCGCTCATCCCTGTATTTAATCTTTCCTCCGCTAAGCGCGATTCCGCTGAAATATATTTTCATAATTTAATTATAGCAAAATAATTTGAGTTGTGAGCGGTTTTTTGTAGAATTGAGCATGACGGTAAAACCTGCTGGAGATAAGACGCAGCGCACGGCCTCCGCACGGGTTTTCCTTAAAGGGATAAAAATCGGCGGGAAATTTTTTAAATCAAATATTTTCCTGTCGCCACTTTCAGGCGTGTCGGACATTGCGTTCCGGATGATGTGCCGGGAGGGCGGGGCGGAAATGGCGTTTTTTGAAATGGTTTCAGCAAACGCCGTTGTCCGCGGGCAGAGGAAAACGATGACATTCCTTAAAACAATTAAAAAAGACAGGCCGGTAGCGTGCCAGATTCTCGGGAGTGACCCTGATATTATGAACGATGCGGCGCATATTGTTTTAGGGAAATCCGATGCGGAATTTATTGACATTAATGCCGCCTGTCCGGTCAGGAAAGTCGTGAAGAACGGTCAGGGCGCTGCTCTGCTTGAAAAGCCGGATATTCTTTTCAGGATAGTGAAAAAAATATCTTCATCGGTTCCCGTACCTGTAACCGTAAAATTACGCGTTGGTTTTGACAGGGTAGATATTGCAAAGATTGTTCGTATAGCAAAGGGCTGTGAAGATTCGGGCGCTGCGGCGCTTTTTGTGCACGGAAGGACGAGAAAACAAATGTACGGCGGGGAAGTCGATTATGAGGTGATAAAAAAAATAAAAGAAAGTGTAGATATTCCCGTTTTCGGCAGCGGAAACATTTTTTCGCATCGTCTTGCGGAGAAAATGTTTAAAGAAACCGGTTGTGACGGGATATTTGTCGCCCGCGGCGCTTTCGGTAATCCGGGTATATTTGCCGGCATTAAAAACTACCTTGAGTCGGGGATTCCGCCTGAAAAAAGAACGGTTGCGCAGAAAACAGCGCTGCTTAAAAAGCATCTCTCTTATATTGAAAAATACAGCGACGTCGGCAAAACCGGGTTTATGAAAAAAGTTGCCCTCTGGTATTTGAAGGATTTTCCGGGCTCCGCCCGGGCCAGGGCGGAAGCATCGTCGGCGGAAAGTGTTGAGCAATTGCTGAAAATAATTGATGAACTTAAAACAAAATTGTTTAATTAGGAGTTCTTTTCACAAAAATACGTTACCGAATTTATGAATCAGACCACTTAATCCTGAGCAAGTTTCTTGTAGTGGCTGTATCTTTCGAGCATTGCTTTTTCGGCTTTCCGGAAAAGTTCGTCCGCCCTGCCGGGGAACAGTTTTTTTACGGAACTGAATCTCACTTCGCTCTGGAGAAATTCCTGAAATTTGCCGTTCGGTTCTTTTGACTCAAGTTT
>JBDRRS010000022.1:0-53524 GCA_043825615.1 bacterium | reverse complement strand
CGGAGGCGGGCGGAAGAGCAAAGCGAAGACGCAGGCGGCTGGACAAAGGGAGCAAGGCGAAGGCGCAATGTGCCGAAGCCCTGCGACCGTCTCTTATGCGAGGCGCCGGAGAATCCGGACGATGATCGGACGGATAGTCGGAGGCGCCGAGCCCATAAGTATTGCGACCGGAGGGAGCTCTCAATAAATAATGCTATAAGTTCTTGCGTTTACTGGCATGAATGGTATTTGGTAAGATTATGGTAATGGTTTGGTTAGAATTTTCATCGCGGAGAAATTCCGGCCATCGAACCTTTCTCGACGAGAAAAGGCCAAAATTCTCTCGAACCTTTTATAATTCAGCGCGCTAAATTACTGTAATTCAATTGCGAAAATACCGCTTTTGTAAATTATTTTTCTTATTATTTTCCCTAAGATATTTTTACAGTAAATTCCCTTAGCTAAATTTAACTGACGGGAAAACTGATGAAATCTGTGTTTTTCTTTAGGTTCATTAATTATTTTTATGTTTGAGGTATCAATGCGATTATATGTCCCAAAAGCATGATTTCGAACCTTTGCTATTATCTGGCTTACCCAAGTGGGCGCTAATTTGTGAGGCTGTTGATATCTTCTTCTATACTTTTAAGTTTCTCAATAATATTTTCAAATTGGGGTGGTTCATCAAAAAACATCTGCTGCATCTGCCGGTAATCTATCTTTAACTGATTTATCTGAACATCGTGCGGCACAAGCTTTAAACTACCGGGTTTGGCCTCATCGTAATGAGCCCAGCCGGATTTAAAAAATAAAGATTTATGCTGAGATACATTTTTTAAAAGCGATATACTTGCCAGCGCCTTTTTGTACATAATGGATTCAGCCATCATAAACAGATCATAATAATGGCGCGCCATCCGCAATGGTAATTTTTTTTCTGGCGGATAATGATATAACGTATGCAATATTGTCGCTTTTTCCCAAAAAGTCCTTTCAGCAGCTAAAACACGCACAGTTACACCGCCCACAGCAAGTTTGCCGGAAACATTTGAAATATATGGGAAAATGGTTCTGTTTTCAACAGGCCAATGAGCAGATCTGGCGCCAAATTCAATTTTAACTGCAGGTTTTACATAACTTTCCGTGTTGCGCATAGTAACATTAGGAAAGAAAAATAATACAGTCTGACCGTTCTCATCATCAGGATCTAACTCAATTTTCCAAGCCCTGTTATTGGCAAAAAGCGCCTTAATCTTCTGTATTAATTCGGGAAGAATTATTTCTTTAATATTAGTTTTGCAGGCCAATTGTAATTCTTTAAGCCTTCTCCGATTTTCTTTATTACTTTTTTCTTTATCAGGTTCAATAGCCTCACCTCCCGATAGAAAAGACCGTTCTATTGAAACATCTATATCTTCTGAAAAACGCCTGATAACTTTATAACATTTTGATAACGAGGTTCCTCCTTTAAACGTAAGATGACTGCCGGATTCTTTTAGCGAAAACAGTGTTTTCAGTATCCAGCAAACCCAGAAATCTTTTTCAATAAGCTGGGGCATTATATTCAGTTCAGCGGCAGCCACTTCAAAATATACCTTCTTTTCTTCATCAGCTGTTAAAATAAATTTATCCATAATACTATCCGTCTTTTAACTGTCTTATTATTAGTTCAATCCAAGCGGGAGCATAACACGCATCTTTCATAAGCAGGTATATATCATCACGTGATAATCTTTTTTTTAGCTTTTTAATGATATTTCCATCTACATGATCTTTCCCTAAATGCCTCAAGGCCTGAATAACAAGTCCGCTGACACGCCCGGCAGTGGCCATATTCCTAGGCGTTGTTCTTTTTAAAATAATCTGCTGCTTTTTAACCCGTACTGTTCTATTGGCTCCGTCTATTAAAAAGACTATTTTAGCCGGTACCTGCTCTGTTAAACCCAGTAGATTAGCAGCATACGCGCCTGAAGGCTGAATCTTTAAACTATCTCTGCCTGCCAATGCCTGCGCTATACGCTCATAATTTGCCGGCAACTCACCAAGAACGGGATGTTTCTCGGGATAGTCATATAACCCGCGCGCAAGCCGTCGTATATATCCGGCATCAGCTAAACGCTCTAGAGTTTTAGCCACGGCTGGCCGGGGACCAAGATCAAGACAATGGCGCTTTGTAAAAACAAACCCCCTCCCATTATTCTTTATTCTTTTTTTTATCATTGCTACTATGCTATTCATCAATATTATCCTTAATTCTTATGTCGCAAATAATATATACTTTTTGCGACATATTGTCAACACGTACTAATCTGTTGCCAAAAAAAGAAAAATCAAATTATTCTCTGCCTCTGCGTATAAACAGTTATAGGAGTCAAAATAAATAACCAGAAAACACGGCTCTTAGTTGCCTTCCTTGAGCATACTATTTACAAAACTGTGAGCGTTGATAATGCGGTTTATCTTTTCAATAATTTTACCCGATGGATAAGAGAGGTTCTTTTCATAGCGGCAGATTGTTACTTTGTGTACTTTAAGGATTCCGGCAAGGTCTTTTTGAAGCAGGTTGTTTTTGATTCGGAAATACTTGAGCTTTCCGCCGAATGTTTTTGGCGGTTCTGAAAAAAGCGCCTTGAGTTTAGCAGACAGGATTTCTTTTTGTGACGGTGATTTGGCAATTTCACCCGCGAGAGTCGCCCGGCCCCGCTCCCTGAGCATTACATACAGACGATATGAAATTGTGAAAAAAGGTGGTGTGAGAGTGTCAACCCCCGAGCTTCCTGTCCTCTCACACCAAACTTGCTCTATTGGTACTGCATTTGTATTTCTTGAATATTTATCTATAATCAGATTTATTTTGCCTATAGAGATAACTGCTAAATGAGTAAAACTAAAAATATTGCAATTATTGCGCATGTTGACCATGGTAAAACGACTCTTGTCGATGCCATCCTGAAACAGACCGGTGTATTCAGAAAAAATGAGAATATTGTTGACAGAGTAATGGATTCTAATGCGCTTGAAAGAGAAAGAGGTATCACCATATTCTCTAAAAACGCATCATTCCTGTATGGCGGGTATAAAGTAAACATCGTTGATACACCGGGACATGCCGATTTCGGCGGAGAGGTTCAGCGTATTCTCAAAATGGTAGATGCTGTACTTCTGCTTGTAGATGCATTTGAAGGGCCGATGCCTCAGACCAAATATGTCCTCAAAAAGTCCCTTGAACTGGGTCTTAAAGTGGTTGTCGTTATCAATAAGATAGACAGGCTGAACAGCAGACCGCATGAAGTGCTCGATAACATATTTGACCTGTTTCTTGAATTAAATGCTGACGATAGCCAGCTTGATTTCCCGGTAATCTACGCATCTGCCAGAGATGGTATCGCAAAATATGAAATCGGGGATAATTCTAATAACCTCGACCCGCTTTTTAAAGCGATAATAGAACATGTTCCGGACGCAAAAGGAGATCCGGCGGCCGCATTTCAGTTCCTGGTTTCTGCAATAGAATATGATAATTATGTCGGGAAAATCGGTACCGGTAAAATACATAACGGGTCCGTTAAAAGGGAAGACAATGTTATACTGCTGAAAAGGGACTCAAGCAGAATAGAATTTAAAATTACGAAAATATATGCCTATTCCGGACTAAAAAAAATAGAAGCAGAAGAAGCCTTTGCAGGCGATATAATATCTATTGCCGGCACAGATATGATTGATGTGGGAGAAACTATTGCAGACAGAGAGAATCCTCAGGTCCTTCCAATTATCGAAATCGACCTGCCTACACTCACCATAGAATTTATAGTAAATGATTCGCCGTTTTCCGGACAGGACGGGCAATATATAACTTCAAGGCATTTGTGGGACAGGCTTCAACGGGAAATTCAGTCCAATGTCAGCATACAAGTGGAAAGAACGGAAGCAACAGATAGTTTCATAGTAAAAGGCCGGGGGGAACTCCAACTGGCTATTCTTATTGAAAATATGCGGCGCGAAGGTTTTGAACTGCAACTCTCAAAACCCCGCGTCATATTCAGAGAAATTAACGGAAAACAATGCGAGCCGATCGAACACGCAATTATTGATGTCGCTGATAAATTCACAGGGATTGTGATAGAAAAACTCGGCAAGCGAAAAGGTAAAATGGTAAACATGGCAAAAGGAAGCGACGGATATACACGTCTCGAATTTCACATTCCCTCCCGCGGGTTACTGGGGTTTAGAAATGAATTTATAACTGATACCAGAGGAACCGGAATTCTAAACCACATTTTTTATGAATACGGTCTATACAGAGGAGATATACCCAGAAGGACAAAAGGCGCTTTGATTGCCATGGGCGCCGGCGAATCAGTTGCCTACGCTCTTGATAACCTGCAGGACCGGGGAATATTTTTTATAGATCCGGGCGTAAGAGTCTATGCGGGGATGATAGTCGGCGCAAATAATAGAGAAACGGATCTTATAGTAAATGTGTGCAAAACAAAAAAACTTACAAACATGCGCGCGGCCGGATCCGACGAGGCCCTAAACCTGGTACCATCAAGGAAATTCACGCTTGAACAGGGCCTGGAATATATAAATGAAGACGAACTAATGGAAGTAACACCCGGCAATATAAGGTTCCGGAAAAAGATACTCGACCATAATCGCAGAAAAAGCTCTAACAAATAGCGCGGGCTTTTAAGAACACAGAAAAGTACAGCAACACCCTGTTTATAAAAAAATGGCGATAGAAGTCCGGGGAAAAAGCAGGGAACCTGCCGCAAGGAAACTTTTAAATTTCAGAGAAACCGCCGGACATTTTTTCATCATCTTAAAACCTCTTCTCTTCTGCGGCTGGCGAGGAGAATGATGTCTCTCAAGTCATGAAGAGTTTTTGCCTCAAGCCATTTATTTTCAAAATCCTTTTCCTGCGCAATCTCGGCAATAGCCACAAGAGCCCGCAGGTAAAAATTTCTCTCGTCGGTGCTTGCCACAATCGCAAAGAGCGTCTTCACGGGGGGCTGTTTTTCGGAAAAGATAATTCCATCCCTGGCTCTCACAAGAATAATTCTGAAGACACCTTCGCCTTCAACGATAACATGCGGAATTGCAAGGCCGGACCTTACTATCGTGCCTGATATCATTTCCCTTTCGGAGAACTTCCCGAAGAGTTCGTCTTTTGAAATCCCGATGGGCGCAGAAAATTTTTCTGAAATCAATTTTAGAAACGGCTCCACTCTCATTTTTTCCTCAATGTCGAGAATCTCGCACTTCTTTATGATTTCGTCAAAGCGGTCTTCAACAATATCATCCCTTTCTCTCAGGACATCCCTGAGTTCCGCCCCGAGAGTATCATCCTTTATCTGCCTGCCTATGATTCTTTCAACCACGTGGACGAGTGCGGACTTTTTGGCCTCAAACCTGTAAGGATAAATAAAATACCAGAGAGTGCCCGCTATGATAAAAATGCCCGTCGCGGTCAGGGCAACCTTCCCCATTTCAAAGAGAAGAACGCCGTAAAAAATAATCCCGGCAATCTGAAGATACGGGTAAAGCGGCGCCCTGAAAACCGGCCTGTAGTTAACGACTTTGCTTTCCCTCATAAATATCAGAGCAAAATTTGCAAGCGCAAACAGTATTATGCTCATTGTTGAGGCTACCTTTACAAGACCCTCAATATCCAGCACAAAAATCATAAAAATCATAACGGCTGACGTAAAAACAATCGTCACAAACGGAACGCCGTTCTCATTCAGTTTCCGGAAAACAGCCGGTAAAAGTTTATCCTTGCTCATCGCGAGAGGAGCGCGGGAAGCGGTCATAATTCCCGCATTTGCAGTCGAGACAAAAGCAAAAACCGCAGCGGCGGCCAGTATAACGACACCTGCCGTGCCCGCATAAAAACCCGCTCCGTCACTGAGCGGGGTAAGCGTTCCGGACAGGTTATCCCCTTTCAAAAGCCCGACGGTAACGAATACGGCAAGCAGATAAAGCGACACGACAACCGCCCACGATAAAATCATCCCCAGCGGAATATTCCTTGTGGGATTCTTGACCTCCTCGGCAATGCTTGCAACTTTCGTCAGCCCCACAAACGAAACAAATACAAGCCCCGCAGTTCCTGCTATATTTTTAAAGCCCGCGTTGAAAAAACCGCTGTAATTGTGGAGTTTAACACTGACTCCGCCGGAAACAATGTATAAGACAAGAATCCCCAGCAGGGCGAAAACAATCCCTACTTGAAAACTCTCGGCAATCTTTACCCCTTTCAGATTAACAGCCATAAAAAAAATACAGGCGGCCGCCGCCACCAGATCCATCTGCAGTTCCGATATTTCCGGACATATCAGCGTCATAAACGCTCCGATGCCGACAAGGGCAAAAGCGCTTTTGCAGGCAAGAGAAAACCAGCTTGAAAGCCCCCCGAGAAAACCCGGGAGGGCCCCCATTGCTCTGCTTATGTAAAAATAGTCGCCGCCGGCCTTGGGCATCGCCGTGAGGAGTTCCGCCGACGCAAACATCGCAGGCACAATGAGAAGCCCCGCGAGAAGATATGAAAGAATAACGGCAGGACCCGCCTTTGAATAGGCAAGAGCGGGAAGAACGAAAAGACCGGATGAAATCATTGCTCCCGTGGCGATACAGAAAACACCCGTAAGACCTAATTGTTTTTCAAGTTTCACGCAATAAAAAAATACCAAATTCCGGCTTTAAAAGCAAACCTTGTATTTCTCTCATTTCTTTTCTAAATTATAGGGGGGTGATTCGAGCGGTTGTGCGCCTTTGGCGTAAGGAAAGTCCGAACTCCGCAGAGCGCGGCGTCCGTCGAAAGGCGGAGCACCCGACTATGTCGGGTGACGGAAAGTGGCACAGAAACTATGTACAGGTAATGCTGTAGTGAAAAGGCTAAACCCCGCCGGGAGCAAGACCATGCAGGCCGTTGGCTGCTCGCCAGTTAAGGCCGGGTAGGTCGCTTAGATGAATGACCGCTTAAAACAGAATTCGGCTTACGGGATCACCCCCGCTAATAATACAAGTGGGTATTGGGGTATTGGGGACGGTTCCTAATTATATTAATCATTTTTTCTCTATAAGCTACACTCACAATACTTTCTTTTAGTTCTTTCAGTTTCAGATGCTCCCGATAATTAGGAACCGTCCCTAATTGTTTGACGGTTAAATGACTATTGGTTTTTTGAAATAAGATTTTTGAGGGGCCGGAGCACCGTGTAAACGGCTCCTTCAAGCGCGCGCTGTATGTCAAACGATTCGTAATAATCGCTGTTGACCCAGACGACGGCTCCTGTTTTCACATCCACCAGGCGAGCCGTTAACGCAACCTTCGCGTTATAGAATGCCGTTTCATATCCTATTTTGCCGTCCTCGCTGGCGTAATAGATTCTTTCTTCTTTCTCGGGCAGGTATCTGTAAATGCTTCCGTCCAGAATGGCATCGGCACCGGCGAGCGCACCGATTTCCGCAAACATCTGCGGGGTCTGCGGACTCCCGTGAGCGAGCATTTTGTCGAATGCTTTTGAATCAACGACGGAAATCCCGCTCTCCAGAAAGCTCTTCGTAAAAATATCCCTGACGGCGTCTCCCGCCGCCTCGCTGCCCTCCGAACTCTTGAACCCTGCGACGGCGATATTTCTTATGCTTTCAAAATCATAGTCCCTCTGCACGGCGAGCCGGCCGGCGCAACCTGCAAGAAAAATAATATATAAAAAACAAAATTTAAGATATGAGTAACTTTTTGCTCTCACTTTTTCTCCTTTTTCATTCTCTCCCCGACCATCTCGATATGTTTTTCTATATTTTCTCTTTTTTCCTTGTCCTTCGTAACTTTGTACGATTTCTCAAAATACTTCTCTGCCTCTTTTAAATCGCCCGTTTCCTCGTAAATAACGCCGAGCAGGTAGCCCGCAAGGTATGACTTCGGATTCAGGTCATACGCTTTTGACAGATTTTTAACGGCTTCCCCGTAATTTTTCAGATTAATCCCGCAAATCCCCGCTGTCAGATATAAACTTGAGTCCTCCGGGTTGCGCGCAATTTCAGCCAGCGCGGCCTCTTTTGCCTGCTCCCATTTGCCCGCCTTCATCAAATCGGAAATCGTCGATGCCGCCAGAAAACCCGAAAACAAAAAAAACAGAACGGCAATCTGCATCTTAATTTTTAATTTTTGCATTTTAATATCACCCCCTGAACTCTTTTATGCTTTTTTTCACCGGCATTTTAAAAAATTTTCTTACGGCAATATGGATTCTCTCCGACGCTTTCCCGTCCCCGTAAGGATTCTTTATTTTTTTCATCCTATCAAAGATTTTCCCGTTTTTCAAAGTCATTTCCATCTCGCGTTTGAGTTTTGCCGGAGATAAACCCATAACCTTGACAAAACCCGCCCTGACGCCTTCCGGCCTTTCGGTATATCTCCTGAGCAGCAGAACCCTCTTTTTAAAAACGGCCGCCTCTTCCTGCACGCCGCCGGAATCCGTTACGATAAAAAGGCATTTGCGCAGAAGAAAAATCAGGTCGGAATAGCGCAGCGGCGGCGTTAAAATTATACCCGCTCCCGAAAGGATTTTATGCGCGGGAACGGACACGGCAGGATTCGGATGCACGGGATAAATCAATTTAACACCTGTGTTTTTTTCAAAAAAATTTCTCAACGTTAAAAATATTCTTTCCAGCGGTTTCCCCCATGACTCGCGCCGGTGCATCGTAAAAAGAACAAAACCGCTTTTTGATGCCTTTGGCAAGGCTGAAATCAGCGGCGGGACCTTCCCCGCTTTTTTTACAAGAAGTTCCACGGCGTCAACGACGGTGTTGCCGGTAACCGTAATCATCGGCGAAGCGCCGCCTTCTTTCAGAAGATTTTTTTTTGCCTGTTCCGTCGGCGGAAAAAGCAGGTCGGCGGTTCTGTCCGTCAGAACCCTGTTGATTTCCTCCGGAAACGGCTCGTTTTTTACATGCGTTCTGAGCCCCGCCTCAACGTGACCCGCGGGAATCCCGTTGTAAAAGGCGGCAAGCGCCGAAGCAAAAGTCGTAGAGGTGTCCCCGTGGACGAGAACGAGATCGGGTTTTTCTTTTTTGTAAACAGCATCGAGTTTCTTCACCGCGCGGGCGGTAATGCCCGCAAGGGTCTGGCGGGCAACCATAATGTTCAAATTATATTCCGGTTTCATGCCGAAGACATTCAGCGCGTCGTCCAGCATTTTTGTGTGCTGACCGGTAAGAACGAGTTTCACGTCAAATTTTTTGTCCTTTTTCAGGGTAAAATAGACGGGAGCCATTTTTATGGCTTCCGGCCGCGTTCCGAAAGTCAGAATTATTTTTTTTATCCCGTTACAATTACCTTTTTTACTCACGGCGTTCCCTTAAAAAAAGAATAAACGGTAATCAAAATGGCCGCCATCGAGAGTATCAAAGTAAAATTGTACATCAGAAGGTCTATTTCCCTGGCTGACCAGCCGCTTTTCAGCAGACGGTGGTGTATGTGGTCCGAATCGGCTCTCATTATCGGCACCTGCGCTCTTTTCCTTCTGACGATTGCGAAAAAAACATCCAGAACGGGGAGCGCCACGACGATAACGGGAATTATGAGGGCAATCGCCGCCGTGAGTTTCAGCATTCCCTGAATGGCAATAATCCCGAGAAAAAAGCCGATGAGAAGACTTCCCGAATCCCCGAGGAAAACCCCTGCCGGAGGAAAATTAAAATAAAGAAATCCCAGACACGCGCCGCCGACTATGAGAGATAGAACGGCAAAAAATTCTCCGCCCTGAAGAGCGCCGAAACGCGTCTCAAGCAGAACGACAACCGCAAAAGTTATAGCGGCAATACCCGAAACGCCGGCCGCAAGACCGTCAACGCCGTCTATTAAATTTATAACATTCGTGAAAGCAATCAGCCACACGGCGGTTACAACTATCGAAGCGAACTGCGGAAACGGCACATACTCCAGAAAAGGAATTTTTATTCCGCTTATCGCCACCCCGTAAATCATCGCGAAAAGAACCGCAATCGTCTGCGCGAGGAGTTTCGTCGTGGGCATCAGCGCGCGCCTGTCGTCAATCATGCCGATAATAAGTATTATGGCGCTGCCGAAAAAAATGCCCTTTATTACGGAAAGATTCAAGGGAACAAAAGCCCTCACCGTTTTTGAAAAGAGGAAAAGAAGAAACAGGCTGAACCAGATACCGAGCCATATTCCGAGCCCGCCCCACAAAGGAACAAGCTTTGCGTGAATTTTTCTGCGGTCCGGGCGGTCATACGCATGGAATTTTTCGGCAACCGTTATCAGAAACGGCTCGCCGATTAAAAGCAGCAAAACGGGAATTACCAGCGCAAAAATATAAATCACTTCGTGCCGAAAATTCTGTCGCCGGCGTCGCCCAGCCCGGGGAGAATATAAGCGTGGTCGTCCAGGCACCTGTCGATTGAAGCGGTGTAAATTTCCACGTCCGGATGGTGGCGGTGAACTTCACTTATGCCTTCCGGGCAGGAAATGACGCACAGAAATTTTATATTTCTGGCGCCGTTCCTTTTCAAAATTTCTATCGCCGCGCGGGCGCTGTGACCGGTGGCGAGCATGGGGTCGACAATGATGTTCAGACGCTTGCTTATATCGGACGGGAGTTTATGAAAGTACTGAATCGCCTCAAATGTTTTCGGGTCCCTGAACATTCCTATGTGCCCTATTCTGGCCATCGGCAGAAGTTTGGCAAGACCGGTTGAAAGACCCAAACCCGCGCGCAAAATGGGAATTATCGTGAGCATCTTCCCTGAAATGGCAAAACCGGTTGTTTTCTCCAGCGGAGTTTCCACTTTCAACTTCTTAAGTTTAACATTTTTCAGAATCTCATACCCCATCAGCATTGCCATCTCTTCCACTATCGCCCTGAAATCCTTGCTGGAAGTATTCTTGTTCCTCAGAATAGTAAGTTTGTGTTCGAGCAGAGGATGCTCAATAACAATAATTTTTTTCATACGTAACTCCTTTACAATTTAGTTTTTTCAGGAGTTCTACCCGGACGGCCCCGGGTGGATGGGAAATTTTTTCGTTAGCGACAGAACCTCCTTTTTGATTTTTTTCAGTTCTTCCCCGTTTTCCCCCGCATCTATGGCTCTTGAAATGAAATCCGCGATCTGCAGCATCTCCCCTTCTTTCATTCCTCTTGTCGTTACCGCCGGCGTGCCGAGGCGAATCCCCGAAGTTATAAAAGGTTTCTCGGGGTCGTGCGGAATGGAATTTTTATTCGTCGCGATGCCGGCTCTTTCAAGAATATCCTGCGCCTGAACGCCTTTTATATTCCTGTTCCTCAAGTCCACAAGCATCAGATGATTGTCGGTGCCGCCCGTTATAAGGTTAAAACCTTTTTTTATGAGACCTCCCGCAAGAGATTTACTGTTTTTTACAATCTGTTTCTGGTATTCCCCGAATTCCGGTTTCAGCGCCTCGCCGAAAGCGACCGCCTTGGCGGCGATAACGTGCATCAGAGGCCCGCCCTGGATGCCGGGAAAGACATTCTTATCCAGCAAATCGGCAAATTCTTTCCTGCACATTACAAGGCCCCCGCGGGGGCCTCTAAGGGTCTTGTGCGTGGTTGTCGTTACAAAATCGGCATAAGGAAACGGGGAAGGATGTATTCCCGCCGCTATGAGACCTGCAATGTGCGCCACATCGGCCATAAGATACGCCCCCACATGGTCGCAGATTTCCCTGAATTTCGCAAAGTCAATTATTCTGGGATACGCGCTGGCCCCGGCAACAATCAGTTTCGGCTTGTTCTTCTCCGCAATCCGCTTCAATATGTCGTAATCAATTCTTCCTGTTTGTCTGTCGAGCTCAACAGGGACGATATAAAAGTATCTGCCGGAAAAAGAATTCGGATGACCGTGAGACAGGTGGCCGCCGTGAGAAAGATGCATGCCCATAATCGTGTCTCCCGGATTTAAAACCGAAAAATACACAGCCATGTTCGCCTGCGTTCCCGAGTGGGGCTGAACGTTTACGTGTTCCGCATTAAACAGTTTTTTACATCTTTCCTGCGCAACCCGTTCTATTTCATCGTAAAACCGGCATCCGCCGTAATATCTTTTCCCTGGATAACCCTCGGCATACTTGTTCGTTAAAACGGAACCCTGCGCTTCCAGAACCGCCCGGGAAACATAGTTTTCGGAAGCAATCAGTTCCAGATTCTCTTCCTGGCGCCGAACTTCGTTCTCAATTGCCGAAAATATTTCAGGGTCGCTGTTTTTCAGGTATTCACACATTTTCCCTCCAAGTTTATTTTAAACCGTTCTAATTAAATAGCAAATATTTGAAAATTTGTCATTCGCCAGGTTGACTTTTTTCCTGTATTTACTATTATTCCAGACGAGGCGGTTTATGATATTAACCACAGGAATAGGAAGTCTTCCTTTTGAAAACACGGAACAGGCGATAGAAGTCGTTAAGAAGTTTGACATACCCTTCTGGCCGCAGCTCCCTAAAAAATCCTTTTTGGAAAATATGTACGTCCAGTACGCGGAAGGCCTGCCCTTCGCCCGTATAAACAAAGAAAAACAGAATATTCATTTCGAACTCGGCAATCCATTGAACGAGAAAGAACTGGAGAATTTTTACGAAAAAGTCCTGAGCGAAGACGTAGATTACTTCGCAATTTCAAAGGAAAACGCTTCGGGCCTTCACGCTGTTCTGGACAAGCCGCTCCCCTCAAAAAGAATAAAAGGACAGATCACGGGTCCCGTTTCGTTCGGGCTCACGGTTACCGACGAAAACAAAAAGCCCGTTTTCTACCATGACGTTTTCAAGGAAATACTGGTCAAAGGGCTGACTCTTAAAACCCGCTGGATGATACGGGAGTTAAAGAAAGTGTACGATGAAATTTATCTGTCCGTTGACGAGCCCTATCTTTCGCAGATAGGAAGCGCTTTTGTCAGTTTAGACCCTGAAGAGGTAAAACAATTTTTAAAGGAAATGCTGGATGAAATAAACAAGGATGCAATTTCGGGCATACACTGCTGCGGAGAGACGGACTGGAATCTCCTGCTGGATTTGCCTTTTAAAATACTGAGTTTCGACTCATACAACTACTCGCTGCTTCCCTTTGCCGGGAAACTGAATAAATTCCTTGAAAACGGCGGAAAAATACTGTTCGGCGCGGTTCCCGCCGAAAAAACGATTTCCGAAGTGGACGCGGATGCAATAAAGAAAAAAATGGACGCGGGAATAGAAGAACTCATAAAAGCCGGCGTCGGGCAGGATGCGCTCATGAAAAACATGATGCTTTCTCCTTCCTGCGGCCTTGCCACGCTTACGCCGGACGAGGCCGGCAGGGCGGTGGATATGCTCAACCGCTTGAAATCCGAATTTTAAATGCGCGCACTTATCAGCGTTACCGACAAAAGCGGCCTTGATGGATTCTGCAGAGGGTTGAAAAAAACCGGCTGGGTCATTACGGCAACGTCGGGAACCGCCGCTTATCTCCGTTCAAAAGAAATTCCCGTTGACGACACAAGCAGATTAACGGGTTTTGTAAAAATGCTGGGGGGCAGGGTAAAGACCCTTCACCCTGCGATATTCGGCGGAATACTCGCGAGGCCTTCCGACGGCAAAGACATCAAAAAGCACAATCTTCCTCTTATAGATATGGTCGTAGCCAACTTCTACACGCTCAAAAAGGGACGGAATTTTGAAGAGACAATAGACATCGGAGGTCTTTCCCTCCTGAGAGCCGCCGCAAAAAATTACAAAAGGGTTATTCCCGTCTGCGACCCGTCGGACTATAAAACGGTTCTTGAAGCCCTGTCCGCCGGAAATGTAAGCGAAAAAATGAGACGGGCTCTGGCTGTTAAAGTTTTTGACCTGTGCGCCGGCTACAACGCCCGCATCGCCGGCATAATGTCGCCGGAGCGCGAATTCCCCGAACATTTAACATTGCCTCTTAAAAAAATGACGGTTCTCAGATACGGGGAAAATCCCCATCAGAAAGCGGCGTTCTATTCAGAAGAGGCATTCCCCGGAAAAATTCTTCAGGGAAAACCTCTTTCGTACAACAACATTCTTGACATGGAAGCGGCTATTCTGCTCGCGGACAGGTTTTCGCAGGGCGGATGCGTCATAATAAAACACACGAACCCGTGCGGGGCGGCGGTGGCGGACAAACAGGAAAACGCATACAAAAACGCCCTCGCCTGCGACCCCGTCAGCGCATTCGGCGGCATTGTCTCATTCAACAGAAAAGTTGTGAAGAAAACAGCGGCGCTTCTTACGAAACATTTCTTTGAAGTCATCTGCGCTCCCGGTTTTGACAGGGGCGCCGGAAAAATTTTAAGCGGGAAACCCAAACTCATACTTTTCAAATACCGCAGGTGGAATTCAAAACTCGCCGTAAGACAGGCGCTCGGCGGTTATCTTGTTCAGGAAGCGAAATTCCCGACCGTCAAACTTCTCGAGGCGTGCGGGAAACTAACAAAAAAAGAAAAAGACGACATCCTGTTCGGTCTGAAGGCGGCCTTTTCCATAGCATCGAACTCGTCGCTGATTGTAAGAAACGGTAGAACGCTGGGGATAGGTCCGGGCCAGTGCAGCAGGATTCAGTCGGTCAAAATCGCAATCGGCAGGGCGGTTAAACTGACCGGCGGAAAAATGAAAGGAGCGGTTCTCGTTTCCGACGGCTTCTTCCCGTTTGACGATTCCGTCCGCGCCGCATCCAAAGCCGGAATAAAAGTCATCGCGGCCCCGGCCGGTTCCATAAAAGACAAAAGTGTGGCGGAAACGGCAAAAAAACTCGGCGTCAAACTCGCATTCGTAAACAGCCGCTTCTTCCGGCATTAAGGAATATGAGGCGATGACAGATAATTACGGCAGAGAAATCGACAGTATAAAAATTTCCGTAACCCAGCGATGCAATTTAGATTGTCCGTATTGTCATAAAGAAGGAGAATTCAATAATACCGGAGGCGAAATAAGTTTAACGGAAATCGGGAAAATGATAACTGCCGCAAAAGAATTTAAATTCAAAAAAATAAAAATCACAGGCGGTGAGCCGTTGCTGCGGAATGATATTATTGAAATAATAAAGATAATCAAAAAAATCGGTTTTGAAGATATTTCACTGGTTACAAACGGATTCTTCCTGGGGCAATATGCCGGGCAATTGTCCGAAGCGGGCCTGGACAGGGTTAATATAGGATGCGATTCGCCGAGTTTTAATTCTTTGCCGAAAAATACAAAAAATATTACAGCGGGGTTAAATGCCGCCGTAGCCGCCGGTCTATTCCCCGTTAAACTGAATATGGTTGTTCTGAAAAACGTAAACGACGGCGAAATAGATTCAATGATTGAATTTGCCCGCCGGAATGACGCAATCCTGCAGCTGATTGAATTAATCAACACCGATAATGATTATTACAAGAAATATCATTGCGATTTAGAACCTATCGAGAAAAATCTTGAAAGAAAAGCAGAAAAAATCATTGAGAAAAAAGATAACGGCAGAAAACAATATGATTTAGGGGACGTTCTTATAGAGGTTGTCCGTCCGACCGGCAAATCTTTCTGTAAAAATTGCAGGAAACTCAGGATTACCTCGGACGGCAAATTAAAACCGTGTTTAATGCTGAACGATACGCGCATAGAATTTAAAGACAGAAGTTCTTTTATTGAAGCCGTAAACCGCAGGGTGGTTTTTAATGATAGACATAACTGAGAAAAAAATCATATCACGCAAGGCAATTGCCTCCGGTAAGATTTTCCTGAAGAAAGAAACCATCGCGAAAATAAAAAACCGGCAAATCAAAAAAGGCGATACGCTGGAAACAGCGCGGATAACCGGCATCAACGCCGTCAAGCAGACCCAGTTCCTGATACCTTACTGTCATCAGATTGCGATTGACTTCGCCGATTTTGAATTTAATTTCGGCGGCAATTTTATCCGGGTAATTTGCACGGCAAAAACAAAGGCAAAAACAGGTTTGGAAATGGAAGCGCTGGTCGGTGTTTCTATTTGCCTGAGCACAATTTGGGATATGGTAAAATACCTGGAAAAAGACCGCGCGGGCCAGTATCCGACAACAAGGATAACCGATATTAAAGTTATTAAAAAAGTAAAGGGCGGATAAATGTCAACGGAAGAACACAAAAAATCCGCCCCGGATTCAATAAACGCAGCCGTACTCACAATTTCCGGTTCCAGAACATTGGAAAGCGACAAATCCGGAACATTAATTAAAAATTCATTGGAAAAAAACAATCACAAAATAGTCGAGCGCTTAATTATTGACGACGATATAAAAACAATCGGCAAAAAAATCAGCCGATTGATAAAAAATAAAAAGATAGATTCTATTATAACAACCGGCGGAACAGGTTTAGCAAAAAAAGACGTCACCATCGAAGCCGTCCGGCCTTTTTTCGAAAAAGAACTAATTTCTTTTAACGCGTTATTCTCGAAACTGAGCTGCGAGGAAATTGGTTCTGCCGCCGTTTTATCCAGGGCGACAGCCGGCATAGCGGGTAAAAAAGTAATCTTCTGCCTGCCCGGGAGCCCGAAGGCATGCAAACTTGCCATGGAAAAACTAATTTTACCGGAGCTCGGGCATATAATAAAACACATTAATGATTAGATTAAATTCAAAAGATAATCCAACAGCGTCTTCCCCTGATGTAAAGCCGTTTTGATGCCAAAAGTAATATCGATAAATATCAGTGAAAAAAAAGGCGCTGCGAAAAAACCCGTCGGGTCCGGTTTTTTCAAAATAGACAGCGGTTTAGCCGGAGACGCTCATTCCGGGCCCGGAATCCGGCAGGTTTCCCTGCTGTCAAAAGAATCTATCGATAGATTCAATAAAAATGCGGAATTAAAAAAAATGTGCGTAAAAAAAGGCATGTTCGGCGAGAATTTAACCACGGAGGGTATTGACCTCCCCAAACTGAAAATCGGAACGAAATTAAAAATAAATAACGTAATTCTGGAGATTTCTAAAATCGGCAAGAAATGCCATACGGTTTGTTCTATCGGCAGAAATTTCGGAACCTGCATTATGCCGAAGGAAGGGATTTTTGCCAGGGTTTTAACGGAAGGCGAAATTAAGGCGGGCGATCGGATAATTCTTCTCGCTCCCCCGGCAAACATTACGGCTCAATGCGACTGAATCAGAAACCTTATTCTCCCCCCTGTCCGCCTTTTTATATCTCCAAAATAGACAGCCGGATGGATATTCAGAGTTTTGAGGCGACGAGGCCGGCGAGAACTGCGACATCTTCGGTGGCAAATATCCGTTTTATGCTTTCGTCAAAAAGAAAGTTGGCGGCGGCGGGAAATTCCTCGGTCCGCCCGAATATCGACACCAGCGCCGGCACATTATCAAACGGATTTAATTTTATGGAGTAATCGCCGGCAGAGCCCTTTTCCGCGCCGAGGGATTCCATATTTGAAAGAAGACCTTCGGGTCTTGCGCCGTATTTTTTTATTACCGGTTCTATCGCCCGCTTTCTGAACGCCGGATAATAAATCTCACCCCCGTCCAGCGCCCTGAAAGAAATCCATTTCCCTGTCAACGGCGGCAGACCGTCCATTTTCCTGACTGCATAATGAAGAATGAGAACCGCTATATAATCGTCCGCAATCCTGCCGTCTTTGGTGTTCGTAAGAGACCGCTTTTTTAGGTCGGCAGAATACTCGTCGGAGAAAAACCTGACGAAAAGCCGGCCGACGGCGCGGGTTGCGCTTAATTCCCCGTATGCTTTATCCAGAGCCGCCTTATATCCCATCCGCAGCCTCTATTTTGTCTCCCGTTTTTATCTTTCCGCCTTTGGTAACCGCGGCGAATACCCCGAGGGTTGACAGGGCGCATCTTTTGCCGGCGCTTATGCGGATAGAAGACACCTTCCCATTATTCACCATAACAGGAACTCCACAGTAATTCCTTTTTTTAAACTTTTAATTTTACCGTCCACAATCATAAACGCATTCGCTTTTTTAAGAGAATAAATGTCGGCCGAACCGCTGTAACCTTTTACGGGATAAACAAAATATTTTCCGTTTTTTTCCACAGTTATTGCGGGATAAAAATGTTTCCTGCCGGGTTTGTGGCTGAAATCATCTTTCAGTATCCCTTTACGAAATCCAGGACCGGGCGTTTTGCCCGACATTTTTTCCAGCGCGGGTTTTATGAACAATATAAACGAAACGAAAACCGCGACCGGATTGCCCGGCGCCCCGAAGACAAAGGTTTTTCCCCGACGGCCGAAATAAACGGGCTTTCCGGGTTTTATACGTATCCCGTGCAAAATCTCCTCTGTGCCGAACTTTCTCAATACCCCGGGAACAAAATCGTAATCACCTGCCGAAACGCCTCCTGTTATAATAAAAAAATCTTTTTTCAGACCTTTCTTTATCATACTTTCCAAACTTCCCCTGCGGTCGGCGGCAACGCCGAGATATTCGGCATCTATATTTAAACCGCGCAGAAGCCCCATCAGCATCGGGCCGTTATTGTTGAATATTCTGCCTTTTGTCAGAGCTTCGCCGGGTTCGGTAACCTCGTCGCCCGTGTTAAGAACCGCAACGGACGGCTTTCTGAAAACCTTTATTTTTTTCCTTCCGAGACCCGAAGCTATGGAAATCTCCGGACCCCGCATAATTGTTCCCTTCTTAAGAATAACCGCGCCTTTTCTCACATCCTCGCCCATAAGACAGAGGTTTGCCTGTTTTTTTATACTCCTTAAAATTTCAACATCTCCTACGGTGTCTTCGACCATAACAACGCAGTCCGCCCCTTCCGGAACAGGGGCGCCCGTCATTATTTTAACGCACTCTCCCTTCCGTATTTTCTTTCTGCCGAATTCGCCGGCTTTAATAATGCCTCTGCATTTCAGTTTTACCGGCGCTTTTTTTATGTCCTGCGAGCGCGCCGCATAGCCGTCCACAGCGGACTTATCGAACGGCGGGAAATCGTATCCCGCCTTCAGGTCTTCGGCGAGAATGCTATCGAGCGTATCGATGGTGGCGGCTTCAACCGCTATGAGCCTTTTCACTCTTTCAAATATTCTTTTCCGCGCTTCCTCAAATTCAATCATCACATAACCTCCACCGCCGACGCTTTAAATACCGCAAATATTTCCTCCCCGACCTCAAGATGCATATCCATGAGGGACTTTCGGGTTATGAATACATGCAATTTTACCCTTACATCAACGACGATGTCAATTATTCCGTTTCTTTCGGCAATGCTTACGACCTTCCCCTTCAGGTTGTTAAGAGCGCTGGAGCTGACCGCGTGTCTTGAAACAATAATATTCCTCGGGTCAACGCTTACCGAAGCCGGCCCGGTTTTACGCGTTGCGACATAAATTTCCGCGCCGCTTCTCGTCAGAGCTTTTTTCACCCCGGCATCCCCGCTCAGATTAACTTTATACACATTCCAGAGAGGAGAATCCGAGACGCTCCCATTAACGAGAAATATAACATTCTCCGTCATTCTGTATGCCTGACTTAAATCATGGGTGGTCATTACAACGGTTTTCCCGGCGGGGCCGGCCAGTTTCAGGAGGGCTTCCTCTATTATGTCCGCGTGTATTTTATCGACATTCGACGTTACTTCATCAAGAAGGATAACTTTTGTATTCAGAACCAGCGCCCTGACCACGGCAACGCGCTTTTTTTCTCCGGACGAAAGCAGATTTATATTCCTGTCGCGCAATTCCCATATTCCGAATTCTTCCATCACGGGCTTGATTATTTCTTCAATCCCGCTTTTTTTTACCGCGCGGAAAACAAGACCGAGGGAAACATTTTTTTTCACGGTGCCTCTAAAATAGTATGGGTTCTGCATAACCATTGTCACGTCCCTTCTGCCGCAGGTCCCGCTACCCGGAATAATTTCTCCTTCGTCCGGATAGTCGAGAAACGCCAGCAAATTCAGAAGAGTGGTTTTCCCCGCTCCGTTCGGACCGTATATGACATAAAATCTTCCTTCGTTTAGACGCAGCGACGGAATATTCAGCGCAGGAACGCCGCCGAAGGTCTTTTTAATACCCGTGAGTTTATACATATCTGCGACCCCTAATAAACTGCAGCAGCAGATTGACCGCAAAAGCAATGAGCAGCAGAACGATCCCGAGGGCGAGCGCAAGCGTAAATTCTCCCCTGGACGTTTCGAAAGCTATTGCCGTCGTGATGTTGCGCGTATAATTCCTGATATTGCCGCCGAGCATCATGGAAACGCCGACCTCCGCAAAAACCCTGCCGAAACCCGCGATGACAGCGGCCGCTATCATTCCGCTCGTCTCGCGCGCGAGCATCGCAACGGTCTGTAATTCCGTAGCGCCCAATGCGGCTGCGGTTTTCCTAATTCTCGTATCCGCGCCTTCAAGCGAAGATATGGTTAAAGCCGTGATTATAGGGCTTGCAAGAATTACCTGACCCGCAATCATCGCATACGGCGTGTAAAGAAGTTCAAAATGCCCCAGAAGACCTCTCCGGCACAGGAAAGAATAAACAAGAAGCCCGACGACAACCGTGGGAAGAGCCATCAGCGTATTCAAAACGGTTACTAAAACCATCTTCCCTTTAAACCGGTTTGCCGCAATCAGAAAAGCGGCGGGCAAACTCAGGATAATTGAAATAAACACCGCTCCTCCCGTTATCCGGAGAGACGTCCAGGAAATACGTATAAATTCGGGGTCAAGACGGGCAATCAGAATAAACGCTTCTTTTAAACTGCCGAGAATGTATGTCATAACGCAACCGGCCGGAACAGCGTCTCTCCTTTCTTTTTGACGCTTCCTATTATTCTTTTCCCCTCTTTTGAAGTAATCCAGCCGAGAAATTTAACGGCGTCTCCGTACCTTGTATGAGGATGCCGCCCGGGATTAACGATTATTACCGAATACATATTCTTCAGGTTTTCACTGTCGGAGAAAACAATAACAAGTTCTATTTTATCTTCATACGAAAGAAAAGTTCCTCTATCCGCAAGACAAAAGCCCTTTTTCTCGTCGGCGATTCTGAGCGTCGCTCCCATTCCCTGACCGGTCTCCGCATACCATTTCCCGCGCGGGCCCACACCCGCGCTTTTCCAGACATCCGCTTCCCTGTTATGAGTCCCCGAGTTGTCCCCGCGGGAAACAAACGGCAATTTTTTTTCCGCTATCGCGGAAAACACCTGCGATATGTTTTTAAAGCCCTTAAACGCTTGAATCCCGTCTTCCGGACCTGCCACAATAAAATCATTGTAGAATATTTCTTTCCTGATAATACCGAAGCCCCGCCCGAGGAACTTTTCTTCCGCCGCAGGGGCATGTGTCAGGACAAGGTCAACGTCTCCGTTTTCGGCAAGTTTGAGCGCCCTTCCGGTGCCGCAGGCGACGGCGTGTATTTCTATACCGGTTTCGCGTTTAAATGCGGGAATCAGCGCATCAAGCAGACCGGAATTCTCCACGCTTGTCGTCGTCGCCATCCTTAAAACAGTTCCGTGACTGCATTTCCCGAGGAACAAAATTATCAACAACGCCGATACCGCCGGTATAATAATTTTTTTCATATCGCCTTTAAACATTGCCTGAAAATATCAAGGACGTCCCCTTTTTCATTGATGTTGTAAAATGATTTTATTTCTCTTTCGTCCGCTTCAATATATTTGTGCATGCAGTTTTCAATAAGCCGTCTTACGGAATATTCGCTCCCGCGCAGGAGGCCGGAAGCCGCTTTTAAAATCCGCCGGGAGTACACGCCGTGAAGCGGCTCGATTCCTTTTTTACCGGACGGTATCACACAGTCATAATCTCCGCTCAAGGCGACAGCCGTCAGTCTTTTTACAAAATCCGCGCTTATAAACGGCATGTCGCAGGCGGTAATAAAAACCCTTTCTCCGGACGCATAAGTTAAAGCGCTGTGTATTCCGCTCAGGGGTCCCTTATCTTTTATAATATCCGGAACAATAACGCACTCTTTATCATACTCTTTAAAATCTCCGGGTGAATTGGTCACAATTATTATCTCGTTAAATAACTGTTTCAGCGTATTTAGAGTGCGGCGGAGCACGGGCGCGCCGTTTATATTGATAAACGCCTTGTTCGCACCGTTCAGCCGCAGGTTTTTTCCGCCGGCGAGTACAGCCGCTGAAAAACTATCATATTCTTTCACTTGTACATAGCCCGTTCTGTCATTGCGAGTCCGCCTCAGGCGGGCGTGGCAATCTCGAGATTGCTTCGTCGGAACTTCATTCCTCCTCGCAATGACATTTTCATTCCCTTTTGTCCGCCCGAGGTGGATGTTCTTTTCATAAAGAAACAAAACTGTAATTAAATTTTTTCTATTTTAACTGCGCAAACTTTGTATTCCGGAATCTTTGATACGGGATCAAGCGCGGGATTTGTCAGGATATTGGCGGCTGCTTCACGGAAGTGAAACGGAATAAATACAACCCCCTGCTTCGGCTGGTCGGATATCCTGACCCTCAGTTTAATGCTTCCGCGCCGGGAAGATACCCTGACCATACCCCCGTCCTTCAGTTTCAATTTATACGCATCACCCGGGTTCATCTCCGTATAGTTTTCGGGAACAAATTTATCCAGAACCTTTACCCTTCTCGTTTCATTCCCCGAATGGAAGTGATAGAGAATTCTTCCCGTTGTAAGTATGAAGGGATATTCCTTATCGGGAAGTTCCTGCGGAGGAGCGGATTCCACCTCCGAAAACAGACCTTTGCCGGACGGTCTTTTGAAAGTTGCGTCTTTGTATAAAAACACCGTTCCGGGATGCTTGCCGTCGGTACACGGCCACTGAAGAGAACCTTTCTTTAACCTTGAATGCGTAATCCCGCCGTATGAAGGAGTGAGCCGGGATATCTCGTCCGTAATTTCCGCCGTTTTTTTGTATTCCATTCCGTAACCCATGGCGCACGAAACAAGACATACAATTTCCCAGTCGTATTTTGCTCCTTCCGGAGGATTTTTCACCGGGTTCAGAAGCTGAACCGTTCTGTCCGTATTGGTGAACGTGCCGTCTTTCTCATAAGCGGCTGCTGCCGGGAAGACAACGTCCGCGATTTCCGCCGTCTCCGACATAAAGATACTCTGCACTGCCAGAAACTCCAGTTTTTCAAGACCTTTCCTGGTGCGGGTCAGGTCGGCTTCCGTCATCAGGGGATTTTCTCCCATAATATAAACAGCTTTCATATTTCCCTTTAATGATTCTTCCGCGAACTCCGATACGGGAATGCCCGGCTCCGACGGTATTTCCGAATTCCACGCTTTTGCGAATTTCTCCCTTACGGCGGGATCGTCAACTTTCTGGTAACCGGGGAAAACGTTCGGCAGAGCTCCGAGGTCGCAGGCGCCCTGAACGTTCGCCTGACCCCGAAGGGGCATAACTCCCGCGCCGCGGCGGGCAATGCTTCCCGTCATCAGCGCAAGATTTGCCACCGACAGAACATTGTCAACGCCTGTGCTGTGCTGGGTTATACCCATTGTGAAAAATATCATCATCTTACGCGCTGCCGCCATAAGAGACGCCGCTTCTTCAATCTTCCTTCCATCAACCCCCGTGGTTTTACCGACGGTCTTGAGGTCATACTTCATGACAACTTCCCTGAAACCGTCAAATCCTTCCGTATGTTTATCAATAAATTCCCTGTTTTCCTTTCCCTGAGTAAGGATGATTTTCATTATGCCGGAGAGCAGTGAAACATCGGTACCCGGATAATGCTGTATATAGACATCCGCAATCCTCGCCATTCCTACAAACCTGGGGTCACAGACGATAACTTTTGCCCCGCTGTCCCTGCGGTGTTTTTTCACTATCTGGGCGATGACGGGATGTGTCTCCGCCATGTTTGAGCCGATTATGAAAATTACGTCCGAATCGCAGATATCCTGAATTGAGTTTGTCGCAGCTCCCGCTCCGAAAGCTTTCCCAAGACCGACAACAGTTGACGAGTGGCAGAGGCGCGCGCAGTTATCCACGTTGTTCGTTCCAAGAACTGCCCTGGCGAATTTCTGTATTATGTAATTATCCTCGTTGGTGCACCTGGAAGAACCGAGAACCCCTATTGCTTTTGAACCGTATTTTTCCTTTATTGCACCTAATTTTCTGACGGTATAATCTACCGCCTCAGCCCAGGAGACCTCATGGAATTTGCCGTCTTTTTTAATAAGCGGCGCTTTAAGCCGGTCCCCGCTGTTGATATAAGTATGTCCGAACCTTCCCTTCACGCAGAGACGTCCGTCATTTATTTTTTTATTTGCATTACCTTCCGCCATTACAAGCATACCGTTTTTATCTTTGTAAATTTTCAGATTACAGCCGACCCCGCAGTAAGCGCATATCGTATCCGTCGCCGTAAGGTCTTTCAGTTTTCCCTTTCCTGTCCGCGGTTTTTCTATAAGAGCGCCCACGGGACATGCCTGGACACACGCCGCGCAGAACCGGCAATCCGTTTTTTCAAGCGGAAAGTTAAAAGGCGTGGATACTTTTTCCCTGTGTCCCCTCATAGCGAAACCGATGGCGTCCGTCTGCGCCTGATTGGAACACGCATTTATACAGCGTCCGCACAGAACGCACTTGGCGGGGGTAAACTGAATAAAAGGATTTGTATCCCATGAAGTTTCCTGTTTTTTGCAGAGCATCTTCCCGGGCTCAAAGAACCGGCTGGTCTTTATGCCGAACCTGTAAGCGAGGTCCTGCAATGAACAACTGCCGTCCTTGTCGCAGGTCATACAGTCGAGAGGATGGTCCGCAAGGATGAGTTCAAGGTTAATTCTTCTTGCGTTAAGCACGCGCGGGGTATCCGTAAATACTTCCATGCCCTCCGAAACAGCCGTAACGCACGCCCTGATTAATGTTCTTGCTCTCTTCACTTCCACAACACACAGCGAACATCCGGCTTCTTCCGATACGCCTTCCATGTAACACAGCGCGGGAATATCAATCCCTGCATCGCGGCAGGCAGCGAGGATTCTTTTGCCGGAATCTACGGTGTATTTTTCGCCGTTAATTTTTATGTTTACCCCGTTCATGTTTCTTTAATATCGCACCTCAGACACCTGTCCGCTTCTTTCTCTGCCTGGCTCTTTGAAAAACCCTCTGTAATTTCCTTAAAATTATTGAGCCTCTTTTTAACCGGTATATGGGGGCATAAACGCCTTTTCCCGCCGAGGGGTTTTGACGGCGCCTCGTCTGTAATTGTGAATTCTCTGAATAAATCCTGAAATCTTTTCTTCCCCGTAAGACGCAGGTCAATAAGTTCCGCGAATTTCTTACCGGAAGCCATTGCTTCCGTAACCGTGGCAGGACCGAGCACGGCATCGCCGCCGGCATAGAACTTCCCGGCGTTCGTCTGAAGGGTAAACGGGTCTGTCATGATAGCGCCGTTCTTCTTTACTTTTATTCCATGTTTCTTAAAAACAGCGGAATCAACTTTTTCGCCCACCGCTATTATTACCGCCGAGCACGGTATTTTGTATGTCTCACCCGACGGGACGGGTCTTCTTCTGCCCGAACTGTCGAAGTCGCCCGGAGTCATTTTCATAAGTTCCATTGCTCCGACTTTTCCGTTACTGCCTGTGATTTTTTCAGGGCCCGAGAAAAAAATAAATTTTATGCCTTCGGCTTCAGCTTCCCTTATCTCCTCTATGTTTGCGGGCATGTCTTTTTTTTCTCGCCTGTAGGCGACTGTTACATCAGCGCCGAACCGCGCCGCCGTCCTCGCAGCGTCAATAGCGGCATTCCCGCCGCCTATCACAACCGTTTTTTTATTCTTTAATGCCCTGTGCCCGGATGTATTTTTCAGGAATCCGGTTCCCGACATTACGCCTTTCAGACTCTCACCGGGAATACCGAGGGGAATCTCCTTCTGCGCGCCCACCGATACAAAAACGGCATCATACATCTTTTCCAGTTTTTTTAACGGCACATTCCCGCCCATCTGTGCGCCGAATATAAATTTTACGCCGAGACGCTTTATATTGCCTATCTCCCTGTCCACCGCCGGCTTCGGAAGCCTGTAGCCGGGAATTGCCGCCAGCAGCATTCCGCCCGGTTGTTTCTCTTTTTCATACACGGTAACATTATGCCCGAGTCGGACCAGGTAAAACGCCGCGGTAAGACCTGCCGGGCCGGAACCGATAATTGCAATATTTTTCCCGCTCGACGGGAATTTTTCTTTTTTCAGTTTATTCAAAACAACCCTGTCCATATTCTTTTTGTAAACCGTATCGGCAATATACCTGTGTATTTCCCGTTGGGATACCGCATCATCCACCTCTGTTCTCCTGCACCTGTTTTCGCAGGGATGATGACATATCCGCCCGGTTACCGACGGCAGTGGATTGTCCTGCAGCACTGACAGGAAAGCGTCTTCAATCCTGCCTTCTTTAAGCAGTTCGATGAAACACGGAATATCCATATGGAGGGGACAGCTGTTTTCGCACGGCGAAAGAAAAAGGTCTCCGCATACGCCTGCAATGCACAGCCCCTCCTTCAGGTGCTGTTCGTATTCATCCCTGAAATAACGCAATGTTGTAAGCACGGGATTCGGGCCGGTCTGGCCGAGACCGCAGAGAGCAGTATCCTTTATAACACTGCCGAGATTTTCAAGTTCCAAAATGTCGTCTTCACTCCCTTTGCCTTCTGTGATGGATTTTATTATTTTCATAGCCCTGTATAGACCTTCCCTGCATGGAACGCATTTGCCGCAGGATTCATGAGTTGTGAATTCCACGAAATACCGCGCCACATCAACCATGCAGTCATCTTCATCCATAACGACCATTCCGCCCGAACCCATTATCGCGCCGAGAGATGCAAGCGATTCATAATCCACGGGTGTATCAAATAATCTCACAGGAATGCACCCGCCTGAAGGACCCCCTGTCTGCACTGCCTTAATTTTTTTTGAACCGTTCCCGCCGCCTATGTTATAGACAAGAGTCTGCAGTGTCTCGCCCAGAGGCAGTTCAACCAGTCCGGTATTTTTTACTTTTCCAACAAGCGAAAAGACCTTTGTCCCCGGACTTCCTTTGCTCCCTGTCTTCTTAAACCATTCTCCGCCTTTGCTTATTATTACAGGAATATTGTACCACGTTTCCACATTATTGATGTTTGTCGGCTTTCCTTTAAAACCTTTTTGAGCGGGAAACGGCGGGCGGGGTCTGGGCTTACCGGGTTTACCCTCGAGTGACGAGATAAGAGCCGTTTCCTCCCCGCATACAAAAGCCCCTGCGCCTTCCACTATATTGATTTCAAAATCAAAATCCGAATTTAAAATATTCTTTCCTATAAACCCGCAATCCCGCGCATCCTCAACTGCCTGCCTGATACGTTTTACCGCAAGCGGGTATTCCGCCCTTATATAAATAATTCCTTCCGTGGCGCCGGTGGCGAAAGCTCCGATAAGCATTCCCTCTATAAGTGAATGGGGGTCGCTTTCAATTTCGTTTCTGTTCATGTAAGCGCCGGGATCGCCCTCGTCGGCATTGCAGATTACGTATTTCTTATCCCCTGCTGCCTGTTTCATCAATTCCCATTTTTTTCCTGTCGGAAATCCTGCTCCGCCCCTGCCCCTCAGACCCGAAGTTTTAATTTCATTAATAATTTTTTCAGAGGTATAACCCCGAATAACTTTACACAGGGAACTGTATCCGCCCACCGCAATATATTCCTTGATATCTTCCGGGTTTATGAGTCCGCAGTTGCGCAGCACGACTTTCTTCTGAGCCTTGAAAAACGGGATTTGATTCCACAGAGGTATTTCATCCATCCCCCTGCCGTAAAATATATTTCCGGTGATGTGGTCCCACGTTTCAATCCTGCACAGGACATTTTTCTGAGGGATTTTTCCGCCGGCTACCCACCCTGCTATTGACGGAACATCTTTCAGCGTTACTCTATGCAGAATAATAAGCGGTTTTCCCGGGAGGTAAACATTTACCAGCGGTTCCTCTGCGCAGAAACCAAAACAGCCGGTTTTTACAATTGCAACCTTTGCTTTTTTCTTTTTAAATACTTTTTCGAAAGCCCCGTATAATTCTTCCGCTCCGTTACCTATGCCGCACGTGCCCATGCCGACGGCTATGCGGGGGGTAACCGGAATAATCTTTTTTATTAGCCCGCTTTCTCTGACTTTCCGGAGACTGTTCATATCCGTTATTTTCATTTTGCGGACAGTCCCTTTATTATTTTGCGCAGTTTTTCACGGGTAATGTGACTGAATATTTTCCCGTCAATTTCCGCTACCGGAGCAAGGGCGCACTGACCGAAACATGCCACTGTTCTGAAGGTAAACTTGTTGTCTCCGGTCGTAACGGGAAAACTTTCATCCGAAATTTCTTCCATATCCAGCAGCGGCTTTACTACTTCTAAAAGTTCTTTTGAGCCCCTCGTATGACATGCTGTTCCGCGGCACACCGTAATGATGTGTTCCCCCTGCGGCTTGAGGTTGAAAAAAGCATAAAACGTAATAACACCGTAAGCCTGCGAAAGTGGAACCGACGTCTTTTTCGCAATATATTCCAGCGTTTCCTCAGGAAGGTATTTGTATCTGTTCAGTTCCTGCGCCTCTTCAAGTATTCCGAGCAGACATCCGGGTTTGTTTTTGTATTTTAGTATTAATTTATCAATCCGACCGGCGCCCAGTTTATGAGTGCGCTGTTTTTTACTTCCGGCGCTGACAAGCATAAAGAAGATTCTTAAACAGAATTGCCGTTGTCACAGGGCCGACGCCTCCCGGGACAGGGGTAATTCTTCCGGCTCTTTCAAGAGCTTTATCGTATTCCACGTCGCCGACGGTCTTTTTTTTTGGTTTTCCCTTATCGTTCAGGACGGGAGACCCTTTCTCGTCCAGTACGGGAACACGGTTGATTCCCACGTCTATCACCACAGCGCCTTCTTTTATCATTTCGCCTTTTATGAGCCCCGCTTTTCCGGCGGCGACTATCAGGATGTCCGCTCTCTTTGTATGGAAAGCAAGGTCGCGCGTGGCGATGTGACAGCAGGTGGTTGTTGCCGACTCATTCAGCGAAGAGAGAAGCATCATATTTACGGGCTTTCCCACAATAGCCGAATGCCCGACGATAACCGCCTCTTTTCCCTTTATGTCAATGTTTTCTCTTTTTATTATTTCCCATACCGCCATCGCAGTGCAGGGCGCGAGACCGATTTCGCCGAGCACCAGTTTGCCGAGGTTCGCCGGGTTCAGACCCTCAACGTCTTTCAGGGGACTTATTATCGCCTGAAACTCTTTAGCGTCCAGCGACGCAGGCAACGGCATCTGAAGTATTATACCGCTGACGGCAGGGTCGTTATTCAGTTTTTCAATTTGGGCTGTCAGTTCATTTTTAGAAGTTGTATCGGCCATCTCCACAAGTTCGTAGCCGATTCCCAGTTCTTCCGCCGCCTTCCTCTGGTTGTTTACGTAAACCCGCGAGGCGGGATTTTCCCCCACCTGCACCGCGCACAGCGTCGGCGGGCCGGCCATCTTTCCGACATTCTCCCTGATTTCTTCCTTGATACCCGCGGCAATACTTTTTCCGTCAATAATCTTTTCCATTCCTCACTCCTTTTTTCTCCCCTAATATTTTCCAGTGACCACCCTTGCTCGAGCCCACCCATTTTATAATTCTTTTTTTTCTCAGGTTCCGTACATGGTATTTAATACCGTCAACGGTCATCTTAAATTCTTGAGCAAGTTGTTCTTTTTTTATTTCCGGATTCTTCTTAATAATCTCCAATATCGCCTCAATGGTTTTGGGGGTAGTTTTGGGGGTAGTTTTGGGGGTAGTGCCTTTTACCGGTTTTCCCTTATATTTTTTCTCCGGCCTGTAAAAAGTCACCGTGAAAAATGTGCCAAACTCAAACTTCGGTGATTTTAAGCCGGCTTCTCTGATAAGCTTTCTGATTTTGCTTATACCCGTACCCATCTTTTCAATGTATTTAATCTTATTCAATAAGTCCGCAATATTGGGATTACGGAGAACGCTTTTTGTGCCAAAGTCTTCGGGTTTTAATCCTTTCGGCAAACCGCCGAAATTCGTTATTACAATCCTGTCGTCAAATATTTCCACCATCACATTCGTGCCTTTTTCAAAATAATCCCTGTGTGCGACTGCATTTATTATTGCTTCACGGAGCGCATCAAAAGGAATTTCCGGAACTTCCTTTCTCCTCGGTGTACCCGTCATTTCATATCTTACAGGGATATTCTTTTTCAGAAAATTCATTGCATCGTTGATATTACTAACAATATCTTCGTTGAAATCTTTCCTGTCCAATACCTCCACCTTCTCATCGCCTTTGTAAAGCGCACAGGTCACGGCTGTATGAAAATATATATCCTGAAGATTTTTTGCAAAGAAAAGTATTCCGGTATTGTTAAAAATCAGCCTGCCGTTCTGTTTTTCTGTAACGCTTAAATTTATTAGCGTTGTTGCTGTATCAAGGATATTTGACATACCTGCTAAGCGAAGAAATTTTTTAAACTTTTCAATACTAAAGTGCGTATTGTAATTAAATTTCAGGTTTATAAGCTCGTCAAACCTGATTTCTCCTTCTGATTTGAAAAAACCTATAATTTCATTCCTGTTGAGTTTTCGCGAATTCGGCCCGACTCTTGTATAAAAGCCGTGCGAGCATTTATATGGCTTATCCTTACCCTCACGGACTTCTATGATAAGGATGCTTTTGTATTCTTCAAAAAGGATTTTTACCGCCGGCTGGCAATTATTTGCGATATCCTGAATCTGGGATTTGAGTTTGTTAGTTACTGCTATACCTTTTATTTTTTTACTGTCAGTAATACCTATAAGTATTTTACCGCCTGAAGAATTTGCAAAAGCAACAAGCTCTTTGTCAAGGTTTGATAAGTTCTCCTTAAACTCAATCCTGTAGCCCTCGCCTTCCTGCAGAATTATTTCCAAATCTTTCTTTCCGAGTTTCATATTAAAAGGTGACAGGTACTTTTTCTTGAACTAAAAACTTTTCTACAATAGATATCACAATTAAAAATATTGCCAGTATTATGAAATATATATATTTCCCAAATGTAATAAAAACAATAGTTATAATTGATAGAATATCTGTTAAGTTGTTTGCAATTCTATACAAATCATATATTAGTTCAATACCGCCCACAAGCAATCCTAAAAATGCACACAATATCCCACACCAAGCACAAATGTCTATCCAGAATACCTTTATTACTTTTAGACGTTTGAAAGCTACTACTTCCGTGATAGATTTTATAATACAAACTAAACTACATATAACAGCAAAAATAAATAAAATCCCAGAAAGTTCCTGAACTCTAAATGTAAACAAATGAAAGAAATGCATAACGTTAAGCCTTTATATAATTTTAATTATTAACATTATACCATTATGTCACCCTAATTCAAAGCAGGAATGTGTGTATTTCTGTTGAAACCTGTTAAGGAGAATTAGGATTTTGTAACTTACAAAATCCTGCACTCATTCTTAAGCCATATTCTAATTCAAAAATGAGTTAAATTAAAACAGGCCGACGACTTTCCCGGATTTGTCGATATCCACTTTTTCACCGGCGGGATGTGTCGGGAGACCCGGCATCGTCCTCATTGCCCCGCACAGGGGATACAGGAATCCCGCGCCGACCGAAGCCCGCACCTCTCTTATCGGTAAAGTGTATCCCGCAGGACGTCCTTTGAGCTCGGGGTCATGCGAAAGAGACAGATGCGTCTTTGCCATACAAAGCGGCAGTTTATCAAAGCCGTTCCTGGTAAAGTAATCAATCTGTTGTTCCGCGACAGGAGTATAGGATACATCCTTTGCCCCGTAAATTTTTGTAGCAATCGTATGAATTTTATCCTTTATGGGAATATCAAGAGGATACAGAAATTTGAAATCGCTCTTTTTATCGCAGGCGCGGACAACCGCCTCAGCCAGCGCTTTCCCGCCTTCTCCGCCTTTTGCCCACACATCACTTTCCACCGCCGCCTCCGCTCCGAATTCCTTCGCCCGCTTTTTGATTAAATCTATTTCTTGACACGTATCGGGCACGAATTTGTTAACCGCAACGACCACGGGCACGCCGAATAAAAGAGCGTTTTCCACGTGCTTCTGCAGGTTTACCAGACCTTCTTCCAGGGCGGGAATATTTTCCTTTACCAGGCCCGCATCCAGCGGCCTTCCGGGGACAACCTTGAATTTGCCCGAATGCATCTTGAGGGCTCTTACCGTGGCTACCATGACTATACAATCAGGCGCGATACCCGAGTATCTGCACTTAATATTCAGAAATTTTTCCATTCCGCAGTCCGCACCGAACCCGGACTCGGTAACAACGTAATCAAACAATCTTAAAGCAATCTTATCGGCAAGAATCGAGGAATTCCCGTGGGCGATATTCGCAAAAGGTCCCGCATGGACAAAGCAGGGCGTATGCTCCGTCGTCTGCATGAGGGTCGGCTTAATGGCGTCCTTCAGAAGAACCGCCATGGCTCCCGCCACTTTTATATCTTCCGCTGTTACGGGTTTCCCGTCAATGTTTGAAGCAAGGACAATCTTTCCCAGGCGTTTGCGCAAATCCGCCAGACCGGTGGTAAGCGCCAGAATCGCCATAACTTCCGAGGCCACGGTTATGTCGAAGCCGGACTCTCTCGGAATACCGTCCAGTTTTCCGCCGAGACCTATTACGATATTTCTCAGGAACCTGTCGGATATATCCATCACCCTCCTCCATGCTATTGTTGCCGGATCGATTTTCATGGGGTTTCCCTTGAGAACGGAGTTGTCAAGGAACGCGGCGCAGAGATTGTGAGCAAGACCAACCGCGTGAACGTCGCCCGTAAGGTGAAGGTTAAAATCCTCCATGGGAATTACCTGGGAGTAACCCCCGCCGGCGGCTCCGCCCTTTATTCCGAATACGGGGCCAAGGGACGGCTGGCGTATGCAGGTGCACACGTTTTTACCGATTTTATTAAGCCCGAGCGAAAGCCCGATTGTTGTAACCGTTTTTCCTTCGCCGAGGGGCGTCGGGGTGATTGCGGTTACGTCAATATACTTACCCTGGGGTTTATCCTTAATCTCTTCGAGGATTTCCAGTTTTATCTTTGCTTTAAAATCCCCGTGCAGTTCCAGATATTTTCTGGATATACCCGCTTTTTCCGCGATTTTCTCAATCGGTTCCAGCTTTGAACTCTGCGCAATCTCCAAATCACTTTTCATCCCCCCCCCCCTTGGGGGGTCAGGTCTTGCATTAACACATAATTTGTTGGATTGCAAGACCTGACCCCATTTTACACATTTTACACTGACCCCATTTTACATTTTCAATTTTATCACGCTGTTTGTCTTCTTTTTGTTTTCCACAATCTGTTCACGCCACTTATTAATTTTCCCCTTTAACACTAAAACATATTCATCGTCCTTAATGCTTTTAAGGTTTATTTCAACATTGAGAAGCGCGCTTTTGAAAGCGGCTGAAAGAAGATTTATTGCCACCCCGACGTCCGTTATCAGGTTCGGGTTGCCGCCGCCGGCAAGTTCCTGACATAAAGCAGAAAGTTTTACGCAGAGTTCCGCAATCCGGGTCGGCACCGAGCATGCGTCTTTAAGAGATTTCTGAATTGCATGTGCGCGCGTATTTTTCTCAACTTCGGTTTGTTTCGGCAGTTTGAATGCCGCCGAAAGGAGTCCGTAAACCTCCGTATCCGCCTGCACCAGTTCTACAAGTTCCTGCCTGAAAGATGTTGTCTCCGACAGAATTTTATTTACTTCCTCCTCAACCGGCGCATACTTTTCCTTCCCCACGGTAAAATTCGCAACCATCTCCATCAGCGAGGCGCCCAGCGCCGCTGAAAGCGCCGCAACGCTGCCGCCGCCAGGTACGGGTTTTCCGCTTGCTGCTTCTTCAAGATATTCGATTACCGGAAGCCCGGGAAAATATTTATTTTTTTCTTTCATTTTAAAATACTCCTAATGCTGCCTGCGGACGCAAATATTTTTTTTGTAGGAGGGGTTTTCTAACCCCGATACTTATCGCGACTGGAAAGTCGCTCCTACATTTACTCACCCCGTTTCCCCATCTACCTTCTACCTTCTCCTGTATCTTGCATCTTTTATTTCTTTCTGTAAGCTTCGCAGTAATTATCGCAGTAAATCTGTTTGTTAAGGAGAAGCTCGGCGCAAATCGCGCTGTCAACAAGGTCCCTGTCGCACACATCCACGATTGCCGCATCCAGACCCCGCGCAATCGCCATTACAAGATAAACCTTGTTAATCAGAGGGCGGTTATTGCACTTCTGCGAAACATTGCTCAACCCCAGCACGGCTCTGCACGGAGGGTCGCAGAGCATCTTCACCTGTGATATGGTCTCCAAGACCTGCGGCGGGTGGCCCTGCGCAACGTTGACGGGAAGAATCACGGCGTCAATGAAAAGATCGTCCGGCGAAATCCCGGCTTCCGTCGCGCTCGTTATAATCTGGGCGGCAATCTCAACCCTCTGCGAGGCATCCACCGGAATTCCCTTTTCATTCATTGTAAGGCCTATGACCTTCGCCTTGTATTTTTTCGCAAGGTCTAAAAGTTTCGCCAGTTTATTGGGTTCTCCGTTTGCGGAATTAATAATCCCTTTGCCCTCCCCCGCAAGTTCCAGGCCTCTTTCCATTACATTGAGTTTTGTGGTATCCACTGCGAGAGTAATGTCCGTGTGCTTTCTTACCGTACCGATAAGCCATTCCATCGCTTCGAGCGGTTTGTCGGAAGACGGTCCCGCGTTTACGTCGAGCGCGTCCGCGCCCTCCTTTATCTGCTCTTCGACCCAGTGCTTTATAACACCCTCGTCCTTTTCCTGAACAGCTTTCTTGATGTCTTCAAACATCCCGTTAATTCTCTCGCCTATTAAATACATTTCATCCCCCTTGCCTGCCGGGCAGGCCGCCGGCAGACGCTTTTATTTGCCTCCGGTTATTTTATATGTCTCTCTGGCAATCAGTATCCCTTCGTTACGCGGTATCACAAGGATTTTAACTTTGCTGGATTTGCTCTCTATTCTTCCCGCGCAGGCGACCGTTTTTTTGTTCTTTGCGGAATCGATTTCGACTCCGATGAATTTTGATCCCTGAAGAATCTTTTTTCTTATGAGCGGAGAGTTTACCGCGATGCCGCCGGTGAATATTATTACGTTCGCCCCTTCCAGAATTCCGAAATAAGAGAAAAAATATTTCCTTGCGGCGTAACAGAAGATGTCGATAGCCAGTTTAGAACGCTCATCTCCTTTTTCCGCGGCTTCAATCACGTCTTTCATATTGTCGCTTACGCCGGAAATGCCGAGAATCCCCGCATCTTTGTTCAGCATTGTCTCAATTTCCGTGATGTTCCATCCGAGTTTTGAAAGATATATCACAATTTCCGGGTCGACATTGCCGCATCGGGTCGTCATCACGAGACCGCTCAGAGGGGAAAACCCCATGGACGTATCCATCGGAGCGCAATCCCTGATAGCGGACACCGAGCAACCCTGGCCGAGATGAAAAGATATTATTTTCAGATTCTTTAACGGTTTCTTCAGTATTTTTGCCGCGTTTTCGCACACATATTTGTGCGAGATTCCGTGAAAACCGTATCTTCTTATCTGGTGTTCTTTGTAGAGATGAAAGGGCAGGGCGTAATAATACGCCTCCGGCGGCATCTTCTGATAATAAGAGGTGTCAAAGACCGCGACCTGCCTCGTATGAGGAAAAACCTTTAAAGCCGCGTCAATCGCTTTAAGATTGTAGGGATTGTGCAGAGGAGCCAGCTGGATGTTCTGATATATCTTTTTTCTAACGGACTCGTTTATTTTCACGGATTCCGGAAAGTCCTCGCCGCCGTGAACGACCCTGTGACCGAGCGCCTTTATATCTTTGGCGCTTTTTATCAGACCCGTTTCCGGCCGGGAGAGAATTTTCAGGATCATTTCAAGCGCCTTCTGGTGGTCAAAAACGGGCATTACGATTTTCTCCTGTTCTCTGCCGGTTATTTTATGCGTAATAATGGAAGATTCCGCGCCGATTCTTGTGATTCTTCCGTCGCATAAAACCCGCTCTTCGGGCATTTTCAGCAGCTCGTACTCCAGCGAATAAATTCTGGAATTTAATACTAAAATTTTCATTTTCCCCCTCCCGCTTTTAACTGTTCGACCACACTTTTCAGGTTTTTTAAACTCTCCGGATGATTTAAAACAATTATATCGCTTCCGGCTTCAAGATAAGTCGCAGCCGTGACGTTCTCCCACGTGAGACCCAGATTAAAATTTTCTTTCGCCTCCTTCGTCTTCCAGCATTCCTGACCGATAAAATTCATTACCGGCGGAGACATCATCGCGTCGCCCGAAAGCGCCGCGAGGCGGCACCTTTCCATAATCGAATAGCAGTATTCCAGGCCATAGCCCAGGGCGCCGGTGCTGTGATGCATAACAATTTTATCCACACCCAGCCCCATATCGGAAATGAGAATGTTGAGCTGTTTCGCAAGGTTTATATCAAGCGGGGTCTCGGCAATAAGGGAATGCCCGCCGGCGAGAGCCGCGGCTGCCAGTGTCTTATAATTTTCCTTTACAGCTATTCCTATGAGAACATTCTCGCCTTTAGCCGCTTCCGCGAGAGCCGGAATGATTTCCTGGTCCTTGGCGACATTGCCGCAGCCGGTCACAATCAGAGGAAGCGAAGTATTTTTCAGCACTTCCTCAAGTACCTTCGCCGCATCCTGCGCGGACGTATTCTTCGCATCGGGGTCCGCCGACAGAAACCGGACGCAGAGAAGGTCGGGAGAAAAACCCTCCGCCTTCTTCGTCCATTCCGCCGTGCTTAAATCCTTCCAGTATTCAAGCAGGAACGGGTTCCAGTCGGGGTTGAGAAAATCGTGCACTTCAAGCGCCAGCAGAGGGCGGTGCAGAATCTCCCCCTCAAAATCAAGGAAGGGAAGCGTGGAGTGGCCTCCGACCGTTACCTCTTTTTCGCCTTTTCCGATTTTAACAACACTTACTTTTCCACTGGATTTTTCTTTTACAATATCCATTATTCCACTCCTTTATTTTGGTTTATTCTTTCGGCTATAACGTCTATTATTTTTCGCGTCGGCGGCAAAACTTTTTTAAGGATTTCCCCTTCTTCCGCCGCCTTCTCAATTTCGTCGTCATACGGGATAACGCCGAGTATTTCCACGCCCAGTTCGTTTGCGAAGGCGGGTATTTTTTCGGTTTTGTTCAGAACAAGCCCCGTGTGCGCCGCCGTCACCTTGAGTTTTCCGAGCAGGGCAATACTGTTCTTCACCGAAGAAAGACTCACCTTATCTTTGTTAGCCACGAAAATAAGCCAGTCAACTTTCCCGTCGGTCTGGCGCGACATGTGCTCCATACCCGCTTCGTTGTCTATTACTTCCACCGGATACCGCATGCTCATCTTCTCAAGAAAATCCCTGAGAATGTGATTTACGGAGCAGTAACACTCCCGGCCTTCGGGATGTCCTATTGCAATAAAATCCATTGAATCCTTCTCTATAATTGACTCCTCCACGGAAAGAGCAAAATACTGCGGCCGCGACATTCCCGCGGGGGGCTGCTCGTTTTTCACATCTTCCCTGATGTCTGCGATTGTCTTTTCATATTTTATCCCGAGCAGAACGTGAAGATTGGAATTGGGGTCGGCGTCCACAACCAGCACCGGGCGCGGCCCCTTCTCCCTGAAAACATTAATCAGAAGAGCCGCAAAAGTGGTCTTTCCCACCCCTCCTTTTCCGGCAATTGCGATTCTCACTCTAACTCCTCCTAATGTGGAAGGGGACAGTCCCCATCTACAACTTTGTCCGTAATGGGGACAGACCCCGCCCAACTGGGAAACAGTTCCAGATTCGTGTGCGGGAAAAATAAACTCGCCGTATATTCCTGCATGAAAACCGGGTTGGAAGACAAATCAATATACGTCATTTTTTTATTTATCTCCACGGCCATATCCTTCGCTTCCCCGCTGAGCAGACACATCCTGCCGCCGGTTATGGAAGAGTTCCCCATAAAAATAAATAAGTTACGCGGTATATCGGGAAAGAGTCCGATGTAAACGGCCTCATCTATATCCAGGGCGGTTCCCAACCCCCCGGAAATAAAAAAGCGCTGTATGTTGCCGAGCGTCAGACCCAGTTCCTTGAGCAGCACGTATATCCCCGTAAAAATTGCGCCCTTTGAATTTATGAGGTTTTTAATATCCGCTTCCGTAATGTGAATGTCACGCCCGTCGCGCGTTTCTTCCCCTTTTACAACAAGGAACCTGTCACCCTTAACGCCGGGGGCATCTGATTTAAGTTTACCGTCGCGCTGTAAAATTTTACTCTTCAGCATTCCGGCTGTTAAAGATATCAGGCCGCTGCCGCAGATTCCGATTGGTTTTTCATTCCGTATTGTTTTGTATGAAACTTTCCCGTCTTTAATTTTTACTTTTTGTATTGCCCCGGGCATCGCGCGGATTCCCGAAGAAATCCCGCCGCCCTCGAAACAGGGTCCGGCGCTTGTGGAACAGGAAGCGAGCCAGTCTTTGTTCCCGATAACGACTTCACCGTTCGTACCCAGGTCCACAAACAGCGACAAAACGGAGAAATTATATATGCCCGAAGCAAGCACCCCTGCGACAATGTCTCCACCCACCCATGCGGAAGGGCACGGCAGCGACATTACTTTCGCGAAAGGATTAATTCTAATTCCCAGTTCTCTCGCGGAAAGCGGCAACGCCGAATTAAGCGCCGGGACATAGGGGCTGCGCCTTATGAAATTCGGCGGAATTTTATAAAAGAAATGTGTCATCGTGGTATTGCCGCCGGCAAGAAGAATATTAACGCTGCTGCCTGAAATATTATTTTCCCTGAGCATTTTCAGAATCATTTTATTAATCGCCGTAATAAGAACCGAATGCATTTTCTGCATGCTGTTTTTTTCCTCAACCTGAATAATTCTGGTAATAACGTCTTCGCCAAGCGGGATCTGCGGGTTGTAGGATGAAGCCGTCGAGAGCACTTCCTGTTTATCCATATCTACCAGGTAAGCTACAAGAGTGGTCGTGCCTATATCAAGGGCGATTCCGTAATTAGCAGCCGTCCGGTTTCCCGCCTCCAGGTCAATGATATCTCCGTCGCAGACAGCCGCTGTTACCTTCCAGTCCGCGCTTCGCAGAATAAAAGATATTTTTCTCAGAAGCCGCAGGGAAATATCTTTTACCCTGACTTTCTTTCCAAGAAGATAATTTTTTATTCTCTCTAAATCCGCCGTTGTATCCTTGCTATCGGGCGGGGAAAGCTCCATAAAGTATTTCTTTACCAAAGGCCGCGGCGGAAAAATATTTTCCGGAAGCGTTAACGGATCCTGTTCCTGCCCCGACACTTCCCCTTCCAGAATCTCCATTTCCTCGACTCTGGTTGATGCCGGTATCTCCAGTTCAATGTCGCTTTCCGCGTACGTCTGGCAGGCGAGCACCATCTTTTCTTTTATTTCATCGGCGCTTAAAAAGGCTGTCGGCTGAGTGCGGTATTTTCCTTTCAGTATCTTCACCCTGCATTTGCCGCAGACGCCCTCGCCGGCGCACGTGGAATTAATTGAAATACCGGCGGAGCCGATGACAGTGAGTAAATCCGCGCCTTTCTCCGCTTTTATCTTCCTGTTATCCGGCAGAATAAGAATCTCAATCATATTTTAATTTTTACCCCGACAGCTGTTTCCAGGACTCTTTTAGATATTTGGGCAGCGCCGACGCCTCCTTGGGCCCCACCAAAACTTCCCAGCCGCTTTCTTCCTCGACCTTCACCTTCAGCACCGCCACATACCCGGGAATAATCAGTTTTTTATGGCCTACCTTCTCCGCCACGCCGTATTCCTGAAGCGCGCGGGCTATAACCTCGGCATTAAACTTGTCGGCTGCCCACGCCGTTAGAACGGACTGCCCTTCGGAGTCCGTTATGACCAGCCAAGCCGGTATTTTGGAATTCTCTATTTCCGGCTGAACCGTATAGAACGTGAGCGAAAAATTCGTCGTAACTATAACCGGCGAATCCGCGCCGGGTTTCCCCACCTCGTAAAGTTTCGGCTCCATCATAAGAGGTTTCTGCGGGTCGGTGTAAATGTTGAGACGCAAAGTAATCATAGCGAGCAGTTCCTCGTATTTTTCCGTTTCAACTATCACCATTCCGGCGTATTTGCAGATAAAGTTTGAAGCCATCGCCATATCTTCTCCCGCAATTCCTATGAGCGGATAACCCAGCGGGCGGAAATTCTTCTTCAAACACAGCCGCCACGAAGAAGTGAAAGCGTGAAGCGCTTCCCTGATGTTTCCGGCTTCCGGCAGGAGCATGATGTTCCTGAAACCAAGTGATTGCACTTTCTGAGACGTCTCGGCAACTTCGGCGAGCCCCCTCCCTTTCACAGCGAGAATACAGTCGGCATCCTGCGCCGTTTTAGTCCATGTCTCAAAATTTTCTGCGGACGCTCCGATAATCACCGGACGCTGTCCCTGAAGACCTTCTGCCGCTTTTTTCACCGCCTCAAGGTTTTCGCTTATGAGTACCAGCGGCATTCCGCAAGCCGTTTTGGCGCGTGAGGCAAAAGTGTCGGGACTGCCTGAATCGTTTTTCAACGCGAGAGCGTCAATCTTAAAGAGCATCCCCACCCGCTCAAATTCCATCTTCTTTATGTTCTCCACTTTCGACTTGAATTCCTCCTCGGGGAGAGAATCGCTAATCTGTATTACTAACGCCGGCGGGTGAAAAAATGTCTTCTCGTGGCGGAAGAGAACCGTCTCACCGCCGAGTTCTATTTCACTGTCTTTGAGCCCGAACTTCAGGGTAGCCATAGGCGGCTGAGAAGCGCTCTCAAGAGCGGTTTTACCTTCCGCCGAAATATCGGGACATTTATCAAGAGACGCTTTTTTCTGCGCAAGAGCCATTGCGAAAGCAAGGCACGTCGGAGAACCGCATTTTTTGCAGTTCGTTTTCGGCAAAAATTTATAAATCTGAAGCCCTGTCAGAGCCATAATAAACCTCCTCGCTCACCTTATTTTGCGCCATGCTTTTTAAGTAAATCCACCATCTGCTGATGACCGTTCTTTTTTGCCGACATCAATGCTGTCTCGCCTTCATCATCTTTCGCATTAACATCCGCCCGCAATTTTCAATCCAAAACTTTTAATCATTTTCTTTGTTTCTTTTCCGGAAATTCATCTCTTCTGATGCGAGATTTCCAATTTTGAGGCTCTCTACTCAGGTGCATTACTGCTACGATGAATACTGTTTCCTCTCTCAACTGATAAATAATTCCATACGGAAATCTGTTAGTTCTGCAACGACGGGTCCGTTTTGAAAGTTTAGCCCATGCTTCAGGATATAGAATAATTCGTTCAATTGTCCTCTTTACTTCCGCGGCAAATTCATAGCCAAGGCCTTCGCTTTGCATATTGTAATAAGAAATAGCGTCGGTAAATTCAGCGACGGCAGGGGTAAGAAATTTAATCTCCATGTTTCTCAATTTTTGCAAATACTTCTTTTGCCGGGGTTACTGATATTTTCCCACAATCAAATGCATCAATACGGCTCTCAACTTCTTTAGCCCATAAGGCATCAATCTTTTTCCGCGAAGAAAACTCAAAACTAGACAAAAGCTTTTCGACAAGATCTGCACGTTTCGTCGGCGGCAATTTCAATGCCTCAGACAAAATTTGCGTTCCATGTTTAGACATATACACCTCCCATCTACCGTCTACCCTAACGGATATCTTTGTATCTGCATGCTACATCAGAGGGTCCATCTCAAGGGCCGGATGCTTCACCTTCTGCAGGTATTCAAGAAGTTTATCCGTATCCTCGGATACACTCTCGTCGGCAATTTTATCCAGTAAATCCGGAACTCCTTCTTCTTCGCAGCGTTTCCTGAATTTTTCTCCGAGGAATTCCTTCATTTCTTTCGGCATCCACACGATGCGTTTTATCCCTCCGTCGGCTTTCAGAAACTTCTTTGACAGCAGGTACAGCCGCCCGACACCCATAAAACCGGGGGTCTGCTGGCCTCCGCCGACGGTACCGGCAAGCGTCGTGAAAGTCATTCCGGCAGGCGTCATGCCTCTGAATTCCCTGTTTACCACCATAAAGCCGTTGGCTTCGGGAACTATCGCCAATATTATTTCAAAACATCCGCAGGAAGTTTCGGGGAAAGTCATAATTGAATAAGCGTGAAACTTTTCCAGGGTCTTGTTTGAATTATTGTATATCGCCTCATTTATGCCTTCCCACTCCCCGAGTTTATCGTCAAGCACTTTGCCTTTCTTTACCGGCTGGTTGGGCCCCTTCGGATTTATCTCATAACTCGCTTTACAGTCAAGCCAGTTGTACGCGCCGCACAAACCTATACGTTCGGGTTTGACGATGCATACGTGCGTCGGAGCGAAACTCTGGCACAGGGTGCAGGTATAGAAATCCTCAACGCTCTCGTCGGTCATCCCCGCCATCCGCTCGTCTCTTTCGTCAAAAGTTTTCTTCGCGAGAGGAAGATTCTTTTCAACTTCATCCTTGACCGTACTTATTTTTATCTGTATTTTATCCACGATCGCGCCGAAAAGCTCGTGAAGACGCGCATGAATAATCACGCCGAAGTGCTTCAAATTAAACCCCTTCTCTTTCGCCTCTTTTGAAATTCTCATCCAGTTCATGTCCCGCTGGCCCATGTGAAAAATCCCGTGCGCCTGGTTGATAACCGTATGTATCTGCCTCTCTAAAATCGGCTCAAAATCCTTCTGCATTTTCCTGCCAGATACTTCCGCAATAATCATCAGGGGATATGCTTCACCTTCCACCATTTTATCTATATCCAAACCGTTCAGCTCTATTTTTCCGTCTTCTACTTCCTCGGAATTTTTCGTGGTGACGAATTCAAAACTTGTGCTGTATTTACCGCCGAACTGCACGTATGTTTCCTCTTTTCTGACCCTCTCGCCTTCAAAAGCGGCGGAATAAGCCACGGGTATCGGAATGTCGCTGACCGTTACCTTTACGCCTCTTACCTCTATGCATGCGGGAACAATTTTCTTATAGTCAAGTTCGTTTACTATATGCTCAAAAGTGCATATCCCGGTCGGCCTTATTTCAGGAGTATCCGTGTCTGTTATTACGGGGAATCCCATATCTATCGCCCCGGCGCCGGTGGCGTATTTTATATCATCCAGGGGTCCCAGTGTTATGCCAAAAGCAAAGACCCTCTCTTTGCAGTAGAGCAGGCACTCCTTTGCCTGGCCTTTCTTCAAACCCCCGAATGTCAGAGCGCCTCTTATCGCCCAGTTCAGAGGGTATATCCCTGTCACCGTGTCCCTCCCGTAAGGAACAATGTATGTATCCCATCCCATTTCCATTTTTTCCTCTATCAGCTGGTCAATAATTGATTTCCCGTCCGAGGAAGAGCCGACAAAAGAAAGAATCTGCCTTTTCTGCAATTCCCTGACGAGTTCGACAGCGGCTTTACTATCCGGCGCGGCGCCCAGTATCGCGGCAAAGCCGGGCAGACGGCCGTCCACAAGTTGTATCCCGAGAGACCGGAGAATGGTATCCGAAAAGAATCCCTCGCAGTCCTTCTGGGGCTCCGTACCGTAAAGATACCTTATGGCGCAGATTATCTCCTCGCAGAAAAGGGCGGCAATTCCCGAATCCAGGGCGTCTCCTAAATAGGGGAGCCATAATTTTTCTGACGGGTCCTCATGCAGGAGTGATTCGGACTCTTCTAAAACAGGCTGAATGTCCTTCAGTTTTTTTACCTCCAGCCCGAGGAGGGCATACGCCATGGGGAAATAAAAAGCTGTTCCCGGAAAAGCAATTTCGCAGTCCGCTCCTTTTTCTTTTACAGCTTTCTCCCACGAACTCTTCGCATCGAGGAATAATTTTTTTGCGCCTCTTATTGCCGCGCCGGCCACTATTTTAGACATTAAATCCTCCCGTCTTTTTAAAGTTTTTTATTATTTTTTCTTTTCTGCATTTCGGACATACATCAAGGATTTCGCGCAATTTATCATCCTCAATTTTTCTTTTTGCTTCTTCAACCTGTTTCAGAGAAGCGTATTTTTTACCGCAGTTTTTACACACCGCTAATTCTCCTTTTTTATGCCACACATCCATCTCTCTTACTTGAGCGTCCCTGACCTTTATTCTCCCCGTCGGACAAAGGTATGCGCATGCGCCGCAGGTCATACACAGCGGGTTTTCATCCAGAAACGGCGTTTCAGGAATCCTCGCCCGCCCCCTGTTTATGAAACCGATAGCCTCTTTACCTATAAGTTCTTTACAAACCCTGATGCAGAGACCGCAGCGAATGCAGTTGTCAGGTTCCCTGCCCTCGACCGGATGTTCCCGGTCAACGTTATATTTTTTCGCCAACGTTTTTACTTCTTCCGCGTCCGGCGCCAGGGCAATCAGGTGTTCTAAAACAAATCTCCTCGCGCTGACAACGCTTTCCGAACCGGTATAAATTTTCAACCCTTCGCTGACCGGGTAAGTGCAGGCGGTAGTAAGCACCTTCCATCCTTTTTTTTCAACTTCCACCATACAGACCCTGCAGGCTCCGTACGGTTCAAGAGCGGGATGCCAGCAGAGGTGCGGAATGTCAAAGCCGTTTTCAAGAGCCGCCTCAAGAATTGTTTTCCCTTCCTCGCTCTTTACTTTTTTACCATCAATTAAAAATTCCATTCTTCACATTCCTCTAACCCGCATTATCCATCTCTCCCTGTCATTGCGGGCGTAAGCGAAGCAATCTCGAGATTGCCACGCCCTTCGGGCTCGCAATGACATTCCTAATGGGGACAGTCCCTTTTTCACTCTTTTATTACGGCGTTAAACTTGCAGACCTCTAAACATATCCCGCACTTTATACATTTGTCCTGAATGACCTTGTGGGGCTTCTTTGTCTCTCCCGTAATTGCATTCTGCGGACAATTCTTCGCACAAACCGTGCAGCCGGTACATTCTTTATCCAGAATCTCATATTTTATCAACTCTGGGCAGACCTTCGCCGGACAGGTTCCCTTTATATGCGCGCGATATTCGTCTCTGAAATATTTTAAAGTCGTAAGGACAGGATTCGGGGCGCTCTTTCCCAGACCGCACAGTGAAGTTTCCTTTACCATCAGAGCAATCTTTTCCAGTTCGTCCAGATGCTTTTCCTCCGCTTTCCCGGAAATGAACTTATCCAGTATTTTTAACATTGAATTTGTGCCTTCCCTGCAGGGGGTGCATTTTCCGCAGGACTCTTCCTGGGTGAAAGAAAGAAAATATCTTGCAATCTGCACCATACACGTGTCTTCGTCCATTACGACCATTCCTCCGCTTCCCATAATGGAACCCGCTTTTGTCAGCGCTTCATAATCAACGGGGAGGTCAAGATATTTTTCGGGGATATTTCCTCCGGAGGGGCCACCTGTCTGTACCGCCTTAAATTTTCTGTCATTTATGATTCCGCCGCCTATTTTAAAAATTAAATCCCGCAGAGAGATTCCCATGGGGACTTCCACAAGCCCCGTATTCTTAACCTTTCCGACCAGAGAGAAAATCATCGTGCCTTTTGAATTCACGGTACCTATAGACGAGAACCATTTCCCTCCGTTTTTGATAATCAGAGTAACCGATGCCCAGGTCTTTACATTGTTAAGCGCCGTCGGCTTATCCCAAAGGCCTTTATCCGTGGCGTGGATATGCTTTACCCGCGGCTCGCCCAGCCTGCCCTCAATTGACGCCATAAGAGCGCTGGATTCACCGCACACAAAAGCTCCGGCGCCCTGCACGATTTCAATATCAAAATTAAAACCGGAATTCAAAATATTTTTCCCGAGAAAACCTTTTTCCTTTGCCTGCTCTAAAGCAATTTCAAGATGCTTTACCGCAAGGGGGTACTCCGCCCTGACATAAATAAATCCCTTGCTGGATTTTATGGCAAAGCCCCCTATAATCATTCCCTCAATTACAAGATGAGGATTTCCCTCCAGAATACTCCTGTCCTGAAAACAACCCGGGTCTCCTTCGTCAGCGTTACAGATTATATACCTCGTATCCGACGTTTTGGATTTCCTGCATGAGTCCCATTTCCTCCATGTGGGGAAACCTCCGCCGCCTCTTCCCCTTAATCCGGACTTTTTTATTTCTTCGATTATTTCATCTCCGCTCATTTTTACGGCTTTTTCAAGAGCATTATAACCTTCCAGATTTGTGTAATCCGCAATATTGGTGGGATCAATTTTACCGTTATTTTCAAATATAATCCGCTTCTGATATTTATAAAAAGGAATTTCTTCCTCTTCAATGATTTTTGTTTTTGTCAAAGGGTCTTCATAAAGGAACTCCTCGAGAATTTTTCCCTTTATGACCGTTTCTTCAACGATTTTTTTTACATCATCCTCTTTTATTTTTTGATAAAAAATACTTTTTTCATTATTCCGGATAACCACCAGCGGTCCTCTTTCGCAGAATCCGTGACAACCGGTCATTTTTGAGTCAGCTGTAACCTGTGCCTTATGGGAAGGCAATAGTTCCTGGAATTTTTTCAGGACTTCTCTTGCCCCCTGAGCGGAACACCCTGTCCCGCAACAGACCGATATCATCGTTTTGTTCATTTATATTTCTCCAGGACTCTGACGATTTTCTGCGAAGTCATATTACCGTGATAATCCTTGTCAATCAGAACAAGCGGGCCTAAAGCGCAGGCGCCCAGACAGTTTACGGTTTCAAGTTTAAAATTACCGTCTTTCGTAACTTCACCGGGTTTTATTCCCAATGTCTGAGAAATTCTTTCAACGATTTTGGGAGCGCCCCTGACATAACATGCCGTTCCCATACACACCATTATCTTGTGTTTTGCCGGAGGGACGAGTGAAAATGACTTATAAAATGTCGCTACGGAATAAATACGCGACATGGGTATATCGAACTTTTTAGAAGCTTCTTCCAGTTTCTCTCTCTTAAGGTAACCGCATTCACTTTGGATATCCTGCAGGACTCTGATTAAATTCGTCATTTTTTATATTCGGTCAGAAATTTCCTCTTTTTTTCCTTTGAAATTTTTTCCGGTTCTACAAATTTCAGCGCTTTGGTAGGACAGGCGGAAACGCAGGCGGGCTCCTCGCCTTTTTCCAATCTTTCCCTGCATAAATCGCATTTGACAACCGCTTTCCCTTCCCTGTTCGTTTTCAGCACACCGAACGGACATACGATTACGCAGAAATTACAGCCAATGCAAAGTTGAGCGTCTAAAAAAATAATCCCGTTTTCTTCTTTCCTTAAAGCCCCACTGGGGCATATCGCGACACAGGGGGCATCTTCACAATGACGGCACTGAAGAGGGGCGGTTATTTCGTCAACTCCGATAACACTGACTCTGTTTGCGGGACGGGGTTCTTCCGAGATTGCCGTAACCAAATCCTTGCTTTTGGAATGCGTAACCGCGCAGGCGAGTTCGCAGCTTCTGCAGGCCAGGCATTTATCCGGGTCAATATAAATTATTTTCACCCTATTTTCCATACATCATCGGCTGCAGGTTAAGCTTCTTCCTTTTCTCGTCCAGCAGTTTCACAATCATATCCGCGGTCTTTACCGGATCGGCCTCAAAAACAAAGTGCGCGACGACCAGCTTTTCGATATCTTCCAGCAGGAATTTCTTCAGTTTCTCACTGCCTGTTACGGGAAAAGGATTACCGAGGAAGGTCGTTACGCCCGTTGCCACAGCATAGCAGGCAATCGTGACAGCCTTCTCACTCATCCATTCCGGAGCCGCAGCCGCAACAGGGAGGTCTGAAAAATCCTCTCCCAGCCCACCTTCTTTCAGGACATTGCACAAAATCACGAGAATCCTCGATATATCAACGCACGACCCCAGATGAAGAACCGGAGGTATCCCAACAGTTTCGCATATTTCTTTTAGTCCGGGACCGCACAAGTCCTTCGCTTCAGGTGTGAGCAGGCCCGCTTTTGCAGAGGCAATCGCCGAACAACCCGTTGTAACGACAAGCACATCCCTCTTTAACAGTTCCTCTGTCAGTCTGACATGACATAAATCATGAACCTGCTTGGGATTGTTACACCCGACAATACCCGCCGCGCCTCTTAACCTTCCGGAAATTATAGCATCGTTCAGCGGCCTGTATGTCGAGCGGTATTTGCCGCCCAGAAACTGGGAAACGGACTCAGCCGTAAAACCTGCCACAAGATCCATTGTAATATCCGGAATATTTACTTTTTCCTTCACCCTGTTCGGAAAATTATCTATAGCGGTTTTAACAATTTCCTTTGCAATATCCATCGCCTTCTCTTCATTAAACTCTATATGTGTTGCAAACGGAAATTTCGCTTTCGGCGAGGTCGAAATAAGTTTCGTATGAAAACATTGGCAAAGATTTCCGAGTTCCGGCATCACGCACTGCACATCTACCAGCATAACCTCTACGGCGCCGGTGGCAATTGCCAATTCCTGCTGCAGGAAATTACCCGCAATAGGTATGCCGTGGCGCATCAGAATCTCATTCGCAGTACAGCATATTCCGGCGAGGTTTATCCCCCTGGCGCCCTTGCTCTTAGCGTATTCCAGCATTTCCTTATCCCTGACCGCTGACACCATAACATCCGACAGCGTGGGTTCATGCCCGTGCACGACAATATTTACCTCGTCTTTTTTAAGAACTCCTAAATTAACCTTTGCTCTCAATGGCTTGGGTCTTCCGAACAAAATATCGGACAATTCGGTAGCAATCATGGAACCGCCCCAGCCGTCTCCGAGAGCGCTTCGTAATCCCTGAAGCATTAGACTGGTCTCATCGTTATCAACGCCCATATTGGTTCTGTGCATTATCTCTACGATTTCCCTGTCTATCCCGCGGGGAATTATTTTAAGGGCTCTCCATATCTTCTGCCTTTTTTCAGGAGCGCGCTTGATGAACCTCAATTCGCCTTCCTGCTGAGAGAACTCCGCAAAAGCTATTTCGGCCACTTCTTTCGCTATCTCATTTGCATCACGGCCTTCTGTTTTTACGCCGAATTCTCCGGCAATCGCAAGAAGTTTCTTCTTATCTTTTACTTCATAGCCATTTGTCTTACCCTGACTTGCGAGGAGCAGTGTATGGACGATATCTCTTCCGTGGTCGGAGTGGGCGGCGCCGCCGGCGGCTATCATCCTGATAAGATTTCTAGCGGAAATTATTCCGGCGGTAGCTCCGCAGATTCCTTTTTGAGGACCTTCCCCGAAAGGGTCTATCCTGCACGGCCCCATAACGCACGTCTTGCAGCATAATCCCATTTCCCCGAAACCGCACTGGGGAAGCATCTCCTCGTATCTGCTCCAGGCGGTTTTAAGTTCCGGATTTTTTTCAAGAACCTCCTCACTTGCTTTATCGTGTGTTAATTTATCAGGTTTCTTCATCATTCTCCTCCTGTTTTTTATCCGCTAAATTACGGCCATGAATTTTAAAATCCGTTTCACTGCTGTTAAATACTGATAATGACCTCGCCGCCGCTGTAGCGCAGTTTATTGGCATCCATCTTTTTCTCATCATAAATATAGTTAACCATAAACCCGAATGACTCCTCTAATCCGCGGGGAGAAACATTGGCGCAGAAATTAATGCCGCCGATATAAGCGCCGTTACTCAAATGAAAATTTTCCACAGGGTCAAAAGCCGCATTTGTGTGAAGCCCTGTTTTTCTATCATGCCTTTTCTCCTCCTTTAAATAATAAAGGAGCAGATTTTTTAACGGACTTTTCATATTCCTGCGGAAAACAGGGTTCCCGTACCACTTTTTCTTTTCCAGAACGGTTTTCAACATTCCCGTTAACTCGAAATCTTCGGATTTCAGTTCCTGCCTGATTTCCCTTATCTCCTTTTCCGTAAAGAACTGATGTTCCCGATTTTCGTTAATGTCCTGCCCGTGCAGGAAAAAATCATGGTCATGCGTCCCCATTACTGTTTCCAGATAACTCCTGAACTTCGGCACAGGACTCAAAGTGGCAAAACGGGAAATCTGAGGATAATTTTTCTTTAAGAATTCTTTTGCCCGTATAATCATTTTCCTGCCCGCACCGATTCCCTGCAGGCCATTGAAAGTCGTGTTTATTGAATAAAAAATTGCAGTGTTTGCCTTTGAAATATCAATTGTCCCGCGCGAAGAGCCGATAACACTTTCAATGTTTCTGATTAGACCTCTCGAAAAAGCAATTTCTATATACACGAGCGGTATTGACGGCATTTTAAAATGTTCAATAGAAAGAATAATCCTGTCGGGGCTGTTGAGCCGGTTTTCAAAAGACCACCAGTGCGCGGACGGATGAACCCCTTCCTTTTCCGCAATGTATTTCAGAAGTTTAACCGAGGTGTTCTGAAGATTGCAGACTCTGGTGTTGAAATACTGGAAATTGAATATCTGTGAAAAATATTCCTTGAATGCGGAATTGAGATTGTTCATGGGAAGAACCCTTTTCCCCGCTACTTTCTTTTCTCTCAAATTTATAAAGTCCTCACGCAGAACAATCAGCCATTCGGGCGTATCCATCACCGCAAATATCTGATTGAGGATGGATTCTATTCTTTTGGGCTCCATTGCATCGAGAATCTGGAACAGGGCGCTCTGATGCTCCGGGCTTTGGTTATAAAATTTACGGATTGTGCTCAGAGAATCGGAATATGCGGTCTGCTCGGTGGAAAGCAGATAAAGAGCATTTTCAACTTTTTCCTGAACGGGCTTAATAAATTTAAACTGCCTGAAAATACCGGTAATAGAATCCGATATCTTTTCTCTGAGTTCCGTTAAATTAAAATGTCTTTCTTCTAACACTCTCTCTTCTTAGCTATGGAAGGGGACAGTCCCCAACTATTCCAGATTTTTTCCAGTTCTTCTTTTATCTGTCCCGCCTTATCTATGCTGCCGCGCTCTTTCCGCAAAGATTGATTGTATGAAATAAACCCCGCTAAATCAATTTCCCGCAGATTTTCCTTCAAATATTCTTTATCATTATCATCACATATTTTATTACAGATGGCTTTTATGTTCTTAACTCCGAGTTTTTCCGCAATAGTTTTTATTTTCAGAGATGTGGCGATACTTTTGATTTCCGGCTCTACAACCAGCACAAGCACATCCACTCCCGCGACCACTCCCCGCGTAAGGTGCTCGATACCCGCTTCCATATCCAGAATTACAACTTCATCCCTCTCCAGTACAAGATGACTTATCAATGATTTTACGAGAGCATTCTCCGGGCAGAAACACCCTGTCTTGTTCCTGAATTTACCGATCTGCATTATTTTTATACCGTTAAAATTTAAGGAATATTTTTCCGGCAGGTCATTGACAAAAGGGTTCAGTTTAAACAACCCTGCACCCGAGCCGGTTCGGTCTTTTATCATATCTTTTAACCCGGAAATAGACTGCAGTTTTGCATTTCCGTCAAAGAGCGATAAAAGATTACTGTCCGGATCGCAGTCAATGGCCAGAACTTTGCGGCCCTTTTCTCTGAGAATTATGGCCAATATCGCGGCAATTGTCGTCTTACCCGAGCCGCCCTTGCCTGAAACTGCGATCTTCACTGTTTATTCTTTTAGTTTTAGAATTATTTTTTCCACCAGATTTTTTATTTTTTCAAAAGTCATCTTATAAGCGCTTTTCGGCCGACCTATGGGGTCGAAAATATCCCCCGCCTCTCCTGCAAATTCCGTAAGGAGGAAAATTTTATCGGAAAAAGCGGGGAACTTCTCCGACACATATTCCCTCTGCCGCTGCTCCATAACCAGAATGACATCCGCCTGCTTAAGCAAGTCATCCGAAACAGGAGTTGAAACGTGATTTTCATAAGGAATGCCGTTCTCCTTTAGAATTTCTTCCAGCCCCCCGTAAATTCTGTATGTGGAATTTGCCGCAATCCCCGCCGACGTCACGGTAAAATCCTCCGCGAGTTTTTTAAAAATGCCTGCCGCCATAACAGACCTGCAGGTATTTCCCGTACAGACAAAAAGAATTTTTTTACCGCCGCACGGAACCTGCGAAGTATCTTTTTTCAAAAACGCCCCTCCCTGACAACCTCAATTTCCCCCTTCGTAACATCCAGAATCGTTGACGAAACACCGGAAAGACGCCGAACGTCCATCACCGCAACATCCGCTTGCTGCAGGAGCGTTTTATCGATTTTTGAAAAAACAGCAGGCGCGGGCTGCCCCGAAATATTTGCGGACGTTACCGCCATGGGGCCGGTAGCCGTAAGAAGTTTCAGAGCGAAATTATGGTTCGGGACTCTCAGCGCAAGCGTTTTCGCTCGCGCAGGAAGAATTAACGTTACGGTTCCGGGCCAGCGTTCCTTCATAAGCATTCTTACCCTCTGGCTGATACGGCCGACAAGATGTGACGACTCCCTCCATGAAGAAATCAGAACGCCTATCTGTTTTCTGCCGGGCCTTTTTTTTATTCTGTAAATTTTTGAAATTGTCTCCGGAAACTTGATTGAGGTTCCTATCCCGTAAACGGTATCCGTAGGAAAGATAATAATGCCTCCCGCCTTGACAATTTCAACAATTCTTTCAAACTGCTGTTTTTTTGAGGCATCCTCCACCGTCAAAATCTTTTCCCCGTCACCTCCCGCTTTACCCTGTAACTCCGGTTTTGAGTTTTGGGGTTTACTTTTTACTTTTGTTTTTTTCATTTTTGAACCTCATTTTTACGTTGCGTAACCTGCATTTATTTTTACATATTCCGCGCTTAAATCGGTCGTCCTGAAAGAACAGCGTTCTTTCCCCATAGAAATATCCACTTCAAAGGAAACATTTTTTCGCATCAATTGCCGCTCGAGGGATAACCCGTCGAATTTAACCGGCGCGCCCCTGAAGACAGACACCCCGCAGATTGAAATTGACATTCTCTTTTCATTTACGGCAACACCCGAGGCGCCGACGCGCGAAAAAATCCTGCCCCAGTTCGGACTCTCCCCGTTGAAAGCGGTTTTTATCAGCGGAGAATTCGCGAGAAACCGAGCCAGAAAACGGGCATCCTTCCGGTTTCGGGCGGATTTTACGGAAACCGTAATAACTTTTGTCGCGCCCTCGCCGTCGGCAATAATTTTTTCGGAAAGAACGCGGCAAACACCGTTTAGACCTTCTCCGAACTTTAGCGGAGTAATTTTCCTTTTTCCCGTAGAAAGGAGAAACACGGAATCGTTTGTTGACATTTCACCGTCAACCGTCATTGTATTGAACGGACGAATGCTCTCTGACAGGACTCTTTTCATCAATACGGGGGGAACACAGGCATCCGTCAAAATAAAACACAAAAAGGTCGCCATATCGGGGGCAATCATTCCCGAACCCTTCGCGCAGGCCCAGAAGTCATCCGTCGCACATATTTTTCTGCGCGTGTCGGTCGTCAGGATGCTTTCGGCAAAAGAAACGGCGTCTTCCGGTTTTCCCGCAAAACTCCGGCTGATTTTTTTTATACCTTTCTTTATCTTCTCTACAGGGAGTGGCCGACCGATAACCCCTGTGGAAGCAAGCAGAACCTCATTTTTCGC
>JBDRRS010000021.1:0-4524 GCA_043825615.1 bacterium | reverse complement strand
TTTTTCTTTTTCTGAATTAACGGTTAAGAAATATGCACAAATAACGAAATATTTATCTCTGTATTTTTCAACGGAAAGAGCAAAATGTCATATTGCCTGCCCACTGGAGCTTTTTTATCCGCTGGAGCTTTAGCGAAGGTGGAAGCGGAGGCGGGTAAAACACCGGCACTTGTTCTCTGATGTTTTCTGACACTCTTTCAACAAAGGCTTAAAAAAGGCAATAGAATTTGTTCTATTAAGCTTGTGACATAAATTACGTAAAAAAAGTCCCCATCAAAAAACTTGTCAAAAAACTTGACATGTCTTGTTATGGTAATATCTACTTTGTATAATGGTCCGTGTAAATAATATAGGTTGTGTTTTTCACCAAAAAGAAATGGGTTATTAGGAGGCAATTAAAAGAGAAATCGATTTAAGGTATTTATAGAATAGTCTTTTCGTAAAGAGGATTTAATTCCTCTGACCAGTAACTACGGAGTAGGCTGTCGCATCTGCTCGAAAGAGCGGGGGGTGGCAGTCAACCTCGGAGTTCGTTACTGGTCGCTGGGGCTGATTTGCCGCCCCTTTTTTATTGTGAGGAGCATAGTATATGAAAAAAAAGACCCGGAGGTTAGAAATGAGAATAGTAAATGCAGTTCTGTTGTGCGCGGTGATGGTTTTTCTTACGGTAACCGGGCATGCGAAAGACGCGGGAAAGGATGTTGTTCTCGGCTGCGCATTCACTCCGCTCTCTGCTCCCGTTATGATTGCGGAAAGGATGGGATATTTTAAGAAAGAGGGACTTGATGTAAAAATAATAGAATTCCCTTCCGGAAAAACCGCCCTTAAAACGATGCTGGAGGAGGGGAATATCAATATGGTTACCGCGGCCCAGGGCCCGGTGATGTTTAACAGTTTTAAAAGAAGCGACTACGCGATTATCGCGGCCATGGTCAGTACCGATAAAAATATCAAGGTTCTGGTAAACCGGGATAAGGGGATAAAAACCCCGGCGGATTTGAAAGGCAAAAAAATCGGGTTAACCAAAGGGTCGGGCGGACAATTTTTCTTCGGCATGTTTTTAACTTATAACGACCTCGAACCCGCTGATGTTGAAATCGTGGATTTTGAAGCAACGGAGTTGTCCCGTGCAATATCGGACGGAAGTGTGGACGCTATTTGCAGTTGGGAACCGAATATTATAAATACGCAGGCGTTATTAGGCGAAAAGGCCCTTCTTCTGCCCAGTAAAGGGATTTTCCGTGAAGATTTTTATTTTGTGGCATCGAGGAAATTCATAGAAAATAATCCGGAAATCCTGAAGCGGTTCTTAAAAGCGATTGACCGGGCGGAGAAATATCTCCTGAAAAAAAGTAAAAAATCAATAGCTATAGTTTCTGAATGGCTGAAATCAGACAAAGAGAGTACGGCAGCGATTTTGAGCGTCCTGAATTTTGAGCTTATGCTTGACCAGACCATACTGGTAACTTTGGAAGATGAAGCCAGGTGGGCCATACGGGAGGGGCTGACGGATAAAAAGGAAGTTCCCAATTACCTGGATTTTATTTATATGGATGCTTTAGAAGATGTAAAACCGGAAGCCGTGACCATTATAAGGTAAAAAATATGAAAATCAAAAACAGTCTGATCACTACAGGGTTAATCTACACCGCTTTATTGGCAGTGTTCTGCCTCATCACAGGTTATAGATATAATCAGGTGAGAGAAACGGTGGAGCACTATAAGCACATCAATAAAATGGCAAATGCTGTATCCGAATTAAGTATAGTTGCACAGGAATATTTATTGCACGGCGAAAAAAGGATGAAGCAGCAAAGTAAGATGAAATATGACTCAATAGGAAAAACAATAGAACTGATGAAAAAAGAGTGTCTGGAGCATCCCGGACATCAAGTCATGCGTGAATCAATCCAATCAGAGTATGAAATACTCGGTAACCTGTTCTCACAGTTGTATGGCATTGATCAGGCGGATGGAAAAAGACCCTTAAAAAAAGATAAAACACAGAAAGAGATAGAAACCTCCAGAATCAAGAGAGAGCGGGTAGCGGCACAGATACTGATGAAAGCATTGGGGATAAACACAACTGCTTATAAATTCTCTGCTACAATGCAGAATGAAATAGAGGAAATTCAGAAAAAAGCCAGGGCCACCCTTTTTGTATCTTTTACCGGGTTTTTCATTTTGTCTTTAGGTATATTGTTTTTTATTATCAGGGCCATTACAAAACCAATAAATGAGCTGGTAAAAGGTACCCGGATAATCGGAGGCGGCAACCTCAAACACAGAATTGACATCAGGACGAAAAACGAGTTTGGCGGCCTGGCGGCTGCTTTTAATAGTATGCTGGAGAATTTGGCGGAAGTTACAGCTTCCCGCGACGAGTTAAATAAAGAGATTGCTGTACGCGAGCGGGCAGAGAATGGGTTGAGGAAGTCGGAGGAAAAGTATAGAGAACTGACCGAAACCCTGAATGAGATGATTTACAGCGCTAACCCGGAGACCTTTGTGGCAACATTCATAAACAGCGCGGTGGGAAAAATATACGGTTACACGGTCAAAGAGTGGCTGGCCGATCCGGCATTGTGGGAGAACACAATGCATCCCGAAGACAGGGAAAGAGTGTTTGCGGTATTCACAAAAGCAAAAAATGACCTGGAAAACAGGTCCGTTGAATACCGTATCATCAGGAAAGACAAGGCCGTGCGCTGGGTGGAAGACCACTTCAGCTGGCAGAAAGGCGAATCCGGAAAAGCAGTCTCGCTGAACGGAACGATGTATGACATCACCGACCGCAAGCGGGCGGAGGAGAAACTGGCGGAATCGGAGAATAAGCTCAGAAACCTGTTGGAAACCGTACCCCTCGGAATTGCAATAAGCACGCCGGGAGCCGAAGGTGCTGTTACGGAAGTTAACCAGTATCTATGTGATATTTTCGGTTATGCCTCAAAAGATGAGTTTTTGAGTGTGCCGGCCTCCGGCCATTATAACGACCATGAAGAAAGAAAGCGGTTTTCAAAACTGCGCGAACAAGGCCCTGTGACAAACTATGAAACCCAATTCAGGCGAAAAGACGGCACTCTGTTCTGGGGTTCTGTTGGTTCGATAAACCAGACCACCAAAGAGGGAACAGTGCAGTTTATAAATACATTTGAGGACATCACAGAGCGCCGGCGTTTAGAAGAACAGCTTTTACAGTCGCAGAAGATGGAAGCTATCGGTCAATTTGTTGGCGGCATTGCTCATGATTTCAATAATCTTTTGACGCCGATTTTAGCTTTAAGTGACTTAAGCGTTTATTTTCTTTCAGATGAAAAAGCGCTGCTGGGCAATTTAAAAGAAATCAAAGCGTCGGCGGTAAGAGGCAGCAATTTAATTGCGCAATTATTAGCTTTCAGCCGTAAACAGGTACTCCGTCCTGAAACGCTTAACTTGAATGATTTAGTAAGAAATATTTCGAAAATGCTGGTTCGAATAATTGGAGAAGACATTAAACTCAATATCCATTCTGCGGATAAACTTGGAAATATCAGTGTTGACCCTGTCCAAGCCGAACAGATTATTATGAACTTGGCAATTAACGCCAAGGCGGCTATGCCAAAGGGCGGTAACCTTACATTTGAAACCGCAAATGTTGAATTAGATGAGAATTACGTAAAAACCCATGTTGACGTGAGCCCCGGTTCTTATATCATGCTGGCAATCAGTGACAGCGGAGCCGGCATAGAAAAAGAAACTATAGACCATATTTTTGAGCCGTTCTTTACCACAAAAGGAGATAAGGGTTCCGGATTAGGATTATCCACTGTTCATGGAATAGTTAAACAAAGCGGCGGCGATATTTTGGTCTATAGCGAACCGGGACATGGAACAACTTTCAAAATATATTTCCCCCGGATACACAGCAAAGCAGATATAGTTGTTAAGAAGCAAATTTCTAAAAAATCTCTAAAAGGCACAGAAACTATATTAGTAGTGGAAGATGAGCAAACGGTGCGGGAGACAATCCATCAGATTCTTAAAGTATTCGGGTATAATCCGCTGTTAGCTTCAACCGGCGCTGAAGCTGAGAAAATTATTAAAGAATATAAGGATAAAATCCATATGCTGATAACAGACATTATATTGCCCGGAAAGTTGAATGGGAAGGACATCGCCGAAAAAATCATCCGGGCACGGCCGGATATAAAAACGCTTTTCATTTCTGGTTATACAGAAAATGCTATTGTTGAGAACGGCATATTAAAGGAAAACATAAACTTTCTACAGAAGCCTTTTGATCCGGACTCTTTATTAACGAGTATAAAGGAAATACTTGATGTGCCGAAGGCGAATCAATGATGCGGCCTCCACTACAGCCGGTGCTTTACCCGCCTCCGCTTTCACCTTCGCTAAAGCTCCAGCGGATAAAAAAGCTCCAGTGGGCAGGCAATATGACATTTTGCTCTTTCCGTTGAAAAATACAGAGATAAATATTTCGTTATTTGTGCATATTTCTTAACCGTTAATTCAGAAAAAGAAAAA
>JBDRRS010000020.1:0-84151 GCA_043825615.1 bacterium | reverse complement strand
GAGGTTTTTGAGGTTTTCCCGGACTCAACGTCCGTTTCCGGCGTCCTCAAAGTCATCAAGATTTTTAATGACAGGGGTAAAAAGGAATTCGCCGAAGTCCATTTGAGTTACGATTCCACTTACGAAGAAGTAAAAGTCCTGCAGGCGTACACGATAAAAGAGGACGGAACCGTCGTGGAGGTTTCCGGTCAGCACATAAGAGACGTTTCAAAGTACCTGAACTTCCCTCTTTATTCTAATGCCAGGGTGAAAATAATCTCAATGCCCGAGGTCGCGCCGGGGAGCGTGCTCGCTTATAATGTTGAATACAGGGCGAACAAACTCATCGCAGGGAATCATGTTGTTTTGCGCTACGGTCTGCAGGGCGGGTCTCCGTACATAAAACAGGAATTTACGGTTAAATTTCCGCTTAATTTCCGCCCGAACGTTAAAACTTTCCGTCGGGGCTTTTTAAAAAAGAACGTTAAAATCAAACCGGAAGTAAAGATAACCGCCGACCGCAGAATTTACAGCTGGAAGTTCACGGAGATGCCCGAGATAATTCCCGAGGACAGAATGCCTCCGTGGTGCGACATCGTTGACGGTTTCCGCCTTTCAACTTTTTCGGAGTGGCGTGAAATTTATGACTGGTGGAAGAAGATGCTGACGGACAGGATGGATGAAACGCCTGAAATTGCAGGGAAGGTTGACGAACTCATAAGGACCGCCTCGTCGGAAAAAGAAAAAGCGGCCCGCATTTATCACTGGGTTGCTTCGCAGATAAGATACGTTGCCGTTGAGTACGGCGAGGCGGGGTTCAGGCCGCATAAGGCCGAGGAGATTTTTACCAACAAATACGGCGACTGCAAGGACCAGGCGGTTCTTCTGATAACAATGCTGAAGAGAGCGGGTGTAAAAGCGTATCCCGTTTTAATCGGCACGAGAGGCGTTTTTGCGCTGGAAGATGATTTCCCCGAACTCGTTTTTAATCACGCGATTGCCTGCGCCGAAATAGACGGAAAAATAATTTTTATGGACCCGACTGCGGAAACAACGTCCTTCGGTGATTTGCCGTTCAGCGACCAGGGAAGGAAAGTCCTCGTGTTTTACGACGACAAATATGAAATAGTCCAGACGCCTTCCTTTGAAAGTTCCCTCAACCGGGTCATAAAAAAAATGCGTATTGTATTGAGCGACGACGAGACGCTCTCGGCCGAAAGAAACATCCGGACTTTCGGCGTTTACGACCAGGGTCAGAGATACTGGCTGAAATACACAAAGCCGGTAAAAATAAAGGAACAGCTGGAAAAGAAAGTGAATTCGATAACGCCGCAGGCGAAACTGAAGAAACACGAGATTTCGGATGTTCTGAACATGAACGAGCCCTGCGTCCTGCGGATGGAATTCGAAGGGAGGGATTACCTGAAGAAAGCCGGGAATTTCCGGCTTCTCCCCCAGTGGGGAGGAATCGGCACCTCTCTGGTTTCAAAAGAGAAGAGAGATTATCCCGTTGAAGCGGATTTTCCCTCGGAAGAAACCGAAATTTACGAGCTGGTCTTTCCGGAAAAATGGTCGGCCAATTTCATTCCCGAAGAGATAAGCGAGAACAATGAATGGTTTTCATACGGCAGAAAATTCAGCGTTTCGGGTAACTGTCTCGGATACGAGGAAAAGACCGTCAATAAAGGTGAAAAAGTGGAGGTCTCGCGGTATCCGGAATACAGGAAAATAATCCTCGACCTCAACCAAAAAACACGGAATCAGGCTGTCCTTGAAGCAAAGTAAGGGATTGCTGCAAAATAAAATAACTTGCAGGGAACGGAAAAGAGGAATCGCGCTGAGTTTCAGGGGGAAAGATTACAACCTGACCTACCCGGACGGCATCTGGCAGGCGTATCCGCGCAAGGCCAAGGATTTTTTTATTGACAACATAACTTTCGCGCAGACCGTGTCGCTGCCGCTTGTTTCGGGCATAAAGACATTAAGTTACGGCACATCCGCTCCGGCGCTGAGACCTTTTTTCAACAGCTCGGTGGTGAAAAATATTCCGTCTGCGGCGGACGGCTCGGCCTCCGATACAATCAGACAGTTTATAAATACCGGGTATATTTTCAGCAACGGCCCGTCAAGACGTCCGTATTTCGGCGGCAGGATGAGAAAAAACAGGGTAATCGTTTCGTTCTCGATAGGCAAGGACAGCATGCTTACGATGGCGGTCTGCAGGGAACTCGGGCTGGAACCTGTGGGGGTTTACATAAATGACACCGTAAGCCCCGGGGAAAACGGGATAAAAATAAAATACATGAAAGAAATCGCCCGCCGGCTCGGGGTAAGGATTATCGTTGTGACCAACGAGACGGAACAGTTGAATGATTTCGAGAACTGGTCGGGGGAGGAAACCTGCATCGGCTACGTTCATATGATTCCCGCCTTTGCTTTCGCACTCCTGCCGGTCGCCCGGTATTTCAGGGCGGGTCATATCATTCTGGGCAACGAGCAGAACATGAATTTTCCGTTTTTTACGGACGACGGGTACCTGACCTATCCCTCCTTTGACCAGAGCGCCGAAGGGACGGCCGACCTGGACGGAATGATAAAACTGTCAACCGGAGGGAAAGTCGGCGTCTCAAGCATAATAGAACCTTTGAGCAGTATTGCCATCATGAAAATTCTTCACCAGCGCTATAAGGATTTTGCGAATTACCAGGTGTCTTGCGACTGCCTTGATACGGTCAGGGCGGGAACAAGGTGGTGCGGGCGGTGCAGGACGTGCGCCAAGGTTTATATTCTTCTGAAAGCCAACGGAGTAAATCCGGCTGATGCGGGGTTAAAAAGAAATATGCTGGGCGGGGATTGCGGGAAGTACTTCAGCCTTTTTAACGGCAGCGAGATAGACGGCAACGACCGGAGCGAATGGGCGAGGGATGAAATACTCCTAACTTTTTATATGGCGTACAAAAAAGGCGCGCGCGGCCGGCTGATGGAAAAATTCAAAAAAAGATTTTTAAAGGAAGCTGTCCGGCGGGAGAAAGAACTCCGCGGTAAGTTCCTGACTGCGCGGGGCGGGGAAAGCATCCCCCGCGAGTTCAGGAAAAAAGTCCTCTCCATATACGAGAGCGAACTCAAAAAACCATAAAAAAATGACTCGGATTTTTTTAAGACGGGGATGAAAAACCGTCTTCGTTCACGCTCATCCATGTTTCTTTACATTACGGTGCTGACGCTGGTTTTTGCGGCATTGGCGATTCCGTATCTCACAAACAATGTGTGGTTTGATGAAGCGGCTACCGCGCTTCTTATCCTGCCCCGCGGTTTCTTCGGGGCTTTTACATATTATGACGCGCCCAACAACCATCTCCTTTATTCGGGCCTGCTTTCCGTCTGGGTAAAATTCGTTCCGCTGGAGAAAGGTCCGGAGATATTTTTGCGGCTGCCGTCATTTTTGTTTTCTCTGGGCGCGGCGCTCGTCCTCCTGACGGGTTTCCGGCGCCGGCTGATTTTTGAGGAGTCCCTTCTTGCGGCTCTGCTTCTGGCGTCTTCGCACGTATTCCTTTCCTTTTCCTGCCAGATCAGGGGCTATGCGCTCACCGTGTTTCTTTCCGCTGTTGCGCTGAGTTGTTTTTTCAAAATACTGCAGAATCCTTCCGGTAACGCAAAGTTATTCGGGATATACATAATAACCGGAGCGTTAAGCGTCGGCGTATTGCCTACGAATATACTGTTTTTCGCTTCTTTATCTCTGTATGCGCTGATTCATTTTGATATTGTGCCGAAAAAAATATTCTCTAAAAATGTTATTGGGGCCTTAATGTTTTTTATAGGGCCTCTCCTCGGATTTCTTTTTTACGTTTTAATAGGGGACCGGTTGATACGGAATATGCATTTCGCAGGTTTAATGAGTTCCTTCAAACATGCTGCGGTTCTGTCCGCGCAAATTTTTTATTACCTTTTCAAAGATTTGCTGTTTCTGCTGCCTTTTTTAATCGGGGGATTTCTTCTGCTTTTCCGAGGTTTATTTAAAGACGCCGGCGACGTCGAAAAAAAAGAATTCTGGATGTCGGCGGTATTTTTTTTATTCCCGTTCGTTCTGGTCGGAGCCTCGAGGCTGACGGTTTTCCAGCGCAACCTGCTTGTGATGCTGCCGGCGTGGTTTCTCGCGGCGGTAATTCTCCTGAGGATGTCCGTAAAATTTATTCTGTGCAGGTTTAAGCGCGGGAATTATAAAACGGTTCTTAATATTATTGCAGCGGCAGTGGTTATTTCGGCTTTCATTACGGAAACCCGACTCGGCCGCGAGGCCCGGCGGGAGAAGAAAGCGCAGGATGTTTATTATCAGTATTACAACTCTCCGAAGTTTCTTCCCGGCAGAACGGTAACCGCCTTAAAAAGTTTTCAGAGAGAAAAAAAACTGATTGTAATAACAGACGAGAGCGACCTCTTGTCTTTGAAATTTTACAGCATAATCAGGAATGGGCCGCCGGTAATGTTTTACAGGCATATTCCGTTGAGGGATTATGGGAGATTTAAGACCGATTGTGATATTTTGTTCGTGTCGGCGTCTTCAAAGGGTGTGGAAAATATGCTCTCATTTTTGGAGCCCCGCGGGAAAACCCGCAGGATAACACTTTTGAAAAATTCGGGTTTTTTCTCAATCTACAAAAAAGAATAATTGCAGGGCAGGGCTCTCAAAACTTTTGAACGAATACACCGTCAGAGGAGAGTTCAGGGGGTTTACTTATTGACTTTTTCCGCAGAATTTTTTATTTTACGTTCAGCGGGGTGGAGCAGTGGTAGCTCGTCAGGCTCATAACCTGAAGGTCGGTGGTTCAAATCCACCCCCCGCCATAAAAGAAATCCCTGTCCGTCATCTGCCCGCCGGAGCCGGGCGTTGTCAGGCGGGTTGTTCCCGCGAAGTCGCGGCAGCCGGGGAAAATTAAAAATTGCAATGGAGGATGGATGGATTATTTTTTAACGGACGAGCAGAAGGAAATTGTTGAGGTTGCGCGCCGTATCGCCGAGGAAAAAATAAAACCGGCAAGAGAAGAGTGCGACGAGAACCAGCATTTTCCGCGCGCGGTTTATGATGAATTTGCCAAGAGCGACCTCTGCGGAGTTTATATCCCGGAGAAATACGGCGGGCTCGGCTTCGGCGTTTTCGAACAGTGTCTTATCGTTGAGGAATTGAGCAGGGTTGACGCGGGCATTGCTCTCGCTCTCGCGGGAACGGGCCTTGCGACAATACCGATTATTCTGTTCGGAACTGAAGAACAGAAAAAGAAATATCTGCCGGATATTGCAAGCGGAAAAAAGATTGCGGCGTTTGCTTTAACCGAATCCGAAGCGGGGAGCGATGCCGCAGCGTTAAAGACAACAGCGGAGGAAAAAGGCGGGCATTTCATCGTAAACGGAACAAAATGTTTCATAACAAACGGCGGTGACGCCGAGGTTTATGTTGTTATAGTGAAAACAGATCCTTCAAAAGGCGCGAGAGGAGCCTCGGCTCTTATTATTGAGAAGGACACGCCCGGCTTTTCGTTCGGCAAGAAAGAATCAAAACTCGGCATCAGAGCTTCGTCAACGAGGGAACTTGTTTTCAGCGATTGCAAAGTTCCGAAAGAAAATCTTCTCGGAAGAGCAGGGAGGGGTTTTCTTATAGCAATGAAGACGTTTGACATTTCCCGGCCCGGAGTTGCGGCTCAGGCGCTCGGCATTGCGCAGGGGGCTCTCGATGATGCCGTTATCTATGCGAAAGGAAGAATACAATTCGGCGCGCCTATTTCGTCTCTTCAGGCGGTTCAGCACATTCTTGCGGACATGGCCACGAAGACGGAAGCCGCCCGAGTTCTTGTTTACCAGACGGCGAAAACCATTGACGCAAATCCCGACGGGAAACACACAAAACACTCGGCTATGAGCAAACTTTTCGCCTCGGACACTGCAATGGAAGTCGCGACGGATGCAATTCAGGTTATGGGCGGTTACGGCTATATGAAGGACTACCCTGCGGAAAAACGCTTCAGGGACGCGAAAATCACCCAGATTTACGAGGGAACAAACCAGATTCAGAAAAACGAAATTGCTTCGGCGCTCCTGAAAGAATATTCCGGATAATGGACGCCACCCTTTCTCCCCAGGCGGACGAAGACGCCCGCCACCCTGATAAGGAATAATGGACATTATTGTCTGCATCAAGCAGGTTCCCGGAACGACTGATGTAAAAATCAATCCTGCGACAAATACTCTTGTCAGGGAAGGGGTTGAATCAATCGTAAATCCCTTTGACCTTTACGCCGTGGAAGAGGGCGTGCGCCTTAAGGAAAAACTCGGCGGTTCCGTCACCGTGATAACGATGGGCCCCCCTCAGGCGGAAACAGCTTTGAAAGAAACGATTTCGGTCGGCGCCGACGCAACAATTCTTCTTTCGGACAGGAACTTCGGCGGTTCGGACACGCTTGCGACTGCCTACTCTCTTGCAAGGGCGATTAAAAAAATCGGTGAATACAATCTGATTATCTGCGGTAAACAGGCAATCGACGGCGACACGGCGCAGGTAGGCCCCGGGATTGCGGAGGAACTGAAAATTCCCTGCGTAACCTATGTAAAAAAAATAGAGGAAGCAGCCGAAGATTATATTGTCGTGGAAAGAATGCTGGATGCGGGTTACCAGATTGTGGAGGTGAAACTTCCCGCCCTCATAACCGTCGTCAAGGAGATAAACGAACCGCGTCTCCCGTCGCTGCGGGGAAAAATGAAAGCGAGAAAAACGGAAGTCCCCGCCTGGACCGCCGCCGATCTCGCCTGCGAGATGGAAAGAATAGGGCAGCAGGGTTCTCCGACGGCTGTGCACAGAATTTTTGCCCCGCCTCAAAAACCGTCGGGGAAGATTCTTTCGGGCGAACTGCCTGGACAGAGCGCCGAACTCGTGAAGGAACTCAAAAAACTCTCGCTGGTATAAAATGCCAATAACAGTAGATTCTTCAAAGTGTTCCGGCTGCGGGCTCTGCGAAAAGTCATGTCCTTTCGGGGCGATAACGATTGAAAACAGGGAAGCGCCTCATCCGAAATTTAAAAGAATCGCCGTGATTTCTTCGGGCTGCAACCTCTGCGGCGCCTGCGTGGAGGCGTGTCCGTTTAAGGTGATAACAATAACGAAAGAAAAAACGGAACCGGTTGATATATCACGGTACAGCGGCGTGTGGGTTATTGCCGAAACCGAAGGGAACGAGATTCATGGCGTTACCTTCGAACTTCTCGCCAAGGCGAGGGAACTCGCCGATAAAAGAAAAACATATTTAGGCTGTTTTTTGCCCGGCTGGAATATAAAGAATAAGGCGCGGGAAATTATCGGAAGAGGGGCTGACAGGGTCTTTGTCTGCGATGATAAATTACTTGAGGTTTTTCAGGATAGTCCTTATGTAGAAGTAATTTCCGATTTAATAAAGAAAGAAAAACCCGAAATCGTTTTACTCGGCGCAACGGCAATAGGAAGGGCAATCGCATCCCGGATTTCGGGGCGCCTGAAGACGGGGCTTACGGCTGACTGTACAGGTCTTGATATTGATTCGGGAGGTCTTCTTGTTCAGACGAGACCCGCTTTCGGCGGAAACATTATGGCCGAAATTCTCACGGCATTCCGGCGTCCGCAGATGGCGACAGTGAGGCACAAGGTCTTTAAACCTGCCGCTTCGGATGCGGAAAGAAAAGGCGAGATTATAGAGGTAAAACCGCCGCAGGGGATTGAGTTAAAAACCAGAGTCAGGGGTTTTGTCAAAGACGTTACGCAGGAAGTGAACCTTGCGGATGCGGATATTATTGTTTCGGGAGGCCGCGGAGTCGGCGGTCCGGAAGGGTTCGGAATAATAAAGAAACTTGCCGCCGAATTAGGCGGCGCCGTCGGGAGTTCCAGAGCGGCCGTGGACGCAGGCTGGATTCCGTATTCGCACCAGGTCGGCCAGACGGGCAGAACCGTTTGTCCGAAACTTTATATCGCCTGCGGAATTTCAGGCGCGATTCAGCACCTTGTAGGGATGCAGTCGTCGGACGTAATCGTTGCGATAAACAAAGATGCCGGCGCTCCGGTATTCAGGGTCGCAACTTTCGGTCTTGCCGCCGACCTCTTTGAAGCGATTCCTCTCATAATAAAGGAAATCAAAAAAATACGGAGTTAAGCGCTGAAGAAAACGTTTCTGTCTTTCCTGTTTTTTACGGGGTGTAGTTTTTTTCTTTTCTCCTGCGCGACGACAAAATACACGAACCCCGCATTCGACGCGATTTATGTGGAGCATTATTTAAACGCAGCCGGGGAAGAATATAGGGCAGGCAACTATGAGCAGTGTTCAAAGCTCTGCGACATCGGTTTGAAAAATCTTCTTTCCGTCGAAAGATTGTCGCTGAAATCGGAAGAACTCAGTTATTACGACCATCAGGCGGACGAGCTCTGCCGCCTGCGCCTGAAAGCAAACAAAAAGAACTATCCCGGAGAAAAGGGCCCGGATTTCCCTGTTGTTTTTAACAGCAGGGTCGGAAAGTGGATAGATTTCTACACCGGAAACGGCAGGAAATATTTTGCAAAGTGGCTTGAGAGGAGCGGGAATTATATCGGTATGTTCAAGGGCATCCTAAGAGAAAACAACATGCCCGAAGAGCTTGCCTGCGTGCCTATCATTGAAAGCGGCTCTTACCCTTTTGCGGTTTCGCGCGCTAACGCGGTGGGTTTGTGGCAGTTCATACATCCGACGGGAAAAAGGTACGGTCTTCAGAAAAATCACTGGTTCGACGAGAGGAGAGACCCGGAAAAATCCACTCTCGCCGCCTGTAAAATGCTGAATAATCTGCACAACGAATTCGGCGACTGGTACCTCGCCCTCGCCGCTTACAACTGCGGGCCGAATAAAGTCCGCCGTATTCTGAAAGAACAGAAAACGGAGAATTTCTGGGACCTTTACCTGCCGAAGGAGACAGAGGACTACGTGCCGAAGATTATTGCTACGATTATGATTGTTAACGACCCTCTCGTTTTCGGTTTTCCCGCCGAACTTGAAAACAAGATGGAGTTTGAAACGGTTGATGTCTATGGCCCTGTGGATTTGAAAAAAGCCGCGAAACTCGTCGGGGAGCCCCAGGAAAAACTGGTTCACCTGAATCCCGAACTCTCCCGCCAGTGCACTCCTCCCGGCGTTGTTCCTTATCCTCTCCGTCTTCCGAAGGGAAAAGCGGCGAAATTTGTGAAGAAATTTTCGGAACTTCCGCCGGAAAAAAAATATCTTTCGGAAAAGCAGATTCAGACGAGGGAACACAACATGGTTATTTACAGGGTGCGGCGCGGAGATAATTTATCGAGTATAGCGAAGAAATACAGGGTTTCGGTGAGAAAACTCAAAAGTTGGAACAGAATTTCAAGAGCCGACCTGATTTACCCGGGACAGAAACTGAAAATTTACAGATAGAAGGAGGCCGGCAAATGGGGTCTGAAAAAATTTTGATGGAAGTAATCAGAAAAAGGAGAAGCATAAGGCGTTTTCTCCCGAAAAAAATTGAAGGCGGGAAACTGGATTTTATCATTGAGGCGGCGCGCCTCGCCCCGTCGGCAAACAACAGGCAGGAGTGGCGGTTTATTCTTGTTACGGATGATGAGGTTAAAAAAAATGTTTCCGCAGCGGCAAAGAATCCGGACCTTATTCTGCAGGCGGCGGCTCTTTTTGTCGTCTGCGCGGAGACAGACGAACGCGTGATGACCTGCGGCCAGACGGGTTATACCGTTGACTGCGCGATAGCGATAACGCATATGGTTCTCGCCGCCGAATCCCTCGGTCTCGGGAGCTGCTGGGTGGGGGCATTTTATGAAGACAGGGTAAAAAAAATTCTCGGGATTCCGGAAAAAATAAGGGTGGCGGGGCTTCTTCCCGTGGGGTATCCCGACGAAAGTCCGCCGGCCACGTCCCGTCTGAGCAAAGAACAGATTATGCACTATGACAAATGGTAAAAGGACCCATCCGAAGGATGGTTTTGTCTGAAAATGACGTTGCCTTCCGGGGACGCTCACGTGAGAACAGCTCGCTCTGGGTTCGCTCCGGGCGGGGGCAAAACTCCTCGCTCACACAGCCCCGTAAGCGTTTCGTCCGCCGTGGCGGGACAACGGTCATTTTCCACAGGGAACTTTAAGTGAAAGCAGCGGTTTTCAGCGACAGCCACGGAGAGATTGAAAACCTCAAAGAAGCCGCCGAAACTGCCGTCAGGGAGAGTGCGGATATTCTAATTCATCTCGGCGATAATTATGAGGATGCCGCCGTTCTGGACGGGTTCGGGAAAAAAATAATCAAAGTCCCCGGAGTTTTTAGCGAATTTTACAAAGACCCTGGCATCCCGAACAGGGTGGTGGAGACAATAGCCGGCAGGAAAATTCTGATAAGTCATACCGAGACGTCTCATCCGAATGACATTAGCGGCGACCTGAACCCGGAAGAAATAATTTCCGGCGGGGAAGTTGATTTTGCTTTTGTCGGGCACACCCATATCCCGAAGATAGAAAAAAGAGGGAACGTCTCCGTCGTAAATCCGGGGCATCTTAAGAGCAGCGACAAAAGAGGTTTTTCTCCCTCATTTGCCGTGATTGATTTTTCAAACGGGAAAATCCGAATTTTTGACTTGAAAACCGGCGGGGTTATAAAAGAAGTAAATTTTCCCCGATGATAACTCTTACTCTCGGGGATTTTCAGTCCAATTGTTACATTCTTAATGATGACGGTTTTGCTTTTGTCATTGACCCGGGAGGAGAACCCCGGAAAATTCTTGAAATTCTGCGGAAGAACAAAATAGAAGAAATAAAAATCGTAAACACTCACGCCCACATTGACCACTGGCTGGGGAATTCTTTTTTGAAAAAGAACATAACAGCCGGAATTTTCATCGGGGAGAATGAGAAAGAGACCTGTTTCTTGCCCGAAGCGAACCTGAGTTCCTTCGCGGTCGGCGCGGTGTTTCCTCCTCCCGACGGGTGGCTTTCCGACGGGCAGGTATTAAAGGAAAAAGACATTTCGCTTGAGGTTATAAACACCCCGGGGCATACCCCGGGCGGGATTTCACTCCTCGGTCCGGGCGGGATTTTTACCGGCGATACTCTTTTCGCCGGCTCCGTCGGCAGATGCGACCTGCCGTACGGCGATGAGAAAACGCTGATGGATTCGATTAAAGCGCGCCTTCTCCCATTTCCCGACGGGACAAAGATATTTCCCGGGCACGGGCCTTTATCCACAATCGGGACGGAAAGGAAAACAAATCCTTTCTTAATAAACCGATTATGAATGTGCAACGGAAATCACATTGACAAAAATTGCGGTTTTTTATATCCTGCATAATGAGGAGTTTTATGAGATGTAAAAGTTATGTTTTCCCCGCCGCTGCAGCGGCGCTCATTTTTTTGCCGTCGGCGGCGCTCACTGCCCCTGCGGCGGAAACGGCTGAGGCGCCTTATCTTTCTCCGGAGCAGACGGAGAAAAAAACGGAGAAAGTGTCGGTTGAGGCGGCGCCGTTCATTTTTTCTCCGAATAATGACGGTGACCTTGACGAGACGGGTTTCCGAATACAGGTCCAGAAGGATATAAAAAAAATCAAGTCATGGTCGATGGATATCAGGAACAGCGACGGGGTTTCCGAATGGATTATGGACGGGGAAGACCTCCCGCGCGTGGTTATGTGGAACGGCAGGGACAGCAACGGGATAATTGTGCCTGACGGAAGGTATGACGCGACTTTTTCCATATTGGTAAAGAAGAAAGTTTCGTTTGCCGCTTCGGCTTCCGTGGTAGTGGATAATTCCCCGCCCTCTGCGTCGCTGGAAGTAAGTACGACCGTTATTTCTCCGGATTCAGACGGCAAGTCGGATTCCGCTGTTCTGAGGGTTGAGGCTTCAGACTTAACAGGGATTGGAAGATGGCAGTTAAAGATAACCGGTGAAAAAGACGCCAGTCTCGTCAGGTTTTACGGCGGCAAGTCCGAGGTGCCTTCCGAAATCGTATGGGACGGAAAGGACAGTAATGGAAAAGTTGTTCCGAACGGCGATTACTTTGCCCGGCTTGTTATGTGGGACATAATACGGAACAAAGGCGACACCGAACCGCAGAAGATAAAAGTTCTGATACCCCCGAAAGTCGTGCCCAAGGAAATAAAGGTGAAGGAGGAAGACAGAGGGCTGAAAGTAAATTTATCGTCAAACATAATGTTCAAAACGGGGAAAACGGAACTCAACCCCGCAAGTTACAAGGCGCTTGACGAGGTGGCGGAGCTGATCAAGGCGTATCCGGAGAACAAGGTGGCTATTGAGGGGCACACGGATTCCGTGGGGAGCGAGTCCGCAAACGAGAGGATTTCACTGGCCCGGGCGCGGGCGATTTATTCATATCTTGTGGAGAAAGGAATTTCCAGAGAAAGATTTATCGTCAAAGGATTCGGCGAGGCAACGCCGATTGCCTCCAACAAGAACCGCGACGGCCGAATGCGCAACAGGCGCGTGGAAATTATAATATTGAAATCGCCGAAAAAGTAGGGGTTCAGGATTTTGAACCTCTGAGAGAGAGGTTGATATGAAATTTTACCATTATATTATCGTGATTCTGATTTGCGTTTTCATTTCGCTTGTGTCAAGCATTTTTGTTAAGGAAGGTTACGTGCCGGTTCCCGGCTTTATGAAAAAGTCCGTAAGCGTCCCCGGAATTGCCGGGAAGGAGCGTGAAATTTCAGCGCTTATCCTCGGAAACAGCGGATTAAAATTAAATCTTGCGGGAAACGAATTTTCGGAGAAAGTGAGCGAGGGTCTCATTGCCCGGCAGTACCCGCGGCAGGGCGTGAGAATTAAATCCGGAGCGACTGTTGAGGCGTGGGTTTCCAGGGGAGCGGCGGAAATTACCGTACCCGATTTGAAAGGGCTGACGCCGGAGGACGCTTCAAAAATACTGCAGGAAAGTTCCCTCGCGCTTGCAGGCACAAGCAGCGAGAATTCGGCCGAGGATCCGAAGGGCGGAGTCATCAGGTCGGTGCCGCCTGCGGGCACGCCGGTGAGACGCAACTCGGCCGTTTCCCTCGTCATCAGTTCGGGCGAAAAATTGGTAGTCGTTCCGCGCGTGATAGGCAAAGCAATTTCTCAGGCGCAGGAAATACTCGCAAAAAAAGGGCTCATACTCGGCACGGTCAAAAAGGAAACGGACATAGACCGCCCTTTTGACGTGATTCTCAGACAGTATCCGAATCCGGGAAAGAAAGTCCGGAAGGGTTTTTCGGTTACCGTCGTCCTGAACGCGGAATCGGATTAAACCGCCGCAGAATTTTTCGTGAACCGCCGGAATTTCTTTGCATGGTTTGAGACGAACAGGCGGGACTCTGAAAATTTCAGGTCATATTATTTCCGGGAACCTGCGGAAGTTATTGAATTAACCCGGAAAGAAGATGCCGGGAAATTCTTCCGGAAACTCGATAAACTCGGCGAAAAATATTTTTTAGCCGGCTTCTTCAGTTACGAACTCGGTTACCTGTTCGAGGATGTTTTTGATTTCAAAAAGAAAAGCATGTTTCCGTATGCCCTGTTTTGCGCTTACGAAAAAGCGGCCGTTTTCGACCACAGGAAAAAACGTTTTGTTTCGGGAAGTTTTCTCTTTCCCCGCGGAAAGAATGCTTACCGGGTGAAAAATCTGCGGCTGAATATCACGGAAAAAAAATATGTAAAAAATATAAATGTCATCAAAAAACACATTTATGACGGCGACATATATCAGGCGAATTACACGATAAAATGCAAGTTTGACTTCGCCGGCTCCCCCCTGGGGCTGTATCTGGACCTGAAACGGAAACAGAGAGTCCCTTACGGCGTTTTTGCGCGGTTCGGGGATTATTATATTCTCTCCCTGTCTCCGGAACTTTTTTTTACCCGCAAAGGCCGCGCCCTTACGGTAAAACCGATGAAGGGCACCGTTTCCAGAGGCCGCATTGAGTCCGAAGACAGAAAAAATTTTTGTTTTCTTCCGGCCGACGCGAAGAACAGAAGCGAAAACGTGATGATTGTTGACCTTCTGAGAAACGACATCGGGCGTATTTCCATCCCCGGTTCCGTCAGGGTGAGAAAACTCTTTGAGGTGGAAAAGTATGACACTCTTTTCCAGATGACTTCCACGATTGAAAGCGTCCTGAAAAAAAACATAAGGTCTTCGGAACTCATAAAAAGTATTTTTCCGTCGGGTTCCGTCACGGGCGCTCCCAAAATAGAGAGCATGAAAATCATAAAGAAACTGGAAAAAGAGGAGAGGGGCGTTTATACGGGCGCTCTCGGTTTTTTTGAACCGGGCGGGAACGCAAAATTCAACGTCGCGATAAGAACCGTTCTGATTCACAAGGGCAAAGGGGAAATGGGCACAGGCGGCGGAATAGTGTACGATTCTTCAGCCGCCGACGAATTCCGCGAATGTAAACTGAAAGCGAGTTTTTTGACGCAGAAGCCCGTTTCGTTCGGGCTGATAGAAACAATTCTTTTTGACGGAAATTTCAAGCATCTTGACCTTCACATGAAACGCATGAAAAATTCCGCCGGATATTTTGATTTCAAATTTGACGGAAAGAAACTGCAAAGCCGGTTGAAAGCGCTGAAAACGAAATTGGGAAACGCCGGGCACAGGGTAAGAGTGCTGCTTGATGAAGCGGGCGGGTTTAAGATAACCAGCGCGGCGCGGGATGATGCGGAAAAAGAATACAGGGTCAGGTTGTCCGATAAGCGGACGGACAGCAGAAACATTTTTCTTTTTCACAAGACGACGAACAGGAGTCTTTATGCGGCGGAGCTTGCGAAAGCGCGCCGCGACGGATTTTTTGACGTGCTCTTTTTGAACGAAAAAGAAGAAATAACGGAAGGGTCCATAACAAATGTTTACATCAGGAAAAGAGGCCGTCTTTACACCCCGCCGGTTGAAAGCGGCCTGCTGCCGGGCATAATGCGCCGGGTCCTGATGAAAAAATATAAGATACGGGAAAAGATTATCGGGTTAAACGAATTCTTCTCGGCGGATGCCGTTTACGTTTCAAATTCCATCATAGGTTGGAAAAAAGTTGCCGTGCCGGGCGGCATCCGATGAAAAAAAGAAAAATTACCGGAAAGAAAAAACGCCGGGCGGGGATACCTCTTTTCAGACGGGCTCTGTATTCCGCCGCCGCCGTTTTTATTTTCTTTGCCCTGGCGGAATCGGTTCTGCGGCTTGCGAAATTTCATTACTCCACAACGCCCCTTTCAATGCAGTATGTAAACTGGATTAAAGACCTTGGAAACAGGTGCGATGTTCCTGGTCGCGGCAGGGTGATGTGCGCTTTTCACAAGGACCCGCTTCTTTTCTGGTTTCCGGACGCCAATACCTATCTGACGAATTCGCAGGGCTTCAGAGGGCCGGATATAAAAAAGGAAAAGGAACCGGGCGTTACAAGAATCGCATGCGTGGGGGATTCGGTTACGCAGAACGGCTTTCCGTCTTTCCCGAGGATGCTGGAGAGTTTGCTGAACGCCGCCGTCGAGGGAAAAAAATTTGAAGTAATCAATGCGGGGATAGGTTCTTACTCTTCCCATCAGGGCCTGGCGCTTTTTCAGACGAAGATTTTGGAGTTCAATCCGGATATCATTACGGTCTTTTTCGGCTGGAACGACCACTGGCTCGCCTGGAGCCACACCGACAGGGAACTCGCGGGGTTCTGGAAACTCACCGGCCTGAGAAATTTTTTCAGTAAGTCCAGAATTTATCAGGTTTTAACAAAGGTTCTTATCGGAACGAAAAAAAAGGAAGGCGCGGCGGCCCGCTTCCGCGTTTCTCCCGAAGAGTACGGGGACAATCTGACAAAAATTTGCGCGCTGGCTAAAAAAAGCAACATCGGGGTGGTTTTGATTACGGCGCCGACATCCCTGACTCCTTCCTCAAAAAATACGCAGTATCTTGTCAACCGTTCTCAACTTTTTCACAGGGCGGACCTGATAAACGTTGTGCACGGGGCTTACAACGCCCTCGTGCGCGAAGTCGCTTTAAAAGAAAGAGTTCATCTGTTCGACCTGGAGAAGATAATGGAGAGACAGAAAAACAGGGATGAGTTTTTTACAGACGGAATACACTTTACACAGAAGGGCGTTGAGCTGACTTCCCGCGCGCTCGCGGAAAAATTCAAAACCGAAATCCTGAAATTCAAAAATTGATCCGGTAATCCGGTAATCCGGTAATCCGGTAATCTGGTGATTGGGTGATTGTTTGTTTGTCATTGCGAGTCCGCTTCAGGCGGACGAAGTGTTTCACGCCAAGGCGCACTTTCAGCATCCGCCGTCTTAGGCGGGCAATCTCAAGACCGGCTCGGAACAATCTCCGCAAACTCAAACTCTTCCGTCCTTCTTGTCCCGAATCCCGATTCCGAAATCCGTTTCTTCCTTCTTCGCAAGCATCAATGTCAGAGCTCAAATATGCCAAAATGGAACTTTTTTCCGGAAAATTTGTCTAAAGAGGTAGGGTACGGTAAACGGAATAAGGTAAACCCGCGGCGCTTTGCGGCGGAGGGTGGAAAAAAGTAGGGGGAATTAAATATGGTCAGGTTGAAAATGGGCAAGTTATTCAAAGACGGAAAGAAACTTGTGTGTTTAAAATGTAAAAAAGATGAGTTTAAACACTTACAGGAACATGATAAGGGAAAGTGCATAAACAGTTATGTTGAATGTATTAACTGTAAAAAAAAGTATAAGAGCATAGACGAACTGGCGTTCAAAAAATAAATCCTGCGCCGGGGATTGCTCCCGCCAGGGCGGACGGTGACGCCGCCTGAGGTCGAAGATGCGCCATGGGCGTGCGGATGGCTTTCCGGCGTCTCGGAGTAAAGTAAGGGGAGAATAAAAAATGAAGAAAAAAGTTATTCTACTGGTTGATGATGAGCAGGGCATACGCGAATTATACAGGGAATTCCTGCAGGGCGAAAGTTACTGTATTATCGAGGCGGCAAACGGCAGTGACGCCATTAAAAGAGCCCGCAAAGAAGTTCCGGATATTATAATACTGGACGTGCTGCTTCCCGACATCGACGGGCGCCAGTTGTGCAGAATGCTGCGGTTCAACATTTCCACAAGGGATATTCCGATAGTAATGACTTCGCATATAAAGCAGGACGAGGATGAAATCAGCGGGTTTGAAGCGGGAGCCGATGATTATTTTAAAAAAACCGTCAGTAAAGAACTGTTCAAATGCAGGATTAAAGCGGTTTTAAGACGGAAAGATTCTTCTCAGACAGGAAATAATATAATAAAAATAGACAATTTCCGTCTGGAACCTGAAAGTAAGCGGTTCTTTTTAAATGAAAAGCCTGTTTATCTGAGACCACGGGAATTCGAACTCCTTGAATTTTTAATAACCCGGCCGAATAAAGTATTATCCAATGCGTGTATTCTGGGGCATGTGTGGGGGATGGATTCATCCGTTACTTTTACGCCGACCTTGAAAGTTCATATCAGACGATTGAGGGAAAAACTCGGCGGCAGGGCAGGTAAAAAAATCGTTAACGTTCCGAGATGCGGCTATAAGTTTGTCAGCAGTAGCCGCCAGCCGTTTAATCATTTCAGGAAAAAACAGCCGTAATTTAATCCGGAAATATCATAAAAATCCCCGAATCTCCGGCGGTTAAAATCCGTTAACCGTTTGTTTACTTTTATGTAACCGGTAGTTAATTGACTTCATTTCCAGGATGTGTTAATTCATTAGCGGATGGTTAAGATATGGTTAACAAAGAAAGAAAAAAAGTAATTTTCTGTTTACCCGGAAATAATTTTTCAGGAAAGTTCCTGGACTGCTGGACCGGCCTCTTAACTTACTGCATACAAAACAACATTCAGATAGGTGTTTCCCGGAAAGAGTCCTGCAACATCTACTATGTAAGGAATATGTGTCTCGGAGCGGATGTCTCGCGCGGGGAGAATCAGAAACCGTTTGACGGTAAAATAGATTACGATTACCTCATGTGGGTTGACTCCGACATTATTTTCACACCGGAGCAGTTTCAGCGTTTGATTAATTACGACAAGGATATTATCTCGGGAATTTATACGATGGACGGCGGCAGGCAGTTTGCGACGGTCAGGAACTGGGACGAGGAATTCTTTAAGAAGAACGGCTCTTTTCAATTTCTCACGCCGGCGGATATCGAAGGGAAAAAAGAATTAATGGAAGTGAGTTATACGGGCTTCGGTTTCCTGCTGATTAAAAGAGGCGTGTTTGAAAGCATTACATATCCCTGGTTCAGACCGATTGAAAAGAAAATAGGGAACATGGTTGATTTTACGACGGAGGACGTCGCTTTCTGCCTGAGAGCAAAGGAGACGGGCTTCAAAATATGGATTGACCCGCAGGTGAGAGTGGGCCACGAGAAAAAAGTTGTTATTTAGTGATCTGCTAATCTAAAATTATCAGATCGCAAATTTGTTAAGAGGGAGGTGAAGAAAAATGAACGGAGAGCAGAAAGTGAAGTTGACGCCGCAGCAGATTAATCTGTTGATTCAGATAATCAACCGTCAGAACTTTGCAGGCGAGCAGGTGGAGCTCATTGTTCAGTTGAAGCAGATTCTGATTGCGATGCTGAAGGAGAAACAGGCAGGCTGAAGAAAGTTAGCGGTGATCGCAAGAAGCGGTTTGCGCAAAACAAAAACCGAATACCGAAAACCGAACACCGAAAACCGAGTAAAAAGGGAGGTACAAAATGGCTACATTACATTTAGGAACTGAAGATTATGACACAAGTGGAGTGAATGGCAAAGTCGGCATCGGCACGACAAGTCCAGATACACTTTTGCATTTAGTTGATAATAATCATGCTATTACATTATCTGGTGGGGGTGGTAGTGCAGCAGGAGATGAAATAGAAGAAACCATTATTTTTAGAACACCTGTGCAAGAAAATGTTAATACATACGATGCTTGGAAATGGAGAATAGGCAGAGTAAGAATTGATTCTGACTACGATAGTAGGTTTTCTATAATGAGAACTACCAGATATGGGGTAACAGATAATGAAGATTTTACAATTAGTCCAGCAGGCAATGTCGGCATCGGCACGACGAATCCACAGAACAAACTTGATGTTGAAGGTGCGGTTGCTATCGGTGCAGGTTATTCCGGAACTAATCAAGCGCCAACAAATGGTTTGTTAGTTGAAGGCAATGTCGGCATCGGCACAACGACCCCGAATTACAAACTTGATGTTAATGGGGATATGAATTTGGCTGCCGGAAATGTCTATAGAATAGGTGGAGTAGCACAATCTGGTTCAAGCAAATGGACTCAGGGAGCAGGGGACAATATTTATAGAAACATTGGCAATGTCAGTATTGGGACGTCGGCGCTGGGTGAAAAACTCTCAGTTGATGGAAATATTGAGACCCTCGACGGAGATCATATAAAATCAGATGAAGTGAGAGCAAGAGATGGCGATGGGCTTAAGCTTTATGATGACGGCGGAAACGGAATATTCGTTCAGGACGGTGGCAAAGTTGGGATTGGAACAACTGATCCGCAAGCATATAAGCTAAGCGTTGTTTATACGGGCGATACAGCAATTAGTGGCACCTCACAATCAGGTTATGGTGTAGTTGGGACGTCTAATTATCATGGAGTCGGTGGTTTCTCATCTGGTATTGATCACTATGGTGTGTATGGGGAAGCTACAGCTGCTGGTGGCCGGGGTGTGTATGGGGAAGCTACAAATGGTATAGGGGTCTATGGTGAGACAGATGAAGCTAATGGCAAATGGGGATTTTATACTGCGAATAAGTCTTATGTTGGAGATTGTCTTGCTATTAATACGGAAAGTCCTGCTGACGGAATGAAACTTCATGTTATTGGCGATATTAGGATTGATGGAACAACAACTCAATCTGAAAAAAATGAGTCGGCATATTATTTACAAATAAATAGTTTTGGAAATACATATTTTTTAAAATTATATGTAACTCCATCATAAAACTATTTTATGTAATCTTAAATAATTTGAGATGATTATGGAAATATCACATGTATTGTTTTTACTGTGACTTATTCTAAACGCTGCGTTTACTGATGAGTCAAGCCCGAAAATCAGAAAACAGAACTTGCGCCACAGCAGATAAATTTATTGCCTCGGATAATTAACCGGCCGAGTTTCGTGGGTAAACAAGCTGAAATAATAGTCCAGTTAAAATAAACTCTAATTGCAATATTGAAAGAGAAGCAGTCAGGGAGAGCAAAACTTATTTATGGAACTTTTTTACCCTAAAATTTATCTAAAAAAGTAGGAGGTAATAAGAAATTGTCGATCTGGTAATCTGATGATTGAATGATTGAAAAAAATGTTTAAAAAAAGAGAAAAATATATTTCATAAATAATTAGTTTTAGGACTTCACCGTCGGTAAATTCTACGCATTTGCCCGGTTTACACCCATAAAAAGGTGCAGAAATGGAACTTTTTTACCTCAAATATTGTCTAAAGAAGTGAAGGGGGCGAAGCGCCCTTCACCCTGAGCGAGAGAAGCGAGGCGAACGGGTCTTAGAAGTAAGGTAAACAGTGTTGAAGAACGGATATAGAGAAATGAGAGAAAAATGATATAATTTAAAAATGGAAGAGGAGAAAGAAAAGATGAAGAGTAAAAGAATTGCGGCGAGCTTTACATCAATGCTAATCTTTTTAGTTTCTTCAATCTCAATTTGTTTTGCGGATAGTTGGCAGGAGACGACTAATTCTGATTTTAGTATTGGAACTTCATCGTATGTTTCTGTTATTGGAGATTCGGTAACTTTACAAAAAGAATGGGTGGATACGGACGGGACAGGTCAGGAATCAATTAATATTTCAAATAATACTGGAGATTCACTTCGGCCATTTATTTCTATAGATAACTCGGGATATCTACACGTAGCTTGGAGCGATAATACAACAGGTAATAGTGAGATATACTATTTAAAATGGAACGACAGTGAATGGGTAGATGCGGATGGCTCTGGTGGGGATTCGATTAATGTTTCGAATGATGCAGATACTTCTTCATATCCTACTTTAAGGATAGATAGCACCGGAAATCCTCATATTATCTGGCAAAACTATATTTCGGATTTAAATGAATATCAAGTATATTATCTCAAATGGAACGGCAGTAAATGGGTGGATGCGGATGGTTCAGGCCGAGAATCAATAGATATTTCAAGCGGGATAAGTAAATGGGTTTCCACGCCTATATTGTTTTTAGATTCATCAGATAATCCACATGTGGTTTGGAGTGGTCGGGTAAATGACTGGGAACCTTATCAAATTTATTATCTTAAATGGAACGGCAGTGAATGGGTGGATGCAGATGGAACGGGACAAGAGTCAGTTAATATTTTCAATAATAGTAGAAGTTCAGAAAAACCATCTCTCTATTTGGATTCCTCTGGTCACCCGGGTATTGCATGGGAGAATTCTACGTCATCAATATATGATGAGATTTTCTATCTTAAATGGAACGGGAGTGAATGGGTGGATGCTGATGGTTCAGGACAGGAGTCGGTCAATGTTTCAAGTAATAGTACAGGATCCAATACACCTTCACTTTATATGGATTCTTCAGGAAAACCGCATATTGCATGGGAAGAATCTCCTCCCTTTCCCGGAGGCTGCGAAATCTACTATCTCAAGTGGGACGGTTCATCATGGGTTGATGCAGACGGCTCCGGGCAGGAATCAATAAATATTTCAAATTCTGAGACAGCTTATAATCCAGTTATTCGTCTGAATTATTTTGATAATCCAAGTATTGTGTGGACAGATAATTCTTTAGGACAGGTTGAAGTATATTATCTTAAATGGAACGGCAGTGAATGGGTGGATGCGGATGGAACGGGACGAGAGTCAATCAATATTTCAAATAGCAATGGAACGTCTGTTAGTTTATCGTTTTGTTTAGAGTTTTCGGGTAATTTGCACATCGCATGGGATGATAATAGTTTGGGGAATAGGGAAATTTACTACCTCAAATGGGCAGGGAGTAATTCAGGGAATTATATTTCTGCGTCGAAGAATTTGGGAGCAAAGGTATCCTGGGATACAATATCGTGGACGGCGGAGGAGCCGGGGGGGACGGAGATAACGTTCAACACGAGGACTTCGGATGACGGGACAACGTGGTCGAGTTGGTCGTCGAGTTATACTACGTCGGGGTCTGCGATTACTTCGGCCTCGGCACAATATATTCAAGTAAGAGCAAACTTCTCGACATCAGTTTCGTCTCAGACGCCGGTGCTGTATGATTTTACGGTAACGTATGATTATGTTGATGTTTCTTCTCCAGTGGAGCCGGGGGCTGTGAGTGACGGATTAAGCACCGATTCTGATGTAACTTTTTCGCAAACACAGTTATCGGCAAACTGGACGGCGGGCTCTGATGCCGAGAGCGGAATCAAGGGTTATTGGTATGCGGTCGGAACATCGTCGGGCGGGGTGGATGTAAGCAGTTGGACGTATGCGGATAATGTTACCTCAATTATTGTTACGGGACTGACGCTGACGGTCGGAGATACATATTATTTTTTAGTTAAAGCCGAGAATAATGCAGGACTTAAAAGCGCTCCTGTCTCTTCCGACGGAATCAGAGTAGGAGCGACGGAACTTGACCATTATGAGGTTTCAGCGCCCACGGCAGTGGTTACCGGAAGTTTATTCACGGTAACAATTTATGCAAAAAACGACACCGGTGACACAATAAATTACAATACCTCCGTAACACTGCAGGCGATGCTGTCATCCGAGCCGTCACAGGCGGGTTCCGGTATTTTAGGAGTGCCGGCGGCAGGGATATCCAACGGGGTCGGGACGGTGACGCACCAGACATATACAAAAGCAGAGGATATAAAAATAAAAGCGACCGACGGTCTGGACAATACGGGACTGAGCAATACGATACACATGATTTCATCGTATCAGGCGGCATTGAGCATTTCGGTTAATCCCTCGTCGATTCTGACGGGTCAGACGGCGCAGATAACGGTTGTGTTAAAGGACTATTACGGCAATCCCATATCGGGAGGAGATGTCAGTTTTAATGTTACGCAGGGGGCAGGAACGGTCAGCCCGTCTTACGGGACCACGGATGCCTCGGGTGAGATTAAGGCAACTTTCACGCCTGATGCAAACGGGGCGGGAAGTGTGATTATATATGCGACAAGCGGGGACCTGACGCCTGTATCGGGTGAGATAGAGGTATCCGAACTTATAACGACGGCGGGAGGGACGATAGTGGCGAGCAATGACAGCGCGACGAAACTGGTAATACCTGCGGGAGCGGTAAGCGCTAACGCTCTGATGAATTTTACTGCCGTTAATCCGGAGACCAATCAGGCGGTATCGTATGATTTGAGCGCGCGGGAGCAGACGACGGGGCAGAAGATAACGGACTTCAATGTGCCCGTAACATTGACGCTGCATTACAATGTTGTGGGCGGGAAGGTTTACAACACGAACGTGGATGCTTCCGATGCGGCAAATAATATTGCGCTCTTTTATCACGACGGGGTGCAGTGGCAGAAGATAGGGGGGACGGTTGATACGGGTTTCCAGACGGTAACGGCGGATGTTACGCATCTTTCCAAGTACGCGATAATGGCATCCGCGAAGCCGAAAGCTTTCAGCATGAAAGGCATAGGGCCGAACCCGTTTACGCCGAACCCCGACGGGGAATACGACAGGGTGCATTTTTATTTTGACAATCCGGACAACCTGCCGGTGACCATACGGATATATAATATCGGCGGGAATCTTATAAAGACGATAACCGGAACTCCGGGCGTGGTGCCTTACTGGAACGGGACGAGCGACAGCGGCCGTCTTGTGGAAGGAGGGGTGTACATATATTACCTGATGGTCGGGAATAACAGGGCGAAGGGGACGGTTGTTCTGGCAAAATAAAGAGAGTGAAGAGTGAAATGAGTTTTAAAAGAAAAGAAAAAACCATGTTTGTTTTCTTTCTATTTACTGTTCACTGTTTACTATTTACGGCCTCGTCGGAGGCGGCTTTTCAGTATCTGGACGCGGGGGCGCGGGCGCTGGGAATGGCGGGAGCATATACGGCAGTTTGCGACGACGTGAATTCGGCGTGCTGGAACCCGGCGGGCCTGGCGCTTATGAAGAAGAGAGAAGCCACGGGGATGTATTCAAAACTTTTTCCCGACCTGGACGACTCGCTTACGCTGAGTTATCTGGGATACGGCGGGCTGATAACGGGATACGGGGCGGCGGGGCTGAGCGCGGTGGCATTCGGGAGCGATTTGTATTCGGAGAGCGAGTATATAATAACGGGGGCGGGATGTGTTCCGTACGTGCGGAATCTTTATGCCGGTTTGAACCTGAAATATATGCAGAAGCGGTACGGCAGCAACAGTTACACAATCAAGGACCCGACATTCGTAAGCGGGGGCTATAGCGCGTCGGGGTGGGGGCTGGACGCGGGGATTGTATATAAAATGAAGGGGTTGTCCGCCGGTTTTGCGGCGAAGAACGTGAACGAGCCGGACATAGGCATATACAAGAAAGACATCGTGCCTGCGGAGTACCGGCTTGGTCTGGGCTATGATTTTAAGGGAACCCTTATATCGCTGGACAGGACTCTAATGAAAAACATAAACAGGGATAAGAAAATACTGGTCGGTTTTGAAAGGTGGGTCGGCGCTGCCGCGGTGAGGGCGGGATACGGCGCGGGCAACAATAAGTTCTCGAAATTTTCGGCAGGGTTCAGTTATATTTTAAGATTAAAAAATGCGGACATACAAATTGACTACAGTTATGACCAGCGTCTGGACGAGGGGATGAAGGATATGGGCGGGAATCATAATTTCTCCACCACGGTAAGATTCTGATTTGCTTATCTTTCTGGCGATAACACCATACGAGAAAACGCTTGTTGAAAGAGCGAAACGCGGCGACAGGGACGCATTCGGAGAACTCATAAGAAGCTGCAGTAAGAGGATTATGAAACTCGCATACGGGCTGACGGGTAATATGCATGATGCGGAGGACCTTGTGCAGGATTCTTTTGTAAGCGCTTATAAGGGCATAGACGGGTTCAGGGGAAGGGCGTCTTTCTCGGTGTGGGTTTACCGGATAACTTATAACCGGTGGCAGAATGAAAGGAGAATCAGAGACAGATTTAAAACCGTTTCCCTTGATGAGAAATCTAACGACTGCCCCGGGGATGAGGCATCAACGCTGAGAGAGATTATTCCGGACACGGGAATGTCTCATGAGAGGAAAATGGAACTTAATGAAACGCAGAGGTTTGTGATGAGGGCGCTTGAGAAACTTGACGACAGCGAGCGGGGGATAATTTCCCTGAGAGACCTGGAGAACGTTTCCTATGAGGATATAGCGGTGACAATGAAGTGCCCCACGGGCACGGTGAGGTCGCGGCTTTCAAGGGCGAGGGAAAAACTTCACGGGATAATGAAAGAGATGCGGGGAACGGTAATGGAAGATTAGCAATGAATAATAATTGTGATAAATTCAGGGAACTGATATCCGCCTATATTGACGGGGTTCTCGGTCATTCCGACGAGAAATATCTTAAAACCCATATTGACGCGTGCGGGAAATGCAGGGATTACCTTGAAGAACTGAAGCGGGTAAGACAGGCATCCCTGTCAATTCCGGTGCCGGACGTTCCGGAGCACGTTTACGCAGGAGTAATGGAAGAGATTGAGAAAGAGCGGATTCCTGTTTCATATTCGGGGAACATCCTGAGAAACCCTTATTTCAAATATGCTCTTACGGCATGCGCCGCCGCGCTTATTTGCATTGTCGTATTAAACAGATATTTCAAAGAACCTGAAATCCCCGGGGCTGAAAGGATTGCGGCGAAGTTACCGGAAAAACCTGAAACAGCCGGACGGAAACTTAAAGTAAAACCTGAAAAGATAGCCGAAAAGCCCTATAAAGAAGTGAAAATAACCACTCTAAAAAAAGAAAGGCAACTGACTCCCGCGAAGAGCGTTGAGATTGCAAAAGCCGTTGACAGTATCAGGGCGGAGACAGCCGGGAGAAAAGAAAAGTTAGACGATGTTGTCGTGAAAGATGTTATTGAAAACATGGTTGCGTGGGGAGCAAAGGTCTCGGAGGCGCGGAATTTTGTAAGCAAGTCCGTCTCGGGCAGGATGGAAGAAAGAGATATCAGCAGTGCCGCGAGATATTTGTCCGGACCCAGGGTTACGGCGTCGGTTACGGGTGTTACGCTGACGGAAGTGAAAGACAACCCCTTTACGCCGAACGGTGATAATTTCAGCGATACCGTAAAGTTTAAATATTCTACCTCGGAAAGTTTAAAAATCAAACTGACCGTATATGACCTTACCGGAAGCGTGATAACGGAAATTCATAAAAATACGCCTGAGACGGTGGAATGGGACGGAACAAACAAAGACGGCCGCCTGCAGGAGGGCGGAATCTATCTGTACATACTTGAAATCGGAGCGCACAGGTTCAAGGGCACGGTTGTTCTCGCGAAGTAAAAAAATGGGGTCAGTTCTATTTTTTCTACGGATAACTTATTAAAAAAAATCAGAGCTGACCCCATTTTTCTGTACACGGTAATTCTTCGGGCTATACAATTTTTTTTGAAAATGTGTTATAATTCATATTAAATTAAATTAACGTTTAGGAGGTTAATGATGGCAAAGGTTTATTACGACAGGGACGCAAATCTCGGACTTTTGAAAGGGAAGACCGTGGCGATTATAGGTTACGGTTCCCAGGGTCACGCGCAGGCGCAGAATCTCAGGGATTCGGGCATAAAGGTTATTGTCTCCGAGGTCACCGGCAGCGATAATTATAAGACGGCAATCAAACACGGTTTCAAACCGCTGACTGCGTCGGCAGCGGCGAAAAAAGCCGACTGGATTCAACTCCTCGTTCCCGACGAGGTTCAGTCAATGGTTTATAAAAATGACATAGAACCTAACCTGAAGAAAGGAAACATTTTAGGTTTTTCCCACGGTTTCAACATCAGGTTCGGACAGATTGTCCCCCCGAAGGATATTGACGTTATACTGGTTGCGCCCAAGGGTCCGGGCCACCTCGTCAGGGACGTGTTCGCAGCCGGCGGAGGTGTCCCGAATTTAATAGGGGTTTACCAGGACGCCTCAAAGAAAGCAAAAAAACTGGCTCTTGCGTATTCCAAGGGAATCGGCGGGACGCGCGTGGGAACTCTGGAGACGACGTTTTCGGAAGAGACGGAAACCGACCTCTTCGGCGAGCAGACGGTTCTGTGCGGGGGTATTGTCGAACTCGTAAAAGCGGGCTTCGAGACCCTTGTGGAGGCGGGCTACCAGCCGGAAATTGCGTACTTTGAATGTTTCCACGAACTGAAACTGATTATTGATATGATGCACGTGAAAGGAATCGGCTGGATGAATTACTCGATTTCCGACACCGCCGAGTACGGCGAATACACGAGAGGTAAAAGAATCATCACAGAAGATACGAAGCGCGAAATGAAAAAAATCCTGGGCGAGATTACCTCCGGCGCATTCGCAAAGGAATGGCTTCTTGAAAACAGGGTCGGGAGACCCATGTTCAATCAGTCGAGGAAGGAGTCCTTCGAACACCCGATCGAGAAGGTGGGCGCAAAACTCAGGAAAATGATGGCTTGGCTTAAGCCGAAAAAATAATTACAGACCTATGAAAGTGTCAGGGGAGATATGGCCTGCGGTAATTCCGCCAGCGGCGATTTTTCTGGCGTGCGTTCTGATGCTGTTTTTTTGCCGGCCGAAAAACATTTTTGCGGCATGGAATTTCTATGCCGCCCTGATTGCGCTTATTCTGTGCCTCTTGACGGCGCGCTTTTTCAGGGACCCCGAAATAAACGTGGAGGAAGACAATTCGTTTATTCTTTCTCCGGCGTCGGGCCGGGTTCTGGGCGTTGAAACATCTCATGATAAAACAGTCGTGAGGATTTTTATGAGCATCCTCGACTACCATATCCAGCGGGCGCCCTGCAGCGGGAGGATAAAGGAAATAAATTATATCAGTGGGAAATTCTCAAATGCCGCATCCGGCGCCGCTCACACGGAAAACGAAAGGAATAAAGTCCTTTTTGAAACCGCGGGGGGAAAAAGTGTCATGGTTACGCAGATAGCGGGTTCCGTAGCGAGGAGAATCCTCTGCTGGAAAAAAGAAGGGGATTCTGTAAAGCAGGGAGAAAAAACAGGCATGATAAAATTCGGCTCGCAGGTTGACTGCGAATTTCCCGAAACGTGCGAAGTCCTCGTAAAGGCCGGCGATAAAGTTAATTGCGCTCAAACAAAACTGGCGAAATGGCAATCAGAATAAAGAAAGGAATATATCTCCCGAGCGTTTTTACGGCAATAAACCTCGGCTGCGGTTTTATGTCGGCGCTTTCGGCTTTTAACGAGCGTTATATGCTGGCGGCATGGCTGATTGTGCTCGGCTGGGTGATGGATATAATAGACGGGCGACTTGCGCGCTTTTCAAAGACGAGTTCCGGTTTCGGCATTGAGTTTGACAGTTTGGCGGATATGGTGTCGTTCGGCGTGGCGCCGGCGATACTTTTATGGGTGTATTATCTTAAGGATTTCCGGCATGGCTGGGCCGCGTGCTTCATATACGTGCTGGCCGTGGCGATACGCCTTGCGCGCTACAATGCGGCCGCGGATCCCGATAAAAAATCGCCTTATTTTGAAGGGCTGCCGTCTCCCGCAGCGGCGGGAATCTGGGCTGCATTTGTGCTGCTGATGGAGATATACAAGGCGGATGTCCCCAAGAGGAGTTTTAAATTTCTCGTGGAGAAAGCGCCGGCTTTCGCGCACATACTGCCCTTTGCCATAATAATAATTTCTTTCCTGATGCTGACCAAGATAAGATACCCCAACGGCAGCAGTTTTAAACTCACCGGGATGCTGCCTTTGAAGGTTTTTATGATAGTCGTTTTGTGGATTGTGATGTTGATAATGTATCCGGAAAGTATAATTTCGCTTATGCTGATAGCGTATCTGTTTTCGGGACTCATAGACCTTGCGGTAAAAACCGTAAAAATGAGGAGGGGGGCGAAGCCGGTATGAAAAAAACGGTAAACTCCGTACCTGCGCGAAAAGACAGGGTAAAGATATTCGACACGACGCTCCGCGACGGCGAGCAGTCGCCCGGCGCTTCCCTGACAAGCCGGCAGAAGGTAATTATCGCGCAGCAGCTTGAAAAGCTGCAGGTGGACATAATAGAGGCAGGTTTCCCCGTTTCGTCGCCTGACGATTACGAGAGCGTCCGGATGGTGGCGGCGGCCGTAAAGAACGTTACCGTCTGCGGTCTGGCAAGGGCCGTTGAAAAAGATATTACCGCCGTATCGTTAGCGCTTAAAAAAGCCCGGCGGAAGAGAATACACACGTTTATAGCCACCTCGCCGGTCCACATGAAATACAAATTAGGGATGTCCGGGAATGACGTCATGGATTCTGCGGTTAAAGCCGTGAAACTTGCCGGGAAATACTGCGACGAAGTGGAATTTTCCTGCGAGGACGCCACCAGAAGCGAGAAAAGATTTCTCTGCGAAGTTATAGAAAAAGCGATAAAGGCCGGAGCGGGAATAATAAATGTGCCCGATACCGTCGGATACGCATACCCCGCGGAAATGGGTAATCTTATCAGGTTCCTGATTGAAAACGTCAGGAATTCGCACAAGGCGGTTTTTTCCGTGCACTGCCACAATGACCTCGGTCTGGCGACGGCGAATTCGCTGGCTTCCGTTCTCGACGGGGCGAGACAGGTCGAGTGCACCGTCAACGGCATCGGCGAGCGGGCCGGCAATGCGGCGGTCGAGGAAATCGTAATGGCTCTCAAGGTCAGGTTCCCGCAGTTTACGACCGGAATAAATGCGAGGGAACTGGCGACGACGTCCCGGATCGTTTCAAACCTGACGGGTATTCCCGTTCAGCCGAACAAGGCCATCATCGGGGCAAACGCTTTTGCGCACGAGGCGGGCATACATCAGGACGGAGTCATAAAAAAAGCGCAGACCTACGAAATTATGGAGCCCCGTGACGTCGGTATTTCAGGCAGCAGGCTCGTTCTCGGCAAACACTCGGGCAGAGCGGCTCTCGCGAAAAAAATAAAAGAGCAGGGTTTTAATGTCTCAAAAGAGCAAATTGACAAAATTTTTGCTGATTTCAAAATGCTTGCGGACAAAAAAAAGAAGGTCTATGACGACGACATCGTTGCTCTTCTCGAAAAGGATTTCGGGAAAAGAAAAGGATACGAACTTGAATCGTTCGATGTCCTGACCGGCGCAAGCGGCCAGCACGCCACCGTTAAACTGAGAAAAGATAAAAAGGTTCTGACGGGAACTGCTTCCGGCGACGGGCCCGTTGACAGCGTTCTGAAAGCGGTGGATTCCGTCACAAGGCGCCCCGGCCGGCTGCTCAATTATTCCGTTAACGCAATCACAACCGGAAAGGACGCCCAGGGAGAAGTCCGTCTGACCGTTTCTTTCGGGAAGAGGAAATTTCTGGGGTCATCTTCTTCAACGGATATTATTGAGGCGTCCGTTCTCGCATATCTTTCGGCGCTGAATAAATCAGAATAAAATGGGGACGGTGCTTTACAATATGACATTTTTACGATGAACTACATAGAAAATATTCTTTCGGCGCATTCCGGCGGGAAAGAGGTTAAGTCCGGAGAATTTCTTCTGGCGGAGTGCGACGTCGTTCTTGTGAATGACGTGACCGGGCCGCTTGCCGTGAAGAACTTTCTCGCTTCCGGCGGCAGAATTAAAAACCCCGCCTCCGTTGTAATCGTCTGCGACCACTTTACCCCGAACAAAGACATCAAATCGGCGCAGAACGTGAAATTTCTGAGGGATTTCGCAAAGAAATACAACGTGAGATTTCTGGAAACCGACGGGGTAGAACACGTTGTTTTACCGGAAAAAGGCATCGTGACGGCCGGTGACGTCGTTATCGGGGCAGATTCGCACACCTGCACTTACGGCGCACTCGGCGCATTTTCGACGGGCGTGGGCTCCACGGATGCCGCTTACGCCATGCTCACCGGAAAAATATGGTTCAAGGTTCCCGAAGTCGTTGATTTTGTTTACACGGGGAAGAGGAAAAAATTTGTCACCGGGAAGGACCTGATTCTTTATACGATAGGGAAGATAGGCGTTGAAGGAGCAAATTACAAAGCGATGAAATTTTCCGGCCCGGCTATAGATGCGCTGCCGATGGACGGAAGGTTTACGATGTGCAACATGGCGATTGAGGCCGGCGGGAAATGCGGTTTTGTCGTCCCCGACGGGAAAACGAAAGAGTATTTAGGGGGAAGGGGCCTGAAAAAACCGAAGTTTTTTTCCGGCGGCAATTCCGCGAAAAAAATCCGCATTGACGCAGGGGAAATTCCTCCGGTCGTTGCGGTCCCGCACAGACCCGACAAAATCCGCCCCGCCAAAAATCTGAACAAAATAAAAATCGACCAGGTCGTCATCGGTTCCTGCACGAACGGCAGGATATCGGATTTTGCGGATGCCTCAAAAATCCTGAAGGGTAAAAAAATCAAGCGGGGCCTGCGCGTCATAATTCTTCCCGGCAGCCGCATGGTTTACGGCGAAGCTCTTGCGGCGGGTTACATCGAAACATTTTTAAAAGCGGGTTGTATAATTTCCCCGCCGACCTGCGGACCCTGTCTCGGCGGGCATATGGGAATCCTTGCTGACGGGGAAATTGCGGTTTCAACGACGAACAGGAATTTTGTAGGGAGAATGGGTTCAGCGTCTTCAAAAGTTTACCTCGCCTCGCCGTATGTCGCCGCAGCGTCGGCATTAACGGGACGGATAACCTCGCCTGAGCAGTTGTGAAAAATAAAATCAGCGGGAACGCTTACGTCGTCGGCGATTCAATCGACACCGATGTGATAATCCCCGCGAGGTTCCTTACAACGGACAGACCCGAAGAACTTGCGGCGCACTGCATGGAAGACCTTGATAAAAATTTCGGAAAGAAAATAAAGGACGGTGACATCATTGTCGCCGGCAGGAACTTCGGCTGCGGCTCCAGCAGGGAGCACGCGCCGATAGCAATTAAGGCCTCCGGCATCTCGGCGGTCATTGCGAAGTCGTTCGCCAGGATTTTTTTAAGGAACTGCATAAACACCGGTCTTATGGTTTTTGAATGCAATCTCGCTGACGTTTGCGCAACCGGCGACAAAATTGAAATTGACGTTAAAAAAAGCGGAATAAGAAATCTGACAAAAAACAAAACATACGAAATAAAACCTGTTCCCGAATTCATCAGAAAAATCATCTCCGCCGGCGGTCTCTTAAAATCTTTAAAAAATGAAAAAGTATAAAATAGCGGTTATTCCCGGTGACGGGACGGGGCCCGAAGTTATCAACGAGGGGCTGAAGGTGCTTAAAGCCGTCTCGAAGAAATTCGGTTTTGAATATGATACAAAAGTTTTTGACTGGGGCGGCGAGAAATATTTGCGGACTAAAGAGGTCTTTCCGTCAGACGGTATCGAAACACTGAAAAAATTCGACGCGATATATCTCGGAGCAATCGGGCATCCCGGCGTGAAGCCCGGTATTCTGGAAAAGGGAATTCTTCTGAAAATAAGGTTTGACCTCGAACAGTACATCAACCTGCGGCCGGTGAAACTTTACCCTGGCGTGTGGACGCCGCTTAAAGACAAAGGCCCCGAAGAAATTGACTATGTCGTCGTAAGGGAAAACAACGAAGGGCTTTACAAGGGAATTGGCGAGTTCAAAGAAAAGGGAACGAAAAACGAGGTTGCTCTTCAGGTTTCCTACAATACGAGAAAGGGTATTGAGCGTTGCCTCAGGTACGCATTTGAATTTGCAAGAAAGCGGAACAAGCGCAAGCATCTGACATTGTGCGGAAAAACGAACGTGCTCACATACGCATGGGACCTATGGGAGAGAACTTTTTACGAAGTGGCGAAGGAATATCCGGACATAAAAACGGACTACGCTCACGTTGACGCGACCTGCATGTGGATGGTGAAAAATCCCGAGTGGTTTGACGTGATTGTTACCGACAATATGTTCGGCGATATAATAACCGACCTCGGAGCGATAACGCAGGGTGGAATGGGTATTGCCGCCGGAGGGAACATAAACCCCGCAGGCGTCAGCATGTTTGAGCCGATAGGCGGTTCCGCGCCGAAATACACGGGGAAGAACGTGATAAACCCTCTTGCCGCGATCTGCGCCCTGCAGATGCTGCTTTCCGGTATAAGCGAGGAAGACGCCGCCTGCGCGGTGGAAAAAGCCGTGATGACCGCGACGGCTGGAAAAATAAAATCAATGTCCGCCGGCAGGATGGGAATGACAACGAGCGAAGTCGGCGACCTGATAGCCGGTCTCGTCGGCAGTTAGGGGAAAAATGCATGATTGCAAGACCTGACCCCATGGGAGGGAGTTATGGATGTTAATGAAATTAATCAGAAGGTTCTGCTTGAAAACGCAAAAATCAAAAACATTCTTTCCGAGATTCACAAAGTCATCGTCGGTCAGGACGTTCTTCTCGAGCGGCTTCTAATAGGCATCTTTTCGCAGAATCATGTTCTCGTCGAAGGCGTTCCGGGGCTTGCGAAAACCCTTTCGGTAAGCACTCTCGCAAGGTGCCTGGCCATGGACTTCAGGAGAATTCAGTTCACGCCCGATCTGCTGCCCTCCGATTTGATAGGAACGCAGATTTACCGTCCTTCAAAGGAAGAGTTCTCGGTAAAGAAAGGTCCCGTTTTCACGAATTTTATTCTTGCCGACGAAATAAACAGGGCTCCCGCGAAAGTCCAGTCGGCGCTGCTTGAGTCGATGCAGGAGAGGACTGTGACAATCGGCGAGACAACACACAAACTTCCTGAACCGTTTTTTGTAATGGCGACTCAGAATCCCATAGAACAGGAAGGGACATACCCTCTGCCCGAGGCGCAGATTGACAGGTTTATAATGAAGGTCGTTATAACTTATCCGAGCAGGGAAGAAGAGAAAAATGTAATTGAAAGAGTCGCCGTAAGAAGTATTCCCGAAGTTAATGAAGTGATTTCCAAAAGGGACGTGCTTGGAATAACGAAACTCATTTCGCAGATTTACGTTGACGAGAAAATAAAGAATTACTGCGTTAACCTGGCCTCTGCCACAAGAGAACCCGAGGCATTCGGGATTAAAGATATCGGGCATCTGATAGCATGGGGCGTTTCTCCGCGCGCCACGATTCACCTCGTTGAGGCGTCCCGCGTGAAAGCGTTCATCGAAGGCCGCGGTTTTGTCATTCCCGAAGACGTGAGAAATGTCCTGACGGACGTTTTCCGCCACAGGGTTATTTTAAGTTACGAGGGCGAAGCGGAGAATTTTACCCCCGAGAAGGTCGTTTCCGAAATTCTTTCTTCGGTTGAAGTCCCGTAAGAAAAACCGAAAATCAAAAATGGCAGGCCGTAAACCGTAACCGGCGTATAAAACATGGACGATAAAGAAATTTTCCGGCGGGTCCTGAAAATAGAAATCTATACGAGATTTCTCGCAGACCAGTTCTTTACGGGCAGATATACTTCAACATTCAAGGGGAAGGGAATTGAATTCGCCGAAGTGAGGCCCTACGTTCCAGGCGACGACATCCGCAGCATTGACTGGAACATAACCGCGCGGATGAACGCTCCTTACGTGAAGGAATACGTCGAGGAAAGGTCCCTGTCTATAATTCTTCTGATAGACCTGAGCGCTTCGGTCCACTTCGGAACGACGGAGAAATTCAAAAGGGAACTCGTCAGCGAACTCGCTTCGCTCCTTTCGTGGACGGCTGTACGGAACAACGACAAAGTCGGGCTCGTTCTTTTTACGGACAGGGTTGAAAAATATATCCCGCCGAGGAAAGGCCGTTTTCACATTTTGAGAATTATAAGGGAAATTCTGTATTTCAAGCCGGAACACCGCGCCTCCGGCATTTCACAGGCAATGGAATTTGCGAGCAGGGTTTTCAGAAAAAAAAGCATCGTTTTCTGTTTCAGCGATTTCTTCGACGCAGATTTCGAGAAACAGTTGAGAATTCTTTCTTCACGCCACGATGTTATAGGAATAAGAGTTCTTGACCCGAAGGAAATAGAACTCCCCGGATGCGGGATTTGCGAGGTAAAGGATACGGAAACGGGGGATGTCTCGTTTCTGAATTTTTCCGCCCGGACTGTCAGGGAAAAATACAAAATATTTTTTGACGGCGAACGGGCGCGCCTGAAAAAAATTTTCGCCGGAGCATCCTGCGACCTGCTGGAATTGAGGACGGACAGGGAATACATTACAACGCTCCTCAATTTCTTCCGCGCACGGGCAAAAAGACGATGAGATGGCCTTAAAAATGTATTTTCTTATTCTTTTGTTTTTTGCCGCTTCGGGTTTTTGTCTTGAGAAAGGGACCATTGTACAGGTTTTTCCGTCATCCACGACGGCGGTTATCGGAGAAAAGTTTCCCGTAAGAATTAAAATTATACACGGCAGCGAGCCCGTCGGCAAAATTATCGTTCCCCGCTCCCCGGCCGTAGTTTTCCGCAATGTCAGACACAAAAAGGACTACAGGGAAGACCTGGTGGACGCGGACGCATTTTTCTACGACTTAGGGGAAGTGGAAGTCCCGCCTTTCCAGTTTGCGGTGTCAACGAAAATCATTTCGGCGGGAGCATTCAAGGTGATTGTCAGGGGGGCGCTTTCCGGGGAAGAAACGGAACTGAAAAAAATCAGAGGGCAGCAGGGCGGAGATTTTCCTTTATGGATTATTTTACTGATAATTGCGGTCGTAGCGCTGTTATTCTGGATTTTGATGAAGAGAAAGAAAAAAAATGTAACGGGAGAAGAGCGGGTTTCCCCCGAGGAATGGTATCTCGCCGAACTTGCGAAGATAAAAACCGAAGACGATTCCGGCAGGGTTTTAGACCGTCTTTCGGATTTATTCAGGGTCTTTCTTGAGAAAAAATACGCTCTTGCGGCCATTTACCTGAGTTCCTGTGAAATAATTGCGGCCTTGAAAAAAAGCAAACTTGAATCCTTCGTAAAAATGAAAGTTGCCGCTTTCCTGCACTCCTGCGACCTCGCGAAATTCGCAAAAAAGAATTATGAGAAAAACGAAATCGCCGAACTCCTCGAACAGGCAAAAAGTTTCTCCAAAATCGGAGCGCTCAGATGAAACTTCTCTCCCCTTATTTTCTGCTGCTTGCTCCCGTTGTGCTCGGGGTCCTTTATATTCTGTTAAAGAAAAAGGAAATCAGCCCTGTGTTCCATTCAAGAACTGTTCTTTTTGAAAAATTGCGTCTCACGAACAGAGCGCTTAACCTTTATCCTTATATTTCTTTTGCCGTGATTCTTTTTATTTTTGCCTCGCTTCTCCGCCCGGCGAAAGGCACCGCCAGAAGAGAAGAGGTGAAGAATGCCCGCGATATTTTCCTTGTGATAGACACTTCCATGAGTATGGATGCAATAGACATAAAACCCAGCAGGATATCCGTCGCTAAAAAAGAAAGCAGGAGTTTTGTCGAAAACCGCCTTCATGACCGCATAGGCGTTGTCATCTTCGGCGGCGTCGCCGCCATACGCTGTCCGCTGACTTTTGACCACGCGGGCGTTGTGGATATTATTGACGAGATTCATTCAGGAATGACCGGCGAAGACGGCACTGCAATAGGGGACGGTATCTCGGTGGCGGTAAAGCATCTTGCTTCAAGCGCCGCAAAAACAAAAATAATCGTTCTTGTGACCGACGGGGCCAACAACAGGGGGGTAATAGAGCCCGCTATGGCGGCGGAACTCGCAAAAAATCTGAACATTAAAATTTATTCCGTCGGCGCCGGTAAAAAAGGTCCCGCGCTGGTTCCCGTAAACGACGCCGTTTTCGGGCAGAGATTTATGAGAATTAATGATGAATTAAACGAGGACCTCCTGAAGAAACTCGCTGATACCACAGGCGGGAGATATTTCAGGGCGACTTCGGCTAAAGAACTGGCGGAGATTTATTCCGGCATAGACAAACTTGAGAAGACGAAAATTATTTCTTCATCCTTTGTTGAATACAATGAACTGGCGCCGGCGCTTACATCCGTCGCTTTTATTCTTTTCATTGCGGGTCTGGTTATAAGGTTCGCTGTTTTGAGGAGAATACCGTAGGAAAAAATATGATTGTCGGCGCAAAAGTGAAAGAGGAAGTTAGATGATTTGGGATTATTCTAAAATTTTGACGGCTTTGATTGCGGTGCCGTTCCTGATTCTTTTTTTCATTTTCGAGTGGCGCAAAAGAAAAATCGGGCAGTCCAAATATGCTGATATTGCAGTATTTTCAAGAATTTCCTTACAAAATAGTAGAAGCGAAATCGCAAGGAGGATTTCGCTCGTTTTCGCTTATGTATTTTTTATTCTTGCACTGGCAGGTCCGCGGTGGGGAATGGTTTCGAGGCAAATTATGGAGAAGGGCGCCTCGGTTGTCATAGCGCTGGACGTTTCTGCAAGCATGTTTTGCGAGGATGTGAAACCGAACAGGTTTAAAGCATCCGTTTCAAAAATAAAAGAGATTATTTCCTCTTTTCCATCCGCCCGCTTCGGAATCGTGGGTTTTGCGGGCCGCGCTTTCAGGATTTGCCCGGTAACGGGCGATATTCCCTCGGTTAAAATGTTCCTTGACGAAATTGACGCGAGCATCGTTCCCTGCGCAGGAACAAACATACAGGATGCTCTTAAAAAAGCAAAGGAGTGTTTCGGGAGGTCGCCTCAGGCGACAAACTCCAAAACGGTTGTCCTTTTTACCGACGGTGAAAATCTTCAGGGCAACCCCGAAGAGATTTTAAAAGAACTTAAAGGGATAAGGGTCATTGCCGTCGGCGTGGGAACCCCCGAAGGCGAACCTATTCCGGTGAGAGACGACAAAGGGAATATCACGGGATATAAGAAAAATGAAAACGGTGAAACGGTGATAAGCCGGCTGGATGAAACCACGCTGCTTATGGTTGCCAATAAAACTTCGGGAAAATATTTTCCGTACAGTTATTCGGCCGCCGATATTGAGAAAGTTGCGGACGAAATAAACTCGGCAGGCAAGGATTCACTGGGTAAAACTTTTTCCGCAACTCTTGAGAGGAAATACCAGATTCCCCTCGCTGCGGCGCTTTTTTTCATACTGGTTGATTTTTTTCTTCCTTACGTTTTCAAAAACAGAAATGTTCTTGATTCTTTCTGCCGCCGCGTTCCCGCCGTCCTGCTGGCGGTCGTTCTTTCCCGCGGGACGCTTTGCGCATCCCCCATAAGCCGGGGCAACAGGGCTTTCAAAAACAGGGACTTTTTTAATGCGGAAAAGTCGTACAAAGAGGAATTGAAAAAAAAATCGCGCCCGGAAATTTATTACAATCTCGGTAACGTTTATTATTTACAGGAGAAAAACGATGAGGCGCAGAAACAGTACCGGAAAGCCATGACGTTCGAGGATATTGATTTTAAGAATGACGTCATCTACAATATGGGTAATAGCTTTTTCAGAGAGGGGAAAACAGGCGAGGCGATTGAAAGTTACAGGAGGGTTCTGAGGGAGAACCCGCGCGATTCCGATGCCCTGCACAATCTTGAAGTCGCGCTGAAAAAAGCAAAGGGCGAAGACCGGAAGTCCAAGGGCGGGGGAGAGCAGAAACCGGACAAAAGCAAAGAATCAATGTCCAAAGAGGACGTCCAGAGGGTTTTGAACGTCATAGAAAATATGGAGAAGAACGGGAAAATGCAGAAAAAAGTGGAAATGCCGGAAGTCAGCCAGGACTGGTGAAAAAGCAGTGAGGAAAAAGGTAAAAAATCTGAAGATGTTTTTTTTCTTTCTCGTCACTCTTCACGCTTTACTCTTTACTCCTTGCCGTGCGGAGGACTTGAAGATAACCGCTTCGGTTTCAAGCCGTAAAATCAGCGTCAGCGAACAGTTGAAATTAACGATTTCCGTCGAAGGACAGACGGGGAGAGCACCCGGTTTGACCCTCCCGGCGCTGCCTGACTTTGACGTGTATTCTTCCGGAACTTCCCAGAACGTTTCTATAATCAACGGACGGGTTTCCTCGGTTTTTGAAAACAATTATATCCTTGTCCCGAAGAGAGAAGGTCAACTCCTGATTCCCTCATTTGAAATAAATTATAAGGACAAAAAATACACGACTTCCCCTATCAGCATAGAAGTTACCGCCGCGCCGCAGGCGGCGCCCGGGCAGCCGCAGAAACTGAAGGCGGAATCCTTCTGGATAGAACAGGCATTTGATAAAAACACCTGTTATACGGGCGAACCGGTTTATTATACTTTTTCGTTTTTTGCGGACAGGGGTCTGTCGCGCAATCCGAGCCTGACCCTGCCCGCGTTCGGCGGATTTCTGAAGGAAGACCTTCCTCCTCCGCGGCATTACAATACGGCGGTAAACGGGAAGAATTATTTTGTAACCGAAGTGAAACTTGTAATTTTTCCGGTAAAATCGGGGGCGTACGGATTTTCTCCCGCCAATCTTGAAATTGCGGACGCATTTTTTCCGTCCGCTTTTAACGATGATTTTTTTGCGGATTTTTTCGGTCGGAGAAGCAGGAGAAAAATCCTAAAAACAGAGCCTCTCTCCCTGCAGGTGAAAAATCTTCCCGACGCCGGAAAGCCGAAAAATTATAAGGGCGACATCGGCTCTTTCGGAATTACCGCGCAAACGGACAAGAAAAATGCAAAGGTAGGAGAGGCGGTAAATCTCATCGTGGAAATCAAAGGGGAAGGGAACATTTCTTCCATAACCTGCCCGGATTTTCCGGAATTCGTAAATTTCAAGCATTACGAAGTCATCTCCTCCCAAAACTTAGAAAAGGAAGATTATAAAATTACGGGTTCAAAGAAATTTCAGACGGTTCTCGTGCCGAGGGTTTCCGGCACCCTGAAAATTCCCGGCATTGAGTATTCATTTTTTGACCCCGCAAAAAAGAAATACGAAAAAATCAAAACAAAAGAAATCAATATAGAGGTCGCGCCGTCGGCGTCCGCAAAACAGTATCCCATAAAACTGAAAGAAGTCAGCCGCGACATAAGACACATCGCCGGCGTGAGCAGATTAAAAAAGGATAAAGGCGTCATTACCGACTTTTTCTGGCTGTGTCAGGCTGTTCCCCTCGGTGTGTTTTTCCTGACTTTTTTCATCAAAAACAGGGTCTATGAAAAAATCATTCCGGGGGAAATCGTGGCGAGGAGAACCGCTTTAAGAAGGGCAAAAACGGCGGCGGGCAAGACCAGCGGGGATTACAGGAATTTCTGCCAGGATATGGAAAGAATACTCGTTAATTTCATAAAGGACCGTCTAAATACCGTAAAGATTGAATCCGCAGGGAAAACGCTGGCCGAAAGAAAAGTGTCCGCCGGGATGATTGCGAAAGTGAATTCTTTTGTTACGACCTGTCAGTTAAAGAGATTTTCACCGCAAGAGTCGCCGTCCGACCGCGAGGCGCTCAAAAGAGAACTCCTGAAGATTCTGAAGGACCTGGAAAAATGGATTTGAAAAAGCGGCTTCAACCGCAACCAAGCCGCTCGCAGTTTTGGCATCGGGGACGTTCACGTGAGAATAGCTCACTCTGGGTTCGCTGCGGGCATTCTGTAAACCCCTCGCTCACACAGCCCCGCTTGCCAAAAACTGCTCGCTGTAATTACTTAAATCCTGTTTACGGGTGGTTTGCCCGCACAGCGAGGCAATTTATACAAAAGTGGCAGTATAAAACCTGTTGCCTTGTTTCTCTGTTACCTTTTTACTTTGTTGCTTTTTCTTCCGCGGATGATTTTCCGGTATTCAAAGAAGCGAATAAATTATACGAAAGCCAGAACCTGCAGGTCGCCGTTTCAAAATATTCCGCTCTCCTTAAAAACGGATACGTGAACTGGCAGATTTTTTACAATCTCGGCAACTGTTATTTCCGTCTGAACGATTTACCGAAAGCGCATCTCTATTATCTGAAAGCGCAGAGGCAAAATCCCCGTGCGGCCGATGTCAAATACAACATTGAAATCACAAGAAAAGCGCTCAATCTTCCGTCCCGTCCGAGCGGTTTTCTTGTTTCATTTATAAAATTTTTAAGTTTAAAGGAATTCAAAATAATTGTGACGGTTATTTTCTGGATGATAATGGGCGGTGCGACTTTTTATATAATTACGAAAAGAGAGGTTTTGGCGTGGACGGCCGCTTTTCTTTTCATAATAGAGATATTTTTTGCGGTTTCGCTTTTCGTCAAGTCGCGATACGAAGAACCCGGCCGGTGGGCTGTTTCTCTTGCGGGAGGTAATCTTATGAGCGGGCCCGGAAGCGGGTATAAGGTGATAGCGCAGATTCCCGAGGGTCTAAAGGTTGAGATTTTTGAACGGGAAAACGGATGGGTGTTCGTAAGCATTCCGGAAAACAGGGGCTGGCTGGAAGAAGAAAATATCGGAAAGATATAGGGGGGTAAAAAGAAGTTGTCAACGAGGAGAAAAAAGGCGGAAATAATTTCTCGACAAGAAAGCAAAAAGAGAGTGTTGAATAGATGCTAAAAGATGGTAATCGATGGCCGGAGAGCTTTTTGCCAAAAACACGGTTTCTCGACGAGAAAATCAATGGGATGGCAAAAATATTTTTGATGTAAATTTTGTCGTCGGAGAATTAGTTTCGGGAAAGGCGCCAAAACTTTATGTAGGAGGGACTTTTCAGTCCCGATTAGTTTATGATTATGCAGTAAGCTCGCTTAGTAAAAAATGGCTAAAACATCGCCTAACTTACTGCTTACGGGTGCGGTTAATCGCCTCACCGACCCCTGCTAAACGCATGGCGTAAGCAGGTGACCGTTAAGCGAAACCGCATAGATAAAATAAATTTGACAATATATCAAAAAGTGTTATAATGTATTTGGAATGAATACATATGAATACAGGGGGTATGCATTATGAAGATTATGACTGTGCGGTTACCGTCTGACATGGAAAAAAGAATTAAGCTAAAGGCGAAAGTTGAACACAGATCTGTTTCTGAACAAATTAAAAAATACCTTTTTGATGGTATCGTCTGTGAAGACAACCAAGATTTGCCTTTATCTTTTATCCGGGAAACTATTTTAGCAAAAGCAGAAATAGAAGCCGGTATGGGAACTGAATATAAGTTTGGGACAATTAAATGACAAAAGTTATTGTTTCAAATTATTTTTTAAAATTCAAAAAGCATTCACACAAGAATTTACAGATAGAAATCGATAATCAAGTCAAAAATATTTTAGACAAATCAAATATTGGAGAAATGAAGAAAGGTGATTTAAAAGGGATAAGAGTTCATAAATTCAAATGCAGAGCGCAGCTTTATCTTTTATCTTATGAAGTTAAAGGCAATACGTTATATCTTTATACCTTGGGGAGTCATGAAAATCACTATAAGAGATTAAAAAAATATTTATTTTAATGTGGTTCGCTTAACTCATGCTTGCCTGAGGGTGCATTTGCACTCTCAACATTCTTCGGGCGCGGCAAGTATTGTCCGTTTTGCTTTAGTGATGGTTGTTCACGAAATGGGAGGTAAAAAGAGTGGCAGAAATTCAGAAAATCATGGCGAGACAGATTTTTGACTCGCGCGGAAATCCGACTGTTGAAGTTGATGTCCTTCTGAGCGACGGCTCATTGGGACGGGCAGCCGTTCCTTCGGGAGCGTCCACGGGTATTCACGAGGCGCTGGAACTCAGGGACGGGCGGAAGACCTATAACGGTAAAAGCGTTTTTAAGGCCGTTGAGAATGTCGGCAGAATAGCAAAGCGTCTTAAAGGCCAGAGCGCTTCAAACCAGCGGAAGATTGACGAACTGATGCTTGCGCTGGACGGCACGGCGAACAAGTCGAAATTCGGGGCGAACGCGATTCTCGGCGTTTCAATGGCTGTCTGCAGGGCTCAGGCAAAATCAAAGAAAATGCCGCTTTACGGATATATCAGGACGCTTTTCCCGGGTAAGCTGAACGAATGGGGCATGCCCGTTCCTTTTATGAATATCCTTAACGGCGGCGCTCACGCCGACAACAACGTTGACGTTCAGGAATTTATGATTGCTCCCGTCGGTGCAAAGACATTCGTGAAAAGAATGCAGGTGACGACGGAGATATATCACAAACTGAAATCCATTCTCAAGAAGGAAGGGCTTTCAAGTTCCATCGGCGACGAGGGCGGTTTCGCCCCGAACCTGAAAGAGAATGAAGACGCTCTCAAATTGATTGCCCGGGCGGTTAAGGCAAGCGGCTACACGCTCGGCAAAGACGTTTGCATCGGTCTTGACATCGCCGCATCGGCGCTCTACAAAGACGGAAAATACGTTCTTTCGGGAGAGCGGCCGAGGAAGGTCCTCGGAGCGTCGTCGCTGATTTCCCTTTATGACAGATGGATAAAAAAATACAGCATTATTTCAATTGAAGACGGTTTCGCGGAGGATGACTGGAACGGGTGGGTTGAAATGACGCGCCGGCTCGGCAAGAGCATACAGATTATCGGCGATGACGTTTTCGTAACGAACAGGGAGCGTTTACGGAAAGGGATTGCGATGGGCGCTGCGAATTCCGTTTTGATAAAATTGAACCAGATAGGGAGCGTTACCGAGACCCTCGACGTGATAAACCTCGCCTATTCCAGCGGCTACAGGGCAATGGTCTCGCACAGGTCGGGAGAAACAAGCGATGATTTTATAGCCGACCTCACCGTCGCCGTAAACTGCGGGCAGTTAAAAAGCGGCGCTCCGGCGAGAGGAGAGCGGCTCGCCAAGTACAACCAGCTCCTGAGGATAGAAGAGGAAATTAAGTCGTAGTTTTGCGCATCGGCGTTTCGGGATGGAGAATAAAAAATATCTGATTGTTCTGGCAATCTGCCTCGGGTTTATCGTTATCGCGCTGGGCAACCAGCATTTCAGAAGGATGATAATTTACAGGAGGAACAGAAAAATTTTAATTACTCAGGTTGAAGAACTGAGGAAGAAAAACGAACAGCTTTCAAAAAAGATTGAGGTATTTGAAAAAAATCCTGAAAAGGCATATTATAAAATGGCGCGTGAGGACTTCGGTATGATAAAGGAAGGGGAAGTAAAGTATCATTTTATCAAAAAAAAATAATCCGTGCGGGCGGAATTATTCCGCCGGCTGCCTGTTGCGCCGGTCAAAAATCTTATCGGGAAAATCGCAATAATAAAAAAGAGCGGCTCGTCTCCCCCGCCGGTTCCGTTCCAGAAGTTCTCGCCGAACAAATAAATGAATAGGCATATCTATATGATTCCAGTAAGTGCCTATTGTATGGAAAATCGTGGAAAATCGGGTCACTTCTGATTTTTCAGCAGAAATGGGGTCAGCTCTATTTTTGCATAGAAAAAAATAACAAAAATAGAACTGACCCCGCAAAATAGAGGTGACCCTATTTTCCTGTTTTTACAACGGTACGGTAAATTTTTTTCAGGAAACTGGAGATTTGCGTTTTGAATTGAAATCAAGAACTTTGTATAATAAAAAACGGCAGCGGGTGATTTGAAACTAAGCGACCGGGAATTACTTGTGCCCGTAAGGGTACAGGCGAGTGAATACTTATAATGGGGGAGTGTTGGAACTGGTATACAAAGCGGACTTAAAATCCGCTGCCCGAAAGGGATTGAGGGTTCGAGTCCCTCCTCCCCCATATAATAATAGGAACCGTCCCCATTATGAAACTTTATGAATTTGAAGCAAAAGATATTTTAAAGAAAAATTCGATTCCGGTTCCGACAAGTATTTTAATAGAAAAATACGAGGACGGAATTTCTTTCATTAAGTCCAATAAATCATTTGTATTGAAATCTCAGGTTTTGACAGGCGGAAGAGGTAAAGCCGGAGGAATAAAATTTGCGAATAACGAAAAAGATTATAAGCGCGAACTGCAAAATCTTTTTGCTTTGAAAATTAAAGGGCTTCCCGTAAAAAAAGTACTTTTAGAAGAAAGGATGGATATAAAAAATGAAATTTATCTGGGTTACAGCATCCTGCGTTCCGAGGCGAAAATAGTTTTTATAATTTCAAAAGAAGGCGGAATAGCAATAGAAGAACTTGCTAAAGAAAAACCGGGCGCGATAATAAAACAATCACTCGACATATTAGACGGGTTTGAGAAGGATAAAATAGAAGAAAGCGTAAAAAAAATAGGTCTTGATAAAAAAACAACCGGCAAAATAACGGATATTTCAATGAAATTATATAAGGTCTTTACGGAATACGAATGCGATATCGCCGAAATAAATCCGCTCGTAATTACGAATGATAACAATGTAATTGCGGCAGATGCAAGAATATCAATCTATGATGAGGCTATTTATAAACACCCTGAATATCAGAAAGAAGAAGACACTTACAATGCGATTGAAAAAAAAGCAAAAAGAATCAACCTCGGTTATGTGGGGATGAGCGGCGATATAGGCGTAATAGGTAACGGCGCCGGATTGAATATGGCAACTCTTGATATTATCACATATTTCGGAGGAACTCCCGCTAATTTTCTTGAAGTGTCGGGGAGAACCTATCATAAAGCAAAAGAAGCAATAGAAGTAATACTCTCTAATCCGAATGTGAAAATAATATTCGGAAATTTCTTTGGCTGTATATCAAGATGTGATGTTATAGCAAAAGGTCTTGCCGAGGCAATCAAGAGCGGAACAGTAAGAGTCCCGCTGGTAATTTCCATGAGGGGAACCGGCGCCGAAGAAGGCATAGAAACATTAAAAAAGGCGGGTGTAAAGGAATTATATGAAGATGATATTGATGCGGGAAAAAGAGTTGTGGAAATTCTGCGTGGTTTATAATGTCTATTTTATTAAATAAAAATACGAAAATATTAGTATCCGGAATTACCGGAAAAGAAGGGTCTTTCCATACGGAAAAAATGATAAATATGGGCGCGAAAGTCGTATGCGGAGTTACACCCGGCAAAGGCGGGAGCACTCACCTCTGCCTTCCCGTATATGATACGGTTAAAGACGCAAGAGCCAACCACGAAATCGATGCCTGCGGTATTTTTGTGCCTGCAAAATTTACAATTAATGCTGTTAATGAGGCAATTGATGCCGGTATCAGCTTTATAGTAGTAATAACCGAAGGCATATGTCCGCATGAGTCCTTAAAATTTATTTCAAATGCAAAAAGAAAAGGCGTTACTCTGCTTGGTCCTAACACTCCCGGGTTGTTGACACCACGGGAAAGCAAAATAGGCGTTTTGGCGACGGAATATGTAAAGAAAGGCAATATCGGCGTCATTTCCAGGAGCGGCACTTTGACGGTCGAGATTTGTTATTATCTTTTGAGAGCGGGTTTCGGTCAAAGCAGTATTGTTGGTCTTGGCGGAGATCCTGTCGTGGGAAGTACTTTTAAGGATGTGTATGAACTTTTTGAAGAAGATGATGAAACTGAAGGTGTTGTTATTGTGGGTGAGATCGGCGGTACGATGGAAGAGGAACTTGCCGAATATATAACGGGTTCTGAAAATAAAAAACCGACAGTTGCTTTTATTGCGGGAAAGAATGCTCCGGAGGGTAAACGGCTGGGACATGCCGGCGCTATTATTGAAGGCGGGATGGGCTCTGCGGCTTCAAAGATAAATGCACTTGAAGAGGCCGGGGTCAAAATAGCTAATGTTCCATGGGAAGTCGGGCAGATAATGAAACTGATTATATAATCCCATTTACTCTATGCCTTTTAATAAAATTATGACGAAGAGTTACTCTTCTTCAGTGGGTTTGATATTTTCGTTTGCTTTTAAAAGTTCTTCAGGAACGGGCCGTTTAAATTCCGCGCCTGCAATTTGCTGTACATATTTTTTAACAGTAGATGCCCAGTAATCACGGCGTATATAATAAACTCTTGCTCCTCCGAGTTCATGCTGATATTCCGGCCAGGGATATGAAGGCTGAGCCATTCCAATCCCCCATCGTTTAAGTCCATTATAACTCTCATAAGTAGCCCAAAATTCCTTTTGTTTGAGGGTTTCAAAAGCATATTCACTTTTGGCATAGTAAAGAATTGCTCCTGCTCTTAATCCTCTTTTAAAAGCCAGGGTATGAAGAGAAATATTAATATCATCATTCATTACCCGTCCATTGGCAAAGCCAGCCAGTTCACCTTCAATTAAACCTATGAACTGATAAGAATCTTTTAAGCGGTTCCTTAACCATCCCAGTATTTCGGCGTAAACTCTTGCTCCTACAATGTCGTAAAAATCGATCTCCTTTCCTATCATCTTCTTCACGACTTCCAGCACTACCGGAGCTTCCTCCTTTTTCAAAGGTCGAATAACCATCTTTTTTCCACCCTTCAACTCTACATATGCAGGCTCAAAGGGAGGTAAATCCATTGCTGGACCACAAAGAATCGGTTCTAATTCTGCCACATCAAATGTGATTTTTTCCTGTGAAACTTTTACCGGCGGGTCTTTCCTCATTTTTTCCTCCTCTTGGTCATAACAATAATTTTATTAGCATATTTATTCTCTGTTTGTCAAATATTTTTAACGGCGGGGGAATTGCATACAGGCGGAAAATTATTAAACCGCCGGAGTTATATCACTTCTATTTTGGAATAATTCTTTCTGTTATTTCTTTGTTTGTCTTCAGGGAAACGCCTGTAATATCTATATATACCACCTTAGGCAGAGGGAACGCGGATTTGGATTCAATATATATCTGACTGACAACGGATTCTTCTCCGTTGATATCCATAAGAGCCTGCGCCTTTGTTTCTTCTTTATCTCTTATAAGTATGGCTTTGATCGGATTTTCAGGAAGGGATTTTACATTAAAAACAACTTCATTTCTCGTCGCCGATGTTATTTCTATTCCATAACCTATTTTTTTTTCAATTGTGTTTAAATCTTCTGTTGTCGCGCCTTTCTTCCCGTACATAATCCAGTACACTTTTATGGGATTTTTTATGGAGAAACCATCTTTCTCCAGACTTGCTTCATAAATAACCTGGTTTTTGTTCAGGCTGCGCGTTATTATGAATAATCTTTGATAGGAAATTTCATCAGCGCTTTCAGGAGAACTCTTTTTTTCTTTGCAAAAACCGGATACCGTCAGCAGAGATAGCAACAGAAAGCCGAATACCGAATTTTTCATCTTTTCACCTCTTTCGAAAATTTTACATTATCAATAATCCGCAATAGCGAAAACGCATCTTTTCCCTTTCTCAAATTTCTAGTGTATCTTATCAAAAGCCACATCGGTAAATCAAGAAAGTCAGCTCTTCTTCAGCTCATTGATGCTGTCGGTAATAATATTGATAAATTCATCTATTCTTTTTGCCTGAAATTCGACAACCGTAGATGAAGGAATTTCGCAGGAAAGAAATATTTTTACATTGTTTCCTTCGTTGTAAAATCCGACGCGGAAATTTCCCTGCGTGTTGTAAGATGCTTTTGCATATTCTTTTTTAGTCGTCTGTTTTATCAAATCTTTCATGGTTTTCAGGGAATCCATAACGCCGGGTAATTCCTCGGAATCCAGGAAAGCGTAAGCTTCTTTCGTTTTTTCCGCTTCCGTCAGAATTACGGTCACTTTTATTCCATTTACGCTTTCGTTTCTCCCGCTTAAGTCCTGAACATCTATTTTCTCAATTCTGGCGCGTGCCAGTCCTGAGATGGCGTCTATCCTGCCGATCTTTTTGGAATTTTGAATAATCAGACAATTTTTCTTTCCGAGCAGTTCTTGTAATTTTGTGGACTGGTTTAAAGGGGCAGGATTGATTTCCGCCAGCAGGGAAGAACAGCACAAAATTAAAAAGAATAATTTTGGAATATTTTTCATAATTCCCTCCCGAATTTTCAATTTTTCAGATACCATAGAATATAAATTAAATACCGGGTAAGTCAATAACCGCGTCGAAACGTGACAGATAACAAATCTTGTGCTAAAATTAAACAGGAGATAAAAAATGCTTAAATTATCCGGAAGAAAAATCCATGATGCAGGACTGCCCCCGGGAACTCTTGTACGCCCGGAATCCGCCGCCTCAGCGCCCATAAAAATAACGCTGATAGATTATGACAAACAGCAGTATGCGGAAAAAGAAATAAGTAAAATAGAGGACTGTTTTCAGTATAAGGACAGCCGGACGGTAAGCTGGATAAACATTGACGGCCTGAATGACATCGGAATGATAGAAAAACTGGGAGCTCATTTCGGCATACATCCTCTCATGCTGGAAGATGTCCTCAATACCGCCCAGAGACCTAAAATAGACGAATACGAAGATTATTTATTCATCGTTCTGAAGATGCTTAAGTATGATGAGGAAAACGCGTCGGTTGACTCCGAACAGGTCAGTTTGATAACAGGCAAAAATATCGTTATATCTTTTCAGGAACGGTCCGGTGACGTATTCAACCCGATAAGGGACAGGATACGCAAAGGGAAGGGCAGAATAAGAGAGGGCGGAGCCGATTATCTTGCATACGCGCTGATTGATGCGATAGTGGACAACTATTTCATAATACCGGAAAAATACGGTGAGATAATCGAAAACATGGAAGACAATCTTATAAGAGAACCCACGCCGGAAATATTTCAGTCGCTGCACAATTTGAAGAGAGAAATGATATTTCTCAGGAAGGCGGTGTGGCCGCTGAGAGAAGTAATAAGCACGATGATAAGAGGCGAGTCAAAACTTATTCATAAAACTACGGTGCTCTACCTGAGAGATGTTTACGACCATACGATACAGGTTATGGATTCGGTGGAGTCATCCCGCGACCTGCTCTCCGGCATGGTTGATATGTATATGTCGAGCATGAGCAACAAAATGAACGAGGTAATGAAAGTGCTGACCGTGATAGCGACCATATTCATACCGCTGACATTTATAGTGGGTATTTACGGAATGAATTTTAATTATATGCCGGAACTCGGCTGGAAATGGGCTTATTTTGCCGTGTGGGGCGTGATGATTTTCCTCGCGGGTTCAATGGTTATCTATTTCAAAAAGCGGAAATGGCTTTAGACACTGAAAGCACAGTTACGGTATTTGAAAATACGGACAAATGGGCAGTCATGCAGAGTAACATTAAAAAAGCGGAGGAAGTATGAAAAAATTGCTGAATGAAATCAGGTTTCTGATGAAGGTTCTGGCGGTGCTGCTTTTATTTCTGAATTTTCTTCTTGCGGCGCGGCTGGTAAAAAGTTCCTGCGCGGATGCTTACGCTGCGAAAAGTCCGGAAATTGTAAAGGTTGATATTACCAAGGTTGCGGGCAAATGGCTCCCGTACGGAGACGGCTTGCCGGTTCTCATCGCCGAGAAATAAAAACCGGCAGAAAAAAAGCGACACCATGCCCTCAGCAGGCAGGTATGCTTTTTTAAGACGGGAATGAAAATGTCCGCAATGACGGAACGGAGTATTTTCAAGTGAAAGTAAAGTATGCACTCTGCGGGCCGCTGTCATTTTGACCTTTTTTGTGTGAAATATTTTGAGATGAATGAATCAATACCGGCGGTATATTTTTCTCCCGAAACAAGAAAGCCGTCGTTGTGACTGCCGCTGATTGCAAGGAATTCCTTCGGCTCGGGAGCTGCTTCAAATAAACGGGCGCCGTGATTGAAAGGCATCATCTCATCGTCCCTGCTGTGGACGATTAGAACGGGGTATTTCACACCGCTGATGTATTCTTTTGTTTCGTATCCGAACCTTGAAAGCATTCTCACGGGCAGATAGGGATACATCTCCGAACCGATGTCTTTGACGGAGGTAAATGCGGATTCAATAATAACGCCTCCGCACGCGCGTTCCCGCGCGAGCCGGGCGGCAATAGCCCCGCCCAGAGATCTTCCGAAAACGATTATTTTTTCAGGGCCGATTTTTCTCATCTTCACAAGATAATCCCACGCGGCTGCGGCGTCAAGATACGTTCCTTTTTCGGCCGGCTTTCCGCGGCTCTTTCCATAGCCCCTGTAATCAAAGATGAAAACGCTCAAACCAAGATTATGAAAAAGAGAAACGGATTCAATCCTTCCCGAAATGTTGCCTGCGTTTCCGTGGCAGAAAAGAAGAACGCCCCGTGGATTGTCCGAAGGAGCAGGAGCAGGAATGAACCAGCCGTGAAGAACCTGCCCGTCCGCCGATTTGAAATAAACATCTTCGTATTCAAGACCTGCGTTCTCGGGCGTGCCGAGGATTTCGCCGGACGGGAAAAAAACCAGGCGGGTCTGAAAAAAACCGAAGTAAAGCAGAATGATGATGTAAAATCCGGCCGCGCCGATAACAAGAATCCTGCAGATTTCGGGTATTTTATGCCACATAAATATCATGAAGGCAGGTTCCGGAGCTTTCTTTTTTGGGAGGGTGAAAAATAAAGAGCAGCAGAGTGGCGGCGGTTAACGCGCCGGTGGGAATTATTATGAGCATAGGGTTTACGTCGGGATAAATTAACTTTTCCAGGTAATGAATGATAAAAGAGCCCGCATAGGCGGGGGAACTTCCGGATTTTATGTAGAAATGGTTTTCCAGCAGTGTCAGGGGGCAGTATTTTCCCTCGGCTTCAAGAGAAAAAACAAATATTATCCCGGCGAGATGCAGCGTCCTCAGGTAAAAACAGTCAAGGAGTTTCCTGTTGAAAAGAATTCCGTAAAGATTAAAAACGAACCCGCATAATATAAAGACGATGAAAAGGAAATGGACGACCACGGTAACCGAAGCGAACAATTTATAACTCATTGTAATATTTTATACTAATTTGCGGACGCAGTTTCAATCCCGTAACCCGTTGGGGTTTGAGTTTCACGGCAAATTTGTGCTATAAATATAAGCGGGATATCTTATGAATCTGAAGGAATTGTTTTCGCCGGAAAGCAGGATTGCGGAACTCCTGAAAGGATACGAACAGCGGCCGCAGCAGCTGGAGATGGCTCAGCGCATAGAAAAAGCAATCATAGAGAAAAAACATCTTGTGGCTGAGGCGGGGACGGGCGTGGGGAAGAGCATTGCGTACCTCGTGCCGTTTATTTTATGGACGGGGAAAAACAAAAAGCGGGCGGTAATTTCAACCTATACAAAGACGCTTCAGGAACAGCTGACAAAAAAAGAACTTCCGTTTTTACGTGAGGCGCTGTCTCTGGAATTTAAATTCGCCCTGTGCGTGGGAAGCGGAAACTATGTTTGTCTCCGTCGGCTGAACAGGGGAAGGCAGTTCGGGCTGTTCGACGATGCCGAATCAAAAAAACAGTGGAACCGGCTTGCCGGATGGTGCAGGAAGACGGAAACCGGTCTTAAAATGGATATTGATTTTAACGTAAGAGGAGATATCTGGGCGAATGTCAGCAGGGAGGGAGACCTGTGTTTCGGCAGGAAATGCCCTTACAGGAGCGGGTGCTTTTATATGAAAGCGCGCATTTTACAGACGAAAGCAAACATCCTTGTGGTGAACCATCATCTTTTTTTCACGAACATTGCATCCGGAGGACGGCTCCTTCCGAATTACGACGCGGTGCTTTTTGACGAGGCGCAGAACGTGGAGGACGTGGCGACGGAATACCTCGGTGTTGCCGTCTCAAACAGAGCGTTGGAATTTCTACTGCGCCTGATATACAACCCCGCGGGAGAAAAAGGAGCAGTCCTGCGTTTAAGCGAACTGAAAGACGAAACCCGCTCTGCCGTAAAAAAAGCCGCCGTAAACGCGGAGGAAGCCGCGAGAACATTTTTTGCGTCGATAGCGGATGAATTCGGAACGGCCCGCCTCACCAGAAGAATCAGAAACGCGAACCTGTTTGAAAACACTCTGGATAAGCCGCTTTCAAATCTCTACGCCTGCCTCAAAGCCGCGCTGGCCGATATAACGGACGAGGAATCGGCGGTTGAACTTTCCGCCTACGCCGAGAGGTGCATCGGCATCAGGAACGGCTTGAAAATTTTTATTGAGCAGAGCGAAAAGGATTATGTTTACTGGATAGACATAACCCCGGGGACGAGAAACCTGACGGTCTCGGTTCACGCCGTGCCCGTCGAAGTTGCGGGAGTTCTCCGTAAGGAACTCTACGAAAAAACCCGCCCGGTGATACTTACTTCGGCAACTCTTTCCGTGGACAGGTCATTCGGATACATAAAAGAACGGCTCGGTCTGGAAGAAGCGGACGAAATTATGCTGGGCTCCCCTTTTGACTACGGGAAGCAGGCGCTGCTTTACATTGCGGAGGATTTGCCCGACCCGTCATACGATACGGAAAAGTTCACCATTCAGGCGGTAAAACGCACGAAAGAAATTCTTGAAATTTCAGGGGGAGGAACATTCGCTCTCTTTACGAGTTACAGCACTCTTGATGCGGCATACGACTGCATAAGCGCTCAACTGCCGGGGCTGCAGCTCCTGAAACAGGGCGCATTACCCCGCTGGAAGCTCCTCAGTATTTTCAAAAAGAGCGGCGATGCGGTTATTCTGGGGACAAGTACCTTCTGGCAGGGAATAGACGTTCCGGGCAGAGCGCTCCGGTGCGTGATAATATTCAAACTTCCCTTTGCCGTTCCCGACCATCCCGTAACGGAAGCAAAAATGGAATATCTTAAAAAGCACGGGCGGGATCCGTTCCGGCATTATCAGGTGCCCCAGGCGGTGCTCATGCTGAAACAGGGAGCCGGCCGGCTCATCCGCGCGAAGACGGACAGGGGCGTGATTGCCATTCTTGACCCCAGGATAATCAGCAGGAATTACGGAAAGACCTTTGCACGGTCGCTTCCCGAATGTGGTTTTACAACTACATTAAAACAGGTCGTGGAGTTCTTCAAGCGAGAAGAAATGTGAAATGTCAAACACGGCACCGTTTTCCTATTTTCTTACTGGCTGTCTCGCACCGCGCGGACATAGAAGACCCAGATCTTACGACGGTCGTCCACAGCGCCGGTTTCAAAAGACACACCGTCCGCATCGATATCCGAAGCCATTGTAGATGACCAGTAGAACTGGGTATCATAACCGATATAAGACCTACCGTAATCATAAAGTTCTTTAAGCTCATCTATTGTCGGCAGCCGCCAGTCGGTATAACCCTTATAATCTAAATCCTCAGCCCATTCAAATGCGGGATAATTAGATTTGTTATATACCCCGTAATAGTAAGTTTTCGTAATATCATCCCACACGGGCTGCGGAAAATCGTTAATTGCCCATTTTAATGTTACGCCGTTGTTGGTTCCCGGACAAACTCTTGAACTCGGCCACACCAGGTAATTGCCTTCTCCCGTGTAAACCGTCACCAAAGCGTCGTCTATAGTTTGCCAGTTATCGACGGTAACCGTGTGCGTGGTGCTTTTTGTCTGCTCGGCGGTATTATAGGCGATGACTTTTACTGTGTGAGCGCTCTCGCCGTATGAAATCGTATCCCAGTCCCAATTGTACGGAGAAGATGAGTCTGTGGATTTCAGGTCTCCGTCGATATAAAATTCTACTTTGCTTATTCCTATATTATCAGTTGCGTCGGCGGATATATTCACCGTCCCCGAAGATATTGCTCCGTCGGCAGGATTTATTATTGAGACATCGGGCGGTGTATTATCCGCGGTAACCGCAATCTGGTTGGTGGCCGTCTGCTCCGAAGTATCGTAAATGATTGCTTTTAACGTGTGTGTGCCGTCGTTGCATTCGGTTGTGTCCCAGAGCCAGCCGTACGGAGAAGACGTATCTGTGGACTTAATCACATCGTCGACATAGAACTCAACTCTGCTTATCCCGTAATCATCGTAAGCGGCGGCGGTTACAACCGCCGTTCCCGATGATGTAGAACTCTCTGACGGGGTCGTGATTGAAACAAAGGGCGCCTCGTCCGGCAGAGCGTCTCTGACCGCCCGCACATTGTTCAAGTTGGCCTTGTCGTCGCCGACGATAGGGCCGACGTCAAAAAAACGTACGCCGTCCGCTAATGTAGCCGAAGACGCCGAGGATGACCAGTAAATGTCAGAGGCATAGGTAATATACGACCGGCCGTAATCGTATAAGTCCTTCAATTCATCCTTTGCCGGCAGCCGCCAGTCGCCGTATCCTTCGTAAACCAGATTTTCCGCCCATTTGAATGCGGGATAATCGTCGGATGTTTCTCCCGAAGGATAGTCATAAGCCGTTTTTGTGCTCACCCATACCGGCTCCCCCGAAGTATTAGCGGTCTTCCACTGCAGAATATTATTATTGTTGGTTGCGAGACAGGTTTGCGACCCCGGCCACATTAAATAATTACCGCCGCCGGTGTATGCCTTAACCAAAGCGTCGGGAAGAACCTCCCAGTTATCCACCATGATAGTATGCACTTCGCTTTCTGTGTGCCACAGGGTATCGTAAGCAATCACTTCAACGGTGTGCAGCCCGTCGGTGGAACGCGTGGTATCCCAGTAATAGACGTAAGGCGGAGTTGTAACCGTCGATACATGAAGTTCATCAATATAGAACTCCACTTTGATTACTCCGTTGGCGTCGGTAGCACTGACTGTTACAGACACCGTCCCCGACGATGTCGACCCGTCGGCGGGATTTGTTATGGAAACGTCGGGCGGCGTGTTGTCCACTTTGACCGTAATCTGGTCGGTGTCCGTCTGATTCGAAATATCGTAAATGATTGCTTTTAATGTGAGCATGCCGTCGTTGCTTTCGGTTGTGTCCCAGAGCCAGTTGTACGGGTAAGACGTAACCGTTGATTTAATCACACCGTCAACGTAGAACTCAACTCTGCTTATTCCGTAATCATCGTTGACAACGGTGTTTACCGCAACCGTCCCCGAAGATATTGTATCAATAGCGAGAGTCGTTGTGGTTGTTATGGAAATGGTCGGGGGACTGTTCCCTCCCGTCCGGCTTTCCCGCACAGCGCGCACAAAGTTCGCGATGTTCTTCATGCGGTTAAAAACCGCGTCGCCGTCCTTGTTCACGACATATACTCTGTCAGGCGGATATTCATCAGACGACAAACAATCGTTGGAACCGTAATTAATGTAAGTTATGCCTTTATCATAAAGTTCTTCAAGTTCGCCTATCGTCGGCAATCGCCAGTCGGTATACCCCTTATAATCTAAATTCTGCGCCCACTTGAATGCGGGATAATTGTCGGCGTTTTCCCCCGAAGGATAGTCATAAACCGTTTTTGTGCTCACCCATACCGGCTCCCCCGAAGTATTTGCGGTCTTCCACTGCAGCAAATTATTTTTGTTGGTTCCGGGTCCTTCCAAAAGCCGCGGCCACATTAAATAAGAATCGCCTCCTTTCCCGACAATTACAAGGTCATCGTCAACTTCTCTCCATTCCCCGTCCGGCGGCACATTATCCACGGTAACCGTAATCTGGCTTGACGCCGTCTGATTTTCAGCGTCATGAGCAATCACTTTTACCGTATGCGGCCCGTCAATATATTGCGTTGTGTTCCATGTATAATCGTAAGGCGGAGAAGTGCCCGCTGATTTCAGGATTCCGTCGATATAAAATTCAACCTTGCTTATTTCAACAACGCCTGCCGCATCGGCGGTTATATCCACGGTGGCCGTAACCGTTGAACCGTCGACGGGATTGGTTACGGAAACAGCCGGCGGGTCATAATTGTCCACGGTAACCGTATGCTGAATATTTGTTGCATGCCCTAACGTGTCGCAGGCGGTGATTTTTACCGTGTGCGTGCTCTCGCTGCAGCCCGTCGTAACCCAGTTCCATGCGTAAGGAGAAGAAGTGTCTGTGAATTTCAGGACGCCGTCGATATAAAACTCAACTTTGCTAATTCCGTGTTCGTCGCTGACTTCGGCGGTTACATTTACCGTTCCCGACGATATTGCACCGTCTGCGGGATTTGTTATGGATACGGCCGGTCCCGAATTGTCCGTTGTAACCGAAATCTGTTTGCTCCTCGTCCCTCCGCCGGCGTTATAAGCAGTCACTTTTATCTGATAGTCCCTGTCATCGTATTCCGTCGTGTCCCAGTCCCAGACGTAAGGAGAAAAAGAGTCCGTGAATTTCAGGACGCCGTCTATATAAAACTCAACTTTGCTTATCCCGACGCTGTGCGCGGCCTCGGCGGTAACGCTCACCGTTCCCGAAACGGTCGAACCGTCGGCGGGACTTGTTATGGATACGACCGCCGGAACGGACAGGCATTCTTCGTCCAGTTTCTGCACGGAGTCCTTGATGGCGGTGTTCAGCCCGAATTTGAAACCTGCGTAGATGTTAGAGTAAACCAGAAACGCTATAAAAATCTGAAACAGAATAATACATACTAATGAGGATTTTACAATTATTAATCCCCCTCTTTTCCCCCTTTTATAAAGGGGGATGAAGGGGGATTTTGCTGGCAATATTTTGTTTTTCAATTTCATAATTGTGTAAACTATTTTACGCACTCCTCGTAATAATTTCATATCAATTTAAAAATACAAATTAACGCCTATATTCCCCACGGTGTAACCGTTTACAACGTTAATGCCTTCAAATTCACTGTCCAGCGAAACGGTATAAGGGCCAATGTCAATGAGGAAAGAAAATTTTTCGCTTATAAATAATTCCATCCCGACAAAAGCGCCCGTCGCCGCACCCGTGAACTTCTGCAGTTCCGATTCCCCTCTTATCATGCTGTATTCCCCTCCGATGTAAACCACCGCTTTTGAATTAGGATTGAAATTGAGGTACAATCTCGGCCCAATCGCGCGGAAGCCGTTCCCATAAACGTATTTGCCTTCCAGCGTGAAGATGCCTGCAAAATATCTCAAAGAACCGCCGACGCTGTGGAAACCGACGCCGGGATTGCCGACGTGTTCCGCTCTCGCCGCCCGGCTTTTTTGTCTTTCTTCTTCTTTCCTTTTTCTGTAGAGTTCTTTTTGTTTTCCCTTTTCCACTGCCAGGAGTCCCTTTTTTGCAAGTTTCTCCTGCTCTTTCTTTCTTTCAGCATCCTGCTTTTCCCGCAGGTTTTCCAACTTTTTCGCCATTTCCCGCTCTTTTTTCTTTCTGAATTCTTCCTTCTTTTTCTCTTCTTCGGGGTCTAACATAACGAAAGAAACGAATTTATCAATCGCAGAATCAACGTCGGTAAGTTTTGCAAGTGTTACTTTCTCGGAACGGATGATTTTGCCCGTTTTTATATCCACGATATCCGCGGTTATGGAATGCATATCCCGGTATTTGCCGTAAGAACCGATAACCGCTTTTTGAACGTTCAGGAGTTTTCCTATCTGTATGGCGCATTCTTTCGTCGCGCAGACCTTCTTCCGGAAACCATGTTTCGCCAGCACTTTATTAATTGTCCTTCTTTCCGCAACTTTGAATTTTTCGGTTTTAACCAGAGCGGTTCTCATAAAATCCGAAATTGCGATGGCCGCGGCGGAATCCTCCGCAGAATCGGTTTCTGTCCTAAAATCAAGCACGGCAATGGCTTCTTTTTTAAATTTCTTCCCGCTTTTTCTGAGCCACTTGAGATGTTCCTGTCTTTTCTTTATCTCCGAAAGTTTATTTTTTTCTTTCATAATGAGGGAAACAAGTTTGTCAATTGCAGACGTGACGGTAACAATGTTTTCAAATTGAACTCTTTTGGAAATAATAATTCTGCTTGTTTCTATATCAACGACGTTTGCGGTTATAACATGCAGATTGCCGATTTCGGTGTAAGAACCGACAATCGCTTCCTGAACGTTTAATATTTTTCCTATTCGTACGGCGCATTCATTTCTCGTACACCCTGTTTGCTGAAACCCTTGCTCTGCCAGAATCTTATCGATGTTGCTTCTCTCAAGAACATTAAACACCCCTTTATTTACCAAAGCGGTTCTGATAAATTCAGAAATCGCAGAGGCCTCCGCCGCAGAAGCGTTTATTGCCTTAAAATCAAGGACAGCGATATTTTCCTGGGCATTGGCAAATACCGGAAACAAAATCATAAAGGCAAGCGCTGAATGCCATTTCATCAAATACATTCTACCACAAGGGGACGGTGCTTTACAATATGACAAAGAAAAATCCCTATGCTTGTCAGCGGATTTGAATTAAGGCGGGAAGTTGGTATAATCCGGGTATGAATATTTTTATGAAAGAAAAGATCGTAATTTATTCAGTTTGTTTTTTGATTTTTTTCGGATGTGCCACAGTCGGGAAAGACGAATATTACTGGACGCCGCTGCTGCAGGCGGTTTATGACAATTCTCCGGATGAAGCAAAAGCAGAAATACTAAGAGGGGCGGACGTCAATAAAAAAGGGAAGATGGGAAGACCGCCGTTACTCTGGGCAATTGATAATAATAACCCGGACCTGGTGAAATTACTGGCAACATACGGGGCGGATGTCAATGCGAAAAGCGCCGCGGGGGACACGGCGCTGGGATATGCAGCAAGTAAAAATTATCTGGAAATTGCCGAGTTTCTCATAAACAGGAGCGCGGATGTTAATGCAAGAAATCCGAAGGGCATAACGCCGCTAATGTACGCCGTTGAAAATAATTCGTTTGAACTGGCAAAATTACTGATAAGAAACGGTGCTAACATTAATGCGAGGGACAGCGCCGGCCGGACGGTATTGCTGCGGGTTGTTTCCAAAAAATTGTTTTTTACAGCGAAATTACTGATAGAGAACGGAGCGGACGTTAATGCGAGGGACCAAAGCGGTTTAACGCCGTTAATGTACACCGCTGAAAATAATTCGTTTGAACTGGCAAAATTACTGCTCGAAAAAGGCGCGGATGTCAATCTGAAAGATATGTACGGCAACACGGCGCTGTTTATAGCTAAAAAGAAAAACAATTTTTTAATGATTGAGACACTTTCGGAATCAGCTGTGTGGGGCGTTAAAAAGAGTCAGCCTGGAGGAAAAAATATAGCTGTGGCTAATTTTGAAAGCACTCCGCCTCTTTCCGCATCCGACGCTGTTTTTATTACGAATTTTTTCAGGCGGGCGATGGTAAACTCTAAAATTTTTAATGTGCTGGACAGGAATAATATGGATAAGATACTGGCGGAACAGGGTTTCCAGCAGACGGGCTGCACGACGGAGGATTGCGCGGTTCAGATGGGAAAACTTTTGAATGTGCATTTGATAGTTATCGGCAGCTGCGGGAAGCTGGTTTCAAGGTATATTTTAACCGTAGATATTATCGACGTGGAAACAAGCGAAATTGTCGCTTCATTCAAAGAAGACTGTAATTCGGATACCGAGATAGAAAATATGGCCGGTAAATTAGTAAATACAATTAAGAAAGAATTCCACTAATTGGAGTTATCTTCTTCCCGGAGCATGCGGAAAGCGGCAGCCCGTACCGTGTTGACGAAGCCGGTGGCGGGGATTGTGCCGATAACCGTCGCCAGCGACAGGAACTGGATTCCCGTATTCATGAGCACGAGCAGGAACAGCCGCCAGAAATTTCCCCGGGTCATCCGCCAGCTGCTCTTAATCGCTTCCCTTGCTCCCTTTTTTTCCTCGAGCATTATCAGAGATACGAAAAGCAGTTTGATGTAAAGGTATGCGCCGGGAAAGAAAAAAAATAAAAATGCCAGCAGTTTGCCGAGCGCCAGGAGCACGTGGACAAAGGCGATGTATACAAGAGTGGAGAGCGGCCTCCCTGTCTCCCGCCTGTTTTTTACGGCCCAGTTCGCGTACATAAGCAGGATGACGGTCAAAAGAGCAATGAGAAAGAAGATATACAGACCGAACCCCGTAAACCTGCGCAGTAATACGGCAGTCTGCGCTTTTATTTTCGGTGATACCGCCGCCGTCTTAGCAGGGTCATTCTCCGAAACGGCAGTCATATAACTGCGTGCCGTAATTTTCCATTCATTCACCTCGTCGCGCGCAAGTAGCCGTGGAACAATCTCAAAAACAAAAATAACGGCTGAAATCAGACAGAGGGGTATCCACCATTTGGAAAACGATTTCCATGCCAGAGTATAGCAGCGGGTTACATTAATTTCCATAGTTTATTAAATTATTATAGTTTTTTAAACGCATGACCGCAAGAAATTGTTTACTGGTGTGCGTCTTGACACTATACTAATTATATATAACAATTAAACTGCATTATTTAAATAAAAATTATTTTGGAGCAGTCCGTTACGGCGGGCGATTTAATTTATGGATGCTGAAAAAGCAAGTATTTTAGTTTTTGAAAGTCGAATCGGCCGTTTGGCTTCGGTTGAAGAGGCCCTGAACGATTCCCGTTTTCGCACCGCTGTTCTTGAGCGGGCAGGAGACATAGAGACCTTCGGAAATAAAATCAAAGAAAAGGACTATGATGTTGTTATTTCAAAATGGGAAAACGGGTTTAAGATTTTAAGCGAGATTAAGAAAAGCGGAAAGAAGACGCCGTTGTTCGTCATTACCGAATCCGAAAACAGAAAAGAGGCAACGGAACTTATGAGGCAGGGGGCATTTTCCTATTTAATCGAGCCCTTTGATTCCGTTGAACTTGAGGCCTTAATCGAGCGCGCGGGAGAAAGGACGCGGCTGCTGGGCGAGGTGGAAAGCGCAAGAGAAAAGGCGGCCCTTTATAAAATTTCCCAGGCGATGGGGTCCGTTATGAAACTTGACGACGCCTTAAATCTTATAATGAAGATGGCAGGCGAAACCGTCGGCGCCGACGGCGGTTCAATAATGCTTTTTGACAGGAAAGAACAGGAACTTGAGGTTAAGGTCGCTTCCGGGGAAAACAGCGAAAAAGTTATAGGGTTAAAATTTAAACCGGGACAGAGGGTTTCCGGAAGGGCGGTTCTTGAGGGAAGGCCGATTCTGATAAAGGACTCCCAGAGGATAGAAAAGGACGCCCGGTTCAGGGGATTGAAGAAGCACGGCACGACGAAATCAGGGATGAGCGTTCCGATGTTCATCAAAGGCCAGACAGTCGGAGTAATAAATTTGAAGATAACCGAAGGAGAGAGGAGATTCACGGAAGAGGATGTAAAGCTGGTTTCCATATTCGCGAGGGATGCGGCATTCGCCATTGAGAATGCAAGGGTTTACGAAGAGATTGCCTCGGCAAAAAGTTATATTGAGAATATCATAAAGAGCATGATTGATACGCTGCTCGTCGTCAATCCCGACGGAACCATAAAGTCAATTAACAGCGCAACCGAGGCTCTCCTCGGATACAGGCAGGAAGAACTTGTCGGTCTTCCCGTTGACGTTATTTTTCAGAATGTTGAGGACAATCTTTTTCAGGGGGAAAGATTAAAAGAACTCCTTGACGCGGGCTCGGTTCAGAACCGCGAACTTACCTATATTACAAAAGACGGCGAGGAGATTCCCGTGATTTTCTCGGGTTCCGTTCTCCGCGATGATGCGGGAGGGTCTCTCGGAATCGTCGGGGTGGCTAAGGATATGAGAGACGTAAAAAAACTGCAGGACGAACTCCTGCAGTCAAGAAAACTCGCATCGATAGGAGAACTCGGCGCGGGGGTCGCCCACGAACTGAATTCACCGTTAGCGGGTCTCTTAACCCTGATTGACGTTCTTTTAAGGAGAACAGATAAAGACGACAGAAACTATCCGCTTCTCGGGGAAATTAAATCCGCGACGGCGTTCTGTAAAGATATCGTCGGAGGTCTTCTGGCTTTTTCTCATGCCCCGAAGGGGAAATTCGAACCCGTAAACTGCAACGAGGCAATAGACGGAATTTTAAGTTTTATGGGGCATCAGTTAGAGGTAAAAAACTTGAAAATAGTAAAAAATTTATACAAAGACCTTCTGGCTGTAAACGGCGATATGAGTCAGATACAGCAGGTTTTTCTGAATATGATTACAAATGCAAGAGATTCCATGCCGGACGGCGGTGATTTGACGATAACAACGCTTAACAGCGAGGACAGGGAAAATGTGTTTATTATCTTTTCCGACGCGGGGAAAGGAATTCCCCAAAAGGATATAGATAAGATTTTTGACCCGTTCTTTTCAACGAAACCGCGGGGAGAGGGAACGGGGCTCGGCCTTGCGACTTCGCTTGGAATCGTCAAAGCGCATAAGGGAAGAATTGAGATTGAAAGTGAGGTTGGCAGGGGGACAACTTTCAGGGTAATTTTGCCGGCGGTAAGTGTATAGACGTGAAAAGCAACAAGTTCTTTTCCATCAGGGGGGTGACAAGGGACGAGTGCGCTGGATGGCGCGCGAGGAGCCCAATAGGGGGGTATTCCCCCCTATTGAGTTAAGCAATCGAGAATTATATGCGAGAAAAAAAGTATAGAGGAGGATAAGATGGCTGAGGGAAAAATTCTGGTGGTTGATGATGTGAAGATTGTTTGTATGGGGGTTGAAGCGGAACTCGGAGATGCGGGTTTTGAGGTTCAATGCGCTTACAGCGGGAAGGAAGCGGTGGAGAAAGCGAAGAAAGAGAAATTTGATATTGCTTTCATCGATTTGGTAATGCCCGAGATGGACGGAGTCGAGACCTGTCAAAAGATTAAAGAGATTAATCCTGCGACTGAGGTTGTGCTCATTTCAGGACATCCGAAGGAACTTGAGGAGAAAAGGGACGCTTTTCTCGCCGCAGGCGGAGCGGAGGCATTTTTAAGGAAGCCCTTTCAGGAGGGAGAACTTTTGAGTGTTGCAAAGAAAATACTTTCAAAGGCGCCTCCTGCGCAGGATGGGGATTTGGTTTCTCAGGGTAAAGATTTTCTTTTAAAGGGCGAGTTCGCCGATGCAATCGGATTTTTGAAAAAAGCGATAGAAGCGAATCCGGATGATGATAAAACATATTCATTCCTCGGAGAGGCGTATCTTATACAGAAGAACTATCTCATGGCTATTATTGCTTACGGGAAGTCCAGTAAGATTAATCCCAAGTGGGCGGGAAATTATCTGAATAAGGGTGTGGCTTATGCGGCTCAGGGTCTTTATGATAAGGCGATTGAGATGCTTAAAAAAGCAATTGAGCAGTACCCGAAGTTTGCCGAGGCGTATAGAGAACTCGGGCAGAATCTTGCGGTACAGGGGAAAAATGAGGAGGCAATATCCGCTTTGAAGAAAGCCATTGAACTTAACCCGCACGATGAAGAAGCAGAATTCATACTCAAGTTGGTTTCTTAATAAAAATTCAATTTTGAAACGGCTGATTATCCAAACCTGAAGTTTCCCAATAAAGGGAAATAAAAATGTGAAGAGAAATCATTACAGCGTTTATGTCGTTCGTTTGAAAGACAGCATAAAGCAGTTTGACAAGGTGTTTCAACTGAATAAAACCAGGGACCTTAATTTACCCTGCGTGTACGTGGGGATGACGGGTCTGAAGCCGTCTGAGCGTCTGAAAAATCACCTGAAGGGACATAAATCCAGCGGCTGGGTTCATAAATACGGCCTGACACTGATGCCGAAACTGTACAAAGGTCTTAACCCGATGAGTTATAAAGGGGCGGTAAAAATGGAAGTCGAACTTGCGGAAAAATTAAGAGAGCAGGGTTATACTGTCGTCGGGGGACACTGATGACAGTAGCGGCAGGAAAAAAGAAAAACATTTTTTTGAAGCCGGTTGGTCAGGAGCAGGGAAAAAATTCGGACAGGGAGGAATTATTATGGACGAAGCAGAAATTAGAAAGAAAACGGTTGGTTTGGTAAATAGATATTTTACGCCTCTTGCGATAATTCTGGTGCTTTCCGCAATCATTTTCAGCGAGTCATACGGCAGGGGTTTTTACGCCGCGCTGATACTTATGGGGATAGCCGTCCTGAACAACGTCATTACTGTTTTCATCGTTGCGAAAAAAGAATGGCTGCGGACGTTGAGAGTCGTCGTGAACCTGCTGGTAAATATAGGTCTTGTTTATCTGCTGATTACCTACTGGTACCCGATATGGTTTCTGCTGCTGCTTACTCCGGTCGCAACCGGCGTTTACAGTTCAAGGGCGCATACGTGGGTTACCAGCGTTTTGGTTGCGGCGCTTCTGATGGCAATTTACGCCGCGAAGGGTCTTTTCGGACTTTACTACTGGGGACAGGCATTTAACCATGCGCTGCTCATCATTTTTTTGTCTCTCTTCGTAAATTCCATCACGCAGTTGAATAAGACGCCGGAAAATAAAAAATAAAAGCTCGGTTCAAAAATTACATTTTCCACTGACCCCGCAAAATGGAGGCGATCCGATTTTTCCTCAGAGAATATGAATAATGCAGAATAAATTTTGATGTTATTAGGAAACGGGAAAAACTGAAATTAAGAGAGCAGAATTATACTGCCGTCAGGGGACATTAACAGCTCGGGATTTTATAAATCAAAGAGTTTTTAAATTACAGAGCGGTCATATCCAGATTCATGAGTTTCTGAAAAAGTTTTGCAGTTAGTACCGCATCATCTAATGCCACGTGTCTTTGTCCGCCTCTGATGCCGAAGTATTTGAGTGCCGCGGATAAACTTGAAATATCTTCTTTTAAAATATCTTTAAAGTGAAGATATTTCAAAATGGAAGCTGTGTCCATATTCCTGTGAGAGAATGTATCTTTATAATTGTACTTTGTAAAAAAGAACAAACGCCGGATAAAAGATATGTCAAAGTAGACATTATGGCCGAATAATATTATTTTTCCTAACTCATTCCTGTAGATATCCGGTGTCTCTAAAACAAAAGAGAGAAATTTTTTTACCACTTCTTCCGGCGGAATGGCTTCCTTTGCATGTTCGTTCAGGTCTATTTTGTTGATATTCAATCCTCCCCCCGTGACTATACGGGGTTCTCTAATTTTGATTTCAAGAGTTTTTAATATTTCATCTCTGGACGCAATGGCGCAGCCGAGCGAAAGTATGCTGTATTTGTCCGCATCCAGCCCGCCTGTTTCCGTATCAACAAATAGATAGTTCACCGTGAAACCCGCACAGCGGCTTGATTCCGCCAGGGCGGATGTTTTTTTGGCGAGGCAGGGTTAACTTAGGGCGATAGCCAGCTCGCGGGCGAAAATTCCCGCCTTGGCCATGTCATCCTGGCTGAGCGCCGTGTCTTTTTCCGTCCTTTTCAGATTCATCACTCCGAGGAGTTTGTCCCCTTTTATCATGGGGACGCTCATTCCGGAATTGATTTTTTCGTATTCTTTCATCCGGCGGAAGCGCTCGTCTTTGTTGATGTCGACTTTCCCCTGTAACAGAACCGCCTCTCTTTTCTCGGCTGCTTTTCCGGAGACCCTTTCTCCGACGAGTACGCCTTTTCCGATGGCGTCATGCTTATTCGCTCCTGCGGCGGCGCTGACAATCAGGTTCTTCTTTGTTTCGTCCAGAAGCATAATCGAACCGCCGTCCGCATCCAGCAGGTCGCACGCTGCCGTTAAACAAAGCGTTAAAAGTTTTCCCTCATCCGCTCCGAGACCCTCACGGGTAATCACTTCAGTTCTTGCCATGTCTTACCTCCTAAATCTTTACCTCTTGCAAATTATTTTAGCAAAAGAGCGGATTTGGTTCAATGGCAAACCCCGCGCTTGCTACAAGGGCGGAATAAAATTTGATATACTAAAAAAATGACAGCCGATTTGATTATTATTTTTGTACTGCTCGGTTTTATAGCGTGGGGTTTTCTGCAGGGCGCGTTAAAAGAGGTCTTCAGCCTGCTCGCTATTGTACTGGCATTTGTCCTCTCTGGCCCGCTGGCGGGACATCTGCTTAAGCTCGTCAAGACGTCGGCGCTGGATGATTTCGTTTTACAGTCAGCCGGAAGATTTGTTTCGTGGCTGGTTCTGTATTTTCTGATAATCCTTATCGGACGGCTTATCGAGACGCTCGCGCTCAGGGACAGTAAATTCCGCTGGATAAACCGCTACTGGGGCGCTGTCGCCGGTCTTTTCAAGGGGGTATTCATAATTTTAATTCTCCTGTGGGCGGCGGACATTGCGAGGACTTTTACATCCTTTGACACGCCTGCAGGGCTGAAGAAATCAGTTGTATTTTCACTTGCGCAAAAGCACAACCTGTTAAAAAGAACAAAAAAAGTTCAGGGGTTGGAGAAATTACAATCTCTTCAGAAGATGAACAGATATATCAGTGAGCTAAAAAAAGTAAACGACAAGGAACTGCAAGATTTACAGTCATCGCTTAACAACCTTGATGCAGGCAGTTTGCGGGATTTAGTGAGAGAATATGCAGAGTCGGGCGGGGGCAGGGATTCCGCCGGAAGTGTAAACATTAAAGATTTGCAGAAGTTTCTGAAAAATAAAAATATAGAATCTGTAAAAAAACTTAAGCAGGCAGTAAAATAAGTATAACGGAGGGAATGATGAGCAGGGTTATTGTGATTTACTATTCAAGAAGCGGAAACACAAAAAAAATGGCGGAACTCGTCGGAAAAGGTGTTGTGACCGCCGGCGCGGAATGCGAGGTGAAAGAGGTCGGTAAAGTAAAAGCGTCAGATCTTCTAAATTATGACGGGATTATTATCGGGTCACCCACTTATTACGGAGGAATGGCGTCGGAAATCAAGAAACTTCTTGACGAGAGCGTCTCCTTGCACGGAGGTCTTGAAGGGCGTGTCGGCGGCGCGTTTTCCTCTGCAGCGAACATCGGCGGAGGAAACGAAACGACAATCCTTGACATTATCAACGCAATGCTGATTCACGGTATGGTTATACAGGGAACTCATACAGGAGACCACTATGGTCCCGTTTCAATCGGGCATCCTGACAGCCGTGTGGAAAAACAGTGCGTGGCTCTTGGAAAAAGAGTGGCGGCACTGGTAAAAAAGCTGAAGTAAAGTATTAAAGAAAATATGAAAAATATAAAAATAGCAGCAAAATGATGAAAGAAATATTTGAATATGAAAAATTTACCCTGAACAACGGGATAAAGGTTCTGCTGGCGCCTGTTAAAACGACGAGAATTGTCAGTGTAAACGTGCTGGTAAAAACAGGTTCCCGTTATGAGAGGAAGAACAGCAACGGTATCACGCATTTTATTGAACACCTGCTCTTCAAGGGTACTGCCCGCCGCCCGGACGCTCTTGTAATATCAAAGGAAATAGACAACATGGGCGCCGACATGAACGGTTCCACGGGACAGGAGTACAGTCACTTTTATGTGAAACTTCTTGACGAGCATTTTGAGAAAGCCGTTGATATTCTTTCCGATATTCTTTCCTGCTCCAAATTTGAACAGAAGCACATTGAAACCGAAAGGACGGCCATTCTCGAGGAAATAAAAATGCGGAAAGACCATCCGTCGATTTATGTGTGGGAGATTTTCAACCGGCTTCTTTACGGCGACCAGCCGCTTGGTTTTGATATCGCCGGCAATGAAAGGGTTCTGAATAAAATTTCGCGTTCTGAAATGTTTGAACATTTCAGGGAAAGTTTTATCGGCAGCAACATAATCATATCGCTGGCGGGCAATATTGACGTGAAAAGCGCCCTGGGTCTGGTAAACAGATATTTCGGCGGATTTGAATCCGGCTGCAGCGCGGAATTTTTACCCGTTCACGAGAGCCAGACCTCGCAGGCCGTTGAACTCCGTTATCAGAAAACCGAGCAGACGCATCTCTGCATCGGGAACAGGGCTTACAATTACGAGCACCCCGACTATTACGCGCTCGCTCTTATGAATTTGATAGTCGGCGGGAATATGAGTTCGCGTCTTTTTACGATTCTGCGGGAAGAGAAAGGGCTCGTCTATTCGGTGGGCGCGTTAAACCAGAGTTTTTTTGACACCGGCAATTTTGTTGTCCACGCCGGAGCGGGACACGGGAATATTGAAGAGACAATCAGAATAATTCTCGGCGAGTTCAGAAAGCTGAAGGGCGAAGATGTAAAAACAGAAGAACTTGAAAGAGCGAAGAATGCCGTTACGGGTTATCTCTATATGTCCCTGGACAGTTCTTCGGGCATTGCGGGATATATAGGCGGACAGGAACTCCGTCTCGGCAGGATATTGACTCCGGAAGAACGGCTCGGGCTGATAAAAAAAGTGACAGTTCAGGATATAAGAAGGGTTGCGAATGACGTGCTGAAAGATGAAACGCTCAACCTCGCTCTGATAGGCCCTTTCAAAGACAAAGAAAAATTTAAAAAAATGTTGACAACCTGAACGGTAAATGAATACAATTAAAGGCGGAAAAGCCCCCTTTTTCCCAAAAGGGATCCCTTCGGGACAATGGGGGCAGGGCGCCCGCCTGAGGCGACGTCTTCGTCCGCTCTGGCGGGGTCGGGGGAAAAAAGGAAATAGTATGGCAGAAAAAAAGCAGAGGGATGTGTGGAAAGATTACAGGAAGGGAATAGACACCGACGCTCTGCGGATTTCGCTTGTAAATCATCTCCACTACACGAGGGCGAAGGACGCGTTCTCCGCCACCGACCATGACAGGTATCTCGGGCTTGCCTATGCCGTCAGGGACCGTCTGGTCGAACGCTGGAGCAAAACCCAGCAGGCATACTATAACAAGGACGCAAAAAGAATTTATTATCTTTCTCTTGAATTCCTTCTCGGCAGGGCGCTTCTCAACAACATAATCAATCTCAACATTATTGACGAGGTCAAATACGTGATGAAAAAGTCGGGGTATGATTTCGGGCGCCTGCTGGAACTCGAGCCGGATGCCGGTCTCGGGAACGGCGGTCTCGGCCGTCTGGCGGCGTGTTTTCTCGATTCAATGGCAACGATGGAGCTCCCCGGATACGGCTACGGTTTAAGATATGAATTCGGCATTTTCAAACAGAGCATAAAAGACGGCTTTCAGGTGGAAGAGCCGGACGAGTGGCTGAAGTTTAATTATCCATGGGACATTGAGAGGCCCGAATACGCGATACCCATTCATTTTTACGGAGAGGCAAAAGAGGAACAGGACGAGTTCGGCAGGCCGAAATTCACATGGGTAAACACGAAAGATGTTCTTGCCGTCCCGCACGATATACCGATAATCGGATACGGCAACAACACGGTCAACACCCTGCGGCTCTGGTCGGCGCGCTCGTCAAACCAGTTTGATTTGAAAATTTTTAATCAGGGCGATTACATGAAGGCGGTCGAAGACAAAAATGATTCGGAGAACATTTCCAAGGTTCTTTATCCGAGCGATAACATTTACAAGGGGAAGGAACTCAGGTTCAAGCAGGAGTATTTTTTTGTTTCAGCGACTCTTCAGGACATAATAAGACGCTACCTCAAAACGTACGAGAACTTCGACAAGTTCGCCGACAAGGTCGCCGTCCAGCTGAACGACACGCACCCTGCTCTCGGGATACCCGAACTGATGCGTCTGCTGCTGGATGAATACGGCGTCAGGTGGAGCACGGCGTGGGACATAACGGTAAAGACATTCGCGTTTACGAATCACACGGTTATGCAGGAGGCGCTTGAAAAATGGCCTCTCGGCCTTTTTCAAAATCTTCTCCCGAGACACGCTCAGATTGTCTTTGAAATAAACAGGTGCTTCCTCGACCGTGTAAGGGCGGAATATCCCGACGATGAAGAAAAAGTCAACAGAATGTCGGTCATAGAGGAAAGCGCGGAAAAAGAAGTGAGGATGGCAAATCTCGCCATTGTCGGTTCCCATTCCGTAAACGGCGTGGCGAAACTTCACACCGAAATACTTAAAAACAGCATTTTTAAGGATTTTTATAATCTCTGGCCGGAAAAATTCAACAACAAAACGAACGGCATCACGCAGAGGAGATGGCTCCTTCTGGCAAACCCGATGCTGGCACGTTTGATTACGGAGAGAATCGGCGGCAGGTGGATTACCGATTTGAACGAACTCAAAAAACTGGAGCAGTTTGCGGACGACAAAAATTTCCTGATAGCGCTGCACAAAACAAAAGAGAAGAACAAGAAAGAACTCGCGGAGTTTATAAAAGACCGGAACGGAATAGAGGTCGATATAAAATCGATTTTTGATTCACAAGTGAAACGTCTCCACGAATACAAAAGGCAGTTCCTCAACGTTATGCACATCATCATGCTTTACAACAGACTCAGGGACAATCCGTCGCTGGATATTTCCCCGGCGACATTTATCTTTGCGGGGAAGGCGGCTCCCGGCTATTTCATGGCAAAACTCATTATCAAACTGATTAACAGCGTCGCCGATATTGTCAATAATGACAAGGCCGTGAACGGAAAAATAAAAGTTGTTTTTCTTGCCAACTATAATGTTTCACTCGCGGAAAAAATCATTCCGGCGACGGACGTGAGCGAACAGATTTCAACGGCGGGCAAGGAGGCGTCGGGAACGGGAAATATGAAATTTGCGCTCAACGGCGCGCTCACCGTAGGAACTCTCGACGGGGCGAACATAGAAATAATGGAAAACGTCGGCGAGGAAAACATTTATATCTTCGGCCTGAAAGCGGAGGAAATTGAACAGATGTCATTACCCGGCCGGCACAATCCGCAGGAACTCTGCGAGAGGGAACCGGAAATAAAGAAAGTTATGGAAATGCTTAAATCCGGCGAACTTGCCGGCGGCGATGAGGCGCTGTTTAAACCGCTCTACGATTCGGTTATGTCCGGTTCGGACGGCGGCCCGCCCGACAAATATTTTCTGCTCGCCGATTTGATGAGTTATGCGGCAGCGCGCGGAAGAGTAAACGCCGATTTCAGGGATAAACTTGCCTGGCAGAAAAAGGCGCTGATAAACATTGCCAATATGGGTTATTTTTCAAGCGACAGGGCTATCAAAGAATATGCAGGGGAAATATGGGGCATAAAACCGATTCCCGTAAACTTATGAGAAAAAGGAGAAAAAGGGGACGTCCTACTTTTTTTCCATACTCTGATAATTTATCGTCATTATGTTCGATACAAAGCTGATTGCAGTGCGAAGATTTATCTTCGCCTTTTCCGACCCGTGTGTTGCATTGCAAGACCTGACCCCCTCCCCGTTTATCCTTATTCTGTCGTTTTTACTTTTTTTTCAAACGGCGCCTCAGGCGCAAGCGGCCGGCAGAACGACGCCCAGCGCAATTACCGATTTGATGGCTGTGCTGTGGAAGAAAACAGGAGAAGCAATGCTGACCTGGACGGCGCCGGGCGGCGACGGACTTTCGGGGAGGGCAAGTTTTTACGAGATAAAGTATGCGACTTTTACCGTCGCAGATTTGTCGGACGATGCCGACGCGTGGTGGAACTTCGCTAAAAAAATTAACGGTACGGGAGCTCCGCCCTCGGGACAGGGAACGATGGAAGTCCTGCGGGTTAAAGGTCTTCCACCGATGCAGGATGTTTTTTTTCACATAAGGGCAATGGATGAGGACGGCAATCTGAGTCCGGTTGATTTTGAAAACCTGTCGGCGCAAAAGGATATTCGGGAAATCATGGAAAAGACGGTAAAACAAAAAGAGGAATACTCAAAGACCGGAGAAGTGAGCGCCTCTTTTTTTATAGAAGCGGAGAAAAAGTTGTTCATAACGTTTGCCGTCCCCCGTGAGATTGCGGAAAAGTTCGTGAATTTTATTACGGACGGAGGTGTTCCCGCCGGCGGTGAAATAATTTTGTGCGATAAAAAGCCCGGCGGGGGATTTTCCTGCTCGGCGCTCTTAACGGCGGCTCAAAAAATTCCTGTCGACAGCAGAATAAAATGGCAAAAGATTGACAAGGGGGAACTGGAACTGCTGCACACCCGGTCGTATTTTCTGGAAGACAACGTGGCGGACGTGGTTCTGATTTATGACGAAGCAATCAAAAAGCATCCCCGCGAAGAAATCCTTTACGAACATCTGGCGGGCTTGTTCAGAAAGCGCGGAATGACGGGATACGCCCTTGACGTTTATTACGCCTGTCTTGAGAAAAATCCCCGCGCGGTTGAGGCGAGAAGGGGTCTGGCTCTTCTCTGCGAGGAACTTGAAAAGGAAGTCAGGCTCTCCTTCGGGAAATATAAAAGAATGGCGGTTGAACAATGGCTGAAACTTCTTATGACGAAGTACGACGGGGAAGCGAGCGAGCATATCGGAAAATTAAGATAAGAGGGATGAAAAGGGATTTTTAGGGGGATTTTATGTATAGAAGAAGAAATTACCTGATTAACAAAAAAATGCAGATTAAGTACGCCGTAAGAATAGGCGTCGTTTTGATTTTGATGTTTGCCATCGCCCAAATTTACACTTATTACTCCATTCACACGATTCTGCCCGGTCTTTATTCGCAAAGAATGGCAAGCGACCTGGCGGCAATACAGCATAAACTGTTCATCGGAAGCATCGTTTATATTTTGTTTATTGCGGTTTTTTCGATATTTGTCTCGCACAAAATTGCCGGGCCCGTTTACAAAATAGAAAAGATTATCCGGGAAGTTCTCACGAGCGGCGATTTCTCAAAAAAAATCTGGCTGAGGAAGGGAGACGAACTGACCGGCCTGGCGCAGGTTCTGAACGAATTGTTCGATAAAATTAACAAAGATGAAACGCAAAAAGAAAAATAAGAATCTTTTCAACTCAAAACGGTTTGAGTGGCTGGAAAAATAGAATGATATATTTTTGAAAAACATGAACGATAAAGTTGCTGAAAATCAGAGAATGAAAAAGAAATCAGCCATAATTACTTTTTTACTTTTTTACTTTTTTATTTCACCGCTTGTCTGCGCGGGATATATGAAAGTCTATTATCTCGTTCCCAACCAGGAGGTAATCTATATTGAACTTCCGAATGGAAAAAACGTAATGATTGACGGAGGTTCTTCAAGCGCCTATACGAAAATAAACGCATTTTTGCAGTCCAAATCCGTCACAACCATAAACTTTATGGCCCTTTCTCATGACCACACTGACCATTTCGGCGGACTGAAATATGTTATGTCAAACTATGTGGTTGAGAATTTTTATTGCACAGGCAGTGCTGAAGAGGCGGATATGCAGCCGCAACTTGGAAGTGAGGGATGTCCGATATATAATCCAACCGCAGGTGAGTATATAAGCGGACCCTCTACAAATGTAGGGCCCGGATGGGATAATGATGTCATATGCAAGGTGCTCGCTGCAAATGATGCTGCTTCAGATAATAACCGTTCTCTGGTGCTTAAGGTTTCACTCGGCTCGGCAAGCTTTCTCTTTGGCGGTGATGCTGAATCTTCAGTGGAATCAGGAATTAATTCAAGCGATTTAGCCAATACGGATTTTTATAAAGTTCATCACCATGGTTCTGCCACTTCAAGCCGTTATGGTTTTTTGACGACGATGAAACCGCAATATGCGATACAGATGGACGGCGGGACTGTTTTTTCGAGCTCTGCCTTTGATAATATCATAGATTATACAGACGCAAAAATTTACAGGAATAATCTTGACGGGGACATAATTGTCAAATGTGACAATCAGGGAAACTACGATATTGTAAGAGAATGCACTTATCCCGATTCTCCTTCTTTTCTTTCAGGGGTTTATTCTGCTTCTCCTCCCGCTCTTCCCACTGGGCTGACGGTGACAGATCAAACCGCAATTTCAGTTACTCTGGATTGGAATAATACAACACTTGACACTCAGGGAAATTCTATAACTTGCGCTTATGATGTTTTCAGGGCGACCTGTTCAGGGGGGGCTGGCGGCGCCGGTTTTGACACACAGCCGGGAATGGCCGGCGATCCCACAGGAATTTATAAAAAAATAACGGCCTCGCCCGTTTCCGATTCTTCATATATAGACACAACCATTGACTCCGGGGAAGACTACTATTACAGGGTCTCTGCGGTAAGAACGGATTATTATTACGAAAGGAGATATTCAAATGAGGTATTTGTCGTCGGCGACACGGTTGCTCCTGAGGCAGTCGCAGATTTATTTACTTCGACCGGAAATACCTATGGAGAAATAAAACTTCAGTGGACGGCTCCTCACGAGGATGGAGCGGAAGGAGGTTCTGTCTCCTCTTACGATTTAAGATATGCGACGTTCACCCTTTCGGATACGACCGCGTGGTGGAATAATTATTCTTATCAGGCATCGGGAGAGCCAACTCCGGGTGATCCGGGAATCACGGAAACAATGACTATCGGAAATCTTACAGGCGGTGTCACATATTATTTCGGCATAAAGAGCACGGATGATGAAGATAATCTTTCTTCAATTGACATTAAATCATCCGCAGGGAATCAGGCATTTGCTTTTGCAAAAACAGACGCCACGCCTTCCTCTCCTCCTGGCATTGTTTACGACGGAAACACTGTCAGTGTTGATGTTGATTATTTCGGTTCAACGACCACGATTTCGGCAAACTGGTCTGCGGCCAGCGACGGCGAGTCCGGGATTGCCGGCTACCGGTATGCAGTCGGAACTTCGTCATCTTTAACGGATATTACAGGCGGCTGGATAGATGCCGGAAGTAACATTTCTGTCACAAAATCAGGTCTTTCCCTGTCCCATGGAACAACTTATTACTTTCTGGTCAAAGCGGAAAACGGTCAGGGTCTTTTGAGCAATATCACTTCCTCGGACGGCGCGGTTTCCGACATAACTCCTCCTTCGCCGCCTTCCATTGTCCGGGACGGCGCGGGCGTTGACATTGCTTATTTCAATTCAACGACCACGATTTCAGCGACATGGGATGCGGCGGCCGACAGCGAGTCCGGGATTGCCGGCTACTGGTTTGCAGTCGGAACTTCGTCATCTTTAACGGATATTACAGGCGGCTGGAAAAATGCAGGGAATAATACATCCACTACAACAACAGGGCTCTCTTTAATCAACGGAGTAACGTATTATTTTCTGGTTAAGGCAGAAAATAATGCCGGTCTGGAAAGTGCTCTTGTTTCCTCAAACGGAGCGGTTTCCGACATAACTCCCCCTTCGCCACCTTCCACTGTATGGGACGGCGCCGGTGTGGGCGTTGACATTGCTTATTTCAATTCAACGACCACGATTTCGGCAAACTGGGATGCGGCAAGCGACAGCGAGTCCGGCATTGCCGGCTACCGGTTTGCAATATCAAGCAAGAACGCGGGAGGTGCTGAATTTTTGGGCTGGCAGGATAACGGAGTAAATGTATCGACGGCAATTACAGGACTGAATCTGGAAAATGGAGTGACATATTATTTTACGGTTAAGGCGGAAAACAGCCATGGCCTTTTGAGCGAGAGCGTTTCCTCGGACGGAGCGGTTCCCGATGTAACACCTCCCTATCCTCCTGCCGTTGTCAATGATGGAGAAATCCCCGATAATGATATTGTAGATTTTCCTTCAACGACCACGATTTCAGCGACATGGGATGCGGCGGCCGACAGCGAGTCCGGGATTGCCGGCTACTGGTTTGCAATCGGGGAATCGTCATTTACGACAGAAATTTCTACATGGGAATATGTCGGGAGTGACAGGTCTGTTACGAAAACAGGGCTTTCCTTAGACAATGGGACAACCTATTACTTTCTGGTTAAGGCAGAAAATGGAGTGGGCTTGAAAAGCGCGCCTGCCAGTTCAAACGGTCAGGTTGTTGATATTATGAAACCACGGATAGATTCTCTAACCTCTGATACTCACTCTGACCAAAACGAGTGGTACAGCGCCACAGAAATTTCCTATACCTGGACGGGAATCGACCCTTCGGGCGGCTCGCTCGTTTTTTATTATTTGCTTGACGGCATGGAGGCGCGAACCACTGATTATATTATGACGAACGATCTCTCCACGACTGAAACAAATTGTGTCCTGACAGCGGCTCAGGAGGGAATCTGGTATTTTCATCTCATTGCGTCAAGTACGGCGACAGGGAAACTCTCAAATGTTTCCAACTTTATGACGAAAATAGATGTTTCGTCACCCTCTGCAATAACAACGGTAAACGATGGAACAGGCGAAGATGAGAGCTGGACACCTTCAACAACGACTTTATCCGCCAACTGGACAATTTCGGTTGACACGCTCAGCGGGATTGCAGCATACTGGTTTGCAGTCGGAACTTCGTCATCTTTAACAGATATTACAGGCGGCTGGAAAAATGCAGGGAATAATACATCCACTACAACAACAGGGCTCTCTTTATTCGACAAAGTAGCGTATTATTTTTTGGTTAAAGCGGAAAACGGCGCGGGACTTTTCAGCCCGGCGTCGGCTTCCGACGGTCAGATTGTTGACATTGTGGAACCAACAATAGATTCTCTGACTTCCCTCACTCACCCCGACCAAAGTAAATGGTACAGCGGCACAACCATTTCTTATAACTGGACGGGAAGCGCTCCCTCCGGAGTTCGTGGTTTTTATTATTTGCTTGACAGCATGGCGGCGCGAACCACTGATTATATTATGACGAACGGCTACTTCACGACTGAAACAAATTGTGCCCTGACAGCGGCTCAGGAGGGGACATGGTATTTTCATCTCATTGTGGAAAGTGAAGCAGAGACCCTGTCCGATGTTTCAAATTACAGAACGCAAATAGATGTTACGTCCCCCTCTGCAATAACCGTGGTAAACGATGGAACGGGCGAAGATATCGGATGGGCAGGTTCATCAACGACTTTATCAGCCAACTGGACAATTTCGGTTGACACGCTCAGCGGGATTGCAGCATACTGGTACGCAATCGGAACTTCGTCATCCACGGCGGATATTCTAAACTGGGAAAGCGCCGGAGACACCACAACCGTTACAAAACCAGGTCTCCCTTTAATCGACGGAGAAATTTATTATTTTCTGGTTAAAGCGGAAAACGGCGCGGGGCTTTTCAGCCCGGCGGCTGCTTCAGCCGGTCAGATTGTTGACGTTACGAAACCCGCTATAAATTTTATATCCGCAAAATATGGGGTGAGCATTGATGATTTTCCGGAAATTCTCTTTGACGAAAAAATATCAACGGCCGGCATAAATCAAATGGTATCCCTTGAAGTTATACGGGATAATCTTGGCATTGCGGGAAGTTCGGTTCCCATCCGGATTTCACATGACACAAATACAAACATTACCACATTTATCCCTGTTGAAGGAGGAAAATTAAAAAATAATTATTTTTACGAACTGAATGTTTCTTCGGATATAACGGACATTACCGGAAATAAACTTGGCGTCGTAGAAACTTTTGAGTTCTCAACTCTGATGAATCCCGACGAGGAAAACATTGTTTACGCCAGTTTTGAAGAAAATGAAAAGGTCTGTGTGGAAATACCGGCGGGCGCTTTTTCTGAAAACGCCTATGTTATCATCAGCACAAAGGAAATTAACAATTCAGTTCCAAAATTAAGCCCGGAGGATGACACTTTTTGCGTCCCGCTCTCCTCATCGGCAAGAGAATTTACCGCATACAACAGTACCGGCGCAAAAATCGCCGTAAATACGGGCAATAAAGTTGCAGTTACTCTTGCTTATGAAAATCTGCCGGTGAATATAGATACGGAAACAGTGAACGTCTGGTATCTTGATGAAGATAAAAACGTGCTTATAAAATTGCCCGGCGCATCAATCAACAAAGTAAACAAAACGGTTTCGGCGGACGTATATCACCTTTCCAGTTTTGTTCTTGCGGGGGAAAGTATCACAAATTTAATGAAGGCATACGCTTACCCTGTCCCCTATAAGCCCTCCGACGGAAAAGATGAAACGGGTACAGACAGAATCAGTTTTGCGAATCTCGGTTCAAAAGCGACGATAAAAATTTACACGATAAGCGGCGAACTGGTGAAGACGCTTCATTATCTGTATTCATCGGGAGAGATGGTGCAAGAGTGGTACCCCGTCACAAACGAGAGTAACGAAAAAGTCGCAAGCGGCCTGTACATTTATTACATCTCAAACGGCGTTGAAGAAAAACACGGAAATTTGATTATTATACGATGAATAAAATAGAGGTTAAAAGATTAAGGGATTGCCTGCCTGCCTGCCGGGCAGGGGAGATTAAGCAAGCAGTTATTTTATTTTTCATTTTCCATTTTTTATTTTCCATATCTGCTTTCGCGGGTTCTCCCGGAAGTTCCGCTTTGAATTTTCTGAAAATCCCCGCAGCCGTCCGCGCGGTCGGAATGGGAGAAGCGTACGTCGCCAGCGCCGGAGGGCTGGATGCGGTTTATTATAATCCCGCCGGAATTTCACAGGCAGGTTATCAGGAGTTCACCGCCGCTCATACCGAGTGGCTCGACGGCATAAGTTATTCTTTTCTCGGTTATCTCCACCCGTCGGAAAGTTTGGGCTCGTTTGCGGGTTCTTTGTATTACCTTTCGAAAAATGATATTCCGGGTTACGACAATACCGGATTGCCGACGAATAAGAAGTGGGACGTTTCGGACAGAATGGGCATCCTTTCCTACGGTCGGAAATTAAATGGCGTTTCGGCGGGCGCCAGCATAAAATTCATACAGGAATCGCTTGCCGACGAAAGCGCCTCCGCGTACTGTTTTGATTTGGGTTTACTTTGCAATCTTTCCTGCGATATGAACTTCGGAATTTCCGCAAGCAACGTCGGCGGAGAGGTAAAATATATCAGCGAGACCGAAGAAATTCCGCTCATTTTCAGGGCAGGGATTTCATACAGAATTTTTCCGTTCGGTGACGACATCACGCTGAATCTTGACTATACTTATCCGTCGGACAATGATGGCTATGTCTCGGCCGGTGGCGAATATTCTTTTTCGGATAATTTTTCTTTGAGGGCCGGTTTCGTCGGGTCTAAAGATATGATTTCCAAGGCGCTCAGGTTCGGGTTCGGGTTCGGAAAAAGGAATATTCATTTTGATTACGCTTTTGCCCCGTCCGAGATTCTTGAAAACACCCACAGGTTTTCTTTGACGCTCCGTTTCGGGAGGTCTTTCAGACGGGAACTCGTTACCGGCAACGCGCTGCGCTGCAGGGCAGGCGAAAAATATTTCAGGCAGGGCGACCTCGCGAAAGCGATTGCGGAATTCAGTTCTGTTTTGAAACTTGAGCCGGAGAACCAGAGAGCAAAAAATGGAATATTAAAAGTTAAAGCGGAACTGGTGGACATAAAACACGGAGATGAAATAAGAAAACATTTAAGAATTGGAAAAAAATATTACAGGGATTCTAAATTGGAAGAGGCATTGGTGGAATTTGAAAAAGTAACCGGATTTTTTCCCGAGCATCGGAAAGCGAATGCGTACATTGCCAGGATTGACAAAGAACTTAAACAGGCGGAGCTTGACGCGGCGATACGGGTATTGCTGAAAGAAGGAAAAGATGCTTTTCAGACGGGCGAACTTGCGGCATCTGAGAAGAAATTTCTAAAAGTTCTTGAAATTTTACCGGGAAATTACGAGGCGCTGGATTACATCGAGAAAATTCAACTGAAAAGAGAAATAGAAGAAAAGAAAAAAGAAAGACCTCCTCCGCCCGACACCGGCGTCCTCGGTAAAATTACAAGCATACATTTTAATGAGGAAGAAAACAAAACATTTATAAGTTTCGCCGCCCCGTCGGAAATCCCGGGCAAAAACATAAAAGTTCTTATGTACGGCACGGAAGTTATCGCCGAAGGGGAAATAATCGAATATACTGATAAAACGGACAAAGAGTTTTATTATGACGCCGTCCTGACTAAGAAGAATAAAGAAGTCCACGTCGGGGATGCGGTTTCATGGGATGAATCACCTCCTGTCCCCGTCCCGCCGCCTGTCCGCCGTGCCGAAGGTGCCCTTCAGGGTAACGGAGCAGGCAGTCGTCCGTCCGGCGCCGCAGAGGCGGAGAAAACTCCGGCCCCCGGAATTTCGGGAAAAATTACCGACAGGTCTTTTAATGAGGACGAAAACAAGACATATATAAGTTTTACCGTGCCGAATGAAATTACGGCAGAACAAATAAAAATTATGCTCGGCAGCCAGGTCATAGCTGTTGGAGAAATAATTGAATGCACGGATAAAACAGATAAAGAGTTTCATTACGATGCTGTCTTAACAAAGGAAATCAAAGAAGTAAAAGAGGGGAGTCAGGTTTTGATATTAGAGGGCGCGAAGGAAGAGGGATATTATTTTAACAAAGCGACTCAGTTATTCCAGCAGGGTAAATATGAAGAGGCGATTGCCGAATGGCAAAAGGTCTTGGAGATTAATCCCGAACACCAGCTTTCCAGGGACAAAATTAAAATGGCCGAAGAAAAATTACAAAAGAAAAAAACACGAAAAGAAAAAATAAATATAGCCGTAGCTAATCTAAATCCTCAAGCTGTTTCTGCTTCTGAAGCAACATTTGCCAGTGAATTTTTGCGTACAGAACTTTTCAAAAGTGGAGTAGTAAACCTTATTGACCGCCAGAATATGGAAATGGTGTTGGCAGAGCAGGGTTTTCAGCAGGCTGGTTGTACTTCTGCTGAGTGTGCGGTTCAAATGGGTAAAATTCTGAATGTTGACAAGATTGTTGTCGGGAATTTCGGCAAATTAATGGGGAAATACGTAATAACGATAAGTATCGTTGATGTTAAGAATGCGAAGATTGAGTTTAGCGATAAAGCGAGATGTTCAGATATAGACAGTTTAGAATCTATTACGAAAGAGTTAGCTCGCAGTATAATTCTTCGTCTAAGATGATATTTCTCCCATCCACACATAAGATGGGTCGGGCAGACAAAATTCAGGGGCTGACAAACTGTTTGCTTCTGGTATAATTATTTACAGGGGTTAAAAATGTTTGAAAAAGAAACAACCTAAATCCTGCTAAAATTCCTTGAAAGGAAATGCAGGGCGGAGCGCCCGGCCATTGTGTCCTTTTTTAACTTTTTAACGTAAATACAGATTTGTGATATAAAGCATATTGACAGCTATTTGCTTTCTAAAGTATAATATAATTAGGTAGCAATGTTAATATATGGAAATATCTTATCCATTGTTAAAAACCCATTTTCTTTCTTCGTCTTCTCCAGCCGGCAATTTAAAAAAATAATAGGTATATCTACATGTCTCAAGTAAAAGAACTATTGGAAAATGGGTCACTTCTATTGGAAAATAGGGTCACCTCTATTTTTTTCATGAGAATACAGTTAAAAAAATCAGAAGTGACCCATTTTCCAATAAATACAGGTGACCCGATTTTCCTGCTACTGGAAACAGGTAGATATGCCTAAAAAATAATTATCGTGTCGGAGCAGACGTCCCCGATTTTAATAAGGAGGATTGAAAGAAATGAAAAAGAGAAATAAAGCAGGATTGTTGCTAAAAGAAAAACAAGCGATTTATGGAGTAGATAGAGAAATGATTACCATCCCCATAATTGAAGGGATTGTTGAAAAAGTTGTTAATAAGAAACTTCAAAAGTTACTAAGCGACCCTGATTATGGTTTGGAACTACGGGATGAAATTAAACGAAAATTAGACTCAATTTTGAAACGAAAAGGGAGAACAATTTCCGAAGAGAAAATTGCTGAAAAATACGGAGTAAAATTGTAGTGTATAAAGTTGAATACAGGCAGGAAGCAGAAAAAAATTTAGATAAATTAAGTGAACCGATTCGAGAAAGAATTATTAAAAAGATTCATTGGTTATCAAAATACATTGAAAATATAAGACCGGAGATGCTGGGCGGAAGATACAAGGATTTATACAAATTACGTATAGGGGCTTGGCGAGTGATTTATGATATAAACTCCTCTCAGAAATCAATAGTTATTTATTTTACAGGCCACAGAAAAGAAATTTATAAAATATAGAAAATGAAAAGAGGCAAGAAAATAATCGGGAAATTAATTAACTCCGTCCCTATTTTTACATCCTTTAATAAAGGGGGATGGGGGGATTTATCGGGGATAAGAGGGGGATTGAAAAGAATTAGAACCGTCCCTTTTCTTTTTGCTCTTGGTATAACTTTATTCTCACAGAAGGTGAATGCGATATCTACCAGTTTAGTTATTACTGAAGTAAATGTTTATGGGTCGCCAGCAGACTATGTAGAAATTCAAAATATCAGCGGTGGGGACATTAATGTGAACGGATATACAGTAGATGACCTTGATTCAACGGCAGATGCGACTCTCCCGAACATTACAATAGGGGATGGAGAGGTTCTTGTGGTTCACTACGTGGCGGGCACTAATGATACTGTTATCACGGATAACAACGCTGGCTATTGGGACGTTTATGGTGTAGCAACCTCAATTACCACAACCAAAGATGAAATTGTGTTGAAAAATAGCGGTGGAACAATCATCGATGCTGTTGTTTTTCAAAGAGACGGTTTGGTGGACACTGCTGATGTACAAACCATTGTTGATGCAGGAGAATGGCCGAGTGTTCTACTTGCAGATACTGTATCTTTTACCATTGATACTAACTCGGTATCAAGAACAGATGAGACCGATAATGATAATAACACTGACTGGATTGACGATGCAACACCTTCAGAAGGAACAAGTGAGACAGGATATACACCGGGCGGGGGAGACGAAACTGCGCCGTGCGCTATTTCAAATCTGACAGCATTAACAGGAGATTCTCCCCTGACCGTGAAATTAAAATGGATTGCGCCCGGAGACGACGGAACGGGCGGCGGTGATTGCTCGGGCTACCTCGTAAAATATGCAACCTCACAGATAACCTCCTCAAACTTTTATTCCTCATTTGTTTCAACATATACTGCTGCATCCTCCTGGACGCCCGGAACTTTCGGTCAGGAAGAAACAGGGAGAGTTGTATCGGGATTGAGTTCGGGAGTAACATATTATTTTGCAATCAAGGGTTATGATGGAACAAATTATGGTTTCTGGTCATCGGAAGTTGTAAACTCATCAAACAGCGCCTGGGCGCAAATTCAGACAGATATAACCAATCCCTGTGCGATTTCAAATCTAACTGCAATAACCGGCGATGCCGGCGGAACTGTAAAACTTAAATGGACGGCGCCCGGCGACGACGGAACAGGCGGCGGAAACGTCAGTCAATATCTGGTAAAATATGCGACGAATGTAATCGGTTCCGGCGGATGGGATTTTTACGACGCGAGAGTTTCTACATATACTGCCGCATCCTCGTGGACGCCCGGAACTTTCGGCGAGGAGGAAACGGGAAGGGTTGTTTCCGGTCTTTCATACGGAGCAACCTATTACTTCGCAATAAAGGCAAAGGACAATGCAAATCTCTGGTCAAGCTGGTCGTCCGCTCCTTATGGTTCCGAACAGAACAAAGCATCAGCGGAACTTCCTTCAATGACTGTTGTGATAAATGAAATTGCCTGGAAGGGGACAGTACAATCTACTTCTGATGAATGGATTGAACTTTACAATAATACCGATTCGCCGATTGATATTACTGACTGGTCAATAAAGAATCTGGTTGCGGACCAAACACTTGATATTAATGGCGGTAATTTTGCTACCAATGATGATGGATTTGTAATTCC
>JBDRRS010000019.1:0-243514 GCA_043825615.1 bacterium | reverse complement strand
CTCCGCGGGCTGGACTCGAACCAGCGACCCGCTGATTAACAGTCAGCTGCTCTACCAACTGAGCTACCGCGGAATTAGGGGTATTATACAAAAATATTACTGAACAACAAATTCAGGTCTTACGTGACGGCAGATTCCGATTCTCTTCGGGGGCCAGTATTTGAAGAGGGCTTTTCCCCGAAGATATTTTCTTTCAAGACAGCCCCAGAAGCGCGAGTCCATGCTGTAATCGCGGTTGTCTCCCATGGCAAAAAATGAATCTTCCGGTATTTTTATCGGCCCGAAATTGTCTCTGACGCTCAACCCTTTCGGAAGCGCCGGCCCGCCTCTGAAAACAGTGTAAGATTCTTTCAGGGCTTTTCCGTTGATAAAAATTTTTTTGTCTTTTATTTCAATTGTCTCGCCCGGCAGGCCGATGCATCTTTTTATAAAATCCTTTTTTGTGTTGAGAGGATATTTGAAAATTATGATGTCACCCCTCTTCGGCGTGCTGAATTTGATATATTTCCCTGCAACAGGAATATACCAGCCGTAAATAAATTTGCAGGCGAATAGGTGGTCCTTGATTAAAAAAGTGTCTTTCATCGAACCGGACGGTATCTTGAATGCCTGCAGTATGAAGTACATTATTGCGGAGACAATAAGAAGCGTTTGAAAGAGGGATTTTACCTCTTCAAGTATTCTTTTGTGGATTTTGACGGGGATGTGTTTGAGAATCAGGTGGAGCGCGCCAAAGCCCAATGCGATAAAGAAAACAATTTTTTCCATTTTCTACTTTAAAATCTTCATAACGTCCCCTTTTGTTAAAGTTGGAAAAGAGGAAGTCTATTTCTTAAGTATCTCAAAAAAAACTTCCTGAGGCAAGTCTACGCTTCCTATTCTCTTCATCCTCTTTTTCCCTTCTTTCTGTTTTTCAAGGAGTTTCCGTTTTCTTGTTATGTCGCCGCCGTAGCACTTGGCAATGACGTCTTTTCGGATGGCCGAAATGGTTTCGCGCGCGATGATTCTTCCGCCGATTTTTGCCTGAAGAGCCACCTCAAACAACTGGCGCTGGACGAGTTTTCTGAGCCGCTGGAGAATTTCCCTTGCAAAATAATATGCTTTTTCCTTCGGCTGGATTGTGCTGAGCGCTTCCACGGGAACCCCGTTTACGAGGATGTCCACTTTATCGAGTTTCGCTTCGGTGAAACCCGAATGCCTGTAATCAAAAGAGGCGTAGCCCTTGCTTACTGATTTAAGGGCGGAATAAAAACCGGCAATCATTTCGGCGAGGGGCAGTTTATATTTGAGAATAACTTTCTGCTGGTTTATGTAATTCATGCTGATGTATTTTGCGCGGCTGTTTTCAAGCAGTTTCATTGAAGGCCCCAGCCACGTGTCGGGGGTTATGACCGTAGCTATTATTTCGGGTTCGTAGACCTTTTCTATTTTAACTTTTGCAGGCCACTCGTCGGGCCGTGAAACATTATGCGGGTCTTTTCCCTGTTCCTTTACGCGGTATATCACCTGCGGCGCGGTAGCGAGGATTTCAATTTCCGATTCTCTTTCAAGGCGTTCCTGTACGATTTCCATATGCAGCGAGCCCATAAAACCGAGCCGGTATCCGAGACCCAGCGTTTTTGATTTTTCCGCCTCCCATGAGAAAGACGCGTCATTCAGATGGAGTTTCATAATGGCTTCCCGCAGCATTTTTTCGGTCGTGTCGCCCAGCGGATAGAAAGATGAGAAAACGAACGGTTTGATTTCCCTGAAGCCGGGGACCGGCGGCGTTTTTTCCGCCGCTCCCGTCAAAGTGTCGCCGATTTTTATTTCCACCAGTTCTTTTACTCCCGCAACGGCGTAGCCGACTTCCCCCGCGGAGAGTTTTTCTCTTTTTTCAGGAATGAGTTTAAAAACCCCCACCTCCTGAATTTCATAAATTTTTCCTGTGGCGACGGCTTTTACCTTCATACCCTGCCTGATTTCACCGTCGTAAAGGCGTATATAGATAATGACGCCCCGGAAAGGGTCGAAGTTCGAATCGAAAATCAGCGCTTTCAGATTTTTGTCTGCATCACCCTCCGGCGGCGGTACGTCTTCCACTATTCTGTCCAGAAGTTCTTTCACTCCTGTTCCTTCTTTTGCGGAGACATAAAGTATTTTCTCGAGCCCGCATTCAAGCAGCCGGCTTATGTCTTTTGACACCTGTTCCGTCCGCGCATTAGGCAGGTCAATTTTGTTGAGAACGGGGATTATTTTCAGATTGTTTTCCCGCGCCAGATTAAGGTTGGCGATTGTCTGCGCCTCAATGCCGGATGCGGCGTCCACGATAAGAACCGTGCCCTCGCACGCAGCGAGGGACCGCGAGACCTCGTAGGAAAAATCCACGTGACCGGGCGTGTCTATCAGGTTCAGGTTATAGGTTTTATAAGGGATGTTGACCGCTTTGGCTTTTATCGTTATTCCCCTTTCTTTCTCAAGCGCCATCCTGTCGAGCATCGGCGTTTTGCCGGCGTATTTTTTCATTATTCCCGTAATTTCGAGAACCCTGTCGGCAAGGGTGCTCTTCCCGTGGTCAATGTGCGCGATAAAAGAAAAGTTCCTGATGGTTTTCATGAGAGCAAGGTATCAAATTTTGGAGAAATTATCAAAATTTTTTACAATAAAACAATGGAAAAAAGCGTGAAACTGATTATAAAAGGTTTTGTCCAGGGAGTGGGCTTCCGGTGGTTTGTTGCCAGCGCCGCGAGAGGTCTGGGGCTGAAAGGTTTTGTCAGAAACCTCCCCGGCGGGTCGGTGGAGGTGCGCGCAAAAGGCCCGGAAGGCGGGCTCAATGAACTGATAAAGGCGATTTACGACGGTCCGGGCAGGGTAACCGGCATGGAAACGGAATGGGGCATTGAAGTTGAAGATTCCAATTTTTACATAAGGTTTTAGGGAGAAGGGTTATTGACAGGAATTATGTAATTTAATATTAATTGCTATGGAACTTGAAAATTTAGTCGGCAGAGACAATTACGGAAAGTTGAAGAAGATAAACAATACCGCCCTGCACGAGTTTCTTGCCGGGTACATAGATGTCTGTAAACCGTCGAGCGTTTTTGTAAGCGGCGGCTCGCCGGAGGAACTGGAATATATTCGCAAAAAAGCCCTCTCGAAAGGCGAGGAAGCTGCTCTTTCAATATCCGGCCACACAATTCATTTTGACGACTACAGTGATCAGGCAAGGGATAAAAAAAATACGAGAATACTAGTGCCTGAAGGTGTCTCTCTCGGCTCCGGCATAAATACGCTTGACAGGGAGAAAGGTCTTGAAGAAGTCCATTCATTTTTGAAAAACATAATGAAAGGGAAAGAACTGATTGTTTCCTTTTACTGTCTTGGTCCCGCCGGCTCGCCGTTTTCCATTCTCTGCGTTCAACTGACCGATTCGTTTTACGTCGCTCACAGCGAGAACCTTCTTTACAGACAGGGTTACGAGGAATTTTTGAGGCAGGGAGATAAAGCGAGGTTCTTTAAGTTTGTTCATTCCTCCGGCGAGCTGACTGAAAATAATACTTCCAAAAACCTTGATAAGAGAAGAGTGTACATAGACCTTGAAAGTGAAACGGTTTACAGCACGAATACGCAGTACGGAGGCAACACCATCGGTCTTAAAAAACTTGCCATGCGGCTTGCCATAAGAAGATCTTTGCAGGAAGGGTGGCTTACGGAGCACATGCTTGTTATGGGCATTAAAGGGAAAGGAGAAATTAATTATGTCGCCGGCGCTTTTCCTTCTCTCTGCGGCAAGACATCAACAGCAATGCTTGACGGTGAGACGATTGTGGGGGATGACATTGCGTATCTAAGAAAGTTTGATGGCGTGGTCCGTGCGGTTAATGTTGAAAGGGGAATGTTTGGAATTATCCAGGGGATAAACTCAAAAGACGACCCCCCGCAGTGGCATCTGCTCAACAGCCCCGGGGAGATTATTTTTTCCAACATCCTGATAACGGAAGATAAAAAGACGTTCTGGATAGACCATGACGGAAACGAACCGGCTGCCGGCTTCAACCATTCAGGCCCGTGGAGCCCGGGGAAAAAAGACGAAAAAGGAAAAGAAATAACTTCCTCGCATCCGAACGCAAGGTTTACGGTCTCCCTTGAAGGTATGAAAAATGTTGACAGGAATTTGCACAATCCCCGCGGTGTTACGGTAGGAGGTATTCTTTACGGGGGCAGGGATTCGGACACGAGCGTCCCGGTCGAGGAAGCGTTTGACTGGGTTCACGGAATTGTAACCAAAGGCGCCTCGCTTGAGTCGGAGACAACCGCTGCGACTCTGGGGAGTGTCGGAGTAAGGGTTTTCAATCCGATGTCCAATCTGGATTTCCTTTCGGTGCCTGTCGGAAAATATATCGGGGCTAATATAGAATTCGGAGAAAATTTGAAGAAAACGCCGCTTATTTTCGGTCTGAATTATTTTCTGAAAGACAAAAGCGGAAATTTCTTCAATGAAAAGAACGACAAGAAGGTGTGGCTCAAGTGGATAGGGCGCAGGATTCGCGGCGAGACCGGGGCGGTAAAAAGACCCACGGGGCTTATCCCTGAATATGGGGTTCTGAAAGAACTTTTCAGAAAAGTTCTGGATAAGGACTACTCGAAAGAGGTCTACGAAAAGCAGTTTACGCTGCGGGTCGATGAGAATATTGCAAAGATTGAAAGGATTCTGGAAATTTACAGGAAGATTGATGATGTTCCGGAAGTTCTTTTTAAGGTTCTTGAAAGGCAAAAAAATAAGCTGAGGCAAACGGCATCGAAATTCGGGAGTTCCGTTTCCCCGTTTGTTGAAATCCCTTTCTAAATTTGCTACACTTGGCGGAGTTTCAGGAGAAAAATTATGGCAAGAGTTAAAAGAGGAACGATAAAGAGAAAAAAACGCAGGAAGGTTCATAAACAGGCGAAAGGCAGCATCGGGGCGAAGAGGAGCCATTACCGTCAGGCGAAAGAAAATATCGAACGGGCAATGGCTTACGCAACGAGGGACCGTCGCGTCAAAAAGAGGCAGTTCCGAAGCGAATGGATTAACAACCTTTCCATTGCCTGTGAAAAGGAGGGCGTGAAGTATTCAAGATTCATCAGCGCTCTCAAAAAGAAAAATATTCTCCTTTCCAGGCCGATGCTGTACAGAATCGCGGTCGAAGATTTTTCGGCTTTCCAGAAGATTGTGGCATTTTCAAAATGATTAAGGGGATAAAATGCATATTTCCAATGAGATATCAAGGATTCGGAAGAACTTTTTTGAGACGGTTAAAAATATTAAAAATGCGGACCAGCTTGACAACGTCAGAGTAGTTTACGTCGGAAGAAAAGGCAAGGTCTCGCGTCTTTTAAGAACAATATCCGAATTACCGGAGAGTCAGAGACCGTCTGTCGGGGCGGAACTCAATAAGCTCAGAGATGAAATAGAATCCGAAATCAAAGACATCGGGCTGGGTTTTACCGGCGGGGAAAAAGTTGCGGAGATAGACGCCACTCTTCCCGGAGTGCCTTTTTTCAGAGGGCACAAACATCCGCTGAAAATTGTTCTTGATAAAATCACGGAAATATTTTTTTCCATGGGTTTTTCGCTTGTTGAAGGGCCCATCGTGGAAGATGACTGGCATAACTTCACCGCTTTGAACATTCCCGCCCACCATCCTTCGAGAGATATGCACGACACTTTTTACATCGACGGCGCCGGCGACCGGCTTTTGAGAACGCACACTTCACCCGTGCAGATCAGGATTTTGAAAAACAATATTCCGCCGATCGCAGTGATTATTCCGGGGAAGTGCTTCAGAAAAGATGCGATTGACGCTTCCCACTTTCCCGTTTTTCATCAGATTGAGGGGCTATGGGTTGACAAGGATATTTCCTTCGCCGATTTGAAAGGCGTGCTGATGGGTTTTGCAAGCCGGCTTTTCGGCGAAGTTAAAACGAGGTTCCGGCCGAGTTATTTCCCGTTCACGGAGCCGTCCTGCGAACTTGATATAGGCTGCCCGATTTGCGGAGGTTCGGGTTGTTCCACCTGCGGCCGCCAGGGTTATCTTGAAATACTCGGCGCCGGAATGGTCCACCCCGAGGTCTTTAAAAATGCCGGCTACAAAGAGAAGTTTCAGGGTCTCGCTTTCGGGATGGGCGTGGAGAGGATTGCGCTTATTTACTACGGTCTGACGGATATCAGGGACTTTTATAACAACGATATAAGGTTTCTGGAGCAGTTTGAAGAGTAATTAAAAATGATTGTTCCCGTTAAGTGGCTTAAAGAGTTTGTTGACGTAAAGGATGCGGATGAAGTTCTCGGCATCCTGTTAAAGGCGGGTTTTGAAGCGCAGAAGGTTTCGAGCGCGCCCGGTTTCAAGGGCGTGGTGGCGGCTCAGGTTCTGAAGGTTTCGGCGGTCCCGGGAACGAAACTTAAAAATTGCCTTGTGAGCGACGGCAGGGAATTGTGTTCGGTCGTCTGCGGAGCCCCGAACGTGGAGAAAGGGCTGCATGTGGCTTTTGCGAGAGTCGGCGCGGAACTTCCCGGCGGACTCAAAATTTCAAAGCGGAAGATATGCGACATCGTTTCAAACGGGATGATTGCATCCGCCAAAGAACTCGGCGTCGGAGAGGATGAGGCAGGCATAATGGTTGTCGACGGGAAAATACCTTTCGGAACGCCTCTCGTTTTTCAGAAGGATGAAATCGTGGATGTTGAAATCACGCCGAACAGGGGCGACTGTCTTTCCGTTTACGGAATTGCGAGGGAGATAAGTTTATTTTCGGATTATACGCTGAAAGAACCGGATTTTTCCGGGATTCAGCCGGAGGGCGGCGGAGACGGTTTCGGTGTTTTTTCGGAGGATGAAAACTGTCCTCTTTATACGGGCTGTCTTTTGGAAGGCGTCCGGGTGGCTCCCTCGCCGAAATGGATAAAAGATAAAATATCTCTTATGGGCATGAACCCCCAGAATAACATTGTTGACATTACCAATCTGGTTCTTTTCGAACTGGGTCAGCCGCTTCACGCTTTTGACGCGGGTAAATTTCAGCCGAAGGTTATAAGAATCTCGGCATCGGCTCCCGGCGAAAAAATTCTTCTTCTGGACGGCGCGGAGCATGTTCTGCAGGAAGGCACCTGCGTTATAAGGAACGACCGCAAACCTGTCGCTGCGGGCGGCATTATGGGTGGAGCGGAAACCGCTATTTCGGAGAATACGGCTTCAATTTTCGTCGAGAGCGCGTTTTTCAAGCCGGCTTCCGTTTACAAAAGCGCCAAAGAACTCGGCGCAGACACGCCCTCTTCAATGAGGTTCGCGAGAGGCGTGGACCCCGTGATGGTAAAAAAAGCGCTGTATAGAACAGTGCGGCTGATAAAAGAAACCGCCGGCGGCCGCGCGGCGAAAATTTTTGAGGAAGGCGCGGTGCCGGAGAGAAATAAAATAAAAGTGAGACGAATATACGTTTCCTCGCTTCTCGGTATGAGTGTGGAAACGCCTGTGATGGAAAAAGCAATTCTCCACGCGGCGGATGTCCTTGAAAGAACCGGCGATGAAATTCTCGTCCGTCCGAAAACGTGGCGCAATGACATCTGCATAGAAGAAGACCTTGTCGAGGAAATAGCGAGGTTTGCAGGTTATGAAAAAATATTACCCAAGTACCCGCCTCTTCGCCGGCTTCCTTACGGTCTGCCGGCTCCCGTCCGGTTCCGCAACTGCTTTACGGACGGTCTTATTGCCGCGGGTTTTGACGAGGTTATAACCTGCGATATGATTTCGGAGAGCCGCCTCCTGCAGAAGTTTGACAATCTCCTGAAGATAAAAAATCCCCTGTCCGCCGATATGAACATTTTAAGGCCTGTTCTTTTTGCGGGTCTTGCCGATGCCTTGAGGAGAAATGTCGCAAGAGGCGTATCGGACATTAGAATTTTTGAAAGCGGGAGCGTGTTCGGGAATGACTCCGGCGGTATTCATGAGGATGAGCAGATTGCGGGTATTGCCACGGGAAGAGTCGCGCCTTTAAGCATGTACGAATGCAGGATGGTGGATTTTTTTTATGTGAAAGGCGTTATCGAAACGGTTATAGGCGGCTTTTCGGAAGCGGCTTTAAAATGCAGAAGGATAAATTCCCCTTTTCTCAAAAGAGCGTTTGTTTTTGAAAATGCCAAACCCGTCCTGCTTGCCGGCGAGGTATCTTCGGATGTTTTAAAGTCATTTGACGTAAAGGAAGATTATTTGTCCGGGCCCGTCGTTTATTTTGAGTTCTATTTCAAAAACCTGAGCGGCAAAAAGAAGGTCTTCGCTTCTCCGCCCGCCATTCCTTCGGTTGAAAGGGATATTTCGATTACGGTGGACGACGGCGTTAATTACGGCGAAATCGTATCAAAAATAACGGAAACGAAACCTGATTTTCTTTACGGGTTCCGGCTGCTTGACGTTTACAGGGGCGCCCAGATTGATAATGGAAAGAAAAGTTTAAGTTTTCGGTTTTTTTTCAGAGGCATGAAAACGCTTCTCCAGACGGACGTTGACCAGCAGATGTCCAAAATACTGAAATGCCTTTCAGAAAGTTTCGGCGCGACGTTGAGAGAACGGTAAAGCAAGCGGTGCAAACCGCTCGCGGTTTTGACGGCGTCGGAGATGCCTTCCGGAGACGCTCTCGTTTGCGGCTCGCTCCGGCAATCCTGCGGGCATACTGTCAAACTCCTCGGATTGACGGCTCCGGAAGACACCATCCGCCGCCTTGCAGTTTTTCACACAGCCTCGCGTGCCAAAAACCGCTCGTTACATTATTATTCGCAGGAGGCAATGCCGTGCCAACAAACCGCCCGCTATAAATGATAAATTATAGACGGCTTTCCGGTGACAGGACGATTCTCACGATTTTTCTTGCGGTTCTTCTGGCGTCCGTCGTGCTGAAGGTAATTTATTTGAAGGCGTCCAATGTTCTGCCGCTCGGCGGCGACGCTCCCGGGTTTGTGGAACAGGCCGCAAATATGACGAATTTTTACGGAACTTCCGTGCGGGAACCCTTCTGGATTTTATGGGTGAAGTGCTGTTCGGGGATTTTTTCCAGGCCTGCGACCGGAATGCGGGCGGGAAGCATTTTTCTTTTCTCCGCCTCTTCCGTGGTTTTGTTTCTGATTTTAAGGATGACTATCGGGAACCTGCCGGCTCTTGCGGGCAGTTCTTTTTATCTTTTCATCCCTTATATGTTTTTCAGCCACATCAGGGCTCACCGTCTGGAACTTTATCTTTTTCTTCTCCTGCTTTTCTGCTTTTTTATTCTGTTCGGGATGAGCGTGTCTTTCGGAGATAGCATCCCGGGGAAATTTACAAATCCTCTTATAACCGGCGTTACAGGAGCGGCTTTGCTTCTTACGAGAGTGGAGTCGCTTTTGATTTTATCCGCAGGGATTTTATGGTTTCTGTTCTTTTCAAAATTGATTTTGAAGGAAAAAATAATCAGAGCGGCAATTGTCCTTGCCGTTTCGCTTGTTTTATCGGGCCCTTTTTTTATAAATTGTCATAAAGACGAGGGTTCTTTCTTTTATGTCCTCAATGTTCATTCCAGCTTCTGGGACGGTCACGAACATGCGGGGCAGCCCGGTTTCCGCAGCCCGCCGGAAGTTTTGAAGGATCCGTACAGCGGGAGGGATATGTCGGTTGCAAGGTATATTTTTCGCGACAGGAGCGCCGGCGAAATCTTTTTTAGATTTTTCAGGGGTTATTACAGAGCGTTAACGGGTTATTCCCCGCACTTCCTTTCTACGCCGGTAAATTTACGGTTTTTGATTTATCCCGTCTGGCTGGGGTTGCTTCTTATGTTTTTTTCGGCGAAAACGAGAGTTCTCCTTTTCTGGGGGCTTTTGTTTATTCTGCCGCATTCTTTTATTCTGAATCTGCATGTCGTCGGAAAGCCCTCCGTTGACATTCGTTTCGCCGCCTGTTCCGTCCCGCTTCTTGCGTTTGCTTTCGGGACGCTGTTTTACTTCGTTTTATTATTGACAAAAAAGGTAAAAATGTTTAACATATTAATGAGATGAAAGAAGATATTTCAAAACTTTCCGAAAACATAGAAAAGGCGGTGAATCTCGTAAGGATACTGAGGATGGAAAACGAAAAACTGAAAAAAGAAAGGCAGTTTCTTAACGACCAGATAAATGTCATGGGGAGCGAGAACAAGGTTTCGGCAAAGGTTTTTAAGGACGTTGAAAAAATGAAGCTGGAAAGGATAAAAATCAGGGACAAGGTTGGCGTTCTGCTCAACAGCATGCAGGATATCGTATGAAATGCGCTTTGAGAATTGCGGGTAACGATTATACCGTTGAAACGGATGAGGGCTCGGAGGAAGGTCTTAAGGAAGCTGCGGCGTTCGTTGATTTGCAGCTGCGCAAAACGACAAAGGAAACAAAAACGCTTGACACGAATAAAATTATGATTATTACGCTGCTTGAAGTGGCTTCGGAATATTTGTCTTTGAAAAATAAAGCGGATTCCAGGGTATTTGATTACGAAAAAGAAATAAAATCGTTTAACAGCAGGTTGGAAGAAACGCTAAAATGAGCAGGCATGCGTGTCTGCGTAATATTCCTGCGGTCGTGGTGATGTGTGTGACCATCGAAGGGCTCTAAGAAGGTTATGGGATTCTGATTTTCCGTCTCTTGGGGCGGGGATAAGGAAACCCACGTATTAACTGAAGCCTTCTTCAGGCCACGCCCACCCCTCCGCGGGAAATTAACCCCGCCGGCGGCGGGATAAAAATATGAAAACAAAGAAACAAAATATACCGCCTCTCGCATGGCGTTTGGTTCCCGAAACCCTCGCTGGTTTTCACGGTCAGGAAAATCTCTTCGGCAGAGGAGCTCCCCTCCGTAAAATGGTTGAAAGCGGCAAGTTTATTTCATCCCTTCTGTACGGACCCCCGGGCAGCGGCAAGACGGCGTTTTCGCGCTTTATAGCGGAAAATTTGAACTATAAACTTGTTTTTGTAAACGCAGTGAACTCGGACGTTGCCCGGATGAGGCAGATTTTAAATGCCGCCGAATTCGAAAAGGAAGCCGTTAAAACGCTTCTCGTCGTGGATGAAATAGAGCACTTTAACAGAACGCAGCAGAATATTTTTCTGCCCTGTGTGGAAAGAGGCGACATTGACTTGATAGGCATCAGTTTTGAAAACCCGTATTACAGGATGAATACCGCTCTTCTTTCGCGGCTTAAAGTGTTTGAGTTCCAGGAGCTGACAGAGCGTTCCTGCGGAAGGATTCTCGAACATGCGCTGAGTTCGGATAAAGGTTTCGGCGGGCGCTTGAAAATTTCATCTTCCGCAAAAAAGATTTTGGCCGCCGCATCCGCCGGCGATGCCCGGCGTCTTCTCAATTTTCTGGAACTGCTGAATTTGGCATTCCCCGGAAAAGAAATAAAAGAAAAGGAAGTGCGGAAGGTTCTTGAAAAAGGGAGAAAATTTGACAAAAGCGATCACTACGACATGATTTCCGCCTTCATCAAGAGTGTGAGGGGTTCCGACGCTGATTCGGCGCTCTACTGGCTCGCCTGTATGCTAAAAGGAGGCGAGGACCCGAGATTTATAGTGAGGCGCCTGTTAATTCTCGCTTCGGAAGACATCGGAAATGCCGACCCCGATGCTCTTGTGCTTGTAGCTGCCTCGGCCTCAGCGGTTGAGTTTGTGGGAATGCCGGAAGCCCGAATCATTCTTTCGCAGGCGACCATATACTGCGCGAAGACATTTAAGAGCAATTCCTGCTATGAAGCAATTTCAAAGGCGGAGAATCTGTGCGAAAACAAACAGCCGGAGGTCCCTGCGCATCTTACAAAAAGGGGCGCTTCTCTCTACAAATATCCGCACAGTTCCGGCGGCTGGGTGGACCAGCGCTACTCTTTTATAAAGGAGAGAATTTACCGTACGCCTTCGGCGGACGGTTTTGAAAAAGAACTTGAAAGGAGACATAACATTGTTAAAGGAAGAACTCCGGAAAAAAATCCTGCCGGCAAGGCAGAAACTTGAAAATAGCGGGCAATTGAGCGGGCGTATCTGCCGCAGAATTTTTTCATGGGAGGTTTTTAAGCATGCAGACAGGATTCTCAGCTACTGCCCTGTTCGGGGGGAAGCCGACATTTCGCCTGTGAATGATTATGTCGTCCGGCGCGGGGTTCTTTATCTGCCTGCGGTTCCGCCCGCGCAGGGTTCAGGGAAGGAATCAATGCGCGCTCTCCGGTACGGACAACTTGTCCCCGGCAGGTTCGGCATACCTTCTCCTCCGCAGGGTAATCCGGAAATCAGTCCGGGAGATCTGGATTTGGTTCTTGTCCCGGGAATTGTTTTTGACGAAACCGGCGGCCGGCTCGGGTTCGGATTCGGGTTTTACGATAATTTTTTGAAGGGTTGCGCGGCCCCGAAGGCGGGCGTTTGTTTTCGGATGCAGGTTGTGGAAAATGTTCCGCATGATTTAAAGGATGTGAAAATGGATTTTATCGTTACGGAAGACGGTATATCGGAGACGAAAAAAGGGGGATAACATGGGAATAATACAGGGAATTGCCGCGGGTTTTGCGGCGGGGGCTTTTATCGTTTACATAATTTACAGGGCAGCGTTGAAAAATAAAAAGTCCGCGCTGATGAAAGATGCCGTTGAGGAAGCGCTTAAACTGAAGGAGAATGCCGTAAAGGATGAGGAATTCAAGTTTCAGAAACTTTCCGCGGAAATGCGGAAAAGTTACGAGGATAAAGAGGCATCATTGAAAGCGAGCTCTAATAATATTCAGCAGAAATCTGAATTTATCCGCAGGCAGGAACAGGAACTCGCCCAGAAAAGAAAAGCCGTCTCCGGGCAAATGGAAGATATTGCAAGGAAGGGGCGTCTCTTGAAGATGAAGGAAGAAGAAATTGCTAAAAAATCGCTGGGTCAGAAGAGTTCGCTTGAAAGCGTTTCGCAGATGTCACAGGCGGAAGCAAAGAAGATGCTCGTTTCATCTATGGAAGATGAAGCGAGGGCGGACGCGCAGAAACTTATTGCTGATATTATACGTCAGGCTGAGGAAGACGCGCAGGTCAAAGCGCGGAAGATTATCGCCACGGCCATTCAGAAGTCGGCGACCGAGGAAGTGCAGTCGCTCGCCACGACCGTCGTTCAGCTGCCGAACGACGACATGAAGGGAAGAATCATCGGGAAGGAAGGAAGAAACATAAAGGCTTTTGAGGCGGCGACGGGTGTGGAATTGATTGTGGACGACACGCCGGGAATAATAACCCTTTCCAGTTTTGACGGGGTCAGGCGCTACATAGGTCAGCTGACGATAGAACGGCTTATCGCCGACGGCAGAATTCATCCGGGCAGGATTGAGGAACTTTCAAAAAAAGCGGAAGAGGATGTCGCTCTCCGCATCAAGGAAATAGGGGCGGATGCGGTGCAGGAGTCCGGTGTCACGGGTCTTAAAAACGAATTGGTGGATATTTTGGGGAGAATGGAATTCAGGTTTTCATATAAGCAGAATATCCTCCGGCACTCGCTGGAGGTTTCAAAAATCGCAAAGTTTATTGCGTACGAACTCGGCGGAGATGCGGATACTGCCGCGCGAGCGGGTCTTCTGCATGACATAGGAAAAGCGGTTTCGGGCGAAGTTGACGGGTCCCACGCAGTCCTCGGCGCCGATATTCTGCAGAAAAACGGTGAAAAGGATATCATCATAAATGCAGTAAAAGCGCACCATGAAGAAGTGCCTTTCGAAAGCCTTGAGGCGGTTCTGGTTTCGGTGGCGGACACCCTGTCCGCCACGAGACCCGGGGCAAGGATGGAGTCCGTCGAACATTATTTCAAGAGGATTAAAAAAATTGAAGAAATAGCGATGCTTTTCGACGGTGTGGAGAAAGCGTTTGCAATTTCCGCGGGAAGAGAGGTGAGGGTTATTGTTCAGCCGGAAAAGGTTTCCGAAACCAATGCGCCCGTTCTTGCGAGGGAAATTGCCCAGAAAATTGCGAGGGAAGTGGAGTATCCCGGACAGTTAAAGGTATCTCTCATCAGGGAGCAGCGGTGGAACGAACTGGCGTAGTTGGCGGGTAATGGGGTCAGGTCTTGCAATGCAACATTTTCGTCGGCGGAGATGCCTTCCGGAGACGCTCACGTCTGCGGTTCGCTCCGGCAATCCTGCGGGCATACTGCTAAACTCCTCGGATTGACGGCTCCGTCAGGCACCATCCGCCGTCTCCATTATAGGGGGGGAATTGAAAGTTTTGTTTATAGGTGATATTTTCGGCCGCCCGGGCAGAAACGTTTTGAAAGAATGCCTCCCCGACGTGTGCGGTAAATACCGGCCTGATTTTATCATAGCGAACGCTGAAAACGCCGCCGGCGGTAAGGGTCTGACGACGGGGATTGCGGACGAACTGTTCAAAATAGGGATTGACGTTATAACTCTCGGCGACCACGCCTGGGACCGGAAGGATGTGCTTAAAATTATAGAGGACGAAAGAATTTTGCGGCCGCTGAATCTGCCTGCCGGATGTCCCGGGCACGGGAAGGGTTTTTATGAAAAGGGAAAAGAGAAACTCTGCGTGGTTTCCCTGCTCGGCAGAACTTTTATTGAAAGGCCGCTGGACTGCCCGTTTCAGGCGGTTGCCAAAGAAAAATTCGACGTTCCGGCCCTCGTAGATTTTCATGCGGAGGCGACGTCGGAAAAAATTGCGATGAAGTGGTTTCTTGCCGGCCGCGTTTCCGCCCTTCTCGGCACGCACACCCATGTTCCGACGGATGACGCCGAAATCGTAAACGGGACAGCGTACATAACCGACTGCGGGATGACAGGCCCTTATGATTCCGTGATAGGCATTGATAAAAACATAATTTTAAAAAGGTTTCTGACGGGTTTCCCCGCCAGGTTTGAAGTCGCGGAAGGCGATTTGCAGTTCCACGGGGTGTTTGTTGAAATTGAGGGAAAAAAAGCCGTTAAAATTCAGACGGTAAAGATGAAGGGCACAGGGGGCTGAACGTGAAAAAAGTTATCAGAGTTTTTCTGGTAGTTGTTTGCTTAATTGTCGTGATTTTCGGCGGACGGGAATTTTATATACGTAAAACGACCGTTCATATTGCGCTGATTTACACTTCTGATATACACGGCTATATTCTGCCGGAAAAACACTACGACGGCAAAACGGGCGAGACCTTCGAAACGGGCGGCGCCGGCTCTCTCGTAACGTATCTGCCGGAAATCGAAGTTCCGTATCTCCTGCTGGACGCCGGCGATATTTTTATGGGCGCTCCCGAAGGCGCGCTCGCCAAAGGTGAAATGATTGTAAAGATTATGAATAAATTGAATTATAGAGCTTCCGCCTGCGGAAATCACGAACTTGATTACGGTCTTCCTCATTTTGAGAAACTTTCTCTTTCGGCGGATTTCCCTTTTCTCTGCTGCAATCTTTTTTTGCGGGACGGGTCGCAGATACCTTCCGTTTCCCCTTTCGCGGTATTTGAAGCCGCGGGAATAAAAGTCGGCGTTATCGGTGTAATAGAAGAAGACCTCGACAGGGTTCTGCTTGCCGAAACCGCCGCGCAGTTTACCGTTACCTCTGCTTCAGGAACCGTTCAAAAATTCGTTGATGAAATTTCCGGCAAATGCGATGTTATTGTCGTCCTTTCGGGGCTCGGTCTTGAAAATGATAAACTTCTTGCCCGTTATGTAAGAGGGATTGACGTTATTGCGGGCGGCGAAACGCACATAGCGCTTCAGGAAGCGGTAACAATAGGAAAAACCATGATATGTGAACCCGGCTGGGGTCTGCAGTATGCGGGGAGAATTGATTTGAGAGTCGGTAAAAAAGGCGTCGCAAGAAAAAAATGGAGCCTTGTAAAACTGCTCACTTCCGTTTATCCGCCGACGGATATTGTTCAGAAAATTTTACCTTTGTATGAAACGCCGGAATACCGGGAACTGAACGAGGTTATCGGTTTTGCATCTTCCTGGATACTGAGGCGGGCAGGAAATTCCCCCGACGTTCCTCTCGGCAACCTGATTACGGATATTATGAGGGACTCCGCAAAAACGGATTTTGCTTTTCAGAATCTTTTCGGGATAAGGGACGACATAGCGCCCGGCGCGGTCAGAGCCAGGGCCCTTTCGGCGGTCTCGCCGTTCGGCAATACAATCGTGAAGATGCTTCTCACGGGGGCGCAGGTCAGAGAAGTGCTGCGGCAGAGCGCCACGGGCGAGAAGGGATATCTGCAGTTGAGCGGATTGAAAATGGTTTTAAATTCGCGCCTGCCGTCCGACAAACGGCTTCTTAATGTTATTGTCGGCGGGAAGGAAATAGACGACGAGGCGGAATACTCTGTTGCCACGAACAATTTTGTCGCCGGCGGCGGCGACGGTTTTAAGGCGTTTCTTGAAGGGAAGGAAATAAAAGATACTCTCATAAAACTGAGGGATGCCGAGATTGATTACTTTAAGGCAAATTCACCGGTAAAAGCGGAAGTAGAGGGAAGAATAGTTGATGTGAACCTGGATTAAAATGTCAGGTTTGTTTCAAAAAGTATCTGTCTGACGGAACTGCCGCTTGTTGCCGTCGCCGCCCCAGGGGCAAATCTTGAAAAAACGAACCGGAAACCGAGATTTTCCGTGTAAGAATATTCCGCCCCGAGGTCAAACTCTTTTCCTATAGCGGTTTCCCCTGTAATGTTTTTTTCCATCAGCGCGTAGCTGAAATAATTAAAAAGAACATTAAGATATTTTTGGGGGCTGCAGGACAAACCGCCGCCGATAATCTGAAGATTTTCAATCGAGTTGTCCAGGCCTTCACCCCTGTTTTTCATGTAGTACTCGCCAAACCCGCCGCTCTCGCTTATGAATGAGACTGCGGGATGAAAGCCCTCGCAGACAGGCGAACTTGCATCGTCCCCCGAGCCGCTCGCAAAAAGAAAAAAACCGCCACCTTTCCCTATCTTGGCTATGTCTCCGAAGGCATTTATTCTCAGAAAATAGGCGAGGGCGTCGGAGACCTTTTTTGAGCCGGCGGTTTTTACAATTTCTACCGTCCACTGTAATTCTTTTACAAGGGCGCTTTCGTATCTTAAACCGATTAAAGAATGGCTTTTCGTGCCCGAACTTTTGTCGATGTCAGCGATATAATTTATAAGAATGTTCTTTCCGGAAAATTTTTTTTTCAAAGAAATCAGATAAACATCCTTATCCGCCGCTCCGCCGGAGAAGTTCTGCGTTGAACTCTCAACGAGTTTGAACGCCGCCCCGGACGCCTTAAAACCCAATGGAAGTTTTGTCTCAAGCGTTACACCGTCCATCCCGTTTTCGTTATCGTTTATCAGCAGCCCGTCGTTCAGGCAGAAGTTCTGCCGTCCGATTTTAACCGCGCCGAAAGTATTTTTTGCGCTTATATTTGCGTTTTCAAGAAAAAATTCCGACTCTTCCTCTCTTCCCCAGATGCCGAAATTCTGCAGTTTTATAACAGCTTCAACGTCTTTTTTAAGATGCCCTTCAAGATAGAATTTTGTTCTCTGTTCAAAAAAATTCCGCGCGGTTTCTCTCTGGATTCCGTAATAAGGAGTTGACGTCCTGTATCCGCGGCCCCGGATGTCAATGCCGGTATTAATATCGGCGAGCAGTGAAGAGTGAAGAGTGAAGAGTAAAGAGAGAAGAGGGAAGAGGGAAGAGGGAAGAAACGCTGAAATTTTCTTATTCATGGCTGTATGATACTTTTTTTTGGCGCAATTTGCAAATTGTGCCGGTTTTATTCTATAATAAAAATTACGCAAGGAGGTTGATGTGAAAAAACTGCTGAAAAAAGTTACGTTCAGAACAATTCCGGTTTATATAGGTATTGTTGTTCTGCTGTGGAAGGCCTCGCCGGAAAAATTGTTTTTTATAATAGGTCTTATTTTTGTTGTCATCGGAGAGTTTTTCCGTCTATGGGGCTGCGGGCATCTCGTAAAAACGAAGGAACTGATTATTTCAGGGCCCTACGCTTATGTGAGGCATCCTCTTTATCTCGGCACGTATCTCATCGGGTTCGGTTTCAGCCTGGCTGCGGGAATGTGGTGGTTCCTGGTTTTGTTTCAGGCGGCGTTTCTCCTCTATTATTATCCCAGAAAGGAAATCATAGAGAGTTCGCGTCTCGCGGCCCATTACGGGGAGGAATATCTTGTTTATATGAGGAGCGTTCCCGCTCTTCTGCCTGCTCTGAAACCGTATAATAAAAGCGGTTTAAAATGGTCTTACAAGAAAATTCTGAAAAATGACGAACTCGGAATTGTGTTCGCTGCCGTCGCGGGTGGCGTAATACTGTACCTTAAACTGAAAAATATAATTTGAAGAAAATCAGGCGGTTGTCAAATCCGTCCTATCATCAGGCGGACGTCTGGCTTGTTGAGGCGAACGGCCGGGAACTCGTTTACAAGGACTTTTCCAAATGGGGCATTCTTGGAAGTTTCCTGATAGGCCGCGAGGCGGCGTTCTACAAAAAACTGAAAGGCGTTTCAGGGGTCCCCGAATTCTGCGGCCGGCCCGGCGGGAGCTCTATTCTGATTGAATTTATAGACGGGAAATCAATAAAAGAGTGCGAGGGTCTCAGCGCCGTTTTTTTTGACCGTCTGCAGGGTATGGTGAATGAATTCCACAGAAGGGGAATTTTATATTTTGACCTGAGGCATAAAAGTAATGTTATCGTCAGAAACGGAGACCCTTTTATTATTGACTTTGCGACCTGTTTCCACGCGCCGCCGCTTATTCCGATTCTTTCGTGGATAGACAACGCGGCGGTTCTTTACCTGAAACAGACGGTATCGCCTCATCTCCTGACGGGCAGGGAGGAAAAATATGTCAGAAAAATCAACCGCCTCAGCAAGTTGTGGTTCCTCAACAGAATTGTCAGGGGTGACTGATTCTATTTGGAATACCTTGAAAAAAATATATAATTGCACGGAAAGGAAGGGGGTAAAATGAAATTAATCATTGTTGAAACATCGGAACAGATGAGCAGAGCATCGGCGGAACTGTTCGCGCAACGGATACGCAATAACCCGAAAATAGTTCTCGGGCTGGCGACAGGCGGAACGCCCGAAAGGATGTACGCCGAATTGGTCAGGCTCCACAGGGAAGAGGGTCTGGATTTCTCGCAGGTTGTAACCTACAACCTTGACGAATACCTCGGCATTCCAGGCACACACGACCAGAGCTACAGATATTTCATGAACAAAAATCTTTTTGACCACATCAACATAGCGAAGGAAAATACGCACGTGCTCAACGGTCTCGCAGCGGATGTCGCAAAAGAATGCGCTGACTACGAAACTGCCATAAAAAATGCAGGGGGCATAGACCTCCAGCTTCTCGGTATAGGGTCTAACGGGCACATCGCCTTCAACGAGCCGGGCTCCCCCGCGGACTCGCGGACGGGAGTCGTTGACCTCACCGAAAACACCATAAAGGATAATGCCAGGTTCTTTGAAAACGCAGATGACGTTCCGAAACAGGCGCTTTCAATGGGAAACGGGACTATAATGGAAGCAAAGGAAATAGTTCTCATCGCAGATAAGGAAAGTAAGGCCGCAGCAATCTTTAGATCCGTAGAAGGTCCCGTGACGGAGGAAGTGCCGGCTTCTATCCTGCAGAAACACCCCGACTGTACCTTCATCATAGACCGTGCTGCGGCGGGCAAACTGAGTTCAAAATAATTTAACGGGTACGGGTATTGACAAATGGAGAATTTCAAAGTATAATACAACTAGGCAAGACAAAGTTGTCTTTAGGCAAAGACTGCCGTAAAAATTACCGCTTATTAAAAAATTGCGGTTTCCATTGCCGGAAATCATTTGTACTCTAATTTTATTAAAGGCGGTAATATTTCCGACAGTGATTTTTAGAAGACCGCTAAACATAGAAGTTTCAAAGAAGTAATTCACAGACGCAGAAGTCATTATCGTCCGGAGTCCGGACGGAATTAACAGGTACGTAAAATTGTAAATCTGTAACAGACAAAGGGAGGTTTTATGAATTTGAGACGACCCAATGCGGATGCGTCTACGGGAACTTTCAACCGCTCAAAAAGCGTTGTTCCTGTTTCGGGTATGTGTTCTGCCTGTGTGGATGGCTGCAGGGGCGGTTGTGAAGTATGGCTGGCTTCTTTCCGGGGCAGGGAAGTCCTTTATCCCGGTCCTTTTGGGGAAGTAACTGCCGGCGCGGATAAAAATTATCCTGTAGATTATTCCCATTTAAATATACAGGGTTATGCCGCCGGCGCAAAAGGTCTGCCTGAAGGAGTTGCTCCGGGGCCCGATACGGCAGTTTTTCCGAATGTCAATACAGAGACAGAGTATGGATATAAAAACAAAGTTCGCATGCGTGTGCCGGTTTTTACGGGCGCTATGGGTTCCACCGAAGTGGCGGGAAGAAACTGGGAACATTTAGCGGTGGGTGCTGCGATTTCAGGTATTACACTTGTCTGCGGGGAGAATGTCTGCGGGGTAGATCCGGGGCTTGAACTGGACAGAAGAGGAAAGATTAAGAAGTCGCCTGAGATGGACCGCCGGATAGAAATATATAAAAGGTTTAAGGATGACTACGGTGAGATTCTCGTGCAGATGAATGTGGAAGATACAAGATTCGGGGTTGCCGAATATGTGCTGGAAAAGCATAAACTGGACACAATTGAACTGAAGTGGGGCCAGGGAGCAAAGTGCATCGGAGGAGAAATAAAGGTCAAGAACATAGAGAAGGCTATGGAATTGAGAAGAAGGGGTTATATTATTACGCCCGACCCGGCTCTTCACGAGGTCAAGGAGGCATTCAAGGAAGGTGAAATCCGAGCATTTGAAAGACACTCCCGTCTGGGCTTTGTAACCAGGGACGCCTTTTTCAAGGAAATTGAGCGTCTCCGCAAACTCGGGTTTAAAAGAATCACACTCAAGACAGGAGCTTATTCTGCGGTTGAACTTGCAATGGCTTTACGGTACGGAGCGGAGGCAAAACTTGACCTCATTACAATTGACGGCTCCGGCGGCGGCACAGGAATGAGCCCGTGGTCTATGATGAATGAATGGGGGATACCGACATTTTATCTGCAGTCTCTCGCGTATAAATTTTGTGAGAAACTCCGCAAAAAAGGAATAAGTGTTCCGGATATTGCCATTGCAGGAGGTTTTTCAACAGAAGACGGGGTATTCAAGGCGATTGCCATGGGAAGCCCTTATGTAAAAGCCGTGTGCATGGGAAGAGCTTTGATGATACCGGGTATGGTCGGCAAGAATATAGGCATATGGCTGAAGCAGGGAAAACTGCCGAAAACAGTTTCCGGATACGGAAACAGCGTAGAAGAAATTTTTATCTGCTACGAGGCGCTGAAAGAAAAATACGGCCGGGAAATAAAGAACATCCCGCTGGGTGCGATAGGAATTTATACATTCTGCAGGAAAATACAGGTCGGGCTGCAGCAGCTGATGGCAGGCAGCAGGAACTTTAATCTTTCAGTAATATCCCGCAGGGATATTATGGCGCTGACTGAAGATGCTGCGAAGATATCCGGAATTTCTTACGTAATGGATGCTTATGAAAAAGAGGCGGAGGAAGTTTTGGAAGAAAAGTTTCGCAGCAGGGAGGGAAAATGAAAAAAAAAGGGTTGTGTGCCAGTTGCGAAAACAGTGAGACGTGTACATTCCCAAATAAAGATCCTGTTTATTTTTGCGATGAATTTAATTTAACGCCACGTCCGGCGTGTAAGAGAGTTTCAAAAAGCAAAAAGAAAAAAAGTAAAAAATGAAAGGAGGCGGCCGCAATGGAAAAAATTTGTGATTTATGTCAAAAAAACCTGAAAGAGGATGATGATTATCAATTTTTTCCCGAAGATGATTCCTATATTTGCAGGGACTGTCTGCAAAAATCTTCCGGAACCAAAGCACAGAACGAGGAAAATTTGGAAAGTAACCGGGAAAATAAAACTTCCTGTGAAAAATAGATAAGGGCTCAACGGAAAATGTAAGGAGTATAAAGGAGGTCTTTCTATGTGCGGAATAATAGGTTATGTCGGGACTAAAAAAGCGGCGCCGGTTATTATGGAATGTCTTAAGAACCTTGAATACAGGGGCTATGATTCGGCGGGAATAGCGACTGTTGATAAAAAGAAACTGTTTATTATGAAATGCAGGGGCAGAATCAGCGTTCTGGAAGGTTTGCTTAAAAAAAGAAATTTGCCGGGCGGAACAGGTATAGGCCATACCCGGTGGGCAACACACGGAAAGCCCTCTAAAATTAACGCGCATCCTCATACCGACTGCCTTAAAAGAGTTGCAGTTGTTCATAACGGGATAATAGAAAATTTCGACGCGCTGAAAAAGGAACTGAAAAAAAACGGCTGCAGATTCAAATCCGAAACGGATACGGAAGTTATTGCCCATCTGATAGGCAGATTTTATAAGGGAAATTTGGAGGACGCCGTCAGAAAGGCATTAAAGAAGATGAAGGGCTCCTGTGCAATCGGCGCGGTAAGTTTGCAGGAGCCGGGCAAAATTGTGGCTGCCCGGCGGGATTCGCCGCTTTCCATCGGGCTATCCAAAGAAGGCAATTTTATCACTTCGGACATTTCATCGGTTCTGGCGCATACAAGAAAAGTGGTTCATCTGCTTGACAATCAGATTGCTGTCGTAACAAAGAACGCCGTGGATGTATTTGATATCGATGGAAACAGAGCGCATAAAAAAATAGAAACAGTTTCCTATACCAGAGCGGCAGTTCATAAAGAAGGTTTTGCGCACTTTATGTCTAAAGAAATTCATGAACAGCCGGAAGTTCTTTCAAGGATTATTTCCTCCTATATAACGCCGTCAAATGAAATAAGGTTCGGAGAGTTTGATTCTGAGAGCAAAAGAAGCTTTCTCAGGAGAGTAGAGAACATAGTGATTATTGCCTGCGGAACGGCTTACCATGCGGGTCTGGCGGGGAAGTATGCGCTGGAGTCCTTTTTACGCATTCCGGTCACTGTGGATTTCGGCAGTGAATTCAGATACAGAAATTGTCCATTTAAGGAAAAAACTCTGGTTATTGCCATCAGCCAGTCGGGGGAGACCGCGGATACTCTCGCGGCGGTAAGGGAAGCGAAGAAAAATAAAGTTAAAATTATTTCCATATGCAATGTTCTGGGTTCTTCTTTGACCAGGGAAACGGATTTCACAATCTATACACAGGCGGGGCCGGAAATAAGCGTTGCTTCCACCAAGGCATATACGGCGCAGGTTATGCTCATTTATATTCTCGGATTATATCTGGCGGGTCTGAAGAATACTTTAAGCAGAAACTTCATACGCGGCGCAATAAACTGCCTTAGAGAGATACCTTCCAAGCAGAAAAAAATTATCAGGGACTCAAAAAATATTAAAGCGATCGCTGAAAAACATCTTCATTTCGGCAGTTTCCTCTATTTAGGCAGAAATGTAAATTATCCGACGGCGCTGGAGGGGGCTTTGAAGCTTAAAGAGCTTTCTTACATCCCTGCGGAAGGTTATCCTGCGGGTGAGATGAAGCACGGGCCCATTGCCCTTATTGACGAATACAGAGCGGTAATATGTATAGCGAATAAGTCCTTTATTTTTGACAAAATGATATCCAACATTCAGGAAATACTGGCCCGCAGCGGAAAGATCATAGCAGTGGCTACTTCCGGCGACAAACGGATAAAAGATCATGTAAAGGAAGTATTGTTTATCCCGGATATAGAGGATATATTTTCTCCGCTTCTTACGATTGTTCCCCTGCAGTTTCTGGCTTATTACATAGCTGTTTTGAAAGGATATGATGTGGACAAGCCCAGAAACCTCGCCAAAAGTGTTACGGTAGAGTAGAAGAAAAAGTATGAGGATATATTCGTGATTGATTTATTTCTTAAACAATTTTACAATTAGCAAGTGATTTTTGCATATAATGGGAGAAATTAAATTGAAGCCAAAAGAAGAAATAGAGGTGCTGCGCCGGATTATTCAGAATATACACAGCGGTCTGAATCTGGAACAGGTACTGAAAAAAACCATTGAAATAATCCTGCAGGTTACGAAGGGAGATTCCTGCAGGGTATATTTATTTAGTGAGAAAAGAGACGAACTGATTTTAAGCGCATCTAATAATCCCGATATAGGGGCTTTGGGGAACATAAGGATTAAACCCGGAGAGGGGATTACAGGACTGGTCGCAAAAGAAAAAGAGGTCGTGGCAATATCAAAGAATGCGGAGGCGGATCATAGATTTAAGTTTCTGAAAAAACTTTCAGGAGAGAAATATCAGTCTTTTTTTTCAGTGCCGGTTAAAGTCAGAGATGAAATTGTCGGCGTAATCAATGTCAGGCATAAGCAGGAACATGAATTCACGCCCGAAGAAACCGCCCTTGTTTCTACCGTTGCGCTGCAGGCGGGCTATGCTGTTGAGAATATCCGTCTTCTGGAGGAAACAAAGAGACGCAACAGCCAGTTGGAAAAACTGGCGGAAATAAGCACAACGATTGTTTCCAACCGTTATTTAAAAGAAATACTTCACCTCATAGTAACGATGACTGCTGAGATGATGGGTTCAAAAATATGTTCCATAATGATTCTGGATGAAAAAAAGCAGGAATTGATAATTGAAGCAACACAGAGTTTAAGTGAAGCGTATATAAAAAAACCCCCGTTAAAAATAGGAGAGAGCATCAGCGGAACAGCGGTAAAGGAGAAAAAGCCCATTACTGTTTTAAATGTGACAAAAGAAGCAGGTTACAAATATCCGCGCATAGCGGAAAAGGAAGGTATTTATTCAATGCTTGCCGTCCCTATGATGATAAAAGACAGGGTTATCGGCGTTATCAACAGTTACACTGCCACGGAACATAAATTTAAAAAGGACGAGATAGAAATACTGCAGGCTGTGGCGAATCAGGCTGCTGTTGCCATTGAGAATACAAATCTTGTAGAAGAAGCTCTGGTGGCCAGGGAAGATCTGGAAACAAGAAAAAAAATTGAACGGGCAAAAGGGATTTTAATGAAAGACCTCGGTATCGGCGAAGATGAAGCTTACAGGACGATTCACAGAAAAAGCATGGACATCCGCAGGCCGATGAAAGAAATAGCCGAGGCAATAATACTGAGTTCGGATATCAGAAAAAATATCTGTTCCCGCAAATAAAAATCGGGTATCTTGCAAAAAATACAAAAGTTAATTCCGACGTTCCGCCAGCCCGTTATGGCCCGCGCTGTCAGGCGGAAACACTTTTTACCTGACAGAATTTTTCATTAATTGACAAAAATCCGATATTGTATTAACATTTTATGTTAGAAAAAATATTTCGTGAGAGGAATTATGGTTAAAAAGAAAAGAAAGCCGGCAGAAAAAAAACATTTAATAAATCCTTTTGAAATTGCCACTTATCAGCTTGATATGGCTGCCAAAAAACTGAAACTCCGGGAGGACGTCCACAAAAAACTGAGGATTCCGAAACGTATTGTGATTGTTTCCGTCCCGATAGAAATGGATGACGGCAGTTGGGAAACATTTCAGGGTATGAGGGTTCAGCACAATATGGACAGAGGTCCCACGAAGGGAGGCATAAGGTTTCATCCGAATGTTACGTTAGATGAGGTGAAGGCACTGGCGGCATGGATGACCTGGAAATGCGCGGTTGTCAACATTCCGTACGGCGGAGCAAAGGGCGGAATTAAGTGTAATCCCAAGGAAATGTCTGTTAAAGAACTTGAACGGCTCACAAGAAGGTACACGACCGAAATAATGTCGGTAATAGGTCCCAATATTGATATTCCCGCTCCGGACGTTTATACGAATTCCCAGACAATGGCATGGATTATGGACACTTACAGCATGAATAAAGGTTATCCTGTCCCGGGTGTCGTGACGGGAAAACCCATTGAGATCGGCGGCTCCGAAGGCCGTGTTGAAGCCACGGCGCGCGGGTGTATGTTCAACATTATTGAAAGCTGCAAACATCTTGGAATGGATGTAAAAAAGTGTTCCGTTGTCATCCAGGGTTTTGGCAATGCGGGCTACACACTGGCGTATCTTCTTGAGGAAATTGGCTGCAAAATCATAGCGGTCAGCGACTCAAAAGGCGGCATATACAATAAGGGCGGTTTGTGGCCGCACGATGTGAAAAAGCATAAGAATAAAACGGGTTCGGTTGTCAATTACAGGGAAGCGGACAATATCAGCAATGAAGATATCCTTCAAGTGAAGTGCGACATTCTTGTTCCGGCGGCGCTGGAAAATGTTATTACGCACAAAAACGCCTCCAGAATTAAGACAAGGGTTATTGCCGAAGCGGCGAATGGTCCTACAACGCCGGACGCGGACGAAATATTGCTTGATAAGGGCGTGTTTGTGGTGCCGGACATCCTGGCGAACGCCGGAGGCGTTCTTGTTTCTTATTTTGAATGGGTGCAGAATTTGCAGAATTATTACTGGAGCGAAAAGAAAGTCAATTCAAAGCTTGAACAGGTCATTACGCGGAGTTTTGAAGAGGTTCTGAATATTTCGCAGAAACATAAGGTACACATGCGTCTGGCGGCGCACATGCTCGCTGTAAAAAGAGTGTCGGACGCCGCTCTGATAAGGGGGATTTATCCGTAAAACCCATTAGAAAATTTTTTCTAACGGGGTAAATCGGGTGGATGGGTGCGGTAATGAAAGACAGTAGTTTGACAAAAGAAAAAGTTATCCGGATTGCGAAAGAAAAAAATATCAGGTTTATCGAAATCTGGTTTGTTGATGTTCTTGGAACCATCAAGTCGTTCACGATAACCCGCAGCGAACTGGAAAAGGCGCTGACTGAGGGTATGGGTTTTGACGGCTCTTCCATCGAGGGCTTTGCCAGAATCTACGAAAGCGATTTGATTGCAAAACCCGACCCTGCAACCTTTGCCGTTCTGCCGTGGCGTTCGGCGGAAGATGCCGTTGCGAGAATGTTCTGCGACATCCTGACTCCCGGCGGAAAACCCTACGAAGGCGACACGAGATATATTCTGAAAAGAAATCTTGAGGAAATGAAAAAAATGGGTTTTGACAATTTCAACGTCGGGCCCGAACTTGAGTATTTTTATTTCAAAAACTACAAGAGCCCCGAAATTATGGACGAGGGCGGCTATTTTGATTTTCTGCCGCTGGACATGGGTCATGATTTGAGGCGCGAGACGGTTAAGACGCTTGAAGATATGAATATTCCCGTGGAGTATTCCCATCACGAAGTTGCGCCTTCCCAGCACGAGATTGATTTGAGATACGCTCCCGCTCTTGAGATGTCCGATAACGTGATTACCTACAAGGCCGCTGTGAAATCGATTGCGTGGGAAAAAGGCGCGTACGCTTCCTTTATGCCGAAGCCGATTTTCGGACAGAACGGAAACGGCATGCATGTCCACCAGTCGCTTTTCCTGAAAGGGAAAAATTCGTTTTTTTCCGTCGGCGAAAAAGACAACCTTTCTTCCGATGCGAAGCACTTCATCGCGGGGATAATGAAGCACGCCCGCGAAATCTGCGCCGTCACGAACCAGTGGGTAAATTCTTACAAGCGTCTTGTTCCCGGCTACGAGGCTCCCGTTTACATCGTCTGGGGAAGGAAGAACCGGTCGGCTCTCGTGAGGGTTCCGATATACCAGCCGGGCAAAGAAGAAGCAACGCGGATTGAGGTGCGTTTTCCCGACCCCGCATGCAATCCTTATCTTGCTTTCAGCGTTATGCTTGCATCAGGGCTTGAGGGAATAAAGAACAAATACTTACTTCCCGAACCTGTCGAGATGGATGTCTTCCGTCTGTCGGAGGATGAAAGGGAAAAAATGGGCATAAAACTTCTTCCGGGAAGTTTGATTGAAGCGATTCAGGAAACGGAAAAATCCGAAATTGTCAGGAAAGCCCTCGGCGAGCATGTCTTCGGTAAATTTATAGACAACAAAAAAATAGAGTGGGACCGCTACCGCCAGCAAGTCACAAATTACGAGATAGAAAAATATCTTCCGATTCTTTAATTGGGGTCATAATTGGGGTCAGGTCTTGCAATGCAACAAATAATGAAGATAATTAGATGTTTTGTGAAGGGAAGCAATGTGTTAATGCAAGACCTGACCCCATCTTGACTAAAAAGAAAAGTTTTTTTACAGCGATATCTATAGCGGTAATCGTAATCGTCACGTCTTTAGCGTTCCGGCCTGCTATCCGCGACAGTTTTGTCGAGTGGGACAATAACGTAATTACTTCAAACATTCCCGGGTTCAGGAACCTGGGTCTCGCGAATTTGAAGTGGATGTTCACCAGTTTCCATGCGCATTACAGGCCTTTATACTGGCTGTCAATGGGAATAACATACCGGTTTTTCGGAATGAAGCCGTCTGCGTTCCATTCAATGAGTTTGTTTTTCCACGTCCTGACGTCAATCGCGCTGTTTTTTCTGGTTCTGGAGTTTTTTAAAATTATTTTTGCGCGTTCTACGGTCCCCGCAGGCAAGACCTGTAACAGTTTGCAGTTATGGGGTAAAAAATATATTGCCGCCGTTATTGCGGCGCTGTTTTTTTCTATACATCCTTTGAGGGTTGAGCCCGTCGCCTGGCAGGCGGCGGGGCAGGACCTGCTAAGCGGGCTGTTTTTTATTGCCGCAATTCTTTTTTATCTGAAAGGCCGTTCGTCTGCGAATAAAAAAAAGCGTTTTCCCGCGGTTTCTTTTCTCTTTTTTCTTTTTGCTATGCTGTCAAAAGAGATGGCTATAACTCTGCCTGCGGTTTTGCTTCTGCTTGATTTCTATCCGCTGAAAAGGATTAAATCAGGGCAAAGGTTTTTAAAAAACAATTGGGGGCTCATAAAGGAAAAAATTCCTTTTTTTGCGGTTTCAGGCGCATGGGTTTTTATCGCTCTGAAAGCCAGTGCCGCCGGCGCAAAAACAGGGCTGGCGGAGCACGGGATAATTTCGCGTGTCTGCGTGACGGCTTACGGTCTCATCTCTTACCTTATTAAGACGCTTATACCTGCCAATCTGATGCCTTTTTACCCGCTGCCGTCCGGTATAACGCCTTTTAAGAACGGCTATATTTTTTACATTTTGGCTTTCTGTCTACTCGTTTTTGCGGCGGTCAGATTTGTGAAAAAAGCTCCGTGGCTGTTCACAGCGCTGGCGGGTTATTTTGTGATTTTGCTGCCTGTCATCGGAGTTGTTCAGTATGGCCCCCAGATTATGGCAGACAGATATACTTATACTGCTGCTCCGGTATTATCAGTGCTGCTCGGCTGCGGCCTGCTGAAATTAACCCGCGGTAAGTTTAAAGTTCTGACGGTTTTATTCGCCTTGCTCTTTATTTTTCTTTTCAGAATATCGCAAAAGCAGTGCGGAATATGGGAAAGCGATTTCCGGATATGGAAACACATGCTGGAAATAAAGCCCGGCTGGCCTGTGGCGAACTACAATGTCGCCGTCGCATACGAGAAGGAAAAAAAATTTGACGAAGCGCTCGCCTGTTACGAAAAAATTCTGCGGACGGAACGGAAGTATATTTTTGACATCAACCGCGCGGATGTCTGCAACAACATCGGGGTCATTTACCAGAAAAGAAACGACCCTGATTCCGCAATCGATTACTACGGACGGGCGTTGGAAATTGAAAAAGACAATGTCAGAGCAAACGTAAATATCGGAGATTTGTTTTTTGAAAAAGGCGATTATGAAAAAGCGGCGGAACATTTTGAGCGGGCTCTTTTGACTGAAAAAGAGGACAAAAAATACATTGTGCGGAAATTGAGTAATGCTCTGCTGTATCTGGGGAAGGCGCTTATGGACGCAGGCGGGTCAGGCCGTGCCGTCGAGGCGTTCAACCGGATACTAAAAACGGACAGCGATAATCTTTACGCTCTTTACAATCTCGCGGTCGTTATGACGTATATGGGCGACAACGTCAAGGCGGCGGAGTATCTGAACAGAGCCCTGACAATCAATCCCGGTTTTCAGCCGGCAAAAAAAGCACTCTCTTCCCTCCGCACTCCAAAAAAGTAAAAGCACCCCTTTGCGCCAAAGGCGTCTCCCAAGGGGATCCCGTTGGGACCTTTGGGAAAAAAGGTGTTCGGGGTACTTCGCGCGGCAGCTGCCGGAATTTTTAGACAAGTTAGGCAGACCTTTTTTTTTCTTTTTTCGGGAAATATGGTATATTCAACTGAAAATGAAGGATTTTGTTCATCTTCACGTCCACACGGAATACAGTCTGCTCGACGGGATTGCGCGGATCGTTGACAACACCGGCGCCCCCGGCGACCTGATAAAAACCGCCCAGGCGAATTCGATGAAGGCGCTGGCGATAACCGACCACGGAAATATGTTCGGCGTTCCGGAGTTTTATCTTACCTGCAGAGAGGCGAAGATAAAACCGGTTTTGGGGTGTGAGTTTTACGTTTCACAGGGGGATTCCGCCGATATAAAATCACCCGTGGCGAGAAAAAATTTTCACCTGACGATTCTTGCGAAAAACGACATCGGATTCGGCAACCTTACCCGCCTTGCTTCTTTCGCCTACACGAAGGGATTTTACTACAGACCGAGGATAGACATAACCGCGCTTTCCGGTTACAGGGAAGGTCTTATTGTCCTCAGCGGCTGTCTTCAAGGAAAAATTCCGGGCTGCCTGCTGGCCGGCGATTTTGACGGCGCGCTGGCTTATGCGAAGAAAATGAAGGATTTGTTCGGCGAGGATTTTTATATTGAACTGATGGATGCGGGGCTGGCGGGACAGAAAAAAATAATACCGTCTCTTGTCGAAATAGCGCGGCGGCTTGATTTGAAAACGGTGGCGACAAACGATGTTCACTATTCCAAAAAAGAAGACGCCGGCATTCAGGACGCCGCGATGACGATAGGGACGAGAATGACTCTGGCCGACCCCAAACGCCTTCACTTCGGCACGCAGGAATTTTATTTGAAGAGCGCAGAGGAAATGGCTGAAATTTTCAGTGAAATTCCGCAGGCCCTCTTAACCACCTGTGAAATTGCGGAAAAATGCAGCGTTACCCTTGAATTTAATCAGCTTCGTCTGCCGGCTTTTACCCCGCCAGCGGGGAAAAATTTATTTTCATATTTGAAGGAAATTTGCGAGAAGGGTGTAAAAAAGCGCTACGGCGGAATTACGGCGGATGTAAAAAACCGTCTGAATACGGAACTTGCGATTATCAAAAAGATGGGTTTTTCGTCTTATTTTCTGATTGTCTGGGACTTCATAAATTTTGCGAGGGAAAACAAAATAAGCGTGGGTCCCGGCCGGGGCTCCGGCGCCGGCAGTATTGTCGCATATCTTCTTGGAATAACCGGCATAGACCCCTTGAAATATAACCTTCTTTTTGAAAGATTTCTCAACCCCGGGAGAATTACGATGCCCGACCTGGATATTGATTTTGAGGATACCCGGCGTGAAGAAGTGATTGACTATGTGAAAAATAAATACGGGCGAGACTCAGTCGGGCAGATCATAACGTTCAATAAAATGCTCGCGAAAGGCGCCGTCAGGGATGTGGGCCGCGTGATGGAAATTCCTCTCCAAAAATGCGATAAAATAGCGAAACTCATTCCGTACGGAGAGACCATACACGGCGCGCTGGAAGAGATTTCCGAGATTAAAAAGATGGCGCATCAGGATGCTTCCGTCGCCGGTATGCTGCGCACCGCCGGCAGAATTGAAGGCCTCAAAAGGCATTTCGGCGTCCACGCCGCCGGAATCGTGATAGCGCCCGGGGAGATTTCGCAGTTCGTCCCGCTTGCCCGCTCCAAATTCGGCATAATAACCCAGTATGAAGGCGACTACCTGACAAAGTTAGGCCTTCTCAAAATGGATTTTCTCGGGCTGAAAACCCTGTCGGTTATAAATGATGCGGTTGCGCTTATTTATAAAAATAAAAAGATAAAGATAGACATAGAAAAAATTCCGCTTGACGATAAAAGGACCTTCGGTCTGCTGGATAAAGCGAAAACGATAGGGGTCTTTCAAGTCGAAAGCGAAGGGATGCGGGATATTCTCAGAAAGATGCGCCCCACGGTTTTTACCGATTTGTCCGCCGTTCTGGCTCTGTACAGGCCGGGCCCAATGCGGGCGGGAATGGTTGACGAATTCATAGAGCGGAAACACGGGCGAAAGCCGTATGATTATCCTCATCCGGCGCTGAAAAAAATTCTTGCCGAGACGTACGGGGTGATTCTTTATCAGGAGCAGGTTATGCTCGTGGCCAGCGAGCTTGCGGGTTTTACTCTTGAACAGGCGGATATTCTGCGCAAAGCCATGGGAAAGAAAATTATGGCGGAGATTGAGGAGCAGAAAGACAATTTTGTAAACGGCTGCGGAAAGAACGGCGTAAAAGCGGATACGGCGGAAGAGATTTTTAATCTTCTGGTTCATTTTGCCGCATACGGCTTCAACAAAAGCCACTCAACCGCTTATGCCGTGATTTCATACAGGACGGCGTATCTTAAGGCGAATTATCCTCTGGAATTTATGGTTGCGCTGCTCAACTCGCAGATTGCGGATGAGAAAAAAATCTCGCATTATCTCAATGGAGCGAAAAGTATGGGCCTCGTGATTATTCCGCCGGATATAAATGAAAGCGGCGTTTATTTCGAGGCGCGCGGCGAGAAGGAAATTTTGTTCGGCCTGCTGGCCATTAAGAATACGGGAGAGAAAGCATGCGAAGACCTCGTGCGTGAGCGGGATAAAAACGGACGGTTTAAGGATTTGAATGACTTTCTAATAAGAGATACGGGTCTTCAGACCTTCAACAAAAGAATGGTGGAGTTTCTCGTTAAGGCAGGGTGCTTTTCCGGAATCACGCCGGGCATTTCGGATATTGTGGAAAAATTGGAAACGCTTATCGCTTCCGCCGATACGGCGAGACAGGATAAAATTTCCGGTCAGAGAACTCTTTTTGAAAGCGCCCCGCACCCTATAAAAGCCGCTCCGTCGTCAGAAACGCAGAAACTCAAATACGAAAAGGAGGCGCTCGGGTTTTATCTCACCGGCCACCCGCTTGCGAGATACGAGAAATTTTTCCGGCAGTTGAGAACTTCCACGCTCGCGGGCCTCAAAGCGAGTCCTTATCCCGAGCAGATTCTTACGGGGATTGTAAAAGAAATCAAAAATACAAGGACAAAAAAGGGGAAGGAGATGTTTGTCATAAAATTCGAGGACCTCACGGGGGTTATTGAAGTCATCGGCTTCAAAAAATCCCTGCCGCCGGATTTGCCCGGAATTAGCGAAGATGATATTATCGTGCTGAAAGGGTCTCTTTCGGAAGGTATTTCAGGGATGAGGTTTCTCGGCGAAAAATTTTATTCCGTCGCGGGCGCCTTTGAAAAACTTCCCAAAGCTCTCTCCGTATTTCTAAACACATCCGGGCTGGAGGAGAGTTTTGTTAAGAATATAGCGTCGCTCCTTAAAAAATATCCGGGCGGGACTTCCGTAAAATTTATTCTTAATACGAAAACGGGTAAGAAGTGGAAGTGGGGGGCGGAACTGAAAGTTAAAATAAACGCCAAACTTTTGAATAAACTTGAAGGACTTCTCGGCGAGGACTGCTGGAAAATTGAAGTTTAGGGAGAAGAGTACGGTTTTATTTTACATGGGTTTTGTTTGGAAAATGTACGATGTTAATACCTGACTTCAAGTTATGGAAGTATTTTGGGGAAATTTCAAAAATTCCGCGCTGTTCGGGGAAAGAGCAGCAGGCAGGAAAATTCATAAAAAATTTTACAAGGGGAGCAGGGCTCAGGTTTAAAGAAGACACCGCCGGCAATATTCTTGTTTTTAAGCCCGCCCTGAACTCCTGTTCAAAAAGAACCGTTGTTCTTCAGTCTCATCTTGATATGGTTTGCGAGAAGGGCAGTGAAACAAAATTTGATTTTTCAAACGACGCGGTAAAACTCAGGAAAACGGGAAATTTTATCGAGGCCTCGGGCACGACGCTCGGCGCCGACAACGGAATAGGCGTTGCCGCAATGCTCGCCGTTCTTTCGGATAAAGAAATGCCGCACCCTCCGCTTGAATGCCTTTTTACCGTTTCGGAAGAGACGGGTCTTACGGGTCTTATAGGGGCGTCAAGGGTTAGCGTGAATTTTCTGTCGGGAAGAACTTTTTTAAATCTGGATTCGGAGGAAGAGGGAACCGTCTGCACCGGCTGCGCGGGGGGAGCTGCGGCCGTTCTGAAAATGCCCGTCATTTTTACTGCGCTTTCGGGACAGGGTTTTAGTGAATTTGAAATTTCGGTCTCGGGCCTCCGCGGCGGTCATTCCGGAATGGATATACATAAAAAAAGGGCTTCCGCAATAAAAATTTTAACGGAAATTCTGAATGGTTTATGCAGGATGTTTGACATAAGGATTTCAAAAATAGAGGGCGGGACGAAAATAAACGCAATCCCGCGCTCTGCAGGGGCATCGGTTTTCATCTCTGAAAAACAAGACCCGGAATTTAAGAATTTTTTAAAGGAGCATACGGGGAAAATCAAAGAAAGATACGGGAATGAGAAGCAGATTAAGATTCAATGGGAGAACCGCAAAGCAGCGGGGAAAAAATATTTTTGCGGCGGTAAAGCGGCGTGCGGCATTGTAAAGTTTATTTCGAAATTGCCCCACGGGTTAATTAAAAAGGACAAATCAGGCGTTGTGACATCGGCCAATTTTGCGATTTTGCGCACGGGAAAGAAATGGCTGGAAATGCGGTATCTCTGCAGGAGTTCGAGTCCAAACGGGATGGGAAGTGTCATAAAAAAACTTGAAGCGCTCGGCAGACAGTATAACTGTCTGTTTTCTTCGAAAGAGGTTTTTCCGGCCTGGGAGCCGGTTTCAAATTCACGCATTCTCGGAATTTCCCGGAGGTCTTACAAAAAGATTTTTTCAAAAAAACTCCGGGTGAAAACCGCGCACGCCGGCCTTGAATGCGGCGTCATCGGTAAAAAGTTCGGGGGGATGGATATGATTTCAATAGGTCCCGATATAGAAAATGCCCACACGCCGTCGGAGAGGGTTAAAATTTCATCCGTCCGGAAGTTCTATAAATTTCTGAAAGGGTTATTAAAAGAATTATAAAAAAATGTTATAATTAAAACTGGATGTAGAAGCGGCCCGCTGGGTCGCCTTAATCTTTAAAAGGGGGGAATTATGAAATTAATTGATCTTTCACAGCCGATCAGTCATCTGACGCCGCCTTGGCCGACTTACGAGCCGCTGCAGATTAAGTTTTTCAAACGCCTCGCTCCCAATGGGGCGAACGGTCAGCTTTTGACGCATTCCAATCATGTCGGAACGCACCTGGACGGTCCGCTCCATTTCTGCACGCACGGGAAAGATATTGCATCCCTCCCATTGAACGGTTTTCTTTACGGCCCCGGCGTTGTTGTTGACCTTTCGGATATAGCGGAGGACTACGGTCTTTATACGTCAAAAGATATTGAGGACAGGGTGGATGTGAGAGAAGGCGATATTGTAATAATAAACACCGGTTATCACAGGTATGCATGGGACCAGCCCGAGGCCGACGAGGTGAGATATATGGTGAGGCATCCGGGCCCGGCGATGGAATTTGCCGAATGGTGCGAGAGGAAGAAAATCAAGTGGCTCGGCGTTGACTGCGGGTCTGCCGACCACCCGATGAATACGAAAATAAGGGACTGGATGCCGAAGGAAGCGGAAAAGTGCGATGAGTACTTGAGAAAAAAGTACAGGAAAAATCTGGACAAGATTTTTCCGCCGGAGCATTATCAGCTGATGCACATACGGCTTTTTCCGCAGGATATAATCCATGCGGAGAATCTCGGCGGCGAAATAGATCAAATCCTCAACAAAAGGACAGTCATCGGATGTTTCCCGTGGAAATTCGTCGGTGGCGAGTCCTGCATCTGCCGCATTGTCGCGTTTGAGGAATAGTAATGAAAAAAGACATTATTGAAGTTACGGACCTGAGCGAAGATGAAATAAGAAAAATTTTTTCGCTGGCTTTCAGAATGAAAAAAAACCGGCGGAAGTTCTCGAAATCGCTGAAGGGGCATACGCTGGCTATGATTTTTCAGAAGCCCTCTACGAGAACAAGGGTTTCGTTCGAAGCGGGGATGTATCAGCTCGGCGGTGATGTCGTAAACTTAAGCAGCAGCGAACTTCAGCTTTCCCGCGGGGAAACAATAGGCGATACGGCAAAAACCCTTTCCGGCTATGTGGACGCGATAATGATAAGGTCAACGAGCGACTCGGATGTCAGGGAACTGGCGCGTCACAGCAGCATTCCCGTTATAAATGGTCTTTCAAAGTCGTTTCATCCGTGTCAGGCGCTCGGTGACCTGTTCACATGCTGCGAGGAGACGGGCATTGACGAGAAGAGCGTTTCAGGGTTTGATTTCGGCAAAATGAAACTTGTTTTTATAGGGGACTCCAACAACGTGAGCAGGTCGCTGCTTCACCTGTCCGGAATTTTAAAATACAAATTCGGCATTATATGCCCCGAAGATTTTGCTTTCAGCAGGGAAGAACTGGACGGAGTCCGCAGGCATAACAAAAACATTTATTACTCGTCGGTGATAGATGAGAATTATATCAGGGACGCGGATTTTATCTATACGGATGTATGGGCGAGCATGGGCGACGAGGCTGAGGAAAGCGTCAGGAAAAAAAATTTTGATAAATACCAGGTGAACAGAAAACTCCTTGAAATATCGGGAAAAAATGTAAAAGTAATGCATTGCCTGCCGGCTCGGAGAGGACAGGAAATAACGGACGAAGTTATGGATTCGGAAAATTCAATCGTTTTTCGTCAGGCGCACAACAGAATGCATATCCAAAAGGCAATTCTTCATTTTCTTCTGATATGAATAAAAAATCGGGTCTTGCGGCAAATGTGAGGAAATATCTCGAGAGGATAAAACCCGCCGATATTCTCGTCGGCGTTCCTTCTTTCAACAACGAAAAGACGATCCTTTATGTTTTGAAAACGATAGAAAAAGGTCTCATAAAATATTTTCCGGATGTGAGTTCTGCCGTAATGGTTTCGGACGGCGATTCCACGGACAGGACTCTTGACATCGCCTTTGATAAATTCCGACCGCGAAAAGTTAAGAAAATCTGCACGACTTACAGAGGGGTTTCGGGGAAAGGCATGGCTTTGCGGGCAGTGATGGAAGCGGGCGTGCTTATGAAATCAAAAGTGATAATGTTTTTTGACGCCGACCTCAAAAGTATAACTCCTGCGTGGATTAGGGATTTAGGAGCCCCGCTGCTCAGGAAAAAATTTGATTTTATTGCACCTTACTACGAGAGGGATTACAGGGACGGCACGATAACAAATCTGATAACTTTCCCGCTCACGCAGGCGCTCTACGGCGTGCGCCTCCGCCAGCCCATCGGCGGGGATTTCGGAATGAGGACGCCTCTTGTGAGGTACTTCCTTGACTGGGCGTACTGGGACAGCGACGTTTCAAGATTCGGGATTGATATCTGGATGACGACGATTGCCGTCAACGAGTCGTTTAGAATCGCCCAGTGTTTCCTCGGCGTGAAGGAACACGACAGCCGCCGCCCCGAGCAGCTCGGTCCGATGTTCCGGCAGGTTCTGAACACGTGTTTCAAACTGATGGAAAGATACTGCCACAGATGGGAAATGATTAAGGGGAGCCGGGATGTTCCTTTTTCAAACAAACCGTTTAAGGTTTCCCCGCCGAAAATGATGATTGAAAAAGGCGATTATTTTGAAAAGTATAAATTATCGGCCGGAAACCTGATGAAAATCTGGAAAAGCATTTTAAGCCCGGCAACTTTCCATGGAGTAAAAAAAGCGACGCTGGAGGAGAACTTTTCAAACGGCTTATGGGTGAAAGTTGTCTATGATTTCGCGTGCGTGTACCACAGATGGAAGAAAGACAGGTTCAAACTCGTCGGTCTGATAACGCCGTTTTATTATGCCCGCCTTTACACGTTTCTGAAAGAATGCGGGAAGAGAGCCCCGTCGTCGGTTGTTTCCGCACAGGCTTTTGCTTTTGAGAAAAATAAAAAATATCTGATAAAGAGATGGGAAACATAAAAAGAATTAAAAATGGAAGATAAAAAAATCCTGCTGCTTGAAGAAACGGTAGCGCAGCTTAATCTCCGGAACAAGGTAATAACGCAGGTTATCCAGCTGATGGACGTTGCAATTTCAAAAGATGTCTTTCTGGAAAAAATCGTGGAAATTATGGAGGAAACAATACACTGCGATGTGAGAATAATGGAAAAAGACATGCTCACCGGACAATTTTGTTTTTATCCTGAAAAAAAGGAAGACGACCTCGCGGAAGAAGATATGGAAAAACGGGAGTTCATCATAAAAATATTCAATGAGGTTGAGGCGAATTCTTCTTCGGTAGAGCAGCCGGGGTTTATGAGTTTCCCTATAGGCCGTGGCAAGGATATTTCCGGCGTTATCGTGGCTTTTAACTTGGACGAGTCCGAAAAGTTTCCGAAACACGAGGTAAAAATTTTTAACGAGGTTTCTCTGCTCCTGAAAAAAATTATGGAAAGTTTGCTCCTTATTACCGATATGGACAGGAGCATCGTGAAAATGCGGTGTTTGTTTGAAGCGGTAAAAAAACTTTCAAGGATTTCCGATTTTCAGGAACTTCTAAACGAAATAGGGAATATAACGCTGGAAATCGTCGAATGCGAAGGCACGTCGGTTCTGCTTCTCGACGGGGACAGGGATAAACTGGTCTTTTCGGCCATTTCGGGAGAACATTCCAAGAAGTTAAAGGATTTCGCGTTTCCGAAGAACGAAGGCATAGCGGGGTGGGCTTTTACGCAGCAGCGCGAGGCGGTTATAAATGACGTTTCCGAGTCAAAGTATTTTTCCTCAAAAGTTGACGAGTTTACCGGCTCCTCCACGAGGAACCTTCTGGTTGTCCCGCTCGGTCTTGACAACGAGCCGATGGGCGTTATGGAAGCGGTTAACAAAACCAACGGCGAGGACTTTTCACCGCAGGATTTGCTTTATTTCAGCATTCTGGCTTCACAGGTGGCACATATAATAGAGAGGGCGCGTCTTTACGGCGAATTGAACGAGACGTTTATGAACACGGTTGTGGTGCTTGCCGATGCCATAGAATTCGGCTCACCCATGACAATAGAGCACTCAAGGCACATGCAGAAAAACGCTATGGGAATTGCTCTCAAGATGGGTCTGACCGAAGATGAGGCGCAGGAGGTTTCAATCGCGGCGCTCCTTCACGACGTCGGTAAAATCGGAATCCCTGACGTGATTCTTCAGAAAAAAGGTCCTTTAACGGACGAAGAATGGAAAATTATAAAGAAACATCCCGAAATGGGCGCAAAAATTCTTGAACCGATAAGGAGGTTAAAAAAAGTTGTTTCTTTCATAAGGAGTCATCACGAAAGATGGGACGGCGGCGGTTACCCGTCGGGGCTGAAAGGCGAGGAGATACCTGTCGGCGCGCAAATCATTGCTGTCTGCGACGCATTTGACGCGATGATTTCGGAAAGAAATTACGGAAGAAGGTTTTCTCTTGCCGATGCCCTCAAAGAAATTTCCGCGAATTCGGGAACTCAGTTTGCCCCGCAATGCGTTAAGGCTGCGGTTCCCATTTTGGGGGAGACCCCGCCGGCGGAAATGGCAGAATAATTGGAATGAGAAAACACCCCTCCCCTTTATCCTCTCCCCTGAGGGGAGAGGGCAGGGTGAGGGGGCAGGGCTGATGAGTTCTTTTAAAGGTGGCGTCCATCCGCCGCAGAACAAGGCGACGTCTTCCTTTTCCATAGAGCGTTTTCCCGCCCCGCCGAAGGTCTTTATACATCTTTTTCAGAGCGCCGGCGCCGCATCCGAACCGGTCGTCGTAAAAGGGCAGAGGGTTCTGAAAGGCGAAGTCATCGCCGCACCCCGCGGAAAAATTTCCGCTTTCATACATTCACCCGTTTCGGGAATTGTCGAAGGAATTCAAAAATGGCCGCACTGTTCGGGGGATAAACTTGATGCCGTTGTTATCGCAAATGATTTCAAAGAAGAAGAAAAGCGGCACAGGGAATTAAAAAGCGTAAAAACCCTTGCCCCTTCGCAGATTGTGGAAATAATAAGAAAAGCGGGTGTCGTGGGTCTGGGCGGCGCCGCTTTCCCCACCGATGTCAAACTTTCGGTGCCTTTCGGGAAAAAAATAAACACGCTGATTGTAAACGGCTGCGAATGCGAGCCGTATCTGACGGCTGACGAAAAAATTATAGAAGAGAAAGCGGATGAAATTTTTGAGGGCGCCAAAATAGCCGCGCGTGCGGTTTCGGCAAAAGACATTATCATCGCGGTTGAAGACAATAAACTTTCAAAAGCGTCGGAACTGCTCCGCAGGCAGGATATGAGGATGAGCGTAAGGGTTCTTCCGGCGAAATATCCGCAGGGCGGAGAAAAGCAGCTTATTTACGCGCTTCTGAGAAAGAAAGTTCCTGCGTGCGGGTTACCAGCCGATGTCGGCTGCGTGGTGATAAATGTGCAGACCGCCGTTGCCGTAAACGAGGCGGTTTATTCGGGACGTCCCCTTTTTGAAAGGGTCGTTACCCTCGGTGGATTTTTCAGAAAACCGGGCAATGTTATTATTCCCGTCGGCACGCGCCTGGAGGATATAATAAATTTAAGGGGAGGAATACCCGACAACGTGAACAAGATTGTTTTCGGGGGGCCGATGATGGGGCAGTCCGTGAGCAATTTTGACGTAACTGTTTCCAAAGCAACCAGCGCTATTTTGCTTCTCGAGTCGCCTCCGCCCGCCGAGTTCGAATGTATAAGGTGTCTCAGATGCGCCGCTGTCTGTCCCATGAATTTAATCCCGCGGCAGAGTTATTTACTATATAAGAAAGGCATTCCCTGTGAGCGGGCGAAGGATTGTATTGAGTGCGGCGCCTGCGCTTACGTCTGTCCTGCGGGCATTCCGCTTGTCCACTACCTGAAATGGTCAAAAAATAAAATGCTGAATACCAGAGAAAAATGAAATTTGAAATTCGCGAAATGAAAAACCTTGCGCGGCTGAAGACGGGCGGGTTTGCGCATACATTTAGGGTGGAAAAAACTTCCGAACTCGTAGAGTTTTTGAGAATGTTTGAGAGTTTCAGGGTTTTGGGCAACGGGTCCAATGTTGTGTTCAGCGATTCGGGAATTTCTGAGCCCGTGATAAAATTAGGCGGTGAATTTAAAAGAATAGTATCTTCCGGCGGGGAAGTAATTGCCGGGGCGGGGTGTCTTCTTGCGGAGGTTATAAAAAAATGTTTTGAGATTTCTTTAAGCGGTCTCGAGCGTCTTGCGGGTATTCCTGCGGAGGTCGGCGGCGCCGTCGCGATGAACGCCGGCGCTTTCGGAACGGAAATCAGTGATTTCATCGGTTGGATAAAAGTTGCGGACAGAAAAGGCGTGAGAAAAATCAGCCGGAAGGGTTTAAGTTGCGGTTACCGGCGGGTGTCTTTCGGGCATAGCGCCGTTGTGACGGAGGTCTGTTTTAATTTGGTGAAGTCGGACAGGGGAAAAATAATGGCCGGGCTGAAAAAAGCAATCAGCCGCCGGGCAGAGCGGGGTTTTTTCGTAAAAAATTCCACGGGCTGTATTTTTAAGAACCCCGTAGGCGGCTATGCCGGCGAACTGATAGAAAGAGCGGGTTTAAAAGGCGAAAGATTCGGAGGCGCTGCCGTTTCAACAAGGCATGCGAATATTTTTGTTAAAACTCTAAACGCTCCAGCCAGTGATGTTTACTGCCTGATGCAGAGAATACGCCTCGGGGTTTTTGAAAAGAGCGGAATTTTTCTTGAACCCCTTGTCGAATTCTGGGGAGATTTCAGATGAAAAAGTTAAGGAAAATTGCGGTTCTGGCAGGCGTTTCAGAGACGGAAAGAGAGATTTCGCTTAAAACGGCGGATGCTGTTTTCAAGGCGCTCAAACGCCTGAAATACAGAGCGGAAATTGTTGATATAGGCACAGGAAATTTTCTAAAGAAAATTCTTGCGTGCAAACCGGATTTCTGTTTTATTGCCTGTCACGGCCGGATTGGCGAGGACGGAGTTATACAGGGTTTTCTTGACGCGCTTAAAATTCCTTACAGCTGTTCCGGAGTCCTCGCCTCCTCCGCCGGTATGAACAAAATGGTTTCAAAGAAGATTTTTTCATCTCTCGGAGTGAAAGTCCTTCCCGACATCTGTCTTGTCAGGGGGCGGCGGTATTCCCTGAGTAAATTAAGGTCTTTTCTGCCGGTTGTCGTAAAACCGGTTTCGGAGGGTTCGGCAATCGGAATGTCAATCGTGAAAAAGCTGCAGGATTTAGAGAGGGCGGTGGGGACCGCGTTTGAATGCGATGATAAAGTCATGGTTGAGAAATACGTAAGAGGCAGGGAATTTACGGTCGGCTGGCTTGCAGGCGCCGTTTTACCCGTCCTTGAAATCGTTCCGGCGAACGAGTTTTATGATTACGAGTCAAAGTACGTTCCGGGCAAGAGCCGTCATATCGTCCCTGCGGAAATAGATAAGAGGTCGTCGGGGTATCTTTCGGCGTCGACGGAGCGGATTTGCGGGTTTCTCGGAATACGCGGCATGGCGAGAGTCGATTTTGTCCGGTCAGCGCACGGGAAATTTTATGCTCTTGAAATCAACACCATCCCGGGAATGACCGGCACGAGTCTGCTTCCGGAGGCGGCCGCTGCGGCCGGCATTCCTTTTGACGAGGCGGTTCTTAAAATAATCAAAGACACGTCAAAAATCACCCCGAGAAAATCAAAGATTTTCCGGGGCCAAGTCCTCGGAATTTCTTTGAAATTCCAGAGGGAAAATAAAAAATGAAAAAGCACTGGAGAAGAGAGAGAAAAAAAAGAAGCGGTTTCTTTTTGAAATTGTTTCTTTTTCTGCTGGCGGCTTTCGGAGCATTTATAGGTTTGCGGTTTTTGTGGGATTTTGTAACAAACTGGGATAAGCTGAATGTCAGAAAAATAGATATTCGAGGTATAAAAGTTCTCAAACAGGAACAAATCCGCGCTCTCGTTAATTTCAAAGAAGGCCGCAACATTTTTTCCTACAGCATAGACCCCCTGATTTTTGACAAAGAAAAATGGCTCAAAAGCGTAAAAGTCGTGAGGGATTTTCCCGACCGGGTCGTTGTGCAGGTGGAGGAGAGGTTTCCGCTTGCCAGTTTCAGAAAGGGTTCTGCGAATTTTATTGTTACGTTCGATAATGTTATTGTGGAATGCCTTCCCGAGGCGGAGAAAATATATAAAATACCCGAATGGCGGGACTTTGCTTCGGAAGGCCGGGAGCAGAGAAATAAAATAACGCAATTTCTCAAGGAACTCAAAATCAGGGAAATCGAGTTTTATGAAAAAGTTGACAGCATTTCTCTTGAGGACGGGTTGTTGAAATTCGGGCTGAAGGATTTTATGATTTACTTCGGCCGTCCTGACGTATCGGAGATTTCAGAAAAACTGGAATCGGTCCGTGCGGTTTTGCGGGACGCCGCGGCAAAAAATAAAGAAGTTGAATATCTTGACTTGAGACCATTTACAAAAAAAATGCAAAGTGCTATCATAAAATTCAAAAAAGGAATGAAAAAATAGATGGCGAATGAAACTCTGCAGGCAGGCATTGAAATAGGTTCTTCCCATATCAAGTGCGCCATAGGCCGGGTTACCGGCGAAACAATAAACGTTCTCGGATACAGTTCCATGCCCTGCAAGGGCATCAGGGAAGGCAACGTCGTCAACATCACCCAGACGGTTGAGACGATAAGGGAGGTTGTGGAAAAAGCGGAGTCGCAGGCAAAACAAAGCGTAAATTATTTGAACCTCGGTCTCCACGGTCTTCACATCTCGAGCCAGAACCACAGGGGAGCGATCGGGATTCTTTCGCAGGACAAGGAAATAGGTTTTCAGGACATAAAGCAGGTCCTTGAATCGGCGCGGGCGTTTCAGCGCCCGATGGACCGCCAGATAATTCACACGATTCCTCAGGAATACATTGTTGACCACCAGGAGGGCGTCATAGACCCGATGGGGATGGTCGCGAATCACCTTCAGGTTGAAGTCCATATCGTAACCGCTATTTCCTCGGCGCTGATTAACCTGAAAAAATGCGTGGAAAAAGCGAGTTTTGAAATAAACAACGTGATTCTCTCCTCTCTTGCGGCGGCGGAAGTTGTTCTTTCGGAGGAGGAAAGGGATATCGGCTGTCTTTTGATTGATCTTGGCGGTAAACTCTGCGAGGTCAGCTATTACCGGAAAGGAGCCATCAGGGGTTTCAGAACGATAAAGAACGGCAGCGACTACATAACCAGCGATATTGCGCATTTTTTGAAGACCTCGCTGGACGAGGCGATGAGAATAAAGGAGGACTTCGGCTTTGCGACGCCGGCTCACATCCCGAAAGAAGGTAAAGTTACCATAACGAAAATAGACGGTGTGACCAGAGAAGACATTGCGATAAAGGAAATTTCGAAAATGCTCGGTTCCCGATTAAGCGACATTTTTGAACAGGTGAATGAAAGCCTCGCCGCTTTCGAAATAAATCCCGAACTCATAGCAAGCTGCGTCGTGACCGGCGGAGGCGCCAGCCTTCCGGGAATTGCCGAATATGTTGAAGAGAAAACGGGCATTGTTACGAGGATGGGCCTTGTAAGGAACTGCATAGGGGACAATGCCGTCATCGGCGGCCCGTCATACACTTCTGTTTTGGGTCTGCTGAAATATGATGCCGCGAAGGAAGTCCCGACGCCTCGCGGCCGCAGCGGGCCGCGGCGGAAGGGGCTTATTGAAATATTGAAAAAAATTTTTTAAGGAGGAACGCGATAATGAAAACGAACAAATTTCTCGGAAGGGACTGGATTGACGCTGAACTGGATTTCAGCAGGGAAGAGTGGGAAACGCTGATTGATGTGGGGCTGGAACTGAAACGGCGTTATGCATTGAACGAAGACCAGTCGCATATTCTGAGAGGCAAGACATTATTTACAATGTTTTTCAACCAGTCGCTGAGGACCAGAAGCACCTTTGCCGCGGGTATTCAGCAGCTCGGGGGGTTTCATGTGGACCTTGAACCGGGCAAGACATATACCCCCGCCCGCAAGGGATTCGAGATTCCGTATAAGACAGAACGCATCTGTGATGTTGCCCAGATGCTGGACAGGGTCGGCGATGCGCTTGCCATAAGAATGTACGGTGAGCCCGCGCAATGGGTTTACGGTTTCGCCAATGCCACAATGAAGGATTTTGCGGACTATATGAATAACCCTGTAATCAACATGGAATGCGACAAGTATCATCCGACTCAGGCTCTGGCTGATATGATAACGGTTAAAGAAAAGTTCGGCCAGTTCCGTAAAATAAAGTTTGTAATGTCCTGGGCTTACTCCGGCTCCACGCACAAACCGTTTGCAGTTCCGCAGAGTCTGGTTCTGGCGCCCACAAAGATGGGTATGGACGTTGTATTCGCAAGGCCCAAAGGTCTTGAAATCGATCCCGAGGTCATCAAACAATGCAAGAAATTCGCCAAAGAGACCGGCGGTTCATTTGCGGAGACAGACGATATGAATGCTGCGTTTGAAAATGCGGATGTTGTTTATCCCAAATGCTGGGGTTCCGGCGATTATTTTGCCAAGACGGATGCCAGCGGTAAAATTATCAAACCGGAAGACCTGGACGGAATGAAGGTGCTTTTCGATAAAAATAAGCACTGGATTTGCGATTCCAAAAAGATGAATCTCGTTAAAAAGAGCGGAATCTACATGCACTGCCTGCCTGCCGACAGGGATATGGAAGTTACGGACGATGTCATCGACGGGCCGCAGAGTGTTGTCTTTGACGAAGCGGAGAACCGCCTCCACGCCCACAAAGCGATTATGGCAAAGCTCATGGGCGGACGGCTGTAAGAAATATTAAATATCAAATATATCGGGAAGACAAAACAAGATTTTAAAAATGGAGGAATAATGGCAAAGTCGAAACTTTTCGGGAAGGATGTTGTTACGACGCAGGAACTCTCCGTGGAGGAAATAGAGAACATTCTCAAACTTGCCGGTAAGATGAAGGCAGACCGCTACGGGGATAAATACAATAAACTGCTTAAAAACCGCACGTTTATTATGTTTTTCTACAACCCGTCTTTGAGGACAAGACAGTCCTTTGAGGCGGCAGCCACCGAACTCGGCGGTCACGCCCAGTTTATTGAGCCCAAGGCGATGCGGCTTAAAAGCGTTAAAAGCGGTGTGGAAGTTGCAGGCGAAACGATTCACGATGCCGCCAAAGTGATGGCGCGCTTTGCCGTCGGAATAGGCATCCGGATTCTTGAGACATCCGTGGATAATTACGGCGACGGGGACAAGCTGCTCAGGGAGTATGCCAAATACGCGGATGTTCCCGTTATCAATATGGCGGATGATATTTATCATCCCTGTCAGGGGCTTGCGGACGTTATGGGTATGTGTGAGCACAACGGCAATCAGCCGACGAAAGGGAAGACGCTTCTTCAGACGTGGGCAAAGGGAGCCCTTGCGAGGTCGTATTGTTCGGTTCACGAGAGTCTGCTTCTCAATTCCCGCCTGGGAGTTAACATAAAACTGGCATACCCCGACGATGCTTATGCGCTTCCCGAAGACATTCTTGAAATGGTAAGAAAGAACTGCGCGGTCTCCGGCGCCAGGTTTGAGATTGTTAAAGGCGACCCGAAAGCCGGTTATGAAAATGCGGATTATGTTTATTCAAGAAACTGGTTCGGCAAAGATTTTTATTCCATCGGCAAAGAAGCGGAGATTAAAAGAGCCTCCGACGAAAAATACAAGGACTGGATCTGCGACGAAGAAAAAATGAAACTTGCCAATGCCGGCGCGAAATTCGTACACCCGATGCCGGTGGACGAGGGCGCGGAAGTTACGCGCGAGGTCAACCAGGGCCCGCGCTCAATCGTCGTGGACATAGCGGAAAACCGCCTGCATGTCCAGAAAGCGATAATGGCTCTGACAATGTCCGAAGAAATGTAAATGAACTATGATTTTGACATAAGCGGTATCGGCGTCGGAGATGCCTTCCGGAGACGCTCTCGTCTGCGGCTCGCTCCGGCAATCCTGCGGGCATACTGCCAAACTCCTCGGATTGACGGCTCCGTCAGACACCATCCGCCGCGCCGTTTACCGGTTACCGTTTTAGGAAGATAAGGGAGGAAGGAAATGAGTAAAATCGCTGTTGTTGCCGTCGGGGGAAACGCTCTGATAATAGACAAGAAACACCAGACGGTTCCCGACCAGTATCTTGCTGCGGTTGAAACGATGAAACACATTGCCGTGATGATAGAGAAGGGCTGGAATGTTGTCATAACCCACGGCAACGGGCCCCAGGTCGGTTTTATACTGCTCCGGAGCGAAGCGGGTAAGAAAATGGGTATTCATAATGTTCCGCTGGATTCCTGCGGCGCCGACACACAGGGGGCGATTGGATACAATTTTCAGCAGGCGCTTTCGAATGAGTTTCAAAGGCGTGGGATAGATAAACAGGTCGTCACGGTCGTAACACGGGTTATTGTCGATAAGAATGACCCCGCTTTTCAAAACCCTTCTAAGCCGATAGGGCCCTTTTTTACGAAAGAGGAAGCGGAGGAAAGGAAAGAGAAGGAAAACTGGGATATTATGGAAGATGCCGGCCGCGGCTGGAGGAGAGTCGTCCCTTCGCCCGACCCCAAGGAAATTCTTGAAGAAAAAGCGATTGAATGTCTTGTAAAGAACGGTTTTGTGGTGGTCGCCGTCGGCGGCGGCGGAATTCCCGTTTACAGGGTTGAGGAAAAAAATATAATAAAGGGTTGCGCGGCTGTGATTGATAAGGATTTTGCATCCGCTCTTCTTGCGGCTAATATAAAGGCGGACTTGCTGTTGATTTCCACGGCGGTGGAAAAAGTATGTATTAATTTCGGCAAACCGGATGAGAAAAAACTTGATAAAATAACTCTGTCCGCGGCGAAGAAATATAAGCAAGAAGGGCATTTTGCGAAAGGCAGTATGCTTCCGAAGATAGAGGCGATAATAAGGTTTATCGAAAACGGCGGGAAAGAAGCGTTGATAACCAGTCCGGAAAAAATAGAGGAAGCTCTTGAAGGGAAAACAGGGACGCGTATTGTCCCTGATTAACGAAAGAGAGCGGAATTGCGGGCGTAGTTCAGTTGGTAGAACGCAACCTTGCCAAGGTTGAGGTCGTGGGTTCGAACCCCATCGCCCGCTTTAAAAAGAAAGGAGACGGTTATAATACTTTTTGGAAGGTAAAGCGCCGTCCCCACAGTAGGTAGCAGGAGGAAAGGATGTTTTTGCAGGACGTTATAAGCGAAAAAACGATTGTTCCGGATGTTAAAAGCAGGGTTAAGGATGATATTTTAAAAGAGATGGTTTCCGTTCTTGCCGGGAACGGTGTTCTGACAGACGGTAACGCTTTTTATGACGCTGTTATTGAAAGAGAAAATCTTGAATCGACGGCGATAGGGGATGAAATCGCAATTCCGCATGCGAAACACGATTCCGTAAAAAAAATATTCTGCTGTCTCGGAAGAATAAAGGACGGCGCAGAATTTAATGCCCTTGACAACAAACCCGTTAAAGTATTTTTTTTGGTGGCGGCGCCCTCGGAAATGAACAGGGAATATATACAAATTGTCGCCAAAGCGGCGCGCCTTCTTAAAAGCGGTATCATGAAACAGGAAATACTGAAGGCGGCTTCCGCAAAGGACGTAATGAAAATTATCGTGGATTTTGACAGAATACTTCAGCAGTCAGTAGAGGTGAAGACCAAAGAGGGCAGAATAATACACAAAGACATCTAGTAAAATCAAAAATTAAATAAAAATCGAACCTGCAACTGCGCTCAGGTTTGAAAAATACAGGTCAAAGATTTGCAAGAAATGAAAAAAGCCGAAATAAGGGAGTTGGATTTTATTTTACGGAAAGCGTTTGATGAAGACGCTGTTTTCGGAGATGTCACTTCGGCTGCGTTAAACCTGAATAAAAAAATAGATGCCGTAATTGTTTCAAAGCAGGACTGCTGTTTGTGCGGCGCGGCGTTCCTGCCCCGTATTTTTGAAAAAAGGGATAAAAGAATTACCGTAAGACTTCTGAAAAAGGACGGCGGAACAGTTTTAGAAGGTCAGGCGGTCTGCAGGATAAGAGGGCAGGCCGGTTCGGTTTTATCAGCGGAGAGGGTCTCGCTTAATTTTCTCGGTTTTCTGTCGGGCATTGCCGCTAAAACGCGTAAATTCATGGAACTGGTTTCGGAAAGATGGTCATTTCCGGTGAAGCCCGTTATACTTGACACGAGAAAAACAATTCCCGGGCTGAGATATCTTTCCAAATATGCCGTGCGCTGCGGCGGCGGGAAAAACCACAGATTTAATCTGAAAGAAATAATAATGGTAAAAGACAACCACCTTGCAGCGGCCGGGTTAGAGCGTGTTTTGAAAAAACTGGAAGGGAAGAAAGTTATTTTTGAGACAGACAGTATAAATGACGCGCGGAGAATTTTACGGATAAGGCCTTTTGTGCTGCTTTGCGACAACCTCAGTCCAAGTGGCGTCTCGGCAGTTATTGCGCTTAAGAACAAAATTTCACCGGCAACGCTGATTGAGATTTCAGGGGGCATCAATGAGAAAAGCATATTGAATTTCTCCCGTCTTGCGGTTGACAGAATCTCGATAGGAGCGCTTACGCATTCTGCCGTCGCGATGGATTTTTCGCTTGAAGTTATCAGGTAAAAAATTAAAGGAAACGTTCAAGAGCTCTTTTCCGGAAGGGATTTTTGTTTTCAGAAAACGGTGCTTGTCCACGCAGAGCGAAATCAAAAAAATAATTTCAAAAAAACCTGAAATTCCCGTCCTGTTCCTGTCGGCGGAACAGAAAACGGGCTACGGCAGGTTCGGCAGAAAGTTCTTTTCTCCGCAGGGAGGGTTATGGTTTTCGCTTTTTATTCCCGCAAAACGTGCGATAGCCGGAGCTGATACGGCGCTTGTTGTCGCGGATAGAATCAGAAAAGCGCTCAACAGGAAATACAGCCTGAAACTAAAAATAAAAAAGCCCAACGATATTATTTCAGGAGACGGCAGAAAAATGGCGGGCATGCTGGTTACAAAAAAATACAGGGGTTCAAAATTTACAGGGGAGATAATAGGAATCGGAATAAATGTGAATAACAGAACCGATTTTGAAGGGATAAATGCCGTGGCGTTAAAGGAACTTATCGGAAGAGACGGCTCAATTGGGGAAGTGTTAAAAGAGTGCTTGCAATGTATGACTTCTTTGGTGTATGATTAAAGCTACGGAGAGGTGCGTGAGCGGTTGAAACGGGCAGTCTCGAAAATTGCTGTGGGTTTTATATCCACCGTGGGTTCGAATCCCACCCTCTCCGAGTAGAATGAGGAGAGAGCGACACAACTGCTTGTGTCGCGTGGGGGATGAGAAGACCGCAGCGATGCGCGAGTTTTGCGAAGCAAAGGCGAGCGCCGCGAGGTGCGGGCTGCGAGAATCCGCCGTCAGGCGGATTACTTGTAGCCGAATCCCACCCTCTCCGAAAAATTTTTGACCGCGAAAAAAATAAATTTAAGGGGGAATTATGGAAGTTACTGTTGATGAGGCGCTTTGTACGGGTTGTTCGCTTTGCGAGCAGACGGTTCCGGATGTCTTTGAGATGGCTGACGACATGGCGAAAGTTAAAGTTGATGTCGTCCCGGCCGATAAAGAAGAGGATGTGAAGGAAGCGGCTGATTCCTGTCCTGCAGAAGCAATCAAAATAAGCGAATAAAAAAAACAAAATCAAAAAACGGAAAGTGATGAAACTGGGCGTTGACCTGGACGGCGTCATTGTTGATACGGACGCCGTTTTCAGAAAATACATAAAAAAAATAACGGGCGTTTCTTCCACCAGGGATATGATAACTTCTTATTTTTACGAAGAGTGTCTTCATATTTCCAAAGAAGACGTGGAAAAAGTGTACAGCATAATGCAGAGTGATTCCGCCTGGAAAGAGCTGCCGGCGCTTGAAGACGCGGAAGAAACTCTTAATGAACTTGCCGCAACTTTTGAAATTTTCATAATCACCGCAAGACCGGTTGAATCAAAAGCGCAGACAGAAGAATTTTTGAAAAAACACGGCATTCCCGTAAAAGAGATTTATTTTATCAGCGAGAAACAGAGAAAACTGGATATTATAAATGGTCTGCCTTTTGAAGTTTCCGCTTTTATAGAAGACCGTCTGGATTTTGCGGAGGAAATCGCCCGCGCCGGGATAAATACGTATCTTATGGATTATCCGTGGAACCGGACGAACAGGAAAATCCCTAATTTACACAGGGTCAGTAACTGGAAGCAAATCGGAAGCGCTTTAAACGGGAAGGGCGGTAAGAAATAACGCCGAAACGGCGGAAAGAGAGCCCGCCCAGACGAAAGCGTACACCGGACTTATATTCCACAGAACTCCCTGAATTATTCCCCCCGCGAGAAGAGTCAGCGTTCTTATTAATTGAAACGAGCCCATCGTCTTTCCTCTTTTTGAATCCGGCGACAATAAACTGACCCACGTTCTCTGATTTACTTCTATGAATGCGTGACTGATGCCGAATACCGCCATCGCCAGCATCAGGTACAGAGGGTTTTTGATAAAAACAAAAATTACGCAGAGGGTTAAAAAAAGGTAATTTCCGAGAAGCATTCCTTTTTTGCAGTTTGTCCTGTCGGCGAATTTTCCCGCGGGAACAGCGAAAAGAGCGTAGAACAGATTGTAAATTATGTATGAGATAATTCCGGCCGATACGGAAGACCTGTCGCCGGTCTTGTTCATCATCTGTATGAAGGTTATGAAGAAAAGGTAACTGAGGTTTCCGACAGAAAAAATTGCCGTATATATTAAAACAGGGGAGAGTTTGCCTTTTTTAGTGTCTCCCTCGCCGGGTTTGATCCGGATTTTTTTCTCTCTCAGGATAAGAATCGGCGCCAGCGCCAGAAATGCAACAGCCGAGCCCGTCAGAATGATTGATTTAATGCCGAAACCGGCTTTCCAGAGGACAAAAGCCATAACCGTCCCAACCGCCGCTCCCGTCGTGTCCATCATTCTGTGAATGCCGAACGCCTTGCCCGTATATTCTCCGGGGATTGTTTCTCCTATCAGCGAGTCCCTCGGCGCTGTTCTGACGCCTTTTCCGATTCTGTCGCCTGCGCGGGCTGCGGTTATGACGGGGATGGCGTTCGTTGCGGCAATAAAAATTTTTGAAACGGAAGAAATAAGATAACCCGCTAAGATAAGCGGCTTTCTTCTGCCGATTTTATCCGAAAGAGACCCGCTGAAAAAATGGGTTAATCCCTGGAAAACATCAGGGAGGTTTCCGACGAGTCCGAGGGTGAGTCCGCCCCCTCCTAGCGCGAACAGAAATGCGGGCATCACCGCATTTATCATTTCGGAGGAAATGTCTGTTAGTAAACTAACGATTCCGAGAAGATAAATGTTTAACCACACCGTTAAAGACCTCCTCAATTTTCATTTTTCTTGAACCCTTAAAGATATAAATCCGTGCGGTTTCTTTTTTTATTCTGTTAATAAGTTTTGATTTTTTCCGAAAAACCTCCGCTTCTATTTTCCCGTTTATTTTCTTTGCGCCGGCGATAAATGAGGCGCCGAATCTGCCGAAGTAAAAGATTTTTGAGACGCCAGCCAGCGCGAAATCAGCGCCCGCCTTTCGGTGCAGCCGGACGGAGGCCCCGCCCAGTTCCAGCATGTCGCCGAAAACGAGACATTTTTCCCCTTTTTCCCGCCTGACGATTTCGCAGAGACCTTCTACGGAATCGGGGTTCGCGTTAAAAGAGTCATTAAGCAAAATACAGTTTTTTATTTTCTTTATCCCTGTTCTGCCGCTCTGCTGTCTGAAAGACCCGAGCCCTTCTTTTATCGCGCTCCAGCCGAGACCGAAGTGTCTTGCAACCGCGATTGCCGAGGCGGCGTTCAGGACATTGAAATTGCCGGGGACTCTTAAAAAAAGTTTTTTTCCTTTCAGTGAAAAAGAAGACCCTACAAGGGATTGCCGCAGGATTTTCGCCCGGAAATCGCTTTTCTTTTCAATTGAAAAAGTTACGATTTTCGCAGAGGTGCTTTTTTTCATTTTGTCCGCATCGGCATCGTCGTTGTTTATGAAGCAAGTTCCGGAAGAGTCAAGATATTTAAGGAGTTCGCTCTTTTCGCGGAAGACGTTGTGTTTACTTTTTAAGAATTCAAGATGGGTATTCCCGATGTTTGTAACAACGCCGGTTTCAGGCTGCGTAATCCGGCACAGGAGATGCGTGCCGCCGAGAACGTTTGTTTCCATTTCGGTAACCAGAATTTCCGTTTCCGTATCTGCGCGGAGAACGGTAAGAGGCGTCCCTATGAAATTATTAAAACTTTTTTCCGCGGAAACCACACGGAAGTTTTTTTTGAGGATGTGAGTTATCATATCTTTTACAGTCGTTTTTCCGTTGGAGCCGGTTACCGCAATGACGCTGGCGGAAATTTTTGTCCTCCAGAATGCGGCAATATCCTGCAATGCCGCAAGAGTGGAATGTACCTTTATTACGGTTTCCAGCGCTGTAATTTTTACCGGTTTTTCAACGAGAACAGCATTGCAGGTTTTCAGGGCGGTTTTAACAAAATTGTGCCCGTCGAAATTCTCGCCTTTCAGCGCGATAAAAAGGTCGTTTTTTTTCAGGGAGCGGGAGTCAATTGAAATTCCCGTAATTCCGCCCCGGAGTTCTCCATTTATGCAAACCCCGCGGGTTATTTCGGCAATCTGTCCCAATGTCAGCGAAATCATTTCCTATTATAATTTTTAACGCCAGAAACCGCAAATTTTATTTCCCCCTTTGCTTGTAATCAATCCGCTCCTTGTATCGGAAATTTTTGTTTTTGAAATTATATTACAGAGATTCGGGAGAGCCCCCTCTGTCCCCCCCGTCTTTTTTGCGATGCGTCCCTTTGACTTAAATTACGGTTTTATCTATAATCAACCCTGATTATGCACGTGAAAAACAACCATCCTTTACCTTCTGGGGGGTGACAAGCGACGAGTGCGCTGGGAAGCGTGCGAGGAGCACAATCAGGGGGGAGAATCCCCCCTATTGAGGTGAGCAACCGGGAATTGCAGGCGAGTGAATAAGCATAGTGGAGGAAATATGCCCAAAATTTTTATCATAGACGTTACGAACAGGGACGGTGTTCAGACGGCCAGTCTGGGTTTGGCCAAACTTGAAAAAACGATATTGAACATCTATCTCAATAAAATGGGTATTTTCCAGTCCGAGTTCGGGTTTCCTTTTACGAACCACGAAGTAAGTTACCTGAATGCCAACCTGCGTCTCGCGGAGATGGGCGTTCTGAAACCCATACGGCTCGCGGGGTGGATGAGGGCGCTTCCGCAGGACATTGAACTTTCCTTTTCAAACGTTCCGGGGATGAAAACCGTAAACGTTTCTATTTCAACTTCGAAACAGATGATTGAAAAAAAGTTCGGCGGGAAATTAAAGGAGAAAGATATAATAAAAATGATGGCGAAAAGCGTGAAGAAGGCAAAATCGCTCGGAGCCGAGTCGGTCGGCGTCAATGCCGAGGACGCATCCCGGACAGAGCTCTCTTTTTTGAAGGTTTTTTCCCTCACTGCGAAGGAAGCAGGCGCCGACAGAATCAGGTATTGCGACACGCTGGGCTTTGACGACCCTTTCTCCATTTATGAGAGGGTTTTTTTCCTCGCGAAGGCCTCCGGAATCCCGATTGAACTGCACTGTCATAATGACCTGGGCCTCGCCGTCGCAAATTCCGTCGCAGGAGCGAAGGCGGCGGTTGACGCCGGCGTTGACGCGTACATCAACACGACGGTGAACGGGATGGGCGAAAGGGCGGGCAACGCCGACCTGGTTTCGGTTATTCTTGCCTTGAAGAAATCATCGGGCTTTTCCGGCAAATACGTTCTTGATAAAAGGATTAATTTGAAACACGCATGGGAAACGGCGAAGTACGCGTCTTACTGTTTCAGGGTGCCGATTCCGATAAATCAGCCCGGTGTCGGCTCGAACGCTTTTGCGCACGAGTCGGGCATCCACGCGGACGGGGCGCTGAAGGACAGAAGGAATTACGAACTTTACGATTTTGAAGAACTCGGGCGCGGAGAACCGCAGTTTGTTGAAACGGGCAGACAGATTGTCGTCGGAGAGTATTCGGGAATAAAGGGTTTCAGAAATGTTTATGAAAAGATAGAAGTCGGATTTAAGAATTCCGAAGAGGCGAAGGAAATTCTTGAACTTGTCAGGTATGCGAACGTTCACACGCAGAAGCCGCTCGTCGAATCCGAACTGCGTTTCATCGCAAAATATCCCGATGTTGCCCGCGAAATTCTGACTTCAATTCCGAAACGGTAAAATGGTAAATCCGTCGGACAAAATCAAAAACCTGCCGCCTTATTTATTCGGCGTGATAGATATTCTGAAAGCGGGGGCTTTCGCCAAAAAACTTGACGTGATAGACCTCGCTATGGGAAATCCCGACCTCCCCACCCCGCCGGCCGTCGTCGAGCGTCTAATTGATACCGTGACGAATCACCCGCGCACGCACAGGTATCCGCAGGCGAAAGGGATGCCGAAGTTCAGAAGAGCCGTCGCAATCTGGTATAAAAAGCGTTTCGGCGTAACGATTGCGCCGGAAACGGAAGCGGTGGCGTTGATCGGCTCGAAGGAAGGTCTCGCCCACCTCTGTCAGGCGTATCTTAACCAGGGGGACGTCGTTCTCGTGCCGAACCCCTGCTACCCCGTGCATTATAACAGCGTGATTCTCGCCGGCGGCGTTGTTCATTCAATGCCGCTCCTCCCCGAAAACGGTTTTCTGCCCGTCCTGACGGACATTCCCGAAAAAGTCCGCCGTCAGGCAAAGATTATGCTTCTGAATTATCCGAACAATCCGACGGGCGCTGTCATTGAGGATGTGAAATTTCTTGAGGAAGTCGTCAGGTTCGCAAAAAAATACGGAATTATCGTTGTTTATGACAACGCTTACTCGGAGGTGACTTTTTCGGGATATTCGGCGCCTTCATTTCTCGAGATAAAAGGCGCTAAAGATGTGGGCGTTGAGTTCGGCTCGTTTTCCAAAACGTATAATATGGCGGGCTGGCGGCTCGGCTGGGCTGTGGGAAACAGCGAAGTCCTTTCCGTTCTCGCTAAATACAAAAGTTATGTTGATTACGGCGTCCCGACCTTTATTCAGCTTTCGGGCGTCCGCGCTCTGGAAACCGGGAGAAATGAAATTGAAAGGACTCTTGCGGAATACGAAAAAAGATTTGATTTTTTTACGAAAAAACTGAATTCGCTCGGCTGGGACGCAAAAAAACCGAAAGCGACGATGTACCTGTGGACAAAGATTCCGCACCCCTACGAAAACATGCCTTCTCTTGAATTTGCGGAACTTTTGATAGAAACCACGGGTATAGCCGTTACGCCGGGGGCGGGTTTCGGAACCTATGGCGAGGGTTTTGTGAGGATGGCTATGGTTACTCACTTCAAAAGATTTCACGACGCTTTTCTGCGGCTCCGGAAGTTCCTGAAAGTTCCCGCCCTGTCTCTGCCTGAGTATCCGGAAGTAAAAAAGAGCGTGAGGAAAAGAAAATGCAGAAAAAAATAATAAACATAGGTATGGCCGGTTACGGCACCGTCGGTAAGGGCGTTTCCCGCATCATTCAGGAAAAGAATGATTTACTCTCGGAAAAGGTCGGCGCCGGATTGCGCCTGAAAAGAATTTGCGACAAGAGTTTCAAAACCGTCAATGCTGCGGGTATTTACACAAAAAAGATAGAGGATATTTTCAATGACCCCGAAATAGATATTTTTGTCGAACTGATAGGCGGTTACCAGCCGGCAAAGAGATTTATCCTGCTTGCCCTGGATAAGAAGATGTCTGTTGTAACGGCAAACAAAGATGTTCTTTCGCACGATTTTGCGGAAATTCTGCAACATGCGAGAAGGAACAGGAGAAGAATTTATTTCGAAGCGAGCGTCGGCGGCGGGATACCGATAATTGCCGCGCTCAACGAGGGCCTTTGCGCCAACAGGGTTTCCGGCATCACCGCTATTCTGAACGGCACCACGAATTTTATTCTGACGGAAATGTCGCAGAAGAAGGAAACGTTCAAGAGGGCATTGCGGAAGGCGCAGAAGGCGGGTTTTGCCGAAAGCGACCCCACCCGGGACATCGCCGGTTTTGACTCCGCTTCAAAACTTGCGATACTGTCTTCAATGGTTTTCGGAACGCACGTTCGCCCGGAGGACATCTTTACCCGCGGCATAGAGACCGTTGAGCAGCTCGATTTGTCTTATGCCGGCGAGTTCGGTTATGCGATGAAACTGTTTGCCGTAATGAAAACCTGCCCGGAGCCCGGCGGAAACATTTATCTTCAGGTTGCGCCCGCTTTTGTAAGAGATGGCCATCCGCTCGCGAGCGTAAACGGAGAGTACAACGCCATTTACGTAAACACCGACGCCGCCGGCGATATGATGTTTTACGGCAAAGGAGCGGGGTCTCTTCCCGCGGCGTCCGCCGTCGTAAGCGATATTGTTTACACGGCAAGACACATTCTTGAGCGCAGCGCCAGGCACATACCTTTTCTGGAACTGAAAAAAACAAAACTGAACATTGCGGACGTCAATGATATTGAGTCCTGTTTTTATATCAGGCTCACGACCGTTGACAAGCCGGGTGTTCTTGCGCGGATTTCAAACATTCTCGCCGATTACAGGATATCCATTGATTCCGTTATACAGAAAGAGGGCTCAAGTCCCTCGGCGGTGCCGATTGTCATGCTCACGCACAGGGCGAAAATGGGGAATATCGTCTCTGCCCTGACGGCGATAGACAGTTTGAAAATAATAAGAAAGAAAACCGTGTTTTACGAGATTCTTGAAATATAGGTCTTGTATGGGGAAAGGCGTAATTGCAAGATACGGGAAATATCTTCCGGTAACGGATAAGACGCCGGTCATTACTCTTCAGGAGGGCTCAACGCCTCTTTTGAGAGCGGGCGGCATCGAGGAGAGATTCAATTTTCCTTTTCAGTTGTATCTGAAATATGAGGGTTTGAATCCGACGGGTTCTTTCAAGGACAGGGGAATGACCGTCGCTGTTTCCAAGGCGGCGGAGAATGGCTGCGGATACGTTATCTGCGCCTCGACGGGCAACACTTCCGCCTCGGCTGCGGCTTATGCGGCGAAAGCCGGAATGAAGGCGCTTGTCGTTATTCCGGAAGGGGCTATTGCGCTCGGAAAACTTTCGCAGGCGATGATTCACGGCGCGACGGTCGTGGCGATAAAGGGTAATTTTGACGATGCGCTGAAAATCGTCAGAGAAATCTGCGGGAAGTTTCCCGTAGAACTTGTAAATTCGCTCAACCCGAACAGAATTGAGGGGCAGAAAACCGCCGCGTTTGAGATTGTCGATTCTCTCGGCCGCGCACCCGATTTTCACGCTCTTCCGGTCGGTAACGCCGGAAACATCACCGCCTACTGGAAGGGCTACAAGGAGTACACAGCCGTCAGGCCTGTTATGATGGGTTTTCAGGCGGCGAAAGCCGCCCCTATCGTTGAAGGGCATCCCATAAAAAACCCCGAGACGATTGCGACGGCCATAAAGATAGGGAATCCCGCTTCGTGGAAGCAGGCCGAGAACGCCCGCGACGAATCGGGAGGCATAATAGATAAAGTTACGGACGAGGAAATCATTTCGGCTTACAAAGCCCTTGCTGAAATCGAAGGGATTTTCGTGGAGCCCGCATCCGCCGCAACCGTGGCGGGCCTGATAAAATACAATAAAAAGGGCTTTTTCAAAAACGCGACAAAGGAAACAATTGTTACGGGAACTTTAACGGGGCACGGCCTGAAGGACCCCGACAGAGCGGTCGCGACGTGTTCCAAACCGGAGGTCGTTCCCGCGGAGACCGATTCTGTCAGCCGGGCGCTGAACCTCAAATAACATAATGCCCGCTGTTCTGGGGCAGCATTTTCTTACCGACGGCAAGAGCATAAAAAAGATTATTTCGCTCGTCCCGGAAAACCGGAACATTCTTGAAATAGGCCCGGGAAGAGGCGCTTTAACCGGCCGTCTTGCCGAAATATCGGGGGAAGTGGTTTGCGTCGAAAAAGACAAACTTTTAGCGGAAACGCTTAAAAAAAAATACGGCGGCGGAAAAATAAAAATAATCAACGCCGACATCCTGAAAACGGGGACGGAGGTAATTAAACGCGCCGCCTGTTCCGCCGGCCCTTTTTTTATCGTCAGCAATCTTCCTTTTTCAATCACCACGGATATAATGTTCTGGCTTCTTTCGTCGCCGTTGTGGGAGAAGTGCCTTTTAACCATTCAGAAGGATGCCGCCGACAGGTTACTCTCGGAAACGGGAGATTCCCTGTACGGCAGGACGTCCGTTACGGTGTCGGCTTTTTTTGCGCCGGAGAGAAAGTTTAATATACGGAGAGAGTGCTTTCAGCCGAAGCCCTCGGTTGATGCGAGCGTCATTCTGCTGACGAACGGGAATTCCGGAACAGACGCGAATGACTGGAAAAAATTTATGAATTCCTGCTTTTTTTCAAAAAGAAAATTTCTGTTATCCAACCTGAAACGCGCAGGGTATAAAAATCCGGAGAAGGTGTTTGATAAGTTTTCCCTCGTCGAAAATTTGAGGCCGCATCAGGTATCGCCCGAAAAGTATTTAGCGCTTTTTAAAAATTTGACCAGGTGAAAATCAAAGTCAAAGTGGTTGCCTCAAGCAAAAAAGCAGCCGTTTCCGTTCTTCCGGACGGGTCGCTGAAAGTCAAAGTGGACGCCCAGCCGCAGAAAGGAAAAGCGAACAGGCGGCTTCTGGAAATTCTGGCGGGGTATTACGGTGTCCCGAAGACCTCCGTAAAAATAATCCGCGGACATACATCACCCGTCAAACTCATAGAAATTTCTAAACCCTGATTCATTGCAAAGAGCAGGTTTAATAATTATAATTTAGAAAAATCCCTATTTTAGGAGACGATAATGGAAATTTTTTACACGAAGGAACATGAGTGGGTAAAGGTTGAAGGGGGAATCGGCGCCGTCGGGATTTCAAATTACGCCGTTAAGCAGCTCGGCGATATTACTTCCGTCGAACTTCCGGCCGTCGGGACCGAAGTTAAGCAGCACGGCGTTTTGTGCACGGTTGAATCCGTAAAAGCGGCGAGCGACGTTTATGCGCCTCTCTCGGGCAGGGTTGCGGAAGTGAATAAGGAACTTGAAAATTCACCCAAGATTATAAATTCAAGCCCGGAGGGCCTGGGCTGGATTGCCCGCATTGAAATATCAGACGCCGGTGAAACCGGAAATCTGATGGGCGAAGAGAAATACGGAGAGTATCTCAAAACGCTCAGGTAAAAATGGTAGCCGTCGAACGCTGGAGATTTATAGATACGGGTTCAAGCGACGGGTTTTTCAACATGGCTCTTGACGAAGCGCTCCTTGCAGGATACGAATCAGGCTTTATGCCGCCTGTTTTCCGGCTGTACGGATGGAATCCCCCCGCTATTTCACTGGGTAAGTTCCAGCAGGCGGCCGGCGTCGTCAATCTTGCCGATTGCCGTGCGGACGGAATCCCCGTCGTAAAAAGAATTACCGGCGGCGGCGCGATATTCCACGATGAGGAAATAACTTACAGTTTTGTCTGCTCCGACCGCCTGGCGGGTTCTGTTTCGGTTAAGGAATCATATAAAAAAATCGGGGCGTTCCTCATTGCGGCTTACCGGGAAATGGGCATTGACGTTTCTTTCGCCGGGGAAACATCCGGCGGCGTAAAATCCGATTTTTGTTTTGGAGGCAGAGAATTTTACGACATTTTAACTGACGGACGGAAAATCGGCGGCAATGCGCAGAAAAGAAAAAGGAAAATCATTTTTCAGCACGGCTCCATACCGCTCCGGCTGAATACGGGCAGAATGAAAAAGTATTTTAAAAATGACATTACCGCCGGTTATTCCGCGGTGCCGCTGAGAGAATTAAAACCGCGTCTCTCCGCAGGGAAGATAAAAAAAATATTAAAAGAGTCCTTCCTGAAAAGTCAGTGCGTTGAATTTACGGAAAGCAGAGTTTCGGCCGGCGAGATGGAAACAGCCAGGAAAAATGCGCGCATAAAAAAGAAATGTTTTTATACCGGGGAGGCGGGTTGATTTCAACAGATGCATCCTCATCGTCCGGCAGGGGAAAACCCGTCTGGCTCAAAAAAAAGGTGAATATACGTGAAAATGAAAAGTTGGAAAAAATACTTTCCGGCCTTAAACTGCGCACCATCTGCGGGGAAGCGCTGTGCCCCAATATAACCGAGTGCTACGGAAGGAAACAGGCGACGTTTATGATTCTCGGCAGAATCTGCACGCGCAATTGCCGGTTCTGCAATGTGGAAAAAGGGCATCCCGAAACGCCCGACCCGGCTGAGCCCGGGCGAGTGGCGGAAGCGTCGCGCCGGCTGAATCTAAAACACGTTGTTGTAACAAGTCCCGCGAGGGACGACCTGCCGGACGGCGGCGCAGGTGTGTTTGCGGAGACAATTGCCGTTTTGAAAAAAAATAACAATTCTCCTTCCGTCGAGGTTTTGATTCCCGATTTCAGAGGGAACACCGGAAGCATTTTTAAAGTAATTCGCGCGGAACCTGATATAATAGGTCATAATCTTGAAACGGTCAGGCGGCTTTACCGCGTTCGGCAGGGGGCTGATTATGATATGTCGCTGACGGTGCTGAAAAAAATAAATCAGTCGGCGCCCGGGATAAAAACAAAATCCGGCATAATGCTGGGGCTGGGCGAGAGAGGGAGGGAAGTTTTGGAACTTATGGGAGACCTTCTTGACGCCGGCGTCCGTTTCCTGAGCGTCGGGCAGTACCTTTCCCCCGGCGGCTCATCACTGCCTGTCAGGGAGTTTGTTCATCCGGAAAGGTTTCAGGATTATAAAAAGAAAGCGCTTTCCATGGGTTTTTTGCATGTTGAAAGTTCTCCGTATACGAGGAGTTCTTATCATGCGGAGGATTATCTAAAGAAATGACAACGGTCATTTTCATGAGTTGGGGGGTATAGATGAAAAAATATGATGTAATTGTAATCGGCGGCGGTCCGGCGGGATACAGCGCGGCGGAGCGCCTTGCGGAACTAAAAAAATCTGTCTGTATTGTTGAGACGGACGAGAGCAGGGTCGGAGGTACGTGTCTGAACGAGGGCTGTATTCCCGTAAAATCGCTTCTCGAAGCGGCGGAAGTTTATGACCTTGTAAAAAACGCTTCCAATTTTGGAATCAGCGCAAAAGCAGAGACCCCCGATATGAAAAAAATTCTCGCCGCAGCAGAAAGAAACGTGTTGCATCTCCGTTCTTCTCTTTTTTCTTTTCTTAAAGGGCGCGGGGTGGATTTCGTTTTCGGCAGGGCGTCTTTTACGTCGAAGCATGAGATTGGAATTGCGAAGGAGAAGGGCGGCAGTGAAAAACTTGAGGCGGACTATTTTGTGATAGCCACCGGCTCAAGGGCGATGGAACTGCCGGGTCTGGCAACGGACGGCAGATATATTTGCAACAGCAGTGAACTTTTAAAGACAGAGCTGCCGGCGGAAAACATTCTGATTGTCGGCGCAGGGTACATCGGCTGCGAATTTACCACCTTTTACAGCAGGTTGGAGGCAAAAGTTATCGTCGTTGAAATGCGCGAACAGATTTTGCCGGCGGAAGACGGCGACGTGGCGCGGGCGCTTGCCGGGGAATTGAAAAAAAGAGGTGTGGAGATTTTTACGGAAAGCGAGGTCGTAAGCGCATCGCCAAAAGGTTCGAAGATAGAAACCGCGATTAAACTGCGGGGAAAAGGGAAAAAGATTTTTGAATTTGACAGGGTGCTTGTCTGCGCGGGGAGAGTTCCTGATATTTCAGGTCTTGCTCCGGAAAAAATAGGAGTTGAGCTGGATGCCGGTTTCATAAAAGTTGATAAACGAATGAAGACGAACGTTCCGAATGTTTACGCTGCGGGAGATGTGGTAAATACGCCAATGCTCGCTTGTGTTGCGTCAGGGGAAGGGAATTTAGCAGCGGAATCAATAGCGGGGATTGAGGGCAGCCCGTTTGATTACAGCGCCGTGCCGAGAGTCGTTTTCTCCTCGCCGCAGGTCGGTTGTCTCGGGGTGACGGAAAAAGAGGCAAAGCAGAAAGGTTTTGAAGCCGGAATTATCAGGAAATTTTTCAAAGCGAATGCTAAGGCGTTCATAACGGGCAGGAATGCGGGGTTCGCAAAGATTATATTTGATAAGAAAACCCGCGGGATTCTCGGCGCTGCAATAACAGGCCCTTTTGCAGGGGAATTGATACATCTGCTGTCCCGCGCGGTTTTAGAGAAAATAACGGTTGAAAAAGCGCTGAACATTGTTTACGCGCACCCCACGCTTTCTGAAATTCTGAAAAACGGGTAACATCTTTACTCCAGTTTCCTGAAAAAAATTTACCGTACCGTTGTAAAAACAGGAAAATAGGGTCACTTCTATTGGAAAATGGGTCACCTCTATTTTTTTCATGAGAATACAGTTAAAAAAATCAGAAGTGACCCGATTTTCTAATAAATCAGAGGTGACCCTATTTTCCAATAAAATAGAAGTGACCAATTTTTCTTCATAAAAATGTATCCTAAAATAAAAAATTCAGGAAACTGGAGATCTTTATTTTTGACTTTGCGGTTGTAATTTTATATTGTTTAGGTAATTTTAGGATAAATTTGGGATAAATCAAGGAGGTTGAAGAATGGTAAGAATAAGGTTGAAAAGGACGGGAACGAAACACCAGCCGTATTACAGGATTGTTGTTATGCCGCAGCCGAGAAGAAGAGACGGCAGGGAAATCGAGCAGCTCGGCTGGTATGCGCCCGACACCAAAGGCAAAGAAAAAAATTACGAGATAGATATGGAAAGAGCCAATTACTGGATTTCCAAAGGCGCTCAGCCGACCGAGGTTGTGAAGAGTTTTCTTAAAAAAAGCAAAAATGGGTAGCAGGATTCTGTTCGGACGCATTGGCCGCCGCCACGGGCTGGACGGCGAATTCTATGTGCGCCTTTTTGCGCCTGTCCCGGAGAAACTTCCTAAACTTTATATCGGGGAGTCGCCTGATACGGACCCCGGCGAAAATGTAAAAGAGGTTGAAGTCGCTTCGCTCAGGCCGGCTGCGGAAAAGTGGCTCGTGAGATTTAAAGAGGAGCCGGAAGATACTGCCGGTAAATATCTGTCGGCGGAAAAATGGGCTCTCTCCGGCGATTGTTTCTGGGCGGAGGATGTCGCAGGCTGTAAAATTTACGACTCCGGAGGAAAATTTATCGGAGTGGCGGATAATGTCGAAAGCGCTTTGCCGCAGGTCTGGCTCGGAATAAAAACAGCGGACGACCATTATCTTGAAATTCCTTTTTTGAAAGAATTCGTCAAAAAGGTTTCCATAGAGGAAAAGAAAATTATTGCGGATGTTCCAGACGGTATAGGGGTTAGAAGTTGATGAAAATAGATATTCTGACGATTTTTCCCGAATATTTCGAGAGTCCTCTCAAATGCGGACTTCTCTCAAAAGCGGTTGAGAAAGGAGTCATTTCTCTTAATCCCGTGGATATAAGGGGCTTTGCTCCCGACGGGCACGTCGACGACAGGCCTTTCGGCGGCGGTTCCGGGATGGTTTTTAAAGTTGAGCCGATTTACAAAGCGGCGAAAAGCGTTATGACGGAGGGAAGTTCCGTGGTGGTGCTCACACCGTCGGGTGAGAGGTTTAACCAGAAGATTGCCGTAGAACTTTCAAAGGAAAAGCATATTGTAATTATAAGCGGAAGGTACGAGGGCATTGACGGGAGAGTTGCCGAAATTCTGAATGCCAGGGAAATTTCGCTCGGCGATTTTGTTTTGTCAGGCGGCGAGGCGGCGGCTCTCGCGGTAATAGAGGCGGTTTCAAGGTTAATCCCCGGTTTTGTGGGCAATCCCGAAAGCATTAAAGACGAGTCGTTTGACGAAAATGGGCTCATCGAGTATCCGCAGTACACGAGACCCTGCGATTTCAACGGATACAGGGTGCCGGAAGTCCTTTTAAGCGGGAATCACGAAAATATAAAAAAATTCAGGGAAGGCAGTAAAAGGAAGGCAGAACATGAGAGACGGATTTGACAAATTCAAAGCGGGCGATACCGTTGCGGTAGCGCAACGGATAAAAGAGGGCGATTCGGAGCGCGTGCAGACATTCACGGGCGTCGTAATAGCGGTTAAAGGCAAGGCCCCTCCCGTGTCCTTTACCGTAAGGAAGATTTCCTACGGGGTTGGGATTGAAAAAGTTTTCCCTTACGCTCTGCCTGCGATAAAATCGGTTAAGGTCCAGGCGCGTGGGAAAGTGCGCCGCGCAAAACTTTATTACCTCAGAGGGCTCAAGGGCCGCGCCGCAAAAATAAGAGAACTGTAAATTTTTTGGGAGGCATTAATACAAAGGTTAAAGGCCGACGGGGCGAAGACGCCGCCTGCAGGTTTCTTGAAGGGCGCGGTTATAAGATTGTTTGCAGGAATTTTGCGACAAAGTTCGGAGAAATAGATATTATTGCCTCGCTCCCGGATGTCCTGTGTTTTATTGAGGTGAAGTCGGGTTCTTCGGACTTTTTGCCTCCCGAAATGAAAGTGAATTTTTCAAAGAGAAAAAAAATATTGAAGACGGCGGAATTTTACATAAACAGAGTAAACCCGCCTTTTGAGAATTTCAGGTTTGACGTTATCAGCATTACGGGGGAAAACATAAAATTTTATAAGGACGCTTTCAGGGGAAATTAAATGGGCGAAAACGGTGTTTCAACGCCTTTTCTGCAGGGGCCCGAGCAGAACTGCGATATAACTTTAAGGCCCAAAACGCTGGGCGAGTTTATCGGGCAGAAACATCTGAAGGAAAAACTCGGAATTTGTCTTGAGGCGGCGAAGAAGAGAGAGCAGCCGATCGACCACATTCTTTTCCACGGGCCGCCCGGCCTCGGCAAGACGACGCTGGCGTACATTATGGCGAATGAAATGGGGTTTAACGTCAGGAGCACCTCGGGTCCCGCCCTTGAGAAAGTCGGCGACCTCGCCGCAATTTTAAGCGGTCTTTCGCATGGGGATATTTTTTTTATAGACGAGATTCACAGATTAAAAGCAAACATTGAGGAAGCGCTTTACCCTGCGATGGAGGACTTTAAGCTTGACATTGTCCTCGGAGAAGGACCGTCCGCCAAGACGATGCGCCTGACCCTGCCGAGGTTTACGCTCATCGGAGCGACGACGCGCTCGGGTTCGCTGGGTGGCGCTTTGAGAGACAGGTTCGGGATTGTTGAAAGAATCGGTCTTTATCCGCCGGAAGAACTCGCGGTAATTGTGAAGAGGTCGTCGGGAATTTTGAATATCCCGATAAATGCAGAGGCGTCTTTTGAGATCGCCCGCCGTGCGCGCGGGACTCCGAGAGTCGCAAACCGCCTGCTGCGGCGCGTCAGGGACTGGGCGGAAGTCCAGTCGGAGAAAAATATTACCAAAGAAATAGCCGCCAAGGCGCTGACGGTCTTCGGCGTTGACGAGGCGGGGTTAACCGAAATTGACAGAAAACTTCTGACAATTTTAATAAAGAATTACTCGGGAGGTCCGGTGGGTCTCAAGACCCTTGAGGCGGCCGTCGGCGAAGAAGCCGACACGATAAGCGATGTCTATGAACCCTTTCTGGTTCAGGAAGGATTTTTGGAAAGAACAAAGCAGGGAAGGGTTGTCACGCTCAAAGCCGCGCGGCACCTCGGTCTTGAAACGAATGGAGCCGGTGACCTCTTCGGCCGGGGATAAGATTCTCGTTCACGTCTGCTGCGGACCCTGCATGCTCGGCGTTCTCCCGTCTTTACGCGGTGTGAAAGAAGTTTACGGTTTTTTTTACAATCCGAATATCCATCCGCTGGAGGAGTTTCAGAAACGTCTTATGACCGCCGGGTTTGCCTCGTCGCAGGCGGGGTTCAGATTGTTTGTCGACGACGAATACGACGTGAAAAAATGGACGGACTTTACGCTTTCTTTTGAAGACAGATGTTCGGGATGCATCGCGCAGCGTCTGCGCCGTACCGCCGAATTCGCGAAAGAAAAAGGAATTCCGTCATTTACGACCGCGCTCCTTGCGAGTCCCTATCAGAAACACGATGAAATAAAGCAGGTGGGTTTAAAAATTGCCGCAGAAACCGGGCTTGAATTTTATTACATGGACTTTAGAAAAAATTATCAGGACTCAAGGAAAAAATCAAAAGAAATGCGGCTTTCTCGTCAGAAATACTGCGGCTGTATGTTCAGCAATGCCGAAAAATAAACGTAATTTTTTAACCGCTTTCTGCTGCCTGCTGTTTGCATCGTATTCCCCCGCAAAAAATTCCGTGACTGCCGCCATCAGAATTTTATACGGTGTTTCCTCCGTAAATATTTCTTCAGCCAAACAGTTTAAGGTTTTTGATATGAAGGATAACCGCACCGGCAATCTTGCGGGGGGAAAGTACCACGCTGTTCTGCCGTCGGCAGACGGTCTGAAAATAGGGGGTATGAATTTTTCAAACGCCGTAAAATTTACAGGCGGGAAAGAATTTATCAAGGTAAACGGCAGGAGTTACCGTGGCGCTGTCGCCGTCAGGGCGGAAAAAAAGAAATTGAGCGTGATCAATGAGGTTGAAGTTGAAGATTACCTTTTCGGCGTTCTGCCGAGCGAGGTTTCTCCGAAGTGGGATAAAGAAGCGCTGAAAGCGCAGGCGGTTGTATCCAGAACATACGTTTTGAGAAATCTGGGAAGGTTCGCTTCAGATGGCTACGACCTGACGGCGTGCGATGCGTCGCAGGTTTACGGTGGCGCCGGCACGGAAAAACCAGCGACGACCTCTGCGGTTCTTGAAACCGAAGGCGAGGTTTTGACTTATAAAAAAGAGGTAGCGAGCGTTTATTTTCACGCGGACGCCGCGGGGCATACGGAAAATCCCGCCTGTGTCTGGGGATCCAAAACACCTCCGCGGTATTTGAAAGGTGTTAGAGAACCGCCGATGGCGGAAACACCGTATTCCGACTGGGAAGCCGAAGTCACGCGGGATGAGATAATAAAACTTCTCAAGAAGAACGGTTACTCTCTCAATACGATAAAGAGAATTTCGTCGCGGGGAAAAACCCGCTCCGGCAGGGTCGAGGAATTTGTTGTTTATACGGAAAAAGGCAGGATCAAGATCGCCTCAAACAAGTTCAGAAGCATACTCGGCACGAGCCGGCTCAGAAGCACGAAGATAACGAGGATAGAAAACAAAAGAAAATCCGTGGTTTTTCACGGGTCGGGCTGGGGCCACGGCGTCGGGCTTTCCCAGTGGGGAGCGAAATGCCTCGCCGAGAAGGGCTGGAATTACAGAAAAATCCTGATGTTTTACTTTCCCGGAACCCGTCTGGAAAAATCCAAATAATCATAAATAGTGGGAATTTCCCACTTGACAAAATATCCACTTCAAAGTAAAATTATAACAGAGGGGGGAATATGAAATCGCGAAGCGAAGGTATAGATTTGAAAAACGAAAAGTTTTTGTTTACCGATGTCAAAACAGTGGATACAAAATTTAGATTAAATTTGGGGCGCAAGGTAATCAAATTGCTTTCGGGAATTATTAAAGCCGACGGATTTCAGGTTTTCGTAGGTTCCGACGGAGATATTCTTTTAAGACCGACGGTTAATATACCGAGCAGGGAACTATGGTTATATAAAAATCCGGAAGCATTAAATATGGTCATAAAAGGATTAAAAAATGCCAAAGAAGGTAAGGTCACAAAAGTAAAAAATTTAGATAAGTATTTAGATGAATTATGAAATTTATATTAAATTTCACGAAATCGGCAGAAGAACAACTGAAAAATTTAAAAAGGGATAAGGGGTTAAAAGAAAGAAAAAAAGCTGTTGACAAAGCCTTAAAATTTCTACAAACCAATCCGCGACACCCGGGTCTACGAACTCATAAATATGAAACATTAAAAGGTCCCGGAGATGAACCTGTCTTTGAATCTTATGCCGGACAGAACACACCGGCGGCATATCGAATATTTTTTTATTACGGTTATAGCAAAGGCGAAATCACAATAATTGCAATCACGCCCCATCCATAACAAAAACTAAAAATTTAATAGTATTCCATAATTGTGCATATATCGGCAGAATTTATGTAGGAGGGACTTTCAAGTCCCGATATTTGTCGGGGTTGCCTGCCCGCCGCTTCGCTTCGGCAGGCGGGAAAAACCCCTCTTACAAAAAAGGATTTATTTATTCGTAAATATGGGACACTGCTAAAAATTTTGACAAATTTTAAGGGAAATAATAAAATTTAAAAAACGAGTGAAAGAAGTATAAACGATGATAAAAGGTGATGTTTCTAAAAAAAGAATTTTGTTTTTAATATTTATATTTCTTATTTCAGCAATTGGTTTCCAACCTGTTTACGCCGATAACGAAAAAATTCAACAATTAATTGAAGACCTGAAGGATGAAGATTCAAATGTGCGGCAGGCAGCGGAAAAAGCAATAAAAAAGATAGAAGCAAAAACCAGGTAAAAAATAACTTACCAAAACCGCTGATAACAGCGACTCTGAAAAAAAATTATTTGGCGGAGTAAAAGGAGAGGAAATATGATAAAAGTAAGACAAAGTTTGATGAGTGGATTGATGATTATGACATTGATTGGTTTTTACGGTTGCGCAGGAAAATGTGTGGTAAAATCGGAAAAAGGAAATCTAAAACCGCGAATAGCGGTGGCAGATTTTGATGCGCTGGCGCCGTTTCCACGGTCGGAAGCGACGGTTATATCAAACTTTGTGCGCACGGACATCGTGACGGCGGGCAGATTCAACGTCGTGGATAAGAACAGCATGGATAAGGTCCTTGCCGAGCAGGGATTTCAGCAGACTGAAACTTCCTCGGCGGAAAGCGCCATTCGACTCGGAAAGATTTTGAACGTAAAGATGATAATTAACGGCTCCTGCAGCCAACTCCTCGGAAGATACGTTATTACAATGAATGTTGTTAACGTTGAAAGTGCCAAGATTGTCTATTCCGACGATATTTCGGTTGCGAGCCCCGACGAACTGCGAGACGCCGTCAGGGAAATGGTTGAAAAATTCTCAAGGACTATAAGATAGTATTTGCCCGTGGGTATCTACAAACTGTTAAAAGTATGATAAATGTTAAAAACATTGTTAGACGGCCATGAGGCCGTGAAGCACCGATGAAATGGGAACCACCTCAACCCGAGCATATCGAGCGGGAGTTTACTGTTTCCCCTTTTTTAGCCAACGTTCTTGGTTTTCTCGTCAGTATTATAGCGGCCGCCCCTTTTATTGCACTTCACCTACATCTCCATCAATTGTCTGATTGGCAAAGCATATTCTCATCCCGCAGTCGGTTCATCTTTTACGCAGTGTTGATACTGAGTTTCGTGGCACACGAATGGCTGCACGGTGCCGGTTTTTTACGTGGGGGCGCATCTCGCCGGCACGTCCGGTTCGGCTTTTTTCTCAAGACCTTCACTCCCTATGCGCATTGCACACAGCCGCTTCCCGCACGGGCATACCGGCGGGCGGTTGCTCTGCCGGGCATAGTACTCGGGTTCGTTCCCGCAATGATAGGCATCATCTCAGGCCTCCACATGCTGACTCTTCTCGGTGTTATCGGCATAGTTGGCGCTGGTGGGGATATTGTCATTCTGCTGCTCCTTTGGTCCGTGCCCGCCGACCGTCTTCTCGTCGACCATCCCAGTCGTGTTGGCTGTTACATTCCTCGCGCAGACGCTGACCTGCCGGAGGAAGTCCCGCATGCATCATCATTTTTACAGAGAGTAAAAGATTTTTTCATAGGGGTTGCTGTTATAACAGCTCTTGTTATTTCTGTGGCTCTGATAGTTCTGCTTGTAAAGAGAAGATTAATAAAAACTATTACCTGCATCCACCGCGGGAATACTTATCGCGATAAAGGCGAATACGACGGGGCAATCAAGGATTACGATAAGGCGATAGAATTAAGTCCGAAAAATGCTCGTGCCTACAACAACCGTGGAAATACTTATCGCGATAAAGGCGAATACGACAGGGCAATCAGGGATTATAACAAGGCGATAGAATTAAATCCGGAGTTTACCGCTGTCTACATCAATCGCGGGATTGCTTATCACGATAAAGGTGAATACGACAGGGCAATCAGGGATTATGATAAAGTGATAGAATTAAATCCGGAGTATGCTGTTGCCTACAACAACCGCGGGTTTAATTATAATGAAAAAGGCGAATACGACAGGGCAATCAGGGATTATAACAAGGCGATAGAATTAGATCCTGAAAATGAATATCCTGTTAAAAATTTAGGGGGTGTTTATTTTCAGCAGGGAAAATTATCTCTTGCCTTAAAAAAGTTGAACGAAGCGTTGAATATGAAAGAGAAATCAAATTCTTTCAATTATGTTTACCGGATGAAAATCCTGATTTACAAAGAGCGGGGAAATAGGGATTTTCTTGAAATTACCCTGAAAGAAGCTGAAAGGTATATCAAAAATCAGAGTGATAAATATCCGAAGAAACCCTCAAATTATCTTACCCTTGCGGAAATCTACTGCGAAGCGGGGAAAAACATAAATGAAGCGGAGGAATTAACACGCAAAGGCGGAAAACTGCAAAAGGGTTATTATCCGCATTATGTTCGCGGCCGGGTTTGTCTTGCAAAAGGTGAAAATAAGAAAGCTGTGGATGAATTTGAAAAAGCATTGGAATTAAATCCTTCGCATACTTTGACTTGTTACTGGCTCGGCAAAACATATTTTAAGCGTCTGAAGGATAAGCAGAAAGCAGAATATTATTACAAGAAAGGTCTAAAAACCAATCCCAATTACCGTCTGATAAAAGAGGCATTGCGGAGAATTGGATAGCAGGGAGGAAGTATGAAAATTTGTTCAAAGTGCGGTGTGAGAAATGAGGATATAGCAAATTATTGTTTCAAGTGCGGCGCTATCCTTGATACTTATTCTGAAAAAACGGAAGTAAAAAGAAAGCCGACGGGTTTCTGGATAAAAGTGTTTGCTGTTTCATTCTTAGGCGTTTTAATCGGCGCGGCGGTCGTCATTCCGAGATTAAAGAAATTCAATCCTTTGACAAATCCGGGTGATATTTACGATTTAACCGGCAAAGATGAGATAATCAAAGCTATTAATGAAACAAATATGTTTTTGATGGAACGGAAATATACCAAAGATAAAGAAGTAAGCGCGTTACAAAGTGCGCAGAAAAGATACTATGAAATTAGAATGGCTTATTTAATCGGTTCACTGTGGACGCGCCATAAGAAAAGCAAAGAAATGCCGGCTTATATGGTCAAGCGGTGGGAATACAGCAAAAGTTTGTGGGGATTGGAAATTGAAAACGAAGTAAAAGAATTTACGGAATTATATCCCGGGGAAGAAGAAGTGATGCAGAAAGGATGGTACCATAAATGTTCCAATGATATTCAGAAAAGTTATAGGGAGCCATCCAAAGCATACGAAGCAATAATGTTTTATATTGAAAAATATCCGTACGATGAAGAAGCTTCAAAGTTAATCGGAAGAGCGTATCACTCACTGTCAAAAGATGCAGAATTACAGAATAAAATAATGAAATTAGCCAATGAAAAATTTCCGGATGCGAAAGAAATTACGAGAATAAAAGACAGTATGCAAAAAGATAAGGCCAAAAGGGAGGCAGTTGGGAAAAAATTTAATTTGGAATTTAAGGACATCATAAGCAGGAAAAATATTTCCTTCAGTTTAAACAAGGATAAAATTATAATTATTGATTTCTGGGCTACCTGGTGCGGACCCTGCGTCGCTGAAATACCGAAAATAAAAAAGTTGTATAATAAATATAAAAACAAAAATGTTCTGTTTATCGGGATTAATCTTGACAAAAATAAAGATAAGGTCATAGATTTTTGCAAAGAAAATCAAATTGAATGGCCGCAGTATTACGACGGGGAGGGTTGGAATTCAGATGTAGTTAAGAAATGGGGCATAAGCGGGATACCGACACTTTTTGCGTTAAACAAAGGAAATATAATATACAGCGTCGAAGCGCGCGGAAATTTGGAAAAAATAATAGAAGAATTAATAAAAAAATAAAAGGCGCAAAACGAACTTAAAAAGCATGGCGCAAAATAAGCGTCACGGGGCAATTATTACCCGGATGGTTTAGTGAGGATTAACTAATGGATTTCGGCGGGGAGTTCCGGTTTTTTTCTTCAGCAAGTGATTTTTTGCTCCAGATTTCAGCGAGAATACTTGCCGTGATGACGCACCACGTCGCGAAAAGAGCGCTGACCAGAGCCGTCTGGGACGAAAAATACTTCAGGGATAGAACCGCTCCCAGACCCGCGTTCTGCATCCCGACCTCCATAGAAAGGGTCCTTTTTCTTCTGGTGTCGAATCTGTAAACTTCCCCGAGATTATATCCCGCGAGCAGGCCTATGAGGTTGTGCAGAAAAATACCTGCAAAAATTATTCCCGTTATGCTCAATATGTATTCCTGGTTGAGGGCCACAATAAGGCCGCAGATGAAGGCGATAAACACCGTCGAGAACGCCGGGAAAAACTGTTTCAGGCCTTCCGCTGTTTTTTTGAAAAAGTGTTTTATTGCGAAACCGAGAGCCAGCGGGAGAATTACCATTTTTAAAATACTGAGCATCATCGCCAGAAATTTTACCTCCACCACCCTGTGCGCGAAAAGATAAACCAGAGCAGGGGTAAGGAGAGGGGAGAGGAAAGTCGAGGTCGTGGTCAGGGAGATGGAATACGCCACGTCGGCTTTCGCTATATAGGAGAGAACGTTGCTTGCCATCGCGCCCGGCACGGCGCCCGTCATAACCATTCCTATAAGCAGAGCGTCGGGGAAAGAGAACATCTTCGCAATCAGATATCCCGCAAGCGGCATCACGCCGAACTGCGTCAGAGTACCCAGGAGAACAAGCATCGGCTTTTTTATCACAGGAATAAAATCCTCAAAATTAAGCACCGCTCCTATTCCGAGCATTGTCAGACCGAAAGCCCATTCGGTATAGGGTTTCAGCGGAAAATAAACCGCCGGCCTGAAAAAACCGACGACGCCGGCAAGCACGACCCACAGCGGCATAAGCCTGGTGAACCGGTCAAAAATCCGGTTAATTTTTCGCATTTATATATTCCTTAAACTCAAGAGAGAACCTGCGTTCCGCGCGGGTAATCAGTTTTTTTGAATGGGCATCCAGAAGCGGCTGAAATTCCTCCGTCCATGTAAGACGAAAATCCCCTATGTCAATATGGTTGTCAACCCAGTCCGCCGCTTCAAAGATTCTGATATCTTCCAGTTTGAACCGGAAAGGAAACAGAACTTTTCTCATACGGAGTTCCGGCATAAAAACGGGTTTCTTCTCGTCTTTGTATTTTTCCGCTATTTTTCCGAAACCTATAATTCCCCTGACCGGTTTTATAGAGTAAAACCAGAGAATGTCGCCGGGTTTTACAGCGGAGAAAAGCTGTTTGTTCTTTGCGCTTATTCCGACGAGAGGCGGCGTCTGCCTGAAAGCCGTCGCCCAGTTCTGCCGGATATCTATTTTAATCCAGTGCTCCATTTCTTACCAGTTAATTATAATAAATTTTATAATCCGGGTAAATTGGAAATTTCAAATGTAAAACGAAATTTTTACCCGGCACTGATTTACTGAAATTTTGCCATAAGCATTGTCACCGTCGGAGATGCCTTCCGGAGACGCTCACGTCTGCGGTTCGCTCCGGCAATCCTGCGGGCATACTGTTAAACTCCTCGGATTGACGGCTCCGTCAGACATCATCCTCCGCCTATCGCCGCCGATTGGTTCTTATGGCAAAACTCCAGTTTGATTATATGTTTAAAGAATTTCGTCGGGGAGTTCGGGTTTTTTGATTTTTACGGTGATTTTTTCCGTGATTTTTTCCGCTTTCACGGGTGCACGGGGCGCCCTGGCCGCCGTGCCGGCTATTTTTTCGAGGATTTCCGTTATGTCTTTTCTTAAAAATATTTTTTGCCACTTCCCGGGGATTCTGCCGCAGACAAACATCAGATAATCGGCGTCGGCGCCGATTGCCTTTGCAATGCGTGAAATTACTTTTTCGTCCGTCGGGAGGTTTCTTTTGCCTTTGAGTATTTTTGAAAGATAGGAACTGTCAATCCCGCATTTTTTAGCGAGGTTTCTCGCGGAAATGTTAAGTTCTTTCATCCGCGAAAAAAGGATTTGCGAAAACATATCCCGGCTCATTTCCGCGGCGCCTTCCTGGCGAAATCGTTTATTGCGAGAGAGCTGACTGCGGCTCTGACCGACGCTACCGAGGAAATATCCTGAATATCGTCGGTGACCGAAACGGAGCCCACTCTTTTTATCAGTATCCCGACAATTTCATTGGTATCGGGATGGTAGATTTTTCTGCCGGGACGGTAAATATCGAAATTATCGCCCTTTTTGATTCCGTCGCTTTTTCCGACATCAAGGATGACTTTTGAGAATTGCGCATGCAGTATCCGCTCATCCGTAAAGCCGGCAATTTTACCGGAGTACTTGAAATCAATCGGGTCTCTTTCGGTTTTGTAGTAAGGAGCTATAAAAACTTCGGGATTTTCCGTTATCTGTTCTTCTATCTGTTTTTCCGCTTTTTCGGAAACGGATTTTTTTTCTTCTTTTTTTTCTCTGTAAGTCGGAACGATTATGTCGTCTCCGGGAAAAATCCAGTGGGGGTCTTTTATGTATTTGTTGTATTCCCATATTTCCCGCCACTTCTCAGGCGTGTCGTAAAACTTTTTTGAGATTTCGCGCAGCGTGTTGCCTTTCTTTACGGAATGTACCTTGAGCACTGTTTCCATTTCAGCCCGGACCCCCGAAAAAAAGAACAGAAAAAACAGCCCGGCGGGCACATTGATTCTATTTAACATATTGCCTCCCAAACTCACGCTGATAATAGCAAATTCAATTCCATATTGTAAACAAGGGGTTGACAAATTTTATTTTTATTTTTATTTTTATGCAGTTGGGTGCCGTCTAAAACCATGAGAAAGGAGGTGAGAAATGAGCAAAACACAGAAAAGTGCCGGAAGACATATTGTTGCGGAACTCTGGGGCTGCAACCCCGAGTTTCTTGACGATGTTTCCATCGTGCGGGAATTTATGAACAATGCGGCGAAGGCGGCGCATGCGACTGTTTTGAAATCCGTTTTCCACACTTTTCAGCCGTGCGGCGTTTCGGGCGCGGTAATCATTGCGGAGTCCCATCTGGCAATTCATACATGGAGTGAAATTTCTCTCGCATCTATTGATATTTATACGTGCGGGGAAAATGCGGATCCCTGGGCGGCGTTTAAATATCTTGTGAAGGCCTTTCAGGCGAAAAAACACAGCGTTTTTGAACTGAAGAGAGGAATTTTCGAGGCGGAAGAAGGTTTCAATTTACAGGATAATTACAGGGAACAAATTTGTGGCAAACTGGTTTGAAGAAAAATTCAGTCCTTACGAGACACACAGGCATAAACTAAAAAAAGTACTCAGAAGAAAGAAAACAAAATTCCAGAACATTGTAATTGCGGAGACACACTCTTTTGGAAAGTGTCTCATTCTTGACGGCGAACTCCAGTCCGCGCTTGCGGACGAGAGGATATATCACGAAATGCTTGTCCACCCGCCTCTCGGTTTCTGCCGGCGAAACGTTTCAAACGTTTTAATTCTCGGCGGCGGAGAAGGGGCGACGTTGAGAGAGGTCTTGAGATGGCGCTCGGTAAAAAAGGTTATGATGGTGGATATAGACAGGGAAACCGTTGACTTCTGCAAAAAATATCTTAAAGAGTGGCACAGAAATTCTTTTTCCGATCCCCGCGCGGAAGTCGTTTATGAGGATGCCTTTAATTTTGTTGAAAAGTCGTCCGAAAAGTGGGACGCCGTGATAATGGACCTGACCTGTCCTCTCCGCGGCGGCCCGGCATATAAACTTTATTCAATGGAATTTCTCGGAATCATTAAAAAACATCTTCTGCCGGACGGCGTTCTGTGCAGCCAGGCGGGGAGCGCCTCAATGAATGCTTCCGCTTTTCACTACGCTTTTTACGCCACAGTCAGGAAGGTTTTCAGAGCCCTGTTTTCCTACCGTATTTTTGTTCCGTCATTTGACGTGCCGTGGGCTTTTCTTGTTGCATCCGGCCGCCTGAATTCTTCCGTCCATGCATGGGAAAAAATCAGGAAAAACGTAAAAGGTCCGTTTAACACGCTCAATAGGGGAGTGTTGTCCGGCATCGGAGAAAACCCCGAATATTTAAAAAACAACTTGAAAAACTGCAGAAGAATCATATCAGTAAAAAAACCTGTTTTCTATTTCAAATAGGTGAAGAAAAAGGTAAGTATTCAGTGAACACCGTGTCGTTGTGCGCCGAAGGAAAGGGGAAAAGGTGAAGAAAGCGACGCCGAGTTTGTATTTGACTCTTAAAAATTATATTTCCGGCGAAAAACATTCTTTCCACACCCCCGGGCATAAAGCGGGGGCGGCTTTTGACGGAAAGTTCCGGGATTTTCTCCGGAAGAACATCTTTGATCTTGACATCACCGTCACGCCTTTTGTGGATTCAATTCACAACCCTGTCGGGTGTTTGAAGAATACGGCAGACCGCATCGCGTCCCTTTACGGCGCCAGAAAAAGTTTTTTCCTTGCAAACGGTTCGACCTCGGGTAATCTTGCCGCGTTTCTTTCTCTTTTCAGCGACGGCGATTCCGTTCTTATTTCCAGAAATGTTCACAGGTCGGTTATTTCGGCGTGCGTGATATCGGGGATATACCCCGTCTGGATGGTCCCGCGCATACTTAAAAACGGCATTACCTGCGAGGTTACCTCCGTTGATGTTCTGAAGTATCTTGAATTGTATCCGGAGGTGAAGGGCGTTTTCATAACTTCCCCGACGTATAACGGGGTTATCACGGATGTGGCTCAAATTTCGGATGTCTGCCGCCGGGCAGGGAAGCTTCTGGTCGTGGATGAGGCGTGGGGGCCGCATCTTAAATTCGCCGGTGACGGAAATTTGTCAGCCGTAAATTACGCGGACTGCGTCATTCACAGTTTTCACAAGATTTTCCCTGTTTTTTCTCAGGGTTCCGTCCTTCACGTCTGTTCATCTTCTCCCGATGAAGACAGCGTCGGGAATGCTGTTTCGCTTTTAACAACGACTTCGCCGTTCTATCCGATGCTGCTCACAATTGATTATGCCGCGGAAATTCTTGAAAAGAGGGGTAAGAAAAATACGGAGAAAATGATGGCTCTCGGGAATTACGCTGTTTCCAGAATCCGCCGTCTGCCTTTTTTGAGGGCGCTTGATTCGTCCGTTCTGCCGGAAAATTACGGATGGGATTCAAGTAAAATAACAGTTGATTTCAGGGAAATAGGGCTTACCGGTTTTTTTGTGCAGAATTTTCTGAAGAAATACGGCATAGGTATCGACTGCGCAACGCCGCTTAATATAATTGCGGTTCTCGGTTTCGGCAATACGGGGAAAGATGTTGACGCTCTGGTAAGCGCTTTGGAGAAATTGCCGCGGAAGAAACCCATAAAGTTTACGAATTTTCGTCTGCCGGAAACGCCGCCGGAGATTGTTCTGAGTCCGCGGGAGGTTTACATGAAACACGCGAAGCAAAAAATTTCTCTTGAAAGCGCGGCAGGCAGGATATCCGCCTGCACGATTGCCCCGTATCCTCCGGGCATTCCGGTTCTTCTTCCCGGCGAGAGGATTACAAAAGAGGTTATAAAATATCTGAAAATGATTGACAGGTTCAGGTGGTCTGTGTTCGGTTACGGCAAGAAAACGGAGGACAGACTGGAGTTCGTAAGCGTGATTGACGTATAAACCTGTTTTATCGTGGTAAAACTTTCATATTTTTGCTATATTAAAATCCGCCGGATGGAGTGTTTTATCTTCGGAAGGCGTAATAATACCAAGGCGGATTGACCGTTTTCCGCAGCTGATTTTGAGGGAGGTGTTTATGGGGAAATCAAAAAAGAAAAAATTGAGTACCGGGGGGAAAGTTAAAAAACCGGTAAAGCCGGCAAAGAAAATTGCCGGGAAAAGTCCGGCGCGGACGAATTCTTTGAAAAAAGAAACTTTACCCGCCGCCCGCATTTGCGCAAAAAAAATTCCACACAAAATCAGTCCCGCAAAAAAGAAACATCTGAAGAAAATCATTGCGGGTCTTGAGGAAGAATTGCTTTTTCTTCAGGAAAGAATAGAGAAAGCCAAAAGAAACGAATGGATGGGGACGGTTAACGATGAAATAGACAACGCGGTCGCTTCCGCCGAGAGAGATATTCTTTTTGAAAGAGTTGACAGGTTTATTCAGCGTCTGGACGAAATTCAGAATGCTCTTAAAAAAGTGCCGTTAAAAACATTCGGCGTGTGCGAAAAATGCGGAAGAGAAATTTCAATGAAGAGATTGGAACTCATTCCTTACGCGAGGTTCTGCTATAGATGCATTTCGGAGTAGCGTTTACGTAATTTGACTGCGAGAAGTAAATTGAAAACGGTTTTTTCCCGCGCTCTCGGCATTTTCTTTTTGTCCGTAAATTCCCTTTCGGCTGTTAAAATGGACAGCGTTTTCTGGGATGTAGGCAGCATTGATATTACGTCGGAGCGCGAAAAGACCGTTGAAATTTTCAATGAAGACAGCCGGCCGGTTGAAGTCGCCGTCCGCGTCACCTGCGACTGCATAGAAGCCGACCCCGCAAAAACCGTGATTCCCGCAAACGGCAGGAAAAAAGTCAGAATAATTTTTAACCCTTCAGGGGAGAAAGGAAAAATCCGGCACAGCGTTTATTTTGAGTTCAGCCGCGGGGATGTTCCGTTCGTAAATTATATGGTTACCGCAGATGTTGAGGAAAAATTTGACGTTTATTTATTTTATGACGAAAATTGCAAGTCGTGCAGGAAGGTGCTGAAAAAACTGAGGGCTCTTAAGGAAAATTATAAGTTTGAAATAAAAGAATTCCCGGTCGAGAAACCCGTGAATTTCGAACTGCTTAGGTTTATCGAGAATCTTTACGGAAAAAAGGAAAAGAAATTTCCGGTTGTTTTCGTGGGAGCCACGGGAATTGCCGGAGCGGAAGAGATACTCGAAGGAGCGGAAGATGCTCTGCGTAATTTTTCTCCGCATAAGAGCGGAATTCAGAATTTTCATTCCGAAAAAGTCCGGAGCGGCCTGCTCGGCGAATTTAAGAGTTTAAAGCTGCTGCCCGTCGCCGCCGCGGCGTTGAGCGACGGGGTAAATCCCTGCGCTTTTGCCGGAATAATTTTTCTCGTTTCTTATCTGAGTTTTGTGCTTAAAAAGACGTCAGGGGAAGTTTTGACTTTCGGAATCGGCTACTCGTCGGGCGTATGCATTTTTTATTTTATTTTCGGTCTCGGGATTCTGCAGTTTCTCAAGGCGCTTTTCCTTGTGGAAATCCTCGGCAGGATTTTTTTTCTTCTGCTCGCCATAGGGACCGCCGTGCTCGCCGTTTTCAGTTTTCTGGACGCTGCGAGGTTCAAAAAAGGGGGAGAAATTTCTCTCAAGGTGCCGGATAAAATCGCCGCAAAGATGAGAGATACAGCCGAGCATTTTCTCAACAAAAAAGGGCTGTTTTTCTATTCTTTCCTTATCGGCGGAATCGTTTCAAGTTTTGAACTGATATGCACCGGCCAGATTTATCTTCCGACAATTTCCTACATCGTTTCCGTAACGAAGTTCAGCCCCGCGTCCGTTTTTGCGCTCTTTCTTTATTCGGTGCTTTTCACGCTGCCGCTTTTCATCGTTTTTGTGTTTGTATTCAGGGGAAGAAGTTCCGTCGGGATGATAACGTTTGTGAAAAAGAATGTTTTCAAAGCGAAAATTCTCATGGGATTTGTTTTTACGGCTTTTTCGGTCTATCTTTTTATGAACGTTTTCAGATAAGGAGTTTGCAATGAGATATTTCAAGAATGTTTTTCCTGCGGCAGTTTTGTTGTTTATGTTCTGCGGCGTTTCTGCGGCTTTCGACGAAGGCGACCGGATGCCGAACTTCGGCCTGCCGTGTTCGGACGGGGAATATTACACTCTCTCCGGGGTCTGCGGAAGTTCCGACGTCGTTGTTTTTACTTTTTTTGATTCCCAGTGCAAACCCTGCAGGAAGGAACTTCCGCTCGTGCAGGCGGTGCGTAAAAAATACATGGCCGGGAATGTCCTGTTTTTTATGGTGGCCGTCGGCGAGGAATCGGATAAGGTGGAGGCATGTATCAGGGAATGGGGGATAGAGATTCCCGTCCTTGAAGACACATCCTGCACGCTGGCGAAGAAGTGCGATGTTGTTGTAGGGTCCATTAAAAATATCCCGCGGACGGTTGTCGTGGGCAGAGACGGCCGGGTTAAAAAAATTTTTAAAGGTTATCACGCAGACATGGAACAGGCGCTTTCCAATGTTATAAAACAGGCGCTGGCGGAGAAAGTCGTCCGGCAAAAAAGTGTAAGAGTTCTCTACACGAACAGCGCAAACGGCATAATTGAGGCCTGCGACTGTCCGAACAACCCGTACGGAGGGCTTATCAGGAGGTTAACCTTCTTCTCCAAAACCGCCAAAGCGGATTTAAAAATTTCTGCCGGCGACTTTTTTTCGCCGAACGACGAATCCATTAAAAATGAATATGTCGCAAAAATAATGGATAAACTGGGATACGACGCGGTCGGTCTCGGCGACCAGGAGTTTAAGACGGGCACCGGATTTTTTATTGATATTTTGAAAAAATATCCTCTCCCCGTTGTCTGCGCGAACATGCAGGTCTGCGATGAGAAGTCCTGTTTTTTTCTCGGGAACCCCTATATCATTAAGGACGTCAACGGCGTTAAGGTCGGAATCACCGGCGTCGTTTCGCAGTCATGTTTTCTTTTCTATCCGAAGAAAGTGAAGGAGATGCTCAAGTTTACGCAGACCTATATTGACGCTTTGAATTCCGTAGTTCCCGAACTGAGAAAAAAGAAATGCGATATTGTCTTCGTTATTGCCCATGTCAACGAGCAGGAACTGCGCGAGATAAGAGAGAAAATCCAGGATATCGACGTCATTTTTACGGGACACACGCAGAACAAGATATACATTGCGGGGAAGCCGGTCGTCGTGCAGGCCGGCGCCGCCGGCCGGTGTGTGGGCGAACTTCTGGCGGAGATTGATTCCGCGGGGAAATTGTCTTTTTCCAACGAGTTTTTTTCCCTGACGAACGAAATCAAGAAAGACGAATGGGGGCTTTCTCAAAGTGAAGAATATTTAATAAAATACAAGAAGAGTTTGGAAACAATAAAAAAGTAAAAAGAGAATGGGGACGGTTCTAATACTTTGGAAGTATTGAATTGATAGCAGAGAAAAATGTCATATTGTAAAGCACCGTCCCCCATGGAGGGTTTTATGAAAAATTATAAAGTTGTGTTTGCAGTTCTTTCTGTTTTTCTTTCGAGCAGCGCGCTGTTCGCCGTTCCGAAAAAAGTCGACAGTTCCGCCAGAAAAAAGCCGAAATGGATTTCAATTCCGCCCGAAGAGAAGGGGTTTCATTATTTTATCGGAATCTCGCAGAACCAGGAAGACAAGGGCGTCGCTCTCGGCAAGGCGCTTGAAGAGGCGCAGAAGCAGGTTCTTTCAACGATAGGCATTGTGGTCGGGACGAAGATGCGGCTGAACAAGGAAATATCCGAAAACGAAACCGTTACGAAAATGATGGACCAGTACAGGGAGACGGGAAAAGCGAAGTTGAAGGGGCAGAAGGTGAAGGAAATTTACAGCGAGGAGTACCGCGACGGCGACCGGCGTTTTTTTGACGTGTACGTCCTGCTGAGGTATTCAGCCGACGAGATAAAATCGGAGAGGGGAAGAATTGAACAGCAGCAGGCGGCTAACAGAAGGGACGCCAAGGAGAAACTTCTGCTGATTGACAAAATGATTTCGGAGGGCAAGATATGGGACGCTTATCAGGAGGCATCCCGCATTTTTACGGGACTTGCCGACCAGCCCGCCGCTTCCGAATACCGTCTTCTTCTGAATAAAATCAAGAAAATAGTGAACGGCCTTGTGGTAACTCCCGTCAGCGTAAAGGGCAAGGAACCTTCGGTAAAACTGACTCTCGCCTGGGATAAAGATAAACTGCCTGTTCCGTCGGTAAAAATGCTTTCCGAAATCGTGCAGGGGGAAGGCGAAATCGTTTCGCCGCAGACGTCCGGGGACGACGGTATAGCGGTCTTCCCCATTTCAAAAATCAAATTTCAGGGAGGTCTTGCGAAACTCGGCATCCGGCCGCAGACCGAACAGTTTCTGGATTCCCTGAAAAACGCCTACATGGACGATTCCGATTTTGATTCATTGAAAAAATCGCTTGAGAACTCGGCGGTTTCTATAATGCTCAAGGCGTCCGATTTCGGCGGCCAGAAATTCTGTCTCATTGTGTGGGACGCGTCCGGCAAAAGGGAACACTCGTTTGAAGTATCCACCACAAAAGAACTCGGTAAGGCGGGCATAAGCGTGAGGTCTTTTTCCGAAATACCGCAGGAAGTGAGTTTCGACAGTTTTGAAAATGACAAATTTTATGATTTTCTTTCCACACAGGGAATGGACGCGCTCATCGTCGGCAGATTAAACGTGATTGACAACGGCGACGTTTATAACCTCAGAAGCGTTACCTCCCGGATTGACCTCAAAGTCATTGAAATAAAGACGAGGAAAATTCTCGCGGCGTTCGAGAAAGAGCAGACGGGCGTTCAGATAAATTTGGAGAGGGCGAAGTCAAAGACGTTCTCCGACCTCGTCGGTCTCATTTCCCCGCAGCTTATAGACATTGCCGGCGTCCAGTAACCGGGGGACGGCGCCTTTTTTATTTTTTATTCGGGGATTCTGTTCAGATAAATTTGCGCTTTTTTGGTGAACTCTCCGAAATGGTCCGTTTCAATGCTTTTCAGGAATGCCTTCCGCGCTTCCGCCTTTTCTCCCTTCGCCAGCAGAATCGCACCTAAACTGTAATATCCGTCGGGGTCATAGGGTTTTATTTCTATCGCTTTCCTGTAAGCGGAAACCGCTTTTTCCATATCGCCTTCCTTTTCAAAGATGCGCCCGAGCAGTCTGTACGAAGTAAAACAGCTGGGATGAACCTTGAAGGCCTTTTTTAAAGTGGAAAACGCTTTTTTTAATTTTCCTTTTCTTAAGTACGTTAAACTTGTTTTTTCGTAAATTTTATCTTTGCAGTAGTTGACCGTATTTTTATCCTTTATTGTTTTTTTGCCTAACTTCAGGGCGTATTTAAACCATTTAAGCGCCTCGTCGAATTCCGCTATTTCTCCCAGCGCATCCCCCAGTTCCATTGCGGCGAGAAAGAAACCGGGGTCATGTTTAAGCGCTTTCCTGTAATGCCCTACCGCCATCCTGATATTTTCGGGTTCGGCGCTCTTGCCGTCCCACACTTTTTTGGCCGTTGAATATTCTTCGTACGCTTTAATGGAAGTCGTATTGACCGAAGAAACCTTGAACTGTCCTATCCCCTCCGCCGATTTACCGATAAGCGACAGGATGCGCTGCGATAATTTATCTTCAAGAAAAAATATGTCCTTCATTTCCCCCGTCACTTCGCCGCTCCCTTCTATTTTTCCGGTGTTTACGTCAATTACCCGCATGCTTATTTTAATGTTCCGGTCAAAGTACTGGAACTCGCCTAAAACAATAATGTTTGCGCTCAGCAGTTTTCCCGTCTCGATCGCCGCCCCCTCCGTAATTCCGGTTAATTTAAGTTTTATTTCGTCCAGTATCTTTTTTACATAATACCTTTCCACGATTATTAAATCTTTTACCTCCGCTAATTTGGTTATCAGGGAAGAGGCGATGCCTTCGGATATCCAGTCGATACTCTTATGACCGGCCAGGTTTTCAAACGGAAGTATCGCCATAATTTGTTTTTTATCGGAGGAATAAGAAAAACCCGTTCCGGGGGACAGTATCATGCAGACCGCAGAAATCAAAAATACCTTTCTGATTAAAATTCTCATACAACCTCTCCCCGCAATTATATCACTTTTTACGGAAGATATACAACATTTGTTCCGAGGGCTTTGAAACCAAACGCCCGCTCCGGATGAGCACAGACGGTAATTTGAAAAAATCAAACTGAATTGGTATTATTTACAAATGCCGAAATCCGGATAGCGCAGGAGGAATTGCAAATGAAAGTAAAATTCTGGGGCTGCAGAGGCTCCATCCCCGTTCCCGATAACAGAATGATAAAGTACGGCGGGAATACCACCTGCGTCGAGGTAAAGTTCGGTGACAAAGTTTTAATAATAGACGCCGGGACCGGAATAAGGAAACTCGGCGAAGATTTGATAAGAAGAAAAATTTTAAATTTTGATATTTTTATAACGCACACGCACTGGGACCATATACAGGGTTTTCCTTTTTTCGCGCCCATATATGGGAAAGAAACAAATATAAATATTCTCGGATGCTCGAATTCCTACAGGCGGTTAAAGGACATTTTTGCGAATCAAATGTCCTACGAGCATTTCCCCGTGCGGTTTTCGGATCTGGAATCCAGAATAAATTTCAAGGAAATCTGCGGGGAGACGTATGAGACGGAAAAATATGCGGTAAAATTTATCCGGACGAATCATCCTATCCCCACACTGGGCCTCAGGATAGAGGAAAACGGGAAGTCGTTCGTTTTCATTACCGATAACGAACTTAACAGCGAAAAAGTCACGACTCCCCGGGATAAATTTATAGAATTCTGCAGAAATGCGACGCTGCTGTGCCACGACGCGCAGTTTACGGAAAATGAATATAAAAAGAGAAAAGGATGGGGGCATTCCGTCTTTGAAGATGTTATGGAACTCGCGCGGGATTCGGAGGCGGAAAATCTTTTGTTTTTTCATCATGACCCGGACAGAAAAGATGACGAACTGGATAAAATCGAAAAGAAGTTCAAGAACCTACGTAAAGCGAACGGATACAAATTTAAAGTTTCCGTCGTAAGAGAAACGGGTGAATTTGAATTAAAATCAAATGGCGGGCGATAAATTAATTCAGTATATCGGCCGCAAAGATACGCCTCTGGCGTTTATGCTGAATACCATATTCGACGGCGTGTATATCGTCAACAGGAAGCGGGAAATTATTTTCTGGAACAAAGGAGCGGAAGAAATCACGGGATATAAATACGGTGAAGTCTGCGGCAGACGCTGCTCGTACGACATTCTTAACCATATCGACGAAAACGGCAAACTGCTCTGCAAAGAGAACTGCCCGTTATCAAAGACGTTTGAAACCGGCAAACACGTTCGGATTAAAGTTTATCCCCTTCACAAATCCGGAAGAAGATTTCCCGTCATGATGCATATAGCCCCCGTCAGGGATAAAGATAAAAATATTATAGCGGCTATAGAAGTGTTCAGGGATATTTCCAAGGAAGAGGATTACCGTATTCTTCAGGAAAAGTTTAATAATCTTATCAGGAAATACGTGTCTTCGGCAACTTTCAAGGACGTGATGGAACGGTTAAAATCAGACGTTAAGAGTGATGCGCGCATACGCGATTTGACCGTCTTATATCTGGATGTTGCGGGGTTTACCGGTTTTTCCGAGAAGAACCCGCCCCTGAAAGCCGCCAGAATGCTGAATGAGGTATTCGGGATATGCGGGGTAATTACGAAGGAGTGCCACGGGGATATAGATAAATTCATAGGCGACGCGTTGATGGCCGTGTTCGTTGATGCGAATGACGCCGTGTGCGCGGGGGTAAAAATTCTGGAAGCGCTTTCCAAACTGAACAGGAAGAGGTCCGAAAAAGGGAAAGAGCCAATCAATGTCAGAATAGGGATTAACAGCGGAAACGTCATACAGGGAGACATAGGGACGTTCGAGCGGAAAGATTTGACGGTTATAGGCGATGTCGTAAATACGACTTCGCGCATTCAAGGTATCGGAGACATAAATTCTATTTTCATATCCGAAGCCGCCTATTCCCGTCTGAAAAATCCGGAGATATTCAAATTTCACAAGAAGGTAGCGATAAGGGGCAAGAAACATCGGATACCCGTTTTCAGATATACGAAATACTCAAATGGTTAAATCCAAAGCGAAAATGACGGTAAGCGGCAAATTGTATAAAAGTGTAATGGATAATTTATATGACGGGGTTTATTTCGTCAACAGGGATAGAAAAATCACGTACTGGAACAAAGCCGCGGAAAAGCTCACAGGTTTCAAAAACTCCGAAGTAATCGGGAAAAATTGTTCCGACAGTGTTCTCATTCATACCGACAAGCAGGGGAAAAGTTTATGTGAAGGAGCATGCCCGACTAAAGAAACGATTGTAAGCGGCCGTTTGTGCGAAGAAGAGATGTATATCCGTCATAAAGAGGGACATAGAGTGCCTGTTTTGACGCGCATATCTCCGGTACGCGACTCCAGGAAACAAATTGTCGGCGCAGCGGGAGTGTTCATCGACAATTCCCCGAAGGTTGTATTGGAACAGCGAATAGAAAATCTCCGGAAATCGGCTTTGATTGATAACCTTACCGGAATAGGAAACAGGCGGTTTGCCGAAATGAGTTTGCATTCCAGGATGGACGAACTGCGCAGGTACGGTTCTTCCTTCGGGGTTCTCTTTATGGATATAGACGACTTCAAGAAAGTCAATGACAAATACGGGCATGGCATCGGAGATAAAATATTGAAGATGGCGGCAAAAACATTATCAAACGGCGTCAGGCCTTTTGATATTGTATGCCGGTGGGGAGGGGAAGAATTTATCGCAATCATCGTAAACGTTAACAAAAAACAGCTGTATTCCGCCGCGGAACGGCTTCGCGCCCTTGTTGAACAATCATTTCTTTCTATCGGTCAGGATGTAATCAGGGTTACCGTATCCATAGGCGGTGCGCGCGTACGCCCCGGCGACACGATTGATGCGCTGGTGAAGAGGGCGGACAAACTGATGTACCGCAGCAAGGCGGCCGGCAAGAACCGCGTGTCGGTTTAAGGGGATTCACCTGTCATTTTGAACCACTCTCTTGTTATCTTCTCTTCCTGTAAGAAAAAAGGAACCGTCCCCTTTTATTCGCTTTTATTCCACGATAAAATTCAAGAGGCAGAGGATAAAGTTCGGTGTAAAGATGTAGGAATACTTTACATAGGGCTTGACAAATATTTCTACACGGTGTATAATTAGAGCGGAAAACAAAGGAGGCAATCATGGACAATATGCTTGCTAAATTTATCCGGCAGCAGCGGCTTAAACAAGGCCTGACACAGGAATACATGGCTTCCGAACTCGGAATTTCGCGTCCCACGTATATCCAGATTGAACGCGGGGCCCGGGAAATGACGGTAAGCGAAGCAAAAGTGCTCGCGGCTGTTTTCAGCATTCCGTTCGGGGATTTTCTGCAGGGCAGGGCTCCCCTTCACAAGGTGACGCTCGAAAAAAGCAAAAGGAAGAGTGAAAAATCTTCCTTGCATATCCGCGTTACCGAAAAAAATCTTGCAAAGTTCAAGCAGGTTCTTTTGTATATTCTGGAAAAAGTGGGGAGTAAACCGAATGTCGGAGAAACCGTTCTGCATAAAATCCTTTATTTTATAGATTTTGATTATTATGAAAAATACGAGGAAAATTTAATGGGCGCGACCTATATTAAAAATCTCCACGGCCCCACATCTGTTGAGCTGGGTTCTATTCTTAATGATATGCAGGACAGGAAACAGATTGAAAGAGTAAAAAGCAGTTATTTTAAATACGAACAGAAGAAATACCTGCCGGTTAAACGGGCGAATCTTAGTTTGCTTTCAGCGCGCGAACTTGAACACATTGACGAAGTGCTGGCCCGGCTTGCCGATAAAAACGCAAAGGAAATAGAAAATTATTCACACGAAGATATTCCATGGAAAGCGGCAGGGGACGGCGAGCGGCTTTCTTACGAGAGCGTCTTCTATCGCGACGAGAAGTACTCCGTAAGAAATTATGAAGATGAACTTTAATGAACTGCCTGCATTTTCAAAAGATTTTAAACGTCTTGTAAAAAAATATAAGTCCCTTCCTGATGACCTGAAAGAATTCAAGCGGGTTATAACAGCGGTTCCCCTCGGTAACAGCAAGCACTTTAATGTCGTCACAGGAAACGAACGGCGCGCCGTAGTCAAAGCAAGATTTTTTTGCAGGTATTTAAAGGGCTCTTCATTAAGAATTATTTACGGGTACCGGAAAGACGATGCTTCCGTTGATTTCATTGAAATATATTTCAAGGGGGAAAAGGCCAATGAGAACCGCTCCCGCATCAACCACTATTTAAAATCAAAGTAATTCTTCCCCCTTTGTTCCTCCCCCTTTGAAAAAGGGGAATTAAGGGGGATTTTTTCCCTCCCCCTTGACGCCTGTGCGCCGTGGCGTAGGGGAGGAAAAAGGTGGGGGTGATTGGTTGATGATTGAAAAACAATATTGCAAAAAAAGATAAAATCAGCATATTTCATAAATAATCAGTTCCCGGACTTTCCCCGTCGGTAAACTGCACGCATTTGCCCTGTTTGCACTCATAAAAAGGCGCAGAAATGGAACTTTTTCACCCCTAAAGTTGTCTAAAGTAATAGGAAGAATATTAAGCTGGTTGGTGGGTACAAACCTCCGCCCTCCTTCGTTGATTCACTCACCTACCGGTTTCTGCCCCGGGCCCGATAAATGGCATTATTTTACCTTTTGGCCCGCGGGAGCAGAAATCGGGTCAGGGGAGGTGATTCAAATGAAGAGAAGGAAAAAAGTTGGCTGTGTAGAAGTGTTTTGCAAGTACATAGTTCGTAAAGGTAAAGTGATTTACCCGAAGCGGGCTAAATGCTTTCGCTTCTTTGTGAAGGTTAAGTAATATTAATCTGAACAAGCTCGCCACCAGCTTATTAGTAATTTCTTGAAAAAAGGAGGTGATTGAAATGCCAAGTACGGGAGACAAACCAGGAAAAGGGGATTATTATTGTACGAAGTGTGGGCAGAAAGTAACGCTTGATGATGATACAGATACTTTGCCACCTTGTCCGAAATGTGCAAATACAGAATTCACAAGAGGTTGAAAAAAGTAAAAGGGAGTAAAAGGGGGTAATTATGGGAGAAAGCCGGTCTCACAAAAAAGGAAAAGGCAGTGCTGCCAAAACAGAGGTGCCCATTTCACGCAATCGTCGACTTGATGCGGTTCGGGGTGATAATGCTATTGAGGTTGAGAGAGGAGGTACACCAAAGAAGATTAATCAGGCATTATCTCGTCTTAAAACACAAACCAACAGGAATAAGATTCTGAGAGTCCCACAACAAGACATGAATATGGCGGTTCAGCAGGTACGTAAAAAACGCATGAATGTAAATATTACTAATCTTGCCAAGACGAAACGTAAAAAAGGTTAGGGAGTATTTAGGATAGAAATGATAACCGGAACTGCTCCGGATTGTGGATTATGTGTATTAGTCAGGAGGAATAAATTATGAAAGAGCCATTTAAAAAAGAATTAAAAGAATATTTACCTACTTTTTTTCACAAACTTAAAGAGGGTAGTAATTTGTATAATGTAATGATTCGTGGTATGGAAGCTCTCAATAATAGAGACTTATCTTGGTCTCGGCTTAATCAGATGTTTCAATTAGCGTCTCAAACTATGATGTCTGAAGGTTTTTACAAATATTATTTCCTTGATGCTCCCAATTCTCATCCTTATCCAGTTAAAAAGGTTTTTTCAGAGAAAGCAGATTTTGAGCCACCAACTGAAACTTCAACTATAACTTCGATGAAACAACTTCAATGGGGTTTTCACCGTTTTATGTTTGATGCAATGCTATATTATGGAAATTTTAAACAAGCTTATCTTGGCTTGAAAGATAAAACTTATGACCAACTTGTAGAATACTACAAAAATAAGTGTTTTGATGAAGCACATCTAATATCAAGGGGCTCTATTTTACGGCCACTCCATATACCTCGAGATAGCAGATATTTAATATCAGAAACTGCATGTAAAAACTATGAAATGAAAAAATCTTTAAAAGAAACAGAACAAGTTAAATATGCGCTTAGAGCATTTGAGCAATTAAGAAAAGAAAAAGATGTTATTACTCCTGAGATGCTAAGTCAAAGAACAAAAGAAATAGCAGAATCAAATAATGAACTGGGACTTTTTGAATTGCTTTATGAAGAAGCTAGTAGTAATATTGAATCTGAGGAAGAAGTTATAGCGTTATATGAAGGACAATGGAAAACCTTTAAAGAAGCTAGAGAAAAAGCATTGGAAAACACTAGAATATTTTTATCTATTTGTAGTGACTTAGATGTTTATGTTGCAACTTCAATGAGAAACCGAGATGATTTTAGAGAAATGGCTCAAGAATGTTCGAAAGTATTTGGAAAAGAGGTATTGGAACAATATAATATTAGATATTTTGACCCTACTATAAGTGCAGCGCAACACCACGAAGATAAGGGTATTATTGAATGTTTAATGGTAAAATGTGCAAAGATTCTTCTATATTGTGCACAACGTAAAGAAAGTCTGGGAAAAGTCAGTGAATACGCCATTGCATTATCACTTGGGAAACCAGTGATTGTTCTTTGTCCATCAGATCAGAAAGGAATGGAGCTATTTAATTTTTACAGAGACAAACATCCATTGCTTAGATTGGCAGAGTTAAACACAGGGATTATTAATGGCGCAATGATAACACATAATACAGATACTGTTACAACTTTGATTCACCGTCTATTTTCAAATAATATGGAATATAATTTAGAAAGAAAACCAAAAACTTCATATTATCTTCTTAAAGAACGTTTAACTCAAAGTACGGTACGATTGGTAACAGATGATAGCATGCTTACAGAAATATTTTGGGGTTGCTATATTAAATAAAAATAAGGAGAAAAAAGGGTAGATGTTATTAAGAATGGGATAAAAATAGTAGTAGTATTACAGGATACGGGAAGAGAAGATAGCGAATGTGATTAGGAGGAAAATATTATGGATATACCTTGGATTATTGGTGAACATACAAAAGTAAAACATGAATTACTAAAGAAATACATTTCTCCATGGATGAAAATATTATTTAATAATCAAGAGAGATATGGTTATTCGGGGCGAGTTTTATATTTTGATGGATTTGCAGGTCCCGGGCTATACTTTACAGATAATACTCAAAAGGAGACGTGTTTGGGTTCTCCATTAATTGTTGCGGAAACCGCTAATAAATATATCAAACAAAACCCCAAAAGAAAAGTATTTATGTATTGTATTGATAATGAAAAGAGATGTATTGAAATGCTCACAAAAAAACTGGATGAGTCTAATAAATATTCGCAACAATGGAATACTTACTATGCAGATTTCGATAGTAAAATTAATGAGTTATTGGATGAAATAGAGAAGAAAGGCTTGACTAAACAACCAATGTTCTTTTTTATAGATCCATTTGGGTATTCTATTCATATGAACACATTAAAAAGGATGTTAACTTACAAACGCTCAGAATTATTTATAAATTTTATGATTTATGAGATCGTAAGGATGTTTAGAGAACCTACATTTGAAAAGATAATGAGAGAGTTATTCGGGACTGATGAATTTAAAAATGTTAGTACAATAAGAACGCCTGAAAAAACTCAAATATACTTAGTCAATCTTTATTGTAAAAACATGAAAGAAATTGCTAATGCAAAATATGTTATGCCATTTAGGATTAATACTCCAAATATGGGAAGGCGACCCAAGTATTATTTAATACATGTTTCAAATCATCCAATAGCGTTGAAACTAATGAAAGACAATATGGCTAAGGTTAGTGATTCGGGTTATAAATTTGAAGCTATTGGTGTGCGACGCGAGACGATGGATTTGTTTGAAGATCCATATGAAGTAAAGATTCAAAAGAGAATATTAGATTTTATAAAAGATAAACAAAACACCCATTATGATGAAGTTGAAGAATGGGCATATAGCCATACAGATGGAGTAAGCAAAAGTATCAAAGAATCTTTGATGGAGTTGGAAAAACAAGAAAAAATAAGTATTAAGAGATTGGAAAGACAGAGAAGTAACACGGTTACATCTGGTGCTAAAATATCCTATTTGAAAGACTAGAATTATTATCTAATATAATGAAAATGAAACATACTGATATAAAAAATTATACACTTGACGTGAAACATGTATTTGGCACTTATGAGTGGGCCGAACAAAATGCAAATTTTATTACTGGATGTAAGCATAATTGTAAGTATTGTTACAGCAAGGAAATGGCAATACGCTTTGGTAGAAAAACAGCAAAAGATTGGAGCAATGAAATTATAAGAAAGAAGAATTTAAATAAGAAATTTAGAAAAGTGGAAGGGACTATAATGTTCCCATCATCTCATGACATAACACCTAAACATTTAAAACAATCAATAATATTTCTACGCAATATATTGCATGAAGGAAATAAAGTATTAATTGTTACAAAACCACATATTAAATGTATTGAGAAAATATGCGATGAATTTGTTGATTTTAAAGATAAGATATTATTTCGGTTTACTATTGGTTCATGCAATTCAAATATTTTAAAATTTTGGGAGCCTGGCGCGCCAGATTTTAAAGAGAGGTTAAATTCTTTAAAGTTAGCTTACAATATGGGGTACGAGACAAGTGTGTCTTGTGAGCCTATGTTAGATGGGAAGATAGATATATTGATTAATAAAGTACAAAAATACGTAACAAATTCTATTTGGTTAGGCAAAGCAAATTCTCTTTTAAAGCGATTAAAAACTAATTGTACAAATGACAAGGAAACGATAATACAAGCTAATAAATTGATTAGATTGCAATCTGATGACATTATCTTAAAAGTATATAGGAAATATAAAAATAACTCTATTATCAAGTGGAAGGAAAGTATTAAAAGTGTTGTTGGCTTGCAAGTCTCAGTAGAGAAAGGATTAGACATCTAAGGGAAAAAGGGGCCGCCAGAATATTTGAGTAGAATTTGTTTTGAAACTGAATTTCTTTGAGAGTTCGAAATTTGCTAAAATACGTAAATGAGAAAAGTTACCGAATTTATATCAAGGAGAAAAAAAATGAAGAAAGATTTTAATTTAGGTATTGTAGGTTTTTTGTTTTTAAGTCTGCTTTTATCAGGTTGTGCCACGCCCCAAAGATTTTATATGAAAACAGTAAGATTAAGTAATGCAGAAATTACAACGAAGATGAAAATAGCAGTTGTTCCTGAAAATTGGTATTGGTTAGGATCTCCAAATTTCCTTCCACGAGCTTTAATTACTGAGTTTTTAGAATTAGGGTTCGTAGTTATAGAAAGGTCTCAGCTTGAAAATATTTTGAAAGAAGTTAAATTGGATTTAACGGGTATAACAAAAAAGGGGGAAGAAACAGAGGCATCTAAAAAAGGAGTGGATTTTGGTATTCTTGATAAAACAACAATTAAAAAGATTGGAGAGATATTAGGCGTTGATGCGATATTGGTTACATATATAGTGCCAACCATAGGAGATAATATAGATAAGGCAACGTTTAGATTAGTTGATGTTGAAACTTCAAAGGTTTTATTTAGTACAACTTTTATTAATCGCAAGCAAGCAGAGAGCGAAATTGTTTCCATAGGGGAGCTTTTACCGGTATTATCAACACATATAAAGCAATTACTTGCCGGAAAAACAAAAATAGAAACAAAATTTACAATGGAACAAGGAAGTAAAATCAAAATAATTACCGTTGAATAAGGGAAAAATGGGGACGGTTCTGATGCTTTTTAGGACGGGGATGGAAACCGGAAGCGTCGCGGATTTAGGATATTCAAATGTGTGAATTTTGTACACAGCACGGCGAAGGTAAAAAATGGTATTTAAATACAAAAAATTATGCGACAGAACTCCTCAATGACTTAGAACGTAAAAACCTTATCAAGCATTTTTACCGGAGTATGGTTAAAGAAGGCAATAAAAATGTTACCCGTTTAGAAAATATTCTGAAAAAAAACAGGAAAATACCCGGCGCAGTAAAGAGACTTTATACAAAACAGTTAAAATCCGCGCACTTTGGACAGGTTCTTCCGGTAGAAGACATTTTTGAAATATTCTCTTTCTCTAACAGTATTGTGCGTCTGGCTTGCGGCTGCCGATGGGAAGTTAAGAAGAAAGAAAAACGTTATTGTTTCGGCATAAGCTGCGGACCCCCCGATTGGTATCAGGATGTTGATATGGATTATTTCGGTTCTCCGAATGTGGCCCGATTAGAATCTCTTAAAAAGGAAGAGGCAATGCAATGTATAAAGGAACTGGATAAAAAAGGGATGGTTCACAGCGTATGGACTTTTCAGACGCCATTTATCGGAGCCATTTGTAATTGTGAGAGAACATCTTGTCTTGCTATGCGCGCTACGATAGGTTTAGAAATGCCCGGTATGTTCAGAGCTGAAAATGTTGCCGCGGTTGATACTGAAAAATGCAGCGGTTGTCAGGCCTGTTCGGAAATATGTCCATTTGATGCTATTGAATATTCCGGGGAAAACAAGAAATGCTTTATAGATGTTAAGAAATGTTTCGGGTGCGGAGTATGTCGCAGTATTTGTCAGGAGAAAGCGATTTGCCTTGTAGATAGAAATACGAATCCTATAGCTTCATCTATCTGGTAAAGGCCACAAAAAAAGAATGGAAGAATTAGGAAAATGGAAGAATAGGGGCGGTTCTGATACTTTTTGGGTTGAGAATGAAAAGCGGACGGTTAACGGGGGACTGGGGAAATGGGCCGAAGAGGGTAATAAAGAGGGTAACAGAAAAAACAGGTGTCAGGTTTTGAAAGCTGAAAGAGGGAGGAGAGAGTGGCCATGAAAGAAGGTACGATAGCGAAAGTCAGGTCGTATTATTTCGGCGAAAAACAGTTTAAGGAAGACTTGGACCGGGCGCTGAAGGAATTTTTTAATCTTGGGGATATCGGCCAGGGCACGGAACTGAAGATGAAAGGCAGGGACGAAGAGCAGCTCAATGAATGGTTTATATTTGATTTCCGGCTGAGAAACGGCAAGACGCTTCTGCAGGATTTCTACGAGAGGAATCCGCTGATACTTTCCAATGAGGAGATGTATATTTACAGGGTTCTTCAAAATGCCGAATACGGCCTGTGGAAAGTTTTGAAAGTTGAGAGGGATAAAGGATTGGAATTGGAAAATTTGAAAAGCGGGAACAGGTATTTTGTGAGCGAGAAACTCGGCACACACGGCGTAAGCAGGGGGGATTACTTCATAGCGAGGGTGGCAAACATTGAAGGAAGGTATGAACTGGTTGGCGCGAACCCGTCGATAATTCCGGCGGGGTCTTTGATGAACAGGGACAAAAAGTTTTTTATCAAGGCAAAACGTCTTAACCCGAAGATATTCAGGGATTATTATCTGGCAAGGAAAGAAAAATTTACCGCGGGCATTAAAAGACTGAAACCGCAGATTCTTGATAACGGAAAGTGCGTTTGCTCGGTTTGCGGCCGTGAGGGCAAAATCGGGGCGACGAGGATAAACCCCGAAACGGATGAGCCGGAAATTTTATGTTTTGACTGCAATTTGAAATTGATGGCAGAACACAGGGGAATGACTAAAGAGCAGGCTCTTGCGGAACGCGAAAAGATGTTCGCCGATTTTTATTTATTCAAAGATATTAAACTGGAAGAATATCTTTTGAAAAAAAAGAAAAAAGATTTTGACTCGGTGGAAGAGGTTAATAAAGCGATGGAAAGAATAACGGCCGGGTGGAATGCGCTGACGCTTAAAAAGAAAAAGTCTTTTGACAAACTCGGCAAAAAAGAACTGGAGAAAATTTTCAGGCAAATAAAGGTTGATTTTTCCGGATAATGGGAGAATGGCGTCCTTAATATTTGGAATGGGGTCAGCTCTATTTTTGCATAGAAAAAAATAACAAAAGTAGAACTGACCCCATTCCTGGAATTATCATAGATATGTCCGTAATACATAGGGATTACAAAAGGTAAATTGACCGGATGGTTTATAAATTATACAATTTAACCGACGAAGAAATAAAAATTGCGGAGGGTGAAAAGTAAATGTTCAAACCAAAATTCAATATAACATCCGGAATTAACAAGTCTCTTTCGGAGATAGAGCGGGTAAGGGGATTTCTTGATGCAGTTAATCTCAAGGATGACTGGATTGCCGATATGCGGAAGGAAGCCCTTATTCTTGAATCGCATCATTCCACCCACATTGAAGGAACTGCATTAAGTTTTGAGCAGGCTAAAAGTATTCTGGAAGGCAAAAGAGTAAAGGGCGTTAATCGGGATGATGAAAAAGAACTTTTGAATTATAAAAAGGCGATGGACTTTATCTCAAAGTATCTTGGCAAAGACGCTCCTGTTACTGAAGGTATTATCAGGGGACTTCATAAAATCCTTGTCAAAGATGTTCGCGGTAATCAAGCGAACCCGGGCAATTACCGTAAAATTCAGAACTATGTTGTTAATTCCCGGACACGTGAGGTTATTTATACTCCCCCTTCTGCTCCGGAAGTTCCGCATCTTATGAGAGAATTTGTAAAATGGATAAATTTTGCAGAGGACATTTCTCCAATTCTTATCGCAGGTATATCGCAGTTTCAATTTGTGCATATTCATCCGTTCCTTGATGGTAACGGCAGAACTGCCCGGCTGCTTTCTACGCTGATTCTTTATAAAACCGGCTACGATTTCAAACGGCTTTTTACCATTTCAGAATATTACGACAAGGACCGTCCGAACTACTATCGGGCAATTCAAGCAGTTCGTAAAAATAACATGGATATGACGATTTGGCTTGAATACTTTGTTGAGGGATTGCGAACACAAATGGCTGAAATCCGTCAGGAAGGCGAGCAAATTATAAAACAAGATGCAGCATTGCAGAAAATTAAAAAAATAGGATTAAATCTGCGTCAGGCGAAGGCAGTAAAACATATTATAAAAAATGGCAAGATTAGTGTGAATGAATACCAATCTGTGGCTTCTTGTATCAGACGGACAGCCCAGAGAGATTTAGAAGAGCTGGCAGAGAAAGGTATTGTTAAAGCGGTTGGTAAAAGTGCCACAGATCCCACAAAACACTATATTTTACTGTGACATCGTACTGTGACACTACTGCGACATATTACTGTGACATAAGTGTAAAATGGTAGAATAAGTCCTTAATATTTGGAATGGGGTCAGCTCTATTTTTGCATAGAAAAAAATAACATGAGAAAATGTAGGACGTCCCCATTTTCACTGAAAATCAAAACGGGTGAAATTCCGTCGTCGGCGGGGGTCTATTTATTTAAGGGTCCCGGCGGCAGGGTTCTTTATGTCGGGAAGGCGAAAAACCTGAAGAAGAGGGTCTCGTCGTATTTCAGGCAGGAACTTTCAAACAAGACGTTTCATCTTATGTCCGCCGCCAGGAGGATAGAATACATACGGACGTCAAACGAAAATGACGCGATGGTTCTTGAGGAAAAGTTAATCAAATTGTTCAGGCCGAAATACAATGTGCTTTTGACGGACGACAAAAGTTATCCCTTCATCTGCCTGACGGACGAAAAGTATCCCCGCCTTGAATTTTCAAGGGGAAGGAAAAGCGCAAACTGCTTCGGGCCTTATCCCGATTCGGGTTCGCTCAGAATTTCACTGAGGAATCTCAAGAGAATTTTTCTTCTGCCGCCCTGCTCGAGGCCGCAGTATTCAAGGATTAAAAAAACTGCGGTTCCCGAAAGGTGCGTTTATTTTCATCTGTCAAAATGTTCCGCCCCGTGCTGCGGGCGGATAACCGCCGGGGAATATGCGGGAAGGATAAAGAAAGCGGTTGAATTTCTCCAAGGCCGGCGCGTTTCAACCGTAAAAAACCTTCAAAAAGAAATGAAGCGCGCTGCGGGCGACCTCGATTTTGAGAAGGCGCTCCGCCTGAAAAAATCCATAGAAGCGTTCGGTAACATTATAATGCGCGTTGACGTGGCGAGGGTAAATGTGGCGAAATATCTTTTTAACCCGAAGGCTTCGATGAGAGAAATAAAAAAAGTTTTAGGTCTCGCAAAACTGCCGGAAGTTATCGACGGGCTGGATATATCGCACACGCAGGGTTCTTTCCCGACCGCCTCCGCCGTGAGGTTCAGAAACGGCCTGCCGGACAAAAGCGGATACAGGAAGTTCTCCGTCAGGTTTGAGGGGATTGACGATTATGCAATGATTAGGGAGGTGGTCCGCCGGCGGTATAAAAAAGATACGGCGGATTTGATTTTGATAGACGGCGGCCCGGGGCAGGTGAGCGCCGCCTTGCGCGCGCTTTCCGAAATCGGACTGAATCCGGAAGTTGCCGGCCTTGCCAAGAGGGAAGAGATAATTTACAGGAAGGACGGCGCTGCGGTGAAATTAAAATCAAATTCCCACGGTCTAATGCTCCTGATGCACGTCAGGGACGAGGCGCACAGGTTCGCTCTTTCCTACCACCGCCACCTCCGTTCAAAGGGGGACGCGTTCAGAGATAGCGCTTGACTAAGTTTTGCGGTTTTTTTAGAATTTAATAAATTTTAATACAGGGGGGCAGATATGAGGAATGTCGTAACAATCAGTTTACCCGGTAAGTTATTAAAAAAGCTTGCTCAAGAATCTAAAGAGGAGGATGCTTCCCGCAGCGAGATAGTCAGGAAAGCCCTTCAGCAGCATTTTTTTATCCAGAATCTTACCAAACTTCGTAACAATGCTATAAGTGAACTGGCGCAAAAAGGTATTACCGTAACTGAAGAGCAGATATTTGATAATGTTTCATGAGAATCTTTTTTGACACCAATGTGATAATATCGGCAATCGTTACCATGGGCGGTTCATTCGGGGTTATAAAAGATTCGGTTTACAAGCATGAGATTTTTTATACCGATTATTTGCTGAAGGAAACCCGAAAAATTCTTACTTCCAAATTTCCCCTCCCGGATAAGATAATAAACGGCGCGGTATCTCTTATAAGGAGGTATTTTATCAAAGGAAAAACAGCCGAAAAGGCGGCGGAAGTTTGCCGCGACCCCGATGATAATCAATTATTGGCGGATGCCGTGGTAAATAAGATTGAAATATTTGTAACAGGGGATAAGGATTTACTGGTTTTAAAAGAGTATCAGGGGGTAAGAATAATTCCGCCGAAGGATTATTGGACGCTGCCGGCCTTGCCGAGAGGGAAGAAAGGTTTGACCTGAAATTTAGAAAAGGGTAAAATGAGGAAATGAAAAGGTTGTTTTATCTGATTCTTCTGGGCGTTGGGGGAGCGTATCTGTTCAGGGAGTACGTCGGCGGGATTGTGCGCGTCGCCACGGGCTCCATGGAGCCGACCCTGAAAATAAACGGCGTCCGATGGGTGGATAAGCGGCATTATAAAGAAAACCCCGTGGAAAGGGGGGACATTGTCGTTTTCCCCTCTCCTGCCGCGGAGGAGAAGAAACTGATAAAAAGGGTTATTGCCGTCGGGGGAGACAACATCGGGATAAGAAACAAAAAGGTTTTTCTCAACTGGGAGGAAATTGAGGAGCCCTATGTCAGTCACACGCGTCCGAACGAAATTCTTGCGGGGGACAATATTCCAAACGTAACCGTGCCGCAGGGCTTCGTGTTCGTTATGGGGGACAACAGGGATTCTTCCGAGGACTCCCGCGACTGGAAAGACAGGAACGGGGAACCGGTATATTTCATTCCGGTCGCGTCTATAAAAGGGCGGATAAATGCTGAATAAATTTTCTCCGTCATACGGAAAATACAAAAAAGACCTCGCGGAACACGGTCTCGCGTGCGTTTACAAGGATATATCCTGCGATATGGATACGCCTGTTTCGCTCTTTGCGAAAATTTCGGATGCGGAAAACGCTTTTCTGCTTGAAAGCGCCGAGGGCGGCATCAGATGGGGGAGATATTCCTTTATTTCTGCGTCTTCAAAATTTGTCCTGAAGGGTTTTAAGGGTTATTTTGAAGTAAACGGAAAAAAGCGCAGGACAAAAGACCCTTTCGGAGAACTGAAAAAATTCCTGAAAAAGTTTTCTTTCCCTCCGATGGCCGACGGGCCCCCTTTCATCGGCGGCGCCGTCGGGTATTTTTCTTACGACATTGTGAATGAATGGGAGAACATCGGCGGGGCAGGGAAGGATGCGCAGGATTTCCCTTATTTCTATTTTGTTTTGCCGGAAGTCATTATCGTTGTGGACCACCTGAAAAAATTTATGAGAATTATCTGCTGGAGCTACGCCGGCGGGAGGAACGCGAAAAGCCAGTTTTCCTCGTCGCTGTCAAAGATAGACGGGACACTGAATGTTATTAGACGACCCGTCCTGCCGGAGCAGCATGCGGCTGCCGGGAAACTGAATTTCAGGAGCAACGTTTCAAAGGCGCAGTTTGAAAACATGGTAAGGAAGGCGAAGAGTTATATTATCAACGGCGACTGCATTCAGACGGTGATTTCAAGAAAATGGGATATTGAAATCAAAAGGGATCCTGTTTTTATTTACAGGGCGCTCAGGATGATAAATCCGTCGCCGTATATGTATTATCTCAAGTTCGGCGGCTCGCACATAATCGGTTCCTCGCCCGAAATTCTCGTGAAGAAAACGGGCGCCGTCGCGGTTATAAGGCCGATTGCCGGGACTCGGCCGAGGGGGAAGGACGAGCGGGAGGACAAAGCGCTCTGCGGCGAACTTTTAAAGGACGCGAAGGAAAGAGCCGAGCACACGATGCTCGTGGACCTCGCAAGGAACGACCTCGGGAAGGTCTCTAAGTTCGGCAGCGTTTCCGTGAAGGAACTGATGGCCGTTGAAAAATTTTCGCACGTTATTCACCTGACGAGCGAGGTGGAAGGAATCCTTGAAGAATCCGAGGACAGTTTCTCGCTTTTTAAGGCGAGTTTCCCCGCCGGCACCGTAAGCGGGGCGCCGAAGGTGCGCGCGATGCAGATAATAGGCGAACTCGAGCGCGATGCGCGCGGGCCCTATGCCGGAGCGGTCGGCTATTTTTCGTTCAACGGTGACATGGATTTTGCGATAACCATAAGGACCATCGTCGCGACGCTTGCGAAAGCGCAGATTCAGGCGGGGGCCGGAATTGTTTACGACTCTGTTCCGGAAAGGGAATATTTTGAAACGGAGAACAAAGCGAAGGCGCTGATGAAGGCGATCGAACTGGCAGGGACTCTATGATTTTATTTATTGATAATTACGATTCCTTCGTGTACAATCTCGTGCAGTATTTCGGGAGGATTTCGGACAAAATCAGGGTTTTCCGGAACGACCGGCTTGATATTTCCGATGTTCTGAAATTGAAACCGGACGCTATCGTAATTTCGCCCGGCCCCGGCCGTCCGGAGAATGCAGGGAAGTCGGTTGAAATCGTAAAAAATTTTTATGACAAAATTCCTATTCTGGGCGTTTGTCTGGGCCATCAGGCGATTGCGTACGCTTTCGGCGCGAAAATCGCGCACGCGAAAAAAATCCTCCACGGGAAGACGTCCCTGGTCAGACACAACGGCAAAGATATTTTCCGGGGCGTTTCAAACCCTTTTACCGCGGGAAGGTACCATTCTCTGATTGTTGAAAAAGCCGTCTCCGCTTTTGACGTTACGGGAAAAACCGTTGACGGCGAGATTATGGCGCTTAAACTGAAAAAGTATCCCGTTTTCGGCGTTCAGTTCCACCCGGAATCAATCCTTACGGAAGAAGGTTTCAAAATTGTCAGGAATTTTTGCAGGATTATCAAATGCTGAAAAAGATGATGGTCAAAGAAGCAGGCAGGTTTGCCGTTTACGCTCTGGTGTTCGGCGTTATAGCGGCTTTCGGGTTTGACGTTGCGATGCGTCTTATAACCAGGGAGAAAAAAGTCGTGCTGACTCCCGATGTCGCGGGTCTGACGGTGGCGGAGGCGATGGATGTCCTGCAGGGGAAGGGGCTTTATGCCGAAAAGTCAAAAGAGAATGTTTCCGACGAGACGATTCCCGCCGGCTCCGTCGTGAGACAAAGCCCCGTTTCGGGCTCCGTCGTCAAAAAAGGGCGCGCCGTTTATCTGACCCTTTCCGAAGGCGGAAACCTTGTGTATGTTCCGGATGTGACGGGAAGGACTCTTCAGGAAGTTGAAATAATTCTTACGCGCGCGGCGCTTTCGGTCGGCTCCGTTACGGGCATGTACAGCGACGAGGTGAAGAGGGACGTCATTATTTCGCAGACGCCCGGGGCGGGTGAGATCGCCAAGCCGCAGACGCTCGTGGACATCGTTAAAAGTAACGGGCCCGCTTCGCTGATGGGTTTCCTCGTGATGCCCTACGTGGTCGGGAAATCCAGTTCGGAAGCATTGAACGTTCTGCAGGAAATCGGTTTTGACGTCTCGGAGCAGGAAATTGTCATAAATGACACCGCCGCTCCGGGGACGGTTATAAAACAGGAGCCCGCGCCCGGGGAAATGCTTTCCGACGAGGTGTACATAAAACTTTTTATTTCCCATCTCTCGCAGAAAGAAAACATAAAAAGAACGGGGTATGTTTTTTTTGAAGTTCCTCAGGATATAAAAGCGAGGAACGTTAAGATTGTCATCAGGGATTCGGTCGGCAGAAGAACGGTTTACGAAAATGTTGAGCAGCCGGGTAAAAAAATCTCTTTTGAAGTCGAGATAATAGGAAAGGCGTACGCAATGTTTTATCTTGACGACGTTCCTGTCGGGAGGAAAGACCTGTGAAAAAAATAGGAATCGGTTTTTCGATTCTTTCAAGCGATTTTGCCGGCCTGAAATCGGCCGTCGGGAAATATGAGAACATCGTTGATTTCATACAGATGGATATAATGGACGGCAATTTCGTGCCGAACCTGACTTTCGGCGTCCCCGTCGTAAATTCTCTGAGAAAGATAACGAAAATTCCGTTTGAAGCGCATCTGATGGTCGTAAATCCCGGGGTCCAGTGGAAATGGTACAGAAAGACCTGCAAAAGGATTCTTTTCCATATAGAGGCGGTGAAGAATCCGCGGCTGCTTTTAAAGCAGATGGCAGGCGTGGAAAAAGGTATTGCCGTTAATCCGGACACGCCGGCAAAGAAAGTTATCCCGTTCCTGAAAGATATTCAGGTCGTGCTGCTGATGAGCGTTTCGCCGGGTTTCGCGGGGCAGAAGTTCGATGAAAGAGTTATTAAGAAAATAAGTTTTCTCAGGAATTATATTGACGGAAAAAATATCAAATGTAAAATTTCCGTTGATGGCGGCATCAACGCAAAAACCGCCGGGAAATGCGTAAAAGCGGGAGTTGATTTTTTAATCGTAAGTTCCTATCTTTCCAAAGGCAATATAAATAGAAAAGTAAAAACCCTGAAAAATCTTTAAAAAATGTGAAAAAAGTATTCGGGTGCTTTTATCTTTTACTCTGTTTTGCCGGTTTCTCAAACGCGGGTCTTCCTGATTTCGGGGTCGGGTATGAACTGGTAAAAGGCAAATACTACAGCCCGGATTATACCGCCGCCTGGTCGTGGAACGATGCCTGGCAGGTTCAGGGAAATTTTCAGAAAAGTCAGTTTGATAACGATTTGAATTTTTCTTTCCTCTTTTTAAGATTCGGGAAAACAAAAGTTCTGAGCAATACGGTTTCGGCCGGTTTTGAAACGGGTTTTTATGTTCCTGTTTCGGCGAGCGGAAGTTCCTGGCAGATTCCTTTCTGCTCGACGGGCTCCGCTCCTTCGACCGAATACAACTGGCAGGTCTCTCCTTCCACATATTCCGCGCTTTACAGCACAGAAGACAGGAAACTTTTTATTCTGCCCCTTATGGGACGGCTTGATTTTGATTTTTCGCGCCTTTTGAAAATTTCGGCGGCCGCCGGGTTTTACCTGGCGCATCTTGAGGTGGCTTACACCGAAGGAGAAGAGTTCAAAATCGACCACACGGAGGAAGCCGGTTCCATAACGAAGGAGTTCCGCGCGGGGGATGTTCAGGAGTACAGATACTGGCTTCAGCAGACAAATCTGATTCCCGCGTTAAAATTGTCGCTGTCTTCGTGGATTAAATTGAGTTCCGACATGAACCTTGATTTTTCGCTCAGCGCCGGCTGGCTCAGGAAAACCGAGTTCCTGTACAGCGAATTCATTGAGGGAATAAAACTGAAAGACGGCTACGAAATCGGCGGGCTTTCATACAGTTTCGCTTTCGGTATCAGCGTTTTGTTTTAAATCAGGAAATTTCCCCCGTGGTAGAAAATTCCTGACAAAATATTATACTTCGGTGTAACTTACCGGAGTCTAAAAAGTCGGCAGGAGGAGGGTACTATTGCAGGAAATTATTCAGCTTCCCTCAATTTTGCTTTGATTTTTTCCACCTTTTGTCTGAACGATTCCTGAGTCGGGTCCAATTCAAGGAATTTCTCCCATTCGACGATTGCTTCCCTGTATTTTCCCTGTTTGTAAAAATCCGTTCCCCTGCTGAGATATTCTTGCATCATCGCTTTCTTTTCTTCGGGGCTTAAAATTTTCTCTTTCCTGAAAAGTTCCTGATAAAGTTTTTCTGTTTCCGGGTCAAGAACTACCGGCTTGTCGGATTTTTGCTTTTTCAATCCTGATTTAAGGGACATGGAAAACTGGTGGGTCTGACCCAAATCACCGTACGGAACAAAAGCATAGTCAAAACCAAACCGGGAGTATTTCACACCAAAGCCCGCCGACATACCGGCCAGCCCGCCCAGGCCTGATTTTTCCATAAATTTATAACCCGCTCTGAAATCCAGTATCTTTCCTGTTTTAAATTCCCCGCCGATTTTAAGATGAATATTTTTTTCAATGTCGCCTGTAATATCAAAATTCAAAAGCAGAAGATTATTCAGCAGCCGGCTGCTGATTCCCGTGCGGACCAAAAGAGGCAGTTTTTCTTTTTTTTCAATATATCTAACGCCTGAACCGAGATTCTGAACCGCAAATCCGAAATTCGTTTTTCTGCTGATTTTATAAATAGCGCCGAAGTCAAAAGCCGGAGTTTTTGCTTTTGTATCTTCAATCTCTTCCTGAATGTATTTTATTGCCGCTCCATAAAGTATCTTATTTGTCCGCCAGGAAAATATCCCCGTTAACAAAAAATCAGATGCTTTAAAATCAGCTGTCTTAAGGTCAAAATCCCCTCTTCCGTCCATGGTTCCGGCATTCAGGGAAAGAATTCCCAGCCCGAAAGATTTTCCTCCTTTCAGAGGCAAAACCGAATTGAAACTGTTTATCTTTATATCTTCCACCCATGAATTGTGAGAAAAACTTGCCTGAATATTATTCAAACCGGCGAGACCCGCGGGATTATATCTGAGGACATTGACATCATCGCTTATTGATGAAAAGGCGCCCGCCATAGACGAAGAGCGCGCATCAACGCCGATTTTAAGAAATGCAAGCGAACTTGTTCCCGCATCGGAAAACCCCGGCGACGCTGTTATAAGCATAATAACAAAAATAAAAGCGGCTTTCCTCATCTTAAAATTGCCAGTTTCCCCGACTTTTCAGTCAGCCCGTCGTCAATCAAATAAATATATACGCCGCTGGCAACATCCTCCCCGGCGTTGTTTTTTACATCCCACGCCCATTCCCCGGAAGAATCTGCCGTCACTTCCCGTTTAAAAACAGTTTCCATAGCAAGATTAAATATCTTTATCCTTGCTTTTTTGTTTTGCGGCAGACGGGTGAACCAGATGTATTGATGATATTTTGACGGCTTAAACGGGTTCGGATAAACCCTTGCTTCGTTTAGATTTTCAATCTGAGTGAACTGCAGAATTTGAAAGATACTGAAATGATTGGCGCTGAAACCGATTTCATTAGTTCCTTTTTGACAGGGGAGAAGAGTATAGCGTTCAAGCGACTCATCATAGTGACCGATGCAGAAGGTTGATTCGTTTAAACTTGAAATGTTTACGTTGTCATAGTCAATCGTAATATCCACCGGTTTGGTCGGCTGAAGACCGTCACTGATAGTTATTTCGCAGCCAATGGTTGTTCCGCTGAGCAAAGGCCTCCTGACAGCGGGAAAGGATGGTCTTGTTATTTTCAAGACAACATCCTGAGTGAAAGTTCCGGAAGAAATTACCAGCCGGATTATTTCCTGTGAAGTATCGTAAATCACAAGATTGGATTTATCTCCGGAAATATAATAGACCCCGTCATGAAGTGTCTTTGTCGAGCCGAATGTTTTATATTCCGTGGTTATTCCGTCGCCGTTATATGCCCAGACGCGAAACCAGTAAGTTGTATCCTGAAAAAGATTTGTAACAGCGGTTGAGGTAGATGTGAAATTATCTGCAAAAGCAATAAATGTTGATATGTTGAGGGTAAAATTATCTGTGGATTTTGATAAACCGTATTTTGTCCAATCCGGATTAAAAGTAACACTCCATGCGATTGAGACACTGCCGGTAGAAACAGAGACAAACTCAAGAGCATCCGGAGGATTTGCCAGCGTATAGACGGTAACTGCCGAACTTGTACTGCTTCCTGCTGTGTTATACGATTCTGCATAACGGTAATACGATGTATTTACGGATAGACCTGATTCCTGCCAGTACGTGGCATCAGCCGCCAGGTCCGCCGCAATGTCTCCGGTGTCATTTTTAATATAATAACCGTCTTCGTTAACGGCTGTATCAATCCACCCCCATGTTATACTCGCAGTGGTGCGATTTATCGCGCCAAACTCTGCCGGGGATTCCGGAATTGTATCGTATGCAACGGCATAATTATTTTGATTGGCGCCGGCCCTTGACCACGATGACCACAGCGGAAACTCATCACCTGCTTTGACGGCGAAATAATAGGTTACACCGCTCATTAAACCTGTGACCGTAAATGACTCTTCTGTTCCCGAATCAGACGGCTGCGGAACCGGAGAACGGGAAAACCCGGAAAAGTTCTGCGCGGCATCGTAATCGGTTTCATCGGCTATATTGCCTGTTGATGAACATTTTATTTCATATTGACTTGCCGTTCCTGTTGTTCCGTCGTCTCCCGGCGCGGTCCAGGCTAAATTAATCTCGCCGGTATTAGAGCCGGGCAGAGCCGTTAAATCGCTGATTGCGGAGGGAGCAACTCCGTCGGGCGGCGGCTGGTACGCAAATGCCCGCGCCTGCGTCGTTGAGGAAAGAGCCATGGTATCAATATCCGATTCGTTGCGGGAAGAATCGTACGCCTTCGCCGCAAAGTAATAAGTATCTCCTGCGGTCAGACCGTCCACTGTTTTGTTTTCCGTCTGCCCGAGGCTGTGTACTTCCGTAAATGTCTTCTGGTTTGAGGAATGTTCATTCCACCACGCTGTTGCGTTATTGCTTACGGAATAAGTTGCAAATCTTACCGCGTAATAACCGCCTGCGTTGTTTCCTGTTGTCCCGTCGTCGCCGGCAGCCGTCCATGCCAGGTTTACACAGCCGTGTTCCGTCCCGGCCAGAGCCGACAAATCGTTGATTGCCGACGGTGCGGTCGAATCAAAAACGGCATAAACGGAATTCTGTCTTCCCGGTGTCCCGTAAAGTTTGGTTCCGGCCGAATCCGTTTCGGGACCGTAAGCGGCGCAGGCAGCCCAGTTGTCAGAAGTCGTCCCGTCGTATTTAGGGTCTTTTCTTTCCATGCCGTAACCGGCTGCAACGGAGACAAACCACGACCCGTCATTGTCGTCAACCTCGTCAATCTTTTTTCCTGTCCCGTTCGGGCCGTCATACAGGATAATGATGTCGCTTGTTGAAGTCAGGTTAATCGTGACGTCCCAGATATCAACCGCATTTCCGTTTGAGTCCTTAACGTCGTCTTCGTGGTTGGCATAAATCAAATAACTGCCGCTTGAAATGACCGTTGTTCCTCCGTCCTTATCGCTGAAATTAAGCAGAGCCCCCGCATTCGCGCCGTATATGGACCAGCCGGATATATCAATGTCGGACTCCGTGGTGTTATAAAGTTCAATCCATTCGTCGCTGGTGCCGGCAGCTGTTCCCATGTAAGCAATTTCGTTTATCACGACGGTTCTCGGAGGTTCAGGACGCAGGGCTGCGGTTGAGGCAGGGGCTCTCGCCTGCGCCGCAATTAAATAGGCATTATCGTCAATCGGCGACCGGTTGTCATTAGAATCGTACGCCCTTATCGCAAAATAATAAGTCGTTCCGATGGGCAGGCCTGTCAGAGTTGCCGTTTCTTTTCCTCCCGGGCTTGCGGATACTGAAATTTCTTTTTCGCCGCTTACCCCGGACTCCCACCACGCCGTCGCGTCGTTTGCAAAATCGCCCACGGAATAAGTGGCAAACCTCACCGTGTAATAACCTCCTGTATTTTCTCCGATACTTCCGTCGTCCCCCGGCGCGGTCCAGGCTAAATCAATCTCGCCGTTGTAAAGACCTGTCAAAGCCGTCAAATCGCTGATTGCGGACGGAGGGGTTGCTTCATCGATTACCATGGTTACATCATCAACAAAGAAATCATCAATAGTTCCCCCGTGCGCTTCACTTCTGAACCTTAACTGAAAATCCTGATGGAACGCCGTTGTTGACAAAGCAATTGTCGTTGATGTAAAAACCGAATCATTGCTGCTGTTACCCTCAATACTAAATACCTCCTGCCACCCGGTCGTCAGATAAACCTCTAATTTTAGATATTCATTAGAGTCAGGCGATTCCCCGTTTCCTCCGCGCTGCCAGTAAAAACTGATACGGCCTGTGACAAAAGCTGAAAGGTCTGTCCTCTGCAAAGTGAGTTCATCTCCTTCGCCGTCTAAATTGAGTGAATATGTCCCGCTCGGTTCACTCGCGCCGTCTGTATTTACGGCGGGATTGCCGGAGGTGACTATCCATTTTGAGTCATCAATTGTCCCTGAGTCCCAGTTTTCAGACAGTGCGGGAGGTCGTCGCGGTCTGGCATAACTTGTTGCCCCGTTGGAAATTTCTGACAGGTTATTTGCATTATCCAGGGTCTTTATCCAGAAGTAATAGGTTCCTCCCGGCTCAAGCGCGGTTATTGTTTTTGATTCTATGTCCCCCTGTGAAGTATTTGTTGACCAGTTTATAGAATTTAAACTTGCCCATTTATCGGAAGAATTAGTTGACCATTTTATCTGATATTCGCCGTCTGCAATATCTCCGCTTGTTCCGTCATCTCCTTGCGCGGTCCATGTTAAATCCATAGAGCCGACAAGAACGCCCGGATTTCCCGTTAAGTTTGCTACTGCTGCCGGAGCGGTTGTGTCGGTTACCCCTGTGAAATTCCGGGCGGATTGATTAGTTTCAAGCAATGAGTATGTATAACTTGACGGCGTAAAATCCCAGCCGCTGCTGCTTACAATGACCCCGTAAACGCCCATATATAATTGTGTAAATTCATAATCTCCTGTCCCGCTTACGGTGTATACATCTGATTTTACGCCGTTTAGATAAACTTCAGCGCCGGCAATTCCGTTTCCCCCGCCATCTTTTACGGACCCGCTGATAGAATAGGTTACGGTACTTAACACTACATCATCAACAAAAAAGTCATCCCCATTCCAACCCTGATATGTGCTTTTGAATCTCATCTGAAAATTCTGATGGAACGCTGTTGTTGATAAAGCGATTGTCGTTGATGTAAAGACCGAATCATTGCTGCTGTTACCCTCAATGCTGAATACCTCCTGCCACCCGGTCGTCTGATAAACCTCTAATTTTAGATATTCGTTAGGGTCAGGCGATTCCCCGTCACCGCCTCTCTGCCAGTAAAACATTACATAACCGGTTGTATGCCCCGACAAATCTGTCCTCTGTAAAGTGAGTTCATCTCCTTCACCGTCCAAGTTTAAAGAATAAATTCCGCTGGGTTCACTTACTCCACGTGTATTTACTACGGGGTTGCCGGAGGTAACTGTCCATTTTGAAGAATCAATTGTCCCTGAGTCCCAATTTTCTGATACAGGATGATTTAATTGTGGTCTGGCATAACCGGTTGCCCCGCCGGATATTTCCGACCATTTTTCAGTATCGTCTCTTGTCTTGAGCCAGAAGTAATAGGTTCCTCCCGGCTCAAGCGAAGTTATTGTTTTTGATTCAATATTTCCGGGGGAGGTCTCCGTGCTCCACAGCACCGAATACGAACTTCCCCAGCCATCGGCGGGAGATGTCGAATATTTTAATTGATATGCTCCGCCTGCAATGTTTCCGCTTGTCCCGTCGTCCCCGGGCGCCGTCCATGTTAAATCCATTGAACCTACGGAAATTCCCGGTCCGCCGTCTAAATCAGTCACCGCAGCCGGCTCGGATGCATCGGGCAGGATATAAAAGGTCGCGCCGTTGGAAATATCCGACCACAAATCATCATAGGTCTTTAGCCAGAAATAATAAGTGTTGTTTCCCGCTAACCCGCCGATAATTTTATTTTCAATCGTTCCCGCAACAGTATCTGTTGACCACTGAACAGAATTTAAACTTAACCATCCATCGCTTGAATCGGTTGAATATTTTATGCAGTATTGCCCATTAGTGATATTCCCCGTTGTTCCATTGTCACCGGCAGCAGTCCAGACAAGTTTAACATCACTGTTTCCTTCCCCGGCTGAGGCGGTTAAATCTGTAACTGCGGCGGGAGGCGTTGAATCCGCTTCGAATATCCATAAGCCGGAAGCCAAATCGGCAACAAAAGCGGAATTTCCTGATACAGAAACGCCGCGAGCATCACCGGGAGTATCATAATAACCCGTCTCTGCCGGTGAGGCAGGATTTGAAATATCAATTATCCTCAAACCGGAACTCCCGTCAGCAACAAAAGCGGAATTTCCCGATACAGAAACACCATAAGCATAACCCGGAGTATCATAATAACCGGTCTCCGACGGCAGAGCAGGATTTGAAATATCAATTATCCTTAAACCATAATGCCAATCAGCAACATAAGCGTACGTCCCTGAAACGGAAACCCCGTAAGCATAACCCGAAGTATCATAATATCCAACCTCCGCCGGCGAGGACGGATTTGAAATATCAATTATTCTCAAACCCGAATCCCAATCAGCAACATAAGCGTACCCCCCTGAAACAAAAACGCCATAAGCAGAACCCGGGGTATCGTAATAACCAACCTCTGACGGCGAAGCGGGATTTGAAATATTAATTATCCTCAACCCGGAACCGCTATCAGCAACATAAGCGTAAACCCCTGAAACAAAAACACCATAAGCATAACCCGAAGTATCATAATAACCAACCTCTGACGGCGCGGCGGGATTTGAAATATTAATTATCCTTAAACCGGAACCACTACCGGCAACATAAGCGTACGTCCCTGAAATATAAACATCACGAGCATAACCCGGGTCATAACAACCTGTCTCTGACGGCGAGGCAGGATTTGAAATATCAATTATCTTCAAACCATCATAATAATCAGCAACATAAGCGTACCCCCCTGAAACAGAAACGCCATAAGTATAACCCGGGGTATCATAATAACCTGTCTCCGACGGCGAAGCAGGATTTGAAATATCAATTATTCTTAAACCGGAACGGTAATCAGCAACATAAGCGTAAATCCCTGAAACATAAACGCCGTAAGCAGTGCCGGAAGTATTATAAGAGCCTGTTTCCGACAGCGATAACGGGTTTGAAATATTCAGTATCCGTAAGCCGGAACTGCTGCCGGCAACGAAAGCGTAATTTCCCGAAATATAGATGCCGCGGGCATAACCCGGGTCGTAATAGCCTGCCTCTGCCGGTACGGCAGGATTTGAAACATCAATTACCCTTACATCATAGTAATCGGCGACATAGGCATAATTTCCCGAAACAGAAACGCCGTATGCATGACCCGGAGTATCATAATAACCAACCTCTGACGGCGCCGCCGGATTTGAAATATCAATTATTCTTAAACCTGAACTGTAATCAACAACATAAGCGTACCCCCCGGAAACATAAACGCCGCGGGCAGAATCCGGAGTATCATAATAACCAATCTCCGACGGCGAGAACAGATTGGTTATGTCTATTATCCTTAAACCGGAACTGCCATCGGCGACATAAGCGTAATTTCCCGAAACAAAAACGCCGTATGCGAAACCCGGGGTATCATAATAACCGGTCTCCGACGGCGATGCCGGATTTGAAATGTCAATTACCCTCAAACCGGAACTGCCATCAGCAACATAAGCGTAATTCCCTGAAACGGAAACACCATAGGCAGAACCCGGAGTATCGTAATAAGAGACCTGTTCCGGATTTGCAGGGTCCGAAATGTCAACAATTGACAGCAGCCCTTCCGCGGCGACATAAGCGTAATTTCCGCTGACAGAAACATCCCGTGGCAGGCCGCCGGCAAGTTTTCCGATTAAGTTTACATTCTGTGAATCAGCCCGGACGGAACTGCAAATAAAACTGAAAATCAAAAACAGGAGCAAAAAAAAGATTGTTGAGTTTTTATTCATTTCCCTTTAATTCTCTATTTTTACTTTTTCCATCCTTAAATTATAATTTTGAGAAAGTTTTTTTGGGGCAGAGGTTGTTCAAAAAGCAGGTTTCGCAGTCGGGGTTTTTTGCCCTGCAGACATTCCGCCCGTGCTCTATGAGAAGATGAGAGATTTTTCCCCATGAATTTTTCGGGAAAATTTCCATCAGGTCATTTTCAATCTTTCCGGCCTCTTTTTCCTTCGTAAAGCCGAGCCGCTGGGAGAGCCGTCCGACGTGGGTGTCGACGGTAATTCCGTAAATTTTTCCGAAAGCGCTGTATGTGACGACGTTTGCCGTTTTTCTTGCGACGCCCGGAAGTTTTAAGAGGCCATCCATCGTGTCGGGGACTTTGCCTTTAAATTCTTTGAGGAGCATTTTTGCGCTGTTTATTATATTCTTGGTTTTGTTTTTATAAAAGCCCGTTGAATGAATGTCTTTTTCAAGATTTTCCTGTTTCACGTTTGCGAAACTTTTAATTGTCCGGTATTTTTCAAACAAAGTTTTTGTAACGATGTTCACTCTTTTGTCGGTGCACTGCGCCGAAAGAATTGTCGCGACGAGAAGTTCCCACGGGTTCGCAAATTTCAGGGCGGTTTTTGCGGCGGGGTAATTGTCTTCAAGGAGTTTCAGGATTTTCTTCTCTCTTGCAATCATTATTATATTGTACAGAAATAGGCGCAGTAATGCAATGAATCATAATTTTTCCTTTGTTTTTGCCTGTTTTTTTGCTATAAATTCACATAAAGATGAAACGGGGTTTATTTATTACTTTTGAGGGTTCCGACGGCTGCGGCAAGTCAACGCAGGCGAAACTCCTTCTCGCGGCGCTGAGGAAGAGGGGTTATGATATCGTCAGGACGAGAGAGCCGGGCGGCTCTCTTTTTTCGGAGCATCTGAGAAAAATTATTCTGAATCCCAAGCACAGGGTGAATCCGGTTGCGGAACTTTTTCTGTACGAGGCGTCCCGAGCCGGCCACACGGCGGAGGTTATTGTTCCCGCTCTCGAAAAGAACTCGATTGTAATCTGCGAGAGGTATTCGGACGCGACGGTCGCATACCAGGGCTACGGACGGGGTCTGAATATGAAGGACTTGATGTTTGCGGACCGCGTGGCGACCGGCGGCAGGAAACCGGATGTGACGATTTTTATGAAACTTCCGGCGGGGAAATCCCTCGGGAGAATAAAAAGAAAGAAGGACCGTCTGGAACTGGAGAAGGACTCCTTCCACAGGAGAGTGGAGGAGGGATACAGGAAAATTTGCTCGGAAAACAGAGGGAGAATTCACGTTGTCAAAGCGGACGGGAGCGTCGGCGAAGTTCATAAGAGAATTCTCGGCATAATTGAGAAATGTTTGAAAAAACTAAAATTCCGGAAAACATAAGGAAAATCCTGACGGAAGAAATACGGAGTAAACGCGTTCCGCACGCATACATTTTCGACGGGCCGGAGAAGGAAGTGAAAATTGCGGCGGCGGCGGAAACAGCGAAAATTCTTAACTGCGAAAACGGGACCGGCTGCGGCCTCTGCGCCGGCTGTCTCGGAATTTTAAACGGGCGTCACCCCGATGTGAATGTCTATTCGTCGGACACGACAATCAAGATAGCCGACATCCGCGAATTTATAAGATTTATGACTCTTTCAAAAATGACCGGCGCCTGCAAAGTGGGCATAATAACCGAAGGGGAATTGCTGACCGAGGCTGCGGCAAACGCGCTTCTTAAAATTCTTGAGGAGCCGCCGGAAAATTCCTGCATGATAATTATAACGTCAAACCTGTACACCCTGCTTGCCACAATCCGGTCGCGGTGTCAGATTTTAAGATTTCCGCCGATGGAAAGCGGTTATGAAAGAATTGAATACGACAGAAAATTCGTGCGGGAAAGTATTGACGATAAAACAAACGGGAAATTCGGCAGGTTATTTACCGGTCTCGACAGGTTTTTTGACGACCCTTTGAAGCGGGAAAAAACGAGCAATCTCGTAAGAGGTCTTCTCATTGACGAAGCAGCAATGTTCAGGCAAAACCCTTCCGGCCGTCTGGCGGGGGATGTCTCATACCTTCTCCAGTGTCTGAATATGTTAAAAAAGCAGAGAATCCCGAAAGTCGTTTACAAGAGGATGATTTTTAACGGCGTTCCCTCATCCTCCGGACTGGTAAAATGATTATAACGGTAAAGGCGGTTCTTTTGAGGGACAGAAGTTTTTCCTCTTACGTGTGCGGCGAGGTCTCTCCGTCGGTTAATGACTATATTCTTGTGAAGACCGAATACGGGCAGGAGGCCGCTGTCTGCAAAACGCTCCCCGAAAGCCCGCCTGTGATAAAACACCAGCTCCCGAATATAATAAGAAAATTAACGGGCGAGGATATGAAGCATCTGAAGGCGCTTGCGGGCGAAGAGGAAAAAGCGTTCCATAAGGTAAGAGAACTGGTTCAAAAATACTCGCTTCCGATGAAAATCTCAAAGGTCTGTTACACATTTGATAAGAGACGGGTTTTTGTTTATTATACCGCCTCCTCCAGGGTCGATTTCAGAGCTCTTATAAAGGATATAAACACCGCTATCAGGATGCACGTGCAGATGGTTCAGGTGTCTTCTGCGGAATGCGCCAGAATTATAGGAGGTCTCGGCCCCTGCGGCCGGCCTTTCTGCTGCGCCATTTTCCAGAGAAGACATTCGAAACATACTTTTTCGTCAAAAACACTGGGGCCGTGCGGGAAGGGCCTCTGCTGTTACTCTGCGCCGAATGAATAAGGTTTTTTACGTGACGACGCCGCTCTATTATGCGAATGCCGCGCTCCACATAGGGCATGCTTATTCAACTGTCGCCTGCGATGTTTTGAAAAGATGGCACGAATTATTCGGCAGGCCGGTCTTTTTCCTTACGGGGATGGACGAGCACGGCGAGAAAATTTCAGGGTCGGCTCAGGCGCGGGGCCTCGCGCCGCAGGAGTGGGTCGACCGTCTGGCGGCGGAGGCGAAAGAACTCTGGAAGTTTCTCGGAATTTCGTATGATGATTTTATCAGGACCACCGAAGAAAGGCACACGAAAACGGTTGAGTTCATCTTCAGCAAACTTCTTAAAACCGGCGATATTTACCCCGCGACTTACGAAGGGCCATACTGCGTTATCTGCGAATCGTTTTTTTCCGAATTGCAGGTTAAGGATGCGGGCGGTAATTGTCCCGAATGCGGGTGCCTGATTTCCGAAGTCAAACGTGAAAACGCATATTTCTTCCGCCTGTCGCGGTATGAAAAAAAACTTCTGAAATTTTACGAAGAAAATCCGGATTTTCTCGTCCCCCGGGATAAAGCCAACAAGACCATAGATACCGTTTCGAGAGGCCTAAGGGATTTGTGCGTGACGAGGCAGACGGTGGAATGGGGAATTCCCGTTCCGGAAGATAAGGACAAAACCGTTTATGTGTGGTTTGACGCGCTTATAAATTACATTTCTGCGGTAGGATACTCTTGCGACGAAGAAAAGTTTAATGAGTACTGGCCCGCCGACGTCCACATCGTCGGCAAGGAAATTTTTTATTTCCACACGGTCGTCTGGCCCGCAATGCTCATGGCATGCGGTTTGAAACTTCCCGGAAGGGTCTTCGGCCACGGCTGGTGGACATTCAAAAGCGGCAAGATGTCAAAGTCAAAAGGGAATATCATTACGCCGTATGAAATATGCAAAACATTTCCGGCGGATGTTTTGAGATTTTTCCTCCTGCGTGAAATGCCTTTCGGTTCGGACGGGGCTTTTTCTCTGCAACGCCTGGAGGCCAGGTATTCGGCCGACCTGGCGAATTCGCTCGGGAACCTCTTTCAGCGGGTTGAAGTTATGCTTAAAAAATTCTCCGCCTCAGCAACGCCCGAAAATTGTTCTCTGAACGAGGCGCTTGCCAGAAAAGAGGAAGAAGTCCTTGAAAAAGCGAAGGGTTTTATGGACGGGATTAAATTTTACGAAACTCTGAATGTAATATGGGAACTGATAGACGATGCCAACAAGTTTATCGAGCAGAAAAAACCGTGGGTGCTCGCGAAAGAAAAATCAGGAGAATTAAATGACGTGCTCTTTTCGCTTGTTGACGTTATGGGGTTTACCGCTAATATTCTTTCGCCGTTTATGCCCGCAAAGTGCGGAGAAATGGCGGAGCACCTCGGTCTTGCAATTTCAGCGCCTGAAATCGGGAAATTTCCGAAAAATCATAAAATCCCCGGCGGAAAAATCCTTTTCCCGAACATGGTTGGGGACAGTTCTTGAAAAGACCTGTCCCCTTCCTTATAAAAAAATGATAAATTTCAAAGAATTTGAGGAAGCGGGCAGGGCTCTTTTCGAAGAGGGAATCATTCATTCGACATCCGGAAATTTCAGCCGGAGGGACGGCGACGTTTTTTACATAACGGCTCACGATTGTCTTCTCGGAAACATCAGGCCCGAAAGCATCATAAGGGTAAACGTTTCAAATAAAAAACTTGACAGAGGGACTTCCGTCGAGGTGGACGTTCACAGGGCGATTTACGATGCAACGGAATATCTTGCGGTCGTGCACGCCCATCCCGTTTTCGCGACGGTTCTCTCCTTCGCCGAACAGGCGATAAAGCCGGTTGATGCGGAAGGTTTTTTTTATCTCCCGGAGGTTCCCGTACTTGACGTCGTTGACACAATCGGTTCGGAGGGCGCGGTTCTGAAAATCCCGCCCGCCTTAAACAAATTCCCCGCCTGCATCGTGAGAGGTCACGGTTCCTGGGTTACGGGAAAGTCGCTTTCCGACTGCTACAAAATGACTTCCGTTCTTGAAAGCGCCTGCAAGATTTTATACTATAAGAAAATACTGGAAAAAATACCGAATGGAGGGAAAATATGAGAAATCCTGTGGTTGTTCTTGCCGTGATTGCGATAATTTTCGGAGTGTTCAACATTGTTCTGTGGCTTATCATCGTAAAAGGGAGTAAAGAAACTTCATCTCCGGCGGATGATTTGCAGAATCTGGTGTCCGCTTCCGAAAAACGGCTGACGGACTCCCTTACGAGGTTGCTGACCGCTACCGCCCGGCCGGGCGCGGCCGACGCCAAAAAAATTGCCGCCGAGGTCGCCTCAGCTCTTAAAATCAGCGAGGTGAGGGGAATGAAAGAAGCCGTTGAAGATATTCCCCGGAAACTTGATGAGATTTTACAGGGGATTAAAAATGTAACGGAGGAACTTGCTCAACAGAGAAATTTTATAGAGGCGCTGGACGGCCACATCGTTGAAAGCGAAAGACGGGGCTGAGGAGAAAAGTATGACCAAAGCAAAAGTTTTCGTAACGGCAAAAAAAGTTCTTTTCGGGATGATTATAACGGTTAATGTGGCGCTCGTCGGGATTTCCGTCTGGATTTTGTGTTCCGCCGCCTGCGGCGTCCGGACCAGCGAACATCTTGGGGAAAAAACTGCGCCGGGCGAGCTTCCGGGAAAAAGTATCAGGAAAGAAAAAGATGCGGCGTATATTTCGCTGAACACGCATCCCTCGGGCGCCAAGGTTTTCATAAACGGGTATTTTAAGGCAAAAACTCCGGCGGACATAAAAATTACTTCCGTTACGGAAGTCCCGAGGCAGTACTCAATCAAGATGATATTGCCCGGTTATCAGGACTGGGCAAAAAATGTTGTTCTTACAAGAGGAAAAACAAAAGAGTTTTCGGTAAAACTTGCCAAAAAATAATAAATGCGAACGGTTTTCTCCGTCATTGCCTTTTCAGGCATTCTAAGTTTTATAGCGCCCTGCAGAATTTTTTCATACAGCATACTCATTGACGCATCCTGCGCCTCGCAGGAGCAGATTCCGGGCTGCATTAATTTCATTGTAGAAACGAGAGACATGCCTTACAGCATTGTTCTTCCGGACGGGATGGAGCCGTGGGAGGAAAAAATCGTTCACGCTCTCGGTGAGAAATCGAATTACAGAATTGTCTGTAAGATGAAACCGCAGATATGGCTGAGGGGGGTGGAAACGCTCGGGGTTTCCGACATCGACGATATTCTTATAAAAACAGGGCGAAGGTTTTCCAAGGTCTCGGGGTCTCCGCCCGGGGAAATTTTTATCGGACCTCAAACGGTAGACGAAGAAACGGCCGTAAGAATTAAGAGGCACGGCGTTAAAACGGTTTACTGCGCCGCGGAGGCCGGAAATTCGGGCGTCGGATTGAATGTTGCCTTGTGCCGCCGCGTGGATAATCCGGCCCCCGCCGAAGGAAATATTCTTTACGACAAGACGGATTCATTCGACGAACTGGAAAAATTTATGAAAGTAAATCCGCCGGTTCCCTTTGATTTTTCAACCCCGTTTTCCACGGGACTCGTAAAGGGTATTGTTTTGGACAGTGTGAATTTAAAACTGTGGGAACTCTTCGTGAACTCGCGCAGGGCTCTGGATGATTATAAAAACTCGGGGAGCGCCGAGGGGGAAAAACTCGCCGCCGCTCTTGAGATTGTGTATTCCATCGAAGATGTTTCCAACTGGAAGGATAATGTCAATACAGGCGGGATTTTCCGCAGCATTTCGGATATCTATAATCTGATAGGGACAAATCCTCCGTATGAATTCGGAAGCATTTCGGATATTTTTTTTGATGACTTGAAAGAACTTCCGGTGAGTGTCGAGGTCCCCGGGTTTGAATATTCAATCGGCGAAAAAGACGGATTTCTGCACATAGCCGGTTCTTTTGAAACGGCGTTTTCAACTTCAATCCCCGTGGAAATTTACTGGTGGAATCCTGCAATGATTTTTTCCGCGCGGGAAGGTATTGCCGGCGCTCCCCTGAGCAGCCCCGTAAACTTCTGTCTTTTTCTCATGGACAAATGTTATTTTTATTCTTCATCAAGGGACGGCTGGCAGCGACTCTGGAGCGTTTTCGACGTCGAGAGGAGTTCAAAAACATTTTTAATAAAAGTTCCCCTCTCTTATTTTCAGCTCGCGGAAAAAAACAGCGTTTCGTTTCTTATGAAGTTTGACGATTATTTAACGGGGCCTCTTGCGGTTTCGCTCCCGAGGAGTTACATTTACAAGAAATGGCTTGACATGGTGGGGGATGCCAAAGGCCCGGGGTGGTATGAACTGCCCGCCGATGTGCCGTCGGGTATGGGGGACATAATGTCCGTTTCAGCGTGGGAAAATTCAAGCAGGACATTTTTCCAGTTTTACTTTGCGGGACCTCTCTGGGACGAAAAATGGTCCGCGGGTTTTGATCTTTATATTGATATAAACGGCATCAAAAAAAGAGGCAACGGCGCCTGCAGGCAGGGCCTGAACTGCTGGGTTTCCGAAAATGCGTTCTGGGAGTTCTGTCTGTCGGTCAGCCCCTCCGGCGCTGTTCTTTCCGAAAGCGGGAGAAAAACAGACGCTTCCCTGAAGTTTGATTCTTCAAAAAGAATTGCGACCGTTGAGCTTGATAAGAATGTATTTGCCTGCGGCCTGCAAAAGTGCCAGTTTACCTTCTGCAGTTATCTTCTTGATGCGGATAACATTCTGGAAATTAAAGAAGTCCTGGACGAGAGGCATCCCGGGGGAGGGAAGCCGTCTCTTAAGTCGCCGAATGTTCTTGACATAATTGCGGGGAGCTCCTTGCAGCAGAAGCAGGTTTTAGGCGATTATTTGAAGAAGCGCGGCGTTCAGATCCCGGCCCTGCCGTGATGAAAAAATTAAACCGGCCGGTTGCGTTTATTTTTGATGAGTAAAAGCAAAAAAAAAGTTAAGGGTGCGGTTCCCGTGAAAGAGGAAAAATTATACAATATTTTTATTTTTATTCTTTTTGCGCTTTTTTTTATGAGCACCGCTTTTCTCATAGACGTAAAACTTTACCGGCTGAAACTCATCGCAATGGAAATAGGCGCCCTGACATTTATTGTGGTCTTTTTAATGACCTCTGTTTTCAAAAAAAGGGTTCTGTGGAAAAAGAGTCCCCTTGACCTGTGGGTCGCCCTTTTCTTCGGCTATGTTCTCATTAGATACCTGACGTTTCAGGATAAAAATGTTGCAAGAATGGAAATGGAGAAAAATATTTTATGCTTCGGTTTATTCTTCGGAATCAGCCAGAATATCTTAAAGCAGCAGGCTAAGAAAATTCTAAAAATCTTTACGGTGTCGGCAATTTTAGTTGCAATATACGGCCTTTGGCAGAATTTCGGAACTCCTGTGTGGGTGTTCAATGTTCCGCACATTTCCCCGCCTTACGCGACGTTCGGAAACCAGAATTTTTTTGCGGCGTACCTTGTGATTGCGCTCCCCACGGCGTTTCTTTTTTTTAAAGAAAAGAGTAATTATTTAAAGTTTATCGGCTTTGCCGGAGTGATTATTTTTGCTCTTGATTTATATTACGCGGGAAGCAGGGGGGGCATTCTGTCGGCATTTGCGGGTATAATGGTTTTTTTACTTGCGAAATACGGAAAGAGAATAAAGTTTCTCAAAATAATACTGTTTCTGGTTTTTTTATGCGCGCTGGCGGCGGGATATGCCACACGCAAATTCTGGCTGCGCGATACGCACCGTAAACTGATATGGCAGGATACGATAACAATGGCTCTGAAGAATCCTTTCGGCGTCGGCCCCGGCGCTTTTGCCGCGAGTTTTCCCGATTATGCCTCGGACAAACTCAAAAAAGTTTATCCCCAGAATAAGTTTATCGTAAATTTTGCCCACAACGAATATCTTGAGATTTTTTCGGAACTCGGCGCGCCCGGTCTGTTTCTTTTTCTGATGATAGTTATTACGTTTTTCAGGAAATCAAAAAATCCGTATCTGCTGGCCTCCGCCGCCGGCATTCTCGTCCACAACATTTTTTCGGTGAACATGAGATTTATAATTTCGGCGGGTTTCCTTTATTTTATTTTCGCCGTTTTCAGGTCGGAGAACTCTGAAGACCGCAGAATAAATTTAGAGGGCTCGGCCTCGAGTATTCCGTTTGTTCTTTCGGCGGTATTAATCATTTTTTTTGTTCCGCGCATTTTTGAACCGTTAAAAGCCCTTAAAATCACATCGTCCGAGCCGGATTTTTTCGAGGACGTGAAAACGGAGGAAATAAGAAAACTTGAAAACAAATTGAACGCAAATCCGAAGGACTACGATACCCTTTACCGTCTCGGGTGGTTTTACGCAAAGAAGAAAAACTTCCGGACGGCGGTTGAGTATTTTATGAAGGCGGCGGAAGTCCGTCCCACGCCGGGCCTGTGGAACAACATCGGCAATATCTTCTTTGAAACGGGCGACCGTCCGAGGGCGGTTCAGGCGTATAAGAATGCGCTTTCCATGAATCCGGAACTGCTTGACGCCCATTTCAATCTCGGTTTCACATATTTTTACGAAGGCCGTCTCGGCGAGGCGTCCGCCTGTTTCAATGAGGTCTTGAAACGCGATAAAGATAACGCAAAAGCGATTGTGATGCTAAAAAAAATGAGAGAATAAGGGCAAACTATGGATAATGAATTACAGCAGTTAAAAAAAGAGAAAGAGCGTTTGAGAATGCTTCTTGAGTTCGGGCACGAGGTCTCCACCAGGATTCTGAATCTTGACGGTCTATTGAAACTGATAATGACCGAGGCGAGACAGATTCTCAACGCCGACCGCTGCACCGTTTTTATAATGGATTCAGACACGAAAACGCTGTGGAGTAAAATCGCCGACGGGCTCGAGGACAGAGAAATCCGGCTCCCCGCGGGGCAGGGCATCGTCGGCGCCGTCGCCGAGAGCGGAAAGATTCTTAACATAAAAGACGCTTATGGCGATGAACGCTTTAACGCCGAGACGGACAGGAAGACCGGTTATAAAACGAGGACCGTTCTCGCTGCCCCTATGAAAAACAACAAAGGCGAGCTCATCGGCGTTTTTCAGGTTCTTAACAAACAGGAATCCGTCTTTGACGAGGAAGATGAAAAAATTCTTTCACTGCTCGCGCGCCAGGCGGGGGATGCCGTCGAAAATGCGTTCCTCTACGAAGAGCAGAAAAAAATGTTCGAGAGCTTTATCGAAACGCTTTCGCATACGCTTGATAAGAGAGATGCCCTCACCGCGGGCCACTCGCTCAGGGTGACGTATTTTTCGCTGAAACTCGGCGGGAAACTCGCTCTCAGGCGTGATGAGATTGATCTTCTGAAATATTCGTCATGGATGCACGACCTCGGCAAGATCGGCGTGAGGGAGCACATTCTGGCGAAGATGGGAGCCCTCACGGACGAAGAATTTGAAAAGATGAAACTGCATACGAATTTCACGAAAGAAATTCTTGAAAGAATTTACTTCAAAAAAGAGTTCAGAGGGATTCCTCTGATTGCCGCTTCTCACCATGAGAATGTCGACGGTTCGGGTTATCCGGATAAACTGGGAGGAACAGCAGTTCCCTTCTTGGCGAGGATTATTGCCGTGTGCGACGTTTTCGACGCGATAACTTCAAAGAGGCATTACAGGGAGCCGATGCCGATAATGGGCGTCCTCCGGATTATTAAAGAGGGCACCGGGAGAAAATTCGACGAATCCTGCGTTGACGCCTTTTTCAAAATAAATCTCTACGAGGTGCTTGCCGGAATCAATCTTGAAAAAGTCGATAATTTCTTTATTATTCCCGATGAGAAAAAACTGCTTGAAGAATACACCCTTGAGGATTTTTACAGGATTCTGAAGGTCGGTGATTTAACCGCCCCGCAGCACAAAATTCTTGAAACATTCGGAAAGTACTATGGCAGATAAACCATGAGTTTCTCTAAAGGGTTGACATTGTCTATGCAATGTCTTATAATATGCATATGGAAACATTCAGGTGGAATGCAGAAAAAAACGAAATCATTGCCAGGGAAAGAGGTATTACATTTGAGGAAATAATACAGAGGATTGAATCCGGCGCCAAAGTTATAGAAACAGACCATCCCAATAAGAAGAAATATCCGAATCAAAAGATATTAATTGTTGATGTGGATGGATATGCTCATTTGGTTCCATGCGTTATGAATAAAAACGGATATTTTCTTAAAACAATAATTCCCAGCAGGAAGGCAACCAAAAAGTATTTTGGAGGATAAAATGGCTAAAAAACAAAAAAAGATGGTGTTTGACAAGTACGAAAGTGAAATCTTAAAGGCATTCGAGAATGGAAAGCTTAAACACTCGAAATCGCGAACTGATTACCAGTCCATTGCACGAAATACAATGAAGAAAAACAAAAAAATCAATATAAGGATTTCGGACAATGACCTTACTGCCCTGCAAAGAAGAGCCGCACGAGAAGGTATTCCTTACCAAACTTTAATAGGAAGTGTGCTGCATAAATTTGCCAGTGGATTTTTAAGAGACGCAATGTAATAATTTTCTGGCGGCGAAGACCGAAACTGGCCGGCGGTTATGGGCAGATATTCCGGAAGAAAAAGGAATCTTGTTGAAATTATACCCTGAAGGGCACCCCGCCACGGCGGATGCTGAAAGTGCGCCTTGACGTGAAACACTTCGGCTTCAGCATTCAACCACGGAATGACATTTTTATTTGATTGATTTTTATTTTCTAAAGTTATACAATTATTTCAATGGAAACATTCGGGAAGTATTATGGAAGATAAAAAACTGTCGCCTGCAAAATATACGCCGGGTTTTGAAGAGGATATTTACCGCAGGTGGAGCGATAAAGGTTTTTTCCATTCTGAAATTTCAGACAGAGAGCCGTTTACCATCGTTATTCCTCCGCCGAACATCACCGGTTTCCTGCACATGGGGCACGCCCTCAACAACGTTCTTCAGGACATTCTCATAAGATACAGCATCCTTTCGGGAAAAGGCGTCCGGTGGGTGCCCGGAACGGACCACGGCGGGATAGCGACGCAGAACGTCGTTGAAAAGGAACTGCGGAAAAAGGGGTCGGGAAAAAGAGAACTCGGCCGCGAAAAATTCCTTGAGTATATGAACGGCTGGAAAGAGAAATACGGCGGCAGGATTTTGGAACAGTTAAAAATTCTGGGCAGCGCCTGCGACTGGAGTGTTTTACGTTTCACGATGGACGAGGTCTGTTCGCGCGCGGTGCAGGAAGCGTTCGTCCGTCTTTATGAGGAGGGTAGGATTTACAGGGGCTACCGGCTGATTAATTACTGCATCCGCTGTGAAACGTCCCTGTCTGATATTGAGGTCGAATACAGTGAGGAAAAGGGCAAACTCTGGTTCATAAAATACCCGTTTGCCCCGTTAGAGAATTCTCTAACAGGACAAGCGGACGAGCCGGGAAACGGGATAACGGTGGCGACGACAAGACCCGAGACGATGCTGGGCGACACAGCCGTAGCCGTAAATCCCGGCGACGGGCGTTATAAAAATTGCAGGGGAAAATTTCTGACGCTGCCGGTTGCAGGGAGGAGAATCCCCGTCGTTTACGACGAAAGGGTTGAAATGGATTTCGGCACGGGAGCCGTCAAGGTAACGCCCGCCCATGATTTTGCGGATTTTGAAATAGGAAAGACTCACGGTCTTGAATCCGTAAAAGTCATTGACGAGAAAGGTCTTATGACCCGGGAAGCGGGGGACGCTTTCTTCGGTCTGACGAGAAACGAGGCGAGAGAGCATGTCTGCCGGCTGCTGGAAGAGCAGGGTTTTCTGGTGAAAACCGAAGAACTGGCTCATTCCGTTTCCGTGTGCTACCGGTGCGGAGAGCCGGTTGAACCGCTCCTTTCTCTCCAGTGGTTTCTGAAAATGGACGCCCTGGCGATCCCGGCGATTGATGCCGCCCGAAGAGGCGAAGTTAAGTTTTATCCACGGAGGTGGCAGAAACCGTTTCTCAATTTTTTAGAGAATATCCACGACTGGTGTCTTTCAAGACAGATTTGGTGGGGACACAGATTGCCCGTCTACTACTGCCGAAGTGAAAAATGCGGCAAAATGAAAAAAGGGATAATTGTCAGCCGGGAAAAACCGGCGAAATGTCCTTTCTGCGGTTCAACCGGTATTGTTCAGGACGAGGATGTTCTTGACACGTGGTTTTCTTCGGCTCTGTGGCCGTTTGAGGTTTTCGGTTGGCCGGAAGAAACAGCCGAATTGAAGTATTATTACCCGACTTCCGTTCTGGTTACGGGACACGAGATTCTTTATCTGTGGGTCGCGAGAATGGTGATGATGGGGCTCAAATTCGCCGGTAAAATTCCCTTCAAAGACGTTTACATTCACGGCATTGTCAGAGACAAGCTCGGGAAAAAGATGAGCAAGTCGCTCGGGAATACCATTGACCCCCTTGACGTAACCGGCCGCTACGGCGTGGACAGTTTGAGATACACCGTAACAAAACAGGCGGTTGCCGGCCACGACCTTCTTATTTCCGACGAGAATTTTGTTTCCTCCAGAAATTTCATGAACAAGATATGGAATGCCGCAAACGTCGTGCTGAAGTACGGTCTCGACCGTTCTGTTGATTTTGACAGTGCCGAAGGTGCCCTTCAGGGTGTGAAATTTCCCGCCGACCGATGGATTCTTACCGAATTTTCGGCTCTGCTTTCGGAAATTGACGCGGCATTTCTGAGTTACGACCTTTCAAAATACGCCCGTCTGATTTATGAATTTTTCTGGAGTAAATTCTGTGACTGGTGGCTTGAAATATTGAAACGGCGGGGGGATAATTCGGGCGGCGCTCTTGCGTATTATCTGTTCAGGAATGTGCTGGTTGTGATGCATCCCGTTATACCGTTTATAACCGAGAAAATTTACGGACGAGTCAGGTTGCGGACGGATCCCGAAAGCATCCTGAATTGCTCCTGGCCGCAACTGCGTTTTGAAGACAAAAACTCTTGCTCGTCGATGTCGGAAATCTTTACGCTCATCCAGGGGGTAAGGAATATCCGCTCGCGTCTGAATATCCCTGCGTCAAGCCGGGTTCGCGCATGCGTTGACACGGACGGGAATTTAAGGAATGTGATTTCTCAGGCGGAGTTTTTCATCCTCCCGCTCGCAGGGGTCAAGGATATCGTTTTTGAATCAAAAAGAATCCCGCAGTCGTCAAGTTTTGCTTCTTCCGCAATGAAGTGTTCCGTTCCCCTTTCCGGGATTGTCGACATTGCCGCCGAGACAAAAAAAATAAACGGCGAAATCACGGAAATAAACGTTCAGATTTCAAAACTCGAAAAACTTCTCGCAAACGAAAAATTTATTAAAAGCGCCGGCGAAAAAATAATCCGTCAGAAAAAAGAGTTACTGGAAACATTTACAGCCAAGAAAGAAAATCTTTTTACGTTTCTTAAATCGCTTGAGCAGGGATGACGATGGCAAATTTTTTTTTAGCGGCTGTTTTGCTCATCGCCGCAGATGCCTCCGCGATAACGGAAAAATGGAACAAAGGGAACTTTGAAATAATTTTCCGTTATCCGGCTCCGGCAAATGATTTCGAATCGTACAGGAGCGAAATTCTCAAAGGTAAACTGGTTTCTTTTTCGAATGTTCTTGAAGATATTTTAAGCCGAAAAAATATTCCCCGGCTCCATATTATCGCCGGCCCGCCGGATAAGTTCTTTTTTGACGAAAACAGAATGGAAATACACCTGCCGGTCCGTGACGATTTTAACATAGAAAACGGCATTTCGCTGATAACCCGCATTTTCAGGATTTCCGAGGACTCCTCGCTTTTAAAGGATTATTTCGGAACGCCCTGCAGGTTCAGGGACGGTTTTCTTTTCGGCTTCCAGAGGGAAGGGAAGTTCTATCTTTCTTTTGAAGACGGGAAAAAAATTGATCTGCTTCTGGAGGAGAACGAACCTTTTGATTCCGTCAAGGCGGTATCCGACTCCGTTATTCTGTACCGCACCGGTAATTCGCTGCGGGGTATAGACGTTAACAGGAAAAAAAACTTCTGTTATTTTTCCGTCCCCGAAGGTTTCGGCGGCGGAGCCGCAGGCAGTGTTCCTTTTATGAGTTCCTTCGACTGCGACGGGGAGAACGTTGCCGTCTGCGTCTGTTCCGGCGAGAAATCGCACGTTATCCTCGGAAAAATCGGTCAGAGACCCGACATTTTTTTTCAGGACCTGCCGTACAAAATCGAAAAAATTTTTATAAACGGCGAGACAATCGCATTTTTCGCCTCGCTCGATTCAGGGAAAAAAGTAGTGGGTATCGGGTCTCAGCGCCTTAAGAAAATTTCAAAAATTTATTCGTTCGGGAAGAACGTTCTGCCGCTGCTGAAATACAGGACAGGCCTGCTTATTTTTTCGCCCTCCGCCAAAAAACTGGAATACATTGATGCCGACAGGTCTGTGCTTTTAACTTCTAAAATCAGGGTTAAAACCGTCACTGACGGCACGGGCATAAAATATCTGGCGGCTCTCATAAATGATTCTCTGCCGGAAGGTATTAAGAAAGACCTTTTAAGCAAATCATCGGGAAGAGTTCTTTTTCTGAAGGACGTCAATCACCTGAATTTTATTTTAAAAGATATCCGTAAAAAGGTTTTCCACTCGCTTCATCCGGTTTCGTCGGAGGAGTATTTTCTGCTTGAGGCAAAAAATTATCTCAGAAGTTTTTCCCGGTGCGTCGTATCGGGTCTGCTGACGAAGGAGCAGCTTTTATTCAATAAACAGAACAGGAGGAGAAAAATTTCTCTCGGGATTTCGGGTTTTTTCATTGTTTTATTAACCGTTTTACAAGGAGTGAAAAATGTCAAGAAAAAAAAGGAAACCGTTTGAACTGAGACCCATTGAAATTATACCTGATTTTCAGGGCGTTCCCTCGGGCGTAACGCTCGTTTCGTTCGGAAACACGAAGGTCATAACAAGCGTGGGTATGGACGATTTTGTTCCCCCTCATCTTAAAGGGACCGGAACGGGCTGGCTCAACACCGAGTACTCCATTCTTCCTTATGCGACGGTTCCGAGAAACCGGAGGGAGAGAGCGAAAATTTCAGGAAGGACGCAGGAAATTCAGCGCCTGATAGGAAGGTGCCTGAGGTGCGTGGTCGATCTTTCTTTGATAGGTGAAAAGACGGTTAAAGTTGACTGCGATGTTCTTCAGGCGGACGGGGGCACGAGAACAGCGGCGGTTACCGGAGCTTTTGCGGCGCTTTATCTTTTTTTCAAGCGTCTCGGAAGAGAGAGGAAGATTTTTAATTTTCCGGTCAGGGAGCACATCGCTGCGGTGAGCTGCGGGATTGTTGAAGGCGAAGTCCTGCTGGACCTTGATTACGAGGAGGACTACCTTGCATCAGCCGATATGAACGTTGCGGGGACGGGCGAAAGTTTTGCGGAAATTCAGGTAAGCGGCGAGGAAAAATTTTTTGGCAGAGAGAAATTTCTGAAAATGCTTGATGCCTCATCCCTCGGAATAAAACAACTGATAGAAATTCAAAAAAAAGCAATTGCGGACGCTCTGAAAAGTTAAAATATAGAAAAAGGCCGTCGAGTTTTTGCGTTATACTTTTACTTTCAGAGGGAGTTCGGGGTGACCGCCGCCGAGTTTTTGCGAGATTTTTTTTATTTTCCTGAAAGATAACAGAGGGCTTTTTACGATTTTCTCTTCGGGGATCCTTAAAATTTTCCAGCCGAGATTCCGTAATTCCCTGTCTCTCCGCCGGTCGTTTAACCGCTGCCGTTTCAGGGAGTGCCAGCGGAAACCGTCGCACTCGACGTTCAGCCAGCCCTTCCTGCAGGGAAGGGCGAAGTCCATCCTGTAGATTTTCCTGTTTTTACGCCTGACCCTGAACTGCGGATAATAGGGGATATTATTTTTCTTCAGGATGTCCGCCAGGATGTCTTCTATCGGGGGGATGTCAAAGAGCCGCCTGACGTCGGGGGAGCGGCGCAGTTTGTGAAGCGACGTGAAACCGAAAGAAATTCTGACGCCTTTCCTGTTGGAGGGCGCCCGGCGGAGTTTGAGCACCCTGCTCAAAACGAACTGCAGGTAGAGTTGTTCCGCCCGGATATGTTTTTTTTCTTCGGGCAGGAGTTCTTTCCTTTTTTTCACCCGCCAGAATTTTACCCGTCCGTAAAGTTGAATTTTCCTGCCCCTCTTCCCGAAATTTGCCGGCTGGTAAAAGGCGAGGTATTTCGGCCTTCTCAGCGGCGCGTGTTTGAGAGGCACCCTGTACCATTTTTTGTTCAAAAGAAGTTCCCTGTCGCGTTTGGTTTTCAGGACGCATACCAGAACCTCGGGTCTTTCCTTTTTCATCCCGCCGGCGATGGCGCCCTCAAAAGTTTTGACTGCCGCTCAAATGCTTCCCGTGCATTTTTCGAAAGCGTGAACAGGGACGTTATCATAAAAATTTATAATTGTTCGGGCAGTTTTGCGTTGGTTTCTTCAAGGTGTTTTTTTATTTTGTCCCTGTCCGCCTTTTTTATGCCGTCCCTTTTGAGAAGGCGCTCCAAAGTTTTTTGAAGTTGCTTCAGAACGCTTTTTTTCGTTTCGTTGCGTATGCCCAGAATTATTTCAATTGTTTTTTCCGTCGCGAGTTCCCCCAGCGCCCAGACGGCGCTCGCTCTCATCCATTTGTTATAATTCAAAAGCATGTTTTCCAGCGTTGCGGCCGCAAGTTTTTCATTGTGGTAATAAAGGGCTTTAGAGGCGTTTGCGCGGACCCTGTTGTTTGCATCATCCAGATACGGGATGAGAAGGCTCGTCGCCGCGGTCGGGTCTTTCTCCCCCTGCAATTCTTTTTCAATCAGTTCTATTCTTCTCGCCTTCTCCCTTACTATGGGGTCGATGTCCGTTATGACTTCGTGCGTTGATCTTCTGAAAAGCGGCGGCAGAGACGCCTTTGAAGAACCGGTCTTACTCAGTTCTTCGAGGATGTGCTTCTGATGTTCAAGAAGAGAATCTTCCCTCTTTGCTGCGAGGCGCTGCATAAATTTGTGCATAAAAACGACCGTCAGGAAACCGAGCAGAATAATCATGACGACGGCTCCGAAGACGATCCTGTTCAGTTTTTTTCTGTCTTCGTCCTGTTGCCTGCTGAGAAGATTTATCAGTTCTCTCTTTTCCTTTTCGCTTTCTTTCAGAATTTTTCCTATCATTTCCATTCCGATGCTGTAATTTGCGGAAAACTTTTCCTTCTGGTCCTTAAATTCCGTAATAAGGCCTTTTACGTTTATTGCATCGCCGTTTTTCAGGGACGAGGGTTCTTTCATTGACATTCTGTCGCAGAGGTTAAGCATATTTTTTATCTGCTTGTTTTCCGGTTGTAATTTTTCCGCTTTGGCGAGGAACCCGCGCGCTATGCCGTATTCCCCCGTAAGAAAGTTTTCGGAGCCGTATTCCGTCAGAATCTTGGCGTAAAAGTCCGTTATTTCTTTATTGTCGGGGGCAAGTTTTCTCGCCTGTTCCAGCATTTCTACGGTTTTTTCATTTTCTCCCCTGATGTACGCGGCGCAGGCGGATTTAAAAAAATCAGCCGCTTTCTGCGCGTAGGAATTCTGGAACAGCAATAAAACAAAACAAAAAATAAAAAATTTCCTCATTTTTTCCCCCCCTCTGTTTCTTTGTAATTGATAAATGCTTTTAACCTGCGAAGAAGCGTGCTTATTTTAACGTTTCCGGGCTCAATTTTCATCACATCTTCAAGGAACCCCTCGGCTATGCCGTATTCGCCGTCATTGATTGCCCTGTAGGCGTAACATTGGTTCTGGATGCTTAAGGCGTGTTTGTTTACAGGGTCTATTTCGAGAACCCTGCCGACGTCTTCAAGACATTCCTTGAATTTGGATTTCCCGATGTTCTTTCTCGCGGAAGCGAGAAGCTCCCCGACTTTTTCCTCCCGAATTTTCTCATTGATTTTAATCTCGACTTCAAAAAGCATTTCGCGCTCTTTGCTGTCTGCGGGATTTAGCGCCGCCGCTTTTTTGAATTCGTTTCTTGCAAGCTGGTATTGACCGTTCAGAAAATATTCTATCGCCGAGTTCACCAGGTTGTCGTACAAACGTTTCGTGTCCTGTAAACTGCTCAGTTCTTCGTCAACTTTTTTTCTGCTTTCATAATAAAATTTTGCCTCTTCGCCTCCCGCCGTATCAAAATAAAAGTTTACGCTTAAAAGGTGCTCCGTATCAAGCGTGTGCATAATCAGAGCATAGTCAAAAGAAAAAGGGTCAGTCCTGACACCGAAGCCCGCCGTTATCTCCCTGTAATTTATGCCCGCTCTCAGGTCGAGAAAAGGGGATACTTCGAAGGAAAAACCCGTCTTCCAGAGATAATTTTTTCCGCCGTATTCCTCAATAATTATGTCTGCGGCGGGAACAAGGCGTCCCGAGAAAAAACCGGCGCTCAGACCGAAAATCAGATTGCGCGGATACTTTTCGGAAGAGTCCTTTAATTTGAATTCAGCAGGAACAATGTTTTGAACGACGGCAGAAAAATCAGCGCGCCTGAGATGCGCGATCAAACCCATGTCCGCTCCTGCCGAACTCGACCTGTAGCCGGCCATGCTGCGGGTTAAAAATTTTGCGTTTAATCCGATGTCAAGGATGTTTCCCGCGGGATAGGCAAACGAAAAAATAACTGCCTGTTTTCTTTCCTGAAAACTCCCCGCGCTTTCCCTCAAAAGCGTCGTTTTTTCGGCCAAGCCCGATTCGTAACCCGCAACGCTTATTGCCGCAAACGATTCGCGCGGGAGAGAAAACGCGGGCCCGAATTTGTGGGCGGCGCCCGCAAAAAAATAGTTTCCCCCGTCTAAAAGCGGCCGGTAAAAGGTGCAGAGTTCGTCTTTTTTCAAACGGCAGACCGCTGCGGGATTTAAGTAAATTCCTGCGCCCCGCCCGCCGAGAGCCGAGCCTGCCGAACCCATTGCGGCGTATGAGGCGTCGCCGGACAATTTGGAAAGCCACCATCCCGGAGCGCCTCCTGTTTCGCCCGCCGAAAAAAGTTCCGCGGAAAATAATAAGAAAATTAAGAGGGACGGTGCTTTACCCCAATGGGACAGGCAATATGACATTTTCATTTCAGGACGCCTATGAGACGTTTTCTTTCACAAACCCCGCCCGGGACGGGTTTCGCAGTTAACCTGAGAATATAAATTCCGGAGGATACCACCTGTGACTTTCCGTTTTTCCCGTCCCACCTGACGGTGTTTGTTATTCCCGTGGGGCTGCCGGAACTTCCGTCCAGACCCTGCGGTATGGAGAATTTTTTTACGAGTTCTCCGGCGGGGCTGAAAATCTCGAATTCCATCTGCGCGTCCACGGTCAAAACGTATTCTATTTCCGTCTCTTCGTTCGGCGGATTAAACGGGTTGGGAAAATTCCTGACCTCGCCCACTGCGCCCAGGGTTGCGGCGTAACTCAAAAGCCGGAAATAACTCAGCCCTGCGGTCGTAACCGTAATCTGTTTTTTTTGCCTGTCAATTTGCTGGTTTTCCATGAATTCCCAACTGTTTTCCTGCCCGAGGCGGAATACCTTGACTGTTGAAGGGGATATGACGGAAAGACCGTCGTAGGAAAAAATCAGCGTGAAAGTCATTGCCGATGAATCCAGAACCTCTCCCGTGACGGAATCCTTCAACTCGATTTTATATGTTTTTCCGTCCAGAAGTTTCATTGCAGGCGACTCTCCCGCTCTTTCGTCCGCGGTTGTCACCGAATCATAATTTGAAACTTCTTCCGCAGCCAGGCAGGATGAGGCGGGCATATCCGCCGAGTAACCCTTCACGGCTTCACCGTCGAAAATGAGTTCCGACCACCTGACGTAAAAAGAAAATGTCCCGTCCCCGAGCCGGACTTCGCCCGAAGAGTCCTCCGCTTCCACCCTCCAGAAGTAGGTCGTAAAGTCATTCAGCGCCGTGATTGTGAATGATGCCGTGGAAATCCCGGGTATATCGTAAACGAGCGTTTCAGGATTTGTTGAAGTATAAACATACAGGTGCCAGAAAAGTTCGTCCCCGTAGGCGGTGTCGGGGTCACCCGCCGCTTCCCATCTGAAGGTAGGGGTAAGGGCTGAAACGGTAGATCCGTCTTCGGGTTCTACCAAAGAAAAATTGAGCGGAGGGCGGTTCGTGTTCCAGATGCTGAATACGCCCGAAACCGTTTCCGAAGAAAGAATTCCGTCGGTCGCCACTATTCGTATGGAGTAATTTCCGCCGTCGGGGTAACCGGATGTGTTAAGAATGAATGCGGTCGTTCCTTCGTGCAGGCTGTCCGCGAAACAGAATTTTTCCGCGACGGGTGTCTGGAACGCTCCATCGGAAGAAATGTAAATGTCGAAATAAACCCTGTCAAAAGAATCCCCGTCGTAAAAATTCCATTCGATTCCGGCGTCTCCGGTCTGGATGCTCCCTTCCACCGGTTTTATGAGAGAGCATGAAGGCGGTGTGTTGTTATCGTTGATTGTGAAATCGCCCGTCTGGGAACTCACACCCTCAAGACCCCTGCTGTCTGCGGCGGAGATTTTTAATCTGAAGGTGCTTCCGTTCCCGGCTCCCGTGGCGTTCCACTCCCACTGGCTTATGTCAACGCTGTTGAATTCTTCTATCATTTCAAAGGAAATTCCGCTGTTTTTTGACAGAAAAATCTTTACGTCGTGAAAAATGTCCTCGGGATTGGGGTCCGAAACGCTCCACCCGACTGATATTGATTTCGAAAAAACCTCGCTTCCCGCGGGTTGAGTTATTGTTACCTCGGGCGGCGCATTTGTCAGGAAGGAGACAACGTTTGAAAGTTCGGAAACGTTTCCGGCGCAGTCCTTTGATTGCAGGGCAAAAAAATAAGTTGTTCCTTCCGCAAGCCCCGAGACGACAAATGCCTCATAATTTCCCGGAGACAGAGGTGGCGCCGGACCGGGAATCATATTTACCTCCGGCTCCTCCGGCGAGATAAATCCGGAACTCGCGATATAGACCGCGTATTCGGAAATTATATTAAACGTGTAATCCACGGGACTCGTCCACCTGAGTTTCACTGCTCCGTTTTCGGAAACCGATGAGGCGTTCAGATTTTCCGTTTTGAAGGGACTCATCGTGTCGACAAAAACGTTTAGACCGTCCGACCAGCCTGATTCACAGTCATAATCATCCTTTGCAAGCGCCCGCCATTTCCACCTGCCGTGGCTGAGGCCCGTAACCGTTATTGTACAGGTGCTGATGCCGGCAATCGTTATGTCGGGCGAAGAGAAGTCCGTATTGTCGTCCAGCTGAAGTTTGTAGGTAAGCGCGCTGCTGTCAGGGTCATAGGCATTGTTCCAGGAAAAGGTGCAGCTCGTGAGGTTCGTGTAAAATTCGTCTGGCGGATAAATTAATTCGGGCGGTGCCGGAAAAGAATTATTGTAGATTGAGAGCGCCGAAACTTCGGGCGTTTTTGTATTGTCCGGCGTTATGAGTTCAATTCTCCATTTTACATATCTTTCGGCGGTGAAGCCTCCGATGTTGCTCTTCCAGCTTGACCAGTTCGACTTGTCGGGAGAGAAACTGAAAAAATAATTCACGGTTCCGGAATTCAGATTTTGCGAAGAGGAATACGAAAGATATTTTGCGAATTCCGCGCCCGTGTCGTACCCTGAGGACTCGCCGTAAGCCTGGGTCTTATAATTCGTCCTGAAAAGAACGTCGGCTGCGCCCGAGACAACGTCGGAATAAATGGACGGAAAACCTTCCGCGGCGGCGGAAAAACATGCCGAGGATAGTTTTAAATACTGATTCTCAAAGGGAATTACGGTGCTGAAGAAAGTGAAATTCGCAGGGCAGACGACGGAAACCCTGTAGTGCGAGGAAGTTGAAACACTGACCGGCGGAATGTCCGCCCACGACCAGCCGGCGGAGTCGCTGACGGCGGCTGTCGCCAGGCAGACACCCTCATCACTCCACAGGTGCACGGTTGTGTTCTCTGAATTTGACAGGGGCGAGTACCGCCCGAGCGCAATAATCCGTCCCGCTTCTTTTACGGAAAATTTCCAGCCCCGCTCCGACGTTCCCGTAACGGTGCAGGTTGAGGTCTCGTTTTCAAGAATTTTTGAAATGTTCCTCGGAAGACGCAGAACGCCGTCCGAAGTATTCCATTCGGCGTTTGTGCCGGAAGGGTCTTTGTAAAAATCAACGAGAAAGTTTTCGCTGACATTCATTGAGTAGGAACATGTAAGCGCGCCGGCGAAAAACAAAAGACAGATAATTCTTTTCTTCATGTTCCTGCTTACATCTTACAAATTTATGGTAGTTTTTTACAGCTTTTTCTGAAATTTTGCTATAAAAAAATGGGGTCAGCTCTATTTTTGCATAGAAAAAAATAACAAAAATAGAACTGACCCCGCAAAACTTTTTTGCGGATGTTGTGTTTCGTTTGGAAAAATGTTAAATTCTTTTATGCTGATTGAATCTCTTTCATACGACAGGGACATTCAGCAGAACTCTCTCAAAAACCTGACTCTTGAAAAAGCATACGGGCATTCCTGCTACTTTATAAACAGAGACGGTTTGATTATTACGGTCCTGCAGTATCCGAACCGGATTGTTCCTTACGGGATTGTGTGCGGCGAAAGCGAATTTGAAATTTTGCGGAATCAGAAACGCGTGTCTCTCGTAATTACAGGGGGCAGGGCAGTTTCGCTGAATCTCCCCGACGAAGTGAACATTCCGGCGGCCTCTGCAGGCAGAGTTCTTGAAATGTGGGAAAGGTGTTACGATGACTTCAAGGTCTTTCTAAATTCGGCGATAACAAACGGGGAATTCGGGAAACTGGTCGGCCTCGGTTCGGGGCTTACCCCTGCCGGAGATGATTTTCTCGTGGGTTACATCGCATCCAGAGAAATTCTCGGAAAAAAAATTCCCTTTGAGATTGACTGTTCCAGGACGACGAAATTGAGCGGGCATATCCTCTCAAACGCGTTGAGAGGTAAATTCTCAAGCGCCGTCATAGATTTTCTGAAAAGCGGCGATACGGCGCTCCTCTCTTTCGGCAAGACCTCCGGCGTCGCTACGGCTCTGGGGGTTTTAAAGGGTATGGGGTTAGCAGGAGGGGAATATGGCGTCTCCCGCCGACCGTATCTTTGCGGTAAAGGCGAGGTTTTAGTTGATGACGGCGTAACAAAAACCGCGTTGGATTGTATGAGAAAAATTAAGTGGGAGTGAAGAAATAATTTTATGCCAAAAAAATGAACAATAAACAAATTACAATTTTTGAAGGTCAAAAAATCCGCCGACTTTGGGACGAGAAAAAGGAAAAGTGGTATTTTTCAATAATTGATATTATTTCCATTCTTACCGAACAACCCGATTTTAAAAAAGCAAAAAGTTACTGGACTACTCTTAAAAGCCGCTTAAAACAGGAAGGAAGTGAGTTGGTCACAAAATGTGACCAACTGAAATTGCAATCTGCCTCCAGAAAGCAGTAAAAAATTAAAAGAGAAAAATTAAGGTAATGAGGAGATGGGAGGAGAAAGGTGGTTAAAAATTTTGTCTTAAAAGGGAACTATAATGATTCGGTCGTGCTTATGAACGCCGCGAATGATGTGCGGAAAAAGTTCGGGTCAAAAGACGTGTCCTCCGTTATGGCGACGCCGCAGAATCTCGAACTCCTCGCGGGGCTCGGTCTTCTGACGGACGAGGGAAAAAAGGCGTCTCCCGCCGACCTTATTTTTGCGGTAAAGGCGCAAGCGCCGGAAGAGGCGCAGAAAATGTGGGAGTCGTTTCAGGAAGTTCTTAAAAAAGGCGAGACCGTCTCCAAATCCGAAGTTTCGAAAAGTTACGCGGAAGTTTTAAAAGAGGATGCGGCGCTCGTCCTTATTTCCATCCCGGGCAGATATGTTATGAGCGAAGCGCAGAGAGCGCTTAATGCGGGAAAAAACGTAATGATTTTCAGCGACAACGTTTCGCTCGAGGAGGAGATTAAACTTAAAAAATTTGCCGCCTCAAAGAAACTTCTCCTGATGGGCCCCGACTGCGGAACGGCCATAATAAACGGCCACGGCCTCGGCTTTGCAAACGTCGTCCGGCGGGGGAACATCGGGATTGTCGGCGCATCGGGTTCGGGGGTGCAGGAAGTGACGACCGTAATTCACAAACTCGGCTGCGGCATTTCCCACGCTGTCGGCGTGGGGGGGAGGGACCTGAAGGAGGATGTCGGAGGTATTACGGCAAAAGCGGCTATGGATTTTTTTGAAGAAGACGCCTCCACGGAGGTTGTCGTTTTAATTTCAAAGCCGCCTGCGGGCGCCGTCGCCGACGAGATTATCCAAAAAGCGAAAAACAGCAGGAAGAAATACGTGATAAATTTCCTGACGATGGAACTCAAGGACTTTGCGAATATCAAATTCGCCTCAACGCTTGAAGACGCCGCTTTGAGCGCCTGCAGAATTGTGAAAAAAGATGCCAAAATTCCCGAAGAACCGGCGGAGTTAAAAAAAGTTTCCGGCTTTCTCAGGGGCCTTTATTCGGGTGGAACTCTGTGCTACGAGGCGCTGTATCTTTTAAAGGACCTTGAAATTTATTCAAATATCGCGACAAACAAGGACCTGAAAATGGAAGACCCGTTCAAAAGTTTTAAGAACTGTCTGATTGATATGGGCGAGGATGAATTTACGAGGGGCTACCCGCACCCGATGATGGATTTTACGCTCCGCAGGCAGAGAATTGTTGCTGAAGCGGGCAGCGGCGAGGCAGGCGTCATACTTCTGGACTGCGCCCTCGGCTGGGGCTGCCACTCTAATCCGGCGGAGGAACTGAGCGGGGCTGTTGAAGAAGCGAGGAAAATAAATCCGGAAATCGTTTTTATTTCTTCAATTACGGGCACGGACGGCGACCCGCAGAATTACGGTCTCCAGAAGAAAATTCTTACGGATGCGGGCGTGCTGGTTTTTTCGACGAACAGGCAGGCGGTGACGGCCGCGCGGGAAGCCGTTTTCGGGAAATGAGCGATTATTTAAAAAAGGTTTTGATTTCAAAAGGCGTTTCCGTTTATGAAATCCTGCCGCGCCTGAAAGTAAAAAGGTTTGTTATTTCGACGCCTTTTACGAGGAAAATTCTCAACAGGCCCGAAATTTGCGGGTTTGAATACGTGGATTATCTGCGGCAGGGGCTGACATCTTTTTTCAGGTCCAGTTTCGGCAGGAAGTATTTCTCCTGTCTTGACGATTCAAAAATATCGGTTCTTCATTTTCTCAGGGGCGGGCTTAATTTCGGTCTTCTCGAAATCCTGTACAAGTGTTTCGGATTTTCCAGGGTTAATGCCTCTTTTATGACCTCGCAGAGAGTCAGGAAAGGCGCCCACTGGAGGATCAAGCACGACCAGTACAGAAAATTCGCTCTTGACGGTATTTCAACGGTTATGGCCGCCGACGTTATAGCCACGGGGACAACCCTGAAAAACGGTCTGGACTGCCTGAAAGTCCCCTTGAAACATTTTTTATTTTTTACGATAGGGACGTCTTGCGCCGAAAAAATACTGCTTGAACGTTTCGGGAAATTAGGGAAAAGAAACCCCGGTTTTTCAGCCGCTCTTTTTTACATCGAAGGCCGGTTTGCCCTCGTTGAGAAGGACGGGGAATATCCTTTTTCCATCAAGGGCACGGACCTCGTCAAGAAAGGGGCTCTTCTTCCGCCCGAGTTCGAGCGCGGCCTTGACATTACCTCGATTCTCGAAAGGTGCGAGGTCTATGACGTCGGCGCCCGGGCATTCGACAGAAAAAGACATCTTGCAGATATTTTTTGCTACTGGCGGAATCTTTTCAGGGCGGGTGTGACGGTTTCGGAACTTTATAACCGGCGCTGGCCTTTTGAGTGGGCGAAGTTTTCCGAATACAGCAGGGATAAAAAGCGGGTCTGGCCGGACGCCCAGGAAAGTTTACTGAGAAAATTATACGAAGAAGAAACGAGGAGAAAAAATCGCGCGGGAAAAATTGACTCAAAAAGATTTTTCCAGGAGCGGCTCAACAAATTAAAAAAATGGGGGAACGGAAATGTTTAAGAACGAAAAGATAATAAATCTCGGGCTCGGCTGGTTCGCCGAAAATCTCAGGAAACAGGGCGCTGAAGTTGATAATGTTAAATTTGTTCCGCGCGCAGGCGGCGATAAAGAACTGATTGGCATACTGGATAAACTTGAAGAAAAAAAAGAGCGGATTGAAGAGGCGAATAAAAAAGCTGTCCGGATGATTAACGCCGCGCAGCCGGTTCTCATAGGGATTGCCAGGGCCGGCGAAGTCATTCCGGGAATGAAGAAAAATCTTATCCTGCATGCGGGGCCTCCCGTGGAATGGGAACGAATGTGCGGCCCCGTTAAGGGAGCGGTTCTCGGCGCTCTTGTTTACGAGGGTCTCGCCGGGGATTTGAAAGAAGCGGAATTTCTTGCGGAAAGAGGAAATATTGAATTTTCTCCCTGTCATCACCATTCCGCCGTAGGACCCATGGCGGGCGTCGTGTCGTATTCAATGTGGGTTTATGTTGTTGAAAACAAAGAACACGGCAACCGCGCTTTCTGCACGCTTAACGAAGGCCTCGGAAAAGTCCTGAGGTTCGGCGCGAATTCCCCGGACGTTCTGAAGAACCTGAAATGGATGGAGGAAATTCTTGCCCCCGCAATGAGCGAAGCCCTGAAAAATGCCCCTGAAGGGATTGACGTAAAAGCGATAACCTCGCAGGCGCTTCTCATGGGGGACGAATGTCATAACAGGAATGTCGCCGCCACGGACATATTTTTGAAAGAATTTATTCCGCTGCTGCTTTCAACATCACTTTCAAGAACGATTATAACGGAGGTCGTAAATTTTATTTCCTCAAACCCCCACACGTACCTCAACCTGTCGATGGCGGCATGCAAGGCGTCGGTGGACGTGATTAACGGTCTGAAAGATTCAACGGTTGTTTCCGCGATGGCGAGGAACGGGACGGACATCGGGATAAGAGTCGCCGCTACGGGCGAGGAGTGGTTCACCGCGCCCGCCGGTCTGCCGAAGGGGCTTTACTTCGCGGGTTTTGACGAGAATGATTCCAACCCCGACCTGGGCGATTCAACAATTTCGGAAACCGCCGGAATCGGCGCCAACGCAATGGCTTCGGCGCCCGCGATTGTGAAATTCGTGGGCGGGGTTCCGGACGACGCCATGAGATACACGAAAAAAATGTATGAAATCTGCTGCGGAGAATCAAGCAATTACCGTATTCCTTATTTTAATTTCAGAGGGACACCGGTCGGTTTTGACATAATGAAAATCGTGGAAAAGCACATAACCCCGTTCATAAATACGGGGATTGCGCACAAAGAGCCGGGCATCGGCCAGATCGGAGCGGGTCTTCTTTACGCGCCGATGGAGTGTTTCACGAAAGCGCTCCTCAGATTTGCGGAAATTGTATCATAACAGACATTTTCTAAAAACCTGCTTATTCATTTTCATTCTGCCTGCGTTTCTCCGGGCGGCGGATGCGGGAACGCTTCCTTTCGGAGAAAAAGAAGAAATCGTCTATAACATCCGCTGGACGTTCATAAACTGCGGTCAGTCGTCCCTGAAAATAGAGAGAATTTCAACTTCCTGCTTCAAGATTACTTCTCTTGCGAAGTCGTATCCTTTCTTTGACCATTTTTACAAAGTGCGGGACCGGGTTGAGGCGTGGTGGGATATTAAGCAGATGCGCTCCCTGCGGTTTGAAAAACACATGAGGGAAGGGAGACGCGTCGTTGACGATGTGATTGAGATTGATACGGTTAAGAATATTGCAAAAAGAGAAAAAGAAACCTGGGCGGTAACGCCGCACGCGCTGGATGTTTTGAGTTCCCTTTATTATATCCGGCTGAAAAATCTCACCCCGGGGAGACCCGTCGTGGTGGACGTTTACACCAAAAGAAAACTCTGGCCCCTGAATGTCAAGGTTATCCGCCGCGAGAAAATAAGCGTCAGGGACAGGGAATATAAGACAATACTCGTAGAGCCGGAAATGCGCGAGGAGGGAATTTTCAAGGCGAAAGGCAAAATATGGGTCTGGCTGACCGACGACGAAAAGAAAATACCTGTTCAGATGAAAAGCGAAATCCCCATCGGCTCAATAATTGCCGAGATAATTGAATAAAAAAAAGAGCGTCCGCTTTTTCCTCTATTGTAAATCAAGGATATATGTGGTATAATTTTCATGTGTAAAAATATAGAGTATCAATGTTTTTGTGTAAGGAGGATTTGAAATGGGCGACAAAGGAAAAAAAGATAAAGGCAAGCGCGAAACGCGAAAAAAGGCCGCATTCACCCTAAAAGAAAAACGGGCTCGGAAAAAAGAAAAAAATAAATAAATTCGGTAAATATTAAAAAAGATTAATTAGCCGACGCGCCGTTCATTAGCCGGTGTTCTTCAGCGAAAGAATGGGGACGGTTCTGATACTGTTTGTACAAACGGGAATTGAGACGACCGGAATTTGCTAAAATAACACTATGAAAAACAAAAAAACGTTTAATGACCTTGGGCTTTCAGCAAAAGCGCTGGAGGCAATTAATAAAAAAGGTTTTGAAGAGCCGACCGCAATTCAGGCTTTGACTATCCCCGTGATGATGAGAGATGATACCAATATCGTCGCTCAGGCCCAAACAGGCACAGGCAAAACAGCGGCGTTCGGATTACCCCTGATAGAAATGATTAGCGCGGATGCCAATACAGTTCAGGCGCTGATTCTGGTTCCTACGCGGGAACTGGCCATTCAGGTATCGGAAGAAATCAATTCACTCAAAGGAGACAAGGATCTCAGGATAGTACCGATATACGGCGGTCAATCTATTGAGCAGCAGTTCCGCAGCCTGAAAAAAGGCGTGCATATTGTAGTCGGGACTCCGGGCAGGGTAATTGATCATCTCAACAGAAAGACACTGAAGATCGGACAAATTGAGCACCTGATACTTGATGAGGCGGATGAAATGCTGAATATGGGATTCATCGAGGATATGGAAGAAATAATGAAGCATACAAATGCCGGAAAAAGAACGCTGTTGTTTTCCGCGACAATACCGGGAAAGATAAGGGACCTTGCGCACAAATACATGGAAGGTTATGAGCTTCTTACGGTTAAGAACGAGCCGCTGACAACTGATCTGACGGAGCAGATATACTTTGAGGTAAAATCCTCGGATAAATTTGAGGCGCTGTGCAGGATAATAGATATTGAATCTGATTTTTACGGTCTGGTTTTCTGCAGGACAAAGAGCGATGTTGATTCTGTTGCAACTCATTTAATGGATAGAGGATATGACGCGGAAGCTATTCATGGAGATATTTCACAGACGCAAAGAGAAAAAACTCTGGAAAAATTCAGGAAACAAAGAGTCAACATTCTTGTAGCGACGGATGTTGCCGCGCGCGGGATTGATGTTATTAACCTCACCCACGTCATAAACTATTCACTGCCTAATGATCCGGAAATGTATGTCCATCGAATAGGCCGTACGGGAAGGGCGGGGAAAGAGGGCACCGCCATTACGTTTATTACTCCGAGTGAGTATAAACGGCTGATGTTCATACAGCGCTTCGCCAATACTGATATTAAGAAATCAAAAGTACCGGAGGTGGAAGATATCATCAAAGCCAAAAAGAAAAAGATATACGAAGATTTGACTGCAATTCTTAAAGACGAGATTGATGCTAAATATTATAACTGGTCCAAGGAATTGCTTGAGGATAACAAGCCGGCGGAAATATTAGCGGCCATACTTAACTATTGTTTTGAAGAAGAACTCAATCCTGATGCCTATGGTGAAGTGAGAGAGGTCGGTTCAAAGGGGCAGCAGATTGACCAGCAGGGCAAAGCAAGACTTTTTGTCGCTCTCGGTAAGAAAGACAATATTAATGCCCGAAAACTTGTTGATCTTATTATGAGCAGGGTCTCAATTAAATCACAGCATATCAGAGATGTACAGGTAATGGAAAACTTCTCTTTTATAACCGTTCCTTTTGAAAAGGCAGAGGAAATCATTGCCAGTTTTAAAGGCAAAGGCCCTAAGCCGCTGATTTCTCATGCCAAAAAAAGAACAGATAACAAAGACAGGCAGCGTCCGCGCGGTTCCCGCCGCTAAAAAACATAGCAAAGGTTCTTAATCTGTTCTTCTTTCTTCTCTTCCCCCTGGTTTTCTTCCTCCCCATTGACGGGGGAGGATTGAGGTGGGGGTGCTATTCTTCCCCCTTTAGCAAAGGGGGACTGAGGGGGATTTGTTCTTCTCGTTCCCGTTATTCTTTGCTATAATTAAACATGACCCTTTTATACACCACTGCTAATCACTTTTTACTAATCCGGGAGCCCGCTCCCGTTAAAATGTCGCCCATAGAATTAGGAGTAGAATGATAAAAATGAAACCCATAACGGTTGTCCCTGTTTTTTTGAAATGCTGTTTACCGTGTGAAAATCTGGTAAAAACGTGATGTATGCATAATAACATTGTTGTGCAAACGGAGGGATGAGATGAAAGTATTCGTAAGCTGGTCCGGAACAATGAGCCAGCAGATCGCGGCTCTATTTCACAAGTACTTGCCATGTATGCTGCAAAATCTCGAAGTGTTCATGTCGAAGCACGACATCGAGTCTGGCGTGCGGTGGGCAAGCACGCTTGCAGGGGAACTCGAACAGACGGACTTCGGTATACTCTGTCTCACGCCGAGCAACCTGTCCAGCGATTGGCTACTCTTTGAAGGCGGAGCTTTGTCCAAGAAGATAGAGGGAAGGGCATGTGGTGTACTATCAGGTGGACTTACTGCAACATCCGTTACCGGTCCTCTTGCACAGTTCCAGCACCGTCCCTTCGAGAAAGACGAACTGCGGCACCTTCTGTCAGATCTCAACGCGAAAGCCCAACCATCGCTGCAGCCGTCACAACTTGATCTCGTCTTCGACAAATGGTGGCCCGATCTTGAAAAAAACTACGCGCACGTTCTTTCGAACGCCGACGCGGAAGCCGCGTCAAGCCCAAGGCGGGACGAAAGCGAGATGCTCGCCGAGATTCTCGCGCTCACACGGGTTGTTGCTGATTCTGTAGTCGGGCGCACTCCTGCGTTGACACGTGATCCTTTGCTGAACTATATCCGATTCCTCGTGTCCAAGCTGCCGGTCCCGCAGCGCCAAATGCTTTTTGATATTCAGAAACTGAAGGATTCAGGAGATGACGCCGCAGCACAAGAGAAGGCGGCCTCCGCACCTAAACTCGTTGAAGCGATGCTTGCTGCGGGATGGGCGAGAAGAGACAAGGACGGGCGGATACTTATCCCAAAGATCATCAACGATCTTGTCTGAGGGAGCCAGGAAGGCACAACAACCGCATCGACCGCTACAAATGAACCCGCGATGGCGTGTCCATTTGAGGGTCATGCTAAGCGTTAGATGTCGTTAAATTTTAAGGATGAGATATGAAAGTATGGGTATGAAAGTATGGGGACGGTTCTGATACTTGGGGGGTACCTTAAAACAGCGTCGTCGGGAAAAAGGCCAATTATTCCACGTGGAATAATTTCAGGAGGGTCAGATTTATCCTATGGAGAGTCCCGTTTTTCCTGAGAGTCCGAAAATTTGCTAAAATAGTAGAATGAAGATAATAACTAAAATTATAAAAGGTGATTGTAAAAATAAATTAAGACAATTAAAGGATAACAGTGTTGATTTAATATTTACTTCACCTCCTTATGCGGATAGTAGAAAAAATACATATGGTGGAAGTCACCCAGATAAGTATGTGGAGTGGTTTTTACCTATTTCTAAAGAATTATTTAGAGTACTGAAACCTACGGGAACTTTCATCCTTAATATAAAGGAAAAAGTAGTAAAAGGAGAGAGGCACACTTATGTTGTGGAGTTAATATTGGAGATGCGGAAACAGGGATGGTTATGGACTGAAGAATTTATTTGGCATAAGAAGAATTGTTATCCAGGTAAATGGCCAAATAGATTTAGAGATGCATGGGAAAGATTATTACAGTTTAACAAAAATAGGAAATTTAATATGTATCAAAAAGAAGTCATGACCCCTATTGGTGATTGGGCAAAAACAAGACTTAGAAATTTAAGCGAAACTGACCAAAGAAGAGATAACTCTAGAGTCGGTAGTGGATTTGGAAAGAATATTTCAAACTGGTTAGGTAGAAATAAGGTTTATCCAACAAATGTTATTAATTTAGCGACTGAATGCAATAATAAAAATCATAGTGCCGCATTTCCTGTTAACTTACCGCAATGGTTTATTAATCTATTTACAAAAACAGGCGATGTTGTTTTGGATCCCTTTGTAGGGTCTGGGACAACAATTGATGCAGCACAAATATTAAAAAGAAATTCAATAGGAATTGAAGTAGTTCCTAAATATTATAAGATGTTAAAAGAAAGAATTAATGCCACAGAGTATTATATTTGTGGAAAGAGGTCTAAATATGAAAAAAATAAGTCTAAATGATGTTACCAAGTATGTTAAAGATAATATTGGCAATTTTCATTCTAAAAGACTGAAAAGTCTAGATAGGTTAAAATTGTCAAAAATATTAAGCCGCAAAAACCCTTATCTTTTTAAAGCAAAAAATGTCCTTACCGCCCACGATATTATTAAGGGTTTATTAGATGCTCATCTTTCCTCACAGGAAGAAACTATTTTTGGGGAGTTCTTAGAATATCTTGCGATATTTATTTGTGAAAGAGTTTATAGCGGCAAAAAATCTTCCGCGGAAGGGATTGATTTAGAGTTTGATAAAAAAGGAATAAAGTATATTGTTTCAATTAAGTCGGGTCCAAATTGGGGTAATAGTAGTCAGATTAAAAAAATGAAAGACAATTTTAGGAAGGCAAAGAGAATACTAGGAACCAATACCTCGAAACAAAAAATAATTACAATTAATGGTTGTTGTTATGGAAGAGAGGGTAGGCCAGATAAGGGAGAATACCTGAAATATTGTGGGCAAATGTTTTGGGAATTTATTTCAGGTAATAAAAACTTGTATACAAAAATTATTGAGCCACTTGGGTATAAAGCGAAAGAAAAAAATGAAGAATTTATGGAAGCTTATTCGCAAATTATTAACAGATTTACACAAGATTTTTCAAAAGAATTTTGTACCAAGGGTAAAATAAATTGGAAGAAATTAGTACGGTTTAATTCTTCTATCAAGGTTACTTAAGTATAGGGACGGTTCTGATGCTTTTTAGAATAGCCGAAAAAGGGGGGTACCTTAAAACGGCGTCGTCGGGAAAAAGGCCAATTATTCCACGTGGAATAATTTCAGGAGTGGTGTAGTTGGGGACGGGTGGTGGCACCCTAAGGTGGCACCCTAAATAGAAAGGGGACAGGTACTTTAAATGGGAAAAAGTAGCAGACTAATAAGAAAATGCAGGACGTTCCTAAATATTCTTGAACAATATGGGGAAATAATTTTTAGAATGAATAATAATAAAATTATCTTTTCCATTGAGAGCATGATAAAAAATGGCTGGCCTGATAATTTACGTAGTTATTAGAAAAATTAATATGAGAGGTGGAAAATGACATATACGCAGGAATACCTTTTAAAGTTAGTTAAGGAATTACGCGCTTTACCGGATGAAACCGAGTGGATTGAGTTTAAGCATAATTATGTCAATCATCAAGAAATAGGAGAATATATTTCAGCACTCTCAAACTCGGCTGCGCTTTCGGGAAAAGTAATGGGCTATCTTGTTTGGGGCATTGAAGATAAAACACATAATATTATAGGCACTGATTTCCGACCAAAAAGTTTAAAAGTCGGTAATGAAGAACTGGAAAATTGGCTATTACGTCTACTTACACCAAAAATCAATTTTAGGTTCTATGAATTACAAACTGTTCAGGGAAAAGTTGTTATATTAGAAATAGACCGTGCGTTTCGTCATCCGGTTCAATTTCAGGGTAAAGAATATATTAGAATCGGAACATATAAGAAACTATTAAAAGAATTCCCGGAAAAAGAGCGACAGCTATGGCGCATATTTGATACTACTCCGTTTGAAGAACTGAATGCGGGAGAGAAACTGAATGCAGATGATATTATTCATCTTTTAGATTATCCATCTTATTTTGAACTTACTGCTCAACCGTTACCCGATAGTAAATCTGGCATTATTAGTCGGCTTTTGGAAGATAGTATGATAACAAAAGATACTGCGAGTATGTATTCGATAACAAATTTAGGAGCAATTCTTTATGCAAAAAACTTAGATAAATTTAAGAATTTGAAAAGAAAGTCCGTGCGAGTTATTGTTTATAAAGACACAACAAGGCTAAATACGATAAAAGAACAGATAGGTAATAAGGGATATGCTGCAGGGTTTAAGGGACTTACGGAGTTTATTAATACACTGATTCCAAGTAATGAGGTCATTAGTAAAACATTCAGAAAAAATATTCCAATGTACCCGGAAATAGCTGTTCGTGAACTTGTTGCAAACGCAATAATACATCAAGATTTATTTATACATGGAACGAGCCCTATGATAGAAATATTTTCAGATAGAATGGAAATAACTAATCCTGGGAAACCACTTGTTAATACAGAACGTTTTCTTGATAGTCCTCCTAAATCACGAAATGAGGTACTTGCTTCTTTTATGAGAAGAATTGGCGTATGTGAAGAGCGTGGCAGCGGTGTAGATAAGGTTGTTTTTCAAACAGAACTGTATCAATTGCCCGCACCATTGTTCGAGGTTATTGAAGATAATACAAGAGTTACACTTTTTGCACACCGGCCTTTGAAAAAGATGGATAGAAATGAACGGATTCGTGCTACCTATCTGCACGCCTGCTTGAAATATGTTCAAAAGCAATACCTGACCAATTCTACATTGAGAGAGCGTTTTGGAATAACTAAAGAAAACAGCGCTATGGTATCCCGAATTATTAAAGAAGCATCTAAGGGAGAGATGATTAAATTGCTTGATCCGGATAATGAATCCCGAAAATATGCAAAATATGTGCCTTTTTGGGCTTAATTTCTTATTTGACGGTTATTTGATTTGATAGGTAATTGTGATAAAAACGTGAAGGAAATCTTATTTGACGGTTATTTGATTGGGGACGTTAGAGAAACTGGTGCCAGGGTGCCAGTCTTAAAATGTTGCAGGTAGAAGATTTCTCCCAATGGTCAAAATGACAAAAACGGCAGGGGGGTACCTTAAAATGGCGTCGTCGGGAAAAAGGCAAATTGTGCCACGTGGCATAATTTTTGAAATATTGTTTACAGTGAAGAAATAGAAGAAAATGAAATCCTATGTGGGTATAACTGACCAATCTTGGTTTGACCAGCTTAGTGGTTGTCGACAGTTGGAAGAAGTAAATTTCTGGCAACCATCTGGGAATCGACTTTTCAGAGCTCTGCAGCCTGGTGAGTTGTTTCTCTTCAAACTTCACAGTCCTAATGACTACATCGTTGGCGGAGGTTTCTTTGCACACTCCACTTTACTTCCCATCAGTCTGGCATGGGAGGCATTTGACATCTCAAACGGGGCTCGCAGTCTTTCCGAGATGCGTAAGCGTGTGGCAAAATATCGCCGTCAAAGAGAGGAACGTACTGCGGATTACACAATAGGTTGCATTCTTCTTGAGCAACCCTTCTTTCTTCCGGAGCATGCATGGATTCCTGCTCCATCCAACTGGAAATACAACATTGTCCAAGGACGAGGGTACGACCTTTCGATTGAACCGGGTCTTTCACTTTGGAATCAATTACAATCTGTAATGTCGAACGGACCTATTGTTTACGAAGAATCAGAGCGCTATGGACAACCAATTCTTGCGTTTCCACGCCTTGGTCAAGGCTCATTTAGAATATTGGTAACGGATGCCTACGAACGGCGTTGTGCCATAACGAGTGAACGAACTCTTCCAGCCCTCGATGCCGCACATATCAAGCCATATTCCGAAAATGGTTTGCATGTAGTGAATAATGGAATTCTCTTGCGAAGAGACATTCATGCACTGTTTGACAAAGGCTACCTGACAATCACGCCATCGATGAATGTTGAAGTGAGTCGCAGGATAAAAGAGGAGTTTGAGAATGGGAGGGACTACTATCAGTATCATGGAGATAAAATTCGCCTTCCTGTGGAACCTGCCGGTCGTCCATTACCAATGTTACTTGAATGGCATAATGCGCATATTTATAAAGGATGAATAGGAAAAAAAGGAAATATACGGGGGGTACCTTGAAACGGCGTCGTCGGGAAAAAGGCCAATTGTGCCACGTGGCACAATTTCAGGGGTGTCAAATTTATCTTATTGGAGCAGAAGAGCATGGCGCCTTGTTTTCTCCGCGTATTATTTAAAAGCGTTGCCCCATAGTTTATTAAGAAAAGTTTCCCAGGGCAGTATTTTAATTTTGCCGATTGTCCTTGCGCGTTTTTCGAAACATATAATTATGTAATGTTTGAGTTTTTCTTCTTCAACTAAAGCGTTTAATCCTTTAATGTCGTTGCCTGTAATAATATTTTTAGCTTTAATTTCAACGGCTATGGAATCATTAATTATAAAATCAACTTCGTATCCCGATTTTGACCGCCAATAGCATAATTCGCCGGGCTTATTGTAATTAACGAAAGCGTTTAATTCATGAGCCATATAAGTTTCAAAAAAATACCCTATTTCAGGTGATTTTTCTTTTACGGGCGAGCGGTTTTGCAATGACCTTACAATCCCCGTGTCAAAAAAATAAAATTTTGAAGTAGAAATAGGTTTTCTTTTCATGGATTTTTTCCATGCCTTTACATCAAATCCTATTAATGTATCCCGTAATATTTGAAAAAATTCCTGCACCGTACTGCTCGGCACCTGCGCGTCGTTTGAAATTTTAGAGTAATTTAAAAGCTGCCCGTTGCATAATGCCGCGACACTTAAAAACCTGCTGAAAGCGGAAATATTGCGCGTTAAGCCCTCGGCTGCAATTTCTTCTTTAAGATAAGTTCCGGCATAAGATGAAATATCTTCATCCGGTTCACCGGACAAATACACGGAAGGAATTAGTCCGTAATTTAATGCCCTTAGTAAATTAAATCTTTCGTTCAGTTCTTTGTAAATGAAAGGGTATAAATATCTTACGCGGGCTCTGCCGCCCAGCAGGTTAACTCCGCCCCGCCTGAGTTTTCTCGCGCTTGAGCCCGTAAGTAAAAAATTTATGCCGTATTTTTCAATGATTAAATGAACTTCATCCAACAAACCGGGCAACTTTTGTATTTCGTCAATTATGATAATTTTATCCTGCTTTTGGATTTCCTGTTCCAATCGTTTGGGATTGCCGCTTAAACTTAAAAAAATTTCGTTGTCCAGCAGGTTATAAACTTTATATTTGTTTAACTGATGGCTTATTAAACTGGTCTTTCCTGTTTGTCTTGCGCCGAACAGAAAACAGGATTTCTTTTTAACCGTATTATGAATATCCAAAATTCTGTTTATATACATTTTAGCTGCCTCCTTTCAAAACACAAAATATCTTCCAACTGTTCCGCTGATTATCATAACAATCACCGGAACAGTTGTCAATTAGCAAAAAGGGGCAGGAAAAAAGGGACAGGTACTTTTTTCGTGGAATAACAGCCAAAAAGGGGAACCCTTGAAACGGCGTCGTCGGGAAAAAGGCAAATTGTGCCACGTGGCACAATTTAAGGGGGGGCAAATGCAGCTTTAAAAAAGTAACTGTCCCCTTTTATATTGATTTTTTTCACATTTTATCCACGAATATATTAAAGGAGCTGGCGCCAGTCTTGAAATGTTGCAAGTAGAAGATTTCTCCCAATGGTCGAAATGACAAAAACAGCCGAACTTGACTGCCGGAAGGCAGGCGCCGCGGCGTAGCCTGTTTATAATTTGCTATACTAAAACAATATTATGGATATTGTAAAAAAGAAAAATCAGAAAAACATATATGTTTTTATTGATAGTCAAAATCTTAATTTAGCAATTCGGGATTGTGGCTGGAAATTGGATTTCACAAGACTTTATGTTTATCTTAAAGATAAATACAAAGTTAAAAAAGCTTTTCTTTTTATTGGGTATGTTGCAGGTAATGAGGCCTTGTATACTTGTTTACAACAAGCGGGATATATAGTTGTTTTCAAACCAACGCTTGAATATAAAAAAGAAAGAACTAAATACACAAAAGGCAATGTGGATGCCGATTTAGTTTTGCATACAATGATTGAATATCCAAATTATGATAAAACTATAATTGTTTCAGGAGATGGTGATTTTCACTGTTTAATTGAATATTTAGAAAAAAATCATAAACTTTTACATATTTTAATACCAAATCCAAAGAAATATTCAGCACTTTTACGCAAATATCACAAATACTTTATTTTCATTGACGGATTAAAAAAGAAACTGAAAAAAAAAGAGAGGGAGTAACCTTCGGACGAAACCTTAGGCGTGCCCTCTCATCGTGATACCATATTTTAGTATGGGAAGTATACAATGTCAATAGGCAATATTTGTTCTTTCCTTCTTCCCTAATTACCTAACCACTTAGTTCCCAACCACTCTTCTTGATGGCGCCAGAGCCGGGGCCAGTTTTGAAATGTTGCAATTAGCAGATTTCTCCCAATGGTCAAAATGACAAAAACGGCAAAAAGGGGAACCCTTGAAACGGCGTCGTCGGGAAAAAGGCAAATTGTGCCACGTGGCACAATTTCAGGGGTATAATCCCGTCGTGCTTTTGTAAAAGCAGGGAGCGGTATGTTACCGCAGTATTATTCTTTTTTCTTCTATTGATATAAGCCGTTTTTTGTATAACTGGCCGACGGCTCTTTTAAAACTTTTTTTACTTATCTTGAAAAGACCGGCAATCTCTTCAGGTGAAGAGTTGTCGCCGATATGTATTACTCCATCCCGGCTTTTCAGCGCGGCAAGTATGGAATCGGCCGCCGCCTGCACGGCGCGTTCTCCAATCTGCAGAAGGGTAAGGTCTATTTTGCCGTCATCACGGATATTCTTGATATATCCTTTCAGCCGCATCCCGATTTCCAGAGGACGGAAGATTTCGTTTTTATATAACATTCCGGTATATGCGTTATCTATAACCGCACGGAATCCCAGTTCGGTTTTTTCGTATATCAGGAGATCCTTTTTCCCTTCTTTTTTCAGTTCCGCGGTATCGGATATAAAATATTTGTGGAGCTTCTGGGAAGCGATAATCCGCTGGCTTTTAGTGTCAAAAATGACTCTGACCACATAAGAACTGCCGGTCATAATGCCGCTGTCCTGTTCCGCATAGGGAAGAAGCAGGTCTTTGGGCAGGCCCCAGTCAAGAAACGCTCCGGTTTTATTGACATCCACCACTTTCAGAAAAGCGAAGTCGCCTACAACGGCATACGGTTCATCTGTAACCGCTATGATTCTGTCTTCCGAATCTTTGTAAATAAAAACCTTAATTGTATTGCCGACAGAGGTGTTTTCTTCTGCATATCTGCGGGGTAAGAGTATCTCGCCTTCTTCGCCGCCGTCCAGATAAAATCCGAAATCAACCTCTTTTACTATCTTGAGGCTGTTGTATTTTCCTATTTCAGTCATCCCGCAGTATACTATAAAAGTCATTGCGGGAAAAAGGGGGCGACGCATTTTTCAAGACAAAAGAGTGGGGCGGGAAAGAAATTCCCTTCTTTCCGGCTTTGAATTTGGCGGGGAGAGTGATATAATTTAATATGAAAAACAGAACCGCGCCCGGTGTATTCTATTTCAAACGAAATGAACGGTAAGAATAAAAAAATAGGTCTTAAGGATTTAGGTTATAGCGCGTATTTTGAATCTGCCTGGAAAGCATCGGGAGTGGATGTTTTTTCGGTCTCGCGGGTTATCTCTGAATACAGAGGGGGATACAGGATAAAAAACACAACCAATGAATATTCGGCAAAAATTACCGGGAAACAGATGTTCGATGCCGAGTATAAAGAAGATTATCCGGCGGTCGGGGACTGGGTTTCTATAACCGAATCCGATGCGAAGCATGCGATAATTCACAAAGTATTACCGAGGAAGACGATATTAAAAAGGAAAGCCGCGAATAAGTTTGACACGCAGATAATTGCTTCAAATATTGATGCGGCATTTATTATGCAATCCGTTGACAGGGATTTTAACTTGAATCGTTTTGACAGATATTTAACGATAGTAAATGAGGGGAATATAAAACCGGTTATTGTATTGAATAAAATCGATTTAATTTCCGAACCGGAATTAAACTTAAAAATATCTCAGGTAAGAAGCAGGTTTAATGATATAGATGTTTTCCCTACCAGCGCCATTGCCGATAGAGGGATACGTGAATTGACGGCATTCATAAAAAGGGGAAAAACATATTGTTTCCTCGGTTCTTCCGGAGTAGGAAAATCTTCTATAATAAACAATCTGCTTGGCAAAAAAATCTTAAAGACCGGCAGTTTAAGTTCGCTTACGGGTAAAGGAAAACATATCACTGCCCGCAGGGAAATGCTTTTTTTAAAAAACGGAGGTATTGTGATAGATACTCCCGGTATGCGGGAACTGGGGCTGGCTGATTCAAATACGGGCATAGAAAATGTATTTAATGAAATAAGCGAACTATTGAAAAACTGCAAATTTGCAAATTGCACTCACACGCATGAACCGGGCTGCGCGATACATGCCGCTATTAAATCCGGCAAGCTGGATGAAAAAAAATACGCAAGTTATATAAAACTTAAAAAAGAAGCCGGGTATTATCAGATGACAATGCTTGATAAAAGAAGGAATGACCGTAAATTCGGAAAGTTTATTAAGGATGCAAAGGCGCATCAAAAGAAATACGAGTTATTGAAAGAGGGTGGGGATGACAATTGATAGGGTTATATCGCCGGAATGGCGTCGCGTTGTTATAAATTTGAAAACTGTTTCTTTTTTTATATAATAATAAAATGCTGAATAGAAAAGTCCGGAAAAGAAGTTTTTCAGGTTTCACGCTTATTGAACTGCTGATAGCGATAGCCATTATCGGAATACTTGCCACAACTCTTCCCGGGAGATATATTGATATGCTGAAGAAACAGCAACAGGCTATGTCAAAATATAATCTTGGCGTGTTCAGGTCCAGCACCGCTATATATTATGCCGATAATGAGGGAGTATGGCCGTATCAGTATGCGGATTTAGGCGGCACGAAAATACTGCTTGCAGAAATCGCAACTAACAATAGGAATGCATGGGTCCCGATGTATTTGAATGTAATTCCTTATTTTGAGAGCGGTGTTGAGAATTCTGTTAAAGACGGGCAGAAAGATATCGGTATTGTAGACGACTCCGATGCCGATTTCGATTCAAACAGCCGTCTCGTCGACGAATCATACGCGGCTGTCTGGCTTTATTTCAGGGATAGCGGGCAATGGTATATAAACTGTTCCGATACCGACAAAGATGACCTGCCGATAGCTGCATGGTGAAGAGGTTGAAAAAATGAATATAAAAGAATCTTTCTCCGAGAAGGAAATTGAAAGGATACCCGGCTTTGTAAGAATTGCCGAATTGTTTGTTATTTCAGCGATTACAGGTTTTTTGTTTATGGCTGTTATAAATTTTTATTCCGCAATACAGATAGGCCGCATTTACGGAATAACTGATTTCAGCAGTATTTTATCAGCATGTTATAGAAATATTGAAGTGGATAAGATATATAAATGGCATGAATTTTTTATAGCCGAATATGTTTCAAAAGCGCATCTTTATTTCGGGTTTGCTATAATATTGATGGTGCTTTATTATATTCTGCAAAGGTCTAACAATCTCTTGCTGAAATGCCGGAAACTATTGTTTCCGGAAAACAAAAAGACATAGGGGAAATAAGTTAAAAGGGAGAAAAAAATGAGAAAAAGTATCATTGTTTCGGCGGTTTTGTTACTGGCGTTTGTAATGCTGCTGCCTAATTCGGGCTGCACAAAAAAAACTCCGGAGACGCAGAAGGACAAGGTTAGCTATGCCATAGGATGGGATATAGGAAGTAACATCGGCAGACAGAATGCCGATATTGATATTGAAATTTTAACATCCGGCATTAAAGACGCAATGGCGGGTTCAAAACCGTTGCTGACGGAAGACGAAATGCGGACTGCCATGACGGCATTTCAGAAGGAAATGCAGGAACAGCAGACGAAACTACGGGGGGAATCGATGGATAAAAACAAAAAAGCAGGAGAAGAATTTCTTGAAAAAAACCGGCAGAAAAAAGATGTTAAAATAACATCCAGCGGATTGCAGTACAAAATAGTAAAAGAAGGTAAAGGCAAACGGCCCGGGGTGAATGACAGGGTAACTGTCAATTACAAGGGCTCCTTGATTGACGGAACTGAATTCGACAGTTCTTACAAACGGGGAACGCCTGCGACATTTCCGGTCAGCGGCGTGATAAAGGGCTGGACGGAAGCCCTGCAGCTGATGAAGGCCGGGGCGCAGTACGAACTGTTCATTCCTTCAGAACTTGCCTACGGTGAAAGAGGCGCCGGTAACCTCATAGGGCCGAATACCACTTTGATTTTCACGGTAGAACTTCTTTCGGTTAATTAGAAGAAACAATTTCAATTTAAACTTGCCGTTTAAAAACCCCTGAAATTTTTCTTGATTTGCGCTAACCGTAACAAACAATTGTCTTCAAATGATTTTAGTGTTATAATATCTTAAAAACAGGAACAAAATAAGTGAGATATGTCTTTGAGTGGAATATTGGCAAAGCAAAATCAAATTTATCTAAGCATGAGGTGTCTTTCGAGGACGCTGCCACTGTGTTTAAAGATGTGAATGCTTTGAGTATATTTGATAAAAAACATAGCGATGAAGAAGAGCGTTGGATTACTTTAGGATTTTCGGTATCCGGCAGATTGCTTGTTGTTTGTCATACATTCAGGAGAATTGATTCGAAACAATCTGTTATTCGCATAATTTCCAGTCGCAAAGCGACGAAATTGGAGTCAAAACAGTATGGAGGTCATGATGAAAAAGGAATATGATTTTTCAAAAGCAAAAAGAGGTAAATTTTACCGGTCTAGCCTGAAGTTGAACATTCCGGTTTATCTTGATGATAAAGCTCTTACTTTTGTTGATAGCATTGCAAAGAGAAAAAATAAAAATGTATCATCAGTTGTAAACCAAATTATTCATTCTGATATGCAATTGGCGGAAACAATAAAATAAAACAAATCATTTCAGCAGACGACCTAAGCGGGGTTGATTTTAGTTGCGTAAATTGTCAAAATAAGTCCGGAATTTACGGGGGGAATATGAAGAAAATTCTTGTTGCTTACTCGGGAGGTCTTGATACTTCCTGTATTCTTCACTGGCTCAGGAACAAGTATAAGGCAAAGGTTTACGCTTATTGCGCCGACGTGGCGGGTCTGAGTCGGAAAGAAAAAAGCGCGCTGATAAAAAAGGGTCTGCGGACGGGCGCCGAGAAAGTAATAGTGGAGGATCTGCGGGAAGAATTCCTTAAGGACTTCGTCTTTCCTGCGCTGAAAGCGAACGCCGTTTACGAGGGCGGTTATTTTCTCGCGACAGCCCTCTCGCGCCCGCTGATTGCAAAACATCTGGTTTCCACGGCAAAGAAATACGGGATAAAAACGGTTTCCCACGGCTGCACGGCAAAGGGAAACGACCAGGTGAGGTTTGAGACGGCGGTGTATTCTCTCGCCTGTGACATTGAAGTTATTGCGCCTTTAAGGTTCTGGGAATTAACCACCAGGGAGCAGGAAGTCGAATACGCAGGGAAGAATAAAATTCCCGTTTCGGCGGGTTCAAAAAAATATTCGATTGACGAAAATATATGGGGCGTGGCGATTGAATGCGGGCAGCTTGAAGACACTGCGATGCCGCCCCCCGACGACGCCTGGCAGCTGACCGGCGGAAAAGTTCCGAAGAAAGAGAGTAAAATATCCGTAAGTTTTAAGGGCGGGGTTCCGTGCGGTCTGAACGGAAAGGTTTTATCTTCCGTGGAACTCGTCGGAAAATTGAACGACCTCGGCGCGCAATACGGAATAGGCCGCAGCGACATTGTAGAGAGCAGGGTTGTCGGAATAAAATCGAGGGAAATTTACGAGGCGCCGGCGGCAGAAATTCTGACCGCAGCCCACACCGACCTTGAGAGGTTAGTCCTTGATAAGGAAACGCTGCACTACAAAGAAAAACTCTCGCACGATTTTGCGGAACTTGTATATAAGGGCAGGTGGTTCTCGCCGCTGCGGACGGCTTTGACCGCTTTTGTGGAGTCCACCCAGGGCGGGATTACCGGCAGCGTGGACGTAATTTTAAGGCCTTACGGTTTTGAAATTGTTTCCCGCTTTTCGCCGAATTCCCGGTACGTGCGGGGTCTTGCGACTTATGCGGAAGGCGACACTTTTGAAAGAGAACTGGCTGAGGGTTTTATTAAACTTTCCTGCCTTGACATCGCTAAAAAGAAATAACAGAGGAGAAGCCTGATGAAACTCTGGGGCGGAAGGTTCAGCGGGGAACAGTCAAAGAAGTTCCTCGATTTTGAAAGTTCCATAAAATTTGATTTCCGTCTTGCCCCTTACGATATCGCGGTAAACAGGGCGTGGGCGAAGATGCTCAACAGGATTGAAATAATTTCGGACAGGGAACTGAAGAGATTACTCACCGCGCTTTCCGATGTGGATAATGATTTCAAAAAGGGCCGGCTGAAGGCCGACCCCGGATTTGAGGATATTCACACTCTTATAGAGGACCGTCTTTTTACGTACGCCGGCGCTGTCGCGCGGAAACTACCCGCCGGACGCTCGAGGAACGAACTGGTGTCTGCCGACGTGAGATTATATATGAGGGACAAAATTGATTATATTCTCGGCGAGATAAAGGGGCTCCAGAGACGTTTTCTTGCCGCCGCGACGCAGAACGCGCGGGTTGTGATGCCGGGTTTCACACATCTTCAGCCGGCGGTCCCGATAACAATCGGGCATTTAATTCTTTCTTATTTCTGGAAGCTTGAGAGGGATAAGAAATTCCTGAAATACGCCCGCGAGGAAGCGAACGTGATGCCCCTCGGCGGGGGCGCCTGCGGGGGTTCGACGATTCCGGTGGATGCGGACTTTCTGATGACGGAACTCTCTTTCCCGAAGCAATTCGAGAACTCCGTCGACGGAACGTCCAGCAGGGATTTCATTCTTCTTTTCCTTGAGGCGTGCTGCAATATGCAGATCCACCTTTCGGGCATCTGCGAGGACATTATTCTTTTTTCGACGCCCGCATTCGGTTTTATCCGCCTGCCCGACGAGTATTCAACGGGTTCTTCTCTTATGCCGCAGAAGAAAAACCCTGATTTTTTCGAACTTGTCAGGGGGAAGTCGGGACGCATTATCGGCAATTTGAACGCGCTGATGATTATGCTTAAGGGAATCCCGTCCGGTTACAGCAGGGACCTTCAGGAAGACAAGGTCTCGCTTTTTGATTCGGTGGATGAAATTACGGAGATTTTCAGGGTTTTCCCGGCCGTTTTTTCATCTCTTGAGTTTGACGCGGAAAAAATAAGCGATTCCATTGCCTCGGGCGATGTCTGCGCGCAGGCGATTGCGGAATACCTTGTCCTGCAGGACATCCCTTTCAGAACGGCTCATGAAATTGTCGGAAAGATTGTGCGCGACAACGAACAGATGAAAAGAAAAATGTCAGCCCTGAAACTGAGCGAACTTAAAGTATATTCCGAATTTTTTGCGGGAGACGTTCTGCCTCTTCTTACGGCCGGCGGCGTCGTCGCTCAGCTCGCGACGGCAGGCTCGCCTTCGCCTCTCAAGTTTGAGGAGCAGTTGAGGATGGCTTATGAAACAGTTGAAGAATAAAGAGCAGAAAGACAAAAAGCAGGATAAAAACAAGTTTTTTATCGCCGGAGGCGTTCTGGTTTTAATCATATCCTTTCTGGTTCTTTCAAAGACGGACCCTCGCGGAGAGAACTTCGCGAGTCATATTGTCCCGTTCCTGTTCATTTCTTCATGGGGCTTGATAATTTACGGGATATTGCGGGGAGACAGGTGATGACAAAAAACCGGAACCTTCTCCGTATTTTTCTTTTGTTCTGTTTTTTAGTTCCTTTAAGACTTAGCGCGTTAACTCTTAAGGAATGCGTAAACCTTGCGGTTTCGAACAATCCGGCACTCCTGCTTTACAGAGAGGATATAAAAATATCGGAGTTCAGGGTCAATCAGGCAAAGGCGCTGATGAAACCGAGGATGTCCCTGGGCGCGTATTACGATTACTATAATCTTGGTTACCCTTCTATTTTTTCCTCGTCCATCGGAGCGTTTAATCTCCGGCCCGATTCGGAGGAACTTTACGGGACGAGGATTACGCTGGACCAGCCGCTTTACACCGGCGGAAAAAACAAGACAATCAAAAAGCAGGCGTCGCACAATCTCCTGTCCACGCAGGCGCAGTATCTCACCGAGAAAAACAGAATTATTTACGAGGTGGAAAGAAAATTCATAGAAGTTTTCTACCTGAAAAAAATGAGCGCCGTCATTTCCAGCGCGGAAACGTCTATCGCAAAAGCCGACCCCGGTTCTCTTGAAACGGAAATAGGAATGCAGATGGAAAAGGAAAAAATAAATCTGGATATGGAACTGAATAAGACGCTGCACGAACTTAATTCTCTGGTTTCCGCGGAGTTTATCGAAAGTGCTCAGGTTGCCGACGCTCTCGTACCCGACCCGACCGTTTTAGACGGGAATCTTACAAAACTTATCCTGATTGCGCAGCAGAACCGGCCTGAACTGAAGGGCCTGAAAGCGAGAGAATCAATCGATTCGCTTTCGGTGGAACTGGGGAAGAGTTTTAAGTTCCCGAACGTCGATTTCTTTTCCAAGTACGATTATCTGCACGCCATAGAGGATGAATGGTCGTCCAATTTTCAGGTGGGGGTGAGTTTGACTTTCCCTCTGTATGACGGCGGTGTCCGGTGGTCTCAGTACAGGGAGCGGAATGCGCTTTTTCAGAAAACGAAAATTCTTATTTCTTCGGAAGAAGAAAGGATAAAGAGTCAGGTCGAACAGGCGTATAAGGGTCTTGAGTTTTCGAGGAAAATCTTCGGCCTGGCGCAAAAGCGTAAAGATTCTTTCAGTATCCCGTCGAAGAGCGGGGTGCAAGACATAAAAAAATGGAAGGAAGTGATGATGGATTATTTAGCCGCCGAGCGTGACATGCTCGTTGCGTCTGCTTTCCTCAAATTTTCCACGGGAAGTGAAATTCCAAAGTATTAACCGCTTAAAGATGCCCCGTGGCGTGTTACTGCTGCTGGGCATTTTTTTACTCAGGATGCCGGCGTTTTCATCGGATATTTCGGACTATCTTTACATCCTTTCACAGAGCCGCTGGGCACAGGACCGCGCAAAGGTCGGGCTCGTCCTTTCAGGCGGCGCCGCGAAGGGAATTGCCCATGTAGGCGTGCTTCAGTGCTGGGAAGAATGGAATTTTCCCGTCGATTTGATTGTCGGAACTTCCGTCGGCTCCCTTGCCGGCGGCCTCTACGCGACAGGAATGAGCGTGGCGGCGATTGCGAATATGGGGGCTGACCTTAACTGGAAAAAACTCGTTGAGTTTAAGATTACTCCGGTGAGGATGCTGAACTTAAGCAGTATCGTTTCGAACGAAAGGATGGGGGCTCTGCTTACTTCTTATATCGGAGAAAAGACATTTGAGGATTTAAAAATACCGTTTATCTGTATTGCCTGCGATTTGAAAACCGGGGAAAAAATAATTTTCAAGGAAGGGCGGCTGATTCCCGCCATAAGGGCGTCTTCGTCTATCCCCGGAATTTTTGAGCCTGTTTCCTATAAGCACCGGCTGCTTGTGGACGGAGGCGTCATAGACAATGTCCCGACGGATATTGCGAAGGACTCCGGAATGGACATGATCGTTGCTTCGTGGGCAGGAGGCAGCACGATTATGGAGGATACCAAAAATATAATTTCGGTTCTGACGCAGGTTATTTCGATATCGGGTACGCTCCTTTCAAAAGAACAGTTGAAGCTGGCGGATGTCGTGATATCTCCCAATATGGATGACATATCGCCGCTTGACATTGATAAATTTTCGCAGGCGCAGAAGAAAGGTTACGAGGAATGCCTGAAAAAAACCGGAGAAATCAGGCATGTTTTTCTGGTAAAGACGCTTGAAAAAATAAAAGAAGCGAAAAGAGCGAAGTTGAGTCCGCCTGATGCGGACGAAATCCGCCGTGGCGGGAGTGAAGAAAGTGAAGAGTAAAAAACTGCTTACCGCTTCCTGCACAGCCGTTACCGCCTGCTGCTTACTGCTTTCTTCCTGCGCGACGGTTAAAATTTTCAGGCATTCCCCCCTGAAGATAGCGAGTTCCATGGAGAGGAACGGGGATATAGACGGCGCGATTGTCTTATTAAAAAACGGTTCCGCTTCGCCCAAAGCCGGAAAGAAGGAAAAAGTTGAGATGTTTTTTGCCCTTGCGGCTCTTTACGAGAAGAAAGCCGATTCTCTCGCGGCAATAGATGTTCTGAAAAAAGCAAAAGGTATTGATGAAAACAATTTTCTCGTCCGTTTGAAACTGGGAGAACTTTTCCTTAAAGCGGGTTTGTGGGAACTTTCCGAAAAAGAATTTGTTTTTCTTGAAGCGAGGGGCGTAAAAACGCCGTCCCTGTACCGCGGGCTCGGCGAGGTTTATTACAGGAAGAAAAATCTGACGCAGGCGTCTTTTTATTTTTCGCAGTTTCTCAAGATATATCCGGACGACAAGGAAGTCCTCTTTAAACTTTATGAGACAGATGAGACCCGCGCGCATTTTTCGGCATCCAGAAGTTCGCTGGCCGCAGTATCGGGCACCCTTAAAAAGGATGATTTTTCCATGCGTCTTGCGCTCAACTGGATGAAGGACAACAATCCCGACGAAGCGATTGAAGAACTGAAAAAAATTGAAAAGGAATATCCTGAAGCGGTTTTTCTTCTGGGCCTTGCGCATTATCAGAAAGGAGAAATTGAAAAAGCAATTGAGTGTTTCTCCGCGGAAAACGAGAAATTCAAATATGAGGCGAGGTTTTTCTTAGCGCTGGCTTTGTGGGAAAGCGGTTTCATGGGAAAAGCCCGTCCTATTTTCGAAGAACTCCGTAAGAAGGACAAATTTACCGATTACTGCGCGGTTTTTCTTGACTAATTTCACAGCATACTATATCGCGGGGTTCGGCGTAATTGCCTCGATAGACCTCCTCACTTCCGCATTTCCGCTGCATCTTTACGGCATTTTCTCAAACACGGCGGACGTGGGTTTAATCCTCGGCGCATACGCGGTTCTTTCCGTGCTCTGGAGAGTTCCTATTTCGAAATTCGTTTACGGGCGGCCTTTAAGAGAAGGTCTTTTGCTGGGGCTGTTTCTTATGTTTTTTTCGCATGTGGGTTACATTTTTTCCGCCGGCCGTGCCGCTTTCCTTTTTTCCCGTTTTGTTTTCGGCGTGGGGCTGTGCGGTTTTTTTCTTCTTCTGCTTGAAAGCGTAAACAGCGAAATAGCCGGACCCTCGGCTCCGCGCCTTTACGGGATTTTTTCGACGATTTTTATTGTTCCGCTTCTTTTTGCTCCAGCGCTCGGCGTTGAAATCCTGAGAAAGTCGGGTTTCACCGTCTTGATAATATATTCGCTGGGTTTTTTCGCTGTTTCTGCGGCTGCGGTATTCTTTATAAGAAAAACCGCAGGACGTCCTTCGGGTTTTGAAAAGAAAATCTTCTATGAACTTATTTTCAGGAAGCATCCGCATTTCGTCCTGCTCTTTCTGATTATTTTCGCGTATTCGTCGATAATCGTTTTCCTCCCCATCCTCGCCGCGGAGAAGGGGCTTGTGAAATTTGCCTTCGCTTTCACATTCCTGGCGGTTTCAACGATTCTGTTAAGAGTTTTCGCCGCCCGGATTTTCGAACGCATGGGCATGAGGAATTGTCTTCTCGCGGGAATAATCCTTCTTGTTTTTTCCATTTTCGGATTCAGGTTTTCGGGTTCCTATCCTGTTTTTTTTCTGTCGGCGGTTTTTTACGGTTTCGGCTGGGCGTTTTTTGAATCGAATTATATTCCTTCGCTCGTTTCCGGCAGCGCCAGGCATAGCGAACTGATTTCAATGTACAGCACTGTTTTTGACGTCGCCTATTTTGCGGGACCGCTTTTAAGCGGTATTTTTGCGGGGTTTTACGGCGTCCGCAATCTCTACGCGGTTCTGCCGCTTTTCTGTCTTCTGGGCATCGGTTATTTTTACAAATTCAACTAATGCGGTTTTCTGCCGCTCGCTGTGATTTATTAGAAACTTCTTCGTAATCTGCGTAAAAGTTACGGCTAAGCGTCGCCGTTGTAGAAGAGCGCTATTGCCTCGTTTTCAATCTCGGTTATTTCGCTGTCCGAAATGAGAATGTCCGAGGGTATGTAGCGTGTCTTTGACCTGTATCCGAAAACTGCGATAAGAAGCAGAGCCGCGGCAAGGGCGAGGCGGAAGACGGGGAAAGGGCGGGAATACTTAGTAAGCACCGTGTCATTGCCTGTGCCCGTTAGGGTGCGAGCCGAAGGCGTGGCAATCCCCTGCGGGGAGGCTTCGCACTCTCGGAGATTGCTTCGGGACTTTGTCCCTCGCAATGACGTGGTTGAGTGAATTTTTGCGAGGACTCTGTCTTCAAAATTTAAGGGTGGGGCGGCTTTTCCTCTGGCATTGAGAATTTCCTCCAACTTTTTGTATTCCGCCAGATTTCTGCGGCAGGTCGAACATTCTTTCAGATGTTCCTTTATTTCTGCGTCCGCGGACGCCTGTTCAAGTTCGCCGGAGGCGTAAGCGGAAAGGGTTTTTAAATTTTTTTTACACTTCATGCTTTTTTAATGTCTCCCTCATTTTTTCCTTCGCCCTGAAAATCATTATCTTTACTTTTTCGAGCGAAATTTTGAGAGCTGCCGCAATTTCTCCGTAGGAGAAACCCTCAAGGCGCATAACGACCGGCATACGGTATTTCACAGGCAGTCCGGCCAGCAGCGCTTTTGCAAGGGTTTCGTTAACTGCCTGTTCGGTTTCCGTTTCTTTCCCGTTGTGCATATTTTCGCGCAATTCGGCAGTCGGTTTTCTTTTTCTGAAATAATCCTTGCACTTGTTGACGGTGATGCGGTAAAGCCATGTTGAAAGAGCTGATTTTCCCCTGAATTTGTGTATCTTCCTGAAGACGGTGATAAAAACGTCCTGCGCGATGTCGTCCGCTTCGGATGAATTGCCGGCAACGGAATAAATAATGTTGTAAACAATTCCCTTGTACTGCTCCATAAAAATTCTAAATGCTTCTTCATCTTTGCTTTTAAGTTTCTCAACTAATTTTTCTTCTTCCATTTATTTAGACGCATGTTATCAGGGTTTTGTTACAGACACAGCACTTTCACGGCGCCTTTAATATCAACGGCGTCAATTTTATGTTTCTCAAAAAGGGGTTCCGATTTTACCGCGAATTGAGAGACCTTCTCGAGCAGGGTGTCCTCTATTTCTCCGCATTCGCCGAAGGCGCCGAAAATGTTCATTCTGAAGAACAAATCCCTGAGCGAGATGAGTTCGTCGGTTCTCTTGAGAAGAAAAAGTGCGGTTAAAATCCCGATTCCCACGAGTTCCCCGTGAAGAACATTTCTAATGCGGGGTTTTTCGGGCGTTATCTGCGTGAAGCCGTTCGCAATCGCGTGGGCGAGGGAAGAGCGGAACTGTTTCCCGCCGAAAGCCGAAACAATGCCCGTGTGCAGGATGTTCATTTCGCTTATTTTGAGGACTTTCTCTTTTTCATTGATTTTATTAAGGACGTCCCCTTTTTCCTCAAGGGCGCGCGGGCCTTCCGTAAAAATGGTTTTAAGAATTTCCTTTGAAAACTCGTAAAAAATGCCGGATTCTTTTTTTTCTCCGAAGGTTGACTCGTAATATTTTGCCGCCGCGTCGGCCATACCGCCTGCGAGGAGTCGTTTCGGCTGGTCCGTTAAAATTTCCCGGACAAGGATGAGCCGGTCGGGGCATTTGAAATGCTTGTCTTCGCGGATGAACCGGCCCTCGCCGCTGTATATGACGCTGTGGGATGTAAAAGCGGAGCAGGTTGCCCCGGACGTGGGGATTACGGTTAAAGGTAACTTTGTTTTTGCCGCCGCGCTTTTTGCCGCATCAATCGCTTTGCCGCCGCCGAAAGCCGCAATGAAATCAATCCTGTGCGGGCCCGATGTTTTAATGATTCTTTCTATTTCGCCGTCGCAGCACTCCCCGTTAAAGCCCGCGTAAATTTTTGTAATTCTTCCGAATGCCTTCTTAAAGATTCCGGCGTAATTCTCAAAAATCCGCTCGGGACCTATCAGGAGACAGGTTTTTCCTCCCTGCCGCAGGATTTCGTTTAATTCATCTTCCGCGCACTGAAGTACCGCCGGCGGTGTGAAGATGTTCAGCATTACCCTTTAAACTGCAGGTCGAAGAGGCGTTTGTAGAAACCGTTCAGGGCGATTAAATCAGCGTGCTGTCCTTCCTCCACGATTCTGCCGGATGATATCACGACGATGCGGTCCGCCCGCCGCACGGTTGAAAGACGGTGGGCTATGACGACGGTGGTTCTGCCGAGTTGAATTGCTTTGAATGCCTCCTGTATTATCTGCTCCGATTCGGTGTCGAGAGAAGACGTCGCCTCGTCAAGAATAAGGATGGGCGGATTTCCGATTATTGCCCGCGCAATGCAGATTCTCTGCGCCTGCCCGCCCGAGAGCGTTGCCCCTCTTTCGCCGATTACGGTGTCGTATCCGCCTGGGAGTTTTTTTATGAATTCGTCTGCATTTGCGAGTTTTGCCGCATTTGACACTTCGGCGTCGGAAGCGGTTTTATAGCCGTATGCGATGTTGTTCCTTACCGTGTCGCGGAAAAGCATAACATCCTGAGAAACGATTCCTATTTTTTTCCGCAGCGTCGATATCTTGAAGTTCCTGATGTCAACGCCGTCAATCGTGATTCGCCCGTCTGTCGGGTCGAAGAATCTCGGTATGAGATTGGCAATCGTCGTTTTCCCGCCTCCGGAAGGGCCGACAAGAGCAAAAATCTCTCCTTTTTTTACTTTCATCGAAATGTTCCGGATTGCTATTTTACTGCCTTCCTTCAGGCTGTACGAGAAAGAGACGTTCTCGAACCGGATGTTTTTTTCTATACCCGTAAATTCCGCGGCATCCGGCTTTTCCGCCACTTCTGTTTCCGTGTCGATTACTGAAAAAATTCTTTCTGCGGCGGATGCGGAGGTCTGTATCTCCTTGTTCAGGTCGGCAATATTTTTTATCGGAGAATAGAAACTCATCAGGGCGGCAAGGAAAGCCAGGGCGCTCCCGACCGATACCGTTTGCTGAAATATTGAGTAAACGACGTAAGCGGCCAGCATTGTGGAAATAAAATAGGTAATGATTTCCATCACCGGCCTTTGAAGAGCCGTCGCTCTCAGGAGTTTCATAATCACGTTGAAATAATCGGTGTTTACTTTTTTCATGGCGTCGATTTCCGGAATTTCCTGGGCGAACGCCTTCGTAACTTTTATTCCGCTTATTTTCTCAGTAATAAGAGAATAAATTTCGGCCATTTTCTCCTGTGTTTTCAAAGCCGTCGTTCTCATTTTCCTCGCAAAAACTCCGATGGGGTAAACGATAAACGGGAAGAAAATAAGCGACGCCAGAGTCCATTTCCAGTTGAGGAAGAATAAGAGCCCGAGTATAAACAGAGAACTCAGTCCGTCTTTTATGATTTTGGAGGGAACGGACGTGATGGCGCCCTGAATGTACATTATGTCGTTTGTCAGGCGGGAGAGGATTGCCCCAGTCGGTCTTGTCAGAAAATAGGCGAGGGATAATCTCTGCGTGTGGGCGTATGTTTCGTTTCGCAGGTCAATGACGACGTGCTGACCGATGTAGGCGAGAATATAATTCTGGATGTAGGAAAAGACGGCGTGAAGAACCGTGATAAGAAGTATGACGGCGACAAAGAGTTTCAAAAGATTCATGTCGCGGGTTTCAATCAGTTTGTCGAGCCCCGGTTTCAGGAGATAGACGCGTCCGCTCGTCAGAGCAGCCACGGCCACCATGCTTAACATCGCCTCCGCAAATCTGATTTTATACGGCTTAAGAAACTTGAGCAGCCGTTTGAAGATCTCTTTTAATTTCATTGGATATTAGGGACGGTTCCTATTACAGAATTTTGTTCAATTTTACCGCTTCCCGATCTGTCCCCGCTGATTGTTTTGAAAATGTTTTCTTCAATGTTATTCCTTTCGAGGGACGCCCTTATTTTAAGCAGGTTATGGCTTGTTACAAGGAGTTTATCTTTCCGCAGCAAATCTTTAATTACAGGAAGAATTTTTTCGCATCTTGCTTCCGCCTGTACGAATTCGGGAGACAGCAATTCCCCCGACAGAATATTCGGCAGGCCGATAAATTTTGTCTTTATAAAATTTTTACCGACGGCGTATGAAAGATCCGAAGTTTTATAAATTATAACCATCGGAATGCCGAGAAGAGCGTTTTCGAGCGTGGCGGTGCCCGAGGAACTTATTGCGAATTTCAGGTTCTTTCTGTTTGAGTAGTCGTTTTCTTCCACGATTTCCCAGTCGCCCGGGATATTTTTGTAAAGGTTTCCGTCTGTGCAGGGCGGTTTGAAACACTTATACCTGAAAGATGAAATTTTCTTCATCTCTTCCGTAACTTTTATCAAAAGGGGCAGGTGTCTTTTTATTTCGTCTTTCCGCGAACCCGGCAGGATTCCTATGTCCCGGGAATCGGGATTATACTGCGCTTCCGGAATCAATTCGGCGACAGGGTTGCCGAGGAACTCCGCCGGCACTCCGAATTCCCTGTAAATTTTTTCCTCAAACGGATAAATAACGAAGACCTTCTTCACGATTTTTTTTATTTTTTTAATTCTTCCGAACCTGCTCGCCCATATCTGCGGTGAAATATAGTAAAAAACGGGTATTTTTTGACGCCATAATGCTTTTATCAGAAACGAGTGGAACCCCCAGAAGTCGATCACGACCGCCGCTGTCGGAGGGTTTTCTTTTATAAAATGTTTCATCTTCCCGAGAAGATTAAAAAAATACGGAATATTTTTTACCGGTTCTATGACTCCGATTGTGCTTTTTGAAATAATGTTTTCAAGCAGTTTAACGCCCGCATTTTTGAGGTTGTCGCCGCCGGCTCCGAAGACATCCCAGCCGTTTTTTATGAAGGCGTCCGCAAGACGCGCACCGGCAATGTCGCCGGAAAGATCTCCTGCCGAAATAAAAAGCGTTTTTTTCACAGTAATCCCTCAAACTCTTTTATGTAAGCGTCCCCGTGCAACGTTATTCTTCCACTTTTACATGAAAATGACGCTTGTCTGATGGGGCTGTTTTGCAGCGAGCAGTTCTTGGCAAGCGGGGCTGTGTGAGCGAGGGATTTTTCCCGTGCCCGCAGCGAACCCAGAGCGAACTTTCTTACGTGAGCGTCCCCGCTGGCAAGACTGCGAGCGTCCCCGGAAGGCAGCATCATTTTCAAAATACACACAATGCCGCCTTTTTCCTTCTTCACGCTTATTCTATTCCGGTAATTGATATTCTGTTTTCATCGGCGAGTTTTATGCTTTCTTCCCTGTCGAAAAAAAGAGTGCGTCCTTTCTGACAGGCGATTGCCCGCGCGCGCACCGCCGCGAGATTTCTAACCGTTCTGATGCCTATTACGGGAACGTCAAAACGGGTGTCAAGGTTGTCCCGCGCGACTTTTACGCAGACCGTTCCTTCGCCTGCGAGTTTCCCCGCTCTTAAAATACATTTGTCGGTTCCTTCCATCGCTTCAACCGCAACGACAATCCCGTCCTTGACGATGACCGCCTGCCCTATGTCCATATTGCTTATTTCCCGGACGATGCCCCGCGCAAACGAAATGTCGCGCAGGGTTTTTTTGTCCGGTTTTGTTTTTGTGTAGTTGTTTTCCCGGAAAAGCATATCTTTTACCGGCTCTATGGAAGGCATAATTCCGATTCCTTCTTTTTCAAACAGGTCACAGACGGCTTTGAGGACGGTTGCCGCTTTTTTATCCTTCAGCCCCGCCAGCAGTTTGGCCGCGGTGAAGTCGGGTTTTATCGAAAAAACATCCGCGTGTTTTATTCTTCCGGCGAAAATGACCTTTTTTATATTTCCGTCACGGAAAAAACGGAGCGTCTTTTTTAACTGTCCGAGATTTACCCATAAAACGGATTGAAAGCGTGAGCCTATTTCCTCGTCCGCCTGTCCTTTGACGGCGGCGATTTTTAAGTTACAGCCCCTTTTTATCAGTTGTTCCGCCGCGAGAGAAGGGAATGCCCCTCCGCCGGCAATGAGCCCGAAGTTTTCCATTTCTTTATCCATACCAGAGTGGCGGGCGTCTTCGTCCGCCTGTGGGGGGGAGGGTGGCGTCCATCAGTATTTCAGGAGAGAAAAAACCTCTGTTCCCTCCGGCAGTTTTTTTCTCCCGTTCAAATCGGTCAGTTCTATGAGAAATGCAAACCCCTTTATTTTGGCTTTCCTTTTCATAAGAAGTTTATACGAGGCGAGAGCGGTTCCGCCGGTCGCGAGCAGGTCGTCGAGTATCAGGTAATTCAGACCTTTTGTTACGGCGTCCTCGTGGATTTCCACGGAATCAAAACCGTATTCCAGTTTGTATTTAATGGAGATTTTTTTGGCCGGAAGTTTCCCCTTTTTCCGGATAATTGCAACGCCTGCGCCGAGTTTGTACGCAAGAGCGGCGCCGATTATGAAGCCCCGCGCTTCCACGCAGGCAATTCTGTCGATTTTCATTCCCCTGTAGTGCGCGGCGAGTTTGTCCGTTGCTTCCCTGAATGCCGCGCCGTTTTTTATCAGGGTCGTTATGTCTTTGAACAGAATTCCCTTTATTGGAAAATCGGGGATGTTTCTTATAAACTTTTTTAAATCTGCCATAGTGTTCCTCCTCCTAAAATTCAATTCCCTCGTCAATAAGATGCAGTTTCATTTTCTGCAGAGCTCTTTTCTCCAGCTGCCTGATGCGTTCCCGCGTGATTTTATATTTTTTTGCAAGAAGAGACAACGGCGCGGGTTTTCCTCCGGAGTAGCCGCTGCGGAGTTTCAATATGTCCTGTTCTCTTTTCGTAAGGTATTTCATTATTTTTTCAATTTTTTTCCGGCGGCTTTCCATTTCAAAATGTTCTTCGGGTTTTAAATCGGTTGAAAGCACAATATCCTTTAAAAAAATCTCCTCGTTGTCGTCAAGAGGTTTATCGAGAGAAACAACGTTTTCCCATACTTTTATGTCTTTCAGGATTTTCTCCACTTTGTCCGTGGAAGTGTTCAGTTCTTTCGCGAGTTCGCTTGAACTCGGAACACGTTCGAGTTTTGCCCTGAGTTCTTCCGTGCATTTTATGACCTTTTTTATGTACGCGGTTGTGTATGAAGAAATGTGAATCATTTTCACCTGGTTTAACAGCGCTTTCTGTATGGATTGTTTTATCCACCAGTACGCGTAGGTTGAGAACTCGTACCCGTATTTCAGGCGGTATTTTTTTATCGCGTGAATCAGCCCCAGCGTCCCTTCGGCGATTAAGTCCAGCAGGTCGAGGACCGCCTGCCTGTACAGATATTTTTTGGCGATGGAGACGACCAGTTTCAGGTTTGATTCTATCAAACGCTGCTTTGCATAAACGTTGCCTTTCTGAGCCAGCGGGATAAGGTCCCGGAATTCTTCTTTGCTGAGAAGAGGGATGTCGCCTATTTCCTTAAAATAAAGGCTGGCGGAGTCCAAATTTTCCATTTCTTATTTGGCGGTCATTTAATCCAGATAGAGCAGCGGGTCGTTTGCCTCGGTCATGTGCCGTATTTCGAAATAAACCGCGTTTTTTTTGAAAGGCGCGTGGCGTCCCGGTTTTCCTATCGCGCCTCCGGCGGAAACTTTATTTCCCGTCTTCACGGAAATACCGTCCAGGTATCCGTAAACCGTGTGGTAATTCGAGGGATGTTTTATGATGACGGTTTTGCCGAACCCGCTCACGTTTCCGCAAAATGTTATTTTTCCCTCAGCCGCCGCCTTTATGTCGGTTTCTTTCGTCCCGATAACTATTCCGAGGCATCTTTGCATTTTTTCTTTCCCGAATTTGCGGAGCACTTCCCCTTTTGCCGGCCACATGAAATTTATCCGGTGTTCGGCGGGAACTCTTGCCTTCACGGAAGTTTTTTTCTCTTTGCCCTGTGTTTCTTTTGCCGCCGTTGTTAAGTCAGCGGGAATTTTTATTTTCATTCCCGGATAAATCCGCGACGGGTTTTTTATGCTGTTTGCGTGAATCAACTTAAAAATGTCTGTCTTGTTTTTTCCGGCAATGGACCAGAGAGTGTCGCCTTTCCGCACATAGTACCACTTGTATCCCGACGGCGGAGGGATACAGGATGAGAGGATAGCGGCACTTACAGCGAAAAGCGATAGTGTGTTCCATATATTTTTCCCCATGAGTACATGGATTCCCAATTTTCCGCGTCTATAAGCGCGAAATAATTATTATATCAGGATTTTCCTGCGCTTCCGAGAACTTCTTTATTTTTATGAATAATCAGATTTTTAAGCGCTTCGCGTGCGGGCCCGAGATATTTTCTCGGGTCGAATTCCGAGGGCTTCTCGCTGAAAACCTCTCTTATCTTTGCCGTGACGACAAGTCTGCCGTCGGTGTCGATGTTTATTTTGCACACAGCCGACTTGGCTGCTTTCCGGAGTTGCTCTTCCGGCACTCCGACGGCGTTTTCAAGCTTGCCGCCGTATTTGTTGCACATATCGACGAATTCCTTCGGAACGGAAGATGAACCGTGAAGAACAATCGGAAAACCGGGAATTCTCTTCTCCACTTCTTCAAGAATATCAAATCTCAGGGGCGGCGTCGATTCGCCCGGCTTAACCTTGAATTTGTAAGCTCCGTGGCTTGTCCCTATTGAAATCGCCAGACTGTCAACGCCGGTTTTTTTCACAAAATCTTCCACCTGTTCGGGGTTTGTGTAATGCGATTTTTCGGATGATACTTCGTCTTCTATTCCGGCCAGAACACCGAGTTCGCCTTCAACCGTGACATCGTATTTGTGAGCGTATCCGACGACTTTTTTCGTAAGTTCCGCGTTTTCGTCATACGGGCTCGACGAGCCGTCTATCATAACGGAAGAAAAACCCGTTTCAATGCACGAAACGCACAATTCGTAACTGTCGCCGTGATCAAGGTGAAGAACAATCGGTATGCCGCTTTTCAAATCCTTTCTCACCATCTCTACCGCGCCCTGAGCCATATACCGCAGAAGCGTCTGGTTCGCGTATTTCCGCGCGCCTTTCGAAATCTGAAGAATTACCGGCGAAGCGCTTTCGGCGCAGCCCATTATTATCGCCTGAAGCTGTTCCATGTTGTTGAAATTATAGGCCGGTATGGCGTATCCGCCGACGATTGCCTTTTTGAAAAGTTCCCGCGTGTTAACAAGGCCTAAATCTTTGTAATTAATCATATCTGCCCCTCCGTTTAAAATTGCATTGTAGTTTGGCAAAAATCAATCGGGAAGTCAAGCAAAAGACGGATTAATTTGCTAAAATAAAAAATGCGCAAAATAATTTCACTGATTATGCGGGTAGCGGTCAGCGCCGCAATATTTATTTTTGTTATTTCAAAAATAGGGTTATGCGACCCGGACTTGTCTTTTTTCGAGAGGTTCTGGGAGAATTTTTCAGCGATAATTTTAAATTTCAGGGTATTTTCCGCCGGTAAAATTCTTGGTTTTTTACTCATCTTTTTTGTCATGATTTTGATTGCGGTTTTCAGGTGGAAGATTCTTCTGACAAACAGGGGCTTTAAAATCAGTTTTGCCAGGGTCTTCAAGTATTCAATAATAGGTCTGTTATTCAACAATGTGATGCCGTCCACCCTCGGCGGCGACATAATCAAGGGATATTACATTCACAGGGATGCCGTAAATATGAAAAAGGCGGCCGTTTTTACGATTTTTGCGGACAGGGCGATAGGAGCCCTGGCGACATTCATTTTTATTTTCTTCGGGGCGCTTTATTTACAGAAGACCGTTGTGCAGGTCAGGTTCCTCGTGTGGCTGCTTCTCGCGGGTTTCTTTTTCATGGTTTTATTCGCCGTCTTTCTTGACGAGAAGTTCCTCCTGAAAACGGCGTTTTACAAAGGCCTTCCCGATGACCATATTCTCAGGAAAATCCATTCGGCGGTTTTCTTTTACAAAAGGAAAGGGCGCTCCGCTTTTCTGACGGCTCTTTTTCTTTCGTTTTTTGTTCAGACGGCCGTTATCTCGCTGAATTATTTTATAATGGTTTCGTTCCTGAAGAGGCCTCTCCCGTTTTTCAGTTTTTTGTGCGTGATACCCGTTATCAACGTTATACAGGGCCTTCCGGTTTCGTTCGCGGGCTGGGGCATCGGCGAGGCGGCGTATTCGGTTCTTTTTAATCTGCTGGGTATTTCTTCCGAAATATCGGTGGCGACGTCTCTCGCAAATAAAATTGTAATTCTGATTGTCAGTTCCCTTGGCCTTCCGTTTTACATTATGTATAAGCCGTCCAAAATAAAGCATCTTAAGACGTCCGCCGGAAAAAATTGACCCGGCTCGCTTTTTTTTCGTTTTGTTTGACAGTATAGCCTTCAAAAGTTAGAATTAGGTACGGTTGAGATAGCAAATGAAAAAGGACGCACGGATCACGTGAAAGAGAAAAATGTCATATTGCCTGCCTGGCGGCAGACAGGTAAAGCACCGTCCCCATTTGATGAATTTCAGTTTCGGATTGATGAGATTCTAAACGGAGGTGAGGACTGGGCAATAACCGCCGTCGATTATATACTGGCGGCCGGGGTGCGCAATCAGGCAAGCGATATTCACATGGAACCTTTCGTTGATAGGGTACAGGTTAGATTTAGAATAGACGGTATGTTAAGAACTGTCGGTAGTTTTCCAAAGGAGTTTGAGGAAAATTTAGTCAGCCGGCTTAAAGTAATCAGTAAGTTGGTGACTTACCGTAAGAAACTGCCGCAGGACGGCCGAATAAAGATACGGTATAAGGAAAAAGATGTGGATTTAAGGTTTTCATTTTTTCCTACGATTCACGGTGAAAAAGTTGTTATTCGTTTTATGAGTTCTACACAGCCTTTGCGAAGTTTTGATGAATTAGGATTTCCTGAAGAAATAAACAAAAAATTGAAGGGTCTTCTTGAGAAGAATCAGGGAACTGTTCTCTTAACGGGACCTGCCGGCAGCGGGAAAACGACCACGATGTATGCGGCATTAAAGTACATTCAGCAAATCGGAGCCGATAGTTGTAATATTATGACCATTGAAGACCCTGTTGAGTATGACCTTGGAAGTATTAACCAAAGTCAGGTTAATCCTGTGGCGGGAATAACTTTTTCTTCCGGCTTGAGGTCGCTTCTGAGACAGGACCCGGATGTAATTATGATTGGGGAAATTCGTGACCGGGAAACGGCTGAAATTGCAATTCAGGCGGGTCTTACCGGTCATTTAATTCTCAGCACAATTCACAGCGGAACTTCTATCGGCGTTTTTACCCGCTTGATTAATCTTGAAGTTGAACCATATATGGTCGCATCATCAATAAAGGGTATTGTTGCTCAGCGGCTCGTCGGGATAATCTGTCCGGAATGCAGGGTTGATTATACGCCTTCCGAAAAGATTATGGCGCAGATGCCGAACCGGGAAAAATTTAAAAATTTTACTTTTCAGAAAGGGAGGGGCTGCAAGAAATGCGGCATGAGCGGTTACACCGGACGCACGGGGATTTTTGAACTTTTATTGGTTGATGATAATATCAGAGATTTAGTGGTAGAAAAGGCGCAGTCAAGAAAAATTATGGAAGCGGTGAAAGGACATGGTATGAAAAATATGCTTGATGACGGGATAGAGAAGGTAATTGCCGGAATTACGACGATAGAAGAAGTTATCAAGGTAACTTGAAAAGGAATTCTTTATGAGATGGAAACGGCGTAGAATTTCAAGAGAGGAATTGCTGTCTCTGAACAATTATTTAATTTCCACGCTCACACAGGGATTACCTTTGCTTGAAAGCATGAAAGTTTATTTGTCGGGTTTGCGTGAACTCTGGCTTAAGGATGTTTTTGTAAAAATAGTTCTAAATTTAGAAAGGGGATTTTCTTTCTCCGCGGCGATAAGTTCTTTTCCGAAGGTGTTTCCAAAATCATATATTTCAATTATAAAAGTCGGCGAAGAAGCGGAAAATATTTCCCAAGCCCTGCAGCTTTCCGTTAAGACATTAGAAAAGGAAAAGATGTTGAAAGAGGGAATAATCGACGTTATAGACTATTCCGCAATAATATTTTGTATTACTATTTTTATTTGTTTATTCATTCTTGTATTTGTAATTCCTGCATTTAAAGAGGTTTTTACGAGTTTTGGTCAGACATTACCGTTAATTACGCGAATTCTCATCAGTCTTTCAGATTTTTTAATAGCTTACTTTTTCCTTCTTGTGATGATTCTGATAGTTTTGGTTATATTATTTGTAATAGCCCGGAAAAGAGGAATAATAGAAACTGTTCTTTCCAAAATTCCTTTTATAAATAAATTTCTGCAGAAAGAAAGAGAGATGAATTTCTGCCGCACACTGTCTATTTTACTGAAGAGCGGATGTTCTTTGATAAAGGGTCTTCAATTAACCGAAGAGGGTATTCAAAGCAGAAAGTTCCGGCATAAAATTAAAAAAGCGGCGGATTGCGTTAGAAAAGGAAATAAACTTTCCAGGGCTTTAAACGATGCAGGAGGATTTTCAAAGGACTTGGTATGGACAATCTCTCTCGGCGAAGAACGGGAGAATTTACCTGATTCATTGTGGTGGTTAAGCGAATATAACGAGATATGGATTCGTTCAAGAATAGATTATCTGGTTCCTCTTATTGAGAGGTCCGCCAATATTTGCATTGGCTTATTGGTTGCTTTTATGACCATAGCGCTCTATGCTCCGATATTTTTTATGGGGGGGCTCGGAATTGAATAAAATTCGGTTATCGGGAGAAAACTTATGAAAAAAATTTCACTTGAATCTTTTATTCTTTTTAACCAGCAATTGGCGGCTATGCTGGAGTTGGATTTACCTATAACGGAAAGTTTGAAAAGAATATCAGCAGAAATGAAAGACAAACGGTTAATAAAAACCATTGAAGAATTAACAAAAGAAATTGAAAAGGGAAGTTCATTCTCTCATGCGCTTGCCGAATATTCCGATTCCCTGCCTGAAATGTATTCGGCAATGGTGAAAGCCGGAGAAGAAAGCGGCAATTTAAGCGAAGTGCTTCATCAAATGGTCTCGTATAGTCAGGACTTACTGATATTGAAAAACAAGGTGAAGGCAAATATGATTTATCCGGCAATCTTAATTGTGGGATTCGTTCTTGAAATGTTATTATTCAGTTTCATTGTTATTCCCAGAGTGTCAATACTATTTAATGAGGTCTTTTCATCTTTTGGCAGGAGCTTGCCCGTTCCTACCCGTATCGTAATGGGGATAGGTAATTTTCTTGGAAGTTATCAGGCATTTATTTTACTGATATTTCTTTTAATTGCAGTGTTTGCGTTCAGGCGGAAAATAAGAATGTGGGGAGAGAATAAAATACCTTTCTGGTCTGATTTTATTCTGTCAGTGAGTATAAGCCGGTTCTGTAAAACACTCGGGCATCTGTTAAAAAACGGAGTGGGAATTATAGAAGCTTTTACACTGACGGAAAAAACTGTAGGTAACAGAAACATTGAAACAGGTCTGGCAAAAGCGAAAGAGTTAATTTCCAAAGGCGAAAAAATCGGTTCGGCGCTAAAAAAAGCGGAGATTTTCCCGCCGACTCTTACATGGGTCCTGAGCGCCGCCGAAGAAAGAGACGACCTTGAAAAGTGGCTTATGGTAACAGGGGATTACTACCAGCAAAGGGCTGACGGCAGGAGCCAGATAATAGTAAAGATTATTGAGCCGGTTATTCTGGTTGTTTTTGGATTGATTATAGGTACCGTTGTATTTGCTTGTTATCTTCCGATATTCAGTATGGGTTCGATGGTTGATTAGGAATTATATGAGATGAGAAAATTATTTTTTCGCAACAGACAAAAAGGCATGAGTTTAATAGAACTTATGATTCTTACAAGTGTCATAGGAATAATGTTTGTCTCCGGCGCAAGAGTTTTTTTCCGGCAGTTAAATGCCGGTTCGGATATTATAACTTATTCTCAAGCAGTTAATCTCGCCAATCAATTGATGGAACTTCGCAGGTGCACCGGAAGATTTCCGAACAGAAGAGAATTGCAGAAATATACGCCCGTTATTAAAAAATCAAAAAAACTTGATTTCTCCGTAAGCGAGGAAAATTATAAGAGTACGGATTTGAAAAAAGTTACAGTGGAAATTAAATGGCGTCCTTCAAGGGGAAAAGAAAGAAAAATCAAATTAGTGAGTTTAATGGAAGAATGAAAAGAAAAATAAAAAATAATGGTTTTACTCTGATTGAGTTAATGATATGTGTTGCCATAATGGGAATTTTAGTGGCAGGAAACATTCCCGTATTCCGGTATTTACATAAGCTTTACCGCATGAGTTACGCCTGTTCCGAAATAGCCCGTTCATCCAGGACAGTGATGTACCTTCTTGAAAATGACATTCGGAACGCAAGTGAATCGGCGCAAAAGTGGGATAAATTCAGCGCCTCTGAAAAATGTATTATCTTGAAAACTCCGGCGGTTATTCCCGGCCGTCGGTTTTCAGGTGATTTCTACGATTATATTGTTTACCACCGGGATAAAAAAAGACCGGAAATTTTAATTAAGCGGGTTTTCACAGACAAAAGAAGTTTACGGACACCTACAAAGCAGGCGCTTTCCCACAACTTGAAAAGCATCAAGTTCTCTTTCTACCCGTCTGATAAAAATGCGAAATTGGTTACATTTGCAGCAACTTTCAGTTATGGTTACGGCAGGAGAGAATATAAAAGGACTTTTTCTTCATCCGCCGGTTTGCGAAACAGGGGTTTATAATGAAGATTATACAGGACGAAAAAGGGAGCGTCTGGATAGCTGCGACTTTTTTGATAATATTCTGCTGGCTGCTTATTATCAGCGTGCTGAGTGTTATTAATTCTCAATACAAAGCTATGAATAACATAAAAATGTCGGCGGCTGCGTTTCATCTGGCAGAAGCCGGAATTACAAAAGGATTATGGGAATTATCAAAAGGGAACACAGGGTACAAGGGAGAGAAAGGCGCTAAATTGGATATCGGCGCTTTCAGCGTGGATGTCCGCCAGGGAAACGGTCAGTTTATCATTACTTCTACCGGGTATATTCCTGATATGAAACATGTCAGAGCGAAGAAGATTATCAGAGTGGCGGCAGAGAAAGACGGGAAAGGAGTTTACAGAACCATTATCTGGCAGAAATTATAAATGAAATATTCAATCCGGTTTTTATTCAACTTGATTCGGGGAATTGCAACGCTCGGATGGTATCATATTTACGTGGCTTTTCATAAGAGAATGAAAGCCCATTTCGACAGAACTTCCGTCTTTCTGAAAAACGCCGCCCGGCAGGAGAAATTTCAATCCATAAGCGATGATGTTCAAAACTTTCAAACAAATGCCGATTACACGTTAAACAATTGTCTTAAACGTATCAGAATTTCCGAAAAACTTGTGATATTTCCTCTGTTCTGCTGGCTGGCAATATCTTTCTTATTACCGCTGTTAAATGTGCACGGCAAAGAGGCAGGTAATATATTACTGCATTTTTCTCCGTTATTAATTTTGTCAGGCGCGGCGTTTATTTACTCAACAGTGATTTTTCCGTATTTTATAAATGTTAAAATTCTTAACCTCATGAGAACCCATGAAAAAATTGAAAAAAAATACTGGGACATTTGCGTCTCGCAGGAATGGCTTGATTCATATAAATTCCTGGAAAGTTTTAATACCGCAAGATTTCCTGTTCTTCTGTTATCAGCGGCCTGTATTCTTTTAATATTTCTCTTGGTATCTATATTTTTCGTTGGGAAATGTTTATTTACGGGCTGGGCAGCAGTATTAATGTTAAGTTTTAACTGGGTATATCCCATTCAGCGCCGGTATGGTTATCATCTGGAAAATCACCGCAATTTAAGGTTCATAGAAGATGAAGTAGAGGAAAAAGAAATTATTCCCGCTCTTAAAATCAAGAAGTGCTTTACCATAAAAAATATCATAGCAGCAGGGTTGCTTTGTGTAATCGCGTCGGGGATATTTGTAATAAAGGATTATATAAAAGAAGCAGAACGAGAACGTAGAAAAGAAGACGACCGTAAAATGATGGCCCTCAAGAAAAAGCGCGATTATGATAAAGCTAAAGCAAGGTATAAAAGAGAGGTAGAGAAGAGAAGGGAAACAATCGGGAAGAAATTTGATTTGGAATTTACGGATATAATAAGTAAAAAAAATATTTCTTTCAGTTCAAATAAGAATAAAATTATAATTATCGATTTCTGGGCGACATGGTGCGGACCTTGCGTCGCCGAGATACCGAGGATGAAAAAGCTATATAGCAAGTACAAAAACAAGAATGTTCTGTTTATCGGAATTAATCTTGATAAAGATAAAGACAAGGTTATAAGTTTTTGCAAAGAAAATCAAATTGAATGGCCGCAGTATTACGACGGGAAAAGCTGGAATTCGGATTTAGTCAGAAAATGGGGTATACGCGGGATACCGACGCTTTTTGCGTTAAACAAAGGAAATATAATATACAGCGTCGAAGCGCGGAGAAATACAGAGCAGATAATCGAAGAATTAATAAAAAAATAAAAAGGTCCTTTAAAAACATTAGAAATGGCGCTTTACAATAACGATAAAAGAAATAATAAGAGCAAGGCAGATAGCATAAAAGGATTTTTTGCAGTACTGATAATTTTACCTTTGTTATCCGGTTGTAAAAAGCCTACCACAGGGCGAGGATTCTCGGAACCGTCGCGGTTTGCGGGTATGCTTAAGCCCAATCCAAAAACTGCGCTTGCAGTAGATCGAACCGAGCCGGCATTATCGATAATCGCTCTGCACCCGTCTCCTTTTGAAATAACCCGCAATTCAGAAAAAAATTTACCCTTAAAACTCATGGGACAGCCGCTTTTTGCGCGCCTGCAGGCTGATGTATGGCATCAGGGGACGGATATAAAACCGCGTGTTTCAATTAACGGAGTTGAGACGGGAACTTTGGAACCATGCTGGCCCAGTTTGGCGCAACGCAATTATGTGTTTTTCCTTTGGGACAAAATTGATGGCAAAACCATCAATTATCAGGTAGATTACCAGGGATGGCTTAAAGCAAACATCTTTTTTGACGGTAACTTGCTGAAGCCCGGCAAGAACACTGTGACGCTCGCTGTAAAGTTGGACCAAATCAAAGTCAAAGATGTTAAGATAGAACTGCTCTATAAACTCGACTCCAATGATACGATTTATGATTTCCGCAAGAAAACCAAGCATTTACCCCTGCCGAAATAGCAATGGGGACGTGTTTATCGCAACATTTGCTTTGACAGCGCAGCATTAATGAGTTAGAATGTAATCATATTTCGCATGCATGATGCGCATGATGCAAAAGCAAAAAGTGAAAAGAAACGCCCGGATAGCTGGAAGAAAAATGTCATATTGTAAAGCACCGTCCCCATGAGAGCGCCGAAACAACTTATTCTGGTGTTTTTTTTGATTGCGGCTATGGGTTTTTTTACGCTGCTCTTTAAGAAGGGCTATTCAGCCGAAAGCAATTTACAGAGCAACCTCAACTGGTACGCTGTTTACAACAGCTTGACGGTAAAACCATGACAAGCAGTAAAATAATCACTTTCTGCTATTCTTTTATAGCGGGTGTTGCGATAGCAATGGGGTTGTTCCCCAATTTTGACGTTTTCAGACCTCTTTTTTCATTTTCAGGGTTGCTCATTCTGCACTGGCTTCTGATTTTAGCAGGAGTTTTAATTCTCTTGTGTATTATTCTGGGGAAAAATCTTGTTACAAGGAATATTTTTATTATTCTGGTTCCGTTTATTCTGGGCGCTACGAATTACTGGAGGTTTTTTAACACAAACTTCCCGAATCATATGACGAAGTTCCTTGATGAGAAGTTCTGGGACAAGACGGGGATAAGGGGAACGGTTATCAGGGAGCCGGACGTGAGGCCCGACAAGACAAACCTGACGGTAAAGCCCTTTGAAATCGAAAAGAAGGACGGCTGGAAGAAACTGAAAGGAAAAACGGGAAACGTTCTCGTCCAGGTCAAGCCCTGCGTCGGCGAGTACTATGAAACCTGCGATTACGGAGACATTATTGAAGTTCACGCCGCTTTAATGATTCCTATGGAGAAACAAAATCCCGGCGCATTCGATTATAAAGAATATCTCAGGTCGATGTGGGGCATATACGCCTGTATGTATCCCAGACAGCCGGAACAGATTAAAAAATTCGGCGAGGACTCCGGATGGCTGCTGAAGTTTGCCCTAGACCTGAAAAAGAGGATGATTTGCACGGTAAAGAAAACGATACCTTTTCCCCAGTCGGCTTTTCTCGGCGGCGTCACGCTCGGGACGAGAGGAGGGGTGCCTCCCCAGATGAAGTTTGAATTTCAGGCGACGGGCGTTGCGCACGTCCTTTCCGTTTCGGGCCTTCACGCGGGTTTTATAGCGCTGCTTTTTTTTATGCTCTGTTCTCTTTTCAAAATCCCACCGAAGCCGAGATGGCTGATTGTCAGTTTCGGTCTTCTTATTTTTACGCTGATAACAGGCGCGCGCCCGGCGACGATGAGGTCCTCAATTATGTATTCGATGCTTCTTTTTTTTAACACGTTCGGGCTGGGTCTCAAGGCATCAGCGGCGCTTACAATTCCGGTTTCCGGATGCATAATTTTATTTTTTAATCCTCTTCTCGCTCCGTCCGCCAGTTTTGTCCTTTCGTATGTAGCCGTCTGGTCGCTTGTTTATCTTTCGGGACCCACCCGCGCTTTTTTTGAAGCATACGTAAAGTCATGGTTTTTCATCGTCTTTTTTTTCTGGGCGTTTTTCTTTACCGCGCTTGTGTGCATAAATCCGCTGCTATATAAAAACGGCAGTTTCCTTTTGTTCATTGCCGCCGCCGTTGTTTTAACGATTCTTGCGGCGGGGTCTCTTGAAAAAATCAGGCCGATTGAGAATCTTTCAATGAGCATGATACCGGCTTCCCTGCAGGGTCTTGTCCAGTTTTTCTATTCCCAGTTTGCGATTCAGATAGGGATGATGATTCCGCTTTCGGCGGTTTATTTCCACCGGTTTCCCGCCGCCGGCGTTTACGCGAATTTCATCGCGATTCCGCTGATAGGTTTCATTGTTATGGTGGGTTTTCTCGCCGGTTTGCTTGAGGCGTTTTTTTCGGTTCTCGGTCTCGGGGCAATCGGAGCGTCGGCGGCGCTGGTCCTTAATGCGGGAAACTACTGGCTGACGAAATTATTTACGGGTGTCGCTCATTTCTTTTTCAAAGCATTTCCTTATCCGTTTATGCCGACGCTGCGCTTGAAAGCAATTCTCGTTTACTACGGGGTTGTTCTGTTGATAGCTTTTTACAAACCCGTTCTGGATTTTTTTGAAACGCTGAAACAGCGTTTGAAATATCTTTCCAGGGAAGAACTTATTTTAAGAATTTCGGCTTTCGTGGTTGCGGCGGTTCTTCTGGCTTTCCTGTACAATGCCAAGTTCGGAAAAAAGGAAGCCGGAAAATTCAGATTGACGGTTATGGCGGTCGGTTTCGGCAACTGTAATATAATAAGAACGCCGTCGGGGAAGAATCTCCTCGTGGATACCACGCGCATCGGTGAAGGCGACTTTAATTTCCAGAATCTCGCCGCCGCATTTACTCTTTATCACATAAACGGTTTTGAAAATCTTGTCCTTACTAATCTTAAACCCGAAAACACGGGGAATGCCGCGCTGATACTTCCGTATTTTCCCGCAAAAAAGATTACAACAAGTTACGACCCGGAGAAATTCTGCAAAAGAATGCCCTACCAGAAATTCCTCAGCTTTTTAGACGACGAATCAATCAAAGAAAAATGGGACGGCTTTTATGCCCAGGCGCTTTATACCAATTGGCATTTTCTGGTAAAATCCCCGCTGATTCCTTACAGAAATTATCAAAGTTCCGACGGACTGAAGAAGATATTTTCCGGGAGGAGAGGGTTTCCGCTGCACAGGGCAAAAAGGGGGGATGTCTTATATTCCGAACGGGCCGGAAAAAAGGATTTCATAATCAGGGTTTTGTGGCCGGACGAGAAAAAAATAGCGGGAACGGAAGATGATATAGCCAACAATTCCATCGTTCTGAAAGTGACATACGGCGATTTTTCGATGCTTATTCCTTCGGATGTAAAGTATGCCGCTCAGGAAGAGATGGCCGCCCGGTTTCCGGATGAATTAAAAAGCGATGTTTTATTAGCGCCGTATCACGGCCATATGGACGCCGGCTGCGAGAGATGGTTTAATGCGGTCGGCCCTTCGCTTGTGGTTATTCCTTATATTTACGACAAGGGCTGGAGTTTTTATGATTCCGACCTCCAGCCCACAATCCGGCTTTGCCGTCAACTCGGAGCCAGGGTTCTCCGCCTTGACAGGGTCGGAGCCGTAACAATCGTTTCGGACGGAACCGGAGAATTCGGATGGGAGAGCGTGAAAAAAATGAAGACGTCGACGACGGGCGAAGCGTCTTTTGAGGATTCCCTGGATGTGTTCTAAGGAACGCAGATTATGCAGATAAAAACGCTAATTGAAAATGACATTGCCTTCCGGGGACGCTCACGTGAGAGGGCTCGCTCTGGGTTCGCTCCGGGCAGGGGCAAAACTCCTCGCTCACACAGCCCCGTCAGACAACAGTCATTTTCCAATGTTGTGGAAGTATTATACTTCCCCCTTTTGAAAAGGGGGGCCGAGGGAGATTGTGTTTGCGGCCACAGGACGTCTTATGGAGTTTTTAGATGAAATTTTCTGAGATTGATTCGGGCATTCAAAACTCGCTTGACGGGATATTTTCATCTTTTACCCGAGGCGAAGAAATTAAAAAAAAGTTTGCCGAATTCGATATAGCGCCTTCATCGTGGCAGCAACTCGCGGACGTTCTGAAAAAACTTGACAGAGATAAACTGAACGTTCTTTTAGAGTCATTCCTCTCGGATGTCGTTTTTGCGGATGTCCCGCCGGGCGGCGGCTCAACCGAAATTCTTTTGAAAAGAGCAGTGATTTCCCTTCTGCTCGGCGCGCAACCGCAGAGAATTCTTTTTCTCGTTTCGCTGGGCAGTCAAATAGACAGCGCCAGAGAGAAAATGCTGGCTCTCGCTCCGGGCGCAAGAGAGCAGATAGGCAAAGTTTCTTTTTTCACCACAAGTTCTTTTCTGCAGAAGGTTCTTACGGCGAGGGTCGGTGATGAATCCGTTCTCGTGCATCTCGGTATGACCGATGATTTTAAGTACTCTTCCCAGTGGATGGACATTCTGTCCGAATCCAGGAATACGGTAAATAGAGGGATTCCTTTCTGGATGATTTTGAGAAGAAAGTTTTCGGGTGAGTCATCCTTCATCCCTGAGAAATTAAGGCCACCGGTCGAGGAAATTTTCAGAACCTATGAGGTCTCCCTTGAGGAACACAAAATTTTTGACAGGATTGCGACATCAAAGATGGTGAAAAGATTTCACCTGAACGCTCCGGATGTCTTCAAAGAGCGTTTTGCAAAGTACGATTACGTTTTGATTGACGGCGGGCAGAAATACGATTCGGGGGAATGGGAGATTCTGCAGCTTTTTTCCGCCGAAGGTAAAATGCTTGCTTGCGGGGATTTTTCAGGAGCATATTACAAACCGTCCGAAATACGGCTTGAAAAAGAAATTTCGTCGTTTGAATTGAACAGGTTATTCAGGCACGGACCCGTAATTACGGAGGCGCTGTCAAACTTTTCAGCCAGGAAAATTTCGGCGGAGACCGCAGGGGAAGAGGCCGGTTTTATTTATTATGAGGCGACGGACGAAGAAGACGAGTTGAATTTCATATCGTTTGAAATAAAACATCTGATTTCGCAGGGTCTCGCGCCTCCGAAAATAGGGGTCATTTACAAAGACCTGGAATTCCCCGGGAATTTTCGTCAGACCGCCTCGACATTCGGATTAAGCGTTCTCGACTATCCCGGCACGGGCGTTATCGTCCCGTTTATTCCGAGGGTTGTGAAAATTCTTCAGGATAACGAGACCGTGGATACAATGAGTGTCCTTGAGAAGAATTTGTCCCCGGATGAGTTCCGTCGGACGCGGAGATGGTTTGAACTCCGGATGAAAAAATTCGCTCCGTACGTTACGGGAACGGACAGGAACAGACGGCTGGTAGAAAATTTGAAAGGAATCGGGGCAAGGGAAGAGGACTCCGTTAAACTTGTCGTCGAGCACTTTGCGGAATCGTACCAGTTTGACGTGGTTTTTATCCCTTCGTTCGACGGGTGGAATTTTCCGGAGAGTTTAAGGGGAACGGTCAACGCGATGATTTCGCGCGCTTCAAAGGGTGTTTTTTTGACGAGACCGTTAAAAAGGCCCCCGAAGTTCAAGTGGCAGAAACCGTTCCTCACTTCCCCGTCTCCTCTCATAAGATTTTTTCCCGTTAAAACGTTAAAGGGCTCCGGTTCGGGAACCCTGAAGAAAATTTTGAGCAAGATATTTTAGAATGTATATTGAAGAATATCTGAAATACAGGAAGGAAGCCGAAAAGGAAAGAAAGAGGGCTGTTGCAGCTTCCAGAGTGGTTCACCCTATAGTGCTATTTTTCGCCGTTTTAGCGGTTATTTTGTGGCTTTTTGTGGCGGTAACCGCCGAAAGGCCACAGACGCTGAGCAGGTCGAAGCCGCATCTTGAAATGAATCTTTTTGATGTCGGTCAGGGCGTCTGTTTTTTTATCCGCACGCCTTCAGGGGAGAGTATTCTTGTTGATTCAGGCCCTCCGACCCCGAAAAATGCCGAGGAGTCGGCGGCGTACTGTCTTCTGCCCGGGAGAGACATCTGGAAGAACGTTCTGAAAAAGTATTTTGAGAGAAAGAAAATCAAGTCAATAGACGTATTTATACTGACATCGCCGGATGCGGGTTTCGCGGGCGGGGCGGCGGGCATTTTAAATGACGGATTTCCTGTCGGAAAAGTTCTTGCGGCGGATACCTATTTTCCCGGTCCGAGATTTAAGGCGTTCAGGAACATAAAAATCCTTGCGAAGAAACGCGGAATTTTTAAGGCAGTTTCCTGCGGGGATACGCTTAAGTTCGGCGACGTCATCATTCAGGTCATCGCGCCCCTCACGGATTATGCGGGTTTTGAGGACTTTCACAAGAACGGGTCCGCCGTTTTAAGAATCGTTTATAAAAATACGGCGGTTTTGTATGCCGGAAACTGCGGTCTTGCTTCCCTGAATCACATCACCTCTTACAAAGGCCTTTATTCGAATGTTCTTGTCGCCCCCAATTATTCTTCGGACTCTTCTTTTTCGGTGTCCTTTATTGAGGCGGTCTCTCCGGAGGTCTGTCTCATTTCCGTCGGCCGGGGTAATAGCGACTCGTATCCCGATTCAAAAGTTCTCGCTTTCTATGACAAGATGCACATCAAGTATCTCAGAACGGATGATAACGGAACAATTACGATTTTATCCGACGGCAATGTTGTCAATGTCAAAAAGGAATATTAAAATGCGGAAGCCGGTGAAAATCAATCGGGGGCGGAAACAATGAATGTAGCAAAGAAATTGCTGTCTCTATTCAAAAGCGCAGGGACGCTTACGGCGGGGAAAATAAACGTTTATCTTTCCTGCCCGATGAAATACAAATACCAGTATCTTTCGGGGAAACGGCCGTGGCCGTCGTCTTCTTATGGTTCATTTACAAGAAGTGTTCAGGACGCGCTTGAGGAGATACATAACGGAGATATTTCCGAACTGGACGAGGGGCGTCTTTTTGAAATTCTAAAAGGCCTGTGGATCCGCCTCGGCTACAAAAGTTCGGAGGAGGAACACAGTTTCTGGACTCTTGGTCTGAGCGCGCTTATTAATTATGTTGATAAGAACAGGTTTTTTAAGAACAGGGTGCTTGCCGTGGGTGAAAAGGCATCGGGAAGTTTTGCGGGATACAGGTTTTTTACGAGGTTTTCACAGGTAAGCCGCAATCCTTCCGGTAAAATTGAAGTCGTGCAGTTCAAGACGGGAAAGCGTTTTCAGGACGAGGCGGCTCTAAAAAACGATATACAGAGCGTGGTTAATTATTCTATCGCAAAAGAGACATTGGGCGGGAAGTTTGCCTCGTATTCCGTTTATAATCTTTATCACGGAAAGAAAATAAGAGTTGAACCGACCAAAAAAAATATCGCCGATTGCGAAGAAATCGTGCGCACGGCAGTAAGGAAAATAAAACTCGGCAGTTTTGAGCCGGAACAGGGCCCCCTCTGCTCATGGTGCGAGTTCGCGCCGGTTTGCCCTGCTCGATGCGGCCTGCCCGACCCGAGGGTTTACAAAAGAGTTATTGAAAGCAAGCGGCTGGCTCTTTCGTATTCCAAGTTTTCGCTTTACAAGAACTGCCCGCGGAATTACAAAAGAATTTACATTGATAAAATCGCGACCCGGCCGAGATATTTTTTCTCCATAGGCCTTACGATTCACAAAACAATGGAGGACCTTTACACTTATGACGGGTTAGGCGTGCCGTCTTTAAGGTATCTTTTGGCGAGGTATAAGAAAAACTGGCTCGCGCAGGGATACGATTCCGCCGTGCAGGAGCGGAAATTTTTTGACGACGGGAAGAAATGGCTTAAGGATTATTACCGCAAATTCGCCTCGCGCGGCAAATGGAAAAAGGCGTGGAAGGTCGAGCCGTATTTTGAAGTTCCGCTCAAGGGGCCGCATATAGGAGCGGGGCATCTTGTCGTCGGTTTCGTTGACAGGATTGAACAGAATCCCGACGGGACATTTACGATTTACGATTATAAAACGGACCCCATCCTGAGAACGCAGGAGGAAGTCGACGGCGACCTGCAGTTAACGATGTATTACTGGGTCTGCGAAAAGTTCTGGAATATAAAAATCAAAGAGGTCGCTCTTATTTTTTTCAGGTTCAATGAAATTGTGAGAACCGCCAGGTCACAGAAGGATATTGATGAGATGCTCGCCCTTCTTGATATTACCGGCGAGAAAATCTTAAAAAACACGTGGAGCATAGGCGGCTTGGCGAAAGAAAGTGCGGATGCGGTCTTTCCTCCGAAGATAAACAAGTACTGCGGCGGCTGCGATTTTCTCGACGAATGTCCCCTGAAAGATGAAATTCTGAAAATGGACAGAAACAAGGTTATGAACATTTCCGACGACCTCAAAGTAAACGACGGCGAACTCGGCTCGGACCTGGTCGGCGCCGGATAAGTTATATTTCCCCCTTTAAGAAAGGGGGCAGGGGGGGGCTTTGGTGTTCTTCCTTCCTCTTTACAGGGGATGATGCTGTTCTTGATTACGCTATCACAGGAGCGGATATGACAAATAATGTAAGACGTAAACTGCTGGTTAAAAAGGAACTTCAGTTCAAACTTGCGGCGGTTCAGGCAATTTTTATGATTTTTGTCGCTGTGACCTGCCTCGTCACTTACAAAGTCCTTATTGACTATGTCCGTCTGAATCTGCCGCCGACGGGAGAGATGGAAATTTTTATTTCGAACATATCGAAGACAATGCTCTGGCAGCTGGGGATTCTTCTTATGGTCGGGTTCGGAATAAGTATTCTCGTTTCGCACAGAATTGTCGGGCCCGTTTATCACATTGAGAAAGACATAAAAGATATTTTAGCGGACATCGAACGCAATGCTTCCAGAAGAATAAAAGTCAGGGGCGGCGATGAGATCCTTTCTCTTGTGGATGTTGTGAATGAATTCCTCGGGAAGTTTGAAAAACTTTACGACAGGAACAAACAACTGCGTTTTACCGTGGAAAACCGCCTGTCCGGTATGAAGAAAAAATTTGAGGACGTCCCCGAAATTGTAAATTCCGTTTCCGACATAGAAAAAATCATCAAAGAATGAAGACAGGTTCGCCCGGGGATACAAACTCCGGCACATGGATAGGGGCCGCTGTTTTCGCAATCGGATATTTCGTGGTGATGTTCTGCTTTAATTCGGGCGCTCCCCAGGCGGGTTATGATATTCCTCTGCTTTTTGGTTTTGTCATAGCCATTGCCGCCGGCGCCGAAATCGGCAGAGCAATCTGGTCGGCGATGTTCAGCAGAAAAAGATTCTTTAAATTAAAAAAATGAAATCGGTCAGGCGGCTCCGTTTCCGATAATAAAATGGCTAAGCAATTATCCGCTGTTTGCGTCCTTATATTCCTTTCGCAGCCGGTTTTTCCATGGGGCAGAGAAGGGCACATCATTGTAAACGAAGGAGCAATAAGAAATCTTCCTTCCGGGATGGATTTTTTTGTTAAAAACATAAAGGTTATTAACCGGCATATTATGAATCCCGACAGGCGCAAAAGCGAAGACCCCGGGGAAGGAGTTCGCCATTGGCTTGATCTGGAATATTTCGGCAAGTATCCTTTCAAGGATATTTTCAGTTTTGATAATCCGCCGATGGAACAGGATTATGAAGAAAGAAGCGGTCAACTTCCCTGGGCGATTGTTGAAGTGCTGGGCGAATTGACTGCTGCAATGGAAAATATGGAGAAAAAGAAGATTCTTTTGCTGACTGCGGATTTGGGACATTATGTAGGCGACGGGGGAAACCCGCTTCACACAACTGAAAATTATGACGGTCAATGGACGGGAAATCGCGGAATACACGGGCGGTTTGAATCGGGACTTATTAAAAGATATTCTTCTATGATAAAAATAGACACATTCTCCGTTGTTTATGTTAAAGACCCTTTAAGCTTCGTTTTAGAATATCTTATTGAGAGTAACAGCCGGATTTCTAAAATTCTCAAGGCGGATAATAACGCCTGCTGGGAGCCGGGAATTTACGACGACTATTACTATGACAGAATGTGGGATGCATTAGAGGAACTTACCAATACCTGTTTTAAAAAAGCAGCATTTGTTTTTGCGAGCCTTCTTTATACGGCCCGGATAGATTCCGGCACTTTCATAAAGAAGAAAGAAAAATGAAACGCAAAAAATGTCTTTTCACTCAGCGCCGTTTCAGGGAGGGGACATTAATATTTGCATTGTCAATGCATATTTTATGTAATATCGGCAGTGACAATGACGGAATGGAAATTACAGGAAAACCGGAACCGTCCCCGTTTTCCGGAACTCTGCCTGCGCTCCAGCTTCGGTAGGAAAGCGTAAGGTTCTTTTAGATAACGCTGAGTGGCTTGACGGGGGTGTATATATTTGTAAACATATGTTTAGAAAACTAAACATATGTTTGGATTTAAGTAAAAGGCGGAATTATGAAATTTTCTAAACCATTGGATAAAATTTTGAATCAGACGGCAAAAGTGAGAATTCTTCGCTTTTTCATAAAGACAGGGGCGGAATGGACAGGCCGGCAGATTTCTAAAGAGATTGAGGTAAGTCCGGTCACTTGTCATAAGGCGCTCCGGCATCTTTATAAAGAAGGTCTGCTTCTATTTCGCAGTGTGGGAGTCGGGCATCTTTACAAATTGAATGATGAAAATTATCTCGTGAAAAAAGTGGTCAGACCATTATTTGAACAAGAAGACAGGTGTTATCAGCGTTTGAAGGAAATATTATTGAAGCATTTGGGAATTTTGGCGCCGCAGAAATTGGTTTCTGCGGTTATTTTCGGCAGTGTGTCAAAGAAAAAGGAAAGAGCAAAAAGTGATATAGATATTCTTCTGCTTGTGAAAAAGAAAGAAGATAAAGACATAATTGAGAGGAAAATGGAGCTTGCCGGCGCTGTAATAATCAGGGAATTCGGCAATAGCCTTTCCCCGTATATTCAAACTGTCAATGAATTCAAGTCCAAGAAAAAAAAGAGAATCCCGTTAATCAAAGAAATATTAAAGGATAATTTTGTCATTGCAGGAAAAACATTAAAGGATTTATGACCGTAAAAAAAATAAAACATACAGGGGTTGATAGAAATAAATATAAAATTTATCTGAAAAAAGCCTCAGAGTTTCATCAAAGCATGATTCAGGCAGAAGAATCAAAAAACTGGAATGCTGTTGGATTGAATAGTGTTCATTGCGCGATATCGGCTTGTGATGCCGTCGTTGTTTTTCATCTTGGCATACGTTCAGTTTCCAGTCGGCATAGAGACGCTGTAGAATTATTGAATGGCATTTTGATAAAGGACGTGAATAAAAAATCGAGTTTATTGAATAGGGTCATTGCTAAAAAGAATATTGTTGAGTACGAAGATAGAAATTTTCAGGAGAAGGAAGCAAAAGAGCTGATAAAATTGACAATAAGATTTTTTAACTGGGTTAAAGAAATTCTGCCGGATGGCTCATAGATGTAGATGAGCAGGAAGAAGTTTGTATTCTGGGTTTGTTTTATTTTTTTGATTGGGTTTTTATGGAACAGGTTCGGGGAGAGGGTGAGAGAAATTTTTTCAAAAAAAGAAGCGGTGCCCGTTAAAGTCGCAAAACGGAAGCAGGTAAAGATTATTTCCTGCTACATTGAAGGAGAGGTGGAAAGGCCGGGCGTTTATTATTTGGAAGAGGGTTCGCTCGTGGACGACCTCGTTAAAGAAGCGGGGGACTTTACCAAAAAAGCGGACTCGGAAAAAATAAATCTCTCCATGGTCGTTCAAGACCGCTCGACATTAAAGGTTCCGAAAAAGTCCTTTTTCAAGTCAATCGGGATAGGGCAGGCGCCGGAAAAGAAGTATTTTATGGAGCCGATGGAAATTGTTGAAGAAAAATAACATTCCGCCGGTATATATTGTTACGGTTCTATTTATTCTTGGGATAATTTCAAAATTTTATAACTCGTATGTGTTTTTCCTGCCCGCGTTAGCCGTCGCTGTGGTGTTTTCAACCCGTCTGAAGTGGAGTTTCGTTTATTTTGCGGTTTTCCTTTTTGCGTTTTTTTATACGGCGCGGCACATCCCGGCAGCGCCGGATGCATACTCTGCGGGGGAGAAAAAAATTACGGGGCGTGTCAGGGGCTTTCCGAAAGGTCGCACCTTTATTTTAAAAACAGAGGAAGGCAGGTTTCTGGTCTGGACAAAGGCGTCGATGCCGCATCCGGGCGATACCGTCTCGGTCTCGGGCAAATTTATGCCTCTTGAAGAGAGAAAGAATTTTTCAGACGTTAACTGGTACGGGATAAATACGATAAAGAAAATAAAGGGGCGTCTTTTCGCGAAGAATGTGCAAGTCGTATCACGGAGTTCCGGTCTGAATAAACTCCTGTACGAAACGAGGAAAAAACTTGATGAAAAAATGTCCTGCTATTTCTCGGGGAAGAACGCCGCGTATCTGCGCGGCTTTATCTGGGGTGATAAATCGGACCTTTCTGACGCCGTTCTTACCAATTTCCGCCGGACCGGTCTCATGCATCTCCTCGCCGTAAGCGGTCTGCACATAGGTCTTTTTACGACGGTGTTCGCTGTTTTTATTTCTTTTTTTGCAGGGCCCCGCCGGGCGCTTCTCCTGTGCATCCCGTTCGCTTTTCTGTATTCTTTCCTGTGCGGAGCGTCCGTGAGTTCTCTCCGTGCGGCGATAATGTTTTCCATTTTAGCCGCGGGTCTGTACATCGGACGGAGGGGTTCCATGGGTTCGGGCCTTTTCGCATCGGCTCTCGTCATGCTTCTGATTGACCCCCTGTCAATTTTTCAGGTGGGTTTCCAGCTATCCTATCTTGCGACGGCGGGCATCATTTTTCTCTCGCCGAAGATTACGGGATTCCTGAACAGGTTTCTTCCGAAATCCGTTTCATCCGTTATTTCCATCGGGTTCTCCTGCCAGATTTTTATAATACCTATTCTCAACAACACCTTTCTCGAATTTTCGGTAATAACTCCTTTTATAAACCCCTTTGTTCTTCCGGTTGCAGGGGGCATTGTTTTTTCTGTCTTTTTATTTTTTTTGAGTTGTCTGCTGGGTGTGATTCCTTTCCTCGGTTTTATTTCTTTAAATCTTTCGGGAATTTTTTCTTCCGCCGGTTCTTTTTTTATTACGGTTCTGGATGTGATTCTGAATAAAGCAGGACCCGTTTCTTTTGCAATGATCGGGTTCGGCCATCTGGCGGTTTTTCTCTGCATTGCGTATTATCTGTTTCTTTCCGCGGTTGTTTCGGGGCGGAGGAAATTTCTTTTTATTTCCGCGCTGGTTATTGCCGGCTCGATTCTTTATCAGATGCATGACCGGCGCGAATTCCGTCTTTACATTCCGAAGTTTGACAGGGGAGAATGTGTTTTTATCACATCGTCCGGAAAATGGTATCAGATAGGAACCGCCTCGGATATTGAAGGAAAACTTCAGGACGGTTATTTAAGATTTCTGAAATTCTACGGGATAAAGGAAATTTCGGGCTGCTTCATCCTGTCTCCTTCAATTTATCATCTCGGCGCGTTTGAGGTCCTTTTGTCGGGCGGGTTCTGCCGGAACTTTTATTACGGGCCGGATATTCCGAGGACAAACGAGTTTGAAAACATTTTGTACCTGAGTAAAGGGAAAGGGATTCTGAAAAAACTTGAAGGGGATTTTGCAGAAAACGGTTTTGTTTTTACGGTCGACGGCGATGCGCTCAGGATAAAGAAAGGAAATTTCCTTGTCGCGTATGTTTCTCCTTTTAGAGAAAAGACCTCTAACGGGTCGAAAATTCCGGACGAGGCCTTTGACGTCTGTATCGGAGGATTTTGCAGGAATTGTAAATTTTGTATAATTCCGAAGGAAGAAGAGAAGGGAGTTATTTTGAAATTAAGGAAAAAGGTTAAAAGAATAAAGTGGTCGTAATTAAAATCGGCGGAGAGATTTTAGAGTTCCCTCAGGAATTTGCGAAGTTTGCGGAACTGTTGAAAAACGGTTCGCCCGCTGCGGTTGTCTTCGGCGCCGGAGTTCAGATAAACAGGCGGTTAAAAGAAACGGGTATTCCGTTTCAGTTCTATAAAGGGGAAAGAATCACGACCATGCAAATGCTTGAAATCATTAATGATGAATTCAGGAAGATAGCAGGGAGGATTAAGGACTTGCTTGAGCCGGCCGAGGTGCAGTTTATAGACGGGTCGGCTATTTTTGCCTGCAGGAAGAAGTCGCCGGAACTTGGTTTCGTCGGGGAAATCGTTTCGGTTACTGCGGAAGTCGTGAAAAAATATCTCAAAGAAGGCAAAATCGTGCTCGTTTCCCCGATAGGCAAAGACGGAGATGAAAATCTCTGCAATGTAAATGCGGATGTTTCGGCGTCCGCGCTGGCGGTGGCGCTCTCCGCTGATTCGCTGATTTATTTTACAAAAGTGAAGGGCGTTCTGGATGAATCCAACAATCTGATAAGGAACTTAAACGGGGAAAAAGTTGCGGAACTTATGGAAAAGAATATCGTTTCCGAGGGAATGATACCGAAAGTTAATTCTGCAATCAGCGCGCTGAAAAACGGTGTCGGCAGAGTTTTGATAGGTGAAACGGCAGTGGAAAGCGGATACTGACAGGAAATTGCTATTGCGGAGTATATTTGGTAAAATTCCGGGAGGTTATATGAAAAAAATATTTTTGATTCTGATTTTTCTGTCGGGATGCACAAACGATTATGTCGCCCGTATCGGGAGCAGGAAAATAACGGAGAACTCGTTCAAAAGCAGGATGCTCGACGTTCCTACATATTACAGGGGCTTTCTCGAAACTGAGGGCGGGCGAAGGCAGTATCTTGAAGGCATCGTCAACGAAAGCGTGCTGGTCGAACTCGCGGAAGCAAAAGGGATTCACAGGCGTCCTGAAGTCAGAGAAAGAATGGATGCCATGAAGGACCAGATTCTGCTTGAGAGCGTCGTTGAAGATTTGAAAAAGGACCAGCTCAAAGTTTCCGACGGGGAAATCTCGGAGTATTACGAACAGCGCAGAGAATTTTATCTGCATCCCCCGAGGGCGAGGGTTTCTCACATTCTCATAGGGACAAAGGCCGAAGCGCAGAAGATTTACAATGATGTAAAAGCGGGAGCAAGTTTTTCGCAGATGGCAAAACAACATTCCATAGACAGGGAAACGGCGCCGCAGGGAGGAGACCTCGGTTATTTTGAAAAAGGGGAAATGGTGCCCGAGTTTGAGGAAGCCGCCTTTGCTCTGAAGGAAACCGGCGATGTTTCGGATGTGATAAAGACGGCTTTCGGCTGGCATATTATCAAATTGACGGGCAGCAGCACCGCTGCGTCAAAGACAAAAGAAGATGCCCGCGAAGAAATAGTCCAACTGCTCGGGAAGGAAAAACTTGATAATCTTCTCCAGTTTTATAAGAAAAAATTTCGTGTAAAAGTCAATTATGAGCATATTGCCGGCATTTATCCGCCGTGGCATGTGCCGGAAAAAAGCGAGGCAAAAAAGTGAAAAAAATGCATTTCGTTTTTTTGTGTTTGGTTTTAGCAAATTCCCTGAACGCCAGAGTTCTGGACCGTATTGTTGCCACCGTTAACGGTCAGGCTATTTTTTATTCCGATTTCTCGGCGAGATTAAAACCGTTTATCGAGCAGATTAATGTCACGGTTAAAGATGAGGACGGGAGAGAAAAACATCTGAAGCGCCTGAAGAAAGAAATCCTTGATGCAATGATAGAGGAGAAGGTTCTTGCGGGGTCGGCAAAAGAGATGAACGTTCAGGTTACCGAAAGCGAGGTTGAACAGGGCGTCGCCGAAGTGAGGGCAAGGTTTAAGACGGAGAAAGAATATTCCGAAGAACTTGAAAAACAGGGTATGAAGCAGGCCGGTATGCGGGAACACATCAAGGAACAGCTGATGACGATTAAACTGATAAATTCCGAAGTCAGGGCGAAAATTTCCGAACCGAAGGAAGAAGAAATACGAAAATTTTACGACGAGAACGAGGAGAAAATGGTCGTCGGCGAACAGGTCAGGGTGAAACAGATTTTTTTTGAGGTTAAGGATAAGCAAAAAGAAGATGTCCGCAAAATTGCGGAAAAAGCCCTTGCCGAAGTGAAAAAGCGCCCCGAGGATTTCGGCAACCTGGCTGAAAAGTACTCCAGTATTCCTGAAAACGCGGGCGACACCGGATATTTCGGGAGAGAGGATAAAATTCCGGAATTCGAAAAACCCTGTTTTAAATTGAAAGTGGGCGCTGTTTCGGACATCGTCGAAACGCCGCTCGGTTATCACATTATCAAATGTATCGGCAGAAAAGCTCCTGAGAAAAAAACGTTTGCGGAATCAAAAGAATACATAAAGAACTATCTCTTTACGGCAAAGATGGAAGAAAAATATACCAGATGGGTCAGGGCGCTGAGAGACCAGGCGACGATAAAGATTCTTGACAAAGAACTGCTCGAGTAGCCCGATTTTGATAACTTCCGGCGACCCTGCCGGAATCGGGCCCGAACTGATAATTAAACTTTCCAGGCGGGCGGAGTTTTCCGAATGTTGTTCTGTGATAATCGGGAGAGTTTCGCTTTACAGGGCGTTATTCGCGGCGTTCAGCGCCGATGCGTCCGCGATTAATCCCGTAACGGGTCTTTCGGAAGCGGCTGCGGGGAAGTTAAACATAATGGAGCCGCCGGTCAAACAGGGATTTAAATTCGGTTCATCCCCGGGAAAAGAAAGCGCGAAAGAGGCAATTTCCTATCTTGATTTCGCCGCAGAACTTATAAAAAAAGAAAATCTGCCGTATCTGTTGACGGCGCCGGTTTCCAAAGAAAACATTTCCCGTATCAGAAAGGGTTTTTCGGGGCACACTTATTATCTTGCCGACTTTTTTGGCGTTTCGCGGGATGAGGCGGCGATGTTGTTTCTGTCTTCAACTCTTCGAGTCGTTACGGTAACCCAGCATCTTCCTCTTTCACAGGTCTCGTCTGAAATAAAGAAAAACAGGATTGTCCGCATTGCGGTTCTTGCCTGTGATGCTCTTCGCGGTCTTGGTATTTCAAAGCCCAGAATTGCGGTGTGCGCGCTGAATCCCCATTCGGGCGACGGCGGTCTTCTCGGGTCTGAGGAAAAGCATGAAATTATCCCGGCGGTGAAAGCGCTGAAAAAAACCGGAGCGGATGTCAGAGGTCCGTTAAATGCCGATGCAGCAGCGGCGGATGCGCTGAAAAATAAAATTGATTTAATCGTCGCCATGTATCACGACCAGGGAATTCTGCCGGTTAAACTTTTTTCTCACGGCCGCGGCGTGAATCTTACCTGGGGGCTCCCTTTTATAAGGGTTTCCCCGCTGCACGGGCCCGCGTTTGATATTGCGGGCAGGGGTGTTGCGAAAGAAGGTTCAATCGTTCAATCGTTCAGAACATTGTTAGAGTACCGGGAAAATAGTAAAATTGCAAAATGAGTAAGAGAATTCTTGTTATCGGCGGCGACAGCAGGTCAAGCACTCTTTTGAGATTTCTCGAAACGTCCGGCGATTACAGGGTCGTCGGCGTCTGCGACGATAAAGAGCAGTCCTCTCTGATAAGGGAAGCCAGAATGGCTGCGATCCCGACGACGAATGACTGGCGCTCTTTTATAAAAGATGGCCGATGTGATGCTGTGCTGGATATTACGGGGGATGATGAAATAGCCGGTCAATTGAGGAAAGAAGCGTCTCCTCTCGGAATTGAAATAATGGGGCGGACGACCGCAAATATTATATGGGGTCTGCTCAGACAGACCTGGGCGAGAGATATTTTTGACCGCCTGCAGGCAAAAATAGAGCCGTCATGGTCGTTCGGGGAAATCCTGATATTTCTGCTGGAATCGGCGAGGAAACTTACATCCGCTTCGTCGGGGATTATTTTTGTAGGGGACAAGAAAAAAATTACCGATAAGATTTCTTGGGGCGTGAGCGGCGAGGACCGTGATTCCGCGATTTCGAAAATTGACGATTTCGGCAGTATCCTCGAAAATTTTTATCCGCCGCTCAATCCGTCGTATTTCATCCCTCTGTTTGAAAACGGGATGCCTTTAGGCGGAATCGTTCTCTTCTCAATCAAATCGGACGAGGTTTCCGAAAAGATTGTGAAACTTATTCAGGATAAGGTCTCGGCGGTTATTTCACAGACGAGAGCCATGCACCAGACGATAAAACTGTCAAACATCGACGGTCTTACGGAACTCTTCAATCACAGGGCATTCCACGAGCGGATGGAAAAAGAAATTTACAGGGCGCAGCAGTACGACCTTAATTTTTCGCTGATAATCCTTGACATTGACAATTTCAAGAAATTCAACGATACCTACGGGCATCTTGTCGGCGACCGGCAGTTGAAGGCGCTCGCCAAAATACTCAGGTTTATTCTCAGAGAAACAGATTTTATTGCCCGTTACGGCGGAGAGGAATTTGCCGTTATTCTGCCGGAAACGCCGCTGGAAGGAGCCGCGGCGGCGGCGGAGAGGTTAAGGAGCGCGGTCGAAAAACAGGACTTCGGAGAAGGCCTGACGTCCACAATAAGCATCGGGGTGAGTGCGTATCCGGACCACGGAGTGAAAAAGAACGATATAATCGATAAAGCCGATAAAGTTCTTTACGAGGCGAAAAAGAAAGGCAAGAACAGGGTTTGCGTAGCGGCATAAAAATCGTAAATATTCAGTAAAAACCGTATAATGTAGTGCGACCTGCTGCGCAGAAGGTCGCTATTTTATTTTGAGAATAGAAAAATAAAATGAACTTCTATGCACATACCCGCACCTCCCCCCCGAAAGACTGCTGGCAGAAACTTAAGGAAATGGAAACAAGAATAGCGATTTTTAAAGGGAGAAATGTACGAAGAACCATCCATAATAAAGAATGGTGTTTTTCGGTTGTGGATGTATGCGAGCTATTAACGGATAGCCCTGATGCCGGAGCGTATTGGCGTAAATTAAAACAGAGGCTAAAGGAAGAAGGAAGCGAGGTCGTGACATTTTGTCACGGGTTGAAGTTAATAGCAGCAAATAATTTCGGGAGTGCTGTTAGATTGTGCTGACAGGGGAGGGGGACAATTTGTCCTCCCCCTTTGTTGTAGATATAATCGGGGAAGTTGTATGAGAAGGGTATTGTTGGAGGGGGATGAAATGGAAACGAAAATAGCGGTATTTAAAGGAAAGAATGTTCGTAGAGTCATTTATAATAACGAGTGGTGGTTCTCAATCATTGATGTTATAGAAGTGCTGACAGATTCAGACCGTCCAAGGAAATATTGGTCTGACTTAAAACAGAAATTGATAAATGAGGGCTATAGTGAAGTGTCCGAAAAAATCGGACAGTTGAAAATGCCTGCGCCTGATGGGAAAATGAGAGAAACTGATTGCGCCGATACCGAGGGTATCTTCCGCATCGTTCAATCTATTCCATCGCCCAAGGCAGAACCTTTCAAGCGCTGGCTGGCCAAAGTTGGCTATGAGCGGGTGCAGGAGATAGAAAATCCGGAACTTGCTACGAAACGGACAAGGATGCTCTATAAACTTAAAGGTTATAGCGATGACTGGATTGAAAAGAGGATGCGGGGCATTGCAATTCGCGAGGAACTGACGGATGAATGGAAAAAACGCGGAGCAAAAAGGGATAAAGAGTATGAAATTTTGACCGCCGAGATTTCAAAAGCAACATTTGGCATCACTCCGTCCATCTACAAAAAACTTAAAAGGTTGAAACGGGAAAACCTGCGGGACCATATGGACGACCTCGAGCTGATATTCACCATGCTGGGCGAGCGTGCCACGACGGAAATTCACCGGAACGAAAATTCGCGGGGGGTCCCGAAGTTGAAAACTGACGCCAGGGCCGGCGGAAAGATATCCGGCGACGCCAGAAAAGCTCTGGAAAAACGGCTGAAAAGGCCGGTCGTTTCCCGGAAGAATTATCTGAAAACCAGAGAATCGCAAAAGAAGCTGAGCTGATGTGCGCCGAAGAAGATTTTATTCAGCTTTCTGCGCTTCAGTATTTGATTTTCTGCCGTCGGCAGTGCGCTTTGATACATATTGAACAGGTCGCCCCCTGCGCGGGTGCGTGGATTGAAACTTGTGAAGCAGAAAAAAAAATTGACAGGCGGCGCTGCGTTTTTATATAATTCCATATAATGAAATTTGTTACTTTTTTACTCGCTGTGTTTTTTGCGTTTCTGGCGGTAGGATACCTTTACAAAGAGGAATTGGTTATCAAAATTCATACGTTTTTCAACTTTTTTGTTTTTAACGATTCTTACCTAATCCATTATAAAAGAAGAACGGGAATTGTCTGTCTGCTGATTTCCCTTTTTCTTTTCTTTCTAATTTTTAATGGATGAAAACCGCGCTTTTCCCGCCGGGAATGCAACGGAAAGAAACCGCTCCGTTTTAAGCGGAATTCTGAAAGGACTGCCCGGCCAGACAAGAGAAGTGTTCTGCGTCGAAAAATCCTCCGGAGTTTTTTCTGTAAGAGAAGGAAAACCGTCTGATCTGCGCCGTGTGGTTTCGGAGTATAATGTCGCCCTGAGAATACTTAAAAACGGCGGGATGGGTTTTTCGTGGACCGGCACATCCGGTGAAATTCCGAACCTGCCGGCGGAAGCGGAGAAATTTATTTTTCCCGCCGAGCCGTGGGGCTGGCAGATTCCGGCGCTCGCATCCGCCGGGGCAGAATCCGTTGAAATATACGACGAGAAAATATTTTCACACAGCGATGACGAAATATGGGAAGAACTGCTCAAAGTTGAAAAAAAAGCGAAGCAAAAGGACTCAAGAATCAAAAAAAGTTTAAGTGTTTCGTTTTCAGCCGGTTCTTCGCGGATTTTCACGGCGAATTCAAACGGCCGCAGCAATGCCTCTGAAAGAACCGCTTTCTCGCTTGCGGTCGCCCTCATAGGAGGCGATGGGACAGAAGTCCAGCTCGGCGGAAGTTACAGAACCCGCTGTTTTTTTGACGACTTGAACGTCGGCGAAATAATCGATGAGGCGGTTGACGATACGGTAAGCCAGTTCGGCGGGGTTTCCGTCCGGTCCCGTAAAACGGCCGTTCTTCTCCCGCCCGTGGCGGCTTGCGATTTTCTCTCCGTTATTTCACCGTATTTTTGCGCCGATGACTACCTTGAGGGCAAAGTCCCTTCCTTATGGAAAGAGGGCGGACAGGTTGCATCGTCTCTTGTTACGATAATCGACGACGGAACAATCCCGCGTTTATCCGGGAGTTTTCCTTTTGACTGCGAGGGTGTTCCGGTAAAAAGACACAAAGTTGTTGACAAAGGCATTTTCAAAAATTTCCTGACGGATTTCAGAACGGCAAAACTCCTCGGCAGGGAAACAACGGGTAATGCCGCGCGCAGCGTGCGGACACTTCCGTCTGTCGGGTTTTTCAATCTTTTTATAGAAAACGGCAAAACAGGGAGAGAAGATTTGATTAAGAGCGGCGAGGTTTTTCGGATTGACGAGGTAATAGGAACACATCTCGTTAATTCCGAGACGGCGCAGTTTTCATTCGGGGCGCGGGGCCGGCTGTTCAGGAACGGCAGAAAAATAAAAACCCTGCGGGGCGTAACGGTGTCGGGAAATCTGATTGATTTTTACAGGAACATTGTCGGCGTCGGGAACGATTTGAGGTTTTACTCTTCCGTCGGGAGTCCTTCTCTCCTCGTGAAGGATGTCCAGATATCCGGAAAATGAATAAAAATCAAAAAAACCGGGCTGCCGGTACGGCAAAAATAAAAAAAGTGGGTCTGGTCGGCTGGCCGGTAAAACACTCGCTCTCGCCTTTGCTTCATAACCTCTGCTTTGCGTCGCTGAAACTGCCTTATCATTACGGCCTTTACGAAATTCCCCCGGATAAATTTGACTCGAAAATCTGCGGACTCAAAAATGAATTGGAGGGCTTTAACGTAACAATTCCGTATAAGATAAGGATTGCAGGGCGTCTCGACGGCGTTTCTGCCTCCGCCTCCCGCATCGGCGCCGTAAACTGCGCGAGCAAGGAAAACGGGAAATGGCGCGGTTTTAACACGGATGCGCAGGGTTTTCTGCGGGCGCTGAAAGAGGCGTTAAACCCGCATAATTTATCCGCTTTTATCGTCGGCTGCGGCGGCGCTGCCTGCGCGGCAGCGTTCGCCCTGATGAAGAGCGGTGTTAAAAAATTGTATTTGAATGACATAGACACACCCCGCGCGCCGGCTCTCCGGAAACGGATTTTAAAATTTTTCCCGGAAATTCCTGTTTTTGCGGCGCCGGATTTCGCGGTTTTGAAACACTGCGATATCCTCGTTAATGCGACACCCGTCGGGATGGAAAAGGATGAGATGCCCGTTCCCGGGAAGTTTTTGTATAAGAACCTGTATGTTTTCGACTGTATCTACAACAGGGAAACACCTCTTTTGAAATATGCAAAGAAAAGAAATATGAAATTTCAGAACGGTCTGAATATGCTTATTTACCAGGCGGCGGAATCATTCAGGATATGGACGGGGATTGAGCCGCCGGTTGAAGTTATGAAAAAAGCGCTGGAGGAGAAATGATTAAGTATAAAACGGCAGGGGAGTCGCACGGAAGAGGGTTTAACGTAATAATCACGGGAGTCCCGGCAGGGCTTGGACTTAAGGCGTCAGACATTGATTCTTATCTCGCGCGCCGACGGGCCGGCTACGGCCGCGGAATGCGGGTAAAAAGCATTGAGAAAGATAAAGTGCAAATTATTTCGGGCATAAGATGGGGCGAGACGATAGGTTCCCCTGTGTCGTTCTTTATAGAGAATAAGGACTGGAAGAACTGGGGGAAGGTTATGTCCGTGGACCCTTCGGCGAAATCGGAGGCGGTTTTTATGAGGCGTCCCCGGCCGGGTCACGCCGACCTTGCCGGTTTAATAAAATACGGACGGGATGACATAAGAGATGTTCTGGAAAGAGCTTCGGCGCGGGAGACGGTCGCAAGGGTCGCGGCGGGTTCCGTTTGTCTGAAACTGCTGGATAAACTTTCCATCAGAATTTTTTCTTTTACGGAGGATATCGCGGGAATTCGCGCAGAAGCCGCAAAATTGAATTATGCGGAAATTGCAAGCAAAGCGGCAGCGTCTCCCCTAAGGTGCATAGATAAAAAAGCGGAGAAGAAAATGCTCCGGGCGATAGATGAGGCGGCGAAAAAAGGCGACACGCTCGGCGGTGTTTTCAGCGTGGTCGTCAGCGGCCTTCCGCCGGGTTTCGGGAGTTATGACGAGTGGGAAAACCGGCTTGACGGCCGTCTCGCAAAAGCGGTGATGGCTATTCCTTCGGTAAAAGGCGTGGAAATAGGCGCGGGTTTCGGCGCTTCCTCCCAGCCGGGCTCAAAAGTTCATGATGTCATCTGCTACGGCAGGAAAGATTTGTTTTACAGGAAGTCAAACAATGCAGGAGGCATAGAAGGCGGCGTTTCAAACGGAATGCCTGTCGTCGTGAGGGCTGCTCTCAAACCAATTCCTTCTCTTGGAAAACCCCTCAGGACAGTTGATTTAAAGACAAAAAATGCCGTTTCCGCTCCTATTGTGAGAGGCGACGTTTGCGTGGTGCCGGCGGCGGGGGTTATCGGCGAATCGGTTGTTGCAGTGGAAATCGCCAATGCCGTTATGGAGAAGCTCGGCGGCGATTGCATGGAGGACGTGCTCGCGAATTACAAAACCTATCTCAAAAGAATCGCTAAATTCTGGGCGCCGCCCTTCCTCCACCCTGACAAGGAGTAAGATATGTTGGCACGGCATTGCCTTCCAAGCATGCTCACGCGGGCGGCTCGCTCCGCAGTCCTGCGGGGAGAAAGCAGAGACCCTCGGACTGACGGGCTTATCAGACAACGCCGTGCCTCCTGTGGTAAAGAATAAAAATGACCGCCACCCTGACAAGGAGTAAGATATGAACACCTCGTCCCGCAGGATGAATATAATTCTTACGGGAATGATGGGGTCGGGGAAGTCGGAAGTCGGGAGACGTCTGGCCAAAAAATTGGGTATGGAGTTTTTTGACATGGACGAGAATCTCGTAAAAACAGCAGGGATGAAAATAAACGATATTTTTGCCCGCAAGGGCGAGGCGTGGTTCAGGCGGCTTGAAAGAAATCTTGTCCACTGCGTCTGTCTGCTGAACAACCAGGTGATTTCGACCGGCGGCGGCGTCGTCCTGGATAAAAGAAATATCTCCGATTTCAGGAAAAACGGCACCGTCTTTTATCTCAAAGCGAAACCGGAAGTTCTCTTTAAAAGGGTCAGGGCATCTTCGCGCCGGCCTCTTCTGAAAGTCGAGAATCCTCTAACGGAATTAAAAGTAATTTACAGGCGCAGAAAAAAACTTTACGCCACCTGCGATTTTAAGATTGTGACGGACGGCAGGGGAATTGACGATGTTTGCGCGGAAATAATCTCAAAAATAAAGAAGAATTCAGGTAATCCTTCCGCCGCTTGACAAATATGCAGTATTAAGGCATAATAATGCATATAAAATTGCATATAAAAGGAGGCTCACACTATGAGGACAACATTAAACATTGAAGACAAACTAATTGAGAAAGCGGCGCTGTTAACAGGCGTTAAAGAAAAAACTTCTCTCGTTAGACGCGGTCTGGAAGCTTTAATTGCCCGGGCAAGCGGTCAAAGGCTGGCAAAGTTGGGAGCCACTGAGCGAAAACTAAAAGCAATACCGCGCAGGAAAATACAGGGCAGATAAGATGGTGCTTGTTGATACTTCTGTGTGGATATTGCATTTGCGGCAAGGCAGTTCCCGGCTGGTGTCTTTGCTGAATGACGGTGATGTCGTGTGTCATCCTTTCATCATTGGAGAACTTTCATGCGGGAATCTCAAAAACAGGGCTGAGATACTTTCGTTGCTTCGTTCATTAGCGTTGGCAGAACAGGTTGAGCACGAGGAAGCGTTGCAATTTGTTGAAAGCAATAAATTAATCGGAAAAGGTCTCGGATATATTGATGTGCATTTACTTGCCTCAGCTGTTTTGTCAGGAATGCCAATCTGGACCCTTGACAGAAAACTTTGCACGGCTTCGTCAAAGATGGGGGTGTGTTACAGTTGGGAATAGAAAAATAAGCGCTTGTTTGACATTTGTGTATGAATTTGACAGAGTTAATTTTGAAGAAAAGAGACGGGGAAAATGAATTATAACAGAACTTTTATCGGGAAGAATCTTGATGCAGGAAAAATTGTTCTGCGGGTTGTTCGTTCTCACACGAAGAGGTGCCTGCTGATTACGAACACGACTGTCGGAAAGTTACATTTGAAGAAAGTAAAAAGGTCTCTGGAAAAGCAGGGCATAAAGGTTCTTGCGGCAATTCTGCCCGACGGGGAGAGATACAAAAACCTGTACAGGGTGGAGCGTTTGTATAAGGCGGCGCTCAGGGCGCGGATTACGAGAAAATGTTTCGCGGTTGCCCTCGGCGGCGGAGTCGTCGGAGACACCGCAGGTTTTTTCGCAGCGACATTCCTGCGGGGGATTGATTTTATTCAGATTCCCACGACTCTTCTGGCGATGGTTGACGCTTCTCTCGGCGGGAAGACGGGCGTTGATCTGCCGGAGGGGAAAAATCTTGTGGGGGCTTTCAAGATGCCTCTCGCCGTAATTATGGACGTAAAATTTTTAAGGACTCTGCCGCCGCGGGAGATGAAAAACGGCCTTGCCGAAGTTGTAAAGTACGGGATTCTCAATAAGAGTTTCTTCGGTTTTCTTGAGAAAAATATGGACGGAATAAAAAAAGGCAGCGAAAAAATTATCCTTGAGACAATCAGGAAATCCGCCGCAATAAAAATGGAAATAGTAAAAAAGGATTTCAGGGAGAGCGGCCTCAGGATGATTTTGAACCTCGGGCACACTATCGGCCACGCAATTGAAACGCTTTCCGGTTACGGGAAAATGAAACACGGCGAAGCGGTCGCATCAGGAATGATAGAAGAAATTATGCTAAGTAATTTCATTAAGAAATGCCCAGAAAAGGTTATGGTTAAGGCAATTTCGCTTATAATAAAGGCTGGTTTTAAGAGGCTCAAATTTAACAGGGAAAAAGTCCTCAACTTAATTCAGACAGACAAAAAGGTTATTGATAAGAAACCCGTTTTTATTCTGATTGACGGAATCGGGCATCCCGTTCCCGGTGAAGTGCCGCTCAATGTGCTGAAACAGTTTTACAAGCACAGCGGAAAACAAAGGTGTAAGTACTGTTTCTAACCCTGTGGTTTTTTGACACCGTCTGCAGAAATTTTGTAATATGAACCCGCATAAAAGGGAGGGGTGATGCCGTCAAAATTCAAAAACGTTGCAATAGCAGGCGAGCCCTCGTCGGGTAAAACACAATTGTGCGAGGCGCTTGTTCACAAAGCGGGCGTAACGACGCGTCTTAACGCCGTTGCTAAAGGGCAGAGCATTTTTGATGCCCAGAAGGATGAAAAAGAAAGGCAGATTTCAATTGACCTTGCGCTCGGTCATTTCGAAAAAAACGGCGTAAAGGTTAATATAATAGACACTCCGGGCTACGCCGATTTTATAGGCGAGGTGTTAGCCGGTATATGGGCGAGCGATTTTGTTCTCATCGTCGTAGATGCTTCTTCTCCTCTGACGTTTGCTTCCAGAAAGGTCTATGATATTGCGGTAAAATTCGGCAAGCCCACCGCCTTTTTTATAAACGGAATGGGGAAGGAAGCGGCTTCATGGGAGGAGCGGCTTTCGGAAATAAAAAACAAAATAACGATAAATGTCGCGCCGTTTTATATTGCTTCCAAAGACGGCGATAAAGATATTTTAAACGACGAATCGGATACAACTTTCAGGGAAGGGCTTATTGAAACGGTCGCATCCACCGACGACGCTCTTCTTGAGAAATATCTTTCGCAGGGCACGCTCAAGACGGAAGAATTGAAAGCGCCGCTTGCCTCGGGTATTGCCGCCTCAAAGATTGTCCCTGTCCTGAGCGGCGATGCCCTGACCGAAGCGGGTATCGAGAACCTGATAAACTTTCTTACGGAATTTGCGACGGGGCCTCAGAGTTCTGCCGACGGAAAATGTTTAGCGCAGGTTTTCAAAATCTCCGCGCAGGGGCATGCCGGCGAGATTGCTCTCACGAAGATTTTACAGGGAACGATAAAACAGGGCAAGGATGTTTTCAACGTGAATAAAAATGTGTCTCTGCGCGCTGCGCAGATTGTGAGCATTCAGGGTTCCGAAAAACAGCAGATTCTTGCAGCCTCGGCGGGGGATATCGTCGGGCTTATTAAATTGAAGGATATTTCAGCCGGCAATACCATCGCGGAGGAGAAAACCGCAAAGGCATTGCCCTTTGTGGAGTTCCCTTTTCCGGTGTACTCCCGCGCGGTGAGGCCTGCGACAAAGGGCGAAGAGGAAAAAGTGGCGACTTCCCTTGCTTCAATACGGCGGGAAAACCCGATTGTCACATTCGGCTTTAATTCCGAGACGAAAGAGATTGTTCTTTCGGGAATGGGCAACGTCCAGCTGGATGTTATCGCAAAAAGAATTATTTCAACCGTCGGGACAAAGTTAACTCTCTCTCCGCCGAAAATCGCCTACAAGGAAACGTTCACGGTTCCTTCCGACATGGAAGGGAAATACAAAAGACAGACGGGCGGTCACGGCCAGTTCGGGCACTGTTTTATCAGGTTCCGTCCGCTGGAGAGAGGGAAGGGTTTTGAGTTTGTGAACAAAATAGTAGGCGGCGCGATTCCTTCCAACTATATTCCTGCCGTGGAAAAGGGTCTGATTGCTTCTCTGGAAAAGGGTTTGATTGCGGGCTTTCCGGTGGTGGATGTGCAGGCGGAACTTTATGACGGCTCTTTTCACGAAGTGGATTCTTCAAATCTTGCTTTTGAGATCGCCGCATCCATGGCGTCGAAGAAAGCCGCGGGAATGTCAAAACCGATTGTTCTCGAACCGATTATGTCGCTTGAAATTTCGGTTCCCGACGAGTTTACGGGGGCAATATCGGGAGACGTTACATCACGCAGGGGAAGAATCGTAACTTTTGATAAAGCGGGAGATATACAGATAATAAAGGCGTTCGTACCCGCCGCGGAGATTCTTGAATACATAAATGACTTAAGGTCTATGACGAAGGGGCAGGGGGAATTTAAGGTCGGTTTTTCGCATTACGACCCTGCTCCGGCGAATATTATGAAAATCCTTGTTGACAGTTACGAGAAGCAGCAGGCGGAGGGACGATGAGCGGTCATTCCAAATGGGCAAGGGACTGTCCCCGAATGGGGACTGTCCCTGTTAAGGAAGCGGGGGAATAATGAGCGGTCATTCCAAATGGGCCGGGATAAAGCACAAAAAAGCCGTAATTGACGCGAAAAAGGGCAAGGTTTTTTCAAAAATAATCAGAGAAATCAACGTCGCCTGCAAGGAAGGCGGCACCGACCCCGATAAGAATGCAAAACTGCGGCTGGTAATGCAGAAAGCGAAGCAGTGCAATATGCCGGCGGATAATATAAAAAAAGCCATTGAGAGGAGCACAAAAGCCGCTGAATCATACGAGACGGTTTGCTACGAGGGTTATGGTCCCGGCGGCGTCGCCGTTCTGTTCACCGCCCAGACGGACAACAGGAACAGAACAACGCAGGAGGTAAGAAAAATATTTTCGCATCACGGGGGCAATCTCGGCGAGATCGGCTGTGTCGGGTGGATGTTTAGCAGAAAGGGTTATTTGCAGGTGGGGAAGGTTGAAGACGAAGAACGCCTGATGGATCTCGCCGTTTCCGCGGGCGCGGACGACATAAAAGAATCCGGTGACGGTTTTGAAATAACGACGGCCCCCGAAAGTTTTGAAAAAGTTTTAAATGCCCTGAAGGAAGCGGGCATCGCGGCTTTGGACTCCGGCGTGATGAACATACCGCAGTCGCAGGTTTTGCTGGATGAGCGGCAGGCTTCTGCAATGCTTAAACTTATGGATGAACTCGAAAATCACGACGACGTGGTGGAGACGAGCGCCAATTTTGACATTCCGGAAGAAATAATGGAAAAATTTGCCGCCTCTTCCGAATGAAAGTTCTCGGCGTTGACCCCGGCACCCACTGCATGGGATGGGGTTTTATAGAAGGAGACGCCCGGAATTTTTCTTCCTTCCGGTTCGGCGTGATAAAGCCGTCCAGAGGAGGGAAACTTCCCGACCGTCTCGCCTTTATTTACAGGGAGATTAAAAAAATTATAGGCGAATTTTCCCCGGACGTGGTGTCATGCGAAGACCCGTTCTTTTTCAAGGATGTCCGCGCCGCTTTAAATTTGGGGCGGGCGTGGGCGGCCGCGGCGATTGCGGCAAGCGAAAAGAAAATTCCGTTTGAAACGTATTCGCCGCTTGAGATAAAAAAATCAACCGTTGGTTACGGTCGCGCCTCAAAAGAGCAGGTTGCCGCGCAGGTGAAGCGTTTGTTGAGAATAAAGGACGAAGTCCCCGCCGACGCTGCCGATGCGCTTGCCTGCGCTTTCTGTTATTTAACGGACAGCAGAAATTATTCGGGCGGAGATTCGGCAAAATAATATGATAGGGTTTCTTAAAGGAAAAATTTTTTCAAAGACCCCCGAAGTTGTAATTGAGGCCGGCGGGATCGGTTTTGAACTGGTGATGTCCGACCTTGCAAAATCAAATCTGCCGGCTCAGGGTGAAGATTGCGGTATTTACACTTACGTAAAATACAACAGGGACGAGATGCCTCAGATTTTCGGATTTATCAAACGCGAGGAGAAGGAAATTTTTAAAATGCTTGTTTCCGTCTCGGGAATAGGTCCGAAGGTCTCGCTTGCTATTCTCAATACTTTTTCTCCGGCGCAGGTCGTATCAATTATTTTAGCCGATGATGTAAAGTCGCTCTGCGCGGTGAGCGGCCTCGGCGAAAAAAGCGCAAAAAGAATAATTGTTGACTTGAAAGACAAAATAAGGAAAGTGGAGCTTGAAGAAGAAATCCCCGAGGCGCACGGGGTTTTTGCCGACGCCGCGGCGGCGCTTGTTTCGCTCGGCTGGCAGAATGCTCTTTCAAGACGCGTTGTCAATGAAGTGATACAGGAAAACAAGGATATTTCAACCGCCGAGGAAGTCATAAAAATTGCGCTGTCGAAAATGGGCCGCCGGAAATGAGGCCGTCTCTGTATAAACTTGCGGGGAAAATCAGGGCGGGGATTTTTGTTCTTACGGCTCCTTCGGGCGGCGGCAAAACGACTCTTGTAAAATTCATGAGACGCAGGTTTAAAGACATAATTTATTCCATTTCAACGACCACGAGACGACCGAGACATTCCGAAAAGGACGGTGTGGATTACAATTTTGTAACGGAAAGTGTCTTCCGCAGGCAAATACGGGAAAAGAAATTTGCGGAATGGGCTAAAGTCCACGGGTTTTATTACGGAACTTCCGCCAAAAATATAAAAAGCGCGTTGAAGAATGGCCGGAGCATTGTGCTTGATCTTGACGTTAAGGGCGCGAAAAGCGTGAAAAAGATGTTTCCCTGGGCGAACATTATTTTTATTACCGCTTCTTCAATAAAAGAACTTGAAAAACGTCTGCGTGCCCGCGGTCAGGACGAGCAGGCAACCATAAGAAGACGGATGCAGGATGCGCGGGTTGAATTGAAAGAAATAAAAAATTTTGATTACCTCGTTATTAATGACGATATAAAAAAAGCGGAGAAAGAAATATCCGCAATTTATATTGCGAATTCGTGTAGAATAAGGATATAGCATGAATGCCACCAGGATAAGGAGAGAAAAATGGACAAGATTTCAATTGAAGGTTTGAAAAGAAAGACTTCTGACTGTACCGGCAATCCGTTTGAAATACTGAAGAGGAGTTTTGACGGGTTCAACAAAAGATGGGTTAAATCGCAGAAGGCCGGGCCGCTTGATAAAAAGGAAATAGACACACTTATCATAGAGGCGCTGGATGAGGAAATTGGTGAAAAAAAGAAAAAAACGTAAGCCGTTCTCCGTCATTCTCGGGGTCACTTCTTCAATTGCCTGTTACAAGGCGGCCGTCATTGCAAGCATTTTCACAAAAGAAAAATGTATGGTGAAGACGGTTCTTACGCCGGAGGCGGCAAAGTTTATTTCTCCTGTTCTTTTCAGGGGGCTGACGGGGCAGGAGGCATTTGTTGAGCAGTTATCGCCTGGGAGCGCGGAAAATCATATTGCCCTGTCCGATTGGGCGGATGTTTTTATAATTGCTCCCGCTACGGCGAACACGATAAGCAAAATTGCTGCCGGGATTTGCGACAATCTCCTTACCACGCTTGTTGTTTCCCGGCGGTGTCCGCTCTTAGTCGCACCCGCAATGGAGACGGCAATGTGGGAAAACGGAATAATTAAAAAGAACATTTTAACTTTAAAAAAACAGGGCATAAAAATCATAGGTCCGGATGCCGGACGTCTTGCGAGCGGCGGCACCGGCGCCGGCCGTATGTCGGAGCCGGAAGAAATCGTTAGTAGAGTGCTGGCAGAGAAATAATCAGGAAAAAGAGGGCATCCTATGGCAGAAAAATGTCATATTGCCTGCCTGCCGAAGCCGCTTCGGCGCAGACAGGTAAAGCACCGTCCCCATGTCTTAATTACGGCAGGACCTACAAGAGAATATATTGATACCGTCAGGTTTATAACGAATGCTTCTTCCGGCATTATGGCGAGAGAAATAGCGGCTGTTTTCCTGAAAAAAAAATACGAGATAAGAATAATTTCAGGCCCTGTAAGCGTAAAATTTCCCGGAGGAAGCCGTGTTATTCCGGTTTTAACGGCCTCGGAGATGTATGAAAAAGTGAAGGATAATTTTAAGTGGGCGGATATTTTATTCTTTGCGGCCGCGCCATGCGACTGGACGCCGTTGCTGTGCAGCCCCGTAAAAATAAGGAAAAAAGAGAGGGGTAAACTCTGCCTGAAATCAACCGTTGATATTGCGAAGCGGGTCTCCCGCGGGAAGTCGTTCAGGACCGCGGTAGGGTTTGCTTTGGAAGACGACCTTGATGTGCCGTCGGCTTTGAAGAAAAAGGCGGATAAGAATTTTGATTTTATTGTTCTCAACAGGAGAGACGCCATTTCAAATACGGAGACAACGGGTTTTATTCTGGGAGATGAAACGGCGCTGATGTTCAATGAAATTTCAAAGAAGGACCTTGCGGAAATTCTGTGGGAAGTCGTATGCAAAGGGAAAAATTAAAGAAATTCCTGATTCAGATGAAGGATGTCGGTTTTACCGATATCCCGGACCTGCATAAAAAAATGAAAGATGCCGGGCCTTCCGGCCCGAAAAAGAATGACAAATTCCCCGACCCAATCTACGATTGGGTACCCCGCCCTTTACTAAAGGGAGAATTGAAGGGGGATAAAGCCGCCCTTCTTGCGGAATTGAGAAAAAAATATTCAGCCTGCAAAATGTGCCCTTTAAGCAAAAGCAGAACAAAAATTGTTTTCGGCGAGGGCAATCCCGCCGCCGATTTGATGTTTATCGGCGAAGGCCCCGGTTTTGACGAGGACCATAAAGGCATGCCTTTTATCGGACGAGCGGGCCAGCTTCTTACGAAAATTCTCGAAAACGGGATGAAAATCGGAAGGGATGACGTTTACATCACGAACATTGTGAAATGCCATCCGATGAAAGATCCCTTAAATCCCGAGAAAAGAGGGAATGACAGGCCTCCGGATATTCTTGAAGTGCAGAAATGTTTTCATATTTTGCTGGCGCAGATCAGAATAATCCGTCCGAAGGTAATTTGCTCTCTCGGCTCTCCGGCTACAAAAGTGATTCTCGGGCGTGAAATCGGGATCTCGCAGGTCAGAGGGAAAATTTTTGATATCAGGATTCTTCCCGACGAGCCGCAGTTCGAGGTTAAGGTCGTGCCGACTTTCCATCCGGCGTATCTTTTAAGAAATCCCCCCGCCAAAAAACCTGCATGGGAGGATATAAAAGTCATAATGCGCCTCTTGGGGCGTGCAGGATAAATTTCACGCTGTGATTGTCCGCGTCAGTTTACCGCTTCCGATTGAACGCAGTTTCGATTACGAAACCGATTTTAACGTTTCGAAGGGCTGCCGGCTGCTTGTCCCTTTCGGCCTCCGCCGTCTCACCGGATACTGCGTTGAAACGGACGTTCCGCCGTCAGGGAAACCGCTTAAAAAAGTTATAAAAAAAATTGACGAGATACCTGTTCTGACCGATGAATTATTCGCTCTCGCCTGCTGGATGGAGAAGTATTATTTTACGGTTTCCGGAATGGCTCTGAAAATGATTTTACCGTCTGATATTAAAAGCAAATCCGGAAAATTGAAATCCTCGGACTCCGTTTCTTCTCCCGGAGAGCCGCTCGGCGGGAGTGATTATTCCGCAACGCCTGCGGCATCCGAAATTCCGGAAGGGAAAAGCGTCTGCATAACCGGCAACATAGATTCCGCAAAAAATATGCTTTACGGGGCAATCAAACGGACAACGGAAAAACAAGGACAGGTTCTTTTTCTGATTCCGAGAAAAGAAAATATAAATGAATGGCTGGAAGTCGTAAAAAGTTTCAGATTTGCCTGTTTTCACTCGGGAATTTCTCCGGGCGTCCGGTACAGTATTTTGAAGGATGCGGAATCCGGCTGTGCAGATGTCGTAATAGGAACGAGAAGCGCTGTTTTTACGCCCTTCAGGAAACTTTCTCTGATTGTCATTATAAAACCGCAGGATTCGGCGTTTTTTGAGGAGCAGCATCCGAGATATTCCGCCGCCGAAGTCGCCGCAAAGCGCGCTGAACTTTCCGGCGCGCAGATGCTCGAGGTCTCCGAAACCATGACGGTTGAGCAGTATTACAGGATAAAGAATAACAGCGCAAAATCCGTTTTTGCGGATTTTCCGGCGGTTGTCCGCGGGTCTGTCTGCGATACAGACGAGGGCGAGGTTGACTTCGGAATTTCAAAAAAACTTTTAGGAGAAATCAGGAAAAATGCGGATGAAGGTAAAAAAGTTCTGCTTTATCTGCCGAAAGGCGGCTGGGCGGGTTCGCTTGTCTGCTCCGCCTGCGGTTACGCGGCAAAGTGTGAAAAATGCGGCAGGAAACTTGTCGTGTCGAAGTTCGCTCTTTATTGTCCACGCTGCAGAAAATCGTACCCCCTGCCGAAAACCTGTCCGGACTGCGGACGGAAGAAACTGAAAAACCGCGGTCTGGGAAGGGAGCACGTTGCAGCGTATTTAAGAAGAGAGCTGCAGAATTTGTCGGTTTACGCCGTAAACATAAGAGCTCTGCCGGATGAGAAAAAGGCGCTTTTCAACGACTTCGAAAAAGGACGGATAAATGTTCTGATTTCAGACAGCGGTTTTGCCTGTATAAAAAACTGGGAAAAAATCGGACTTTTCGCGGTGCTCGACGCCGATTTCGCCCTTTACGGAGGGAATTGGAAAGCGGACGAGAATACATTTTCATTTCTCCGCAGGATAAAATATTTTCTTCGGACCCGTGGTGCCGGAACGAAGTTGTTTATTCAGACGAAAATCGCATTTGAGATTGCGGAGGACGCTCTGGGCGAAACGGATGATTTTTACGAGAAGCAGCTGCAGGTAAGGAAGCGGTTTAATTTCCCGCCGTATTCAAGAATTCTCCGTCTTCAGGTTTCGGGTAAAAAAGCAAAAAGCGTCTGCGGGAAGATTGCCGGGGCGGCGGGGGAGGAGTGTCTTGAAATTTCAGAGCCCTTAAAAAAGAGCGCGAGCTTGTTTGAAATTGTGTTGAAAATTAAACCCGGGCTCATGTTTTCAGTCCCGCAAATCAAAGGCGCGAAAATCTCCATAGAAGAAGAAAGATGAATTTTAACCGCTATAATGCACGGTATCCGCAAAAGGATTTCGTTAACTTTAATAAAAATTTATTTGTCAAAAGGCGAAATTTATACTAAAATCCAGTGAAAAAATGACATTGACAGAGAAAATCATTTCACGGAAAAAGGGAAAAGAAGTCCGGCCCGGCGAGATACTGGTTCTCCCTGTGGACAAAGTGTTTTGCCAGGACGGGACAGGACCCCTCGCGATTGACGGAATTAATGACCTTTCGGTCGGCTTGAAAAATCCCGCGAACTGTTATTTTTTTATTGACCATGCGGTTCCGCCCCCGAGGAAAGAACTCGCGAACGCCCACTGCAAGATAAGGTCTTTTGCCGGACGGGCCGGAGTGAAGGTCTTTGAGGAGGGTATCTGTCATCAGCTGATGGTTGAAAAATTTTCTTCCCCGTACGACATTATCGTGGGAGCGGATTCCCACACGCCGACTTCGGGGGCTCTCGGCTGTTTCGCCGCGGGTTTCGGTTCAACCGACGCCGCGTGCGCGATGGCTGCCGGAAACGTCTGGCTGAAAGTCCCGCATTCTCTCGGGATTGAACTGAAGGGAAAATTGAAAAAAGGCACCTCCGCCAAAGATGTTATTCTGGAAATTATAGGCCGGCTCGGCTCAAACGGAGCAATTTACAAGGTTATGGAATTTTTCGGTGAGGGCTTGAAAAACATTCCGATAGAAGGGCGCTTCACGATTTCAAATATGACGGTGGAGGCGGGCGCGAAAACCGGAATTTTTCCCGCCGACGGAGTTGTTAAAAATTACCTTGCCGGACAGGGCAGGGGGGGGGATTTCAAACCTCTTGAAGCTGACGGTTCGTACGAAGAGAAAATTGAGATTTTGCTTGACGAGGTCGTTCCTTGTGTCGCCTTCCCGCACGAGGTCTCAAACGTTTTTAAGATAAAAGAAATTGAAGAAACAAAAATCGACGTCGTAATGCTCGGTACCTGCACGAACGGCCGCCTCGCCGATTTTCAGGACGCTTACGAGATTCTGAAAAAAACGGATAAAATCAGAACGTCTCTGATAATAGGTCCTGCCTCCCGCAGCGTTTTAAAGGGTCTGATTTCATCCCGCATTCTTGATAAATTTGCGGAACTCGGAGCGCTCATTCTTCCCCCGGGCTGTGGGCCCTGCTGCGGCGTGCACGAGGGAATTCTGGCGGACGGCGAGCGCTGTCTCAGCACGGCGAACAGGAATTTCAAAGGGAGAATGGGTAACCCCGATTCGTTTGTTTATCTCGCATCTCCCCAGACTGCCGCAGCGACCGCAATAACGGGAAAAATAACGGACCCGGGGGAGTTCCTGTGATAAAGGGCAAGGTTCATAAATTCGGCGACAATGTGTCCACTGACCTTATTTGTCCCGGAAGGTATTATCATTTAAGGAATAATATCTCCGAACTTGCGAAGCACACTCTTGAGGACGCCGATGAGGGCTTTGTTAAAAAAGTTGAAAAGGGAGACATAATTGTTGCGGGGGAGAATTTCGGCTGCGGTTCATCCCGCGAGCATGCCCCGAGAGTTATAAAAGTTTCGGGGATTTCGTGCGTCATTGCAAAATCGTTTGCGAGGATTTTTTTCAGGAACTGCATAAACATCGGGCTCCCCGCGGTGGAAGTGGATACGACGGACTTTTCAGACGGGGACCTGTGCGAGGTGGATTTAAAAAATGGTTTTGTTGAAAATAAGACGAAAAACTTTAAGTTGGAGTTCCCCGAACTTCCCGGGAAGATGATGGAAATTCTGGCGGCGGGAGGTCTCGTCAGCTACATAAAAAAGAAGGGGGGCTTGTGAAACACAGGATTACCCTCATACCCGGCGACGGGATCGGCCCTGAAATTACCGAAGCGGCGAAAACCGTGGTCGCCTCGACAGGCGTTGACATTGACTGGGAGGTGATGCCCGCCGGAGCTGGGGTTATGGAAAAATACGGTACGCCCATTCCCGGCGAAACGGTGGAAAGTATCCGGAAGAATAAAGTCGCTTTGAAAGGCCCGATTACGACGCCCGTCGGGACGGGTTTCAGAAGCGTAAATGTTTACTTAAGACAGGAACTGGATTTATACGCGTGTTTGAGGCCGTGCAGGAGTTACGGCGCGCGCGGCGTTCCTTTCCCGGACGTGGATTTGATTGTCGTCAGGGAAAATACCGAGGACGTTTACGCGGGAATTGAATTTGAAAAGAACTCCGCAGAAGTTAAAAAACTCGGCTCCCTCGCAGGAGTGAAGTTTCCCGGCGACTGCGGAATATCGATTAAGCCGATTTCAAAAAAAGCGAGCGAGAGAATCTGCAGGTTTGCTTTCGAGTATGCGGTAAAGCATAACAGAAAGAAAGTTACCGGCGTTCACAAGGCGAACATAATGAAATTCAGCGACGGGATTTTTCTTGAGGCGTTCAGAAAGGTTTCGGGAGAATATCCGCGGATTGCCTCGGAGGACAGGATTGTTGACAATATGGCGATGCAGCTGGTTAAAAAGCCGCTGCTTTACGATGTTATCGTTGCGCCGAATCTTTACGGGGACATTCTTTCCGACCTGTGCGCCGGCCTTATCGGCGGACTGGGTCTTGCGCCGGGGGCGAATATAGGCTCGGAGATTGCCGTCTTCGAACCCACGCACGGCTCCGCTCCGAAACACGCGGGGAAAAACGAAATAAACCCCGTCTCAATGATTCTCTCGGCGGGCTTGATGCTTGAACACATCGGAGAAAAAGAAGCGGCGGTGAAAATAGAGCAGGCGGTGAGAAAACTTATAAAAGAAGGTCAGACCCTCACTTACGATTTGGGCGGTAAGTCGGGGACGAGTGAAGTGGCGGCAACGCTTGCCGGATTTATTTCCGGCGGCAATTTGGCGCTGTCCCGATAAGGAATAAGATATGTTGACACGGCATTGCCTTTCAAGCACACTCACGAGGGCGGCTCGCTCCGCAGTCCTGCGGGGAGAAAGCAGAGACCCTCGGACTGACGGGCTTGTCAGGCAACGCCGTGCCTCCTGCAGAGTGAAGAAGTAAGAGCCCCTGATAAGGAAAAAGAGATGGAAGAGACGCTTTTTATAATTAAGCCGGACGCTCTGTGCGAAAATCAAACGGGGCTTATAATAGAGCAAATCCTTCAAGGCGGGTTCAAAATTATCGGGATGAAAATGCTCAGGATGGACAGAGCAAAAGCCTCGCGGTTTTACGCAGAGCATCGCAGGAAGGATTTTTACAGGCCTCTCGTGGATTTTATGTCATCGAATCCCGTTATCGTAATGGTTCTGCGCAGAAACAGCGCAATAAAAAAACTCAGAGAACTTGTCGGGGCGACGAATCCGTCCCGGGCGGAGAAGGGAACAATCCGGCGCAGATTCGCGAGAGACGGACGCCATAACGCCGTTCACGCGAGCGATTCCCCCGAATCGGCAAAAAGAGAGATTTTGTTTTTCTTTAAGGAAAGCGGGATTAACGGGTGGAAGTATAAGAATTATCCTGTTGTAAAAATGTCGTGAAAAAGAAATTTTCCAAACAGGATAATGACAAGGTTAATATCGTTTTAAACTGCGGGTCATCCTCGGTTAAATACAAGGTTTTTGTTTCAAAGAACGAGACCTGTCTTGCGGAGGGTGTTGTTGAAAAAGTCGGCGCCCCCGGGGCGATAATCAAACACAGGCACTGTATTAACGGAAGGTCAATCAAAAAGGTCGCGGAAATTAAAAATCACAGGGTTGCCGTTGAAGGGATATTAAATTTCATTTTATCTCCGGAAAATAAGATTATAACCGGCAAGTCACAGATAAAAGCGGTCGGTCACAGAATTGTCCACGGCGGGAAATATTCGGCGCCCGCCGTGATTAGCGGAGAGGTTAAAAAATATCTTACGGACGTTACTTTTGAACTGGCGCCTCTGCATAATCCGTATAACTATCAGGGAATAGAAGCAATTGAGGAAATTTTGCCGGGTGTTCCGAACGTCGGCGTTTTTGACACCGCTTTTCACCAGACAATACCCGATTTTGCCTTTATGTATGCGATTCCGTACAGATATTATGTGAAACATCTGATCAGAAAATACGGTTTCCACGGGACTTCCCACCACTATGTGATGGAACGGGCAATTGAAATGCTGAAAATTCCCAGGGAAAAATCCAGAATTATTACAGGCCATCTTGGAAACGGCGCCTCACTTTCGGCAACAAAAGGAGGAAAATGCGTTGATACATCAATGGGTTTTACGCCGCTTGAAGGAGTGATGATGGGAACGCGCTGCGGAGATATTGACCCTGCCGCGGTTCTGCACATTATGATGGAGGAAGAACTGGATATTCGCAGGATGGGCGCGGTTCTGAACAGGCAGAGCGGTCTTGCCGGCGTAAGCGGCATTTCAAATGACATGCGGGAAATACTGAAAAGTATCAAGGCGGGCAATGAGAGGGCAATTCTCGCATTCGGGATGTTCTGTTACAGGATAAAAAAATACATAGGCAGTTATATTGCCGTACTGAACGGCGCGGATGCGGTTGTTTTTACGGCGGGCGCGGGCGAAAATTCACCCGCCGTCCGCAAAGAGGTCTTGAAAAATCTGGAAAATCTTGGGATAATAATCGATTTGAAAAAGAACGAAGAAATAAAAAACGGCGCCTGCGGAGTTATAAGCGCAGACAACTCGGACGTAAAGGTGATTGTTATACCGACCGACGAGGAACTGATGATAAGCCGAATGGTTGATAAAATTATTTAACAGGAGAAAAAATGGCAAATCCAAAAAGGAAAACATCGAAAGCGAAACAGAGAAGGAGAAGGGCTTCGTGGATGAGGAGCATTGACGTTCCCCTCGTCCCGTGCCCGCAGTGCAGAAGATTGATTTCTCCGCACACCGTCTGCCCGGCCTGCGGGTTTTACAAGGATAAAAAAGTTATCCAGACGAGAAGCGAAATCAAAGAGACAAAACGCAAAAAGTAATGGGCAACATTGTTCTCGATGTGATGGGCGGCGATAATGCCCCTCATGCCCAGGTTGCCGGCGCCGTCAGCGCCCTGGATAATGTCTCTTCCGAAATTTACCTCGTGGGGGCCGCCGCGGTAATAAGAAAAATTTTAAGGGGCTTCAAACACCCGCGGCTTCACATCGTTCACGCTTCGCAGGTTATAAAGATGGATGATAAGCCCGCCCGGGCGTGCAAAAAATATCCTGATTCAAGCATAATGGTCGGAATGAAGTTTTTGAAAGAAAACCCAGCCTCCATTTTTATCAGCGCCGGCAATTCGGGCGCGCTTATGGCTGCGGCGGTTATTGTGCTTGAGAGAATCCCGGGCATTCTCCGTCCCGCGATAGCGGTTATGGCGCGGGGGATAAAAGAACCGTTTGTCCTTCTGGACGCAGGAGCCAACACGAATTGCGACTGGAAGCAGCTCTGCCAGTTTGCGCTTATGGGGAGTATCTGCGCCTCGGTAATTCTTAAAATAAACAAACCGCGGGTGGGGCTTCTTTCAAACGGCACGGAAGACAGCAAGGGGACGGATGCTGTTGTTGCGGCAAACAGTGTTTTGCAGAAGTCGGACCTGAATTTTGTGGGCAACATCGAAGGCGGGGATGTCCTTTCGGGAAAGTGCGATTGCGTTGTCTGCGACGGTTTTGTCGGAAACATCCTTCTAAAATTTGCGGAGGGCTTCGGTGAAGTGGTCAAGAAAAGTTTTAGTTCCGGTTCAAAGGACTCTTTTATAGGCCGGCTCAGCGCCGGGTTTGCCAAAAAACTTTTTAAGAAATTCGATTACAGCGAATACGGCGCGACATTTCTTGTCGGCTTAAACGGGAATGTCATGGTGACCCACGGCATTGCCAACGAGAAAGCCATAATGAATGCCGTAATATCGGCTGATGCGGAAATTGACGCGCAATTCAACGAGACAATTGCCCGTGAAATAAAAAAGTATTCGATTCTTAACGGCGGGGTATAGTTGGGGACAGTTGATAGTAGGGGACAGGTCTTGAAAAGCCCTGTCCCCTTTCATTTATATGAATAATTTCGCTTTTGTTTTTCCGGGACAGGGCGTTCAGCGGGTCGGCATGGGCAGGGGAATTTACGAAAAATTTCCGCAGGCCCGGGATGTTCTGGATTCCGCATGCAAAATTCTCGGGGAGTCAAGGAAAAATGTTATGTTTAACGGTCCGGAAAAAGAACTTTCAAGAATGTCAAACACGCATCTTTCAGTTTTTCTCGCAAACATAATGATTTATTCCATCATAAAAGATGCGCTCGGGAAAGAGCCGCTTTTTGCGGCGGGGCACGGTTTGGGCGAGTATTGCGCCGTTTACGCCGCCGGCTGTCTGGACCTGGGCTCTGCTTTGAAACTCCTCGTGATTCGCGCCCGGATGATGGAAAAGTTCTCTCCTGCCGGTTCGATGGCGGCGGTTATCGGTCTTGAAAAGGAAGAAGTTGTAAGTATGTGCGGTCTGATTTCCCTCGGCGGCAAATTCATAGAGGCGGTCAATTTCGATTCCGAAAAACAGACGGTTGTTGCAGGAACGGCGGAAGCCATAGAAGCATTAAAAAACACCGCAAAGGCAAGAGTTATTCCGTTAAGCGCGAAAGGTCCGTTCCATTCTTTGCTGATGAGGCCGGTCCAGAAAAGGTATAATAAAGAACTCTCGAACTTTTATTTCAGCGACCCGGCATTCCCGGTTGTTTCAAATTTCAGAGGCGTCGCCGAAAAAACGTCGGGAGAAATCCTGCATTCGCTTGAAAATCAGATTGCCGCCCCTGTAAAGTGGGTTTCCAGCGTTCAATTTATGAGGGGAAACGGTGTAGAGGTTTTTATCGAATGCGCTGAAAAAAGTATTTTGTCGCCGCTGATTAAAAATATCGTTCCCGAAGCGAAGACAATAAATGCGTTATCGCTTGTAAACAGCGCTTAAAAATGTTAAACCCAATGACCCCGCCCTGTGCGCGGCGGCGGGCAGGGGTATTTCCAGGAGCCCGGATAAATGCTAAAAGGAGGAGCTATGGAATTTACGGATAAGGTCGCCGTCGTCACCGGCGGTGCGCAGGGAATCGGCTTTGCAATTGCCGGAAAACTTGCGGAAAACGGCGCGACCGCGGTTATTGTTGACATCAATGAAGAGAAAGCAAAAGAAGCATCGTCCAAATTGCGGGCTTCGGGTTTTAATAGTGATTATAAAGCGTTTGATGTTTCGGATTTCCAAGAGGTTCTTGCAAAATTCAAGGAAATTCTTGACAAATTCGGACATATTGATATATTGGTGAATAATGCCGGCATTACGAAGGACGCTCTCCTTATGCGTATGGGAGAAGAGGACTGGGATAAAGTTCTTGACATCAATTTGAAAAGTGTGTTTAATTGCTCAAAAGCGGCGGTCCGGCCGATGATGAGGACCGGCGGCGTTATGGTGAATGTGGCCTCGATTATCGGGCAGATAGGGAATGCCGGTCAGGCGAATTATGCTGCGTCGAAGGGCGGTATTATATCTTTGACCAAAACCCTCGCGAAGGAGTTGGCATCAAGGAATGTGAGGGTCAATGCCGTTGCCCCCGGATTTATCGGGACGGCGATGACCGACAAACTCACGGAAGAGGTGAAAAATAAAATGCTTGAGGCGGTGCCGCTGAAGCGGCTTGGCTGTCCGGAAGATGTTTCGAATCTCGTGTGTTTTTTGTGTTCGTCGGATTCAGCTTACATAACAGGGCAGGTCGTCAGAGTCGACGGCGGGATGGTGATGTGAAAAAAGGGTTAAAGGGAGGATAAGATGGCGGAACTGAGTGTTGAAGAAAAAATCAAGGCAATTGTTGCGGAGAGGTTGAGAGTGGATGTTGCAAAAATTTTACCCAATGCGAATTTTGTAAATGATTTGGGAGCCGATTCGCTGGACCAGGTAGAACTCGTGATGGCGCTTGAAGATGAATTCGGTCTTGAAATTGCCGATGAGGAAGCGCAGAAACTTGATACCGTCGGTAAAGCGATTGAGTATGTAAATTCAAAAGTTTCTTCGTAAGAAGGGAGTGTAACGCAGAATATTTGCGTGTCATTGGCGGATAAACCGGCGCCGGCCGGTTATCATAGAAACAACTAAAACAGTATGAGGACGTCGGATTTGCACAATCTTGAGAGGATTCTTACATTTAAGGTAAATAATGTCGGGTTGTTCAAAAAGGCTTTCACCCACAAAACGTATGCGTTTCAGAAAGGTAAGATTGACGAGTCGAATGAGCGGCTTGAATTTCTCGGCGATTCGGTTTTAAACCTTTATATTTCACACCGGCTGTACGATATTTTTGCCGGCGCTTCCGAAGGAATGCTCACGAGAATGCGCTCTCATCTGGTAAACACCAAACGTCTTGCGCGGATTGCGAAGGAACTGCGTCTGGACAGTTTCCTGAAAATCGGCGATTCGTTCGAGGGCGATGTTTCTCTGCAGACATCCGTTCTCGCCGATACTTTTGAGGCGCTGACCGGAGCCGTTTTCCTGGACGGCGGGTGGAAAAAGGTAGAGAAATTCATTGAAAATTATTTTCAAATAGGACAGGCGTCCGACAAACTGGATTCAAAAAGCCGTCTCCAGCAGATTGTTCAAAAAAAATTCGGGGTTCTGCCGCGGTATGAAGTCGTTTCGGAAGAAGGCCTTCCGCACAAGAAAAAATTTATCGTGAACGTAAGGATAAACGAAAAAAATGCAGGAACGGGAACCGGCTCAAACAAGAAAATTGCGGAAGAAGCAGCGGCGAAAGCCGCCATTGCCGCATACGATGAATAAATGTCTGAAAAAGCGATAGAAATATCGGATGTCACGAAAAGATACAGGAAGAATCATTTTTTTAAGACAAAGGTAACCGTCGGGGTTCAGGGGCTTACGCTGAACATATTTAAAGGCGAGATTTACTGTCTGCTCGGTTTGAACGGCGCCGGCAAAACAACGACGGTCAAGCTGATTTTAAATCTCATCTTTCCCGATTCGGGCAGAATTTTTGTCTTCGGAGAGAAACCAGCGCCCTCGGTGATAAGCAGAATCGGTTACGTTTCCGAAAGCCCGTACCTTTTTCCGGATCTCACGGGCATGGAACTTCTGGACCTGATGGGGATTTTATCGGGAATGGGGAAGAAAGCAAGACAAAGGAAAATCGGCGAACTCATGGAATTTCTTGGGCTTTCGGATTTTGTAAAGAGAAAAATCAAAGAGTATTCCAAGGGAATGCAGCAGAGGATTCTTCTTGCTCAGTCCCTTTTGCACGACCCTGATATTCTGATAATGGACGAGCCGTATTCCGGCCTTGACCCCGTCGGCATAGCGGAGATGAGGAATTATATAAAAGAATTGAACGCCTCCGGCAAGACGATATTTCTGACATCTCATTTCCTTGCCGAGACGGAAAAAGTCGCGACCCGCGCGGGGATTTTAAAAAACGGCAGAATCGTGCGTGAAGTCGGAGTCGTCCAGGGTCATTTGGAAGAAGAATTTTTGGGGGCTGTTCTGTGAAAGCGGTCTTTAACGTTGCCAGATATACGCTGAAAGAAAATGCCCGGAGCCGTTCTTTTTCACTTTCGGTTTTATTTATAATTTTTGTTTTTGTTTCGGCGTTCGTGTTTTCGCGTCTTTCACAGATTGTCGAGACGAGAGCGATACAGGACATAGGTTTGGGCGCCATTCAGTTTTTTTCGCTCATAACCGTTTTATTTTTTGCGATAAAGGTCGCTCTTTTGGAATGTCTTAACAAAACGATTTATCTTCCCCTCACAAGGCCGGTCAAAAGAATAGAATATCTTTTCGGAAGGTTTGCAGGAATCGTCCTTGCCGCCGCTCTTGAAATTGCCGCGATGGGAGCCCTGCTTACGCTGCTGCTCGTCCTTAAAAAAGCGGAGCTCTCCGGATTTTATTTTCTTTGCTATCTTTTTATATTTCTCAAAATCACAATGATAACGGCGGTTGCGGTTCTTGTCTCGCTCGCCTGCACAAGTCAGGCATCCGCATTTGTTTTTTCGTTTTTAATATGGATAGCGGGCCATATCCTCGGGGAAATTGAGTTTCTGGCTGAAAAACTTCCCTCAGCCGTGACGGTTGTTCTGAAGGTTTTCAGATGGGTTTTACCGAATTACACGGTTTTGAATTTACAGGATTACGTCAGCGGCCGCTTTTTAACGTCCGGCGGCCTCGCTCCGGCTTCGCTTTATGCTGTCTTTTACACTCTCGCCGTTATGTGTCTGGCGGCCGTCCTTTTCGAGAAAAAAGAATTTTAATGGTCAGGATTGCTGCGCTTTTATTTTTTCTGCTCAGTATTTTTTTTCAGATTAAAACCTGTAAACAATTTAGTTTCAAAAACACGTCTCTTTTTTCAAATGCCTTTGCGGAGATTGCTCATTACCAGGACTTCTGGCCGATTTTGTTCGGGCACAGGCGGATTGCAGCGGACATTGCTTTCATTCAGCTCCTCCAGTACTACGGCGAAGTTCCCGACGAAGAGTTGTCTGCCGGGTTAAAAAGCCAACCGGGGGAAAGGGCATTTCCGGAGTTTTCCGAACACAGAAATCTGGTTCATTACGCTTTAAGGTGCACTCGTCTCGACCGGAATTTTGACTTTGCCGTCACTTTTTCGGCGTCGGCTCTCGCGTGGGTTCAGAAAAGAGAAGATGAGGCAATTCAAGTTCTTACCGACGCTCTCGGCTTCAGGCCGGAATTTTACCAGGCAGGTCTTTATCTTTCGGCGATTACGATGACCAAAAATAAAGGGGAGAAAGCCGCGGTGTTTTACCTTGAGAAAGCGATAACCTTTCCCGACTGCCCGGATCTGGTAAAGAGTGTCCTCGCCAGAATTTACGAAATACACGGCGACGACAGGAATGCGGTCAGGGTGTGGAGTTTACTGATTGATTCCAGAGACGCCTGGCGTAAAGAACATGCCCGTGAAAAAATTGAAAAATATAAATTAATAAATTAGAACCCGTCCCTATATTGACAAAATACCACACATAAGCTAAAATAAAATATGAAAAATGTAAATCATAAAATAAAAGTAACCGCCATTGATTACTATGATGAAGCCAAGGAAATAGAAATCAAGGTAAAAGATGCTCTGACAATTAGTGAAGAAGAACGCTACAGGATATTTTTTAAAATGGCTAAATTATTTGAGGGAAAAGATGATACGGGAAGACATAGCGGAAAAAGTATTAGAAAATCTTAATAAAAAAGGCGTTAAGTATGTATTGATAGGCGCAGCGACTTTTGCGCATTATGGCTATTTAAGATACACGTACGACATTGATATTCTTATTGAAAATACAAAAGATAATATTAAGAAATGTATTTCCGCTTTAGACGAATCGGGCTGTTGTCTTAAAGATACGGATGAAGAAGAATTTGCCAGAAAAAAAATTCTAATAAGAAATTTCATTATCAGTATAGATATACATCCTTCGGTTTTAGGAACGGACTTCGAGAGTATTTGGAAGACCCGGGAAGAAGGCAAATTCGGAAAAGTGAAAGTGTTTATGCCCTCCATAGAAGAAATAATAAAAATGAAAGCTGCCGCCGCGCGGCCTAAGGACGTAGAGGACTTAAAATACCTGAAGGAAATAAAAAAGCAAACCCGGCGCAAAGCAAAAAAGCGGGATGAAAAAAAATAATCCGTCCGGCTACGGTACTCGGTGTCGCCGGCGGAAGATAGAGCCGGGTGTTTACAGAAAAATAAAAAGCGGCAAACTGCTCGTCATTGACGACAATAACGAATATCATATCGGCCACGTCTGCGTCCGGAAGAAAGGCGGCAACAGGTACGAATACGCCCGCTGGCGCTCGGGCGCCAAAATCAAAGAAAAATATCTCGGCGCGCTTCTAAATTCCTGAAAAATTTAACTAATTGTGAGCAGTTGTCCAATGATTGACCTTTGGTTCGCAAATTTGTAATATAAGAACAGTCCCGTCAGGTATCTGACGGGATAAACCTTCGGGGTAGAGTGGAATTCTCAACCGGCGGTGAAAGCCCGCGAGTCCGCCTAAGGCGGATTGAACCGGCGCAATTCCGGTGCCGACGGTAAAGTCCGGATGGGAGAAGGTTGCGCAGTCCCGGAGGTCTCGGGACTTTTTTATTTTTAGCGAGGAATTAAATGAAAATGACGTTGCCTTCCGGGGACACTCACGTGAGAGGGCTCGCTCTGGGTTCGCTGCGGGCGAGGGCGAAACTCCTCGCTCACACAGCCCCGGCAGACAACGGTCATTTTTCCGGAAAATTTATGGATAAAGAAAAGGAGGAGGTTGCGCAGTCCCGAGGGAATCGGGACTTTTTTATTTATGGATAAAGAAAAATTGATGAAAAAAGCCGTTGAGCTGGCGGAAAAAGGGACGGGAAGGGTTTCTCCCAATCCGCTGGTGGGCGCGGTGATTTACAAAAAAGGCAGGCTCATTTCGCAGGGTTACCATCATTATTTCGGGGGCATCCACGCAGAAATTGATGCAATAAAAAAATCAAAGGTCTCTCTCAAGGGTTCCGTGATGATTTTGAATCTTGAGCCGTGTGTCCATCACGGCAAGACGCCGCCCTGCGCTCCGGAAATCGTCCGCGCGGGAATAAAAAAAGTAATTGTCGGAATGAAAGACCCGAACCCGCTTGTTTCGGGGAAAGGTATTAGATATTTAAGAGCGCATAATGTTGAAGTTGTGCTCGGTGTCTGCAGGCGGGAGTGCAGGTCTCTGAACAGGGGTTTTGTTTCCGCTTTTGAAAGGAAAAGGCCGTGGGTTATGCTGAAAGAGGGCGTTTCACTGGACGGCAAAATCGCAACAAGGACGGGGAATTCAAAATGGATAACAAATAAAAAAGCAAGGGCATTCGGTCACGGGCTGAGATACGCCAGCGATATGGTGCTGGTAGGCGGCAGGACGCAGAGGCATGACAAGCCGTCTCTTCTGCCGTATCTTTTGAACAAAAAGCGTCACCCGCTGGGGCGGCCCGCCAAGTGTATTATTACGCACACGGGGAGAATCGCCGCCTGTTCAGAACCTGTGGATAATTCACGCCCTTTTTTCATTGCAACGGATTCAAAAAACAGAATAAATCTTCCTGCCGCAATGAGAGAAGCGCCGGAAATCCTGAGGTTTAAAAACCTTGAGAATTTACTTCAAGTAATTCTTAAAAAAAACTACCATACGGTGCTTATCGAAGGAGGCGGAGAACTGGCGGGTTCCTTTTTCGATGAAGACCTTATTGACGAAGTTTTCTTTATTTTCGCTCCGGTTGTGCTCGGCGGGAAAGACGCTGTTGGCGCGGTTTCGGGCAGGGGGAAAGACCTTGTGAAACAGGCGGTTGTTTTTAAGAGATGGGAAATTCTGCGGGCGGATGATAATTTTATTTTTCACGGGCTGAGGGTTTAACAGTGTTTACGGGAATAATAAAAAGCACTGGCAGAATTACAGGATGGAAGATGAATTCCGTGACTGTAAAAATGGATACGGAAGGCCTCGTAAAAGGCGGCAGTGTCGCCGTAAACGGCGTCTGCCTGACAGCCGTAAATGTTTCCTCCGGCGCCGTCGTGTTTGAGGTCGCTCCTAAGACGAAAGAACTCACGAACCTGACGCAGGCATCGGAGGTCAACATTGAACTTCCGGTGAAACCGGCGGATTTTTTATCGGGACACTTTGTAACCGGTCACGTGGACTGCACCGTCCGTCTTTCCGGAATAGAAAAATACGGGGAGTTCAGGAAGTTCCGTTTCACTTTGAGCGAGAAGTTTGCGGTCTTTATTGCCCCGCGGGGTTCGGTCGCGCTTGACGGCGTTTCGCTGACGGTTGAAGGTGTGGAAAAAAACAGTTTTTCGGTAAATGTTATCCCGGAAACGCTGAAACGGACGAATTTTTCGGAAAGAAAGGAAGGGGATGCGGTGAACTTCGAGGCGGACGTTATTTCCAGATATGTCGTAAATTTTCTGAAAAAAGAACCGGAAGTGCGCCGTGGCGTGAAGGAAGGTCTTACGGAGGAAAAACTAAAAAAATGGCTTTAAGGTTTTCGGCATTTGAAGATGCCGTCAGGGATTTCAAAAAGGGGAAGATGGTCGTGATTGTTGACGACGCATCGCGCGAGAATGAAGGCGACCTCGTTTGCGCGGCGTCTCTCATCAGTGCCGGAAAAATAAATTTTATGGCGAAGCACGGGAGGGGGCTTATCTGCGTTGCGATGGAAAAGGGCGACTTGCAGCGTTTGAATCTTCGTCCGATTTCTTCCTCGTTTGACGCAACCAATCCGCGCGAGGCGGCTTTTACCGTTTCCTGCGACGCCGCAAAAGGAATTGCGACGGGGATTTCCTCTCACGACAGGGCGAGAACGATAAAAGTGCTGGCGGACCCCTCATCCTGCCCGTCCGACATACTGAAACCCGGGCATATTTTTCCCATTCAGGCGCAGCCGGGCGGGGTCCTCGTGAGAGCGGGGCATACGGAAGCGGCTGTTGATATGGCGCGTCTTTCGGGCCTTTATTCTTCGGGCGTCATCTGCGAAATCATGAATGATGACGGGTCGATGGCGCGTTTTCCCGACCTGGTGAAATTCTGCCGGACGCATAAACTGAAACTTATCAGCGTTGCCCAGATAATTGAAAAGCGCGGAAAAAGCGAAAAACTTGTAGAGGGAATTGCCGATGCGAAGTTCCCGACGAGGTTCGGTGAATTCAAACTGTTTGCATACCGCAGTAAAATTGCCCGGCAGGATATGGAATCAGTACATCTCGCTCTTGTAAAAGGGGACGTGCGGGGGAAAAAGAATGTTCTCGTCCGCGTTCACTCGCAGTGCCTCACGGGAGATGTTTTTCATTCTTTGAGATGCGACTGCGGTTCGCAGATTGAGAAGGCCCTTTCAATGATTGAAAAAGAAAAGAGAGGGGTGCTCCTTTATATGAGGCAGGAGGGCAGGGGAATCGGTCTTGAAAACAAGATAAAAGCGTATGCCCTTCAGGATAAAGGGTTTGATACCGTCGAGGCGAATGAAAAACTCGGTTTCAAGGCGGATTTGAGGGATTACGGCATCGGCGCGCAGATTCTTGCCGGCCTCGGGCTTACGACGATACGGCTTCTGACGAACAATCCTAAAAAAGTTGTCGGGATAAGCGGCTTCGGCCTGAAAGTGGTTGAGAGAGTTCCCGTAAAAATAAAGAATTGTTCTTCTGCCTGCCGGAGATATCTGAAGACGAAAAAAAAGAAAATGGGGCACTTGCTGTAAGAAAATTGAAAATAACCCCGAGAAAATCAAAGATTTTCCGGGACTAAGTCCTCGGAATTTCTTCGAAATTCCAGAGGGAAAATGTTCAATGAAAAATGGAGGTGAATGAGATGAGAGAAGTTTCGGGGAATTTAAAGGGAGAAGGAAAAAGAATCGGCATTGCCGTTTCAAGGTTTAACGATTTTATCACGGGCCGTCTTGTCGCCGGCTGCAGGGACGAACTCATCCGCCACGGCGTCAGGGATGAGGATATTGACTGCGTGTGGGTTCCGGGGTCTTTTGAGATTGCCGCCGCCGCGAAGTCAATGACCGAGAAGGGCTATGACGGGGTTATCTGTCTCGGCGCAATAATCAGGGGGGACACCTCTCATTTTGATTACATTGCGTCGGTTCTTTCAAAAAACATCGGTTCGCTTTCCGTAAAGAGCGCCGTTCCAGTCATTTTCGGAATTGTAACGGCCGAAACCCTTGAACAGGCGATTGAAAGGGCAGGAGCAAAAGCGGGTAACCGCGGTTCCGACGCTGCGCGGGCGTGTCTTGAAATGATTGATGTCACGGGACAGTTATGACGCGCCGTCAAGCGAGAAAAGAAATTCTTGACTGTCTCTACAAGGCGGAAATGGGCGTTGATACGGAGAATTCTTTAAAAGAGAGCATTGGCGACAAACAGTTTGAGTTTATAAATGGTTTCGTGAAAAGTGTGCGGGAAAACATTGCTTTTTGCGATGGTAAAATTTCCCGTCACGCGCGGAACTGGGTCCTTTCAAGAATAAACGAGGTGGACAAAAATATTTTGAGGATGGGGATTGCCGAAATCTGCCTGATGAAGAATGAAGTGAAAATCGCAATAAACGAGGCGGTTGAACTTGCGAAGAAATACTCCTCGGAAAAATCGGCGGCTTTCATAAACGGGATTCTGGATAAGGTCGCCCGCGAGCAAAACCCGCCGTCGGGTTCTTAATGAGCGGAAAAAGTAAAATAAGTAAAGCGGTCGACGGATTTAAAAAAGAAATAAATTATCACAACTGGCTTTACTACGTGAAAAACAGCCCCGAGATTTCCGACGGGGAATACGACGGACTTTACAGCGAATTAGCGGAACTTGAAAGGAAGCATCCCGAATTCAGAACTTCCGATTCTCCGACGCAGAGGGTGGGCGGAGAACCTCTCAAGGAATTCCGGCAGGTGAAGCACGGCTCACCTATGCTTTCTCTTGAAAACACTTACAGCGCCGATGACATAAGGCAGTGGATTACGAGGAATCAGAAATTGCTCGCCGGACGCCCGGCGAGTTTCGTCGTTGAGCCGAAAATCGACGGCGTGGGAATCTCGCTGAGATACGAAAAAGGAAAATTCACCGGCGGCGCAACCCGCGGCGACGGTTTTCTCGGGGAAGACATAACTTCAAACCTCAGGACAATAAAGTCGATACCCCTCGCTTTACGGAACGGTTTTCCGGATGTTCTTGTGGTGCGGGGCGAGGTCTATATGGAGAAGGACTCTTTTCAGGATATGAACAGGGAAAGAGCGCGGGAAGGGCATACCCTTTTTGCCAACCCGAGAAACGCTGCTGCGGGAACTCTGAAACTCCTTGACCCCGCCGCTTGCGCCCGGCGGAAAATGAACTGTTTTATTTATCAGGCGGGCGAAATTCTGCCGGAATCAAAAATAAAAACGCACCGGGATATGCTTGATTTTTTCGGGGAGCTGGGGCTGAGGGTTAATCCGCTGATTAAGAAATTTACTGACGTGGACGAAATCGTCGGGTTCTTCAACGACTTTGAAAAAATAAAAGACACATTGAACTACGAGGTTGACGGAATGGTCATAAAAATAAACGAGATTCCGTTTTATAAAATACTGGGGGCTACTCTCAAATCGCCGCGGTGGGCGTGCGCGTATAAATTTCCGGCGAAACAGGGTTCTGCCCGCATTTTATCGGTTGACGTTCAGGTCGGCAGGACGGGGGTTTTAACGCCCGTCGCGAACTTATCTCCGGCGAAAATCGGCGGCGTCGTCATAAAGAGAGCCACTCTTCACAATTTTGACGAGGTCCGCCGCCTCGGGGTAAAAGTCGGCGATTGCGTGTGGGTTGAAAGATGCGGGGATGTGATTCCGAAAATAACGGGGGTTATAACTTCAAAAAGAACGGGGATGGAAAAAGAAATTTCCGTCCCCGAAGAGTGTCCCGCCTGCGGCGCCGACGTTTTTGCATCCGATGAAAATGTGGCGGTCGTGTGCGCGAACTCGTTCTGTCCGGCGCAGGTCGAAAGGGGGATTGTCCATTTCGCTTCCCGCGGGGCAATGGACATTGAAGGCCTCGGCGAAAAAATTATTCATTTGCTTGTAGAGGGCGGCCTTGTAAAAAAGGTCTCTGACATTTATCTGCTTGAGAAAGAAAAACTTCTGAAACTGCCTCTCGTCAAGGATAAAAAAGCGGAAAATATTCTCAAGGGTATTTTGTCGAGCAGAAGAATGCCTCTGTCAAGGTTTCTTTTCGGGATGGGTATTCCTCACGCCGGCGAAAAGGCCTGCCGGATTCTCGCGCTGAATTTCAGAACTCTTGAGAACATCCGGAAAGCGGACGTCCGGCAGTTTGAGGAAATAGAAGGGCTCGGCCCGAAGATAGCTCATGCTATAAAAAGATTTTTTTCTCTTCCCACGACAAAAAAGGTCTTAAGGGAACTGAAAGCCGCCGGAGTAAAGCCCCTCGCGCCGGAAGGGCCGGCGACAAAAAAACTTTTAGGGAAAATTTTTGTTTTCACGGGAACAATTCCGATGCCGCGGGAAAAAGCCAGGGAAATAGTCCTTTCGAATGGCGGAAAAGTTTCTTCTTCGGTGAGCGGCGGGACGGATTTTGTCGTCGCGGGAGAAAACCCCGGTTCAAAACTTGAAAAGGCGAAAAAGCTCGGCGTGAAAATCATAACCTTTGACGAGTTCCTCAAAATGCTCGGTTAATTCCTGTTAGGCTGATTGGTAAATTTGTATGAAATTTCTCGTTGACAGGATGTGCGGGCGCCTGGCGAAGTGGCTCCGCCTTCTCGGTTACGACGCCTCGTATGTAATGCAGGCGCAAAAACCCGAAGAGATTATTTATGACAGTTTGAGGGAGCAGCGCGTGATACTCACAAGGAATTTGCGCATCAGCGGAGCGAAGGGTTTCAGGGTCTATCATGTGAAGAGCGGCGATTTTTTTTCGCAGGCGAAGGAAGTGGTTGGCGAATTCAAGCTGAAAATCGGCGGGGATAAAATTTTTACAAGGTGCATCAACTGTAACGGCGGGATAAAGAAAATCGAAAAGCGCGAGGCCGAGGGTCTTGTCCCCGCTTATGTTTACCAGACAGCCGAGGCATTTTATTGCTGTAAAAATTGTAAAAAGATATACTGGAAGGGTTCTCATCTTGAACTTGCGCGTAAAATTTTGAATAAGATGTAGCAGGGAGGGATAATGAAAGAGATTTTGAATAGGGTTTTTCTGGGGAATAGCGTTCGGGAGTATCTTGTTTTTCTGGGGATTTTTGCGGGAGGGCTCATTGCCGTCGGAATTTTAAAAAGAATTGTTTTAAGGCGGTTCCGGAAATATGCCGAAAAGACGAAGACAAAAATTGACGATTTTGTGGTAGCCGCAATTTCTAAGAAAGTTATTCCTCTGCTTTACTTCGGGGTTTTTTACGCGGGTGTCAGAAACCTCGCATTGAATCAGGGTATTGTAAAAATTATCCGCGCCGCCGGCATTGCGCTGCTGACTGTTTTTATCGTTCAGATTGCAATTACGGTGATTACTTCCGCCCTCAAGACGTTCTGGACAAAGAAGAGGGGGTCGGCCGGCGAAGAAGGCATTAGCGGGATGCTCACCACAGTGAACATAATTGTCTGGTCTGCGGCTTTAATCTTTTTTCTTGACAATATAGGGTTTAAGATTTCCACGGTTCTGGCAGGGCTCGGTATAGGAGGCGTGGCGATTGCCCTGGCTGCCCAGGCGCTGCTCGGCGATCTGTTCAGTTATTATGCAATCTTCTTTGACAGGCCGTTTGAAATAGGCGATTTTATAATTGTGGGGGACCTGATGGGGGTTGTCGAGCACATCGGCGTAAAGACGACAAGAATACGCAGTCTCGGAGGAGAGCAGCTGATTTTCTCAAACAAGGACCTGACAAATTCCAGGGTGAAGAACTACAAAAGAATGGAAAAGCGCAGGGTCGTTTTTAAGTTGGGCGTAACATATGAGACGCCTCTTGAAAAACTGAAGGAAATACCTCCGATGGTTGCGGCGGTGATAAAAAACATTGAGGAGACGGTTTTCGACAGGGCTCACTTCTCTTCGTACGGCGCCTTCAGTTTAATGTACGAGGTTGTTTACTACGTCATCGGCGGCGACTACAACAAGTATATGGACATACAGCAGAAAATCAACCTGTCAATCAAGGAAGAGTTCGAAAAAAGGAAGATTGACTTCGCCTACCCGACCCAGCTCGTGTATGTGAATAAACAATGAACACGGGTTTTGAAACGAGAAGAATGAAGTTCGGCCTGTCCCGCATCAGGGCGGCGCTGAAGAAAGAGGGCTTCAAAGGGAAATTCAGGAGCGTACTTATTGCGGGAAGCAGCGGCAAATCCCAGACAGCCGTTTTCCTTGAGCAGTTTTTTATCAGGGAAGGGCTTTCAGTCGGGTCTTACATTTCTCCTCATCTTTACGGAATCGGCGAGAGGGTGCGCATAATGGGCAAGTGTATTTCCGGCTCCGCTTATTACAGGGAAATGGCGGGGTTCGGAAAATACCGCCTGACCTATTTTGAAAAACTTACCGCCGCCGCTTTTATGATTTTTGAAAAAAAGAAAATTGACATGGCTGTCGTCGAATGCGGTCTCGGGGGCCGGCTCGACGCAACGAATATTTTGAAGAATGAAGTTTCCGTCATAACGAATGTAACGAGAGAGCACACGGAGTATCTCGGCGACACGGTAGAGAAAATTGCCCGCGAAAAAGCGGGGATAATAAAAAGAAACAATAAAGTCGTTACGCTGGCGCGGGAGCCGGCATTTACGAGAATAAGGGCTGCTGCCGCTAAAAAGGGCGCACAGGTAATAAGACCGAAAGTACGAAGGAATGTTCCATATCGGACGGAGTTTCTGAAAGAGAATTTTTCGCTCGCGAAGGCCGCTTTCCGGGCATGCGGTTTTAATGCGGATAATTTTGAGCCCTCTGTTTTCCTCCCTGCGCGTTTTGAAGTGCACAATTTCAAAGGGAAAAAAATAATAATCAACGGCGGGCACACGATTGACGCCTGTTCCGAGGCGCTGAAAGAAATCTTAAAATTTGAGGAGCCGCGATCCTGTGTCTTTTATTCCTTGAGAGACAAAAAGATTGAGGAAATGCTTGGCATGATGAATGGAACTTTTCAAAAAATTTTCTGCGGTTCCTTCCCCCATGAAAGAAAGATGAGCAGGAGTGAATTTAATAAAAGGATACCTGCCGGTATGGCAGGCAGCGTTTTTGTTTCCGGCTCGGTAAAGGAAAGTTTTTCCCGCGCTCTTGCCGAAAAATCCCGGACAATTCTCTGTTTTGGCTCTCTTCTCGGCAGCGCGTATTTGAAGAAAAACTTCGGGTTCTTACGATGAGAAAAGCAATCGGGATAGACATCGGAGGGACGAACACGAGGGTTGCGGCGGTTGACGAAAAAGGGAATGTCCTGCAGCGGACGGAGTTCAAGACCCCCCGTTGCCGGAATCCGAAAGACACCGTAATTGAAATATTCGCGAGAGTTTACGGAAATAATTTATTAAAGAAAATAAAAATAGTGGGATGCGGCGTTCCGGCAGTAATTCATCCGGGAACGGGGTTTGTTGATTTCGCCCCGAACCTCGGGTGGAAGAATTTTCAAATAAAAAAAGCCGTGCAGGGGAAATTCGGTATTAGAAAAATTGTTTTTGAAAATGACGCCTGCTGCGCTGCATGGGGCGTTTACAAATTGCTTAAAAAAAAGGTTCATTCTCTCTGCGTGATAACCCTCGGAACGGGAATCGGCGGAGGGTTTATTACGGGCTGCCGGCTTTATTCCGGCATTGATGTTTCGGCTTTTGAAATAGGCCACACCGTGGTTGACCCGAACGGGAGACGGTGCGGCTGCGGCTCGCGGGGGTGCCTTGAAACATTCTGCGGCGCGAGGCACATAAACAAGTGGGCGTCTAAGTATTGGCAGAAAACGAAGTTTGCCGGCAGGAATCTGACGCCTCTTGAAATTGCCGTTGAAGCGGGACGCGGCGCCCGCTGGGCGAAAAAAATTTGGGAAAAATACGGGGAGTATCTCGGAATTTCAGTCGCGAGTATGATAAATATCCTTGCGGTTGACAGGATTGTGTTTACGGGAGGGATTGCTTCGGCTTTTCCCTTTTTCAAAAACGGCCTGATGAGAATTGTAAGAGAAAGAACTTTTCCTTCGTACGGGGAGAGAGTGAAGATGACTTCGGTCGAGTGTAACCGTTATATCGGCTCAATAGGCGCCGCCCTCCTCGCCCTGCAGAAAAACGGGGCCGGTTCCGGTTTTATTTGCGTTGATCACTGCTGAAAATGTCATATTGCCTGCCCCGTAGCTCCGTCCCTGGCGGCATTATCGTCCGCCCTGGCGGTAAGGTATGGGGTAAAGCACTGTCCCCCATTCTTTTGCTGCTTTTTCTCGTTCCGGTTTTTGCCGCGCCGGAAGAATTACCCTTTAAACTGAAGTGCGAATACCTTACATACGACAGAGAAAATGAAATCGCTTTTTCTTCCGGGAGCGTTCTCATAGAAAGAGAGGGTCTGACAATGCAGGCGGATGAGGCGACTTATAACCGCCGCGATAACTCCGTTTTTTTAAGTGGGAATGTGAAGATTAAGGACTCTACGGCGACGGTTACCTGCTCCAGCGCGGATTACAGCATAACGTCCGACACCGCGCGCCTTCAGGGCGTGCGCGTTTTTCAGGACCCTTTTTACATTGCGGGAAAAAACGCCACGAAGTCGGGTGATTTTTTTTATTTCAGTAAGGCGCATATTACGACCTGTGATTTAATACCCCCTCACTATAAGGTTTCGTCCTCGCGTCTTAAATTGAAGAGGAACGACTGGATGTCAATGACAAACGTTTGCCTTTCGTTCCACGGCGTTCCCGCCCTGTATCTGCCGTATTACTGGCAGACAATCGGCGAAAAGAAATGGGACATAAGCGTCCGCGCCGGCCGCTCCCGCCGTAAAGGAAATTTTGCAAATACGCGTTTCACATGGAGATTTACGAAGGACTTCAAGACAATTCTTATCAACGATTATTTCAGTGAACTCGGTTACGGGAAGGGTCTGGAACTGGATTTAGAGAAGCCCGACGTGCAAAGCAATCTTTACGCTTACCACATAGACGAGAAGGATACGGGTATCAGGAACCTCACGTTCAGACAGAAACACTGGCAGAAATTACCCGGCGGCTTCATCTGGCAGTCGGACCTGGATTATCAGGACAATTCAATGTTTAACTACGATTACATGAGGGAGTCAGTTTCGGTTTTAAAACCCACCTACCTCAGGAGCAGGGCGTCGCTCAGCAGGGCGTCGCCGCTTTACTATTTCCGGCTTTCCGGTTACAGGAATGAAATTTGGAGAGACACCGACGGCGACGGCATCGATGATAAATTCGAACCCGACAATGTCATCGCTCCCGAAGCGTACTTCCGGCTGAATCCCAGGAATCTTAAATTATTCAGGTATGATTTAAGCTACAACTACAGGAACTATTTCAATACCGACCCGTCCGCCGGAACGCTTTACGGCGAGTACACGCGCATACACAGTTCAGAAATGCGCGTGTTCGACAGTTACCGGCTTTTAAGAGGGTTGACGCTGTTTCCGCGTTTCGGTTACTCTCTTTATAAGGAGCAGCCGCAGGCATCCATGAATTATTATTTTCACGACATAAATCTCAATGTAAACTTTTACAGGCCGCTGAAGTTTGGTTTTACGCATAATTACCGGCGTGAGTTCGGCGAAAAAGCGGAAACCATCAACATAGCGATTTCCGACGAGTACCGTCCCCTCCGGAACGTTGTTTTCAAACAGAGTACGGTTTATGACCTTAAAAAGAGTTCGTGGTCCGTTAAAAACAGGTTTTCAACGCTTACAAACAACCTGAGTATAAATATGAGGAAAGTGAGTTTTTATTTCAGGAATTATTTCAACATACAGAATACGGAAACGACTTCCTGGGAGGGGGAGGCATACAACAGGTTTTTTTCCACGCGTCTTACGCATGAGTCCGCCTCGCCGGATTTCGTAAATCTTTTTCAGACGTTTAATTTTACGCTCGGTAAATGGAGCGCTTCCGTCCGGGGCAGGTTTTATTTCAACTATGACGATTTTAAATTTAAATCCGATTCTCTCATTGAAAAGGAATTTTCAATAAAAAAGAATATTCACTGCTGGGATATGCTCGTGAAATATCTCGTAACCCCAGACCGCTGCGAGGCGTGGGTATTTTTTAATGTCGCCGCCTTTCCGAACAAACCGCTTGGTGTTTTCCGCGACGCTGAAGCGGACGAATGGTCTTTCCGCAAAAAATAAAAGTTTGACTCTGTCAGGGTTCTATTTCTTATCCAGTTTGTCCAGCAGTTTCTCAATGTCTTCTACGCCTGAACTGTCGCCGGCTTCGTCGTACGCAAGCGCAGTAATCTTTAAAATATATTTCAGGTACAGTTTTATGTCAACAAACATATCAAGGTCACCGTCAATCAGTTTTAAAGTCCCTTTCACGCCTTTCAGGAGCAGTACCCCCGCCTTTTTGTATTCGCCGTTATCATAGGCGATTCTTCCTCGTATAATATACTCCTTTGCGGCAATCCACGGCTGACATTTCAGACATTTGGACATATCGCCTGCAAGTATTTTATACCCCTCGGCAAAATCCAGATTACTCAGGGAACTGTTCATCAGGCAGGTATCGCCGTGGTCGTAGAAATCAGGCAGCCGGTAGAAAGCGTGGCCGAACTCGTGGGCGAGCACAAAACCGCCCAATATCCTGTTTTTAAACTCACGCGGGATATCCTTGTCCGCATCGCGAATGCCGTCTATATTCCCGTATTCTTCAAATATGCTCACCATCATGCTTCCGCCGTCCAGCGCTTCCCGCTTCGGGCTTGTGAAAGCGCCGCCTCCCGCTTTCGCGTGTTTGCACACCGCATGCGGATATGGAGCGGCGGCGGAATCGTATATAATAAGGGAATTCGTAAACACAATGTCGTACTTATCCTGGTCATACATAAACGATGCCCATTCAACATATGACTGAAACGGTTCGGCCGGCGCGATAACCAGATTCTCCCCCTTTTCCGTCTTCAGCGTCTTCAGCCAGTCTATTTTCTCGTGGTATATTTCCATAATATTTACGTAAACATCGTCGTAATTTTCTATTTTCTTATCAGGGAAATATCCCCTGAGAGAATCCAGCGCCCACTGCTTCAGGAATTTTATTACGGTTTCCCTGAATTTTTCATTCTTGAACAGGGGCATTTCCCGACCCTGTTTCAAATCGTATTTACTCGAATTGAACTGCCTGTATATATCCGTTGCCCTGTATTTTTTGTCCTGGAAAAGTTCCTCCAGCGAGACCGTCCCGTTGTCTTTGAACTCAATTTTTATCCTGTCTCCGAATTTCGCCGATATCATCCTGAGCGCCTCATCGAGTATTCCCTTCATATCTTCGTCGGAGAGCCCCGGCAGGCGCCCATCAAAAGCGCGTATCACATCAAGGGTAACAATCGGCGTGTTGCTGCCTGCATAGCGTACGGGTATTGTCATTTTCTCTTCGGAAACAGCCCCGTGCGCCGCGGCAAGGAAGATTATGCAGGATGCCAATAAAGATTTTTTGAAAGTTTTCATTCTATTTTATTATACAAACTTTTTGATATAATCAAATAGTATATTAGGGACGGTTCCTAAATTATAGAAAAGATATTTTTTACGTTTAATATTTCTTTCGGGGTGTGGCGCAGATGGCCAGCGCGCCTGCTTTGGGAGCAGGAGGCCGGCGGTTCAAGTCCGCCCACCCCGACCAATTCAGACTTTTATTTGAACTCTCAAAAAATTTCGGTGAGCTTCGCTCACCATTCTTTGAGGAATTTTCAGATTTCCCGTCGGAAGAAACAAAAAAAGACCAGGGCTTTTTCAGAGAGAGAAGAAAGGTTTTGTCCAGCAAGCGGCGGTTCGTTCCGATTTTTTTAATAAAAGCCTTAATTTCGGTTGAATCTTTTGACAAAGCAAGTTCCCCGGCGTGGTGAGCGTCTAAAATCCAGTTCCTCAATGGTTCGATCCAGTTGTTTCCTTTTCGCCCAAAATTTGATTTTTTCTGTAAAAGCTCCGATTTTGCCTTTATCAGTTCATCTTTCTTTTGAAGGTAAATGCCTCTTTCAATAATTCCATCAAGAAAAGCATTTACCAGTTTATCAAGTTTTTGTTCAGTATCCTTTATTTTATTATTGAGATTTTGGGCGAAAGACTGCGAGGACTGGTTTCCTTCTTTTTCCCACTCATCTACTTTAGAAAGCATTTTTTTTGTCCAGTCCTCGCAAAGAGCGACTTTTGAGATTTTTTCTCTTAATTGTTCAGCAAGCAAATCTTCTCTTAAATAACTTTGACTGCAAGAGCCAAGCCGTTTGGTACAGCGATAATAGCGGTAAGTACCACCGTTACCGTGGGCGTACTGTGCGGTTATAGCAGCTCCACATTCACCGCATTTCATAAGACCGGTAAAAGGGAAGTTATGACCTGTTTTACTTTTTCTCGGCTTGGCTCTCTCTTTTAAGATTTTCTGAACTTTTTCAAAAGTCGCTCCGGAAACAATTGACGGAAAACCGCCCTCATAACTTTCGCCGGTATGAACAATTATTCCAAGATAGACTTTATTTGTAAGCATTCGTTGTAAAGTTGCTTTGCAGAGCGGTTTTCCGGTTTTGCTCACCACGCCCCAAAAACTCAGGCGTTTACCTAAACTTTCTAAAGTATGTTTACCCTGAGAAAATTCGTCAAAAGCTTTCTTGATAGCCCTTGCTTTAAATGAATCCGGCTCAATATTTCTCGTCTTCGGATTATTAACATAACCGAGAGGAGCAAGAGTTGGCCATTCACCCCGCCTGAGTTTTTGTCGAAGCCCACGCTTTACATTCTGTGAAAGGTTATCAGAATAGTATTTACTTTGACCAAAGGCGACCTGAAGCATAAAAAGCCCTTGTGGTGTCGGTTCAAACCAGAAAGTAGGGAATCGCAAAGAAGCAAGCTTCTCTGTATCAATAAAATAAATTATCTGACCACCATCTATTGAGTTTCTCGCTAACCTATCAGGATGCCAAGCTAATAATCCGATTGCTTCTTTGCTCTGCTTTATTTTAAACATCATCCGATTAAAAATTTCTCTGCCGGGCTTTTTTGCGCTCTTGCTTTCAATAAATTCCTCTAATATTTCAATTTTTTCTTTATTGGCGTATTCTCGTAGTTCAGCAATTTGAGCTTCAATAGACATTATTTGCCGTTCCTCATCTTCGGTAGATTTTCGGGCATAAAGAAAAAATTTAGTTTTCATAAACATAACCTCCTTGGTCGCCTTTGGTTAAAGCGTGGGATTCGGGAAACTTGGTTTGTATTTTGCTATTGCCAAATATGGGAAAAATTGGAAACAAATATTTTCTTTGTAAGGAGCCGAAGGTGCGCCGTGGCGTGCAAAGCGACAACGAACCGTCGCCTGCTGGACAAGACCTTTCTTCTCTCTCTGAAAAAGCCGTGGTCTTTTTTTGTTTCTTCCGACGGGAATTCGGAAATGCCTTCCAAGAACGGTGAGCTTCGCTCACCGAAATTTTTTGGGAATGGTAAAAAACGTCTGATGTGGTCGACCTTATTAAACCTTGCTCGAACCCATTTCGAGGATAATCCTTAAGATTTCTTTTCACTAAAGAGATTGTATAAAGTTCAATCGGGAAAATCAATCAAATGATGATTAGCTCGCCGCGCTCGGCCACATTTCCGG
>JBDRRS010000018.1:0-96226 GCA_043825615.1 bacterium | reverse complement strand
ATTAGACGTCGAAACCCCTAATCCGAAATTTATACCTATTTCATCCTGCAAGCCCGTTCCCGTCACCGTTACCGTCGCCCCCGTACAACCCTGCCCTATCGTATCCTTTCCCGAACTGTGCGCTAACGTTGTTATTACCGGCTTCGGATTTATATATATCCCGTTTGTCAAAGTCCATTCTCCCTGGTCGGGATTTACCACTTTCACGTCCTGCCATCCCGTTGCAAATGTCTCGCTTATCGTCAGGTCACACCAGAAACTTGTCCCGTCCGCCGAAAGTGAACTGTTCGTGTAACTCATCTCCGTCCCGCCGAAATACAGGTCCAATCCGGAAAGATATTCTCCTGCTGCCGGCGATGACATGCTTATGTGAAACTTCTTATCCGCATTCCCCGCCGTCGCCGCCCTCTGACCGTACTCCCTCGGACTCGGACTGCTCACCGTGCTTATCACAGGCGCAAGCCCTATTATGAAGTAGTCCGTGGTATTACTGCTTGCAATGCTGCCGTTTTCCGGATTCGTTATCTGCACCGTGCAGCTGCCTGTAAGGCAATGCGTTGAAACCGAAACCATTACCTCAATTTTGCCTGACGATTTCCAGTTTACGCTTTCTATCGTTATTGACGAATCCCTGATGTCAAAGCTTACATAATTTCCCGTTATGCCCGATTCAAAATTGCTTCCCAATATTGAGAGCGTCTTCTCGCTTGCGTTTTGCCCCAGCTGTTTCTCATAACCCGTGCCAGCGCCCGTCACCGTCAACCCGACGGGCGTCAGCGTCATTGCGGCATCTATTGTAAGAAGCGCCGTATTTGATACGGACATGCCGCCGTCGGCATTCACCACAACCACATATCTTCCTCCCGTTGCCGCATCCGTTGAAACATTTACATTTTTCAGACTCAGCGAACTGGAATTCTCGTACTCAACGCTTCCCACTGTCACATAGCCGGCGGGACCGCCGGTCCCATCATCTTCGGGATAGCCGGTTGAACTTGTCGAAAACCATACTTCAGGCACATCCGGCGTATTCTGGAAATTAGAACCTATCAAAGCCAGCGTAGAACCGCTTACGCCCTGAGCCCTTTCATTGGGACTTATTGAATCAACCTCCGGCTTCGGCACAACCTGCAAAGCGCTCGACTTGATGTCATAACCCAGGTCAGGATTTCTTATCGTTGCATCCTTGTAACCTGCTTGTACAGACCCGCCGACATTAACCGTAACTGAAAAAGACGAATTGTCCTGGTCATAATTAAATGACACCGTTGAAATACCTACTTCCCCAAAATCTATCGTACAGCCGTCTTTTATCTCCGAACCGGTTATCGTAAACACCGCGCCCTGCGTTCCCTGTCCCACCATGTCGGGGGTTATCGCCGAAAATGCCGGCGCCTTGTTTATCGTTATCCCGCCGGTTACCGTCCACTGCCCGAGGTCAGGATTTATCACCTGCAAATTCTGCGTTCCCAGACCGAACGTCTCCGATATTATTAGATCGCACCAGAAACCTGTTGCATTACCTTTCAGTTCCTGATTGGATATTGTTATCTCCTCTCCTCCGATATAGACCCCGAGACTGATGTTAAAACCGGAACCGCTTAACTTCAGTTTCTTCGCAGGGTAGTCCCTCGTGTTTGCCGTCCTTCCGTATTCCTTCACTACCGGGCTCGTCACCGTGCTGATGACAGGGCATTCCCCTATCACAAAGTAATACGTCGTATCGCTCATCGCGACGCTGGCGTTCTCCGGATTCGTTATCTGCACCGTACAGCCGCCCGTAAGACAATGACTCGAAACGTTAACCATTACTTCAATCCTGCTCGGCGACTTCCACGAGACGCTTTCTATCGTTATTGACGAATCCCTGATGTCAAAAGTTACATCATTTGCTGTTATCCCGGATTCGAAATTACTGCCGAGAATCCTCAGCGTCTTTTCCATACTGTTTTTCCCGAGCTGGTTGGACGGGTCCGCGCCGATAACCGTCAGCCCACCCGCATCAAGAGTCATCGCCGCATCCGCCGTAAAAAGCGCCGTGTTTGACACGGACATGCCGCCGTCGGCGTTCTTCACGGCTATGTAGCGGCCGCCCGGCGTTGCGTCCGTCGAAACTTCCACGTTCTTGAGATACAGCGTGCTCGCGTCCTGATACTCAACCCATCCGACGGTCACGTATCCGGCAGGACCGCCGGTTTCATCATCCTCCGGGTAACCGGTCGAACTGGTTGAAAACCACACTTCCGGAACATCCGGCGTATTCTGAAAATAAGCGCCTATAACGGTTATCGTTGTCCCCGACACCCCCTGCGCCCTTTCGTTGGGCAATATGGAATCAACCTCCGGCTTCGGCACCACTTCTATTGCATTGGCTTTCGTGTCGTAGCCCAGGTCAAGGTTTCTTATCGTAGCGCTTCTGTATCCGGACTGGGCGGTTTCGCTGATATTTACCGTTACCGTAAAAGACGGGGTATCCACATCGTAAACATAAGAAACGGTTGAAAAACCCAGACCGAAGTCAATCGTGCAGCCGTCCTTTATATTAGAACCTGTCACGGTATAAACCGCTCCCTGCGTCCCCTGTCCGGCCGTCGCAGGGCTGATCTCGTCAAACGTCGGCTTATCGTTTATGGTAATTGCATCTTCAAGAGTCCACTGCCCGAGATCCGGGTTTATAACCTGTATATTCTGGACGCCCAGCGGCGAATAGCTTTCACTAATCATTACGTTGCACCAGAACTCCGTGGCGGACGGCGAAAGATAAGGGTTTGAAACCGTAATCTCGTTCACACCGAAATACAAATCAAGGTTTTTATTGAGGTCCTGCCCCTGGAGCTTCAGTTTTTTTGAAGGGTAGTTACTCGTGTTTGCGGCTCTGCCGTATTCTTTAACGACCGGCGAAGTCACAGTGCTGATTACAGGGCATTCTCCTATTATAAAATAATACGTCGTATCACTCATAACGAAACTGCCGTTCTGGGGATTAGTAATCTGCACCGTGCAGCCGCCGGCAAGACAGTGACTGGACACCGTTACCATGACCTGCAGCTTGCTCTTTGAAATCCAGCTGACGCTTTCTATCGTTATTGACGAATCCCTTATATCAAAACTGACATAATCCCCCGTTATGCCCGATTCAAAATTATTGCCCAAAATTACCAGCGTCTTTTCCTCTGAATTCTTCCCGAGCTGATTCGACGGTGAAGCGCCGCTGACCGTAAGACCTCCGGCGGCAAGCGTCATCGCCGCATCTATTGTAAGAAGCGGCGTGTTTGAAACGGATTCGCCGCCGTCGGGATTCCTTATAAATAGATACCTGCCTCCGGTTGCCGCATCCGTTGAGACATTGACGGTTTTGAGATACAGCGTGCTTGAATTTTCGTATTCGACCCCGCCGGCGGTGACGATAACGTAGCCGCTGGGCCCGCCGGTCGCGTCATCTTTGGGGTAACCGGTCGAACTGGTCGAAAACCACACATCAGGAACATCCGGGTCATTCTGAAAATTCGAACCTATCACCGTTATCGTTGTTCCCATTACGCCCTGCGCCCTTTTCGTCGGGCTTATTGAATTGACCTCCGGCTTCGGAACAACGTTTACTGCATTTGACTTCGTCGCATAACCCAGGTCAGGGTTTCTTATCGTCACATTCCTGAAGCCGGTTTGCGCCGCCTCGGTGACATTAACAACCACCGTAAATGACGAAGCTGTCTCGCCATAATAGGTATAACTGACCGTCGAAAAACCGACACCGAATTCTATTACGCATCCGGTGCTGATATTAGCGCCCGTAACCGTAAATGTGGCGTTCTGCATGCCCTGACCTACGGAAGTCGGGCTTAAAGAAGTAAAAGTCGGCTTTGGATTTATTTTTATGGTATTTGTCAGAGTCCACTGCCCCTGGTCGGGGTTTATCACCTGAACATCCTGCGTGCCCGTCGCGAAAGTTTCAGGTATTACAAGGTCGCACCAGAACTCCGTCGCATCTACGCTCAGCCACTGGTTGCTGATTGTTATCTCTTCTCCCCCTATGTAAAGACCGAGGGAACTATCAAAATAAGAACCTTGTAATTTGAGTTTCTTTTCCGGATAATCGGAAGTGGCCGAGGTCTGACCGTATTCCTTTACTGTTGGAGAAGTCACCGTGCTTATTACCGGGCACTCCGTTATCACAAAGTAATTCGTTGTTTGACTCGTCTTCACGCTGCCGTTGTCGGGATTTGTTATCGTTACCGTGCAGCCGGATGCAAGACAGTGCGTTGAAATATTCACCATTACTTCCATCTTTTTGGACGATATCCAGCTTACGCTTTCTATTGTTATTGAATCACCGTGAATACCGAAATCAACGCTTTCTTCGGTCAGGCCATTTTCGAAATTGGTCCCCGTTATTCTCAGCGTTTTTTCCGAGGTGTTTTTACCTAACTGATTCGTCGGATTAGAGCCCACCGCGGTCAGACCCGCAGGCGCCGCATCCAATGTCATCTCACCCTCTATAACAAGAACCTTGAGGGTCGAAACGCCATAAACCCCGCTTGTCGGATTTAATGTCTTTATCCACCTGTCCCCCAATGCCGCGTAAGAAGACACAATCACATTGTTTAGTGTAAACATACTGGTTTCGAAAGTTGCGGCGTTCAGCGTCCCTGTATCTATTTGAGGGTCCGGCGGTTCTCCCGAAGAAGTTGTTGAGAACCATACTTCAACATTGGTGGCAAAATAAGGGCCCACTCCTATAACAGTCATACTTGAAGTTTCAACGCTCCGCGCCCGCTGGTTAGGACTTATAGAATTAACCTTGGGAGCATAAACTACTGTGAAACCGCTGGGATCGGTCGCATAACCCAAGTCGGGATTTGTTATTACCACATCCCGCGCGTTCTGTAAGGCGGTAGGGCTCACCACAATTGTCAAAGTAAATGTACCGTAAGAAACCCCTGAATAATTATAATTGCTATACTCTATATCATCTCCCATATATATTTCGCAGCCCTCCTGCAAAAATCCGCACGTCACAATAAGTTCTTGAACCGTCTGGCCCTGACCCGATTCATCATTACTCAGAGAAGTAAATGAGGGTTTTTTGTTTATCTTTATCGTTCCGAAAGTACATTCTCCTAAATCAGGATTAATAACCGTGACATTATATGTACCCGGTATAAAACTCGCGCTGATATTGAAATCGCACTGGTACCAGGTTGCTCCGTTATAAAGGGGCTTGATATCAAGCGGAGTCATCTGGTTATTGCCGAACCATACCTGCATTTCCTGATGAAAATTGGACCCCAGAAGTTTAAAGGTCTTCGATGAATTTCCGGCAGTATATGCCGTCTGGCCGTATTCTTTTACAAACGGCAAAGTTATAGTGCTTATTACCGGCATATCTCCTATAACAAAAAAATTCGTCGTGGCATTAGTAACCTTGCCTCCGCTGACAGGATTCGTTATCTGAACCGAACATCCTCCTATCAAACAGTTCGTTGCTATACTGACCATCACTTCGATCCGCGACGATGCCTTCCAGCTCACGCTTTCTATGGTGATTGAGGATGACCTTATGCCGAAACTTATATTTTCATCACTGATTCCCGTCTCAAAACCGCTTCCGTAAATTTTTAATGTCTTTTCCGAACAGCCCTTGCCAAGCTGATTTGTAATAGCCGAACCTGAAACCACCAGTTCCGCATCCAGTGTAGGCAGCGCCACAATCTCAAGCACTTTTACAGTTGAAATCGAAAAACCGTTGTCGGGGTTTTGCGTTACAATATAATAATCCCCTATAATAGCCGTCTCCGTAGAAATAGTTATATCCCGCAACTCTAAAATACTTGCGGGATACCCTGAAGCATACGTGCTTGCCCATGAAATTTTTGTCGCCTTCTCATATCCCGTAACGCCGCTTGTAGAAAACCAGACCTCAAGCCCCTGCTGAAAATAAGCGCCTTTCCCTACAACAGTAAGCGTTGAACCCTTTACTCCCAGCGCCTTGATACACGGACTCGGCAAAAGTTCGTCAACCTCCGGTTTGCTGTTTACCGTAAAAGAAGATTCCAGAGTATCATAACCGCCGTCCGGATTTGTCACCGTAACGTTCCTCTTTCCTATAAGAGCATAATCACCCACGCTGTCTATTGTCAGAGTAATTGAGGAAGTGCCGACAGAATCAATATGCGAAGTTATAAGATCGCCGAAATCAACACTGCAGTTATCCTGAAAACCCCCGCCGAAAATTATGACTGGTAAATTTGAAACGCCCTGACCTACACTGCCCGGCCCTATGGAATCAAATGAGGGCATCGGATTTATCTTAAAAGCATTCATAACCTTATTGCTCCTGCCCTGGTCTTTATTGATGATAACAAAATCAACATATCCCTTCGTGCAGTCCTCATAGACGGTGATATTCGCGGAAACCGCCATAGGCCCTGAAGTGGATATGCTGGTCGCCTTTATCTCGGTGGCGGGGAGAACCACGACTCCCTGGCTGAATTCCATTTTCATAGAATCTTTCACAAAATTCGTTCCGGTTGCCGCAAAGGCCACCTCGGCTCTCTCTCCCAACTGTTTAAAAGTAGGCGCCGTTATTGTGCTGATTGTCGGCATGGGATTTACAGTCATAGAACCAGTCCAGCACACATACCCCCCGTTGCCTTCATTCAGCACGTGAATATCCCAGTCACCTGTCGGACAGTTGGAAGAAACCGTCACATCGGCATCAACATAAACGCCGTAAGTATTTACGGAATTCACCGTAATTGAATCGCCGGCGACGTCGGCGCCGAACCAGACATCCACATTATTGGCTTCAAAACCGTCGCCGTAAATCCTCACCGTCCTGTTCTCTGCGTTCTGACCCAGGTGATTGGTAGGCTTTGAGCCGACAATATTCAGAACACTCAGTTTCAGTTGTTTTTCAACCGAAAACTTTATTCCCGCATCAATAACCGAATCCGTATATCCTTTATCAGGTGTGGTTAAAATAAGACGCCAGTTCTTGCTGACGGTAGCGGAAGCCATAACATTGACATAAAACTCCATACTTCCCGCGTTTATTACGTTTTTGCCCATCACATTCACACCGCCGCAGGACTCGCCGGGAATATAAAACTTTGCCTCAACACCGGCCGTATAGTCATTGCCCGAAAGCGTTATTGTTGACCATGCGCAGGAAAGGCCCGCGGCTACGGCTTGAGGTTCAAAATAATCTATCTTGGGCCTTGCAGAAATATTAAAGGTTTCTCCGTAACCCTCCGGACATATACCGCCGTCGGGATTCTTTATGTATATATCCTGCGCATCCGTTTGCGCATTCAGTCCTACTGATACAGTGAGAGTAAGCGTTGACGGGCACTCGGTATAGTTATAAGAAGATACAGTTAGACCTCCGCCGTCCCGGACAAGCGTGCACTCCGGCGCAAAACCGTGGCCGTAAACTTTCATTGTAAAAGTAGAGGTAGTGTCGTCATAATGCCAGTTCTGTCCGAGGGACGATGTGGATATAGCCACTGCATCGGGATCGGCAAGTGTATAACCGCTTATCTGCGGTAGAAAACGTAATGAAATCTGCTGGGACGATGTTGCCTCTGCATTAACATATACGCTTACTTTAACCGTCCCTGTTATATCAGGAACCTCGAATTGTATGAGCGAATTTCTCCATATACTGGTGGAAACGGTGACATTCGGCCAGCCCTCAAACTGTATTTTACTTCCCGAAGTAGAACCATGAAACATTCCTCCGTAAATCCTCATCAATACAGGACTTCCGGGTGTGCCTCCCACGGTTTCAGTTATTTTATTCCCGCTTGCATCCGCTAATTTATATATGTACGGCGCAAAGTAAAGCTCCTGTGTGTCCCATGAGAGAGAAGAGTTGTCCGGGCTGACGGCATAAAATTTAAAATAGGCAGCGCCGGGAGCGCCTGCCTGGGTGGTATAATTCTGCACCTCCAGAACCAGACGGTCACCCTGTTCAACAGTTAAATTACCGGCCATTCCATCAGTAGCGCCCGACATGGCAATTATGTTTCCCTGCCATGGTGTCGTGACAGTTTTACCAGCAGTATGCTCACCTGATAAGGGATTATTTAAGATTATCCAGTTGGCATCTCTTGATGCGCCTGTTCCCATATAATGGTCATCATCCCACGAACCTTTCCACAAATATAACAGCGCATTTACCTTATGTCCTACTATAGGGGCGCCGGTTGTGCCATAGTTTTGTATGGCAAAACTTCCGTAAAATGTCCAGGTCATAGCAGTGGTGATTGTCTGCCCTCCGTCAAGCGGATGAGAAACAAAGATTCCTAAACAATCATATTTCAGGGGAAGCACGCCGACCGAATGTGACTGCAGGTTTGCCCCGGGGGTCCCATCCATTACCACCGCTTTCCCCGGAAATACAATTGATTCATAAGTCGCCGTCGATTTTGGCGAAAGCGGGCGGGGACCATCTTCAAAATAGTAATCTGCTCCGTCATAAGCAGGATAAATTATGGTATCCGCCTCGGTTTGCGGCAACATCAAAAATGCAAAAGCAAAAATGAGACAAAGCGGCATTGCCTGCCTGCCGGTCAGGCAGGCGAGAGTCCGCAGGACACGCGGCAATCCCCTGGCGGGGAGGCTTCGCACTCCCGAGATTGCTTCGGCTGCGCCTCGCAATGACGGCTTATCTATATTATCCTGGTTCATTTTCTTACTAACATGTTAGAAAAATAACCATTTTTTCTTCTTTTTCGGCACTTTTTCCAGTTTTTTCAATGCCTTTTCGGCCGCTTCCCTTACCTCTTTATTCCCGTCTTTTCCCGCTTTCTTTATGACTTTTTCTATTTCCTTTCTTTTGCCCTTGCCTTCACGCCGCTTTTCAACAATACCGGCCAATGTAGAAACCGCCGCTTTCCTGACCAGCCAGGATTCGTCTTTCTGCGCTTTCTCCATCAGTTTATCCACTTCGTTTTCCCCGCCTGTATCCTTCAGCGAGAGGACAGCGGCAGACCGGACATTTTCATCCTCGCTGTCGGAAGCTTTCAATAACTCTGCTTTTATTCCCTCTTTATCAAAATTACTCAGCGCTTCAGCCGCCTTCATCCTTGCCGCCGGCACCCTGTCATTATTGAGAATATCCGTTAAAGGTTCAACGGCGCTTTCATCCTTTAACTTTCCGAGTGACACAACGGCATTTATTCTTACCCCCGTAACCTTATCCTTCAACGCTTCAATCAATGCCGGCACAGATTCCTTCACCTTCTCGTCGCCCAGACGACGCGCCTCGGCGCTCCTTACAGTCGGGTCCGAATCATTCAGCTTTTCAAAAATAACCTCGCTTTTTTCCGCAGCATTTACCAATGTTAAACACCATACGGCTACGGCTGAAAAGGCGCAGAACGCCCTTAACGCCCTACTTGCTTCTATTTTTGGTTTTATCATGGCAAACCACACAGGAAAACCCTCTTGAAAAAGAAAACTTTCCCGCGGGGTTTACGATTGGAAAAAGAGTTTTACTCTCGCTGAATAAATAGTTTGAATCTGATTTTGTGTATCGGTAGAATTGAAATCAAAAAAAGCGCCGCCGCGCACAGAGGCGCAATCCTGAAAGAACTGCCGGGAGTGAGAACTTCCGCGCAGAAAGAGTTTACCGCCGAAACAAGATTATGCCCGAAATCTTTGAACCGGCTGTTTATCTGCGCGGGTAATTCGGGAACGGCCGAGGCGCTTTCGTAAATCGTTTTGAAAACCAGCGCCGTCCAGCCCCTGAGTTTCGGCTGATATGAAATTTTTACGGAACTTAATTTTTCTACTTTCTCCAGAACCGCGCCTGCGAAAAATTCGCCTATCCGCGCGAATTCCGAAAAATTAATATTCTTTTTCTCGTTATAAATCCCGCGCGCTTCAAAAGGAGCGCTCGCATAAATCTGCCTGACCTGTTCGGTCGTTAAAGAAGCGTGCGCCGTGGCCGCAAGAACAGCTAAAGATAACAGCAGATATCTTTTCATTACTGCTATATATTACTTTGAAAGCGAGCAAATGTCAACCCCCCCTACTTTTTTTGAGACAACAAAAATTACTAAAAGTTAAACCGTCAGGATGTTTCCCCTGCCGAGGATGAATCTGTCATCAAGCGCTTTTTTTGTCTGACGCATTTTTTCTATAACGCCTTTCCCGTACATCATCCGCAGATATTCCCTTTTCAATTTGCCTATACCGTGCTCGGCCGAAACCGTACCCCCGAGGGAAATTACCTTTTCCGCAAGGTCTTCGTATATTTTTTTAGAACTGGCGTATTCTTCCCTGTCGCGGGGAATCATATTGATATGAAGGTGGTTCTCTCCGATGTGCCCGAAAACAGCATGCTCGACGGACGACTTTACAAGGACTTCTCTATAAGTCAGAAACATTGCGGGAAAACTTTCATCTCCGACCGCAAAATCAGAGCCTATTTTGGAGAAACCCCTGCGCCTTACGGTCTCGTTGATTTTTTCGGGAACCCTGTGCCTGATATTTTTGAAAAGCTGTAATGTTCTCGCATTGTCCGCAATCAAAATTTCCTCCGCATTCCCGGCGGCCTCCAAAAGTTCGCCGAGTTCCTCAAGTTCCTCGCCTGTTTTTTCAATAAAAACGGCTGCTTTTGAATTTTTGGGAATCTGTGGAAATTCCCCGCTAATCAGCAAAATGGAGTTACTGTCAAAATATTCGATTGATACAACCCCCCGCACTGATTTTTTTAATTTCTTAACGGTTTCAAGGACATTTTCGTCCTTGAAGAAAACCGCCGCGGTCAAAAACACAGGTCTCTCTATTAACCTGACTTCGCACTCGCAGATAAAACCGAGAGTTCCCTCGCTGCCGGTAAAAAGGTCAACGGCATCCATCCCTTTTTTTGAAAAGTATCCCGCCGCGCTCTTTACCGCCGGCATCTCAAAGCCGGCGCAGGGAATTTTCCGGCCGTAAATATTCATAACCCCGTTTCTCTCCATTATCTGCCCTCTCTTCAGATTTAAAATTTCTCCGTCGGAAAGAACGACTCTTGCCGAGATTATGTAATCCCCCGTCCTGCCGTATGAAAAGCCGCGGGAGCCGGAAGCATTCGTCGAGACCGTCCCGCCGAAGGAAGCCGTCCTTTCGGTGGGGTCAGGGGGATAGAAAAGATTACCCCCCTTTAAAGCATCGTCAATTTCAAGCAGATTCGTCCCCGCGCCGATAATTGCCGATTCCCCGCGGACGTCGATTTTTTTCAAATTTTCCGTTGAAATTACAACGCCCCCGAAAGGAACGCTGCCGCCGGCAACCCCGGTTCTTCCGCCGGATACGGTTACCGGAATATTTCTCCCATAGCAATCCCGCAAAATCTCGGAGACCTCTTTCTCATTATCGGGAATATAAACCGCCGCCGCAAAACCGCCGGGAATACCTGATGCGTCCTCAAGGTAAGAATCTATATTCTCCGTTTTTTTCAGCATTGTTTATTTTATCAAAAATCTGGTAAAATAAACAAAACAATCGGGGATTTTATGTCTCTGATTACAGGAGGGGAATATTATGGAAAAGCAAATCGGTTCGGTTGCTCATTATTTCGGGCATGTTTCCGTTGCGGCAATTAATCTTACGGATGAACTGAAAGTCGGGGATAAAATTCACATTACCGGTCACAGTGAGGACTTTACGCAGGTTGTATCGTCGATGCAGGTTGAACATTCCAAAGTTGATGTGGCAAAACCGGGAGACGACATCGGCGTGCAGATCCAGCAGAAAGTCCATCCCGGAGACAAGGTCTATAAAGTAACCGAATAAAACAGTCATCCGCCGGAACAGCGCCGCGGCTGTAATTTCTGAGAATCCATGAGAAATTTTTCGAAAGAATTGTCAAAACTATCCGCAAAAACGAAAAAAGTTCTTTTTGAAATATCGGAAATCGCATCGGAAAGAAACGAGCCGGTTTTTCTTGTCGGCGGTTTTGCGAGAGACCTGCTGCTCCGCGCTGCGAATTTTGATATTGACTGCGTTGTCGAAGGCGATTCAGCGGGACTTGCAAAGGAATTATCCAGGAGATTAAAAGCGGACGGGATAACCATCAATAAAAAATTTCACACCGCCAAAATAAAACTTGCAGATTTTGCCGTCGATATCGCCTCAGCAAGAAGCGAGGTCTATTCCTCGGACGGGAAACTTCCCGATGTTACACGGGGGAAGATGGAAGAAGATGCGGTGCGGCGGGACTTCACCGTCAACGCCCTTTATATTTCAATCAACAAAAGTGATTTCGGTCTGCTCTGCTCAAGGAAAAATTACCTTGAGGATTTGAAAAAAGGGCTGCTCCGCGCATTCCATAAACGCAGTTTTTACGACGATCCTACAAGAATTTTCAGAGCGGTCAGGTTTGCCGCCAGGTTTAATTTCAAAATCGAACCCGTAACAAAAAAATATCTGAAAAATGCGTTGCGGGACGGGGTATTAAAAAAAATTTCATCATTCCGTCTGAAAAAAGAACTGTTTCTTCTGCTTGAAGAGAGTGAAGTCGCAAAACAGGTATCCCTTCTTTTTTCGCTGGGAATTAACAAATTTCTTCTGCCGGGCGTTTCAAAAAAGGTAATCCCCGATTTAAAAACGGCGCAAGACCTCTGGCTTGATTTTTTTATCTATTTCCGCGAAAAAATAAACACGCCTCTGTTTTTCCTTCTGGTCGTCTTCGCGAATACCCCTTTGAGAATCCGCAGACGAATCTCGGAAAAACTTGCTTTGACTTTTCCCGAAAAACGCGCTCTTACATTTTCAAAAAACACCTTAGAAAAAATCAAAAACCACATACGGAAAAACCTGCCCGACTGGCCGGCGCTTCTTGCAGGAACGCCCTTTGAAATTATTCTTTTTGTGGCTTTTCTGCTGAAGAAAGAAAGCGGAGGCAAAGAACGTCCTCAAAAGAAGGTTTTCGAATACCTCCTTCACCTGCAGTTCAAAAAACCGTTTCACACGAGCAGGGAACTTATAAGAATGGGTTTCCCCGACCGCAAAATCGGTAAAATCCGTGAACTCCTCTTAAAAGAACGGCTGGGAAACCGCTCTGGCTCAAAAACCGAAGAATACAGGTTTCTTCAAAGCCCCGCTTTTTTGAAAAAAATCAAGTCATCTTCTTGCCAGAAAAATTAAAAACTTGTAGAATGAAAGTGATGTGTGGGAGGTTCGCCTCAGGCGGACAGATATCAATGAAGCGAGGTCAGGAGACCTCTCCCACAGGAGGAAATAACCAATGAAAAAAAATTTGCTTTTGCTGTGTTTCTGTTCGCTCGTTTTCGCGCAGGAGGCAGTTGTCGTCAAAGTTGACGGCACCGCCTATCTGAACAGCACTGGGACCTGGCAGAAAATTATTCCCGAAATGGCTCTTGAACCCGGAAATTCCGTCACGACCGAAGATAACTCAACCGTTTTATTGAAATTTACCAACAAACACACCCTGAAAATCCTTGAAAATTCAATTTTCTCAATCAGGGAAAACACCCCGAACCTGAAAGACATGGACTTATGGCTGGGGGAAATCGCGGCAAAAATCGAGAAACTCCCTCCTTCCGAGAAATTTTTCATCCGGACGCCCGCTGCTGTGTGCGCGGTGCGCGGGACGAAATTCAATGTAGCCGTTGACCAAAGCAAAAAAACGGATGTTTACGTAGAAGACGGAACCGTCGGCGTTATGGACAACGAAGGTCTGGGGGAAGAGGTTTTTGTTAAAAAAGGAATGATGACGACCGTTTCCCCCGGAGAACGCGCAGCGCCCCCCGTAAAACAGAAACCGCGGGAGAAAGAAAAAGAAAAACCGCCTGAAAAAGTTACAAAGGAAAAACCCGAGGTCGGAGCTCCCGTTGTTGAATCATTCAAAGAGCCCGAACCTGAACCGGAAAAACCCGCACCTGACAAAAAAGCAGCAGCAGGCGGTTTCAATATGAACGGCTCCATAGGAGCGGTTGCTTTGACCCGCGACGGGGTTACGAAGGTTTATTACGAATTCAGCATGTTCCCCGAAATAACGCTCGGGAAACTCGGAATCGGTCTTGAACTGGTTGTTCACTTTGACGAAAACAACGAAATTCTCAAAGATGAATGGCGCGTTAAAGAATACCCTTCAAAAATCGACTACATCAGATGGGGTCAAAAACACGCTGACCCGTTATATTTTCTCATAGGAAGATTCAGAAGGCCCGTCACAATCGGTCACGGGTTTATTGTAAACAATTATTCAAACATGGCGCAGTACCCGAACGTCAAGAAAATCGGTCTGGAATTTGACCTTGACAGAAAGAAGTGGGGTCTGGAGGGTATGACCGGAGATGTCACGCTGCCCGAAGTTATTGCGGCAAGATTCTATTTCAGACCTCTTCTTTTTACGGGCATTCCCCTGATTAGAAACCTGAAACTCGGCGCCCTGGCAGGGAGCGATACCGACCCTGATTCAACGAATGACACAAAAGACGATGCGGTCTCGGTCATAGGCGCCGACGCCGAACTGCCTCTCCTGAATTTCAAATTTTTAAGCGCAACGGTTTTTGCAGACATTGCCAAAATGCAGTTCGGGTCAACCTATACCGCCAGCGAACTTCCTGTTGCACAAAGAATAAAAGACGGCGGCATTGGTAAATCTGCCGGTCTCAGCGGAAAAATCGGATTTCTTTCATACCGCGGAGAATACAGGATTGTAGAAAACAATTTTATGCCCGGCTACTTTGACGGACATTACGACATTGACAGATGGGAATGGTATTCAGCGGAAAATTCCACTATGACAAAAGCGGAATACTACTTGCGCGGGAAAACCAAAGAACCTGTAAAAGTCGGGCCTTACGTAGAAGCATGGTTTAGTTTTTTCAACCTGCTGGACTTCCGGGCGTCTTACGAAAATTACAACGTAAATAAAAACGACCCCTATTATCCGCACCTGATTGCTTCGGCATCCCTCGGCAAACTGCCCGGGCTGGCGCAATACTCATTTGAAGCGGATTACGATAAGAGAGGCGCGCGGACATGGAACGATATTAAACAGGTTGACCAGAATGCAATCCTTACCACAAAATTCGGCTACAGCGTGGCGCCGAACGTTACGATGTTCGTAGTCATACGCCGCAGCTACGATTCTGCCGGCAACAAAACAAAATCAATGACGGCAGAAACAAGAATGAAGTTCTGATGCGCGCAGTAATCCTTGCGGGCGGCTTCGGAACACGGCTCCGCCCTCTCACAATTTCCATGCCGAAACCGATGGTGGACGTTGCAAACATCCCCCTGATGGAGCACGTTATAACCCTGCTGAAAAGCCACGATTTCAACGCCATTGATTCTCTTTTGTATTATCAGCCGGAGACAATAAAACAGCATTTCGGCGACGGTAAAAAATTCGGAGTCAGGATGAATTATATCAAAACGCACGCCGACCTCGGAACCGCCGGAGCGGTCGGAACCCTACGCAGCAAAATATCCGGAACTTTTCTTGTAATAAGCGGCGATATCATCTGCGATTTTGATTTAAAAGCCGCCGTAAAATTCCACAAAAAGCGCAATGCCGTCGCAACAATAATCCTTACGCGCGTGGAAGACCCCCTTCAATACGGCATCGTTATTACGAAAAAAGACGGAAGAATTTCAAGTTTTCTCGAAAAACCGACCTGGGGCGAGGTTTTTTCCGATACGATAAACACCGGCACATATATTTTTTCCCCCGAAATTTTCAAATATCTGCCCGAAGACAAAGAAGTGGATTTTTCCAAAGACCTTTTCCCGCTGCTTCTCGAAGGCAAAAAACGCCTGTTCGGATACACGAGCCCGGGTTACTGGAAAGACGTCGGCAACCTTGAGGAATATCTGAAATGCCACTATGATATAATGGCGGAAAAAATAAAACTCAATCTGAAATGCCGGAAAATCAAAAGAAACGGTTTTCCCGTCTGGCTCGGCGAAAATACATCAATACCGGAAGAGACCAAATTTGAAGGTCCTGCGATTTTCGGCTGCAACGTTACCGTGGAGCCCTACGCGACTCTTGCTTATTCATGTTTCGGAAACGGCGTAACAATCGGCAAATATTCAAATGTTTCAAGAAGCGTTCTGCAGACAGGCGTAACAATCGGCCATCACTGCGACTTAAGAGAAACAATCGTCGGTTCCAGCGCGAAAATTTCCGACAGAGTAAAGACCTTTCCGGGCTCCGTGATAGGAGCGGAATGTGAAATAGGAAGCGGGGCCACTCTTCAGGCGCGCATAAAAATATGGCCCCTAAAAACCGTAGAACCCGATGCTTTCGTAAATTCCTCGGTCATCTGGGCCGACCGTTTTTCAAGAAACCTTTTCGGCGTTCACGGAATAAACGGTATTGCGAATATCGAAATAACTCCCGAGTTTGCGACGCGTCTCGGCGCCGCGCTCGGCGCGAAAATAGGAAAAGGAAAATACATAATAACATCCAGGGACGCAAATCAGTCCTCGCGCATGATTAAAAGGTCCATAATTGCGGGGCTGATTTCCATGGGAGTGCGCGTCGGCGATTTAAGGACAATGCCAATACCCGTCGTAAGATACGAAATCGGAAAGGGGGGCGAGAACGGGGGCGTGCATGTCAGAATGTCGCCTTTTGACACCCGCATAATAGACATACTTTTCTATGATGAAACGGGCTGTGAAATTTCCCCGTCACAGCAGAAATCCATTGAACAGGCGTTTTTCAAAGAGGACTTCCAGCGGGCAGAAGTGGAAGAAATAGGAGAAATACTCCTGCCGCCGGGAGCCACGCAGTATTATAAAGGGGGCTTGATAAACAGCATTGACTCCGCGCCCATAAAAAAGAAACTCCCTAAAATCGTCTGCGATTACGCTTTTTCCCCTGCGTCGCTTATTTTTCCCGAAATATTAGGGGCCCTTAAAATCAATAACGTCTCCCTGAACGGCGTCCTGCATTCCATGAGGACGAGCAAAACAAGAGGGGAATTTGAGGAATCCCTTAAAACCCTTTCAAAAGTCGTAAAAAGTGTCGGGGGCGACTTCGGTTTTATGTTTGATGTCGGGGGGGAAAAACTTTTTCTTGTTGACGAGAGAGGCAAAATCATCTACTCGCCCAAGGCGTTCCTCTGCGTGCTGGCCCTTGTGGGGGAGACCGCCCGCGGAGGCAGTGTCTGCATTCCGGTAAACGCTTCTGTGAAAGCGATGGAAATCGCAAAAAAGTATAGAATGAAAGTTATCAAAGTAGGAACGACACCGCAGCGGATAATGCAAAAAAGCAGAGAAAAAGGGGTCGTTTTTGCCGGCGACGGGAAAGGCGGTTTTATTTTTCCTGAATTCCAGCCGTCGTTCGACGCGATGTTCTCCGCCTGTAAAATCGTTGAAATGTGTTCAAAATTGGACACTTCTCTTGCCGCAGTTTCAGGAGCCATAGATGCCCCTAAAATCATTCACAGGAAAGTTCACTGCCCCTGGGGGAAAAAGGGGTTCCTTATGCGCAAACTCATAGAAGAATTTCCACCGGAAAAAAGAGAACTGATTGACGGCGTTAAATTCTACGATAATAAAAAATGGATTCTTTTTATCCCCGATACGGACAGAGCTTGTTTCAATATCTCGAGCGAGGCAAAAACAAAAAAACAAGCCGAGGCACTTATTGAAAAGTATATTGCAAAAATAAAGAACTGGCTTAAAACCGCTTGATACGAAGTATTTTCCTCCTCGTCCCGCTGCTGGTTACATCCTTAACTTTTGACAATTATCTGCTCAAGGATTTTTTCGCCGTTTGCGTAATTTTTCTCGCTTTTTCCTTGAGAGCATTCCGCGGCGGAATCAGTTTTCGGGGAGCCCTCTCAAAACAACTTCTAATCTTCATCGCAATGCTTCTTCTGTCCATAACTCAGAGCGCAAACGTTCTCGTCTCGCTTGTCAAACTTTCAAAACAAATACCGGTATTCCTGCTGTATTTTCTCTTGTCGGAAGACGACCGGGAAAAAATAATAAACCTCATCCCCGCAGCCGTTTTACTCGTTTGTATCTACGGGATATACCAGAAATTCTGCTTTTCATTTTTCGGTTTTAAAAACGAATTTTCGGGCAGAATCTATTCCACGCTCGGCAACCCGAACTTCATGGCAAGTTTCCTTCTGATTAGTTTCCCTTTCTTTGTAAGATGGACAAAAGGAAAAAAAGCGGCGTGGCTGACTCTCATGCCATATATCTGTCTGCTGCTTACCGAAACCGCCGGCTCAATTCTTTCGGCAACGATAATTTTAATAATGCTTTTCCTGCACTTCAAAAAAGAAAAATTTTTCTCTTTCCCGAAAATTCTGCTCCCCGTTCACCTGCTGATTTTAGCCGCAGGACTCCTATTTTTTGACGTGTCATCCAAAAGAAGTTCCGTAATTGAAAGATTTTTCAAATGGAGAGTCGGCTTTGAAATTGTAAAGGAAAAACCTCTTCTGGGCGCCGGAATCGGCGGAGTAAAAACAAATTTCGCCCTTTTCCAGGCAAAAGTAGAACGGGATTTTAACCTGAAATCAACATCCGAAAGCAAGATGCACAACGATTACATTCAGATACTTTCCGAAACCGGAATACTCGGCTTTTCAGCGTATTTGTATCTTATCATTTCGGCATTCATGCGGCTTCGAAAAAACAATTTTTTTGCTTTCGCGGCTTTCTGCGCCTTCCTGCTTGACGGGCTCACGAATTTCCCGATGGAACTCCCATCATCCCTGCTGATTTTTGTTTTTGCGTTATCATTCGCCGGAGAAAAAGAGCCGCCGAAACCCGGAATGCGCGCGGCCGGGAAAATTGTATTATTGACAGCGACGGCTATTATGGTTTTTATTTTGTCCCGGGAATTAATAGCCGACAGGGAACGCGGGGTCGGCTATTTCTTTTATGAAAGCAAAAATGACTCTGCGGCTATTCAACATTTTGAAAAGGCGCACGAACTTTCTCCGGCCTCCGGGAAAATTGCATATTATCTCGGGATGTCGTACGTAAGAATAAAAAATTATCCGAAAGCGATACGGGCATTCCAAAACTCGGTTAAAATCAGGCATTACGGGGAGGTCTATAACAATCTCGGAAACGCTTATTACCTTAACAATGAGCACAAAAAAGCAATTCTCTGCTGGGAAAAAGCAATCCGGCTCGGAATCAAAGAAAAGGAAATCCTGCGAAAAAACGTTGAAAATCTATCAAAGAAAAAAATGTAATATCTCCTTGTTTTCTGCTTCCCGATATTGTAAAATCCAAAAATGATTTTTTTAATTGTCAAAAGGTCGGCCGCGGCTCTAATTCTCGGTTTTGCTGCTGCCGTAACTGCTGAAACTCTTTTCGGAGCCGATGAAAATGCGGAATATTTTTTCAGCGCCGGTCTGTTAAAATCCGTAGAAAAGGACTTGTCGGGAGCAATAGAAGCATTTGAAAAATCATATGAACTCAAAAAGCAGGAAGTTACAAAAGAAAGTCTTGTAGATGCTGAAGACATAAAAGAAAGTCTTATAGAAGTTCTTATGGCTAAAGGTAAAAGCGAACTTGCGGCGAAGAGAAACTCAAATGCATTGCAGTGCTTTGACAGGATATTGGTGTTAGAGCCCGAAAACAGTGAAGCAAAGAAATTGAAGTCTCCTATTATAATAAAAAAGAAAACCGGCATTTTGACAGAAAAAAAGAAAGAGAGAAAAGTTGCCAAAAGAGCCTTAAAAGTAAAACCTCCCGCAAAAAAAGTTTTACCCCATCATCCCCCCCAAAAAAAAGAACCGGAGGTCGGACCTGTTAAATCCCCCTTAAACCCAATCCCGGCAGAGAAAAAGCCTTCAAAGATAAATATGTGGTTCAGCGCAGGAATTATCCTTATATTTTTCATAACTTTTTTCTCTTATTCTAAACGAAGAAAGAAGCCCCCTGAGACGCAGGAAGTTATCCCGCCAGCCAAGCAGAAAATCCAGGTTCCGCCACCGCACGGGGAAAAAACTGCAAGTAAAATTCTGCTCGACTCTCCTCCCGCCGCCAAACAAAAAATTGCCGCGTTGCCTGCAAAAAATTATATTCATGACGGGACAACAAGAGCGATGTTAGAAAATCCTAACTCTCATGTGAGAGCCAGAGGGGTGGAATTAATTGCTGAAGAGTTGCGTGGCGCCCCCGCCGAAATAATTGAACGGATATTGGTTCCCTGTTTATCGGATTCTGACAGCCGCGTAAGAGCAAACGCCGCAAAGGCGCTATATGAATATAATCCGGAAATTGCCATGAATGCCTTGCGGGCCATGGCCCATTATTCCAGCAAGTGGATGCGCTTAAGCGCGGAATGGGCGTTTGAAAAAATAGGGTCTCCGGAAGCAATTGAGCATTTGCTATCTCTGGCGCATGATACGGAAACAAGCATTCGTTCTAAAGCGGTTAAATATCTAAAAAGATTTTACATGGAAAAAAAAGTTCCGGAAAATCTCATGCAAAAATTAAAAGAAGTATTGGACGGGGACGGGCCGGTTGTTTAAAATGACTGAAAATGTAAAAGAAATGACAGGCCCAGATAAAGAACGGCTGGAAAAACAAGACAGAATTTTGAATAAAAAACTGGAAGAATTACGCGAGTCCGGAGCGGAATTAAAGACGGCGGTGGGGACGGGTAAAAATATAATCCTTGATTATGATATGCGAAAAAAAGAGCGGGATATCGACAGCCTGCAGGACGCTATTGACTTGAACAAAAAGCTGCGGGAGAATATATTGCAGGAGAAAATCCGGCTGCAGAAAAATTATGCCGGCAAACAGAAAGAATTGGAAAATCTAAAGAGCGGGCTGGAAGAAACTTTGCAGGAAAATAAAATAATCTTACAGGAGGAAAAAGAAAAATTAAGGCAGGAAAAGGAATTACTGCAAAGGAAAGAGCAGGAAATTAGAACGGCTAAATTTAATTTAGAACAGCAAAGAAAAGAATTGCTAAAAGAGTTTCAGACAAAAAGGGGGGAATTAAAAACACGGGAAGATATTCTATCAGTGGAAAACAGGCGGCTGCAGGAGAAACTGCTGGAAGACGAGCAGGAAGTTAAAATACTGAAAGAATCCCTTGAGCGGCGAAACAAAGAGTTGGAAGAAACAAGCCGCCTGCGAAAAGAGGAGGTTGCCGAAAGAACAGAACAATTCCGGCAGGAAATAATGTCTTTGGAAAGGGTGGCGCAGGAAGAGAAGGAAGTTAGAGCGGCGATGCTCGAAAAAAAAGAAAATGAAATTCAATCATTGAACCAAAAAGCCGCCGAAAAAGAGAATCTTTTCAAAGAGAAGTTTGAAGCAATTAAAAATTCTTACCTTGAGGAAAGAACAAAATTAATCGAAGAGTTTCATGTTAAAGAATATGAGTTGAAAAAGCAGAGAGATATGCTGGAAGAGGGCAACAGACACCTTACCGAACAGACCTCGCTCAAAGAGCGGGAGTTAAAAATATTGAAAGAATCTTTAATTCAGCAAAATAATAAAATAGAAGTTATAAAAAGAGAAAAAACAGAAATAACCGCTTTTCTGGAAGAGAAATTTGAAAATCTGAAAAGAGAAAAAGAAGAAAAAAACAATGAAATTAAAGAATTAAAAAACCAGTTGCTTCAGGTAAAACGGGAATTGGATTCCAGGGAAAAAGATATAGAAGAAGAGCGGGTAAAAAATGAGGAAATCGAAGCTTTAAAGTCAGGACTGAGTCAGGAAATAGAATTACTGGGAAAACAATTGGCGGGAAAAGAAAAGGATACAAAAGAGCGGGAACAGGAATGGGTTCAGACGCTGAGGAACAAGGAAAAGGAAATTGCCAACCTGCGGGATTGTATTGCTCAGCGGGAAAATATATGGAAACGCCAGATCGCCGGCCTGACAGAGAAATTGGAAAGAACTCAAGGAAGCGAACAAAAATTAAAAGGGACTAAAGACGGGTTGTTCGAAGATATAAAACAACGCGACAAAAAAAATGAAGACCTGAAAATTCAATATCAGGCAAATTTAAAACAAAGGGAAACTGAATTTCTGGAAAAAATCACAGACGAAAACAAAGACCTTAAAGAAAAAATCCTGCAAATAAGCGATGAAACCTTGAATCTTAAAAGAGAGTTGCTGGCTAAAAGCTCTCCGGAGAAAATTCTGAAAAAATTCAAATGCTCCGAATGCGGAGGGATTGCCTCCGAAACCGATAAATTTTGTCCTCACTGCGGCGCAAAATTCAAGTAAATTAACAACTATGGAAGGGGACGATTCTTGGGGACAGGGCTTATGGAAGGGGACAGTTCTTGAAAAGACCTGTCCCCAACCATCCGTCCCCAACTATCAACCGTCCCCAACTATTGTTTTTGACATTCATTTATTGTAAAATTCAGAAATGATTTTCTCAATTGCCAAAAGGCCGGCGCTGGGTCTTGTCCTCGGTTTTATCGCAGCAATACTGATAGGAACATTCATGCTGCTCCTTCCCGCCGCGACACCGGCCGGAGACCCTATTTCTTTTGTGGACGCCCTTTTTACGGCGACTTCCGCGACCTGCGTCACGGGACTTATTGTGCGCAGCACCCCTCTCGGGTTCACTTTCTTCGGCAAGACGGTCATACTGCTTCTTATACAACTCGGCGCTCTCGGTTTAATGACTTTTTCCATAGCCCTGATAATTACGCTGGGTAAAAAAATATCAAAAGCGCAGGAAATGCTTCTTGTGGACGCCCTCAACGAGGATAATATCCGGAGCGCCAGGAAAATACTGAACTTCCTGCTGATATTCACGTTCGGCGCCGAAGCGGCTGGAACGGTTCTGCTTTTCTTCGGTTTCAGAACCTGCTTTCCGCCGGGAGAGGCATTCAAAATGGCTCTCTTCCATTCCGTATCCGCGTTCTGTAACGCGGGTTTCTCTCTCTTCGACACAAGTATAACGGGATTTTCTTCAAACATATACATTCTTGCCGTTGTCGGCGTTCTGATAATTCTCGGGGGAATCGGTTTTGTCGTTCTTCTTGATTGTAAAAATTACATTTCGCGGGAAACCCGCCGCTTTAAACTGCACACGAAACTTGCAGTAGCAACCACGCTTATTCTTCTTCTATCCGGAACCTTATTTTTCTACGCGGCTGAAAAGAACAACGTTCTTGCCGGCATGAGCAAAAACGCAAAATGGGCAAATTCGATATTCTGCTCGGTGACCGCCCGCACCGCAGGTTTCAATTCGGTAGACACCTCAAAAATAAAACCTTTCAGCAAATTCATAACCTGCGCGCTGATGTTTATCGGCGCCTCACCCGGCGGAACCGGCGGAGGAGTAAAAACCATAACTTTCGCGGTGATATTTCTGCTTGTCCTGAACCACATCAGGTCCCGCGGCGACCTTGTCATATACCGGCGCAGCATCCCGTCGTTTCTCGCCGTCAGGGCTGTCGCAATTTTAGTTTACGCTGCCGTAATAACATTCACTGCCTGCAGCATCATCCTTTTTGTTGAAAATTTTCCTCTCCAGAATATCGTTTTCGAAGTCGTCTCCGCCTTCGGAACGGTCGGTCTTTCCACAGGTATAACAGCCGGCCTGTCGGATACTTCAAAACAGGTTCTGACCGCCGTGATGTTTATGGGACGCCTGGGGCCTCTGACGATAGCTCTTGCCGCAATCGGCAGGAAGGAGAGATTGTCAATTTCATACGCGAGCGAGCGCGTGATGCTCGGATAGAGATATGGTGGGGACAGGTCTTGAAGACCTGTCCCCTTCCATATATTGTTTATTCGTAATTTGATATACTGTAATGGGTTTAACCAAACGGAATTTGTAAAAGTCCAGTGACCGCCGTGTCATTGCGAGGGAATGAAATGACCGAAGCAATCTCGAGATTGCCACGCCCTTCGGGCTCGCAATGACAAATACGGTGTTCACTGAATATTTACAGAATAAGTGTAATAGGAGGTTTGGAAATGCGGCAGATAGCAATTTTCGGCATGGGGAGTTTCGGCAAAGCTCTTGCCAAATCGCTGGCGAAAAGCAGCATAGAAATAATCGCCGTCGACCGGGACAAAGACAAAATAGAAGAAATAAAGGACTATGTAACGGTCGCCGTCGCCTGCGACTCTACGGATGAAAAAACGCTGAAAAATCTCGGGCTTGAAAACGTGGACCTTGCGTGCGTGGCTATAGGAGAGGATGTGGAAGCGAGTCTGCTCACGACGATACTCCTGAAAAAACTCGGGATTCCCGTAATTTTCAGCCGGTCCGTCACATCCATGCAGAAAGAAATATTAAAATCCATCGGGGTTGACAGGATAATAGAAATAGAGGAAGAAATGGGCAGCGAACTTGCCAATACAATCATAGCCCCCAGAATACTCAAAAGAGTTACGCTCGGAGAAAATCATTCACTGGTTGAACTAAAGGTGCCTGCAAAGTTCGTGGGAAAACGCCTTGCCGACCTGAACTTAAGACAGAAAAGCAGAATTAACATCGTCGCCTTAAAAAGAAACGCTCCTGATATTGACAAAACAAACGGGAGCAGAAAACTTAAAGAAGAAATCGACACGGTACCCGACCCTCAGATAATTTTTGATGCAAACGACATCATTATTATTGCCGGAAACGATAAAGATATCAAAAATTTGTGAAACCCGCAGAGTGAAAACGCTTTACAAAAAAATACTTTTTATCCTCCTGATTCTCGGATTTTTTTCAATATTTACGGTTATATTTACCTGCGGGAGGGTCTGCTCCATCCTGATAATATGCGCAAATGCGCTGTTGATAGCAGGGGTCATCTATTTGCTTTTTTCTTTTTCCCGGAAACTTAAAAAAATCAACAACCAGCTGCAGGTTGCTTCCTCCGGCTCGTTTACCACGGACTTCCCCGAGAAAATCCGCGATGAATTTGATTTACTTTCCCTCAATATCAGTCATCTTTTCAAAGATATGAAGGAGTATGATTCCCTGAGGGCAAAAGATGTTTCCAAGTCGGTAAAAGCATTCTCAAAACTTCTTGCGAACGCCTCCGAGCCGCTGATTGTAATTGACTTCGAAGAAAATTCAGCCGTCTTAAATCCGCCGGCGCAGAAAATATGGAAGGTGGAAAGCAAGGAATTCTCTCTTGATGTTGTCAGGAAACACGCGCAGAATGTCGATTTCAACAGATTTCTGAAAAGAGTTCTCGTAGAAAACCTGAAATCGGACACGGTGGGTGTTTATTTCCCGTCTTCGTCAAAAAAAGAAGTAACCCTCAAATCCATTGCCGTAAAAACAATTGACGGCCGGATTCCCCTTGTTATACTCTTTGTACAAAACGGCAACGGCAAAAACGGCAAGAAAGAAACCCTCTCCGATTAACCCATTTTAAGGGTAAAAAAAAATGTGGCGACGTCCTACTCTCCCTTGAAAACAAAGTACCATCGGCGCTGAAGGTCTTAACTGCCGTGTTCGGAATGGGAACGGGTGTTGCCCCTTCGCTATAGTCACCACAAATTTCTTTTTTAAAGCAAGATTGAATAATACGGTCAAGTCATTCGGTCTATTAGTACAGATTGGCTCAACGTTTTCTTAAATCCGGCCGAAGCCGAAAAATCAAAAACGAAGGTCTCTGCGCCCGAAAGCGCATCAACCGGCAATTACTTGCCTTACACCATCTGCCTATCCCCCCGCTGAGCTTGCGCTCGGCAGGAGCCCTTTCGGGACCTGGTAGTCTTCCAGGGACCTTATCATCCTATACCCGAACCCGAAAGTTCGGATGTCAGACAGGGAAATCTAATCTTAAAGTTGGCTTCCCGCTTAGATGCTTTCAGCGGTTATCCTTTCCAAACGTGGCTTCCCAGCGATGCTCCTGGCGGAACAACTGGTACACCAGAGGTTTGTCCATCTCGGTCCTCTCGTACTAGAGACAGCTCTTCTCAAATTTCCTACGCCCGCACCAGATAGGGACCGTACTGTCTCACGACGTACTGAACCCAGCTCGCGTGCCGTTTTAATGGGCGAACAGACCAACCCTTGGGACCTTGTGCAGCCCCAGGATACGGCGAGCCGACATCGAGGTGCCAAACCTCCCCGTCGATATGAACTCTTGGGGGAGATAAGCCTGTTATCCCCGGGGTAACTTTTATCCGTTGAGCGATGGCCCTTCCATGTGGAACCACCGGATCACTAAGCCCTACTTTCGTATCTGCTTGAGATGTCTCTCTCGCAGTTAAGCCACCTTATGCCTTTGCACTCAACACCCGGCTTTTATACGGGCTGAGGTGACCTTTGGACTTCTCCGTTACTCTTTAGGAGAAAACCGCCCCAGTCAAACTGCCCGCCTAACACTGTCCCTCGCCCGGATTCACGGGTCAAAGTTAGAATCACAGAACATCCAGGGTGGTATTTCAAGGACGGCTCCACCCCGACCGAAGTCAGGGTTTCAAAGCCTCCCACCTATCCTACGCAGAACATCCCGTAATCCAATGATAGGTTACAGTAAAGTTCCCGGGGTCTTTCCGTCCCGGTGCGGGTAACCGGCGTCTTCACCGGTAACACAATTTCGCCGAGCTCCCCATTGAGACAGTGCCCAGATCGTTATGCCATTCGTGCAGGTCAGAACTTACCTGACAAGGAATTTCGCTACCTTAGGACCGTTATAGTTACGGCCGCCATTCACCAGGGCTTAGGTTCGGAGCTCTCACCCCTCCCCTTAACCTTCCGGCATTGGGCAGGCATCAGTCCCTATACATCGTCTTACGACTTAGCAGAGACCTGTGTTTTTGCTAAACAGTCGCCTGGGCCATTTCACTGCAACCCTTTCAGAATGAGTTTCCGATATAAAGTCATCCGGGTTTTTCCGTCCTAAGACGAATCCGCCTGAATAATCATTATATCTTCCGCTCACCCCTACCGGGGCACCCCTTATTCCGAAGTTACGGGGTTAATTTGCCGAGTTCCTAAATGGGGAATCACTCGAGCGCCTTAGAATTCTCTTCCCACCTACCTGTGTCGGATTGCGGTACGCACACTGCATTGCTTCCTGAAGGAGATTTTCCCGGCAACAAATTCAATCAGTTCTCCGCCTTACGGCGAATCCATCCGCCTTGCGGCGGATACTTCCTAATCCGTCAGGAAGATGATCTCCTCTGCTGCGTCTCTCCAAGGTATAACGCTTTGCAGTGGTGCAGGAATATTAACCTGCTTCCCATCGACTACGCCTTTCGGCCTCGCCTTAGGAACGACTAACCCAGAGCAGATTAACTTTACTCTTGGAAACCTTAGGTTTACGGCGCTCCGGTTTCTCACCGAAGTTATCGCTACTCATACCGACATCATCACTTCTGTTTCGTCCAGGACTCCTTACGGTATCCCTTCATCCTACCGCAGAACGCTTCCCTACCAGACTGTCCGCCGAAGCGGACAGAATCCACTGCTTCGGTTATTAGCATAGCCTCCAGAATTTTCGGCGCAAATCCACTCGGCCAGTGAGCTGTTACGCACTCTTTAAAGGAATGGCTGCTTCTAAGCCAACCTCCTGGATGTCTGAGCGAACTCACATCCTTTGACACTTAGCTAATATTAGAGACCTTATCAAGTGGTCTGGGTTGTTTCCCTCTCGTCTACGGAGCTTATCCCCCGCAGGCTCACTCTGACAATGTACACAATGGTATTCGGAGTTTGGTTAGTTTTGGAAGCCTGGTAGGGCCCCTACGCTATCCAGTGCTCTACCCCCAAAGTTTAAATTGTCAGGCTGCACCTAAATGCATTTCGGGAAGAACCAGCTATCACCAGGTTAGATTGGCCTTTCACCCCTATCCCCAGATCATCCCCTCCATTTTCAACTGAAGTGGGTTCGGGCCTCCACGACTTCTTACAATCGCTTCACCCTGTCCAGGGATAGATCACCTGGTTTCGGGTCTAACGCCGGCAACTAAACGCCCTTTTAAGACTCGCTTTCGCTGCGGTTACACCGACTTTCACGGCTTAACCTTGCTGCCGACATTAACTCGTCGGTTCATTATGCAAAAGGCACGCCGTCAGGCATTCCCTTCACGTATTCCAGCCGAAACCGGAATACATCCGGGCATAGCCCTCCGACTGCTTGTAGGCAACACAGTTTCAGGTACTATTTCACTCCCCTTCCGGGGGACTTTTCACCTTTCCCTCACGGTACTGGTTCACTATCGGTCATCAGCGAGTATTTAGCCTTATCCCATGGTCGGGACAAATTCTCACAGGATTCCACGTGCCCCGTAATACTCGGGTGCCGGAAAATGAAGACAACCACGTTTCGTTTACGGGACTGTCACCCTCTATGGTGTGCCTATTCCAGGACACTTTAACTACGCGATTGTTTTTTAACTTCACGTCCGCCTTGCGCGGCGGACTCATCCGGTCCCACGACCCCGCTCTGTCAACGGGCGCAACCTATCACAACAGAACGGTTTAGGCTCTTCCCGTTTCGCTCGCCGCTACTCAGGGAATCTCTTCGATTTCTTTTCCTCGGGTTACTTAGATGGTTCAGTTCACCCGGTTGCCTTCTTGCAGGTATATCCGCCAAAGGCGCACTTTTCCCGCAAGATTCCGCCAAAGGCGGAGGGTTCCCCCATTCGGAAATCCCCGGATCAAAGGATGTTTGCTCCTCCCCGGGGCTTATCGCAGCTTGCCACGTCCTTCATCGACTGCCGATGCCAAGGCATCCGCTGTGTGCCCTTGATAACTTGACCGTATATTCAATCTTGCTCGACTAACGTCCTCTTTTTGCCCGGAATAAAACTCTATTCCGCAAAAGATTCATTTCAAAGAACTGTTTATCCGAAGACTGCCCGTTGGGTGCCAAAACGACTTTATCCGTCATCCCATAAATCTTCTTCCGAAAATTTATGGAGATGGCCGGGGTCGAACCGGCGACCTCCTGCTTGCAAAGCAGGCGTTCTCCCAACTGAACTACATCCCCGTATGGGCCTTCGTGGAATCGAACCACGCACCTCTGCGTTATCAGCACAGCGCTCTAACCAACTGAGCTAAAGGCCCGCTCGTGCGTTTCCGCACTATTTGTACTGCTCCTTACGAGCGAGCGGAGGGTTAATGCTCACTCCAGCACTCCGAAGCAACGTCATGCTTCAGGTTTTTAAAGGAGGTGATCCAGCCACACGTTCCCGTACGGCTACCTTGTTACGACTTCACCCCAATTACCAATTACAATTTAATACGCCTAAAGGCGCATTTCCATTACAACAGACTTTCGTGGTGTGACGGGCGGTGTGTACAAGACCCGGGAACGTATTCACCGCGACATTGCTGATTCGCGATTACTAGCGATTCCAACTTCATGGAGGCGAGTTGCAGCCTCCAATCCGAACTTAGGTCATTTTTAAGAGATTGGCTCCACCTCGCGGTTTTGCAAACTCGCTATAATGACCATTGTAGCACGTGTGTCGCCCTGGACATAAGGGCCATGATGATTTGACGTCATCCCCTCCTTCCTCCCTTTTCGGGCAGTCCCTTCAGTGAGAAAAGTCCCGAAGGACAATCCAATAACTAAAGGCGGGGGTTGCGCTCGTTAGAGCACTTAAGCCAACACCTCACGGCACGAGCTGACGACAACCATGCAGCACCTGTACTGGCGTTCGGGTTACCCCAAAACCTCCTGTTTCCAGAAGTAGCACCAGCATGTCAAGCCCAGGTAAGGTTTTTCGCGTTGCATCGAATTGAACCACATGCTCCACCGCTTGTGCGGGTCCCCGTCAATTCCTTTGAGTTTTAGCCTTGCGGCCGTAGTCCCCAGGCGGAATACTTAACGCGTTAGCTGCGATACCGACAGATTGGTTACCACCGATATCTAGTATTCATCGTTTAAGGCGTGGACTACCGGGGTCTCTAATCCCGTTTGCTACCCACGCTTTCGAGAATCAGCGTCAGTTTAAAGCCAGAGAGTCGCCTTCGCCATCGGTATTCTTCCTGATATCTACACATTTCACCGCTCCACCAGGAATTCCACTCTCCCATCTTTAACTCAATCCTGACAGTTTTCCCAGCAATTTCCGGGTTAAGCCCGGAGATTCCACCAGGAACTTGTCAAGACGCCTACGCTCCCTTTACGCCTAATGATTCCGGATAACGCTCGCACTCCCCGTATTACCGCGGCTGCTGGCACGGAGTTAGCCAGTGCTTATTCTGAGATCGATCAGTCCGCCAAAGGCGGATTTTCGTCACTCTAAAAGGAGTTTACAACCCGAAGGCCTTCGTCCTCCACGCGGCGTCGCTGGGTCAGACTTTCGTCCATTGCCCAATATTCCCCACTGCTGCCTCCCGTAGGAGTCTGGACCGTGTCGCAGTTCCAGTGTGGCCGTTCAGCCTTTTAGCCCGGCTACCCGTCATTGCCTTGGTGAGCCGTTACCTCACCAACAAGCTGATAGGGCACAGGCCCATCCCTCAGCGGCCGAAGCCTTTAAATTAACCCCCTTATGAGGATTAATTACCATAAGGAATTAGCCCGCCTTTCGGCGGGTTTTACCTATCTGAGGGGAAGGTTACCTGCGTATTACTCACCCGTTTGCCACTTTCCTCCTCTTAAACTCGGCCGAAGCTTCATTCAAAAGGATTCTCGTTCGACTTGCATGTGTTAAGCACGCCGCCAGCGTTTATCCTGAGCCAGGATCAAACCCTCCAAAAAATTTCAAAGAACTGTTACGTCCGAAATGATTTATTTTCGAACCTGCACATAACTATATAACAATGTCTAAAACCTGTCAAGAGGCAAAATCCCCGTCGAGCCCCCGTCGGAGAAATTACGGCAAAAGGTACTGCCCTGCTTTTTCTCTTTATTTATAAAAGGTCAAACAAGTATGAAAAACCGACTGATACTGTAATTCCTTTATATACATATTTTCCCGAAACAGGAATCACAATACCCCCGTTCAAGTTCATGCCTTCGCCAATTTCTGCCTTGATTCCGGGAATTACTTTCAAGATGGATGTTTCAGAGTCCGGTTCCTCTATCCCTTCTACTTCATACTTCCCCGTTGATACTCCTTCAATTGAAAGAGAAGGTACAATGTCCGCCAGTGTATACTCGGCAGAAATACCGTACTTGATTGAATCACCCCAGTTCCATTTATAGTCGTAATATTCCTTTGCTTTTGTCTCCATGGTCATCAAATACCCGAGGTTAGCACTGATAATAATAGGATAAATATTTTTAAAAACGTTTATTCCAATGTCAACGCTGTTATTCCCCATATAGACAAGCCCTGAGTTGGACATCGGCCCTCCAAGGTTGATTTCGTCATCAGCCAATTTGTCTTGAAGCCAAGTTTTTCCTGTCGGAAGAATAAAAGACAAACTGCAGGATAACGCCGGAGCCGAATCGGTCTCTTCAACCAATTTGTACGCGCCGCCGATTTCAATATCCCCTATGCCTGAGTCGCTCACGTCAATATACGAAGGGTCAACATAATCATAACTTCTGGAAACAACCGGAATCAGAATGCCGATTGTTAATTGATCCGTTGGAAGATATGAAATGCTGAGCGGAATTCTCATTTCAGTATCTGTTTGCCCTAAACTCTCTACAACTCCTTTTTCATTATACCATTCATCCGCGCTGAAATAATTCAAACCGAGGCCCAGTTTCAAACTCTGCCCGAAAGCAGAACCGCAGACAAATAAAACCGCAAAACCAAAAGCCAAAAATCTTTTCACAAACGCCTCCTTCCGCAGAATAAACTCTGCAATCACATTTTCAAAAAAGATAAACCACCGATTACCCGCCTGCAGTAGGCAGGTAAGAGCAAAATTTGCTCCGCATTATGTCATATTGTAAAGCACCGTCCCCTATTTGTCCATAAATTTTCTTACCAGGCGGACTTTCGCAAAAGTGAAAATACAGATAATCAAAACAACCGAGTTCAAAATAACATTAACCAGCACAAGAGCGCTGATTACCTGAATCTGGTCCACTAAAATCCCTTCCATGTTACCCTCCTTTACACTTATCCTCTCGCCTATAATTCGTGGTCGACTTGCCGCAACCACTCTCTTATTCAACCGTAAACGTTTTTGTTCCGGATTCTCCCCTGTTGCCGAAGCGGTCTTCCGCCACGAGGCGGAGACGGTATTCCCCTTTTTCCAGGTCACTTACGGTTATGGCGTACGGCGGTTCCGTAATCCCGTAGCCCGCCGGTATTTCATCCTTCTCCCTGAATAACTTTGCGTGAATTCTTGCGATTTCGCCTTCAACGTTTATCAAAATACGGGCTGTCTTTTTTTCAATTTTCAATTCCTTTATGGAAACCGAGACCTTAAAATCGTTTTCCGGAACAAGTTTTACGCAGAGCGCCGGGGCAAAAAAACTTATACTTTTTTCAATCCCTTCCGGCGGTTTCCCTGCGGTCTCCGTCACCAGAAAAGAGTCCTTCCCATCCGAGTCCGACCATCCGGCTGCAATTACCGGCGCGAAAAGGGCGCCGTCCAGAAGCGGGTTATCTGACCAGACCGCAATGTAATTTTCTCTTTCCTTCGAAATTTTATCAACGGGGACCTCCGCCCAGAACCAGCGGCTGCACCCTATGTTGTTTATCGCTTCCTCCCAGTCGCCGTCAAGCGGTATCTCTGAATTTTCCGCAAGAAAATATTTTTTATCATCCGAAAAATCCGAGTCGTCCGACAGCGCCACGTAAAACTTTATGCTGTTTGAAAGTTCTTTCTTTTTTTTCAGATTCTCAATCCCGGAAAGTAACTTTTTTTTCTCATCGCCGGCGGCCAAAGCCAGTTTTTTCTCCGCATCGTTAATCTGCTGCGACAATTTTTTGTCAATCTGCTTTTTCGTTTTCGCCCGGCCGAGCTTAACGCCTATCAACGCTTTCTTATAATCATCTCTTTCGGGAACGGCACGCAGTTTCTGAATCCACGCGTGGTCGTAACCGGCATACCAGTTCCCGTCCCATCCGTTGTTTGCGAACAGGTCGTATTCGTGAATGTTGGGAAGTTCGGCAATATAACGCGGCTCCAAAGCCGTTAAGTGCGAAGTGTAAAGTGTAAAAAATAAACCCGTAAAAAAAAAATTCCTTAACATAAATAATTCGGTAATGCCGTAAAAAATTTCACGGCTTTTTCAACGTCGCTGAATTTTATCATTTCGTTGTCCCTGTGCGCCATACCGGGGTCGCCGGGGCCGAAACCGACAACAGGTATTCCATACTTTACGTATTCGGAACCGTTCGTGCAGAATCCCCAGTAATACGGCTCCGGAGCGGAACCGAAAACTTTTTTGTACGCCTGACGGGACGCTTTCAGCAAAACCCTGTCTTTTAAAAGCCACGCCTTGCACACTCTTCCGGTTTTTACACTGATTCCCGGAGGTATGGTTTTCAATATCTTTTTCCTTATATCCGCCGCCCGGTCTTTGTGGTTTATTCTCACGTCAAGATAAAGACCGCACGAAGAGGGAAGAGCGTTTATTCCGTCGCCCTGAGAACTCAGCACCGTCGGTGTCACAATCGTATTTGAAAACGGCGGAACTCTTTTGAATTTAATTTTTTTTATTTTATTCACGGCTTCGTTTATGATATAAACGGCATTTTTCCCTTTTTCCGGGGTTGAACCGTGCGCCGGTATTCCCGCCGCATTTAGGTAAAATTCCGTTCTTCCTCTCTGACCGACGGCAAGTTTCAGGCCGGACGGCTCCGATATGACCGCGTAATCGGGTTTTATCTTTTCTTTTTCAAGGAAAATTCGGCAGCCGTAGCCCTCGGCAATCTCCTCCCTGTCGGAGGCAAGCAGGTAAACTTTATAACCTGCGTCGGGCTTGATAAAATTCCCGGCGAAAATCGCCGCGGCAAGAGGGCCCTTGTCGTCGACGGCTCCCCTGCCGTAAATTCTCCCGCTCTTTACAACCGCCTTGAACGGGTCGGTCTTCCACGCCGGGCTTCCTGCCCGGATCGTATCGGAATGTATGTCGTAAACAATTTTTATTTTGCCTGTGCCGATACTTCCCCAGACATTCCCGCCCGATGCCTGGACATTTTTCCAGCCGTTATCTTTCAACGCCTTTTTCAGAAAATTTACAATCTCCGGATTTCTGCGGTATGTCTTTATGGAAATAAGTTCGGCGAGAAGTTTTTCCAGGACCCCGCTATTTGCCGACATATATCAGATTGCCGTCGCTTGTAACCGACTTTACCGGAGGGTTCTGAATCAAAACCGGATTTCCGCAGAAATCCTTCAGAACCGGTATCGGGTCGACTGCGTACGGGACGATAATTCTAACGTTCTTTATTCTGAACGAATTTCTTGACTGGAGCAGAGCTTTCTGGTCGCCGACGCTCATATTATACATAAACAGCGCCGAAACCTCACCGAATTGAACGACAAGCGCAAAGGCCAGTGGATTGTTTGACTTTTCCGGATACACCGGGAATATCACGAAAAAATCTTCGGAAATTTTTGAAGGCGGCAGGAAATTCTTTACTTTCCCATCCAAAATCTTTCCGGAAACGTTCCCGTAGGAACTGCCGGAACTCAGGATTTCGTCCATTCCTTTGCAAAAGATTTTTTCGACTTCAAAGCGCGAAAGAAAAACGTCAAGTTCCCCGATGTCGGGAATCCCTGTGAGTATCAGCGCTTTTACGGGGACTCTCCAGCCAAAAATTTTTCTTACAGTGTGAAAGAAACCGGATTTGACTAAAATCTCCTCTATTTTCTTGCGGAAATTTACGTCGCTGGAAAAGCCGATTAAATATATCTGCTTTTTATAGCAGATAACGGCGGCTTCATTTTTATAAAAATAAATTTCCAGGTCGGACCCATACAGCTGCCTGGGAATGCTCGTTATGCGGGTTTTCCAAACATACGGAGAAACGGTATAAATATTGCGGTCCTGCGCGATACCGGAATAAACTTTTTCGGGAACAATACTTTTGAATTCCTCCGGATTTACGAATTCGCTTTTGAGTTCGCGGTGTAAAATTATGCTCCTTGATAAATTGTCTCCTATACCCGGCAGGGTTTTAAGTTCTTCTACAGCAACGGTATTTAAGTTTATGCCTTCTTTATACATTTCCCGGTTTTTTCGCAAGGCCACGCCATGGCGTGGCCGCTCTATTTTGCAGGCACGGTTTTAACCGTGCTTTAAACACGAATCGCCTGCCTGTCGGCAGTCCCTAATCCCTAAAGAGAGGCTTCGCACAGGGACGTCCTGTGGACAGACAGGAATTTGCGCCTACTTATATTTTTTCAGCAAACCCGTTTTTTCGTTGAATTCAGTTATGAGTTTGTCCCATTTCCCGGTTACATGCAGACGGTCAGTCCACCAGTTCTCGTCATACCACTGGGCGTTCAGGTCATCAACTTCCTTGCCCTGCTGCTCAATCCATGTAAAGTATTTGAGGTTGTGCATTCTCTTTTTGTCTCTGTATGTAAGTTCCATCAGGTATTCGGTATCTATTTCCTGAAGGCAGGTTTCGTAATCCCTCGCCGCGTCAACATCGCTGTATTCGCCGCGCGCTTCCCTGAGTTCCTTAATTCTGGAGCCGTAGAGTTCCATTGAGTCAGTCGCGACGGTAAATACAATATCGTTTTCGTTCATTTCATAATACTTCGCCATTTTTACAGCCCCGATAATATTGGCTACAGAGGAAATTCCAAGAAGGTCAAGCCTGGCTAAGATTTCAGCGGATACGCCTCTTTTCTTCAAATATTTCCTGCCCGACGGCTCGTTGAAAAGCCTTATCATCCTCATACATTTCTCATCTTCAATAGCCGCAACCACATCCATATTCTTCAAGTTGTGTATCCAGGGCACATGCTTGTCGCCTATACCCTCTATCCTGTGTCCGCCGAAACCGTTATAAAGCAGAGTCGGGCATTCCAGCGCCTCGCCGGCGCCCACTTTGACCGCCGGGTGTTTTTCTCTTGCGTATTCCGCGCTTCCGAGAGTCCCTGCAGAACCCTGAGTAAGAAACAGGGCGGCAAACCTTTGCGAACCCTTCTTCTCCTTTTGGAAAACCTCTTCCATCGCCCTGCCCGTTACGGCATAGTGCCACATCATATTAGTCATATCTTCAAACTGGTTAAGTATGACAATTCCGTCCCCCCTTTCGGCTTTCAGCTCATGGCATTTGTCATATATCTCCTTAACATTACTTTCCACGCCGGGGGTAGCGAAAATTTCGCTGCCCACGGTTTTCAGCCACTCAAATCTTTCCTTCGACATCCCTTCAGGCAGAATGGCCACCGCGGGAACGTCAAGCAAATATGAATCGTAAGCTCCGCCGCGACAATAGTTTCCGGTTGAGGGCCACACGGCTTTCTGTGTGGTGGGATCAAATTCCCCCGTAATCAGCCTAGTCACAAGAGGACCGAAACAAGCGCCCACTTTATGCGCGCCGGTCGGAAAAAATTTTCCTATAAGCACAAATATCCTTGCCTTAACGCCCGTTATTTCCCTGGGAAGCTCCATATAATTCACGCTGCCGAATTTGCCGCCGTGGCTTACAGGCTCATTCTTCCATGTGATCCTGAAAAGATTCCGTGGATGAAGATCCCAAAGACCTATATCTTTAAGTTCGTCTTTTATCCCCTGCGGCACCTTCTCCGGATTATACAGTTGTTCAAATGTCGGTATAATTATGTTTTTTTCCCTGCACCGTTTAATTGTGTTTTCCAGAACCTTCTTTTTGTCCTTCGCCATTTACGCCTCCTTCAAATCATCCAGCGCCAAACATTGCCGTATTATATCACTTTGCCCGTCTTTTGCAAATATTTTTTAAAAAAATAAATTGAAAAATGAACTTTCTGCTAACGAACATGCCTTACCGGCGGCGACGTCCGCCTTGTTTTTCTTATCTGTCTGTTTACTCCCAAAAAAATATTCGTCGCCATATTCATCCAATCGTTTTGTCCAGAGATTTTTGCTCTTCGATATATGGACTCTGAATCTTTTTGTTTACATATCGTCGAAAATCCGCAGGCTGGCGAGAAGGCGAAATAAGTTTTCGCGGCTCACTCGACTATTTACCCCATCACTAATTGAAAACGGGGAAGACAAAAGATGAAGAAAGGATAAAACTTAAGTGCCAAGTCTCACCGTGGAAGACCCGCCCCAACTCATAGTGCAAAGCCTGTTACCGGTACGGTGCATATCCAAGCGAGCACGCCCGACGTCTCGAAACCAGCGGCCGGTCGGCACAAGCTCCGCATATTTTATTTTTATATATTGGCCAAGACACCATAAGGCATTGTTATCACGCACGTCATTACTTACTTCATTGGTTGTTTCCAGGCGCGTAAGAAACTTTGTAATAAAATCTTCAAGTGTTTTTCCTGTTTCTCCTTGATAAGCTTCCGACTGCAATGTGTGTAAGTATTCATTAGGAGAAGAGCCTATTTCTAATTGCCTTCTGCATCCTAATGTCTTTCCTCGTCCTTGTTGAGACATAATGGGGAAACTTTCGACCAAGCCCACCGACCAGCCTGCAACGGCGCAAATACGTCCATTATTGATTACTTCTACTTTGGTCTGTCCCCGATGATTGATTGAATATTCTTGAGGAAAATATACAAGCTCGTCTGTATCTATTGCCTGTCTTAAGGTATCCCATATCCAGACCTGTTTTTCTTTATTGACCCGAACAGGTATTAAAGGCTCCGAAGGAGAACGTCTGGTTTGATAAATTTTTCCTTCTCTCGCGTGATTAATAATAGCTGCTTTCATTCGGTCAATAAGAAGGGAGGCCGGTATTGCCATGGGTGTTAGCTCTAAACTATCAAACCCCTGCGGAACTTTTCTGCCTGTAAGCTCTCTATTATGAGCAAATAGTTCTACAACCTGTTCCTGGGTTGGTATCGGATACTCTTTTCCGTCAATTCCAATCACCCCCATACTTTCTGATTTCGGAAGAAGCGTGAGAATGCCGGTGAGCTTTAAGGCGCTAACGCAACGGGCATATTCCCTTACGAGGGGAAATAAGTTTTTTGATTTCATAAAAATCCTTCTCTGCGCCTTTCGTCAATCTAAAGACACAATCTCAGCCACAGCGCATTGTCAGGCTTTGCGGTCAAGGAGTCTTCTGCTCCGATCCGGCGGCCCAATCTTGCAACGGCTGCCCCCCACGATTGTACGCCGTTGAATCCAGGACAGCCAGACAGTCGAAATCGGTAAAGCTTTGAGGAGTTAGCGCAAAATATGTCGGGTTCTTCATGCTGCCCGAGCGAGTCGGAAGCACAGTGATTTCCGAGGCTGGAAGCCCTTCGCCTTTGTGAGTCGGAATAAACAGCACCGGCCCCGGCAAGGCAGTCAGCCGGGCTTCGAGAGTGCCCGCCTCAGGCGGACCGATGCCGTTAGCATCAGAAATACCTAAACCTGACCCGATTACAGCATAGCGCGGACCGAATATCCCGTTAAGGAGCGCGCCGGCCGGCCACCAAGCCAATAATTCAGGGCCTAATTGCCATTGAGCTTGGCCGCACTTCAGATGACTGTTGTGAGCAAAGGCGAGTACTTTCCCACGGCCCCGTTCGCGAGATACCATGTACGCTAGATTATCCGCCATAATCGCGTCGCGAATGCCAAGTAGTTCGGCCACTCGTTTGCCCGACGCGAGCGCGGCATGATAGTTCAGTAACTGCCGCGCCATAACGGTATAATGTACGGCTTCCAGATAGTTACTTTCGCCGCTCTTCGCAACCAGTTCGGGACGGCGTATCTGCAGCTTGGTAATAAGGTCCTCAGTTTCAATCCGCAGCTTTGTCGCGGATGGTGATAGTCCTACTGACTTTGCGGGGTCGAACGATGCGGCGGGGTTCTCCCAATCGTCATCCGGACCAAGTAGCAAATCGATCCGCTGCCGGTATATTTCGCCCCCGCTGTCGACTGAATCAAGGTAATCGAGTACAAAATACAGAAGTTGCCTCGGGCTGTCGCTGCCGACCATTTCGGTCGGACTATCGAATCCGTAGAACCGGAGTTTGACGCAATGAGAAGTTTCGGCATTGTATTGCCGCATCCACTCCACAAGTTCGCGATTCGCGTCAAGCCGGCCGAAGCCGTGACTAAAGCCGGTGTCCTGCACCGCCTCATACGATGCCGGACCGTGACCGGCAATGTACTCATTTACTGCGCGCGAGCGGGGGAAACTGCTTTCTACAGCAATGGCGCTGTAGCCATGCTTCTCAACCAGACGCTGGAAGAGCCGGTTTCGGAGCATAAGGATGTCCTCTCCGCCGTGGAGCGCTTCACCGAAGCCAAGAAGTTCCACCGGGTCGCCGAGTGAGGCGATGACTTTGTCGACAGCGGAATTAAAGGTTTCGGACGAACCGACGGAAAACGGAATCGCTTCGCGCCGAATCCAATCTTCGAGGTTGGTATAAACCGGGGCGGAACTTCGCAGTGATTTGCGGAAAAACACACCCAGTAAAATTATGCAAAGAACAATCAGGAAAAATAAACTTTTATTCATTCTCTCAATATCTCCTAATAGTTACACCAATCCACACATTTATATTAATCTTTTAAAAATGGCGGTGCATCAAGCAGTGTTATTTGCCCATAGAAAATTATATTAAAAAGCAAGGAAAATGTAAAAACTCCGAATGAGAAACTTGTAAAAAAGGTGTTATCTTCCTTCCTAAAATAAAAAAGGGGGCTCCCCGAAGGAAACCCCCTCTGCGCTTACCTGCAGGGGGAACTTAACTGTCCGCCAGGCGCCGGCAATGAGTCCCGTCAGCGGAATCAATCAATCTTTATCTGTGTGACCGCTCGGTTTCCTTTTTTGCTCTTTTTCAGTTCCACCGTAAGAACCCCTTTGTCAAAAGAAGCTTTTGCTTTGTCTTTCTCTACAGTGCCGGGCAGGCGGATGCTTCTCGAGAAACTGCCGTAACTTCTCTCGGTGTAATAATAATCTTTCTCCTTGACCTCTTCCCCGTTCCTGCTCTCGCCGCTGATGGTAAGAATATCCCCGTCAATGCTGAGCTTTATGTCCTTCTTGTCAACTCCGGGAATTTCCGCCTTTACCACAAGAGAGTCCTTTTTGTCATAGATGTCGATTGACGGCGACCAGAACGTCTTTTCCGGTCTCTTCCCTCCATGCAGCACCGGAAAGAAACTGTCAAATATGTCACTTCCATCCCACAAATCTCTTAACGAACCGAAAGGAATTAAACTTCTGTTCATTTTCCCCTCCTTCTTTATTCAAATCTCTTTTCACACGTTTTGATGCATCGTGCGGAAAAAAGATTCAAATTACCCGCCCGGGAAAATCTGTGCAAATGACGAACAAAAAGAGGCTATCCTGTGAGAAACCTCAGTCCTCTATTTCGATATCAAGAATTCTGAAAAGGTTTTCGTGCACGTCTTCCGGGACTTCCATCTCATCAATCTCATGACAAAGGTCAATTGTCTTGCGCAGCGTGTTGAAAAGCGTACTGCAGCAACTGTCCTTCCGTACCATATCCTCCATCTCTTCAAATATATCGGCGTTGAAGAAATCTTCCATCTCATCGAAAATATCCCTGCCGAAGAAATCACCAAAATCAGCAAAAACATCTTCCATTTCTTCTTCAAACTTTCTGTCTATATACTCGGACAACCGAAGATAAAATTTTTCAAGGTCCATCATAATTCGCCTCTGCTCCTGAAATATTCAGACAACTTTCTCCTCAGGAAAAGACGTCCCCTGTGAAGACGCGACTTCATATTGGGAACAGTTATATTCAATATATCCGCCACTTCTCTGCTGGAAAGACGGTCCACGTCCCGCAGGAGCACCACCGTCCTGAACTCCTCCGGCATCTCCGCTATCGCCTCGTCAAGTTTCTTTTTTACCTCTTTGTTGTCAATGGCCGCCATCGGGTTGTTCGACCAGTCCACCGGCTCCCTGTTGATATCCTCCCCGTCATCCATCCTCAACGGCCTGTCGATTGAAACGGTATCCAGTTTTTTCTTCCTCTTCTTCATCAGGCAGGTGTTTACCGCAATCCTGTAAAGCCATGTGGAAAAACCGGACTTCCCCTCAAACGTTCCGATTTTATTATACGCCTGCATGAACGTCTCCTGCAGAGTGTCGGCCGCGTCCTCCCTGTTTCTCATAATCCTGTATGTGAGCGCATAAATCTTTCTCTCGTATCTTTTGACCAGTTCGCCGAAAGCCTGCCTGCTCCCCTTCTGCGCGTTCAGTACAAGTTCACTGTCTTTCGGTTGCCCATTATTCTTATTATCTTCTCTCATTTATTTAGATGATTAATCCATTTATATGGATTCAAAAATATTCAATTCCCTAAAATATCTTTTGATTTTATATTTTGCAGGAATTTAAAGCAACGACACAATGTTTGTTTGAATTTAATTCACGGTATTTGTTATTATATTATGATAAGAGAAATGAGAATCCATAAAACACTTGCCCTTTTTGCGGTGCTGCTCTGTCTTTTTACCGGACTATTATTTTCAGCATCCGAACCGGAATTTAACGGGCAGGCGTCCGGCTGGCTGATGTCCGGCGGCGCTCTTGATGAGACATATCTGGGATTCAGATACATACCTGCTCTTAACCTCTCCCACACATTAAAAAATAATTTAAAACTCGACGCTGAAGCCGCTTACGATATCAGATGTCAGACGGCGCTCAATAATGGCGGTGACTTCCCCGACAACACGGATATAGAATTTTACCGTTTCTGGGTAAGGTGTACCCGTCCGCAGGACGAACTCCGGCTCGGACGACAGAAACTCAACTTCGGCCCCGCAAAGATATTGCGCACACTCAGGTGGTTCGACCGGCTGGATATCCGGGACACGCTCCAGATAACGGAGGGAGCGGACGCCCTTCTCTACAGGCGCTACTTTCCGGACAATTCTAATATATGGGGCTGGGTCATTTACGGCAACGAAGGGAGAAAAGGTCTGGAAATGTGCGGTTCAGAGGAAGGCAGACCCGAAATAGGGGGAAGATGGCAGTTCCCTGTGCCGCGGGGAGAAATGGCGTTGAGTACTCACCGGCGGTGCGTTGATAAATCCGAATGGAACAGCGTAATGTCAGAGCCGATGTCCGGCGGGCAGGAGATTCGCCTGGCTGCGGACGGGAACTGGGACATAGGACCCGGGCTCTGGTTTGAAACAGCCGTGGAAGAAACTGACATAAATAAAAACAGCAGATACTGGAGAAAGCTCGCCACTGTCGGAGCGGATTATACGCTGGAATCCGGCATACACCTGCAGGGTGAACACTTCATTCACTCCTCCGGCTCAAAAATGACAGACCACGACGACGCATATAAGATCTCCGCTGTTTCAGCGGATTTTGTCATCAGCCTTCTGGACAGCATAACCGCCATAGGATACTACAACTGGAAAGAATGCAGGACATACCACTACGCCGGCTGGCAGCGCAAGTACGACAACTGGCAGTTTGACATCAGCGTTTTCTCAAGTGCGGAGGATTCAACTTCATCTTTCGGCGGAAAAGGCGCGCAATGTTTGGTAACATATAATCATTAGATTGCAAAAATAAAAATTGGAGGAATTATGGCACTCATAAAAATTGAAAATATGGTTAAACACTATCCCGTCGGGAAGACCCGGTTTACGGCGCTGAAAAACATAAACCTGGAATTTGATAAGGGGGAGTTCTGCGGCCTGATTGGCCCCAGCGGCTCCGGCAAGACGACCCTGCTCAACATAATCGGCTCTCTTGATACACCTTCCGAAGGAAGCGCAGTTGTTATGGACAGGAACATCGAGACACTCTCTCACAGGGCAGCGGCACAACTGCGCAGCAGATACATGGGTTTCATATTCCAGACATACAACCTCCTGCCTGTCTATACCGTTTACGAAAACGTGGAATTCCCGCTCCTGATAATGAAAATACCGTGGAAAGAACGGGATAAAAAAGTGATGGATGCTCTTGAATGGGTCGGTCTGACCGACAAGATAAATTCAAGACCGGCACAGCTGTCGGGCGGGGAGGCGCAACGTGTAGCGGTAGCGCGGGCAATAGTGAAAAGACCCGAACTTGTTCTTGCGGACGAACCGACCGCAAACCTCGATGCCGACAACTCCCTCAATATTCTGGAGATGATGGTAAAACTCAACCGGGAACTCAAGACGACCTTTATTTTCGCCACTCACGACGAGAAGGTGATACGGTACCTCAGAAGAAAAATTCATCTCATAGACGGCAGGGTCGCCGAAGACGAGGCGGTAAATTAATGCTGATATTCAAACTGGCATACAGAAACATAAAAGGGGCTGGCCTGCGCACCTGGCTTAATGTCGCCGTGCTGTCTCTTATTTATGTGCTGATAATCGCCCACCAGGGGATATTCAGCGGGATGCTCCGCTACGGCACTCACGAAAGAATCAGCGATGAGATAGGGGGCGGACAATACTGGCACAGAAACTACGACCCGTACGACCCCCTTTCTCTGGATGACAGCCACGGTCTCCCCGAAGGGGAACCCGCTCGTCTCATAAATGAAGGGAAGGCGGTTTCTATCCTTATACGTCCGGCGTCAATCTATCCGGAAGGAAGAATACAGACAATTATGTTAAAGGGAATAGACCCTGACCAGAAAATTCTTAATATACCGACATCAAGCCTGCAATTACAAGAAGATATCCTTCCTGTTCTTCTCGGTAAACGCATGGCTAAAAGAATATCCGCAAAAAAGGATGATTATATCACAATACGCTGGCGTGATGTAAACGGCACTTTCGACGCTGTTGAGGGTAAGATAACGGAAATTATGAATACCGGCGTTCCTGCCATTGACAACGGCCAGTTGTGGATACCCCTGAAAGCGCTTCAGGAAATGATACAAATGCCCGGCGAGGCGACAATGATAGTGGTCGGCAGTGACGTTACCGGACTAAAAGATACCGGCCTCTGGAAATTTCGGAATCATGACTTCCTGCTGAAAGACATACACTCTATGGTCAAGTCAAAAAGAGTGAGTTCGAGCATACTGTACGCCATACTGCTGTTTATGGCAATGCTTGCCGTTTTCGACACCCAGATTCTCGCCATTTTCCGGCGCAGGAAAGAAATCGGCACGCTGATAGCTCTGGGGATGACCCGCCTGAAAGTCGTTGCTCTGTTCACTCTGGAGGGAGCCATGCACGGTATCCTTGCCGCTGTCGCAGGTGCAGTTTACGGGATACCTCTTATTATTTATTTCGCTAAAACAGGGATGAAGATGCCCGAAGCAACGGACAGTTACGGCTTTACCATAGCGGAAACTGTTTACCCTTTATATTCGGTGAAACTTGTCTTAGTTACGGTTCTGATAGTGATGGCGACGGTAACTGTTGTCAGTTTTATGCCCAGCCGGAAAATAGCAAAAATGAAACCGACTGATGCATTAAAGGGAAAGATATCATGATAAAGTTTTTAATAAAAGGGTTGATGCGGGACCGCTCAAGAAGCCTTTTTCCTGTTCTTATGGTTGCCGCCGGGGCTTTCTTAACCGTATTCCTGCACGCATGGATAATAGGCGCAATGGGTGATATGCTTGATATTCAGGCAAAGTTCGATACTGGACATTTGAAAATCGTCACACGCGCCTATATGGAACAGGAAGCGCAAATGCCGAATGACCTTGCCATTTTTGATACGGAGGAGCTGATTTCAAAGATAGAGAAGACAGGCGAAAACATAAAATGGACACCGCGCATACGCTTCGGCGGACTTCTGGATATACCGGACGAAAACGGCGCCACGCGCGTACAAGCGCCTGTTTCCGGTATGGGAATAAATATCATTGGAAAAAATTCGCCGGAGATAGAACTGCTGAACCTTAAAAACGCCCTGATACACGGAGCACTGCCTCAGGGAGAAAACGAGATACTAATAAGCGACAATCTTGCCGGCAAACTCAAAGTCATACCCGGAGACACTGCCACTCTTCTGGGTTCCACGATGAACGGAGCGATGGCTGTATATAACTTCACCATAGCAGGCACCGTACTTTTCGGCATCACTGCAATGGACAGGGGCACCATTATCGCTGATATCCGCGGAGTCCGCAAAGCTCTTGATATGGACGGGGCAACAGGTGAAATAGCAGGATTCTTTCAGCCGCATATTTATGAAGATAAAACAGCCGAAGATACAGCGAAAAAATTCAACAGGGAATATTCAAGCGAAAAAGACGAGTTCTCCCCGTTTATGCGGACGCTCGGTCAACAGCACGGCATGAAAGAATATCTTGAGCTGGCCATTTTCGCCGGAAAAATAATAGCGGTAATATTCGCCGGCGCGATGTCAATCGTACTCTGGAACTCGGGTCTGATGAACGGCATCAGGCGATACGGGGAAATAGGCATCCGCCTCGCTATGGGCGAACACAAAGGACGTATTTACCGGTGGATGATAGCCGAATCCATAGTCATAGGCATTATCGGCTCCATACTCGGTACATTAATGGGTCTTGCCATATCCTATTATATCCAGTACCACGGAATAGATTTTGGAAGCATGATGCAGAAATCCGAAATGCTGATATCGAACGTAATAAGAACACGCGTAACGCCGGAGACGTATTTCATCGGCTTTATTCCGGGCGTCATCGCCTCCGTCATAGGCACAATGTTCGCCGGGATCGGTATTTACCGCAGGGAAACGGCGCAATTATTCAAGGAACTGGAAGTATGAAAATAAATTTCAAATATAAAAAATCCCCGCTTGCCATCGGCTTCGCTTCAGGCGAATGGCGGGCAGGAAATATTAAATATCAGAAAGTAAGTGATACGGTGAAAAAAATAGCGGTTTTATTTATTCTACTGGCCGGAGGGCGGCTGAATCCGGGGGAACTGTCCGGCGAAGCTATCCTTAAAAAGATTGATGAGAACTACAATGCCGAAAACCGCAGGTCGGTCTCGACCATGATAGTAAAGGACAGACGCACCACCCGCACGATGCAGGCGAGTTCATGGATACAGGGAAACAGTAAATCCTTTTCGGAATACCTGTCCCCTGCCAGGGAAAAAGGGACCAAGATGCTGAAACTTGGCGATGAACTCTGGATATACGCACCGTCTGCGGACAGGATAATAAAAATAGCCGGCCATATGCTCCGCCGCTCAATGATGGGTTCCGACATCTCATACGAGGATTTCATGGAGGACCCTGAACTAACCATGATTTACAGCGTGAAGCTGACCGGAGAGGAACAAATACTCAAGCGTAACTGCTACGTCCTTGAACTGACGGCTAAAGAAAAGAAAGTTGCCTACCACCGACGGAAGATGTGGGTGGATAAAGAAAGATTTCTTCCCCTCAGGGAGGAGCGTTTCGCAAAAAGCGGGAAACTCTTAAAAAACCTCACGATAGACGAGGTCTTCCGTGTCGGTAAACGCTGGTACCCGAAAAAGATGACTTTCAAAGATGCGCTCAAGAAAGGGGAAGGAACCGTTTTTATAATTGACTCAATAGAATTTGACGTTAAAATCCCGGAACATATTTTTTCAAAAGCATCCCTCCGGAAATGAAAAAACAGGGACGCATAGATACCGGTTTACCAGTTTGATTTCGGGCGGCGGGAACCGAATTTCACCGAGCAGGGAGAGTTCTTTGTGACCAGTTTTTTAAGTTTTTTGCAGTAAAGGGCAATAAACGTCCGGCAGGTCCGGGAGCCGTCCACGGCGTCCGAATCCGGCCAGGCGGCATAAGGGCACGCCGGGTCGCACCACTTTATCCTGCTTGTCTTCACTCCCGCGTTATCCGTATCTTTTTTTCTCTTTCCCATAATAGACAGACGTTACCAATTGAATTCAGCGGCGCGGCAAAGCGATGGCTGGAGGAACGGGTTGTTATACATTTTTATTTTTTATCCTGTAGACCAGCCATAATTTATTTTTATCCACTACTTTAGTTCTAACCAGTTGCAAATTTTTATTATTATCTATTTCGCTAAGCAAAGTATATTGGTTTTTGCCGACAATAACAGGATGTATAAGCAAACTTATCTCGTCAACAAGCCCTTTATTCAGCAGGATGCAATTAAGTATTTTTCCCGTATCCGTCAAAATAGTTTTGGCATTATATTGCTTCACGAGAAGATTCAGAACTTGTGTGTAATCAACTTGCTTTTCGCCGGCAATATGATAATCGTAATTCCGTTCTTTCAAATAGTTGAGATAATCTTCCGGCGTGCTTTTGGAAACAAGTACAATTATATCTCTGCAAAATTCAAACCGTCTGTTTATGTGGTGTAATCCTTTGAGTTTGCCTTTTGTATCAGGAATAACCCAGAATGGCAGATTTTTATCTCTTTTCGGTTTTATAAAATCCTCTTTTTTTTCTTTGGGAATCTTCGGGCAGAACATGTCTATTCCTGCTTTTATGGTATTGGAACCTATAAGGTGAATATCCGCTTTATAACTGCCGGCAATCTGGTAATGCTGCTGCATATCAACTTCAAACCCAAGCAGCGAGCCGTCCAGGCTTATTGAACTATGTATAATTACTTTTGGTCTTTTCATTTTCAAGCAGGGGTGCCTTTACAAAAGTAAGCAATACTATTTTTCCCCTGCGGCTTCTCTGTTGAATTTTTTCCAGAATTCCGGTGCTCTTTTTGATATCGCTTCCGAAAGTTTTTTCTCGTCAAAAGAAAGAATTTTTTTGTTCTTCATAAGTATTCTGCCGTTTGCGATTGTCGTATCAACCTGGCAGTTAACAAGGCCGAAAATCAGATGGCCCAGGAAATTGCCCGAATTAAGCGGCGTAGGCGGAAGATAATCCATAACGGCAATATCGGCGGGTTTGCCTTTTGTAATGACGCCGAATGAGCCGCCGAAAATGCGGGAGGCAATCTCTGCATTGTTCTGAAGAAGCATCTGCGGGGCTTCCATAAATCCAACCCTCGGGTCTCCCTTGGCGTGGCGCGCTATCAGATACGCGCAGCGTAATTGCTGGAGCATGTTTGAACTCATCCCGTCGCTGCCGAGCCCCGTGAGAATTCCCTTTTTCATCATTTTGAGCACATCCGCCCAGCCGACGGCATTGTTCATGTTGGATTCGGGGTTGTGGACCGCGACGGTATCCGTCTTTTTCATCAGCGCTATTTCCCTGTCGTTGACATGCACGCAGTGGACAAGAATTGTCTTTTTTCCGAGAGCGCCGAATTTATTAAGACGCTCTACTATTCTCATTTTGTGTTTCCTGACGGAATAGACCTCGTCGGATTCCGCCTCGGCGACATGAACGTGCAGACCGCAGTTATATTCCTTCGCAAGTTTTACCGATGCATCCAAGGTTTCATCATTTACCGTAAAAGCCGCGTGGAGCCCTGCCATGCATCTGATGAGCGGATGATTTTCTTTTTTAAGTTTTTTCAGAAATCTCCCGTTTTCCCTAACACCCTCAAGACCTTTGCCGTACCTGTCGCTTGAACCAAGAGTGAGCGCGGTTCTTATGCCCGCTTTTTCAACCGCTTTCATTATAGTATCAAGAGAACCTGTCTGAAAATTCTGGCTTTCATGATGGTCTATTATTGTTGTCGTCCCCCATCGTATGCATTCTCCGAGAGCGTAAAGAGAAGAAAGATAAATATCTTCCTCGCTCAGCGCCCTGTCAAGCGGCCACCAGAGACGGTCAAGCACTTCATTAAAATTCTTCGCAGGAACGCCGGGAATACCCATGCCGCGCGCCATCGTGGAATAAAGATGATGATGCGCGCAGATAAAACCCGGAAGGACAACTTTGCCCGAAGCGTCTATCGCCTCAACACCGCTCCTTTTTATTTTAGAAGCGACGGCATCTATCTTACCATCCTTGATATAGACATCCGCCTTCCTTACATTTTTCCCGTCAAACACCGTTCCGTTCTTAATTAAAATTCTATTCATAAATTCTCCTCGAATGAGATACACATAGGCGTGCGACTACAATTAATCTTCTTTTAGTTGTTTTAATTCTTCGGGGGTTCTGTCGCGCATTTCAAGAGCGCCGGTAAAACATTTTTTCATGCAGATGGAACAGCCGATGCATTTGCCCGCATCCGTTTCGGGATAACCCTTGCTGCTCAATGTTATTGCCTGGTACGGACACCTTGAGCAGTTGCCGCATTTGAGGCAAAGTTCTTTGTCTATGAGAGAAGATATTTTTTTTGTCGGCGTAAGCGCCATAAAATCCGTCACGGTATCCGGCCGGGCAATGCCTATGAGTTCTTTCATGGACTTTATTCCTCTCTGTTTCATAAGATAACTCACGCCGCTCGCAAGTTCATTGTAAATTCCGTAGCCGTATTTCGTCGGGAGCGTGCAGAACTGCACCGTTTTCACGCCTATCGCGAGAAAGTGCGCTGCCTGTTTATAATTCATCGGGCCGCCGTTCCCCGATATCGTCAAACCAACCGGCATTGCGTTTATAAGAGTGTTGTAGCTTATCGGCGCAACGCCTTCGCCGCTCATACCGAAGACAATCGCCTCATCCCATTTTTTCCCGCCGCGGCGGACCCCCGCCCGAAAATCAACAACGGGAAAAGTGTTTGCGAGCGTAATGCCGGCTTTCTTTCCCGGATATTTATCCAGCACTTCTTTTATGGCTCTGACGATGGGCACGATAGAGGTCACAGCGCCCGTCAGTTTGAAAAGTTTCGGTATCTCCGGAGCGGATACTTCCATAATCCAGCCGATAATCTTCGCCGTGAGAGCGGCGTTCTGCGAAACAATATCTCCTTCCGTCCCGTCGCCGCCCTGCGGACAGGATAAACTGTATTCTATTCCCATGACTCCGGCTTCTTCCAGTTTCCCCGTGTTTGCCTGCCAGCCCTTTCTGTCTTCCTTGCCGTTACCCGTTACGGGCCCGCCGGTTGACGCCATCGTGAGGCGGTCCGGAAACTCTTTTACAAGCCGCCGCACTTCCCCGCAGACCCTTGAAAGAGTGTGTCCCGAAACATTATCGCAGTTTCCGTAAGTCGTTTCGCTGAAAGTATGCATATATTCGCCGGGGATGTGTATGGGCACACCGTCAAAAGACGTTTTCATAATTCCGCCCGCCCAGCCGTGCTCGTATGCCTGTTTCATCTGGTCATATCCGTCGGAAGGCGGCGCGGCAGACAGAAGAAAAGGAGACCTTATTTTCCTGCCGAAAAAATCAGTTTCAAGAGGCACAGGCAAGGCATTATATCCGTCAAGTTCTACTCCGCTTTTTACATCACTTTCTGTTTTTTCCGGGTTTTTTCTGCCGATATAAGCGTCCGCAGCGGCCGCGGCATTTTTACCCGAGGCGACAGCTTCCGCAACCGTCGCAGGTCCGTTTGCGTAGTCCCCGGCAAAAAATACTCCTCCGGCTTTAACAAAGCGGTTTTCAGGGCGGGTTCCGATGGCAATAATAACATTCTTTATATCGCTTCTCTCCTGTTCCGTGCCCGTGATTTTTTTCAAATCTCCGAGAGAGAATTTTTTTCCCGCAGGCAAATCAACCTTGACCGTCCGAATGCCCGAGATTTTACCGCCTGTTGCCTTAATCGCCGTAACCGAAGTTCTGTTTGTAAGTTCAATGCCGTTTTCAAGCAGTTCCTCTCTTTCTCCGGCGGTGAGAGGCATTTCGGAAACCGTTTCAAGAACGAACATCTCAACTTTTTTTGCGCCGTTCTTTTTTGCCGTCACAGCGCAGTCAACAGCAGTCGCTCCGCCTCCTATAATCGCAACTCTGCCCCTGAATTTGTATTTTTTCGGATTGCTCAGATAATCTATGACGTTTACCGCTTTCTCCTGATTTTCCATGCCGGGCATTATCGGTCTCCAAAGACCCGGAGCGGCGATTACGGCTTTGTAGCCCTTTTTAAGAAGGGCTGCCGGATTGCCGATATTCCGCCCCGTTCTTATTTCTAAGTTGCTGAGCGATTTTATAAAATCCACATCCGTATTGATTATTTTTCTGTCAAGGCGGAAACCGGGAATGAGATTACAGGCGCCTCCTGAAGTTCGGCTTTTCTCGAAGACAACAACTCTATAACCCTTCTGCGCGAGAACAGCCGCGGCGGCAAGACCGGCGGGCCCGGCGCCCACAACGGCAATTTTTTTCCCGTTTAATTTCGCCGGCGCGAAACCCGGAATTCCGCCGAGGTCTTTCGCTTTTTGTATGATGTATGCCTGAACTTCCGGAATTTTAACAGAACCGTCAAAATCCTTGTGAGAACATTTTGCCATGCAGTGCCTGTCGGGACAGACCATTCCGCAGACGCCGCCCAAAGGATTGTTTTTCATAATAATGGACGCCGCTCTGAAGTAATCCTGCGGTTCTCCGGCTTTCGCCGCCATTATAAAATCAAAAGGAGAACAGTTCGCCGGACAGGCATTTTCGCAGGGCTTTTCCTCGCAGTATTCGCATTTCCGCGCTTCGTTTTTAAACTGCTTTTCGGTTAAATAAACAGACCTTTTTTGTTTCGGCATTATTCCCCCATTAGATTTATCCCGTTAAAGACCCCCCGTCCGTCGCTCCCCGCTTCGCTGCCCGGGATGGTGAAACCAACGGGTGCTATTTATTTTCTTTCTTGGTCTCTTTTTCCTGCGCCGGTTCCGGAAGTTTTATTTTTAAATAGGAAGCCGCCATTTCGGCATCTCTTTTCAGCCCCCTGTCCGGACTTTCCCATGCCTCTATGATAATCTTTTCCACTTCCGGCGTAACTTTTCCTATCACCCCGAGAGCCCTTATGCCATCTTTTTTTGATGCCATATCCGAAGAGCTGGCGGCCGAAAGAGCGACGGAAAAGCCCACGGCGCTTCCAAGCCGGCCAAGGGAATGGGAAATCGCGATTTTTACATTGTCGTCTTTTTCCGTCTTAAGGAGTTTCTCAAGCCCTTTCACGGCGCTTTTGTCTCCGATTTCGCCGAGAGCGCGGACCGAGTAAAGGCGGACGTTGCGGGTTTCATCTTTTGAAGATTCAAGCAGCGGTTCAACCGCCGCCGGGTTTCTCAGTCGGCCGAGCGCCTGAGCGGAAATCGTTTTTATTCTCGGATTTTCGTCTTTCAGTAATTTAGCAAAAGTCGGCAGAGCCCTTTCGTCCCCGATTACGCCCAGGACATTTATCGCGGAAATTTTTAATCCGGTGTCCTTCTCCTTCCCGAGAAAACTTAATAACGGGTCAACGGCATTTCTGTCCCTCATATAACCCAGAGCAATAATTACGGACGATTTCACATTTTTATTTTCATCGCCGAGCGCCTTTATCAGCGCGGGGGTGGATGCCTTATTCCTTATATTGCCCAGCGCTTCCGCCGCCTGAGCGCGGACGCCGAAATCAGTGTCATTCTCAAGAACTTCACTCAGCCGGGTCATCGCCGTCGGACTCCGCATTTGCCCGATTTGCATCACCGCTTCTCTCCGCACCGCAATAGATGTGCTTTCCAGGAGTTCAAATTTTTTCTGAAGTTCGGGCTGCGCCGACGCAAAACCATAAAAAACCAAAAGACACAAAATTTTTCTCATCTTTCCTCCCCCATATTATTTTTTACAAAATCCCTGACCGTTTTATCGCGGTCGTTCAGCAGAGTTTTCAGAAGAACCCTGCTTTCTTCGTCGTCGTAGTAAAGAAGTATCTTTGCCGCATCGATGCGGATTTGCGGCTCGTCATTTTTTACTGCTTCTGAAACAATTTTTTTACCTGACGGGTCAAATTTTTTTGCGAGAATAAAAGCCGCTTCAAGAGCGACCTCGAGGTTGTCGTCCTTCAAAAATTCCTTCAAGACCTTCTGCTGTTCCTCCGGCTTTATTTCAACCAGAGCATTCAATGCATTTTTGCGGCAGGCAGCGGACAGGCCGTCCTCCGCAATTTGCCTGATTGTTTTGTATGCATCTCCGAGAGCCATGGCGGAGGCGCAGTCAACCGCCGCAGTTCTTACAATCTCATTCCTGCTCTTCAAAAATTTCATAACTTCTTCTTCCGCATCGGTTATTTTAAGTTTCGCCACGGCGTTCAACGCTTCTTTTACAACAATAAAATTTTTGTCGCCGAGCATCCACACAATGTCTTCTTTAACCATTTCTGCCGGAAAATTTGCCAGAGCCCTTACGGCGTCCGACCTGATGATTGCGGTCTCGTCCTCAAGAACGCTTTTCAAAACCTCAACGGCTTCTTCATCCTCGAACTTTCCAAGGCCCGAAATAGCCATTCTTCTGGTAAAAATGTCTTTGTCATAAACCGCGCTTCCGAGGAGTTCCACCGCAATTGCCTCCGGCAGCGTTGAATGAATAATTTCGTAGACCGCCTGCCGGCGCTGGAGGTCTCTCGGTGAAGAAAGTTTTTCACGGAACTCTTCCGCCGTCAGCGCGTACATGTTTGAAGCCAGAAAAAACACCAGAAAAAACCGGAAAATCATATTTTTTATGTTACAATTTCTAAGAAACTTTTGCAAGGTAAAAACCTTTCCCGAACCTTGAAAAAATTCTCTGCTTGATTTCCGGATATTTTTCTAGTTGAGGATCGGAACGCAAAATTGAAAAAGCGGCTTCGCGCGCCTGTTTCAACACGTTCAAATCGGAGAGACCGCGAAATCTCATTTCAAGAGTGCGGTTATAATTAAACTCCACATCCATTACTCCGTGCTGTGACACGCCGAAATACTGGCCCGCCCCGCGGAGTTCCAGGTCTCTTTCGGCAAGAGCAAAACCATCGTTACACGTCAAAAAATATGTCAACCGTTTCTGCGTTGCCGGCTCAGGGTTCTCGCATGTAACGATACAGTATGATTTTTCGCATCCGCGGCCTATCCTGCCCCTCAACTGGTGAAGAGTGCTCAAACCGAACCTGTCCGCATTCTCAACCACCATAATTGTGGCGTTCGGAACATCCACCCCGACTTCGACAACCGTCGTTGAAATCAGAATATCCGTCCTGCGCAGTGAAAAGTCCTTCATAATTTTCTGTTTTACGGGAGGCTTCATTTTCCCGTGGAGCAAAGCCACCCTGAAATCGGAGAAAACCTCTTTGGAAAGAACTCTGTAAGCGGCTTCGGCGGAGAAGCCGCCGGCTTCCGTTTCTTCTATCAGAGGGTAAATGATAAACGCCTGAAAACCCTTTTTCACCTCCTTACGAACCGCTTCGTACGCTTCCCGCGACGGCAGATGGAGCGTCTCAACCGGCTGCCTTCCGCTCGGGAGTTCCCTTATCTCCGTCTGGTTCAGGTCGCCGAAGAGAGCGAGCGCCAGCGTGCGCGGGATTGGTGTCGCCGTCAGAACGAGAACGTCGGGTATGATACCTTTTCCGGAAATTACCGCCCGCTGGTGGACTCCGAACCTCTGCTGTTCGTCAATCACGATAAGCGAGAGATTTTTGAATTTGACATTTTCCTCCAGAAGAGTGTGCGTTCCTATAATGATACCGGCGCGGCCTGCGGATATTTCCGAAAGCGTTTCCATTTTTTCTTTTTTCTTCATTCCGCCCGTCAGAAGAACCGTTTCCACGCCGAGGCCTTTTAAAAGTTTCGAAACCGTTTCGTAATGCTGGTACGCGACGGGAAGAGTCGGAGCGAGAATAACCGTCTGATAGGAGTTCTCCTTTGCAAGCAGCGCGGCGGCGACGGCTACCACCGTTTTCCCGCAACCCACATCGCCCTGCAAAAGGCGGTTCATCGGATGAACGGAACGCATATCGGCAAAAATACTGTTTATTGCTTTTCTCTGACCGTTCGTGAATTTAAAGGGGAGATTTTTCCTCCAGGGCGACAAGAGGTTCCGTTTCAGGACGTATTTCTGAGGTTTTATTTTCTTTTTTGAAAGATAATGGCTGTACGCTACGGCGCATTCAAAAATAAAAAAGTCCTCAAACTTAATTCTCATGTACGCAGCCGCCTGCTCTTCAAAATTTGCCGGAAAATGAACTTTCAGAAAAGCGTCGGAACGTTTCATCAGCGTCAGTTTCTTCAAAACGGCATCGGGTATAAATTCATAAGCGCTGTTTTTATAACTGCTGAGGGCATTCCACTGCCATCTTCTGAAAAGGGAAAGACCCAAACCTTTCGCCGTACGGTACACGCCCACGAGACGGAAAAACGAAAGCGTTTCCCTGTTTTCCCTGAGAATTTCAAACTCGAAACTCGTCATGGAAAGACCTTCGGCGGTTGCCTCAACTTTCCCGAAAACCGCAATCTTATCCCCCTGTTTGACGACACCCATCATATACTTCGCTCTGTTTTTGAAAGCAAGCAGACGAATGTTGCCCGTCTTCTGCGCATCTTCCATAATAATCTCAGCCAGCCGGGTTCTCCTTCGCGGTGATTTGCGTGCCGTAATTTTTTTCACCACTCCTACCGCGAAAATGTTTTCCTCGAGCGGGATTTTCGAAAGAATATCTTTCGCTGAAAGGGGCGCTCGCCTGTCCTCCGTTCTGAACGGCAGATAAAAAAACAAATCCGAAACGCTGTTAATTCCGAGTTTGTTCAGATGAAGTGAATTTTTAGGACCGATGCCTTTTACAAACCTTACGGAAATTTCCGATATATCGCTCATAATTCAAAACAGCTGAAACGCATTTCCATTATTTAAAACCTCTTTCCGGACACTCTGCGAATTATACACAAAATTTCAATTATAGTGGAGACCCCGAACAAAATGCGCTTCGGAACAAAACGAGAACAAAAAGTGAAAAAAAGTGATAAAAAACACGTTGACAGGACTGCATATTATTATTTATAATATTTTCTAAGCGCATGTAATGCAGGTTTTTTTATGAAGAAATTTTTATCTTTTTTTACCGGCGTTATCTTTTTTCTGCTCGTTTCAAACTTTTGTTTTGCACAGGAAGAAGAGGAATACAGAATAAAAATCGACGATGAGCTCGAGATATTCGTGTGGCAGAATCCGGACCTGACCAGAACCCTTACCGTTCAGTATGACGGCGAAATAGCCTGCCCGCTAATAGGCGCCATAAATGCCGTCGGCCTCACGCGCGCCGAACTCTCTCTGAAAATATCGGAAGCCCTTTCAAAATACATTGAAAATCCTCAGGTCTCGGTCATCATAAAAAAATTTTCCCGAAGGCAGGTGTACATAATCGGACAGATTGGAAAACCAGGACCGTTCCCGCTGAAAAAAGACATGAAACTTCTTGAACTCATTTCCATTGCCGGCAGTTTCACGGACAGCGCCCTGGAAGACAAAATTGAAATACTCAGAGACGATAAAATTTTGAAAGTCGATCTGAAAAAAGTGATGCGGCAAAAAGAAAAGGACATCATCCTCCAGGCCGGCGACATCGTCTATGTACCGAGGACTTCCCTTGCGCGGACAAACGTCTTCATCAGGCATATCAGCCCGGTTCTTACTTTAATTACGACGGTACTCACGATAGCCATCCTCATAAGTTTATGATTGAAGAAGAAATCGATTTAAGAAACATTCTTTCGATTGCCTCAAAGAGAAAATGGCTCATTGTCATATCCTTTCTTATTGCGACCGCCGCGGCAGTCATTTACCTGCAGTTTAAAACCCCTGTTTACCGCGCGACCACAACGCTCCTTATAGAAAAGGAACTTTCAAAAAGCAGCGTGAGAGAGGTAATCGGCATTGAAACGAGAGATAAAGATTACTATCAGACACAGTACGCCATTATAAAAAGCAGAAACCTGGCGGAGGAAGTAATAAAAACCCTTAATATTGCCGGGGCCGAAAACCCAAAAAATTACGTCTCCGGTCTGATTGGCGCAATCACGGTAAAACCGGTGGGCAGCACCCGGCTGGTTGACATCAGCGTTGACGACCCCAACCCCGGGAAAGCCGAAGTCATTGCTAACACTCTGGCTGAAAAATACATTGAGGAAAATCAAAAAAGCAGATTGTTCTTTTCGCACAAAATTCTGATCCAGTTTTCGGAAGACGAAAAAAATAAAATTCTGGATGGAAAATACGACATAGAAACGCTCCCGTCCATTATGAACAATTCTCTCATCCAGAGATTGAAGGGAAATCTTATTGAAATGCAGGTGCAGCTGGCGCGCATCTCAACCAAGTACAAAGAAAATTATCCGGAAGTTCATGGCCTTAAAAAAGCAATCCAAATGCTGGAAGAAAAAATCAGCCAGGAAACCGATAAGATTTTGTTCAACATAAAAGCGGAACTCATGGGGAAAATGACGGTGAACAACATAAGAGTGATTGACCGGGCAGAAATTCCAAAGACCCCTATAAGCCCTAACAAAAAGAAAGTCATCCTCGCGGCAATGTTCCTCGGTCTCGCAGCCGGCGCGGGTCTGGCATTTTTTCTGGAATTTCTCGACTACACCGTAAAAACGAAAGACGACGTCGAAAAACATCTCGGAATCCCGTTCCTCGGATACATACCTAAAGTCAAACCGGAAAAAAACGAGCCCTTCAAATTAACCGGTTCAACCCTTTCGCAAAACCCGTCCCACTTCAGCGAGTCTCTGAGAAACATCAGGGTCAGCATCACATTTTCGGGAGAAATAAGCACCCTTCTAATCACAAGCACCGTCCCGGGAGAGGGCAAAACGACCTTTGCCGTCGGCCTGGCCTTCATATTCGCCTGCACGGGAAACGAAGTTCTTCTCATTGACACGGATTTAAGAAAACCCAAAATACAGCAAACTTTTAATATAGAAAGCACCCACGGCTTGAGCAGTTATCTCAGCGGACAAACAACCATTGATAAAATCATTCACAAAACATCCACGCCTAACCTCAGCGTCATTCCCGCAGGCGCAATACCGCCGAACCCTTCCGAACTTCTCGGGCAGGAACGGTTTCTTGAACTGGTAGAAAAACTGAAGAAAAAATTCAGGTGGATTATTTTTGACAGCCCGCCGATTTTCCCCGTAAGCGACGCCGTAATCATTTCGAAAATTACAGACGGGGCGGTATATGTGGCCAATTTCGGTAAAGTTAAAAAAGAAGGCGCTTACGAAGGTAAGGAAAAACTGGTTAAAGCCGGAGCCCGCATAATCGGCGCCGTCATAAACAACATTGACACTGAAAAGCATAAGTATTACTATCCGTATTACAGTTATTATCATTACTACGGCGAAAGCAAAAAGCAAAATAAAAAACCGAATTCTACGGAAGGGGACAGGTCTTGAAAAACTATCAACTGTCCCCAACTAAAGGAGAGCAATTCATGAACCCCGTTAGAAATTTGGTAAATAAAAATTGCGGTTTATATCATAAAATTATCATTTTTAAAAAGGCGGTTTCTAACGGGGTGAACAAAAAATTTAACTTCTCAATTTTAATTTTTATTTTTCTGTGCTGGCACAACGCTGCGGCGGCGGGAAGCCCTGTTGATATACCCTGCGCGGAGGTTCCCGGCAACGGCATCTTTGAAATCGGCGGGGCGGCCGGTTTCTATGAACCGCCGGGCAATGAGGAAATAAGCAATGAAAAAGACATGTGGGGACGTTTCGGCCTGTTCGGAAGGTTGGAAGCGGAAGCGGTGTTGTTTCAGAATGAAAAAATTGCGGGAAATGCGAAACTTCTCATACTTAAAGAAAACGCTCTCCCTGCGCTCGCGGTCGGGATCAGAAACATAACCGGAAAAACAAAAGAGTCCTTCACGACGGGCCTGCCGGGTGAAGTGAGAATTTCAAACACGGTTTACGGCGTTATCTCAAAGAAATTTAATCTTGGCAGCGGAATCGGAATAACCGTCGTTCTCGGAAGAGGGAACAGGTCTTTTATCGCCGAGGGACCGGACTTCAAGGACTTGAACGGAACTTTCGCCGGAATAGACGTAGCCATTAAATCCGCAAAATTTGCCGTTGAAGAAGACGGCAGAGACATAAACGCTTCCGTCACGTACAATTTTCCGACAGGGGCAAGCGCCGGATTCGGCTGCGCAAACCTGACCGAGAATGAATCGCTCCGCGAATACAAGGTTTTTATCAGTTTCAGCAACCAGGCCATTGAAGACCGTCTGGCCCGTCTTGAAAATGAAATCTACAAGGCACCTGCATCCGCTGAAAAAAAAGAACCGGAGCCGGTAAAAGCACAAATAACAAAGCTGCCTAAAAAAGCAAAAATGAAAAAGCATTTTATGAAAGGGTATAATCTTTTTACCCAGAAAAAATACGCGGAGTCAATTGAGTGGTTTGAGAAAGTTCTGGAAATTGACCCTGAGCATTCTGAATCAAAAAATTACATAAAACAGAGCTCAATAAAAATCCGTTTTATGACAGGATACGAACTTTTTACCCAGAAAAAGTTCAGGGAATCAATCGTGTGGTTTGAGAAAGTTCTGGAAATTGACCCTGACCATCCGGAGTCGAAGACATATCTGAAATCGGCAAAAAAGAAAGATTATTTTTTAACGGGACACCGCCTCGTCGCCCAGAAAAATTTCACGGAGGCAATTGAATGGTTTAAGAAAGTTCTGGAAATTGACCCTGACCATCCGGAGTCGGAGAAATACCTCAACCTGGCAAAAAAGAAAATGTGCTTTACGCGGGGCTATGAACTTTTCACGCAACAAAAATACAGAGAATCAATCGTATGGTTCAAAAAAGTTCTTGAAGTTTCTCCCGGACACGTTGAATCGGAAAATTACATAAAACGCGCCGAAGAAAAACTAAAGTAGCGCTCTAAAACTTCCCCGAAAGCGAAAGGCGGTAGGTGTTATCAAAATCACCGTAAGGAACCCAGGCAAAGTCAAAATCATAAGAACCCAGCCCGATTCCGAAACCGGCTGAAAACCCGTCAACCGTGTCGAAATCGTTCAGCGTCTTGTAACCGAACCTGAGAGGAAACTTCACAGCCGTTACCGGAAGCATATATTCAAGCCCGATGTTCAGATTGACCTCGTTGTCCCTCGGCAGGTTCAAATCCGCAGCAACATTAAGCTGTTTCGAAAAATCCGCCGTCATTCCGAGTTTCACGACGGAAGGCAGCGCGTCCTGTTTCGTGTTAAATTTAATCTTTGTCCCGAAGTCCTTCAGAACAAGAGAAAACGACATCGGGTTTCCGGCAAGAGACAAACCCTTTTTTAAAAATCCGATGTCGGCCGCAAGCGCCACGTTTGAAGATTCATCGGCAATTTTTGATTTTAACGCCTTAACGGTAAAACCGGAGGAAAGCGAGCCCGATTTCCCCGCGTAAGTAACGCCTGCGGCAACGTCGCTGGCATTAAAAGTACCTATCGGCTCGGAGGTGTCGTCCTTTCTTTCTTCAAAATCGCTTATCGCCAAATAAGTCATGCTGAAACCAAAGACCCTGCCGCCAACAGGAACGGCCGCGCCGATAAATTCAATTGACGTGTCCTCAAACCACTGCGTGTGCTGGGCCAGAACTTCTTTCTTTTCAAGAGAGGCAATACCCGCGGGATTCCAGTAGAGGGCGTTTACATCCGATACGGCGGATGCGGCGCCTCCCATACCCATCGGTTTTGCGCCGATTCCTATTTTGAGGAACTGCGCCCCGCAGGTCCCCGCATCGCTCTTGCTCATCCATGCATAACCAAAATCAGCAAGCAGCAAACAGTAAACAGCAAACAGTAAAATTTTTCTCATTTTATCCCCCTACAAATTCAAAACTCATATACAATCCCGCCTTCAAAATTCTGCGTGTCGTATTCGTATTGGTAAACCGCTTCATATTTTTGATTTGATGTCTGCTTGAAATAGTTCCCCGACACTTTGAGTTTAAGATTTTTTGTTAATTTATAAGCAGTGCCCATTGAAACAAAATGCGTTTTGTTTTCTACTTTATCGGATGTATATTCGCTGTCGCTCTTTTGCGCAAGACGGCCCGCGTAATTTTTCATGCCGTAGCGGTATGCAATGTCAAATTTTAATCTGCCGCCGAAGGAAATAACGGGTCCCGCCGAATATGAATTATAATCGTAATAATTGTCAACAAATTTTGTTGGCGGAGCAGCATCGTAATGGTCCTGGTTCGAGCGGTTTACCCCCGCGTTCAGCGCCAGGCCCGCCGAAAAACTACCGAAAAGACGCGAATAAACAATATCAAGCGCGGAGTTCCTGTCCTTCCTTTTTGTCAGAGTGTAGCCACCGAGTGAGTCAATGACATTCTGGTCCGGAAAATCCTTAAGCAGAAAATTAACGTTTACGTCCAGCATTGCTTTCTGTCCCATTTTTCTGAGGCCCCTTAAATAAATATTGAGCCCGTTGAAATCAAGGATGTTTCCTCCGGGGAAAACCTCTTTCCCGTATTTTTCGGAAGCAAGGGAAGCGTACTGCGGGAACTTCACGTTCAAAAAGTCAAACGAAACAATAAACTTATCAAAACCCGCCGCATTCTTGATTTCGTTTTCAATGCCCGCAGTGAATTTCTCAAAGTCAAAAAGACCTTCGCCCCAACTTTCATCCTTCGTCTCCCTAAAATAATTCCAGTCGTATCCCGCTTTCAGTTTAAACTTATGGCCTGGCGAAATCCTGTTTATCAACCTCAATGTAAAATTGTGATCCATCGAGTCCTGATAAAGCGTGCCGCCGCCTATTAATTCATAAACGCTCTTGGAACCCCTGTAATTACCGTAATACCCCGGAAGCAGAGCCACTGATTCGCTGAACTTCACCGCAGGCACCGCCGCAAGATTAAAATTACCGCCGGATGCGGAACTTTCGCCCTCATAAAAGGAACTGCCTCCCATAAGAGAAAATTCACCGACAGTGACCAGTTCAGCAGCATTCAATACAGAAACCAGAAAACAGCAACCGGTAACCAGTAAAATTTTCCTCATTTATTTATTCCCGCTTTTTTCTTTTTCTGATGGTCTTGGATTAAAGCAATAGCGCCAAAGACCAGTGCCATAAGTATAATCCCCCCATACATAATATAAATGCCTTTCTCCATATCTAATCCCCTCCTCTTGCGATTATAGCAACTATATAGCAAACCAACAGTGCAATCAAACCTATAATAAAGACCCCTGCGCGGAAAGTTATTCCGGAAACAAATTGCCCGAATATCAATAGACCTGCGGCAATATTTCCCAAGTTTATGAGTCCGTTAGCAATAAGTTCCCTCTGTTCTATTGTCATCTTATTCCCGCCTGAGCGAATATCTCCGGAGCAAAAACGAGGTCTATTTTCCCGTCCGTTCCAGAAAAAGCATCACTTGTAAAAACCATTTCTTCGTTATACCCATCTGGATTTTTATCATATTCCGCCTTTGTATCTGACATTTTGCCTTCATCATCTATCATATAATAATCTTCCCTGTAAGAGTAGGCCCCGCTTCCATCAAGAGTTATACCTTGATCCGCATATATATAATCATATCGATGGTCTCCAGTAGGATCCATTATGTCATCCTTCTCATACGTGTTCACCAAACCAACATTCTTATTATTTAACTTGAATTCCGTAACGGACGCGGCTGTATCCCAATTTGTTCTTGTTTTCTGCCATTCAACGGAATCAACAGTGTTTGAGGCGAGACAATCGTGCTGTTTTATCCAGTAGGAAGGTGGATTTAAAGCTGACCAACTGACCTCATCAAAAGCAATTTTATTCGCAACCGAAAGGTCGGAAGGTAAATCTGTGTTGAAACTCGCAAGCCAGGTGAAATAATCAAACCTGTTGTCTCTCTCGTTAAGCGCGACAAACTTAAACTGGTCGGATTGAGGACGGACAATATACTGCTCAAGACGGACTCTTTTGCCGAAGTAATCAACCATTGTCTTCCCCTGCTCGTATTCGGCATTCTTAACCTCGATTGCGGCCGCGGACTGAACCTGCTCCTTTGTCATATCCGCCCTGACTTCGTTCATAAATTCCGCTTTCGTAAGCAGAACCTCTCTTGCGGCGGGCATAAAACTAAGGTCGGCCGCATGCCCGGGAGCGACGCCCGGAAGAACTTCAAGATACTGGTTTTGGCGGATGTAAATTTCCTCGCCGATGCCTGAAATTTCCCGCGCCGAAACGACTCCGGCAAAAACGGAAACCTTTGTCTTCCCCGACTCGTCAACCGCAACCCTAAACAGTGTCCCGCGCACCGCGCACACGGAAGCCGGCGTCTTTACTTTAAATGACTCTTTCCCTTTAAGTTCCTTCACTTTACTCGTCAGTTCGCCCATCGTCAGGTCAAGCAGCGTATCGGTGTCCGTCAGGTTCGCTATTTTCAGATTACTGGATGCCCCGATGTCTATCTGGCTACCCGTATCAAGGACAAGAGATGCCTTGCCGTCGGCGCCCGTTTTTATCGTATCGTTTTCCGTAAGGTAAAGACCTTTCGTGAGCGCCACCCAGCCGGAAACGACAGAAACGGCCACATCTGCATCCCCCCTCATATACTGAGCAGAGCCGGAAACTTTCATTACAATCGCATTCACGGCAAAAAGCGGCGCGGTAAAAAAAGCCGCCGATACCAAAATTCTAAATAATTTTTTCATAAATTCCTCCATCATCCCCTTTTTCATCCCCCTTTGAAAAAGAGGGAAGTCCGCCGACGGCGGACAAGGGGTTAATTTCATTATCTAACTATCGCTATCTTACCTTTATCGCAGCCTTGGCCGGAAACTTCTACCATGTAAAAATAAACGCCCGATGCCGCATTCTGCCCGTTTGAGTTTTTCAAATTCCAGGTTATTATATTCTTATCCGCCCCTGCCGTAGCCAAATCGCCGGGTCCGTAACCCTTTTCAAAAACCGGCGATGCGGACCACACCTGCTCTCCCGTCACGGTGTAAATTCTGACCTCGCCGTTGACGGATGTTCCCGCCGAAATTTCCGACGCCGTTCCCGGCACGCAGACCTTTATGCTGATGCTGTCGGCGCTGCAGGGATTCGGAAATACGTACGTCTTAAACAGTTTTGTATACGGATTCACGCTCACTATTATAACAGCGCTTTGCGAGAGATACTCGCCGCTATTATCTACGAGATGCAAATCATAAGTTCCTATGGCTGCCGAAGAAGATATTACAACCTGTACTGTCAGCGTTCCCGTGGAAACTGATGTCGTCGCGCCTGTAATCTGATAACTCTCCGCGGTATTTACAAGTTTTATAACATCCGCGGCCTCATCCGCAAAAACATTCAATCCTGAGCCGTTTATCGTCAGCGTTACCGTGCCATCGCCTACATATACCGCGCCGCCGCCGTCAACGGAACTTATGTTGTAAGTTGCGCTATCGGAAGTGACATAAAAAGCATTGGCAAGAGCTCCTGCTCCGGTATCCGTATTTGTTACCGTTATGGTTCGCGCTCCGGGAACGGCTGTATTGGCTATCACCACCGTCCATGCTGTAATCCTTGTTGCGCTGTTCACGGTTATTGAACTAACGCTTAGCCCCACGGGTGAAAACGAAATGCTTGCGCCGGTCTTGAAGCCGGTTCCCATAATCGTCATTGACGAAATTGTCGTCGCACTCTCCCCCGAGGCGGGTGAAACGGATGTGACTGTCGGGTTAGTAATCGTCACGCTCGGAGCAGCGGCAAGTTTGAATACCGTAAAATAAGAGAAATGATTTGTCTGGACCGTTATCGTGTTGTTTTCAGTATCTATCACGGGCGAGCCGTCCACAAGTTCCCATTCCGCATTGGAGTCAGCCGTTGAGGAATAAACGTAAAGAAAATCGGTCGCCGGATGTGTGGAAAGCGCCGAATCATACTCAAAAGTGAGCGCCACCGACTGGCTGGCGGCTATCGAGGCAAGCGGCCCGCTTACAAGCCGCGCCTTGACTTCATAGAGAGAACTCATCGTCGTGCCGGGAAGCAAATCGCCCGCAAGAGCCGGCATTGCCGCCCCGTAACGGGCGGTGTAAAAACTGTCCCTCTTTACAGCCAAAGCTCTGCAGGACGCTGCCGAACGGCCGGATCCGGCAGGGTTGGAACCCACTTCCTCTTCCGGGAATTCAGTCGTTCCTATCGTCACGCTTATGTCCTTGTTAGTATCCATGCTTCCCGTCGGCACATACACTTCGCTGTTGTCGCCATTTCCGACTTCTACGGAACCCCCGAAAGTCGGGTTGATGTTTTTCTGAGCGTAATTATTCCACGCCTTGTAATACTCAAATGTAAACGGATACGTTCCCGTGCCGGTATAATCGTCCGGCGACTGTTTGTTGCCGTTGAGGTCGGTTCCTTCAAAATGATACTTGATGGAATTCTGCGAGCCGGTGAAAGTAAAACACGCGGTAATGGATGCCTTGTCATCGGCGATTACTATGCTGTCGAAACTTCCCGCTACAACACTGCCGGTACTGGTATAAACCCCGTCGAGAACGACAACGTCCGTTCCTATGCTTTCGCGCAGGGGTTCGCTGGCCATTATATCTATGGTAACCGTGTTTGAAGACCTGTTAATCCAGCTCATAAAAAGCGGCGCATTATCCTGAAAATAAAAGTTGTAGGTCTGGTTGTCTCCCGTTATTTTCTGCGGTTCGGGAGCCATAAAAAGCTTGTCCTCCTCCAGCGGCAAGACAACAGTATAAGAATTGCCCTTCCTGAGTCCCGAAACACTGTAGCTTTCTATCTCACCGGTGCTGCTGTTCGTTGTAAGTTTTCCGAAAACTATTTCCTTCATGTCCTGGGTGGCGGCGGCAACCTCTCTAATTTCCGTGTTCTTAACCTTGGTTCCGTCCAACTTGGTAAACACGCCTGAAAGAGTGGCGCCGGTGGAAAGCACAATCGGCTCCATAACGGTAATACCCGAAGGCACATCTATATCTTTCAAATATTCAGAGCAGAAATCCTGAGATACGAGGCGAAGATTGTATTTGCCGTTTTTTATACCCGTTATCGTAAAAGACGATTTCCAGCGGTTTTCTTCCCAGAAAGGCGCTTTGCTTATAATCTCGTAGCCGTGAAAGGGATCGTTATACCGCTCACCGCTGTGCTGGAGCACGATGAAAGCCCCGTATGATTTAAGACCCGCTTTATTATCATCGCGCAATCCTTTCGGCATCAGTATTTCCATATCGTCCCTGGATGAAAGAACGGGCGTCATAACAACCCCCGTAATACTTGCATTCGGCAATGTCACGGTCATTACCGTATCGGTGCTGCCTATAATGACATTTTTCTTCACGGAAGGAGCGTAATATGATTCATCTTCCCATCTGTCCCACACTTCCGGCCTCGGCGCGGCTATCACTTTCCAGTATTGTATATCCGGGTTAAGGCCCTTAAGAGTGAAGCGCCCTTCGGAATCTGTGCGGTAATCAGACCAGGTATTTATGGTTCCCGTCATTGGCTCTGCTTCCACCTTTATATTGGGTACGGGATTACCGGATGCGTCTTTCACAAAACCTGAAATATTTTTTCCTTTTTTCAGTTCTATTGTTCCTATGTCAACATCGCCCGTGGAATCCGGCACGCTTACGCCCACGATTCTCTTCCCCACATAAGCATAAGACAGGTCGCTTTTATCATATTCCACCTCGACCTCATAAGTTCCGGCCGGCAGGTTCTTGAGTTTGAACGCTCCGGTAATTGAACTTATTTTTATATCGGAATCCGCCCAGGTATTATTATAAGATTCGGTGCGTCTGTGCGTTCCTTCCCGCCAGGGAATGCTTCGGCACATTACAGCGATTCCGTCATAAACCACGGCGCCGGTATCCTCGTCCCTGAGAATGCCTGTGATGTTAGCGCCTTTCTCAAGCATAACCGTGCCGAGGTCGACGTTTTTTGTGGAGCCCGCTAAAATTTCAAAGGGCGCGGAGGCATCTTTATAACTCTGGTCCCACACCCGCACCGTAGCATTATATTTGCCCGGATATATAGACGTAAACGAGAAACTCTGTGTCGGGTTATTCAATGTGCTCGGCTTACTAATGCCCGCGGCGGAAAACTGGGTAAAGTCAAAAAAATCAATGGGTTTCCCCGGAGCGACGGGCATATAATGCTCCCTGCTTATCAGTTCAACCCTGTAATGCCCTTCGACTCCCGTCTCTGCCCTCTGAACGGTTCCCTTAACTTCCACGCCGTCAATAAGAGTTAACGGGGGAAGTTTTTTGGTTTCGCCTGTTACGAGCGGCACCATCGGCGTCCGCGAAGCAAGGTCGGCATTGGCCATGGCATCGCCGCCCATTCCAAACATACTTGCAAAATCGCCGGCATCATTGGATTTATCAAAAAACAGGGGCGGTAATACAATATAACTGCCTTCCGCAAGGCCTCTTATTGTATAGGACGCAATGAGAGGGTTCGTCCATTCAAGACGCGCTTTAAGAGAAGATTGCATAGGGTCGCCGCCCTGCTGCATCTGTTGCATAGATATTGCTCTTACCACAAGTTCCACCGGCGGACCTTCCATCTGCATCATTCTCTGGTCGTAAATATAGTAGGTCTTAGTGCTTGCGGCATACACATCGTTCCAGGTCGGATATTTAGCAGAATCGAGAACAAGAGTTCCGCTGATGCTTCCCGCCGATTTAAGATATATAGCGCCGAGCGGCTTGGTCTTTCCGTTTTCCACAACTGCCCTCTTCCGCACCATCCCGTAATTCGCTCCCGGCATACCGTTTTCATCCTGCTCCATTATCGTGACGATATATTCTCCGGTTCTGAGTTCGTCGATGCAAAACCACCCGGTCGCAGTCGGGTGAAGAGTAACATCGCTGTTGGGCATACCTCTGTCAAACTGCATATCACAGCTTATACTTACCGTATTCGAACTGACCGGATTACCCGCATGGTCGAGAATCATGCCCGTTATCTTCCCCGAGAAAGGATTGAAAGTAATGGTTTTTGTGCTCGGCGCCGTAACTTTCTCCCAGCGGTCTTCCTGCTCAAAGCCGTTGTCGAGACCCCAGACATTCAACTGATATTTCTGCTCCGCCTGCAGGCCGGCAAGAACATACGGAACAGTCACGGAAGTAACCGAACTTATCCGCACGTTAAGGCCTATATTTCTACCCTGCTGTGTCTGCTCGTTGAAAGCGTCAAGGTTCAGCCATATTTTTTTAACGCCGTTGTCATCCCATGACTGGTTTTGATAAATGTCATAAGTCGCAGGCGTCCAGTTGATAACGATGTCGCCGGAAATTGCCTGGCCGGCATCCATAACCACGGCTTCCGCCTTTGTCTTAACAACAGTCGTTGTGCCTACTTCAACAGTCATTGAAGTTTCGGCGTAATACTGGCTCCAGAAATTCAGTATATAGGTTTTACCCGGCGTAACATTCCTGACCGTAAAGGGGATTGTGGTACTTGCTGTATGTATCTCCCACTGCGCCTGATCCCACTCTCTCTGCCCCCACGCCCAGGCGGTGTTATCCGTAGAGCGGGCGTTTATATCAATCCACTGCCGATTTATTTCTTCCGTGCCTGTGGTAAGTACGATAATATATCCCGTAATATTCACAGAGGGATTCAGCGAAACCGTCAGATTATAGAATGTCGCGCCGGCGCCAAGCACCCCGCCCTTGGCGGCCGGTTTTAAAATAACCGTCGTTGAAACCGAAACGTAATTGTCCGCGCGGGCGTTTATATTATAAATGCCTTCAACAAGCGGAAGAACACACACAGCGTTTGAGGCGCCGCTTGAAATTCTGAAATTCGCCCAGCCGCCGTCGGGACCGTCCATGCTCCATGCGTCAAGATTGCCCCACATTTCACTTACTGTATTCCCCCACTGGTCGGTGTAGGGCGTAAACGGCGAAGGCAGCGTGATATTCGCAATAACTTTCACGCCCGTGCCGAGCTGAAAATCCTGTCGCAAGACAGAGGTGGAAAGAATCACATTATCTTTGCTGGCTCTTGTAAAGCCCGCTTTTCTCGCTTCCATATGATAAGTTCCTTCCGCCATTCCTCTCATCACATAAAAACCGAGCGGCCCCGTAAAGGCGTTGTTCCATGAATACTGGTTGCCCGCATTGACTTCCGCATAAGCGGCGGGCCCTCCGTCCGGCAGCGTAACCCTGCCCCATACCGCGCCGACGCCTTCGACCGTAACAGTCGTAGTCGTCGAATCCGACACGGTTTGCGGCGAATAATACGGCGCGGCGGCTTCTATGAAAATTTTGCAGGCGCCGTTTTCCGGAATTCTCTTCAGCCAGTCCCACGAAAAATTAATGTTTACCGTTCTTACGCCCGTTTCATAAATGCCGTCTGCATCATCATCTTTAAAATCATCCTGGCTGAGCCAGTCCCAGAAGTCATAATCCATCTGCGCCTGCTTGGCGTTGAGCTCGTTATAACTCACCTTCAGCGCGCCTTTTTCGTCTTGCGTAAGAGAATTGAAATAACCCCACCAGTCATTGCCGTTGGGATTATAATACGCGCTTGTCGTTGAAATCGCGTTATCCGAGATATAATGCGGCGTATTGTCTTCCCACATCACCTGCTCCCACTTGAAAACGTTCGCCTTGCCGTCGCCGTTCGTGTCAACGACAATTTTAACGTTTGCGCCTCCGCATGAGGTAATCTGAGAATTAGTGGATTTTATCACATAATTCAGTTGTAATTCGTCGTCAAGGCCGTCGTTGTTCGGCGAAATAATATCATCGCCGTTCGAAGAGGTCACGGATACGTTCGCCAGCGTCACGGGAATGCCGTTATAGGAACCGTAATAATCATAAGTTGTGCCGCCTGCCGAGCCGCCGGCGTCAGTCAAATCACCGCCGGTATCGCTGATATCAAAATTTTGATTATCTAACATAACGCCGTCGCTGAACCACAGATTCATTCGGCCGCCGAACGGCTCCCCTGCATCATATACCAGATCATCGGAGAGTACTGCGCAGACGTCATACTCTATTTCCGCGGGCAGTCCGCTAAAACTGTAACTGACTGGGAAAACGGGATTAGCAACAAACGTATATGTCGAAGGGGTCTGCCAGTCGGGGGCAGTGGTTTCCTTTACAAGAATTAACAGCGGCCCCGTCAGTGTTCCATTGGGATAACCGATTGTTCCGGAAAAACCGCCCGGCCCGCCGCCGGCAGTCATATAATCGTAATTGACCACAAAAGTCACCGAATTCCCCGTAATGTTAGTTATTTTTATAACCGTTTCCTTATCATCAACGGAATCCTTGAAAGTATAATAATTCCCCACCTGCGGCTCTATGTGGCCGTCGCCCGTGCCGGTGTTGCTAAATATATCCACGCTGTTGACATCAGACCACGCCGTTCCCGCATCGTAAATATCACTGCTATAAACCTCAAGTTCATTAACGCCGGGGGTAAAAGTTCCCGATGAAAAACAAATGTCAGCTCCCGAACCCCAGGCCGCCGGAACTTCTGCTGAAAAATCATAACCGTCGCCGTCAAGAGTAAGGGTAACACCGCCGCCAACCCCGCTTTGATAGACAAAAGTTTCTCCAACAAATGATGTACTGCCATAAGTATCATCTGTAAGAAGGTCGTACCTATATGCTGCACCCGGAGTAAGCGCAGAACCGGTATAATTTACAGGCGAAGCAGAAATATGGTAGAGATTCCAAATCCTACAGTCATTACCATCATAAAGTTCAACCCCATATTCATAATTACCAACTGGCTCCGTCCATGAAAATTGAAACGATTCTGAAACTGTCTGGCCGCCTGAGGGTGAAAGGTTTGTGGCCCATACATCAATAAAGCTTTCGATTGTAGAGGTTTTGATGGCGGTGGTTGATGCATCGACAATTGTAAACGTATATGTAACCGGCGGTGACGGCGGAGTATTTCCAAAATCAAGACTTTTACCGCTATGCCAAGAATTCCATCTGCCTTCGTTTGAATCGTAATCAATGTTAAGAGGGGGTGATAAGATACCGAAACCTTCAACACTAACTGATGTTATTTCGTGGCTGGAATCACTAACGCTAAAGTGCACCACATATTGATTACCCTGCTGCCAGTTCTGTGACCAAGCTTCTGCATTTCCATATACATCCCCACCATCTCCCGCAAAGGGATTCGGATATGCCTCATTGCCGTCAACCAGAACCATATCTATATTTGCAACGGACGTCCCCGCCATAAACACGGGGTCGGGAGTATTGAAATTCGCCGTGCTCTTGTAAACCGACCACGGGTCGGTCGCCTTCATATGGTCAAGATCCACAGTCGGTAAAATCGAAATCAGGTAATAAGTCGCGCCGGAAATGAGGGCGGAATCACTAACGGTATACGCCCCCGGGGCGGATATCGTGGACATGATAACCGGCTCGCCGGCAAAAGAAGGGTCATTAAACACTCCGATTGCTATATCGCCTATCTGTGAACCCAAATACGAAACATTTCCGCTGATTGTTCCCGCCGTCACGAGTTCTGTGTGAACAAAAGCACAGGTAATAAACAAAACAAAAAATCCCTTAACAAAATTTTTCATAAGATTCCTCCGGTTAACGAACTTGATTGAATTTCCCTTATTTTCCATCTGGGTTAATTTTACAATGATTCCGGGATGATGTCAAGGATTTGCGCCTGTGATTTATATCACAACTTTATTCCCGGCTGTTTTTTTCAAAAAATTTAACGATTTTTTCCGCTTGTCCCGACGATATTTTGTATATATCGTTTCTGCCGGTTCTTTCTGCGAGATAGAAATTCTCAACCTTCTGACCGATGTGCCATTCAAAAATTTCGCCCGAAATTTTCGTTATGTTTATTTTTTGCAGAGGTTTAAAATCCTGAATCCCCGCATCGGAAAAATCGAAAGCCGACATTGTGCGGCAGAGCTGCATCGCACCGTCGAACCCCTCGGGTTTATCACCCTGAAATATCCAACCTGCGGTGCTTCTTTCAACGGTGTAGGAACGTTCCGTATCGGAAATTGAAACCGATTTTATGTCTTCTTCGGGAATGTCCGCAATTTTTCTGTCTCTGAAAAATTTAGCGGGTCTCGTAACTTCATACCTGCTGAAGCCGGATGCGAGATAAACTTGCGGCTTTTTCCTGAACCTCGCATAAAAATGCGCATAGTCCGCGCCCGCTTTTCCTATATAAATTTCCGGCAGGGACACATTTCTATGTGTCCCTGCCAAAACACTGATTGCATTTTGACTGCTGACGGAATATTCAAAGTGTTTTTCCTTCGTCTCGGATATGACGGTCTCAAATTTCAGGTCCTGAATTTTATCCGACAGATTATCGACCTTAGAGGCGTCGGCTATGTAACTGGTTGATGTGTTAACCAGCCATTTCCCGTCCTTTTTAGCCAATGTGTAACTTTCGTTCTTTGAAAAGTCGGATATTTTTATGCTCACAACTTCCTTTACTTTCCCAAACGGTTTAATTTCCGAAGGAGTTTTTTTTACAAAATGATGAACCGCCGCCGCGATGACAAGAACAAAAAAAACAGCAGGAACAGCAAAATTCTTTCTCATGCGCCTACTTTATCCATAAATTCTTTTGAAAAATTCCCGTTTTGAAACATTTTTTCTCCAGATTACAAAACCCGCAATTAAAAGCAGAAATGAACTGCCAAAGAGATTCACATACTTGAAAACCAGCTGGCTTGAGCGCGAGATTTTTTTCAGAGGCCTGTAGGTTATCCCTTTGCTCCTTATTTCGATCAGCGCTTCGTCCTGAACCAGCCAGTCCACGACATTCATAAAAAAAGATAAATTTGAGGCGTCCTGCGAAACCGAAGAATCCAGAAACCTTGACGTCCCGACGACCACAGCTCTTTCAGCTCCTCCTGTAACCGTAACCCCGAGGGCAAAAGGGCCTTTTTTCGCCGAAGGAGTTCCTGCAAATCTTTGGAGAGGGTTAAAAGCGGTTATCGTATCAAGCCAGGAATTTTTTGAAGAGAAGACAAAACCTTCCACAGCGGATGCGGTTGTTCCTGCAACTTCAAAAGCCGAGCAGAAAGGAAGAACCGCCCGTTCCATTTTGGAGGTCAGCGGACTCTTCTTAAAGGAAGTCGCAACGATAAACGGCGGATAGTCAACGATGTTTGAAATCGTCATCCACCCGCGGCGCTGCTGGACGCCGATTCTCTGATTCTGCAAATCAAGAACCGTGCCGTCAAGAACCTTCACCCCGAGAGGCGTTAAAATCTCATTAAAATTAACTTCGAGGCGTATTGCGTAAAAAGTGTCAAGAGAGATATTCAGCCGGTCAATAAAAATGCCGGCAGGAAGCGAATTGAGCATTCCCGAAAGCCATTTAAGATTGTCTCCGTTTACGGCGGCAGTGGGAGAAATTACGAGAAACGCCGAAAGCCCCTTCTCCTCAGAGCCGGACTTCACATTTATAATCTCATATCTGTCTGCGAGCTGCGCATGAAGCAGTTCATTTTCCGAGAGATTTTTGCAGCCAAAATCATTTAGCACCGCAATTTTCTTTTTTTCCGGGTTAACAAGTTTTTGGAAAGTGGAAGAAAGCAGGTATTCAAGGCCCGATGTTTCCTTTATGTAAGGAATAACCTCTTTTCTATCCTCGTAGTACATCACCAGCCCCATATAACCCTGCTTGACCTCATATTTGTCGGCGGCAATCTTCGTGAACTGAATCGGATAAAGCCCCGAAGAGTGCGCTTCTTTTATCACCTCAGAATTTTCCGAAGGATTTTTCAACTCAAATTTTATCTTTGACCGGTTGTACGACCTGTATTCCTGAAGCAGGTCAGAGGTGTATTTCTTCACGTTGTGATATTCCGGCGGCAGGTCGGCGTTAAAATACGCTTTTACGAAAACAGGAGCCTTCAGGTTCTTTACAATCTCCTTTGACGGTTTTGAAAGAGAATATTCGCCGGAGGATGTCATATCCAGCCTCACAAAATAAAATGACACGAAGTAATTAAGAACAACCAGTATGCCTATCCCGAAAAAATAGTCAGCGTTCCATCTTTTCTTGAATGCCGAAACCGCATGGTTTGCGAGAAAAATGAAAACGCCCGAAAAACTCAGAAAATAAAGAACGTCCCGCAGATCCAGCACCCCTTTGGAAATGTTCTCAAGATGGGCATCTACTGAAATAAACGAGAAAATACCGGCAAAAATTTCCGGAACAAAATTCAGGATTTTGCCGACCATAAAAAAGGCAAAACACACTGCAAAACCGATCAGATACGAGGAAACATTCTGGCTGCTGAGCGTGGAGGCAAACAGCCCCGCCGCAAGATACATGGCAACAAGAAGCATATAACCGGTATAAACGCCCGCAGCATAGCCCCAGTCAAGACGGCCTATGAAGGAAAGCGTTACCGGATAGATCAAAGAGCCGGCAAGCAGAAGAAACCCGAGAGCGAGAGCGCCGAGATATTTCCCGAGGACGAACTCCTCCGAAGTTACGGGATTCGTCAGAAGATTTTCGATTGTTCCGAACCTTTTTTCGTCCGAAACGAGCCGCATGGCAATGGCTGGGACGATAAACACCAGGAAAAGGTCAAGATTGGAAGTGAAACCGACGAGAGTCGCCTCGCCCACCAGAAATATGGTTGATGTGAAAAACCAGCCGGAAATGAGCCACAGGACAATAAGGATAATGTATGCGACGGGACTCGTGAAATAATCCCTGATTTCTTTTTTCGCGATTGTCAAAACCGTTTTAAGTTTCATTTTCAAACCTTACAAGGGCGGCGGGAGGCTTGCCCCGTTGGGGATAGCGTTCATTTTTCGCTTGTCAAACTCTTAAAAACGCTTTCAAGTCCGACTCTCTCCCTGAAAATCTCAAGAACCTTCCACTTTTCACCCGCGCAGAGAGCAAAAACATCACCTCTTATGTCGGCGCCGCTTTTATACAGGACTTTGAGAACATTTCCGCTTCTTTCAATTTTTTCAACGCCGTTTATTTTTTCTATTTTCCCGAAATCATCCGGCATCTCCGCAAATTCAACGGTCACCTGCGGGGAAAAGTGCTCGTCAACCCTGTCGGCGGGACTGTCAAGAACAATCCCCCCCTTATTTATGATGATTACCCTCGTGGAAAGCGCTTCCGCCTCGGAAAGGATGTGCGTCGAAATAATAACCGTCTTTTCCCGGCCGAGTTCTTTTATCAATGCTCTTATTTCGACCACCTGGTTGGGGTCAAGACCGATAGTCGGCTCGTCAAGAATAAGGATTTCGGGGTCGGAAACAATGCTTGCCGCAAGACCGACCCTCTGTTTCAGCCCCTTTGAAAGTTCCCCGATTTTCTTTGACATCATGTTTTTCAGCCCGCATTTTTCAACCACGTTCTTTATTGCGCCACCGTCGCGCATGTTCCTTAATCCGAGAACGTATCTGAGATAATCCTCCACGAATAAATCAGGGTAAAGAGGATTTGATTCGGGCATATACCCGATGTATTTCCTGCCCTCTCCGGGAGAAAGCCCTTTAATTCTGACAGAGCCGGAGGTCGCGGGAAAATAATTTGAGATTATTCTCATCGTCGTTGTTTTTCCTGCGCCGTTAGGTCCGAGAAAACCCACAATTTCGCCTTTTGAGATGCTGAACGAAATCCCGGCAAGCGCCTGAAAATCGCCGTAGAATTTTTTTACGTTTTCAAGTTCTATCATTTCAGGTATATTTTAGACCTGCCCTTTGTGTTTTGTCAAGTAGCAAAAAAGGAACTTTGCATAGGAAAAAACCAGAGGGAAAAACCTCATTTTTGACCTGCTCTTTTTCAGCGAATAATCCATCCTTAACGGAACCTCGCAAATCCCTGCTTTGCCCCTCAAAAGCATCAAAAGAATTTCGAGCTGTGAAATAAAACCCTTCTCCCTGATTCTTTCGGGAATCTTCGACTCTCTTATGACCTCAACCCTGTAGGCGCGAAAACCCGAAGACCAGTCCGAGACCGCAGGGTAAAATAAACGGAAAAACCGGGAAGCAATTCTGCTCACGGCAGCGCGCAGAAACGGAACCCCCTTCTGACGGCCTCCCGCCCTGAACCTTGACGCAATGACGGCATCGCATCCCGGCAGTTTCGCCGCCATTTTCCATGCCGTCGCCGGCGGATGCGTGTTGTCGCAATCCATTGTTACGACAAAATCCCCGCCCGAAGCATTTTTGCAGATCCATCCGAGACCCGTTTTCAACGCCGCGCCCAAACCCATATTACAGGGATGCCGCAAAATTTTCAGGGGAATTTTCAGTTCCTGGGACATTTTGTCCGCAGTTCCGGCAGTTCCGTCTCCGGAACCATCATCGACGAGAACAATCCTGTATCCGCTCATGCCGAACACGGATAGAATATCCCGGAAGACGGGTTCTATCGCTTTTTCTTCGTTATAGCAGGCAAGAAGAAAAAAAATCATACTAATAGAAGGCATCTCCGACGGTTTTTATGCTTCTGGTAAAATTCCATATCATTTCTTTTCTTCCGCAAGGATTTTGTTCAGCACATCCATTACCTTTTTTCTGTTTCTTGAAACCCCGTCCTGAGTATCCGCCTCAAACCTTAATACGAGAACCGGCTGCGTGTTAGACGCTCTGCACAGACCCCAGCCGTCTTCAAAAATGATTCTTGCCCCGTCTATCGTTATCACATCGTTTGTTTTCTGGAAAATTGCGGACAATTTGTCAACAACTCCGAACTTTATCTCATCCGGGCAGTCAATCCTGATTTCAGGCGTAATCGGATACGAAGGGACTTCTTCAAGATATGAAGAGAGCCTTCTTTCACCGGAACTTACCAGTTCGCAAAGGCGGAGAGCGGTATAGAGCGCATCATCATAGCCGAAGTATCTGTCGTTGAAGTAAATGTGCCCGCTCATTTCGCCGCCGAAAAGAGCGCCCTCCTTCTTTATCCGCGCCTCAATCGGCGAATGGCCCGTCCTGCTCATAACGGGAACCCCGCCGTATTTTTCAATCGCTTCCGGCAATGCCTTTGAACACTTTACCTCAAAAACAATTTTTCCGCCGGGGCTTTCCGCCAGAAGAATTTTTGCGAAAATTGCCATGAGCTTGTCGCCCCAGATGATGTTTCCCTTTTCATCAATCACGCCGATCCTGTCGGCATCACCGTCAAAAGCAACGCCGAAATCCGCCTTCTCCTTAAAAACCGCTTCTGTCAAGGTCTTCAAATATTCGGGGACTGTCGGGTCCGGAAAATGATTCGGGAAATTCCCGTCAACATTCTCAAATAAGCTGATTACCGTAAGACCCAGCGCTTTCATTGCCGGGATTATAATTCCGCCGCCGACGCCGTTTCCGGAATCCACGGCAATCTTCAGTTTCCTTCCGATTTTTATATCTTTTTCCAAAAAATTCCTGTATTCCGGAATAATATCCCTCTCTTCACATTTCCCGCATCCCTGTATTTTTTCCCCTTTTGTCCCAAAGGGATCCCTTCGGGACAAAGGGGGATGCAAGGGGGATTTTTCGCTTTTTACGAGGCGGAGCAGAATGTCTTTTATTTCCTCCCCGTAAATTGTTGCCTGATTAACGGATATTTTCATCCCGTTGTATTCCGGCGGATTATGACTTCCCGTAATCATAATTCCGCCGTTTACGTTCCACTTGTGACAGGCAAAGTAAAACACGGGGGAAGCGACAATGCCTATGTCAATAACATTCAGGCCGCATTTCAAAAATTCGTCAATCAGTGTCTTTGAAATCCTCGGGGATGAAAGACGCCCGTCCCTCCCGATAATAATTTCCGCGATTCCCTTTTCCCTGACTTTTGAGGCAACGGCATCCGCAACGGCTCTCAGAACGTCATCCTTTAAGTCATCGTCCGCAATCCCTCTGATGTCATACTCCCTGAAAATCAACCGGTTAATCTTCATTTTTCACTCCTTTTCTTCCTTCCTAAATCTTACTCCTTCACTCCGCAGGAGGTGCGGCGTTGTCTGACAAGCCCGTCAGTCCGAGGGTCTCTGCTTTCTCCCCGCAGGACTGCGGAGCGAGCCGCCCTCGTGAGTGTGCTTGGAAGGCAATGCCGCGCCAACATATCTTATTCCTTATCCTGGCGGCGGGAGGGTGGCGTCCTTAATTTTTATTCTCTGTTTTGCTATTTCAAGATAATACCTCGCCTGCTGATTGTCCGGCTCAATTTCGAGGCATTTTTCAAACGAAGAAATTACTTTCATCCATGCCTTTTTCTTCCAGTAAACAACGCCGATGTTGTAATAACCCTGTGCAAAGCCGTTGTCAAGTTCCACCGCTTTTTCATAGAACTTCAACGCATCGTCGAAGACCCCTTTTTTTTCGCAGATTGTCCCGATGTTGCTGTAACACCTCGCTGCCTGCCCGTTTATCAGGGGAATCGTCCGCTTATCCCTGTACTCATACCCGAGCGCAATCACAGCTGCCTGGTAAAATTCCATCGCATCATCAAATTTTCCTTCCACGTGATAAATCGCCCCTAAATTATACAAAATATCCGCGTTGTACGGGTTAAAAGCCAGACCCTTCATGGAGAGGTCTTTCGCCTTTTCGTACAAACCGTCGTAATAGCATCTGAGTCCTTCCGTAAAAAAAGCGCTTGCATAATCATCGCAGAGTTCTTTCCGGTAAAAGTCATCGTAAAACAAGGCGCAGGGAACGTCCGAAAAAAAGAAAACGGGCTCTTTTTCAGAGATAATTTCCCGACCGATGGTCCTCAAAATCCCGTGCGTGACCGGTTTGACATCGCCATAGAAGTCCGGGCTTACTTCAAAGTGATTCGTTACGAGAACTTCTTTATTCATGTTGATAAATTCCCTGAAAAAAGAATCACCGCGAACCCCGCGCGGCAGTTCCACCCTGCCCGTCCTTAAAATCTGCCTCTGGTACCACGGCGCCTGCATCATTCCCTGAGCCAGAAAAAGAGAGTCATTCCTTTTCCCTGAAACGATATTTTCGTACCAGACGGAAAACAACTGCACGTCTTTCCGGAACAGAACGACCGAGCCGCGGGGCGTGGAACTGAAAACATTCACCGCCCAGTCGCGCGCAAAAAAGTTGTTCCTGTTATTAAGACGGGGGAAATTCAAAAAAAGCAGAAGAACGGCAGAGGCCAGGCCGGCGGTTACCGGAAAAACGGCAGGCAGTTTCCGGAACCCGTACCCGACAAAAACGAAGAAGCAGAAAAACGGAACAAGATAAGCCGCCTCAACAATAACAAGAGCGTGCGGATTTGCCGGCATTTTTGAAATAAGCAGGAAAACCGGACCCGTAATCAGGAAAAAAATCAGAAATGCCTGAATTAAAATGTTCTTTTTCAGACCTTTACAGACGCCTCTTATGCCGAAGATAAAAAGCAGCGGGGAAAACTGAAAAAACAAATTTTTCAGGAAAATGAAGAACTGCCTGAAAAACGTTTCATTCAAATTATAAAACTCCGAAATCTTATCAAGCCCGTGGCCGTACGCCTTCCTGCTGAGCGAATAAATAAACCGGCTCATCGTCTCGGGGTCCGCCCAGTCAATCGGCGGGTTCCGACCCGACCTTACCGGGAGATAAAGATAGACGCTTATACCGAGCAGAAAAAACAGAAAGGCGGTGAGATAATCGTTTATCCCGAACCCGTGCTTTTTCAGAAAAATAAAAGCAAAACAGGGAACAGCAAGAACGGGTGTCGGCCTTATTCCGAGAGCAAGTCCGGCGGCGAACGCAAAAAGGTATAATTTCTTCGGATAGGCCTTCATAAAAACCGCCGTGTAGAAAAGAAACACCGTAAAAAGCAGGTCGGGCGTATACGATTCGCAGACAATCGAAAGAAGCCAGAAGACGCGCGAAAAAATGCCTGCGAGACAGAGAGCAAAAGCGCCGGCGGGGCTGAGATTGAACTTGAGGAAAATGCGCCACAGCAGGACAATGCACAGTGCCGAGAAAAAAATACTCATTATCTTCGTCCTGAATGCGGGATTGCCGGATAAAACCGCAGTGTTAAAAAATTTTCCGATAATAGTATAAGCCGGATAACCCGGCGGGTGGGCAACCGAAAGTGTTTTGCAGACAACCGCAAGTTCGCCCGTGTCCCTGTACGGCTGGATGACCGGGGCCGCGGTAAAAATATAAAAAGCAAAAGTTATGAAAAAAAGAGCCCAGGCGTAAAATTTTTCATTTCTATCCCGCAATAAGGTCATATCCTCTCGCTCCCGTAATCATAAATTTTTTCATTGTCCCGGGTTTCTGCTTCTTTGCAAAAATCACTTTTCCGTCTATCACCGGCGCCTGAAACTCGGTATGCCCCGTAAACGGCCCGTCAACGAGAACCTTTAACGTCCTTCCAGCATAAGTTTTGTTTTTCCTGAATGTTATTCCCCGCTGCATCTTCATCAATGCTTCAGCTCTCTTTCCCGCTGTTAGTTGTGTGACTTTTCCGTCCAGCATGTAAGCCGGCGTTCCTTTCTCATCTGAATATGCAAAAACGCCCGCCCAGTCAAACTTAATTCTTTTAACATCAGAAAGCAGTCTGCCGAATTGCCCGGCTGTTTCTCCCGGGAAACCCGTGATAAACGTCGTTCTTATTGCGGCGGGAACTGTCTTTCTGATAAAACCAATCAGATTTTCAGCCCTGTTAAAAGAAGGTCTTTTCATTCTGCGCAAAATTCCGCTTACGAGATGCTGGAGAGGAATGTCAAAATAGCGGGCTACCCGGGGCAGACGGGAAATTGTTTCAACCAACTCCCGTGTTATATGCGCAGGGTGCATATACAAAATTCTAATCCACTTTATTTTTTTTATTTCGTGAAGTTCGTCAAGCAGACGGGGCAAATTGCAGTCCGCTCCCCTGTCAGAGCCGAAATCTGTGGTGTCGTGCGCAACAAGGATTATCTCTTTTATCCCCATTCCGGCGAGGGTACGCGCTTCGGTAACAATATCGTCTATGCTTCTGCTCCTGTAATTCCCTCTCAGATATGGAATTTTGCAGTAACCGCAGCGGTTTGAACAACCCTCCGCAATTTTAAGATACGCGTACGAGCGCGGAGTCGAAAGCAGGCGCGGATAACTTGAATCATAAAGAAATCTCGGGCTGCTTACTTCGGAAACACGGCGGCTCCTGTCAAGTTTTTTTATGACTTTTCCAATTTTAAAAAAATCCGTACTCCCGATAATTGCATCAACCTGCGGAAATTTTCTGAAAATTGTCTCCTTTTCAAGCTGGGGCAGACAGCCGCAAATAATCAATTTCTGGTTTTCTTTCTTGCTAGCGCAAAGTTTGCTGATTTCACGATACGATTCTTCCCGCGCTTCCTTTATAAAAGAGCAGGTGTTTATAATCATAAAATCCGCATACTGGGGGATACCCACGAACTCAAAGCCGGCTTTGCCGAGGATGCCGCCGAGCACTTCGGTATCCACGAGATTTTTGGCGCAGCCGAGCGAAATCAGATTAACCTTCATCGCATGGTGCAAATCTAACCCGCAACGCCGTAATTATCGCCTTTATTCCGTCAACGGGTCTTATCTTTTTCCCCTCCGAGACGGTCCTGGGTTTATAATTTATCGGAACTTCCAGGATTTTAATTCCTTTTTTCAGAAGGCGGGAAGTCGCCTCCGCCTCAATTTCAAAGCCCTTTGAAAAAAGGGAAAACGACTTGAGAACTTTTGATTTAATGATCTTATAGCAGGTATAGGAGTCGGTAACGCGGCGGAGGAAAAGAGCGCTGATGAAAAGCGAAACCAGAAAATTACCCAGAAAATATCTCACATAACGGACGGGATTTCTTTTAAGAAACCTGGAACCGTACACCGCCGGCAGGCCTTCCTTTATTGCATATTCGATAATGTTCCTGAGTTCGGAAAAATCGTATTCCCCGTCCGCATCCTGTATCGCAATATATTTCCCCCGCGCTTCTTTGATTGCCGTTCTTACCGCCGCGCCCTTTCCTCTATTCCTGGCGTGTTTTATCACCCGCACATTAAATTTGCCCGCAATCCCGAAAGTATTATCCCGCGAACCGTCGTCAACGACAATCACTTCCCACGACCTCGGAATTTTTGAAACATTTCTCAGGACGCTGCCGAGCGTTTTTTCCTCGTTAAAGGCGGGAATTATAATGGTCGCTTCCTTCAACGGAATCTCATCTTTTATTTTCTTCGCGAACTCAACCGCATCCTCTTTTGTCTTCACTTTCCCGCAGACCGCAGCCGCCCTGATTTCTTCAAGAATCAGACCGACGAGGCGGCAGGGTCCTATCTTAAGATGCTCCATAACTTCATTACCGTTCAAAAGGGGCTGTTTTTTTTCAATCTTCACCTGCCTGTAAAACGCTTCTAAAATTTTTTTAGTGAAGACCTCCTGCCCGGCAATCTCCCCCGGCGAATTAGAAACCGATTCATACGAATACCTGTCGCACAGAGCCGTAAAGACCGTTGCGATATGCGCGTCCGTTGCGAACGCGTTGAAAAACCTGAAAAACGCTTTGCGTGTCGCCATCGCGGACAGGTTTGACGGCCTCATATGAGAAAACACAATGTCGGAAACGAACCTGATGTCCTGCCGGCTTGCCTTAAGCCGTCTCATTATGTTCCTCGCAAGGCCGCTCCCCGCCCGTTCATGGCCGAAGAACCGGAGACGTCCCGAAGCGGTGGATGCGGTTGAGGGTTTCCCGATGTCGTGCAGGAGACAACCGATTTTCGTAAGCACCGCTTTTCTTCCATCAAAATACTTTTTTAAGTCATCGCTGAATTCGGGAAAACGGCTGAAATCATCCGACAGAAATTTATCCTCAAATTTTTTCAGCGTCTCAAAAGAATGCTCCCAGAGCCCTCCTTTATGAAAATAGTGGTCGCGGGTATCGTCAAAAGCGGCAAACTCCGGAAACGAAAAATGAAAGAGACCCGTCTCAAAAATCCTGCCGCACCATTCAGCCGAACTGCCCGATTCCAGTATTCTGTATAACTCATCCCTGATTCTTTCGCCCGAAACACCCGATATAAGAGCCGCATCCTTGCGGATACGGGATAATGTCTCTTCGCAAATCTTTCCGTCTATCTGCAAGGCAATCCTGAAAGCCCTGAAAAGCCGCAGCGGGTCATCCTTGAAGACATCACTGCTTACCATTCTTACAACCCTTCCCTTTAAATCCGCAATTCCTCCCGTCGGGTCAATAAAACTGCGGGGGGTTTCCCACTCTTTTACGGGAAGCGCTATCGCATCGACCGTAAAATCCCGCTCAAGCAAATCACTTTTTATGTCTCCGCGCCGGAGCGGGGCGAAATCAAAGAACCACTCGTTTTCTTTTTTGAGAACCACCCTGTAAACGTTCCTTTCTTCGTCAAGCGGAAACCACGCGCCGGAAACGGCGTTTGAAAACGACCGCGAAATTCCTAAAACATCGCCGGAGACAACAATGTCCACGTCATGGGAAATTTTTCCGGAAAGAGCATTCCTTACGAAACCGCCCACGATAAAAGCGTCCGGGGTTTCTTCCGAAATCAAATTCAATTCACTGACAATTTCTTTCATAGTGTGATAAACCATTATACGAAAAAACAGTGACGGGAAAAAGTAGCATGAAAACTTGCTTTCATCTTTGCGTACCCCGTAAGAACTTCGTTTTCCTGCGGTGGAGCAAGTACTCTTTATATAATTGCCGCCTTAAGCGTCTTCACATATTCTGTTTGGGGGTTTTCAAAGACATCATCTGTATAACCTTTTTCTACAATGCCGCCTTCTTTCATAACATAAATTCTCTCGGCGACCAAACCCGCAAGAACAAGGTCGTGGGTTATGAAAAGCAGCGAGGTCCTGTATTTCCTATTCAGGCGTTTTAAAAGAGAAATGATGACGGCGGAAGTGGAAACATCAAGAGAAGAGGTAACCTCGTCGAGAATAAGATATTTCGGAAACATGGCAAAACTCCGGGCGAGAGCGACTCGCTGGCTCTGGCCGCCGGAAAGCTGTCCCGCTCCGGATGCGGCGGCTTTCTCGTCCATTGAGAAAACGGAAAGCAGACTCGCAAGTTCCCTGAACTCCTCCGGAGGGGGCGAGGGATTTTTCCGCCTATGCTTTATAACCTCGCCGAGCATTGTTCCGACCCTGAGGCGCGGATTCAAACTGCCGTAAGGATTCTGAAAAACAATACCGACCAGTGAAGAAAGCGTTTCGCGCGAAAATTCCGCAAGGGGTTTCCCGTCGATAAAAACGGCTCCTTCATCGGGTTTTTCAAGACCCGTAATTATTTTCGCAAGGGTGCTTTTTCCCGAGCCCGATTCGCCTACGATTGCGATAATTTCGCCGGAACAAATTCTGAGATTAACATTCCTGCAGGCAAAGCGGGGGGACGTTTTACTGAGAAAAATTCCCGTTTCAAGAAAAAATGACTTGGAAACATTGCTGACCTCAAGCATAGAAACACCTCACTTTGTGGAACTCTCTTTTTAACTTCACATTCCCCGCGCAGATTTCGCCGGCAAGACCGCAGCGCGGCATGTACGGGCAACCGGTAGGTTTTTCCGAGAGGTCTGGCGGGAAACCCTTAATCGGATAAATTTCATTACCGGGGGCGGGGATGCATTTCATCAAATCCCTTGTGTAGGGATGAAGCGGATTTTTGAAAAGTTCTTCCGTCGGCCCTTCTTCCACAAGAAAACCGCCGTAAAAAATCAGGGTTCTTTCTGTCAGAAATTTTATCAGCCGCAAATTGTGCGAAACAAAAATGAGCGTCAGATGCTCTTTTTTAACAAGATCCTTCAGCAGGTTTATAATTTCAAACTGCGAATAAGCGTCAAGAGAAGTTGTCGGCTCGTCCGCAATCAGAATCTCCGCGCCTGTTGCGAGAGCAACCGCAAGCTGCGCCCGCTGAAGCATCCCCCCCGACAAATTATGAGGAAAAAGATTTACCGCCCTCTCTTCCAGACCCACCGTTTCAAAAATCCCGACGAGGCCTCTGCCGCAGCCGTGAAGGGCCATCACCTCTTCAATCTGCCGTCCTATTTTCATTACGGGATTAAACGCGGCGGCCGGCTGCTGGAAAATCATTGCGATTCTGCCGCCGCGGAGACGGTTGAGTTCTTCATCCCTCTCATCAAGGATGTTTTTGCCGTTAAAATTCACCGCGCCGCTAAGTTCGGAAATTTCCCATTCCCGGAACAGTTTCAGGATGCTCCTGCAGACAGACGATTTCCCGGAACCTGATTCGCCGGCGATTCCGAGTATCTCGCCGGCGCGCACATTAAAGGAAACATCCGAAAGAGCGTAAACTTTCCCCGCTCTGCGGCGGCGGTAAACCAGCGTCAGGTTCTTTACCGACAGAATCGTTTTTTCCTGCTCGCTAAATAAGGCCATTATCCTTGAAACTGAAGTGCCTGCCCGCGCCGATTACGATATGGTCAAGAACATTGATCTGAACAAGTTTCAGCGCATCCGTTAGATTTTTTGTTATTCTTTTATCCGCTTCTGAGGGCGACGGGTCTCCCGAGGGATGATTGTGAACAAGGATAACAGCAGTGGCGGCATTCTTTACCGCCTGCAAAACCAGTTCCCTGGGATAAACATTGCTCCAGTTGACAGTGCCCTCAAACAAATCCGAGACATCAATTACCCTATTTTTCACATTGAGGAAAACTACTCTGAAAACCTCTTTTTTCATACCTGACATTGAGTGATAAAAATAATCAAAGACATCCTTTGACATCTTAAACTGTCTTCCCGGTTTTATTTTCTGGGCGAGATACACTCCTGCTATCCCGTGAATGAGTTTTATGTTAAAGGCATTACCGGGACCTATTCCTTTTACATCCTGAAGTTCCTGCACGTCCGCGTCAAAAACATTTTTCAGAGAACCGAATCTTTTCAAAAGTTCCTTCGCCTGCTTTTTACGGTCCATCCTAAGCGTACTGACCGTCAAAAGAAGTTCCAGAACTTCGTAGTCCTGAAAAGAAGAAAGCCCTGCCTTCCGGAAACGTTCTCTCAACCTTTTTCTGTGTCCTTCAAGAAATTTATTTTCTTCCATACGCATTACATAATCCCGTAAGAAGCATAACCGACGACACTTGAACTGTCGCCGGAAGCGGTTGCGGAAGTGTCATAAAAAATCTTCTTCGCTCTGCCGCCGCGGAGAGCAAAAAGAAGAGTCATAATCGGGCCCAAACCGCACAGGGTTATGTGATTATCTTGAACGGTGTCGTTAAGGCCTTCGGGGTTCATTGCGAGGATTTTTTCCCCCGCAAGAGAGTCCTGCTTTTCGGCGGTTTCAGCCGGTTCGTAATGGGTAAAATCCGACGAGGCGATGACGATTGTGTCCGGGAATTTTTTCAGGACATTCGTGATTGCGGCGCCGAGAGTTCCCGCTGTTTCAATGCTGTAGTCATACATTGAAACCGGCGTAATTAAAACACCGGGATTTCTTCTTATAAGAAACGGCAGCTGCACCTCTATGGAATGTTCCTGCGAATGAGCAAGCGGGTCAATCTTAAGAGACGGCATTTCCGTAAGAAGCATTTCGCCGACCTCGCCGTCGCATTTCAGTTGACCGTTCGGAACGGCCCATTCCCCTTTTCCGAAAAGGGCAACCTGTTCGCCGAGGCCGCAGTGATTGACGCCGAGGATTACCGCCCTTGCCGGTATCGCCGCCGTGTACGAAAATGCCTGCGCCTGACCCGAATAAACATATCCCGCGTGCGGAGCAATAATCCCTCTGTACTTTTCCGGCTTCACTTTCTTAAAAGCCCGCGAAAGAAAACCGTCAATCATTGTATTCAATTCTTCTTCTTCCCCGGGATAAAACGACCCCGCAACAACAGGTTTCCTAATCATAAAACCCTCCATTTTTTGAAAGTTTGTCCGCCCGTCGCATTATTTCGGGAAGCTTGTATTTTCCGGCGGTCTCCATAACAACGTCGATAATCAGCAGGATATCAACGCCCCATCCGGCTGAGACGAAAAGCGGTTTTACTTTTTTTCTCGTTCTGAGGCAGACCCCTAAAATCTCGCCGCTCTTTTCCTTGATAAAAGTGTAGGCGCCTTTAATGTCCGGCGGCTCCTCGTAAATTCCGTAAAGATGACTTTTCGCGCAGCCGACGCTCGGAATTCTTAGAACAATTCCCATATGAGCGGCCAGACCGAGGCGCAGGGGATGCGTTATTCCCTGACCGTCAAAAATAAAAATGTCCGGGCGGTGTTTCAATTTTTCAAGGGCCGGGAGGACGGCAGGCGCCTCCCTGAAAGTCAGGAACGTCGGGATATACGGAAAACCGGTCGGGACTGAAACGACGACATCTTCAATAAACTTTTTTTTCTTTCTGGAATAAACGGTGATAGCCGCTTTTGAAATTCCCCTTTCTCCCCCTTTGATAAAAATCCCCCTTACATCCCCCTTTGAAAAAGGGGGAAAGAGGGGGATTGAATAAGAAACATCGCAGCCGGCAATTAAATCAACATCCCTGAATTTTACCAGAGCCCGCCGTTCAAGAAGCGGCTGCATGCTCCTTTGAATTTCTCTCGCCTGCTTTGTATCCGCGGCAAAGCATAATTTCTTTCTTTCGCCGTCAATCTTCATTTTAATTTTCCTGGCGGTAGCCGTTTGTAACGCCGAGCCCGTCGGCGAAATTCAGAACCTCTTCATACTCTTCTTCTTTGAGGCGACGGCCGATTACGGGGTGCCCCACCGCCTTATGACAGGGATGGTACTGGCTCATTAAACTTAAGTAAACGTTTCCGAGGTTTTCAAAAAGCCATTTTAAAACCTGCTTTGAATTCTCAATTTCGCCCGGGAGAACAAGATGCCTCACAAGAATACCCCTTGAGGCAATTCCATTTTCCAGATATAAATCGCCAACCTGCCGCTTCATTTCAATGAGCGCTTTCTTGTTTATTTCAGGGTAGTCCGGGACCTCGCAGTATCTTCCGGAAATTTCCGGCGTTGCATACTTCGCATCGGGCATATAAATATCAACGGTTCCCTCCAGTTCTTTCAAAATTTCAACGCGCTCATAACCCGAACTGTTATAGACAACGGGGATTTTCAGCCCTTTTCCCCTTGCCCTTATTATTGCTTCCTTTATCTCAACCGCAAACTGCGTCGGCGTCACGAGATTTATGTTGTGCGCTCCCCTGTTCTGCAGTTCAAGTATGACGGCGGCGAGTTCGTCAACCGTCATATCCTTTCCGTTGTTAAAATGACTAATCGGATAGTTCTGGCAGAAAATACATTTCAGCGGACAGCCCGAAAAGAAAATCGTTCCCGAACCGTTTGTTCCGGAAACCGGCGGCTCCTCGCCGAAATGTAAATTATAAGAAGCGACTCTCAGATTTCCCGCACCGCAAAGACCGCTGCGGGCGGGTCTTGATGCGCCGCATTTTCTCGGGCAAAGGGTACAGCCGCCTTTTTCTTGAGCCGGGGCTTTCCGCAAAACGGGAGAAGCGGAAATTACTGAAGGAGGCATTCCTTCTTTATTTTTTCAATTTCAGGTTCTAACCGGTCGGAAAACTCCTCGGGGACTTCGCTTGACTGATCTGTCGTCCTGAGCAGAAAAAGTTCTTTTATCGTTTTATCCCACGAAAAACCGTTTTTTATATATATCCCGCGGACTTCTTTTTCGTCCATCTGAAAAAAATGTCCGACCCGGCCGGATTCTTCATCGGTGTGGCGTAACTGCCGCGCGCAGGAAACAACAAGCAAAAAAACAAGCGGCAGAAAAAGAACTTTATTCAGAAAACACATCTGCCTGAAAAACAAAAATTTCAGTGTCCGGCTGCGTCCAGGCATCCGGCTCAAGACCCGCCTTATGCTGACAGAGCGAACTCAAAAACTCTTCTTTCGACCAGCCCGTTTCCGTCGCAACCTGCGGGAGATATACGCCCTGCCTGAAACCCTTTTTCACAATAACCCCGTCCCTGCCCATAACAATTTCATCAGGTAATACTTTCTTCGGGGGAGTGAGAGCGGAAATCTCAATTTTAATTTGGCTCAGTTCATCTTTTGAAACGGGAGGAAACCTCGGGTCACGCGTGGATGCTTCAACCGCCATGTCTCTCACCGTCTCCCATAGCGGTTTCACCCCGACGATATTTCCGATACAGCCCCTGAGGCGTTCTCCTATATGAAGCGTGACAAAAGCGCCCTGGACTTCCTTTAACCTCTCCGTCATAACGTTGAATTCGGGCGCCTTCCCCTTTTTTATGTATGCTGCTATTGTTTTTTTGGCAATCTGAATAAGTTCTTTCTTTTCCTCTTCATTCAGCATTTCCACCCCCTTTTTATAAAAACAGACGGCGCAGTAGCCGACCACGCGTGATTTATCCCCCGTCGTGTCGCCGGAATTCGCGTATTTCAGAACTTTTACCGCATTCGCTCCCGCCAGACGCGACGCCTCCATAACCGTCAGAACCGCCTGCGCGCCGCAGAGCTGAACCTCTTTATCCCGCAAGGCATTTCTCAGCCCCGTTACGTCAAAATTTTCGAGATATGAAAGACATTTTTTATCCATATCGTTCGCTTCATCGTAAGTAAAATAATGACTCATATCGGAAGAAGCAATAAATAAAATATCTTCTCCGTAAAGAGCCGCCATATTTTTTGAAAGAAATCTGTAGGTCTCCCAGTCCTGCCCCATGATCACCGGAACGATTGAAAAATTCTTCAAAGCGTACCGGAGAGAAGGAAGCACAATCTCAAGACAGTGTTCTTTCCGGTGAGAAGTGTTATTGTAAGAAACCATTTCCAGCCCGGCGATTTGCGCGGCAAATTTTTTGTTTAAAGGAACGTTCCCGAGGGGCGTTTCCCACTCGTCATAATCTGCGATGTGCGCGCCGCGGAAACCGGAGTGATGCGAAGAACCCAACAAAACTGCCGTTGAATAATTTCGGGCGGTCAATTGCCTTATGTTTTCCGCAGTGACGGGCGCCGAGTAAATCCAGCCGGGGTGAGGAAAAATCATACCGATAATACGGCCGTGAATTTTTTCCGAGACCGCTTTTTCCAGATACCGCGATATAAAGTTCTCGATTTCCACTCTGCCTGAGGGATACCACGACCCGGCAAATTCCGGCTTTTTTATCTTTTTCCCGTTTTTGGCGGCGCAGCCGAGGAAAACTCCCGTAAAACACAGAAACAGTAAAAACGCTCTTTTCATTTCAGAACTCATTATAATAATTCTTCAGCCCGAAAGCAATTTCGCCAGAGTTGTCTTTCCGCAGCCCTGACAAAACCCCGTTAGAGGCAGTCCGCCTGAGGCGGATGAACGTCCCCGCCGGATTTAAGCGAGCATTTTATCGAACTCTTCAACGGCCACTGCCGGAAATGTCGTGAAAAAAACATTTGTCAATTTCGTTAAAGCAATGGATGTTTTCATTGCTTCCCGAATCCCCTGGAAATCCACGATAAAAGCAAGGTCATAGCCGCCGAGAAGCGCAAACATTGCATCCACCTTCCCGCCTGACTTCTCAATCAAGCCGGTTGCTTTCTTTGTGCGTTCACCGCTGATTCCTTCCAGCGCTTTCTCCGAATACTTGCCGAGCATCAAAAACTTCGCCATTTTACCGCACCCCCTTTTCCCCCGCAGGGGCGAGCCGCAGCCTCGCCCCTACTTATCCGGAAATTTCTCTGAGGCAGGCTCGCTCTCGCGCGAGACCCCAGTTATCTTTCTCAACCTCGTTAATTACCACATGGACCGCCTCTTTTACGCAGCCGAACCACGGCGGTTCGGCCCAACGGGTCTGTATCAGTCCTGTTGCCGTAGGAGCTCGGAGTATTTTTTTGAGGTTTTTATCTTCCTTATTAACGGGTCGTCGGTGAATTTCCTGAACAGACATTTATCATACTGATAAGCAAACATGAGTTCATCCCACGCTTTATTGAGCGCGTCTTTCCGGAGCAGCAGACAGGCAAGATTGTAATGGAGTAACGCTTTTTCATCTTCCGAATTACATTTTTCGGAAATCCCGTCGAGAAAATCCTGTGCGGTTCCCGATTCACCGCCGCGAAGGGTTATCAAATTTAAGTAAAGACCGGCGAGGGTAAAATCCGGACGTGCCTCAAGAACCTTCAGCAGGATTTCTTTTGAACCGCTGTAATCGCCGGTTAAATAATTATAGACGGCTTTGAGAAAAGAACTCCTTCCCGCGCTCTTGCCTATGAGCTCCGCCTGAGCAAGATATTCCTTCGCCCGCGCATATCTGCCGAGATGCAGGTTCGCTTCGGCGATAATCAGCGATGTTTCCTCCATTTCACCAACGGTATTTAATTTTTCGTAAACATTCGACAAATGCCAGTCGGCCTCATTAAACACTCTCAGCCTGAACAGAATATTGCCGAGAAAAATCCTCGCGCCCGTTTCTTTCCCATCAATGTGCAAAACCTTTTTAAGATACTCCGCCGCCCGTGATAAATCGCCGGCGCCTGTTTTGGCTTCGGCAAGTTTTTTCAGAACCTGGACGTCATCCGGATTAATCTTAAGGAGTTCCCCCAGTTCGTATTCCGCGCCGAAATAATTTTTTTCCATAAGATAAATATCGGCGAGCTGCAGGACGGTCCATTGTTTCCACTCATAACCGCCGGAAGGCATACCGTAACATCCTTTAAGCAGAATTTTGGCGCGGTCCCGCAAACTGAGTTTGAGATAAGTCGTCAGCAGAAGCGAAATGATAGCGGGATTTTCACTGTCCTTCCGGAAACATTTTTCAAGTTTGACCCTGGCGACATCAAACCTGCCGTCCTTGAATGCCTTCTCCGCTTTAGACAGGTTCCAGCTGAAAATTAAAGAACCCAAACTCCATTTTGATTTTTTCGAATGTAATTCCTTGCCGGAATCTATCAAACTTTTATAATCCGCTTTTAATTTATTGAGTTCTATTTTGACCGGAGCCGCCTTTATTTCTTCGCCGACGTCGGATAAACTGACGAATGCTTTGTTAAAATAGTACCCGACACCGAAGAGAATGAAAAGCCCCGTTAAAATCAGCGCCGCTTTCGCTATCTTTACCGCCTTCACCGTATCCACTTCCTTCCGCTCATCCGCGATTGCGGCCTTTTTCAATTGCTCTCTTTTTTTAACGTCAATATCAAATTCCGCGGATATGCCGAGCGCCGGAAAGACCTGAGCGGAAGGAACCCATACCTCAAACGGTCCCGTTTCGCCCAGGGATTTTTCCACGGGCTCAATCTCCTTTTTCCTCAGACGCTCCATAAAAATTTTCGCGTCTTTTGCTGAATTTAATGTTTTAATCCTTTCGAATTTATCAGGGTCCGGCATCATTATCTCCATCTCCGCGGGCGCCAAACGGCTTTTGCATATTATACGAATATTCCGTGGAAAAAGCCAATTTGCGAAATTCCTGCGTTGACATATAGTTCATATCAAAGTATAATTTACTTGGCGGAACCATGGTAACAAAAGATAAAAGCGGCGCAAAAACGGAAGCGGGCGCGGAACTGCTGCCTAAAAAGAAACTCGGCGACCTGCTGGTGGAAATAGGTCTTATCACCGAAGAAAATCTTCACGAGGCGTTGCAGGAGCAGCAGGAAACTAAAGGAAAAATCGGGCAGATACTTGTGGAAAAAGGTTTTATCACCAAGGATGTGCTCCATTCCTTTCTGGGAAAGCAAATCGGCGTACCTTACGTTACCCTGTCCGAATACGGCGAAATTCCGGATGCGGTAATCAGGACCGTGCCCGAGATGGTGGCAAGGAGAAAAAATCTCTTCCCGCTCGCTCTTGAAAAAAATACTTTGAAAATAGCGATGGCTAATCCGAAGGATTTCCAGGCGATTGACGACCTCCGCTCGATTACCGGAAAAAACATAAAGCCGCTTTTAGCGGACAGCGATGACATAAAACAAAAAATTGACGCGTATTATTCAAAACAATCAGACATAAAATCCGAAGGAAAGACCGCGAAAACAGCGGCAACTTCCGAATCGGTCAGCAGCATCCTTGCAGGTTCGATGGCTGATATTGTCAGGGAAATGGATAAGACAAAACCCGCCGAAGAAGCAGAAGAAACTGCGGGGAAAGAAAAAGAAAAGGAAAAAGTGGTGGACCTTATGGCTCTGGCGGCTCACGGCGAAGATGCTCCCGTCATAAAAATGGCCAATTATATTCTGGCTTCGGCGGTCAAAGCCACTGCGTCCGATATTCACATTGAGCCGTTTGAAGATGATTTGAGAGTCCGTTTCAGAATTGACGGAATACTCCATCCGCAGCCGGCGCCGCCCAAAAAAGTTCAGAATGCCATTACATCCAGGATTAAAATTATGGCAAATCTCGACATTGCCGAACACCGCCTCCCGCAGGACGGGAGAATGAAAATTAAAATCGGCAAGAAAAACATTGACCTCAGGGTTTCCACACTGCCTTCCTCATTCGGAGAAAAGATTGTTATGAGAATCCTTGACTCTTCGTCCCTCTGTCTGGACCTGACAAAATTGGGTTTTGACGAAGGACCGCTGGCAATCTACAAAAAAAACATTTCAATCCCTTACGGGATTGTCCTGGTGACCGGCCCGACCGGCTCGGGGAAATCCACCACGCTATACTCCACCCTGTCCACCATAAACCACCCCGACGTTAACATTATAACCATTGAGGACCCTGTCGAATACACTCTCAGCGGCGTCACGCAGGTGCAGGCCCGCGCCGACATCGGGCTGACTTTCGCGGCGGGGCTGCGCTCTTTCCTGCGTCAGGACCCCGACATTATCATGGTCGGTGAAATCAGAGACACGGAAACCGCCGAAATCGCAATAAATGCGGCGCTGACGGGGCATCTTGTTTTCTCAACGCTTCACACGAACGACGCTCCGGGAGCGGTAACCCGTTTGACAAATATGGGGATTGAACCTTTTCTGACATCCTCTTCGGTTGCGATGGTCATCGCCCAGCGGCTGGTCAGGGTAATCTGCGAAAACTGCAAGGAAGCATACGAAGTTCCTGCCAGCTCTCTCGAAGCGCTCGGCTTAACCCGCAAAGAAATAGGCAACAAAAATAAAGTCACTCTTTACAGAGGCAAAGGATGCGACCACTGCGTGAACACAGGCTACCGCGGCAGACTCGCCTGCTATGAGGTAATGGGAATCGATGAAAAAATCAGAGAACTTATCCTCCGGCGGGCGCCGACCAACGAGGTAAAACAGGCGGCAAGGGCGGCGGGAATGATAACAATGCGGGAAGCATCCTTACAAAAAGTCCTCGCGGGAATTACCACGGTGGAGGAAATGTTCAGAGTGACCTTCGCCGACGAAGCGTAACAACTCCTTTTTACCCGCAATTCCCGGACAAGCATAGAATCTTACGTTGCAACATCTACGCCGATTGCGAAAAGTTTTTAAGGAAATTTGGCGAGCGGTTTGATTACGGTCGCAGATGTCTGTTTGAGGCGGATGCTAAAAGCCGCAGCAGGTTTTTTTTCTGGCTATAACTTTTTTAACTGCCTGAATAATATCAAGATACGTTACGTTGAACTCGTGCATAAGTTCGCGAGGTTCTCCCGATTCGCCGAACCTGTCTTTGATTCCGATGAACTCCATGGGGACGGGACATCTTCTTGCAATGACCTCCGCCACGGCAGAGCCCATTCCGCCCATTATCTGATGCTCTTCCGCCGTAACGACCGCCCCTGTCTCCGCCGCCTCTTTTATTCCTTCCTCGTCTATCGGTTTTACCGTGTGCAGGTTATAAACCGCGGTTGAAATGCCTTCTTTCGCCAGCGCATCGGCGGCTTTCAGGGAATCAAAAACCATCGGACCGCAGGCGATAATCGAAACGTCCTGGCCTTCTCTGAAAAAAGCAATCCTGCCGAATTCAAAAGGCGTGTTCTCCTCCGTAATAACAGGGACGGGTTCCCGTCCGAACCTGATGTAAACAGGGCCCTTGTTCTTCGCCGCCCAGAGAGTGGCTTTGTATGTCTCATGAAAATCGCACGGGACGATAACCTGCATGTTCGGAATACACCTCATAATGGAAATCTCCTCCAGGGCCTGGTGCGTCGCTCCGTCCGGGCCGACGGAAACACCGCCGTGGGCGCCGCCGATTTTCACGTTCGCTTCGTTGTAGCAGATTGACGTTCTTATCTGGTCCCAGCATCTCCCTGAAGCAAAAACCCCGTAAGTCGAAAAAAACGGAATTTTTCCGGCGAGAGCCAGCCCGGCAGCAGTGGCGGCAATGTTCTGTTCCGCAATTCCCATGGAAAAAAACCTGCCGGGGAATCTTTCCTTGAAAAGAGAAACTTTTGTCGAGGAAGTGATATCCGCACCAAGAGCAACAACGTCTGAATTTTCTTCCCCCGCTGTGACGAGACCTTTACCGTAACCCTCCCGGGTTGACTCCAGCCGGGGTTTGCCGAGGTCTATTTCCGGAAGTTCTGTCCGCAGGACGGTCTGTCGACCTGCTCTTTTCATGATCCCCCCCATTTTTTTTCTTTTTCTTCAAGTTCCTTCAACGCTTTTTCCGCTTCTTCTTTTTTCGGAGCGACGCCGTGCCAGCCCGCGACGTTTTCCATAAAAGAAACGCCTTTGCCTTTTACCGTTTTCGCGATTATTGCGGTCGGGCCGTCTTTATAGGATTTTGCCCTGTCAAAAGCGTCGAGAAGTTCCTTAATTGAATGCCCGTCAACCGGGATTGTATTCCAGCCGAACGCTTCCCATTTTTTCACGAGAGGCGCTATAGTCATAACATCTTCTAACTTCCCGTCAATCTGCAGGCCGTTGAAATCAACGATTCCGCAGAGGTTTGAAAGTTTGTAATGCGCCGAGGACATCGCCGCTTCCCAGATGCCGCCCTCGTCAAGTTCCCCGTCGCCCATAAGACAGTAAACCCTGCCGGGTTTTCCGTCAAGTTGCATCGCGAGAGCCACTCCGCTTGCGATAGAAAGCCCCTGCCCGAGAGAGCCGGTTGACGCATCGAGACCCGGCAAACCCTTGTTGACGCCGGGATGCCCCTGAAGACGCGAGCCGAATTTTCTGAGAGTCATTAGTTCGGCGGGGTCAAAAAAACCCTTCCTCGCGAGGACCGCGTAAAGAGCGGGGCAGACATGACCTTTCGAAAGAATGAAATAATCCCTCCCGTCCCATTTCGGATTCTTCGGGTCGACGTTCATCGCATGAAAATAAAGAGAAACCATAATATCCGTCGAAGAAAGAGACCCTCCCGGATGGCCGCTCTGTGCCTCCGTTAACATTTTGATAATATCGCGGCGAATGGTCCATGCCATTTTTTCAAGTTCCCTAATTTGCACTTTATCCTTCTTCTGCTTCAATTCGCTCGCCTATAGTTCCCGGTTGCTTTGACTCATCCCCTCCAAAGTAAAGGATGGTTGATTTTCACGTGCATACTTAATGCCCTTTCAAGAGCGATGCGACTCTTGAAAGAAGTTGTCTTGAATTGAACGGTTTTACGATGTACCAGTCGGCGCCGTTCTGAAGCGCTTTCTCAAAATCTTCTCCCATTCCCAGCGCCGTCAGCATAATAACGGGAATGGTTTTTGCTTTTTCATCCGCCTTGAGTTTTCTGCAGACCTCATAGCCGTCCATTCCCGGCATCATCACATCAAGCAGAATCAGGTCCGGACGATATTCGGCAAGCGCCTGAAATGCCTCAAGACCGGAGGAAACGCACCTCACTTCATAACCGCTCTTTTGAAGCATAATCTTAACCACCATCTGAATTTTCGTATCGTCGTCAACAACAAGAATTTTTGCCATTATAATTTCTCCTGCGCAACTTTTA
>JBDRRS010000017.1:0-52200 GCA_043825615.1 bacterium | reverse complement strand
AGAAGATTCCGCTCAACCTCGTGCATGCTCCTCCGGTAGCTGACCGTTTCAGTGTAAAAAAACCTTCCTTCCGCTGTATCGAAACCTATTCTTCTTTTTATTCCCGCAATCCGGGCGAGGAGCCCTGTTCGGAATGAGCGGTGAATTATCAAGGCAATGTCATATTTTTCTTTCCGCAGGCGCATGCAGAATTTCAGAAACGAAAAGGGGCACCTGTTCCCGCCCTTTTTGTCGTCAATAACGACTTTTGAAATCGACGGCTGTTTTGAAAGAAAATCTCCGTAAACAGGCATTGTCAGAAAGTGGACCTCGTTTCCGGGGGATGACTGTTTTACCGTTTCGGCAAGCGGGACCGCGAGTACCACGTCACCTATAAAAGCCGACTGAATAATGAGAACTTTCATCTTAAAATTTTCTCAACTTCTTCAAGCAGTTCCCGTTCGCTGATGGAACCGAGGCAGACCCTGTCGCCCCTTTTGCAGACATTTCCGCCGTGGAGGTGGCAGGGACGGCAGGGAACGTCAACCTCCATTATTTTTGCCTCAGGCGGCGCAAAACCAAAGGCGGGAACCGTCGGGCCGAAGAAATCAATCAGCGGTCTGCCAAGGGCGGAGGCGGCGTGGGCGACGCCGGAATCCATGCTGATTACACAGCGCGAGAGCGCAAGCACCGCAAAGAGAGTTCCCATACCGATGCTGCCGCAGGTATTTTTTACGAAGTTCCTTATGTACCTGTTCGCCGGCATAATCTGCTCCGCCTTTTGAAAATCATCTCCCGCAAGGAGGAAAAACCGGCCGGGCTTGACGGCAATTTCAAAAAACTTTTCAAAATGCGGCCACTCCTTATTTTTCCATTTTGACTGGGGGGCGATGCAGATTATCTGCGAAGAGACCGGGATTCCGAGTTCGCTTAAAATTCCCCTGGCTTTGTTTTTTTCTGACGCCTCCGGCGAAAGTTTCGGCCGGGCCGTGTGAATTTTGATTCCCGCCTTCTTCAGTGTCTCAAGATACCTTTCAACGGCGTTCGGAATCATGGCCGTTTTACCTCCGAGCATTCTTTTTCTCTGCGCTCTATACGTATTTACGCGGAAGACCTTACCCGGAAAAAACAAATCCACAAGACGGCTCCTGAGCGATGCGTGAAGGTCAAAAACCCTGACCGGCTTTATTTTTTTTAGGAATTTAATCAGGCCGAAAAACGAAAAATCTTCAAGGACTACGACCCTGTCAATGAAGGGACTCCCGCGGAAAACAGCGGCGTAATTTTTCTTTGTGAGAAAATAAATAAAACTCCCCGGGTAATTGAGTTTTAGATTCTCAAAAACGGGACCCGTTAAAATTACGTCACCGAGAGAACTGAATCTTATGACAAGAAAATTCACTTCCCTTCGCTGATATATCTGTTTAACCGCTCAAGTTTTTCCGGATTGCCGAGAACAAGGATTTTGTCGTTTTCTTCAAGGACTGTGGAGGCGGCGGGATTGTAGATGAATTTCCCCGTGCACGCTTTCTTCATCGCAATAACAACGAGACCCGTGTTTATGCTTATCTGGCTTTTGGCGAGCGTGCAATTCAGGAAAGGCGACTTCGCGGGAACGGACGTCTCCTCAATCCTCCACTCCCCTTCGCCCTCCTTGAGCATTATGTCCAGAAACGAAACAACATTGGGACGGAGCGCGGTTGATGCCATCCGCATGCCGCCGATTTTCTGGGGCAGTACAACGTAATTCGCGCCCGCCCTTTTCAGTTTTGCGGCCGATGTTTCCTCTATCGCCTCCGCGACAATTTTTATTTTCGGGTTCAGACTTCTCGCTGAAATAACGACATAGAGGTTAAGGGAATCGTCGTTGAGACAGGACAGAATCGTATCCGCCCTCTCAATACCCGCCTCCAGCAGAACATCATCCTGAGCGGCATCGCCGTTAATATAGTTCAGTCCTTCAAAATTCTTTCTTATCTTCTCGATGTTTTTTTCATCCTTCTCAACCACGACAAACTTCTGCCTCGCGTGCGAAAATTCCTCCACGATCGCCTCGCCGACAGGGGAAAGACCGCAGATAATGTGGTGCCCTTTCATTTTTTTTATCGCATCGCTCATCTTTTGCCTCCTTATGATATTACCCAACTCGCCTTTCAGAATCAGCGAGGTAAAGAGCCCTACAATGCCTGCCACGAGAGAAAAACCGAACACAATCAGAACTATCGTAAAGATTTTCCCCGTAGGCGTAAGAGGGTGGACCTCACCGTATCCTATTGACGAGAGGGTGATTGCCGTCATAAAGAGAGCGTCAAGTAAATTCCATTTTTCAAGAATTACATACCCGCCCGTTCCCGCTACAACGACAAAAACCGCAGCAAACAATATCGTAAAAAATCTCCTGTTCATATATATCTGGGGACAGGTCTTTTCAAGATATGTCCCCTTCCATAATTTTCTCTATAATTCCGACGTTCCTGTCCAGGGCGCCCGTCAGTAATTTAAGGCGCTCATACGCCTTCCCTGCTTTTTCTTTTCCCACGGATGGCTTTTCCAGAAGCGCTGAAAAGATTTTAAAAAGAGAGTCTTCGTCCTCCGCGACAAACAGCACATCTTTAAATATATCAAATTCCTGATGAAAATTGGCGTTGTGCGGGCCCACGCAGACGGGACGGCGCAAACCCACCGCTTCCACAAAATTCTGACCGCCGTGAGGAACGAGGGACCCGCCCACAAAACAGATATCCGAAATGTGATACATCTGGGGGAGCGCCCCGAACCTGTCTATAAGCAGGAACCTGTCGCCGTTCTTTACTCCGCCGGATCGGCTGAAAAGAGAATACTTCAGATTATTCTTCCTGAGCAGTTTTTCGAGCGCGGGGATCCTTTCAATGTGGCGCGGGGCAATGACGCATAAAAGTTCTCTGTCTTTCATAATGCGCAGGACGGCATTGACAATCATTTCCTCTTCGCCGCCGTGCGTGCTGCCGGCGGTTATCACGGGCAGACGATGCGGGACGCCGAATGCCTCCTTCGCTTTGAAAGCGGCAGGAGTTGTAAGGAGCGTATCGTACTTGATATTTCCCGTAAGTTTCACCTTTTCCGGCGCGGCGCCGAGAGAGATAAATCTCCTTCTGTCCTTCTCCGTTCTCGCCGAAATCACGGAAATCAAACCTAACAGTTTCTTTATAAACGGACGGACCAGACGGTAGCGGGGAAAACTTCTGTCCGATATTCTTCCGTTCAGGATTACAACCTTTGAAACGCGCGAAGCCTGGTCTATCAGATTCGGCCAGAGCTGCAGTTCAATTAAAATAACGCATCCCGGAGCAAACTTTTTCAGAAACTTCCCGGCCACGAAAAATGCGTCGAACGGCGCGAGAAAACTGCCGTTGAAGGCGCCCGAGCCCGCAGCCATAAGGCGGCCCTCGGGGGTCACTGTGAAAATATACACCGGAAAACCCTTCGCTCTTAATCTTCTTGCAACCGGAAGCGCTATCTTGACTTCTCCTATGGACGACGCCTGAAACAACACACCCCCGGGGAAAATCTCTCCCGGAGGAACTCTGAACCTGCGCAAAAAAGTTCCGCGGTTCCTTTTGATATATCTGAAAAGCCGCGGAATGCCCATAACCAGAATTATCACGGGGATAAACAGAACAAGCAGGGTATTAAACAGTATCAGAGAAAAACTCATTTATTTGCGAAATGCACTTCGCCGCTTACCGCATTTTCCTCAAAATCTCCGGCGGAGACGCCGATTTCCCGGGCGGCATCCGTTTTTGAAATTTCACGCAATTCACCGGAAAACTTCTTTCCGCGTGAACGCTGAATAAACATTCCGCCGCCTGACATTTCCCGTTCGGCCGCTTCAAAAATAATCTTTTTGAGCTTTACGGAAACCTCGTCAACAATTGCGAGACCGATTTTGCCCTGAGGCACTCCGCCGCTTACCTGGCCGATAAAAACAATCCTGTTTTTCAAAACCCTGTAAACCAGACAGGAATCCCCGACGAACTGCGAAATGGCGTTCCTTACCTCCTCCTTGATTTGCGGAATGCGGCCGGGATTGCCTTTTTCATACACCCTGTAAAAAACCCTGCCGGCCGAGGGACGGATTTTGAGTTTCCTTATCTTAATTCCGCGCGGTTCTGCGTTCATACTTGCATCGGGACAGTCCCTTCATTTCAGAGTTTATAGATACTTCCGCCATACCCCTTGAGCGCCCTTACCTGAAATTCGGTTTTTTTCGTCTTTCATTTTCTATTTTTAATTATTTTCCGGGTTTGTTCCACCGGACAGAATTTCCCGCACATCGTGCAGACATTTCTTTTTGTCCGGGTGGAAGTTATAACTTCGGGGAAAAGGAGATGCTTTTTCATCCCTTTCCAGTTCAGCCGGAACCTTTCACGGGAAACATTATTATCCCTGATGAGGCTTGCAGGCCTGCCTCTCGAAACGTCTGCGGCGTGGGCCGCAATCCGTGAGGCGATGACGCCGAGTTTCACATCGTTAAGCGTTGGGAGCCCTAAATGTTCGGCGGGCGTGACGTAGCAGAGAAAATCCGTACCGTACGAACCCGCAAGAGCCCCTCCGATTGCCGAGGTTATGTGGTCATAGCCGGCGGCGGCGTCCGTAACAAGAGGGCCGAGAACATAAAAAGGAGCTCCGTAACAGAATTTTTTCTCATCGTCCACCACCCTTTTAATCTGTGAAACTGGAATGTGCCCGGGACCTTCTATCATCGCTTCAACGCCCTGTTTTTTAGCCCGCAGGAAAAGTTTTCCCAGGGTCTTCAGTTCGAGAATCTGCAGATAATCGTTGGCGTCCGCAATCGAGCCGGGGCGCAGACCGTCGCCCAAACTCAAAACCGCCCCGTATTTTTTCGCAATTTTAAGCAGCAGGTCGAAGTCCTCGTAAAGCGGATTTTCGGCTCCGTTTTTTTCCATCCAACCGAAAGTGAGGGCACCCCCGCGGGAAACAACGCCGCCAAGCCGCGGGTGTTTCTTCAGACGGTTCAGCGCCCTGCGGGTAACGCCGCAGTGAACCGTTATAAAATCGACCCCCATGGCGAGTTGTTCCTCTACCGCCTGAAAAAAATCGGCGGAGGACGGATTACGATGCTGCGAAAAAACCTGATACACAGGGACTGTCCCGACGGGAACCCTTGAATATCTTAAAACCTTTTCCAGGCCCTTCCGTAAATTTTTTCCGCAGGACAGGTCCATAACCACATCCGCTCCGTATTTTACCGCAATATCGAGTTTTTTCAGCTCGCTTCTAAAACCTGACGCGATGGGAGAAAACCCGATGTTGGCGTTGACCTTCACGCGAAGGCCCTTGCCGACGGCTACCGCCTTACGGAGGCTGAGACGGTTCTTGAGAATTACAATCCGGCCTGCCCTGTAGTCGCGATAAAACCGGCCGAACGGAACTTTCTCTTCCCCTGCAAGTTTCTTAATCAAAGAAACATTTTTCATTTATTTTAACCCGCCGCCCGTCACAAATTCCTTCTCAATTTCATACAGACGGAATCTTATTCTTTTTACGGCGGCGGAAACATTTCCGCGCTGCAATTTCGTCATTTCTTCGAGAACTCTAAGCGATTCCCCCGAGCGGGCGATGTTGCTTCTCAGCGCGTCCCTGATGTTCTTCCGGCCGTGTTCCGGAATTTTCGCGCCTTTATCCTTTTTTATATTGCGGCTTTCTACGAGCTGCTCATACCTGTCCTTAAAAATACCCGCAAGCATGTGCCTCAATCTTCTGATTTTTGAGAACTTTCCGCTCCTGTAATAAAATCTTTCGATGTCCTCCACAACCCTCAGCCCCTCGCGCGCCCGGTTCAGGTTCGCGTCAATAATCGCCAGTTTTCCCGTTTTGTTCCGTAACATCTTTTGCTCCTGCATCCGGTGTATTATACTTGATTAGAGGAGAAAAATAAAGTAAAATTTTCTGCAAGCATCGGCTGGCGTAGCTCAGTTGGTAGAGCAGAGGTTTTGTAAACCTCAGGTCGGGGGTTCGAATCCCTTCGCCAGCTTTAAGATATTGTAACGGCGCTACACTGCTTTCAGAAGATTTGAATAAATAACCGAAGAGAAATTCCCGCCGTTTATTCTGATTTTGATTTCGCCGCCGCTCAATTTATACTTGACGTGATTTGTCCGGAAAAGATGCGTTGAAATTCCATCAATAAACCTTTTTTCAAAACCGTATGCAACACCTGTTACCGAAAATTTTTTTAAAGTGTCTTCCAGTTTCCTTACTCCCGTGCTGTCTGTCTTAAAGAAAAAAACCGAAAACTTTTCGGGGTGCTTCCTGAAAAAAGCAATTTTTTTTTCGCCGACATCTCCGCATTCCACCCAGATTATTCTGCCGTCTTTGTCCTCTCCGGAAAGAGCGGGTATGTATTTATAACCTATTTTCTGCTCTACTTTGAGCCGTCCCGAAAACATCAGATAGGCTATGAGTTTGAGAACAATGTGCTCCCTGCTTTCCTGGATTTTCTTTTCAAGAACGAGATGCGGTTTTACGCCCGTAAAAGAGAATTTTTCCCTCAAAGCGGTTTTTCAAAAATCCTGTATTTTTTGTAAACTTTTCCCGCCATCATTTCGGCGGCGCGGTTCGTAAGAACGTTGTCCTCGAGAATCCACGAAAACTCGCACTTTTTATACCCTTTCCTGCTCGCCGCTTCAAGCGATTTGGCATAAAGCAGAATTTCAAGCCCGAGTTTCTGAAACTGTTTCTTTACTCCGAGAGTAATGAGCCGTAAACTCTTTATTCTTTTTGAAAAATACAAAAGTTTTAAAATGCTGACCGGCGTCAACAGCCCGTTTATCTTTTTCAATGCTTCGTTCAGGTTCGGCAAAGCCATGAGAAAACCCGCCGGCGTCCGCCCGTAAAACGAAATCCAGAGGATTTCCGGGTCAATAACCTGTTTCAGTTTTTTTGCAAGATAATAAATCTCGTCCCTGGTCATCGGAACAAAACCCCAGTTCTTTTCCCATGCGGAATTGTAAATATCCATGATGGTTTCCACTTCCCCCGCAAAGTCCTTCATATTAATTCTGCGGACCGAAATCTGCGGGTTTCTCTTCAGGACCCTTTCCGCAAGGGGCATGAGCCGTCCGGCAGGACCTTCTCCGACGTTCATTATAAAAGCCAGCAGGTCCTTCGCCTTGTAAAAACCGCCGTCTGTTATGAAATCCACATAATAGGGCTTGTTGTACGTCATCATAATCTGCGGCGGGTCGTCAAAACCATCTATCAGAAGACCGCACTCGTCGTTCGTTGAAGGGTTCACCGGACCCCTGACGATTTTCATGCCTTTTTCCCGCAGCCATATTTCAGAGGCCTGAAAAAGGAGCCGCGAAATTTCCACGTTTTCAAAACACTCAAAAAAACCGAAGAAACCGCATTTCTCCCCGTGGAATTTATTGTGATTCTCGTCTATTATCGCGGCAATTCTCCCCACGGCATTTTTCCCGTCGTAAACAATAAAAAGCGCTTTCACGCTGTGTTTCCAGAACGGATTTTCGGACGAAAAGAGTTCTTTCGTTTCACTCATCAAGGGAGGAACCCAGAAGGGGTCGTTTTTGTAAACTTTGTACGGGAGCAGAATGAACTGTTTTAACTGACCGGCTGTCTGTACCTGCTTAATTTCCATAAATGTTTCATCCAGACGTTAACCGCCCGGCGCCAGTGTCCTCTTCGCTTTTTTTTAAGGGCTCCTTCTATTTTTATCACGCCGAGAACATCCCCCGCTTCGGCGAACGCTCTGCACGCTTTGTCAATATGTCTCTTCGTATGCGTCGCCATCATGCTCACTCTTATCAACGCTCTCCCCGGCGGAACCGCGGGCGACACCACGGGTGTCGTAAAAACACCCCTGTCATAAAGCAGCCGCCACATCTTGAATGCTGTCCAGTCATCGCCTACGACGACGGGTATTATCGGGGTTGTGGAAAGACCCGTGTCAAACCCGATTTTTTTCAGTTTATTCCTCATATAGTCGGCCCGCAAAAGAAGTTTTTTCCGGCGGCGGTCGCTTCTTATCATTATTTCAAGCGCTTTCAAAACAGGAGCGACATTCGCAGGGGAAGGAGCGGCGGAAAAGATGAGCGCCCTGGCGTTGTGCTTGATATAATGAACGACCTCCTCATCTCCCGCAATGAACCCGCCGAGAGAAGCAAACGACTTGGAAAACGTCCCCATTATCAAATCGACTTCGGAGGTTTGACCGAAATAATCGCAGGTGCCGCGGCCGTGATTTCCGAGAACGCCTATGCCGTGAGCGTCGTCAACCATAATTTTTGCTCCGTATCTGTGGACGAGGGGAACCATTTTATCCAGCGGAGCGATATCTCCTTCCATTGAGAAAACGCCGTCAACGACCACGAGTTTACCCGCTGCTTCGGGTAGACTTTTCAAAACCTCTTCAAGGTCTTTCATATCGTTGTGCTTGAAACGGACCATTTTCCCGTACGAAAGGCGGCAGCCGTCAATGATTGAAGCATGGTCGTATTTGTCGGTTATAACATAGTCATTTTTACCGACAAGCGAAGAAATCGTACCGAGATTCGCGAACATCCCCGTTGAAAAAACAAGGACGGCGGGCTTGCCGATAAAGGCAGCGAGTTCTTTTTCAAGTTTTTCGTGAATGTCCAGAGTCCCGTTCAGAAACCTGCTTCCGACGCAGCCGCAACCGTATTTCTGTGTCGCGTAAATCGCCGCATTTTTAAGGCGCTGGTCCGTCGCGAGCCCAAGATAGTTGTTGGAACCCATCATAATCATCCTTTTTCCTTCGGAAACAACAACAGGGTTCTGTCCCGATTCCACACGGTGAAAATACGGAAATATACCTGCCGCCTTAATGTCCTTTACGATTGTAAAATTGCGGCACTTGTCAAAAAGATCCATAACGCCCATCCTCCTTAATGCTACAATTTAACAAGATAAACCCGTATTTTGCAATAGTAAAATCTGTTCTTTGAACATTTTATTTCCGTTCAAGGCGGCCGCTAAAACTATAACCAGCGGCGGAGGCGGTACCAGGCGAGAGTTTCCTCAACGCCGCGCACGAGGGGATACTGCGGCTTATAGCCGAGAACGTTTAAAAGGCGCGAGTGATCGACGACCCAGTATTTCGTATTTATTTCCGTAACTTTCTGGACATTCAGTAAAGCGGGCTTGCGCATGAGAAAAGCAAAGACCTCAGCGACAACTCCGCCCAGACGCATAAGCCCCCCCGGAACTTTTATTATCAGAATTTTTTTCCGCATTTTTTCAGCTATTGTTTTAATAAAAATATCATAGGTCAAAGTTTGGGGATAGGAAATAAAAAAAGTGTCGTTTATGGATTCGGTATAAACCGCTTTCATAATACCTCCGCAGACGTCAAGAACGTTAACAAGATTGACAAACCTTTTGCCTGCCGGAAGAAAGACAATTCCGCTCTTCACCATCTGAAAAGCAAAGAAAATATCCCTGTCGCCCGGACCGTAAACGGAAACAGGCCGGAGTATCAGATACGGCAGTCCGCTTTCTTTCAGTATTTTTTCGCCGAGGAGTTTGCTTAGACCATAATCCGAAACGGGCTTTTCAATTTCGTTTTCCTTCTTGGGATTTTCTAGCGTCCCGGGGCCGGAGGCCGCCTGAGACGAAACATAGATAAACTTTTTAAGATTTTTGAGCCCCCGCGCCTTTTCCGCAAGATTTTTCATCCCGCCGGAATTCACTTTGTAATACTGCCTCTTTCTTCCTCTTATCAAACCCGCCAGATGAATTATAACTTCAACATCCGGAAGTTCCCCGTCCAAAGCCGTGAGGTCGCCGTAAACAGGCATTGTGTTGTCCCTTTTTATTTTCTCATATTTTTCCCCGCTTCTCACAAGGCAATAAACTTCGTGACCTCTCAAAAAATCCAGAAGATTTTTACCGATAAAACCGGTGGCTCCCGTCAGCAGAATTTTCATTCTAGGAGGAGAACCAGGCTGTCCCTGTGAATCGCTTCGGGTGATTCGGCGTATCCCAGAACTTTTTTGATTTCGGAACTTTTTTTTCCGCGGATTTTCTCAATTTCTTCCCTTGAATAATTAACGAGGCCTTTTGCAAATTTCTTCCCGCCGGAACAGAGATTAACGGCGTCGCCTTTGCGGAAACTTCCCGAGGAGCCGGTAATCCCGGCAGGGAGCAGACTTTTGCCTTTTTTTGAAACCGCCAGATATGCACCATTGTCGACAAAAACGGAACCGCCGCAGAGGCGGCCGAAAACAATCCATCTTTTCCTGTTTTTTATTTTTCCGCGGGTATAAACGGCTGTGCCGGTTTGTTGGTTTTGAAGGAAAATCCCGGAAAGGACTCCTGGCATTTTTCCTGATGCAATTATCATTTTGCAGCCGCTTAACTGCGTGATTTTCGCCGCCAGAAGTTTCGACCTCATACCGCCCGTCCCGAAACCGGAGGCGGCACCCGCCTTTTCCAGGAGAGCGCGGTCAATGGAATGAATTTCCCGCACGATTTCACCATTGACTAAAATGCCCTTTACATCCGTCAGAATTACAAGGGTTTCCGCTTCAATGTGACTCGCCACAAGAGCGGAAAGACGGTCATTGTCGCCGAACTTTATTTCATCAACGGCGACAGAATCATTTTCATTTATTATCGGCACGACACCCGAGGCAAGAATTTGCAATATTGTTCTCCTCAGATTGAGATATTTGTTCCTTTGTGAAAAATCGTCGGCGCTGCAGAGAATCTGCGCAGCGGTAAGACCATGCTTTGAAAGAGCTTTTACCCACAGATTCATAAGAATCGGCTGGCCTATGGAGGAAAGAACCTGCGCGCCGGAAACATCCTTCGGCTTCGGCACATTCATTTTTATCATCCCGCAGCCGATGGCGCCCGAGGAAACGACGGCAATCCGAAAGTTTTTTTCCCGCAGCGCGGCGATTTCACCGCTTATTCTGCTGATGATTCTTCTGCTGATGCCGCCGCGCGAATCCGTCAATAAAGCCGTCCCGACTTTTATAACAATACGCCGCATAATTTCTCCCTTATGTGTTCGACAAGACCGGAAACACCCGTCCCCTCTTTCGCCGAAATCAAAAAGTGCTTTTCACCGAAATGCCCGGTAAAGTTCAAGCCGGCAACAGTGTCAATCTTATTCAGCGCAATAACAAACGGTTTCTCCAAAAGAAACGGTTTATATTCCAGAATCTCAGTCCTTAAAATTTCAAAATCCCTATACGGATTCCCGGCCTCCGAAAACCCGTTCACATCTATCACGAAAAGCAGAATTTTTACCCTTTCAATGTGCGCAAGAAACTCAAAGCCGAGCCCGCGCCCCGCATGCGCCCCTTCAACAAGACCGGGTAAATCGGCAAAACTTATGCCGCCCGTGGTTGTCTCCACAACACCGAGATTCGGCTTCAGAGTCGTAAAAGGATACCCCGCAATTTTGGGGCGGGCATTTGATATGCGGCCGAGGAACGTGGATTTCCCGGCATTCGGAAAACCCACAAGACCGACATCGGCAATCAGTTTAAGCCGCAGGAAAATCTCGAAGGACTCTCCCTCTTCTCCGGGCTCAACACGGCGGGGAGTTCTATTTACGGGACTCTTGAAAAAAGCGTTCCCGCGGCCGCCTTTCCCGCCCCTTGCTACACAGACCTCATCGCCCTCAAACACGAGGTCCGCAATCAATTCATCCCCCCTGTAAACCTCCGTGCCGGTCGGGACCGCCACTCTCAGGTCGAGTCCGCTGCGCCCTTTCTTGTTGCTTCCCTGACCGGGAGAGCCCTGTTCCGCACTGTAATGCGGATGAAACTTAAAGTCATAAAGAGTGGCAAGATGGGAAGATGAAAAAAGAATCACGCTGCCGCCGGCGCCGCCGGCGCCGCCGTCCGGGCCGCCCCGGGGAACAAACTTTTCGCGTCTGAATGACAGACAGCCGTTACCCCCGCCGCCGGCGCGCACAAAAATTCTGGCTCTGTCCGCAAACAGTGACTTCAATTATCGCCGAAGACCGAAATGATTTTCCTGCCGGATTTATTCTGAAAACTTACTTTGCCCCGGATTCTCGAATAAATGCTGCCGTCCCGGCCGAGACCGGTATTTAACCCCGGGAAAAATTTTGTCCCTCTCTGCCTGACGATAATACTGCCGCCGACGACGTCCTGACCGCCGGAACATTTTACGCCGAGACGCTTCCCGCAGGAATCCCGGCCGTTCTGAGAAGAACCCTGTCCTTTCTTATGCGCCATATCTTCCTCCGTTTATCCGATGAAATTTTAGCAAATGAAATTTAAATTAAAAAGAGGTTGCCATTAGCTTACCGCTTATGGACCCGAAATGATATTTTTTACTTTGTAAATAAAATATTTCTGCCTGTGGCCGATTTTTCTTCTGTATCCCTTCCTTCTTTTTTTCTTAAATGACACAACCTTCCGCGCTTTCGTTTCATCCGCAAATTCCAGTTGAACCTTCGCGTTTTTCAGGTACGGCTGGCCTATCAAAACCCGCTCGCCTTCTTTTATAAAAAGAATTTTTTCAAGCGCTGTAATCCCCTGCCTGTCAAGAGAGACGAGCCCGCCGGGTTCCACAAAATACTGCCGACCGCCGTTTTCTGCTACCGCATAAACCGTGCCGGTTCCTTTTTTATTCATTAAATCCCGTCCCCGCGGGAATAAGCCGTCCCACGATTATGTTCTCTTTCAAACCCTCAAGATAATCCTCAGCGCCCTTGATAGCGCTTTCGGTGAGAATCCTGGTTGTTTCTTGAAACGATGCCGCCGATATAAAAGACCTGCTGTTCAGCGCGGCTTTCGTAATTCCCTGTAAAACGGGTTCGAAAGACGCTTTCTTTTTTGATTTCGTCAGGCGTTCGTTTGCTTCACGAACCTCCCATTTGCCGACCTGTTCCCCCCGGATAAACTGCGTGTCTCCCGGGTCGACAATCCTGACCCTCGAAAGCATCTGCCTGATAATAATTTCAATGTGTTTATCGTTTACTTCCACGCCCTGCAGGCGGTAGACGCCCTGCACCTCGTCGAGAAGATGCGTCTGAACGCCCTTTTCCCCCTGGACTTTCAGGATGTCGTGCGGGTCTATTGCCCCGTCCGTCAGCGGCTGCCCGGCCGCAACCTCATCGCCGTTGTAAACAATAAGGTGCTTCCCGTGCGGTATCACATAATCCCGCGCGGGAGCGGCGGAAGACGGTTTAACCGAAACAGCCATTTCGCCTTTTTCCGTCTGTTTTATCTCGACAACACCCGATATTTCCGTAATGACCGCCGCTCTCTTCGGACGTCTCGCCTCAAAAAGTTCCGTAACTCTCGGAAGACCTCCGGTTATGTCCTTTATTTTCGTTATCTCCTGAGGAATTTTTGCAATAACATCACCTTTTTCAACTTTGGCTTTGTCGGTAACTTCTATGTGCGTATCCGGAGGAAGGGGGAAGGAATCCGTTTTCCCTTTGTCGGTAATGATATTAATCTGCGGCTTGTACTTGCCGCGCTGGTAGGAAAGCATAATCCTTTCCAAAAGACCCGTTTCTTTGCTCCTGTCCTGCCTCATTGTAATACCCTGTACGATATCGCGCCATTTAACAGTTCCCGAATGAACAGAAATAAGAGGCATTTCCCTCGGGTTCCACTTGGCGATAAACTCCCCGTGCCTCACTTTTTTGACGGTGTCAAAAACAATCGCCGAGCCGTACGGTATCCCGTATGTCTGCGGAATCGGCTTCCTTGACTGCCTGAAAATCATTTTGGCATTTTTGCTGATGACGATTAACTTGCCCTCTCTGTTTTTTATCGTTGAAAGATTTTCAAACTCGACGAGGCCTACGCCCGGAGCCCGGAGTTCGGAGGTGTCCATTATTCTTCCGGCAATCCCGCCGATGTGAAAAGTCCGGAGAGTCAGCTGCGTCCCCGGCTCGCCTATCGACTGCGCCGCCAGCACGCCGACGGTGGTGCCTACCTGAACAGGTTTAGATGTCGAAAGGTCTATTCCATAACATTTTGCGCAAATACCCCGCTGCGCCTGACACGTAAGAAGCGACCTTATCTTCACGGAAGCGAAACCCGCATCTTCCACTTTTTTAGCGATTTCCGCGGTTACGATTTCTCCTTCTTTTACTATTACCTCGTCCGTTACCGGACTGACGATGTTGTCCGTAACGACGCGGCCCGTAATTCTTTCGGCGAGGGATTCAACAACATTCTGTCCCTCCGTGAGAGCGGAAACCGTTATCCCGTTAACCGACTGGCAGTCGTCCATGGTTATCACCATGTCCTGGGAAACATCAACAAGTTTTCTTGAAAGATAACCCGCCTCGGATGTCTTGAGAGCCGTATCGGAAAGACCTTTTCTTCCGCCGTGCGTCGATATAAAATACTCAGGAACACTCAGCCCCTCGCGGAAATTTGAAATGATGGGCGTTTCGACAACCTCTCCCATTTCGCCCGTAACTTTTTTCTGGGGACGGGCCATGAGACCTCTCATTGCGATAAGCTGTCTGACCTGCGTTCTGGAACCCCGCGCACCGGAAGAAGCCATGATGTAAAGGGCGTTAAACCTTGCTTCGTCCGGACGCCACGGCTTCTCTCCCTGTTTGGCCATATCATTAAAAACAACATCGGCGAGACGGTCGCTCGTGTCCTGCCACAGCGAGACAATCCTGTTGTATCTTTCCTGTTTGCTCATTATGCCCGCCTGATAACTCTTTTCAAACTTCTGAACCTGCGCCTGGGATTCTTCTATAATTTTGTCTTTCTCGGCGCACTGTATAAGATCCTGCATTGAAATAGAACTTCCCGAAATCGTTGCATAATGAAACCCGACCGCCTTGAGGTTATCAAGAAATTCCGCAAGACACGAAGTGCTTTTCTTCCGGTATATCTTCATAACGAGTTCGTGAACCTTGCTTTTCGTCATTTCTTCGTTAACCCATCCGACACCGTCTGGAACAATACCGTTGAAAAAAATCCGGCCGGCCGTCGTGAAGTCATTCCATTCGCTTGCGGGAAGAGCGCGGCCTTTTTCGTCCTTCTCAATAATTTTGTTTATACCGTCCACTTTTATTTTTGCGTGTAAATCAAGAAACCCGAATCTAAACGCCTTTTGAGCCAATAAACTGTCCGGAAATATCTTGCCTTCACCCAGCTCCCCTACCTTTACCTTTGTAAGATAAGCAAGACCGAGAATCATATCCTGGGAAGGAGTGTCCAGCATGTTGCCGTTTGCGGGGGAAAAGAAATTTCTCGTTGATATCAAAAGGGTCATCGTTTCCATCCTCGCCTCCGGCGTTAAAGGAACATGCAGCGCCATCTGGTCGCCGTCAAAATCCGCATTAAACGGAGCGCAGACAAGCGGATGAATCTGAACCGCATTTCCCTCAACAAGCACCGGATAAAACGCCTGCATGCTCAAACGGTGAAGAGTGGGCGCCCTGTTCAGTATGATGGGGTAGGTCTTCATCAGTTTTTCCAGAATGTCAAAAACAAGACCCGGCTGGTCGTGAATAACCCTGTTGGCGTCTTTTATGTGAGAAGCGAGACCCATTTTGCGGAGTTCCCTTATTATGAAGGGCTTGAAAAGTTCGACAGCCATATACTTAGGAACGCCGCATTGGTCGATTCTCAACTGCGGACCCGTGACAATGACCGCACGACCCGAAAAATCCACTCTTTTTCCGAGCAGATTCTGCCTGAACCTTCCCCTTTTCCCCTTGGTTATGTCGGCGAGGGATTTTAAAGGTCTCCCCGCTGCGGAATTAACCGTTTTTCCGCGTATTCCATTTTCTATGAGTGCATCAACCGCTTCCTGAAGAAGCCGTTTTTCATTATTAACGACAACTTCCGGCGCTTTCAGTTCCTTTATATGCTTCAGCCGGTTATTCCTGTTTATGATACGCCTGTAGAGGTCGTTCAGGTCCGATGAGGCGAACCGTCCGCTTTCAAGGGGAACGAGCGGTCTCAGCCCCGGAGGCATTACCGGAAGAACCGTCCAAACCATCCACGACGGCTTGTTGCCCGAATAATAGAAACTTTCAACAATTTTCAGATGTTTATCCAGCCGGGAAATCCCAACGGGCGAACCCTCCGATTTCAGTTTCTTCCTCATTTCTTTGATTCTCTTTTCAAGATCAACTTCCTTTAAAAGTTTCCTTATCGCGCCGGCGCCGATGCCCGCCTTAAACCTGTTGCCGTAAAGTTTTCTCATTCGCGCATAGTCGTCTATCGAAAGAAGCTGCTTGCTCTTCAGCGGCGTTGAACCGGGGTCGGTGACAATGTAATTCGCATAATAGGCAACCTTTTCCAGTTCGGTCACTTTCATCCCGAGCAGAACGCCCATTCTTGAAGGGGTCTTCCGCAGGTACCACACGTGCGAAACGGGGACGGCGAGTTCGATATGCCCCATGCGCCAGCGCCTGACTTCCGACTCGGTCACTTCAACTCCGCATCGCTCGCAGACGATACCGGCGTGTTTTCTGAATTTATATTTCCCGCACTGGCATTCGTGGTCTTTGGTCGGACCAAAAATCGCCTCACAGAAAAGCCCGTCCCTTTCGGGCCGGAATGTTCTGTAATTGATGGTATCGCCTTTCTTAACCTCCCCGTAAGACCATTTTCTTATCGTCTGGGGAGACGCAAGAGAAAGTTTTATGCCGCAAAAACTTGAGAAATCAAGTTCGTCCTTTGATTTTTTCTTCATTTCCCTGCCCCTTTTTTCTTCAAAAGTTCCACTTTAAAGCCCATGGACTGAAGTTCTCTTGTGAGGACCTTAAACGCCTCCGGCGTGGACGGGTGCGGAAAGGGTCTTTCTGAAATTTTTTCATCTTTCTCGCCGTCGTCGCCGATTATTGTTTCAAGCAGGCGCTGCCGGCTTTTTACGTCGTCGCTTTTTACGGTCAGAAACTCCCTGAGCAGATTGGCGGCCCCGTAGCCTTCAACCGCCCAGACCTCCATTTCTCCGAATCTCTGCCCCCCCATCAATGACTTTCCTCCCACCGGCTGCCTCGTAACCATTGAATAATGACCTGTCGAGCGGGCATGAATTTTGTCTTCCGCCATGTGAACGAGTTTTAACATATAAGCATAACCTGCGGTCACTTTTTCCATAAACGGCTCACCCGTCCGGCCGTCGAAAAGCGTGAAAGCGCCCGAAACAGGGATGTTTGCCTTCTTCAAATTCTCGGCAATGGCGCCCCCGTATTTCGGACTGTTAAAAGATGGACAGATGAACCTGACATTCTGGATAGCAGCCGAAAAACCCAGTATTGTTTCAAGAATCTGTCCGATATTCATTCTGGACGGAACAGCCAAAGGACTTACAATCATATCAATAGCGGTTCCGTCCTTTAAAAAGGGCATGTCTTCAATGGGTAAAACAATCGAAACCACTCCTTTGTTGCCGTGACGGCCGGCCATCTTGTCTCCTATGGCAATTTTTCTCCTGGTGGCGATGAAAACCTTTACTTTTTTATAGACGCCCGGCGGAAGTTCGATAACACTTTTCGCTTCTTTAACCGTCTCTTCTTTTTCATGTCTCATCAGCCGTTCTTCCATCTCATAAATTTCCCGGATTCTATTTACCTTTTCCTTGTGTTCCGCCGCTTTAATCCGCCGCGACTTGAGTTCCTTATCCGCATCTTTCAATTCACTGTTCCTCATGGCCCGGAGTTCGGCAAATAGTTCTTTGAACTTGTCGCTGAGATTGCGCACGGTTTTTGCCCTCTGCGCTTTTGAAAGTTTTGACTTTCTTTCAAGAACTTCAACACTTATAACAGTTCCCCTTATGCCCGGAGGAACCGTCAGGGAAACATCTTTAAACCTTCTGCCCTTGTCGCCGAAGATGCTTCTCAAAAGAACCTCGTGCGGGACGTACGTCTCTTCCTCCGGAACAACTTTCCCTACAAGAATATCGCCCCTGTTGACATAGGTCCCCTCAACGATAATTCCATCGGAGTCAAGATTGGATATCTGGCCGGGTGAAACCCCGGGGATATCCCTCGTGATTTCCTCCGCCCTTTCACCCGCCGTGCCGGAATGAACTTCAACCTCGTGTTTTGTAATATGAATTGATGTAAAAACATCTTCTTTCACAAGGCGTTCGCTGACGATCATGGCATCTTCGTAGTTGTACCCTTCCCATGAAAGAAACGCAACAAGCACATTTTTACCGAGGGCGAGATAGCCGTCATCGGTCGCACAGCCCCTTGTCAGAACCGCGCCTTTTCTTATGTTTTGACCTTCCGTAACCTGCGGCGAAAAATTTATGCAGGTATTCTGGTTTGTTCTGATAAACTTCGGCAGGGTGTAAACATCATATTCTCCGTCCGGCCTGTGGAGTACGATCCTGTTTGACTGAACGCTTACAACTTCCCCGTCATTGCCCGCGAGAATAACGGACTGGCTGTCACACGCTATTTTCTTTTCAAGACCGGTAGCAACCAGCGGCGCCTCCGTTGCGAGAAGCGGAACCGCCTGACGCTGCATGTTCGCGCCCATCAGCGCCCGGTTGGCATCATCATGCTCGATGAAAGGTATGATTCCCGCAGAAGGCCCGAGGATCTGGTTTGAAAAAACATCCACATACTCCACCCGCGAAGGATCTTCAAAAATAAATTCTCCGCCCTTTCTCGACATCACGGATTTTTCGGTAATGCGGCCTTTTTCATCAACAGTCACCGTCGCGTGGGCAATCACATGCTTTTCTTCTTCATCGGCCGTCATATACTCTACTTTTGAAGTGACAACGCCGTTTTCAACTTTTTTGTACGGTGTTTCAAGTAAACCGTACTGATCAACCTTTGCGTACATCGCGGGAGAAACGATCAAACCGATATTCTGCCCTTCAGGGGTTTCTATCGGGCAGATTTTGCCGTAGTGCGAATTATGAACGTCCCTCACCTCAAAGCCGGCCCTCTTACGGTTAAGACCGCCGGGGCCAATGGCGGAGAGTCTTCTCTTATGAGTAAGTTCCGCCAGAGGCGAGGTCTGGTCAAGAAACTGCGACAGTTGAGATGTCGCAAAAAATTTATTTATCGCGGTAATAACCGGCGTTGTGTTTATCAGTTCCTGGGGATTGGTGACCTCCTGTTTCATATTCATCCTGTCTCTTATCATCCTAGCCATATTCGTCAGACCGATTTTTATCTGGTTCTGGAGCAGTTCGCCGACCGACCGCACCCTTCTGTTCCCGAGATGGTCGATATCATCGCTTTTTGTTTCGGTCTTGTGATTTAAAGCGATAATATAGTATATTGTGGCCAAAATGTCCTCATAGCAGAGCGTCCTGCGGTACATCGAAGGAATATTCAGGCCGTGTTCCTTGAAAACATCCGCGAGGCGGGAATTTATTTTATACCTTCCTACGGAAGAAAGATCATACTTTTTTGTCGTCTTGAAGAGCAGTGTTTCAAAAAACAGTTTTGCCGTCGCTTCGGACGTGAATTCCTGAATTCTCAGTTTTTTAAAGAATTCGACAATCGCCTGCTTCTGCGACTGCGCATTATCCTTTTCAAGTGTTTCCAGTATGGCCGCATTTTTTTCGCGGGACTCTTTCGTAATAATGCTAAGCGTTTTAATCCCCATGTCCCTGGCAATTATAACCGCCCCCTCATTTATTTTTGCTCCAGCGCTTACGAGAATTTTGCCGTCGTCAGGGGCCTTTATTGTCTTTGCCAGGTAAGAGGGGCTCTGCGGGTTTTCAATCTCAATTTTGTTCAGAGGGACCTCAACCGAATCGTAAAATTGTTCTATTATCTTGTCGTTCGTATCAAGACCAAGCGCTCTGAGCATAACGGTCGCGGGGAATTTTTTTCTTCTGTCTATTACAACAAACAAAGCGTTGTTATAATCAAATTCAAACTCAACCCAGGCGCCCCTGTAAGGAATAATTCTCGCGCGGTACATCTGATTCCCGTACTGGGTTATCTCATTAGCGGCGCCTTCTTCAAAAATAACGCCCGGAGAACGGTGCAGCTGATTGACAATCACCCTGTCGTTGCCGTTGATGATGAAACTGCCGTTTTTTGTCATATAGGGAACGTTACAGAAATTAACTTCTTTCTCAAAAATGTGCGGAGCCCCTCCTGTAACTTTGTATTTTTTAAGCCGGAGGAGAACCTTTACGGGGGCAGAATAAGTCACCTCTTTTCTCCTTGCCGCCTCCTCCGTGAGGTTTGGCCGGGCGGAGGTGTAACTGACATATTCAATTTCCATCCTGCCGTTTGTGGAAGTTATCGGAAATATATCCTTAAACGCACCTTCAAGACCGACAGGGCGGCGCTGGTCGGGTGAAACATCCTCCTGAAGAAACTCCTTGTAGGATTTTGTCTGTATGTCCAGAAAATTCAGGGTTGAAATGTATTCTTTAATTTTTACCCGCGCTAAATTGACTTCCTTCATGCGATTTCGCAGACGGCGCCGACTTCTTCGAGTTTCGCCTTAATCTGTTCCGCTTTTTCCTTAGGCAGCGCCTCAACAACCTTTTTGGGCGCACCGTCGACAAGATCCTTGGCTTCCTTCAAGCCAAGGGAAGTAAGTTCCCTGACAATTTTAATCACCTGAATCTTCTTCTCGCCGGCGGATTTAAGAATCACATCAAACTCGGTCTTCTCGTCCTCCTGAGCCGCTCCTCCGGCAGCGGAAACCGCAACCTGGGGAACCGCCATCTGTGCGCTGACGCCGAACTTATCCTCGATAGCTTTCACAAGATCATTCAGATCCATCACCGTCATCTTTGAAATCGCATCAATAATCTCATCCTTACTGTTTGCCATTATCTTTACCTCCTGCTACACTTATTCTCTCGCCTGTAATTCCCGGTCGCTCGACTCAATAGGGGGGATTCTCCCCCCTTATTGGGCTCCTCACGCGCTTCACAGCGCATTCGTCGCTTGTCACCCCCCAAGTGGTAAAAAAATTGTTGCTTGGCACGTGCATACTGCTACACTTATTCTCTCGCCTGTAATTCCCGGTCGCTCGACTCAATAAGGGGACGTTTCCCCTTATTGTGCTCCGAATCATCCGCCACAGGCGGACAATTCTCCGCGGTTATCCCCTCCAAAGGTAAAGGAGGGTTGCTTTTCACGACCATATTATTTTTTTTCTTCCGGGCATAGTCGCTCAGAACAAACACAATTCCTGAAATCAAGTTCTTGCAGACACTGTGAAAACCATAAAGAGGCCCCTGGATTGCCCAAATAAAATTGACGAGCAGCGTGTTCCTGTCGGGGATTTTGGCAATTTCTGCAATATCCTTATCCGTCAAAATCCTTGCCGGCCGCAGAAAACCTCCCTTTATTTTAAAACTCTCATTCTCCTTGCCGAACGATGCCAGAACTTTGCAAACTTCGCCGGTAGAGTTATCGCCGGAAAAAATTACCGCCGTAGGCCCTTCAAAAAACAAGGCAATCTTTTCCCACTCTTTTTCCATAAGGCGTTTGAAGATGCGGTTTTTGACGACCTCAGCAGACGCATTGATCCGGCGCAAGAGGCGCCTTAATTCCGTCATATTCTTGACCGTCAGGCCGCTGAAACCGGTGAAAATAAAAGTATTGTTATTCCTGATAAATTCTTCTTTATCCGAAACCCACTTGACTTTTCCTGCTCTCTGTTTCATTTTTTGGTTTTTATAAAACCCCTAAACACTGACCGCGATACCGGGTGACATCGTTGTCGCGATTGTAATTTTCCTGATGACCTCTCCCGAAATAAACGGCAGTTTCGCGGCGCGGATTGAACCGACCAGCGCTTTAATATTCGAGACAAGACCCTCATCCGGAAACGATATCTTACCGCAACCCGCATGAATGTTCCCGGAAGAATCAACCTTCCATCTGACAAGCCCGGACTTAAAACTTTCAACGGCTTTCCCGACCTCAAAGGTTACCGAGCCTGCCTTCGGGGTCGGCATAAGACCCTTCGGCCCTATGATTCTCGCGACATGGCTCACATCTTTCATACAATCGGGTGTTGTGATAAGAACGTCAAAATCAATCCTGCCGTTCTTGATTTCTTCAATAATATCTTCAAAACCGACCCTTGAGGCGCCGGCGGCGGCAGCTTCTTTCGCCTTATCGCCTTTGGCAATAACCGTTACTCTCACATCTTTCCCGGTTCCGGCCGGAAGACTCACCTTCCCCGTAATGTTTTGCGGTATCTTCTTGGCGCTTGTGGCGAGCCGCACGTGAACTTCGACGGTTTCGTCAAACTTCGCTTTTTTAAAACCCTTCAAAATTTTTATCCCCTCGTCAAGCGCATAAACCGTTTCCGCCTGCACCCCTTCCGATGATGCCCTGTATCTCTTACCCTTCTTCATATTTTTATTTTTCCGTAACTTCTATGCCCATACTCCGGGCTGTTCCCTTCACCATCCTGACAGCGGATGCCATATTTTCCGTATTCAGGTCCGCAACCTTTTTCCGCGCAATTTCTTCCACCTGCTCCATGGTAAGGGTTCCTTTCTTTTCCTTGTTCGGAACGCCACTCGCCTTTGCAATACCCACCGCTTTTTTTATCAGCGCCGAAACCGGCGGAACCTTCGTAATAAAAGTAAAACTTCTGTCTTCATAAACCGAAATAATCACGGGAATAATCATCCCCGCTTCCTCGTTTTTTGTCTTCTCGTTAAACTGCTTGCAGAACTCCATGATGTTTACGCCATGCTGGCCGAGAGCGGGACCGACGGGTGGCGCCGGATTTGCGCTTGCGGCCGGAATCTGCAACTTTATTGCCGTTTTCAGTTTTTTCTTTCTCGCCATTATATTTTTTCCACCTGGTAAAATCTTAATTCAACCGGCGTCGATCGGCCGAATATTGAAACCATCACTCTCAATTTTCCCTTTGCCTCGTCAACCTCGTCGATATCGCCTACGAAATTGGCAAACGGCCCATCATTGATTCTAACGTTGTCATGTTTGGCAAACTGCACGGACGGCCGCGGCCTTTCGGTTTCGGATTCCTTAACCAAATCCTTGAGGTATTGCACTTCCTGTGGTTTTACCGTAAACGGCGTCTTTCCGCCGAGAAAGCCGCTCACGCCGTGTATCCCGTTAATGAACCAGAAGGTCTCCTCGTCAAGAATCATTTCAATAATGAGATACCCCGGAAGAATTTTGCGTGGATGCACGACACTTTTCTTTTTCTTGATATCCACGACCCGCTCTTCCGGCATTATCACCTGTTTGATTTTAGATGCCTGGCCGGGAGCGCTGTCCGCAATTTTGTTTTCTATCGCGCGGACCACTTTTTTCTCGGATCCGACAAGTGTCTGAACAACGTAAAATTTATATTCTTCGTCCGTTTCCATTCTATTTCCTTATCCGGGCGGCGGGCGTCTTCGTCCGCCTGTGGAGGAAGGCTTGCCCCGTTGGGGGTGGCGTCCATTTTTCACCGGGTTCAAACAAAAACCCCGACGCCTTTCGATATCAAAAAATCAACGAGCAGGATAAAAAAGGAAACAACAAGCACCAGCACCAGCACAACGACCGTAAATCCGGCAACCGCCTTTTTTCCCGCCCAGGAAATGTGCTTTGACTCCGCAAGAACACTCCTGAAAAACACGACCATTTTATTCATACGGCAAAACCCCTCAAGAACCACAACTTTTTACATTAGGTAAAACGGTAGATATTATAAAAATCTTAAATCGGTGTCAAGGTGCGCTGTTGTTGTGCGCTGTTGTCAAGGCGCGCTATTGTTGTGCACTGTTGTTGTTATGTCCCTGATTTTGCGACAGCCCTGGGAAATAAAAGGTTTGAAAACTTGGGTTTTTTATGCTAATTTTTAGAAGAATGGAAAAAATAGATATTGCAATTATCGGCGGCGGAGTAATCGGTCTTGCCTGCGCGGGCGCACTGTCAAAAGACAGCGCCAGCGTGTTTCTTTTTGAAAAAAACCCTTATCTTGGCGACGAGCAGTCGGGAAGGAATTCAGGAGTAATTCATGCGGGGATATATTATGATAAAATGCCTCTCAAAAGGAAACTCTGCGTGGAAGGCAACCGCCTCCTTTATGAATTCTGTGAGAAACACGGTGTGCCCTGCCGCAGAACAGGCAAATTGATTGTCGCAACAGACGAGGAAGAAGACCGCCGTTTGGATTTTTATCTTGAAAGCGCAAAAAAAGCAGGGGCAGAGGGAATTAAAAAAATAACCTCAAAGGAAGTTGCGTTGCGCGAACCCAATGTCCGCGCTTACTCGGCTCTTCTGAGCCCTTCAACGGGAATTCTGGATGCGGCTTCATACGTTGACTGTCTTTCAAAAATAGCCGCGAAAAACGACGTTGAAATTATGAAAAAGACAAAAGTAACGGGCATTAAGGCGGGAGAAAATCTATTTGCTGTGGAAATAGAAAATTCGAACGGTGAAAAAGAAACCTTTGCGGCGGAAACCGTCATAAATGCCGCAGGCCTTTACTCCGACGAAATAGCTAAGATGATAAACCCCGTTCCCGGGTTTGAAATAATCCCCGTCAGGGGGGAGTATTATTATTTCAATACCTCAAAAAGAGCGGATATAAAAATGAACGGAACCAATGTTTATCCCGTTCAGAAACCTTATTACATAAACGGGGCAGAGCATCTCGCCATCGGGATTCACCTGACACCGGCCTTTGAACTTAATCCCGCCGGGGAAAAAGTAATAGGGAATAAAGTTCTGGTGGGCCCGACCACCTCCGCTGTCGGGTGCAAGGATGACCTGAAAACCGGCAGGAAAGGTCCTGAATACTTTTACGGGAGCGTCCGGAAATTTTTCCCCTGCTTAAAAATTGAAGATCTTCAGGCAGATTACGCCGGCATCCGCGCGAAATTAAAAGACGGCGAAGATTTTGTTATAGAGAGAGATGAAAAACATCACAACGCCGTCAACCTCATCGGGATTGATTCGCCGGGCCTCACGGCTTCTCTTGCGATAGCGAAATTTGTAAAAAACCTTCTTATTGGTTAAAATTACGCATGATTATCATTCTTTCGCTTATAAGCGTTTTGCTGGTTGTTCTTCTTGCCGGCCAGTATTATAAAAACAAGTATCTGGACAAAGAAAAAAAAGATGCCGAATGCCGGATAAAAGAAGCGAAGGATGTTTTGACCGACGCTTTTCAGAATTTGGCAAACCGCATTTTTGAGGAAAAAACCGAAAAATTCACAAAGCAGAACAGAGAAAATATCATGGAAATATTGAATCCGCTCAAAGACGATTTAGAAAAATTTAAAAGCAAAATAGAGGAAACCGATGAAAAAAACAGAAACAGCCACGTTTCGCTGATTGAGCAGATAAAGTCTCTTGAGCGCCTCAACAAACGCATAAGCGACGAGGCCTCTGACCTTGCGAAAGCGCTCAAAGGCGATGTTAAAATGCAGGGCAACTGGGGAGAAACGATTCTGGAAAGACTTCTCGAAATATCGGGCCTGACCAAGGGCATAGAATATATTTCTCAGGGAGAAGGACAGAATTTAGCCGGTGAGGACGGCAATCTTCTCAAACCGGATTTTATCATAAAACTGCCTGATGACAGGCACATCATTGTGGATTCAAAGGTTTCCCTAGTCTCGTATGAAAAACTTGTAAACGCGGAAACCGATGAGGAAAAAGAAAAGTATTCCAAAGAACTCAATGTATCAGTCAGAGCGCACATCGCCAATCTTGAAAGTAAGCATTATCAGAAGGCCAATGGTCTGAGTATGCCGGATTTTGTACTGTTGTTCATGCCCATTGAAGGTTGTTTCTCTCTTTCCGTGCAGGCGGACGGGTCGCTTTTTAATTTTGCGCTTGAAAGAAAAATCGTAATAGTCAGTCCCAGCACGCTTCATGCCACGCTTAAAACAATAGAGTATATATGGAAACAGGACAGACAGACAAAAAACGCTATCGAAATTGCCCGCCAGAGCGGCGCGCTATATGACAAATTTGTCGGATTTCTTGGCGATTTTGAAAAAATAGGCAAGCAACTCAGCACCGCGCAGAAAACTTACGAAGGCGCTCACAGGAAAATATCTTCCGGAACGGGGAACCTTATTTCCCGCGCGGAAAACATCAAAAAACTCGGCGCAGGAACGACTAAAAATATCCCGGCCCAAATACTCGCCGGTGAGGTCGAAGAAACATCGGTGAATGATGGCGAGGCCGGAGAAACACCCGAGGAAGATTAAACTTTTTATTCTTCTTTTTGCTCGAGTTCCACAATGTGAATGACGGCGGTCTTTGAAATAATTATCGACTTATATTTTTTTTCAACCACGCCGTCTCTTGAAACAACGGCGTTTGTGAGAGGGATGAATGTATTCTCGGGGTCGTTTATAAAATCCGACAGACGTTTCTTGTAGCCGGAAACGGGAAGGTTTACGATGCCCTCAATCAGCCGTCCCGTTACGTCTTTTATTTCAACGGGAACTTTTTTAAAAATACCGTCTGCCATATTACCCCCGCTGGTATTATTGTTCTTTTTTTAACACCCTGAACACTTCTTCGGAAGATGTTATGCCGTCTAAACATTTTTGAAGGCCGTCCTGAAACATAGGCACCAAAGTGCCGTTAGCTATAGCGGCCTTTTGTATTTCCTCGGGCGTGACGCCTTTCTTAATAACAAGTTTCCGGATTTCTTCATCGGGCATCAAAATTTCGTGTACCCCTATCCGTCCTTTGTAGCCGGTGTTATCGCATTTTTTACAACCTACCTTTTTAAAAAGAGTGGTGCCCGGTTCAATTCCCAGACTTTCGGCCACATCCGCGTCCGCCTTATATTCTTCTTTACAGTCGCAGAGCCTTCTCACGAGACGCTGCGCGCAGACAATTAAAATAGAAGATGAAACAAGAAAAGGTTCTACTCCCATATCAAAAAATCTTGTAACGGTTGTCGCGGCATCATTTGTGTGTAGTGTGGAAAGCATCAGATGTCCGGTGAGAGCGGCTTCAATGGCGACTTCCGCCGTTTCCAAATCGCGTATTTCCCCCACCATTATGACGTTCGGATCCTGCCGGAGAAAACATCTCAGAGCATCGGCAAAAGTGACGCCGATATCTTTTCGAATAGGCATTTGGTTAATTCCTTCAAGCATATATTCCACCGGATCCTCGGCGGTCTGAATATTTATGTCGGGCTTATTGATCTCGGTGATAGCCGCGTAAAGCGTCGTTGTTTTGCCGCTTCCAGTAGGCCCTACGTTCAGTATCATGCCGTATGGTTTGGCTATTGCCGCTCTATAAAACTCCATATTTTTAGGAGAAAAGCCCATGGCCGACAGGCCCAGCATGGTGCCGGTTTTATCAAGAATACGCATACAGATTTTTTCTCCCCAAACGAGGGGCGCGATGCTGACTCTGAGTTCAATATCCGGATTACTTGCGCCGTAGTCCTTAAACTTTATTCTGCCGTCCTGCGGTTTCCTTTTTTCGGCTATGTTCAGAGAAGACATTATTTTATATCTGGCTATAATGGCGCTGTGCGCGCTTCTCGGCAGTTTGTGAACCTGCTTGAGAACCCCGTCCATTCTGAACCGCACTATTGTCGCCTTTTCAAAGGCCTCTATGTGAATATCGCTCGATTTCTTGTTGTATGCTTCGCGTATCAGCTGGTTGGCAAGTTTTATCACCGGCGCCGAGTTCTCGCTTTCCAGGTTTTCGTTTACCTCGACGTTTTCTTCCCCTTCATCTTTCTTTTCAAGCTGGGCGGTCATTTTCGCCGTCGCTTCATCCTCGACGGAGACGGGTTCTCCTATGCTTTCAAAATATTTTTTTACGGCATAATCGATTTCATTTCTTGAGGCAACGACCGTTTCTTTAATCTTGAATTTCGTCAGGACCTCGAAGTTCTCAATCCCTGTGTAATCAAGAGGATTTGAGCAGACGACCCGGAGGCTTTTACCCGGGTAAACCTTTATGGGTATCATTTTGAACTTTCTCAGGATTTCCGGAGAGATGTGGGTTTCGTCAAGAATCTGCGCGTCAATCTGGAAGTCCTCCCCGAGTTCTATGTACTGCTGTTTTGTCAGGCGCGCAATATAATAGGCAAGTTCCTGGTCGGTCAGAGTGATTGAAGGGTTGAATGCCTTTTGTATGATTTTGGCGGAGTACTGGGAGACCTCCTCAAGCAGGTATGTGTCCGATTCCGTAAAAATCCCCGGAGGTATGGATTTGTTGAGAACCTGTATCGCGCCTATTACCGCCTCGTCCACCTTGAGAGGGGCCGTAATCATGGAACGGGTTTGGAACCCGGTGTCCTTATCCACGTCTCTATAAAACTCGCTGTCTTTTGTAACGTCGCTTACGGTGCGGCTCTGCCCGGTGCTTATGACTTTTCCCACAATCCCGGTGTTCAGCGGAAGGGTTATTTTGAGCAGTGTTTCTCTCTTTGCCTCGTATGACTTTTGCAATGCCTCGCGCCCCTGGTAGAGTTTTGGGGAAAAGTAAACGTAACTGAACTTTATTTTATCTTTGTCAACGAGATAGAGAGTAATTGATTCGGCGAAAAGAGTGCTCACTATTTTTTCTATGGTAATTTTTAAAACAGTGTTGAGGACTTCGCTGGTTATTTCTTTTTTGAAAATAATTTCCCGCAGAAGCGGGGATATGATTTTGTTAAGCTGGTCTTCTATCCCGGCCATATTATCTTTAATTTGTATTATTCTTCGCTGTCCGTAACAATGAACTCGTTAAAACAGCCCGGATTGCAGGAACCTTTATAAGAGGACTTCGGGCTTCTTATTATTCTAACCGGAATGGCTCCTGCCTCTTCGGCATATCTTATGTCGGAATCTGAGTCGCCGTAAAAAGCGTCAATCCCGAGCTCTTTGATTCGCGCGGTTTTACCGTGCGGCTCAAAAAATATATTTTTTTCAGGGATGCCCATCTTTCCGCTTAAATATTTTTTCAGGACATCGCCGCCTTCGGAGTTTCTGGAAGTAATCAGATAAACCTTGTGTCCTTTATCCTGATGCGCCTTGAGGATTTCGTAGCATTTTTCTTTTATTACGGAGACCTCCTCATCGCTTGAATTAATAATCGTCCAGAATTCGGCGGTGTAAGGCTCCGCACCGGCGTAGCCCCTGTCAAAAGCAGGGGATGAAAACAGAAGTGTGTCGTCAATATCAAAACCGACTTCCTGCACGGCGGGATTTTCCAGAGCAGGGGAAAGGATTTGTGTCTGTGTCTGTGCAGAACTCTCGGGGGCCTTCGGCGGCGCCTGCGAAACCGGCGGGGCGGCACAACCAACAACAAAGTTAACAAAAAACAGAAAACCGAGTAATAACCTGATTTTTTTCATTTTCCAACTCCTCTTTTATATTTTGCCGCGGGAGGGACTCGAACCCTCAAGGGTTTCCCCATACGCCCCTCAAACGTACGTGTATGCCAATTCCACCACCACGGCAGTTTGCCCTTTCCCTTCCACGGGTAGTGAAAGGCGAAGGTTGTTATTCCTGGTTTCCGCCAACCGGCTGGGTCGCGGCAGCCGGCGGTCGGGCGGGAAATTTTACGCCTCTTTTCTTCACAACCACTGAAATGGAAACGGAAGTGACGACGAATATTATCGCAAGAACCACGACCACCTTTTTCAGAAAAACATCTCCTGCCGGCCCGAGTAGAAGAGAATCGGAAGAACCGCCGAGAAAAGCGGAACCCGTCGCTCCCCTGCTGACCTGCAGAAGAATGATGAAAATCAAAAGAGCAGCAATAACAATGTGTAAAACAATCAAAAAAGTATACATTATCTCCTCGCTATGTGCATTTATCTATTTCAGCGCTTGTATGCCGGGAAGAACGCGGCCCTCGACAAATTCAAGGGAAGCTCCCCCGCCCGTGGAAATGTGGCTGAAGTCGTTTGCGGCGCCCGCCTTTTTTATCGCCGAAACGCTGTCCCCGCCGCCTGCGACGGAAACCGCCCCGTTCCTCGTGGTTTCCGCAATTATTTTTGCAATCTCCCGCGTTCCTTTTGAAAAACTCTCGACCTCAAAAATCCCCATGGGGCCGTTCCAGAAAATTGTTTTTGCATTCTTTATTATGCCGGCGTAATTTGCAATAGTTTTGCTTCCTATATCAACACCGTAGAACCCTTCTGGAATCCTGTCCGAAACGCGGCTTTCAACCGCCTCCTTTGCGGATTTGCTTATTACGTGGTCAACGGGCAGAACAAGATTTTTAGAGTCCGCCAGAATACCTTTTGCATTTTTTAGGAATTCCTCCTCAAACATTGAATTTCCGATTTCTTCTCCGCGGGCTTTCAGGAAAGTGTAGGACATTGCTCCCCCGACGAGGAGTTTATCCACCTTTCCGAGCAAACTGGTAATAACCTGTATTTTCCCCGTAATTTTAGCGCCACCCAAAACGGCGACGAAAGGCCGCCCCGGCTCCTTCAGGAGTTCCGAAAGATATTTGACCTCTTTCATAATGAGAAACCCTGCTGCGGACGGAAGGATACCCGCAATTCCCACTGTTGAAGCGTGCGCTCTGTGAGATACCGCAAAAGCGTCCTGAATGAAAACGTCGCCGAGAGAGGCGATTTCCCTTGCGAACCCGGCGTCGTTTTTTTTCTCTTCGGGATGAAATCTCAGGTTTTCAAGAAGAGCGACCGCGCCTTCTTCAAGCCGCGAAATACCCTCTCTGACGTTCTCGCCGGTGCAATCGTTGAAAAAGCGAACACTCCTTTTCAGATGTCTCTGCAGTTCTTCGCAGACAACTTTTAGCGAAAAATCCGGGTTGACAACCCCTTTCGGCCGTCCCAGGTGGCTCATCAGAATCACGCGTGATGCGCCTTTTTCAAGGATGTAATTTATTGTGGGGATGTGGGCGAGAATGCGCGTGTTGTCAAGGATTTTTCCTTCTTTTACAGGAACGTTAAAATCGCATCTTACGAGAACTCTCTTTGATTTTAAATCTATTTCTTCCAGCGTTTTCATTTCTAAATGCGGCTTTCAGCCGCAACCAAACCGCTCGCCATATTTCTCATTTAGCGGCAATATATTCAATCAAATCCACGACCCTGGCGGCATAACCGTTCTCGTTGTCATACCACGCCAGAATCTTGACCATATCTCCGAAGACCTTCGTGAACTCCGGGTCAACAACGGATGACTTGTCGCTGCCGATGTAATCGCAGGAGACAAGGGGCGCGTCGGAAACGGCAAGATATCTGCCCATTGGCCCCGCCGCCGCTTCCCTGAGAGCGGCGTTTACTTCTTCCGCGGTTGTTTCTTTCTCAACCTGCACCACCGCATCAACCAGCGAAACATCAGGGGTAGGAACCCGGATAGCGAAACCGTCAAACTTGCCTTTAAGTTCCGGTATAACAAGACCTATTGCCTTTGCCGCGCCCGTTGTCGTAGGTATCATAGACGCTGAAGCGGTTCGTGCGCGCCTGAGGTCCTTGTGCGGGGAATCCAGAACCACCTGGTCATTGGTAAACGAATGTATTGTTGTCATAAGCCCTTTCTTGATGCCGAATTTGTCCTTAATCACTTTTATGGGCGGCGCGAGACAGTTCGTGGTGCAGCTCGCATTGGATATTATGACGTGCTTTTCGGGATCATACTTATCCTCGTTTACGCCGAGAACTATCGTGATGTCCTCATTTTTAGCAGGGGCTGAAATAATAACTCTCCTGGCTCCTGCGGCTATGTGTTTCAAAGCGCTTTCCTTGTCAACGAAACGGCCGGTGGACTCCACAACTATCTCCACGCCGAGCTCCTTCCAGGGAAGTTTTGCGGGGTCTCTTTCGGCAATGACCTTGATTTGCTTCCCGTCGATGACAAGATTGCTGCCTTTTACTTCCACCGAACCCGGATAGGTGCCGAAAGTTGAGTCGTATTTAAAAAGATGGGCCAGGGTCTTCGGGTCAGTCAGGTCATTGACCGCGACAAATTCAATATTCTTTGACTTCAGCCCCGTTTTAACAACCAGGCGGCCGATTCTTCCAAAACCGTTAATACCGACTTTTATCATAAATTTTCCTCCTTCGTTTCATTTCCGCGGCAAATTTTATGCCTCTGGAACTCCGCTTTACAAGTATTTATTATATCAAGTTTTTATATAATTGCAAAAGACCCCGGAAAACAAGCAATTCATCTTTTCTGAAACTGAAATTAAAATCACGCCTGCTGAAATATTTTTCTCCGCCGCCGGTTAAAAAGACCGCCGCGCCGGGAGCAAGATGTCCGAATTCATTTACCGATTTTTCAATTCCGGCTGTAATCGCATTGTAAATGCCTTTTGAAATGCATTCCGCGGTATTCCTGCCGATGTTGCCGTTGACCCTTTTAAATTTTACCGCCGGCAGCAGGGCTGTTTTTTCGGAAAGCACGCTGAGGCAGAGTTCAACGCCCGGAAAAATAATACCTCCGATATATTCTTTTCTCTTATTCACAAGTTCGCAGGTAACGGCTGTTCCTATGTCCACAACAATAAACGGCGCGGGTGAAAGAGTTGCCGCCCCGAGTATGGTTGCGAGACGGTCCGAGCCGATTTTTTCCGGGTTTTTGTATTTTATTGAAATTTCTTTTATGTCTTTCCGCCCGAAGAGGCGGAATTTAATTTTTTTCCGGCGGCATACCTTTCTCAGAACTTTTGTCGCTTCGGGAACCACGGATGAGCAGACGCATACGGAAGAGTTGCCCAGGAGTACTCCGATTTTTTTACCGGTTACCGGATAAACCGGCAGCGTTTTCCCGGGTAAAATTTTTCTCCCGCTAAACCGGGCGGTTTTTATCTGGGTATTTCCGACGTCAATCAATAGAACCATCTGATTCAAAACTTCTCTTTTGCTGAACTTCGGCAAAATATCTGTAGTAATTTTTCTTAAACTCCGTAAACTTTTTCATCTGTTTCCCTGTCAGGCGTTTTGCGGGAGGCAGTTTCAGTTTGAGAAAATTAACAAGATGCCCTTTTTTCTTAATCCTGAAATCAAGATGAGGTCCCGTGGAAAGACCGGTGGAGCCGACATAACCTATGACCTGGCCCTTCTTTACGTATGTTCCTTTCCGTATATTTCTGCCGTACCCGGAAAGATGTCCGTACCATGACTCGTAAACGGAATTGTGTCTTATTTTAACCATTTTCCCGAAACCGCCGTCCCATCCGGCAAAAATAACTTTGCCGTCGCCGATGGTAGAAACGGGCGTTCCTCTCGGCGCTGCGTAATCAATGCCGTGGTGGGGCCTGGAATATCTCAGAATCGGATGAAATCTTCTGTTTGCGAAATAAGATGAGATTCTTCTGTAATGCAGGGGGGCTTTCAGAAACTGCGTTCCCAGAGAACTCCCGCCCGGGGCAAAATACTCGTAGCCCGAACCGGACGGGTATGCGAATGCAATAAATTCATTTTTCTTCCTGGTCATAATGTATTTTCCGGCAAGAACGTTTCCCCCGTCGACTTCCTGCCCCTTTTCCGTAAAGAACTTTTCAAAAATAATAAAAAACCTGTCTCCTGCCCATGGCTCTGTTACAAAGTCAATTCTGGATTCAAAAATGTCAGTAAAATTCATGATTAAAAAAGGCGTTACGCCAGCCGCCATCATTGAATTGTAAAGATTGTCTTTGATTTCGCCCGAATAACCGAAGATTTTCTTGTAAAGTTTTAATTTTATTTTCTCCGCCTGGTATCCCGCGCTTGTCAGCCGGACGCTGTATTTCACTTCGGGCGTGTTGCTGTATGAAAAATCAAGAATTTCTTTCTGCGTCGAAACCACGACCTCGTAATAGTCCCCCGGCCTCATATTTCTGGTGTTGAAAATCGTTTTGAATTTCGTAATGACCGGAATATAGTTATTAGAGGGTATGCCGTGTTTGGATAAAATTTCAATAAGGTTATCTCCTGTGGCGACCGTCCCTCCGCAAAAGACCTTTTCTTTTTTAGGAGCGCTTGTTTTGCCGCAGGACAGAAACAGTGAAACGCAAAAGAATAAGAGCGCAATGACTTTCAGCTTATGCATTAACGGATTTACGCCCCGAATTTTTTTAGTTTTCCCGCATTCGCGAGAAGGAGCGGCATGATGTCGGTTGCCCATATTCTGCCGAGAACACCCTTGCTGAAATTTCTTTCGGTAAATTTTACGACTTCGTCCACCGGTTCGAATTTCGATTTTATCGCGACCGGGCAGGGATGCCATGAGTGGGAACCCATTTTAGCGGGCGTGGAATGGTCTGCGGTGATGCAGACAACGTCAAAGTTCAATTTCAGTATTTCGGGGAGGATTTTGTCAAAGTTCTTGATTGCCGCAACCTTGCCTTCAAAGTTCTTGTCCTCTCCGTTTGAGTCCGTGTATTTATAGTGGAAAAAGGCAAAATCGAATCGTCCGTAGTTTTCGGCGAGCGCCTTAATCTGGCTTTGAAGGGTCTGCCCGCAGTCGACAAGTTCCATACCGACGAGAGAAGCCAGCCCTTTATACATCGGATATATCGCGAAAGCCCCGCAGGATAAGTGGTAAAGGTCCGGCATTTTCGGAATCTCGGGGGTGCACGCAAAACCCCGCAGCAAAACGGCGTTTGCGACTTTTTCGCCTTTAAGCGCTTCGCCCGCTTTTTTTATAAAAGCGTTTACGATTCTCGCCGACCGGGCGGAAGAGTCGCCGGAAGCGATACATTCTTTTGCCGGCAGACCTTCTTTTTGCGGGTCGGCATCCTCAAGCCCGTCCGCCATATTTTCACCGGTAAAGACAACGACGAATCTGTGTTCTTTCCCAGGATAGGTTTTTACCTTTACTCCGTCAATATCCGTGATTGCAGCCGACAGGATTTTGACCAGCCGTTCGTTTTCTTCGCTTGGAATTCTGCCTGCCCGCCTATCGATGATGATGCCTTTTTGTTCCGTGGCGAAATTTGCCCTGCATGCGAGGTCGAACTCCGTCAGCTCCAGGCCGATTCCCAGCGCTTCAAGAACGCCTCTTCCGATGAGGTAGGTCATGGGGTTATAGCCGAAAAGCGCGAGATGTCCCGGGCCGCTCCCCGGCGTGATTCCCAGCGCGACGGGAACGCTCGTCCCGCAGGCGGAATTGGCGGCGAACTCATCAAGATTCGGGTGCCGGGACGTCTCAAGTTCGGTTTTCCCGTTATAGGGAATACCGCCCAGACCGTCTAAAACCACAAGACAAATTTTTGACGGCGTTTTTTCGGACAACTTCATCATCAGATTTTCAGGAAACATATTCCCTCCAGTTCAAGTTTTGTTATCGCTCCGCTCTCATTACATTTCTGTTACGCCGTTTTTGTCGACTTTTGCGAAGAAAAATTTCGGCGGCCTGACTCTTTCTTTCCCAATCTGGTAAGCGGCAAGGAACCTTCTCTTGGCGTCCTCAAATTTTTTCCCGTCCGAGGAATGAAAAATTGCGAGCGGTTCTCCTTTTTTCACCTCGTCGCCGATTTTCTTCTTCAGATAAATACCGACCCCGAGGTCTACTTTGTCTTCTTTTTTTTCTCTTCCCGCGCCGAGCGCCTTTGCCGCCATACCCACTTCAAGGGCATTTATTTTTTGCACAAAACCGCCCGCCTGACTTTCCACGGGAATTTCTTCTTTTGCTTTAGGCAGCAGTTCCGTGTTATCAATCGCTTTCGGGTTTCCTCCCTGCGCCGCGACCATTTCCTTCAGTTTTACGAGCCCGCTTCCGTCGGTGATTGCATTTTTCATTTTTCGGGCGCCGTCATCTGCGGAAGACGCCACGCCTGATATCAGAAGCATATTTGCGCCGAGGGTAACGCACAACTGTTCAAGGTCTTTCGGGCCCTCGCCCTTGAGCGTCTGGATTGCCTCTTTAACCTCAATTGCGTTTCCAACCGCAAAACCGAGCGGCTCTTCCATTGAAGTAATCAGCGCAACCATTCTTCTGTCTGCAAGTTCCCCTATGTCAACCATGGTTCTCGCAAGAGCGAGAGCGTCCTCATATTTTTCCATAAATGCGCCCGCGCCAGTTTTCACGTCCAGGACGATGCCGTTTGCGCCGGCGGCAAGTTTCTTGCTCATAATGCTTCCGGCAATGAGGGGTATTGAATCAACGGTCGCCGTTGCGTCCCGCAAGGCGTATATTTTTTTGTCCGCAGGTGCCAGGTCGGCCGTCTGGGAAATTAAAGCGAGGTGAATTTTGTTGACGTTTTCAATAAACTTTTTTTTCGGGAGTTCCACCCGGAAACCCGGAATCGACTCAAGTTTATCAACGGTGCCGCCCGTGTGGCCGAGACCTCTTCCGGTCATTTTAGCCACTATGCCGCCGCTGGCGGCGACCAGCGGATTTACAACCAGAGAAGTCGTATCGCCGACTCCTCCTGTGGAGTGTTTGTCGACTTTAAATCCCTTAATCCCGCTTAAATCAACTGTTTCACCGGAGTCCACCATGCACTGCGTCAGATTGACGGCTTCTTCCGCCGTCATGCTCTTGTAAAAAACAGCCATAAGAAACGCAGCCATCTGGTAATCCGGGATTTCTCCGCTGACGAAGCCCGAAATCATAAAACTGATTTCTTCTTTTGAAAGTTCCGCGCCGTCCCGTTTCTTCTTAATCACCTCATACACGCTAAACATGATAATCCTCCTGCTTCTTTATTTCATAATCATCAAGGAAAAGATAGAACTTTCCGGCAATTTTTTCAATATGGAAAACAATATCGCAGATTTCCGCGCCGGTTTTTTCGTCGCTTAATATGTTAAAAATTTTACCGTTTTTTTTCAACTTCATACGGTAAATGTCTTTTGTCTTTGTCTCGTCAATAACTGCCGCTTCTCTGAGCAGAACCCTCGGAAATGAATTACCGGGCCCGAACGGTTCCATCGCCGCATATATTTCCTGCAGGTTTTGCTCAAGCCAGTTGTCCCACTCAGTATCAATGCGGAAATTCCCGTGTTTATTTGAACAAAAATCTCTGCTGCGGTTCCGGCGGGCATCATTCAGCGACCCGATGTAACCGATTATTTCTTTCGCTTCTTTTTTTGACTTTGACTTGAAAAGTTCAAGGATTTTTGCATTTTCATTCATCTTTTTCGCTGTGTTGAGAAAGGGGATGATTTTTTTCGTGAGGGCTCGCATTTCCGCAGGTTGTTTCAATCCGAGTTCTTTGATTACCATCTTAAAGGCAAATCTTTTTACGTTGAAAATTCCTCCGACCCCCGCTTTTACGGCCGCCCGGGAATGCCCGAGGAGAGGGACGTTGTCCGAAATTGTCCCCAGGGCGACGAGGGGCAGGTTCTGTTCCACGAATATTTTAAATTCCGGAATTTTCCTATATTTCAGGATGTTGTAAATTTTTAAAGTCGTTTCGGCATCGGCAAGCGCCCGGTGAGAAACGGATTTTATGTTGTAAAAGTCCTTCAGCGCTTCCAGTTTGTGACTCTGCGACGGCAGAGCTCTGCGTGAAATTGCAAGGGTGTCATGTATTTTATTTTTTAGTTCATGCCCGAGAAATTTTCTGAATTCGGAATTTAAAAAAGAAGTGTCAAAAGGCGCGTTGTGGAAGACAAGAGGGAAATCCGAAATCCAGTCGCGGAATTTTTTCAGAACTTCCCCCCGCTCAGGGGCATTCTCGACATCAGAGTCCCTGATGCCGGTAAACGAAGTTATCTCCGGCGGTATTTTTCCCGCAGGTTTCAGGAATGAGGAGAATTTATCAATAATCCGGAACCCTCTGAACTTGACCGCCCCGATTTCAATTATTTCGCTGAACCTCGGGGAAAAACCGGTCGTTTCAATATCGCAGGAAATTTTTGTCTCGTTGAAACCGTCCTGGCGGCTAAGTTTAAAAGCGGCTCCGAGATAAAAAGCGACGAAACAGCCCGCCATTTCCTCTGCATCCCGCTCCTGCGCGCGTGAGCGGGGTTCGCAGAAAGGGTCAAGAATTATGTCGGCATCCGGGTGTTTCCCGCAGGGCGCGTGATGGTCTGTTATGATGACTTTGATTCCCGCATCTTTCAGGCGCCGGATTGCCGCCGCATCGTTTATTCCCACGGCAACCGTTATCAGAACTTTGGCGTTCGAATTAACCACTTTTTCTATATCCTTTTTGCTAATGCCGCAGGATTTCCCTTCGCACACGAACGTTTCCGCCGGCGGATAATTCAGAGCGTCCTCAAGAATTAAAAGACCGCTCAAACCGTCGGCATCCGAATCAGCCAAAATAGCAATGCCATCTTTTCCGTCAATCGCTTCCTGAATGATTGAAACCGCCCCGGGTAGGCCGCTGAATTTTTCGAAAACATCGTCAAGTTCAAGTTTCGGGTCAAGGAATTCCTCTGTTTTTTTTATGTTATCCGCCCCGCGGTTTATTAAAAACCGGCAGAAGGGTTCGGCAATGTCAAGCCGCGACGACAGGTACAGGGATAGTTCGCTTTGCCCGGAAACTTCCCAATTTGATTTCAATTCGGTTTTATCAGAACTCTTTTGAAGTCAATATGGCGTTTATAAGACGTATGAAATCCCGCGATGCCGCCTTGCCCGAGGCAAGGACTTCTTCATGGGAAAGAGGTTTGTTTATTACGCCGCAGGCGTAGTTCGTCAGGCAGGAAATCCCGATAACCCGAATGTTGTGTTTTTTTGCGGCAAGGACTTCGGGAATTGTTGACATTCCGACCACGTCGGCTCCTAATTTCCGGAACATTCTGATTTCCGCCTTCGTTTCGTACGACGGCCCGGACAGGGCGAGATAAATGCCCGTATTCAGCGGAATTTTCAACTTCTTGGCCAGTTTTATTACGAGTTTCCGGTATTTTTCGTCGTAGGCGTCGGTCAGGTCAATGAAATGAGCGCCGCCTCTTAAAGGATTGGCGCCCATCAGATTTATATGGTCGGTGATCAATGTCAGCGATGGGACTTTGCGGTCGCGCCTCAAAGAGCCGCCCGCATTCGTCACGATGAGTTTTGTAACTCCGAGTTTTGCCAGAACATCAATCATAAAGACAATTTTCTCCATCGGATGACCTTCGTAGTAGTGGATTCTCCCGGACATAAAAATGACCTTCCGGGCACCGATTCTGCCCATTATGAGCTGTCCGGAGTGGCCGGGAACCTTGCTTTTGGCAAAACCGGAGATTTTGTCGTAGGAAATCTCGCGCTTGTCTTTTACTTTATCGGTAATTTGCCCGAGACCGCTGCCGAGTATGACTCCCGTATCGGCAGAGCCCAGTTTTTTTCTGATGAAGCGGACGGCGCAGGAAATTTCTTTGTTCATAAATTTACCTCCTGATTAATTTCCAGAAAGAGGTTCCGTGCTTAAGCCCTTTTATTCCCATAAATTCGGCGATTGTCTGCCCGCAGTCGGCATATGTTTTTCTTATCCCGAGATTTATGTTTTTTCTGATTTTTTTGCCGTAGACCAGAATCGGGACAAATTCTCTTGTGTGGTCGGTGTGCGCCTTGAATGTCGGGTCGCATCCGTGGTCAGCCGTGATAAAAAGGACATCGCCTTCTTTCATATTCCGCTCGATTTCGGGAAGCGCATCGTCAAATTCCCTGAGAGCGTCGTAATAACCCTGCGGGTTTCTCCTGTGACCGTAAAGAGAGTCAAAATCAACCAGATTGACGAAAATAAATTCCGGCTCCCTGGGTACGTTCTTTACGTCTTCTATAGTTTGGCGGATACCTGCGGGGTTCAGGCCGGTGTGCTGTTCGATGGAAAGACCCCTGTGCGCAAAAATATCCCCGATTTTACCGACTCCGAGCACGTTTATTCCCTGCTCTACGGCGAGGTCGAGCAGCGTCGTGGAAACCGGTTGTATGGAAAAGTCCCTTCTGTCGGCGGTCCTTTCAAAACCCTTCGGCGGCGAGCCTATGAAAGGTCTTGCGATGACCCTTGATATATTATGAGGAACTCTTAAAATACTCCGCGCTTTTTCGCAAATATAATAGAGCCGCGTCAGGGATATAACGTCATTGTGGGCGGCTATCTGAAAAACGCTGTCGGCGGATGTGTAAACGATAGGGTGGCCGGTTTTCATGTGCTCAACGCCCAGTTCTTTCAGTATTTCAGTTCCGGAAGCCGCTTTATTTCCGAGAATGTTCTTCACCCCGCTTACTTTCAGGAATTCGTCGATTAAGTCATCGGGAAATCCGTCGGGATAAGTGGGGAAAGCAACTTTTGCGAGGCAGCCCGCTATTTCCCAGTGCCCCGATGTCGTGTCTTTTCCCGCTGATTCTGCAGCCATCTTTCCGAAACAGCCGGCGGGCGCCGGAGGAATTCTTCCCGGATGCAGGTTGGTAATCCCGGAAAGCCCGAGTTTTTCCATGTTCGGCAGGTTGAGGCCGCCGAATTTCTCAATGAGGTTTCCCAGCGTATCGGCGCCTTTGTCGCCGAAGCGTCCGGCGTCGGGCAGTTCTCCCGCGCCGAAACTGTCAAGAACGATTACAATCGCCCGCCTGTACGGACCGCCTAACAATACGTTTTCTTTATTTTTTTTCACGGTTAATTCCTTACAAAGAGGTTTTCAAATTTATTTTTCGAAACATTGACAAGACCTTTGTCGGTTATCTTTAATTCGGGAATAACGGGGAGCGCCAGGAAAGAGAGTACCATAAAAGGGTCTCTGACTTTACAGCCCATTGAGAAAGCCGCGGATTGTAGTTTTTTTAATTTCCTGTAAACGAAGGAGAGGTTTTTATTGCTCATCAACCCGCCTATCGGCAGCGGCAGTATTTCGGACTTTCCGGGCTCCCAGCAGCAGAGACCTCCGCCCGCCTTTACTATTGTTAGAACCGCATTAAAAATACTTTCATCATCACAGCCGACGCAGACGATGTTGTGCGAATCGTGGGCAAAGGATGAAGCGAGCGCGCCCCTCTTCAGCCCGAAACCCTTTACAAAACCCTGCGCGATGTTTCCCGACGCTCTGTGCCTTTCCACGACGGTAATTTTTAAAATATCGTTTTTGATGTCCGAGACGGCGAAGCCGGCCGCTCTTTTTATAGGCAGGACTCTCTTTTTTGTGAGCAACTGGTTCTTCACAATTTCAATCACGTTTGCCTTTGAAGTTTTGGCGGGCAGTTTAAAACTGGCGGGCATCAGCCACTTTACGTTTATACTGCTTCTCAAAGGAACGCGCGGCGGGAATTTTACGCCTGTAACCTTTCCGTTTTTTCCTACTTCGATGCCGGTTTTATAAACGTTTTTAACATTGAATTGTTTCAGATTATCCATCACGATAAAATCGGCGAGGTAACCCGGGGCAACCGCTCCGATGTGTTTCAGGCCGAAGTGCCTGGCGGGATTAATCGTAGCCATCCTCACGGCGGTAATCGGAGGAATTCCGCACCCGATGGCTTTTCGTATGGTGTAGTCCAGATGCCCGTGCTCAACAAGGTCAATAGGATTTCTGTCGTCGCTTACAAGGCAGAAGTCGGAGTAATTTTTTTCGTTTACCAGAGGCGCGAGCGTTTCAAGATTTTTTGCAACGGACCCTTCTCTTATCATGATTGTCATTCCTGCGGAAAGTTTTTCTTTTGCCTCCGCTTTTCCGAACGATTCATGGTCGCTTCTTATCCCGCTTGTTATGTATGCGTACAGGTCTTTTCCAGACAGCCCAGGAGCGTGCCCTTCGATGGTTTTGTCCGCGGCGATTTTCAGTTTGTCAAAGACTGCGCTGTTGTTTTCCAGAACCCCCGGCACGTTCATCACCTCCCCCAGGCCCACGACCCATTTCTGCGAGAAATACGGCATCAGGTCAACGGCGGAAAGTCTGGCGCCCGACGTTTCCATGTTTGAGGCGGGAACCGTCGAAGGAAGCGTAAAATAAATATCCATAGGCTGGTATTTTGCCGATTGGAGCATGTAGGTTATTCCTTCAAGACCGAGGACGTTGGCGATTTCGTGCGGGTCGCACACAATGGTTGTTGTACCGAAAGGAACTACCGCTTTCACGAATTCTCCCATTTCAAGCATTGAACTTTCGGTGTGTATGTGTCCCTCAACCAGGCCCGGGGCAACGTATCTGTTTTTCAAATCAACCGTTTTTTTCGCTCTGTAATTGCCGAAACCGACGACGATTCCCCTGTGCACGGCAATGCTCGTTTCTTCTATATCCCCTGAAAAAACATTGATAAGACGCGCATTCTTGAATAGCGTGTCGGCGGGTATTTTCCCCCGAGCCGCTTTCACGAGTTCATGTTTGCTGATTAATTTCATAAATATCCCGATTTTCCCAAGATTGATTTTAGCAACTAAACATTTTAAAATCAAGGATTACGGAATTTTAATCTCCGGGTTTGTTGTCTGTATGCGGAAAATTTGGTAACATTTGAGAAGTCAGACTGGAGGTATATAAATGGAAGGAACGAAATTTTTGCTTGACGAAAAAGGACTGCCGGAAGTTAAAAGTTAAGCCATGTTTATTCCGTTTCTTTGCTGTTTGATGTGCGGCGTCGAGGATAAATTATGTATGATAAAATTCTTGCGGATATAAAAAAACAGAGTATTTCCCTCGCTCTGGTGAGTGAAGCGGAAAAAAACAAAATCCTCGTCGGGATTTCCAAAAGTATACTCAGGTCAAAAGAGGAAATAATCCGCGCAAACAGAAAAGACCTCGTGAGCGCGCGGAAATCAAAGAAAAGCACTTCCTTTATAGACCGTTTGATATTAAACGGCAGGAGGGTAGATGAGATGGCGGCTCAGGTTCGGGCCGTGGCGGGATTAAAACTCCGGATAGGAGAACTAATCGAAGAACGAAAAAGGCCGAACGGCTTGCTCATAAGAAAAGTCCGCGTGCCGCTCGGAGTTATTTTTGTCATTTACGAATCCCGTCCGAATGTGACCTCCGACTGTGCGGCGCTGTGTTTTAAGTCGGGCAATGCGGTGGTCCTGCGCGGCGGCTCGGACGCTTTAAACTCAAACAGGGCGATTTATTCGGCAATAAAAAGCGCCCTCCCCGCAGATTTGAAAGATGCGGTTTACTTTGTGGACGGGGCCGGCTACGAAACCGTAAAAAAATTACTTAAAATGAATAAATTCATAGACGCCGTAATCCCGCGCGGCGGAGAAAAACTGATACAAACCGTTGTCTCGAATTCAACAGTCCCCGTCATTTATCACGGCAAGGGCATCTGTCATCTTTATGTTCACGAAGATGCGGATATAAAAATGGCTCTTAAAATTGCGCTGAATGCGAAGGTGCAGAGACCCGGGGTGTGCAACGCTATAGAAACGCTCCTCGTCGACAGCAGAATTGCCGGAAGATTTTTGCCTGTTCTTTACAGGGCTTACAAAAGGGAAAATGTGGAGATGCGCGGAGACAGGGAAACGCTGAAAATTCTGAAAAATATTAACCCAGCGAAGAAAGCCGACTGGGACACAGAATATCTTGACAGGATAATTTCAATAAAAACTGTGAAGAACCTCGCAGAGGCGGCCGGGTTCATAAATGAACACGGCTCCCGGCATTCGGAAGCGATAGTGACGGAAAATAAGACCGCCGCCGTGAAGTTTTTTCGAACGGTTGACGCCGCATGCGTTTATCATAACGCCTCCACCAGATTTACCGACGGTGGGCAGTTCGGCATGGGCGCCGAGATAGGTATTTCAAATCAGAAGCTTCACGCCCGCGGGCCCGTCGGATTAAAGGAACTCACAACTTATAAGTATGTAGTGAGCGGAGCCGGTCAAATAAGAAAATGACAGGGCTCTTCGGCGGGACGTTTAATCCGCCGCATTTAGGGCACCTTTTTCTTGCCGAAGAAAGCAGGTATGAATTGGGTCTGGAAAAAGTTGTGTTCGTTCCGTCAGGTATTCCGCCGCATAAAAACAGCGAGATTCTCGCCCCCTCCGTAAGATATAAAATGACTGTTCTTGCAACCCTCGCTAATCCCCATTTTGAAGTTAGCGACTGGGAAACGAAAAAGAAAGCGCCCGCGTACACGGTTGAAACATTAAGGCATTTTCAGAAAGTTTGCGGTAATGATATTGTCTTTTTTATGGGGCTTGATTCCGTCAGGAATATAAAATCGTGGAAAGACTATCAGGAAATCCTTGATAATTTCAGAATTTGCGTATGGAAAAGGCCGGGCGTGAGAACGGAAGAAATCGAGCCGGGAATAATGGAGCGGGTTTTTCTTATGAATACGCCTGAAATCCCGATTTCCTCAGCCGGAATAAGGAAGAACATTAAGGAAAACCAGCCGGTCCGTTATCTTCTGCCGGAAAAAGTTTACGCATACTTAGCCGCAATGGATCTGTATAAATGACAGCCGCTTCTTCTCCCCGCGTCCGGATATTTGTTATAATTTTGGCAGGCATTGTTTCTCTCCTGGTTATCTTTCTGTATTCAAAGAGCTCGATTTTCAGAAAGATTCAAAAAGGGCAGAGAATCAACATGCTGCTTGTCGGAGCCGATCAGGTAATGGGCGGCTCACACGCTGATGTGGTTCTCTGGGTGAGTTACCAGCCGGTTACGCGGTTTGTGGATGTCGTATCGGTTCCGCGGGATGCGCTCGTAAAATGGGACAGATGGATTCCGAGAAAACTGAGCGAACTCCTTTATTTGAACACAAAAAAATTCGGAATGGATGAAGGCATAAACCGCTTCGTGAGAGAATTGGAGGGTTTCCTCGGGATAAGATTTAATTACCATACCATTGTTACGTTCTCTGCATTTGAGCATTTCATTGACGCAATCGGTCCTGTTCCGGCGACGATAGACCGTCCGATGCATTACGATGACAACTGGGGAGACCTGCATATTCATTTTGAACCGGGAGAGTACCTTCTTAACGGAAAAAAAGCTCTTGAATTCGTTAGATTCAGGCATTCTTCACTGGGCGATCTCGGTCGGATAAACCGCCAGCACATGTTTTTGAAGAATCTGCTGGCAAGAGCTATTGATTTTAGGACTTTTTTGGCAATACCCCGCTTTCTCAGGATTTACAGGGAGGACATTTTTACGAATATATCGCTCCTCGATATTTTGCCGGTGTTTGAGATATTAAGAACAATCAACGTGGAGAATCAGAGATACCAGATATTCCCCGGCGACGCGCAGAAAATCGGTTCAAAGGAAGTGTGGAAACTGGACGGAAAACTGTTGGATGAAATAAAAATAACCGTTCTTAATTCCAAAATGGAACTCTGGCCGAGGAGCAGGATAAGGCCGTTCCTTATAAAAAGAAAGGCATCCGCCCTGCAGGATATTTCCGCCGAGGTTTTTAATGCGTCGAAGAAAAGCGGCATTGCGGAGTACCTTTCCAAGAACCTGAGGGAATACGGGTGCGATGTTGTTTTATGGGATAACTGGGGCAGTTTCAAGAAACGCACTGAAGTCGTGGCGAGAACGGGCGACCTGGCAAAAGCGGTGCGCGTTGCGAAAACCCTCGGTTGCAATCACGTCAGGACCGAAATTGACCCCCACAGGATGGTGGACGTTTCAATCGTGATAGGGGATGATTTCCCGAAGGTTTTTAAACATGATAAAGAATAAGTTTTTAAAAGCCGTGAATGATACCGCCTTACGGATGAAGGCGGAAGATATAAAGGTGCTTGACCTCGGAAAATTCGACACCTGCGGGGAGTATTACATCATAATGACGGCGAATTCCGCCCCCCATATGAAAGCGCTGGTGAGGGAAATCTCCGTTATGGCAAAAGCCCTGAAAATACCCGTTCACCACGTTGAAGGCCTGCCGGCGGGCAGATGGGTTTTGATTGACTGCATGGACGTCATTGTGCACATATTTACAAAAGAGGAGCGGGGTTTTTACAATATTGAAAGATTGTGGGATTCCGAATGAAAGGAGCTCTTTACTATTCGCCGGAAGACAATGAGAAGAATATTGTCCGGTGTCTTCTCTGTCCGCACGGATGTAAAATAGCGCCTGACGGGACAGGCATCTGCGGAGTGCGCAAGAACATATCCGGCAAATTGTTTTCGCTGACTTACGGAAAGGTTTCTTCAATGAGCATGGATCCGGTAGAAAAAAAACCTCTGTATCATTTTTATCCCGGGAGCGGAATTTTATCGGTGGGTTCCGTCGGCTGTACTTTCAAATGTCCCTGGTGCCAGAATTCGGAAATCTCCCGCGGCTCCCCTGACAGCCGCAGCTTGGCGCTCCGCGAAGTTAAAATTGACGAACTGATTAAAATTGCAAAAGCGCGCGATTCCGCAGGGATTGCGTACACCTACAACGAACCTCTGATAAATTATGAATTCCTTCTTGAATGTTCAAAACAGTTTCACGAAAACAAATTGAAAAATGTCCTCGTAACAAACGGTTTCGTAAATGAAGGCCCCTTCGCAGAACTTCTTCCGAGCATAGATGCCGCGAACATTGATGTAAAATTTTTTAACGATTCTCTCTATCGTGAAGTGTGCGGCGGGAATTTCGGCGAAGTCATGCGAACCGTCGGGATGATGTTCGGGGCGGAGAAACATGTGGAACTGACCTTTTGCGTGGTCACGAAAGCGAACGACGGAAAGGCCGATTTTGAGAAGTTTGTTGACAGGGTGAGGTCGCTGTCCGCCGACATCCCCCTTCACATCTCAAGATATTTTCCTTCTTTTAACTATCAGGAAGAGCCGACATCCCTGAAGACGCTTTATGAATTCAGGGATATTGCCGTTAAAAAGTTAAACTTCGTTTATCTCGGAAACGTGGCGGAGGAAACAAATACGTACTGCCCTTCGTGCAGGACGCTTTTGATAAAAAGGAAGGGTTATTTCGTGGAAAAAACCGGCCTTGAGGGAAATACCTGTGCGAAATGCGGTAAAATTATTTCCGGCGCTTTTTAGTATCCTTTTTCTGGGGTGCGGCAGGAACTTTACGAGCAGGAGATTTTTCTATCTCGGAACCTATGTTGACGTAACAATTCCGGAAAAGAGCAGAGACAGGGTTTTTCCGCTAATTGAAGAAGAGATGAAGAACGTGGAAAAACTTCTTAATCTTAAATCGGGTCCGTCCGCAGAATTAAATAAAACCGGCAGAGTGAAAAACGGGGAACTTGCGGAACTTTTACGGTTTGCCAGCGATGCGTCCGAAAAGACCGGCGGCATTTTTGATGTGACAATCGAGACGGTTCTGAGGAGTTGGGGTTTTTCGCCGGTCAGTTCCGGGCATAGGGAACCTTCCGGAAAAGAAATAAAGGATGCGCTGAAGAGAGTTGATTTTCGCAGGATAAAAATTAACGGCGATAAAATTTCAGCCCCCGGAACGAAAGTTAATTTCGGCTCGATGGGGAAAGGTTACCTGCTTCTGCGCATCAGAAGAATTCTGGAAAATGAGCGGATAAAAAATGCTCTTGTTGACGCCGGCGGCGATATCCTCGCAATGGGGAAAGGAAAAAGAGGAAAATGGAAAATCGGAATCAGGGACCCTTTTTCCGACGGAATAAGCGGGATTGTGGAATTAACGAATTTGGCTGTTGCGACAAGCGGCGACTACGAAAATTTCTTTGTGAAAGACGGGAAAAAATATAATCATATCCTGAGCCCGAAAACCGGACGTCCCGCAGAAAAGCATCAGGTGACCGTGATTGCTTCCGACCCGGTAAACGCCGACATTTATTCCACCGCCTTTATGCTTATGGAAAATAAAACCGCTCTTGAAATTGCCGGCGCGCTGGGGCTCGGAGTTATGATGATTGACGAACGGGGGAAAGTTTGGAAAAACAAAATTTTTTGCCGCTGCGAGAAATTATAGTTTTTTCGGCCGCCGCCTGCGTCTTCCAGTTGTCGGAAGCAATAATACCGAAGCCGCTGCCGTTTCTCAGAATCGGTATCGCAAACATTCCCGCTTTTATGCTGGTCATAACGGGGAACCTGAAAGGAGCCCTAACTGTTTCGGCGGTAAGAACAACCGCCTCGGGAATTTTGCTGGGAAATTTTCTTTCCCCTTTCTATTTTCTGTCCCTGTCCGGCGCCGTTTCTTCAAATCTGGCCGTGGCGGGTGTGATTTCTCTGAAGAAGGAACTTTTTTCAATTCCCGGCCTTGCAATAATAGGCGCCCTTTCAAGCAACATAACTCAGCTGCTCGCCGCGTATTTCGTTCTCGGCAGTCAGAAGGAGGTCTTCGCTTTTCTGCCCCTCTTTCTTCTCCTTGCTCTTCCATCCGGCGGCATCACCGGCGGCATTTCATATTATTTAATACCGAAATGGCAGAAATTCCGCGCAGAAAAAACTGGTTCAGCCGCCTGATTGCTTTTTCTCAAGAGCAGGCAGGTTATTGATGATTTTGGCGCTGTTTATCAGCTGGTTCATCCAGCCGTAGTAAATCAGGGAGCGTTTCTCGTTGAGAACTGTATTTTTGAATTCGGTTTTCTTCTCGTCAAAATTCTCTTCGGGAAATCTTTTTTTGAATTCCATTTCAAGTTCAACCGGCGAGGCCTTTGAGGACGAAAGGATGATGCCCCGGAGGAACTGCGTTTTTATGGAACGTCTCAAATCCTCCTCGAACTCGTAACGCGGCATTCTGTAAAAAGAACGGAGGACTCTTTCGTAGAGTTCCTCGATGAAATTACCGTCGCGCTGAAACGATTTCATTGACATTATCGTGTTTGCAATCACTTCGTCCGGAATTCTCAGCCCGAGTTTTTTTGCCTCCTGCAGAATCAGTTCGTCCTGTACCATGCCTGATAGAACTCTCTGCTTTATTCTCAGGATGTCGTCTTCCTTAAGACCTTCCTCGCTGGAATCTCTTTCATTGTTGAGAGCCCGTGTGAACGTTTTGTTGAACTCATCATAGGAAATTTTTTTCCCGTTGACTTTTAAGGCGGTAACGGCTTTCTGCCCTTTGTACATAAAGAAAATTCCGCCGATGAAGATTATGGCAATAACGAATAAAATTTCTTTTGATTTTTTTCTGAAAAATTCAATCATTTTTTCTGCTAAAACCCCTAAATTTAATTTTTAATTTCCTTTTAATTATGGTATATTTTAAACAATTAAATGACGAAAAAGCAAATTTCCGTCCGGACCCGGCTTTGTCTTTGCGGGTGTTATTGTTCCGTTCGTAGAAAAACATGATTTCGGTAAGAAATACTTATCGGGAAATCATCAGTTTTATCCCGAAACATCTTGTGGAAATTTTTCACGGGAAGAATTACGACTATGAATTCAAGCCGGGTTACCTGAACTACACAATGCTGTTCGTTGACATCTGCGGTTTCACGGCTCTCTCCGAGAAACTGTCTGCGATAGGTAAGGAAGGGTCTGAAATTCTCGCCTCAATAATCAGTTTCTACTTCAGGAAAATGCTGGAGATAATTGAAGAAAACAAGGGCTACGTCATAAAATTCGGCGGCGATGCCCTCCTGATAATGTTCCCCGTAATTAAGGGCGACGTCGGCTCCTCCGTTAAGGCGTCTCTTATAGCCGCCCGTGAGATTGCAAACTTTTTCAGGGAAAATCCGGTTGCGAAAACACCCCTCGAGAAAGTGGACATTTCAATAACGATGGCTGTAAACAACGGCAGTGTCTTCAGTTCTCTGCTTGGTTCCGAAAATACTCGGCTCGAGTATTTTATCGGAGGTTCGACGCTGAACGAACTGGCGAAGGCCTCGGAGAGTTGCTCTGCCGGTGAAATAACGGTTTGCGGGAGCATAAAAAAACATCTGATTGAAAACGGAATAAAACACGGAAAAATAAGAGAAAAGGGCAGAACGTTTTACACCGTTAAACCCGAAGACCTGCATCCCGGAGAATCGCCGTTAAAAGCGAAGGTGAGAAGAATAAAATTGTCATATAAAAATCTCCGCCTCCGGCGTTTCGTTGAAAAATTTCTCCACCCGGCGGTCTTAGGATGGATTAAAAAAGGATACTCTTTTAGGTTAAGCATGAACGAACACAAGAGAAACACCATCGTTTTCGTGAACCTTCTGGGCTTTGAAAATTTAAAGAGCAAAGAAAAAACCGGCGATATTTTAAACAGGTACTTCAATAAATTAATTGAACTTTGCGCAGAATACGGCGGTTCCTTTATCGGTTCGGACATCTCCACGGCCGGCGCAAAATTTTTAATCATTTTCGGCGCACCGCTTGCTTTGGAAAAAGAAGAACTTATGGCGGTCAATTTTGCCCTTGAATTAAGGGATTATCTGACGGATTTCAGGATGAAGACCGGAACGGCCGTCAAACAGAAAATCGGGATAAATACGGGGAACGTTTTTTGCGGAGTCGTGGGCTCCCGCCTGAGAAGGGACTACACCTCAACGGGCGACGCCGTAAACACCGCGGCCCGTTTTATGGAGGCTTCGGAAGAGGATACGATTTTTGCGGGGGAGGAAACGTTGAAGCGCCTGTCGGGTTCCTTGAACTGCAGAAAACACAGGATAAAAGCCAAAGGTAAAAAGGGCATTCTTAACGTTTATGAAATTCTCGAGAAAAAGGAAGAAAAAATCACAAATGACTTTGAAAGAAATTTTGTAGGAAGAAAAAAAGAAATAAAACTGATAAAAAACACCATAAGAGACGTCGCCTCAGGGAAAAGCCGGGGTCTCAACATTACGGGCGAGGCGGGGATAGGGAAAACTTATTTGATACGGAAAATTGTTTCTCTTCTGCCGGAGGAAAGAATCAGCGTCGTCCGGGCGGACTGCCTGCCTTACGGTCGGTCAACACCTTTTTCCCCGTGGATAAATATTGTGAAAAACATTTTTAATGTCACGGATGAAACGACCGCTTCCGGTTTCAGAAAATTAATTTTGAAACACTGCGATGAAACATCCTGCGCTCTGATTTCCGAAACCGTCGGTTTTACTCCGGAAAAGAAAAGCGAAGAATTTTTAGTCGGCGAAAAAAGGAAAATCAAGTTGATGGAGGCATTTATAAAAGTCATTTCAGGTTTTATCAGAGAAGGATTTCCGCTGGTTTTGATTTTAGAGGATGTGCACTGGATTGACGAACTTTCCGCCGAACTGCTGCATAAATTTATCAAGCGGTTTCCGAAGAAAAATTTATTCCTCATCTTAACCAGCAGACCTGCGGGAATGTCCCTGAAAAGAGACAGAGAAATCCTGAATATTCCGCTCGGGCTTTTTACAGCGGAAGAAACGGAAGCGTTTCTCAAAGAGTCTTTCCCGGACAAAGGACTGAAATCCGAATTCCTCGTAGAGATATTCCGCAAAACCGGCGGAAACCCCCTCTTCCTTTCGGAAATAGCCGATTCCCTGTGGGAAAATGATTTTAGTATGGCTGAATTGAAAATTCCGGACAAAGTTGAACAACTTATAGAAAGCAGAATTGATAACCTCCCGCTTGATGTAAAAAATATTCTCAAGACAGCGTCGGTTATCGGCAACACCTTTAACGCGCGGTTGTTGAAAGAATTGCTGAGAAATTTAAAGTTTGAAGAAGAACAAATCATGACCGCGCTGAAAAAAATTGAGAAAGACAATTTAAGCGGATACCTTTTAAAAACCGGCTCCTCCGTTTACTCTTTCAAACATGCTCTGATTCAGGAGACCGTTTATGGTTCGCTGACTTACAAATTAAAAAGACGGCTGCACAAATTTATTGCCTGCTGGTATGAGGACAATTACGGGAAGAAATATTGCGAGGTCATTGCCCTGCACTTTGAAAGGGCGAACCTGACAAAGCCCGCTTTTAAGTATTTGATTCTTGCGGCGGGCAAGTCAAAAGACATCTTTGCCAACCGGGCCGCTCTTGATTTTTACAACCGGGCGGAAAGTTTGTATTTCAAAAACTTTACCCGTTTCGACAGGGAGAAAAAACGGTCTGTTTCGCTGCTCTACGAAAACAAAGGAGCGCTTTACAGGACGCTCGGCAGATACCACACGGCAATTAAAAGTTTCGAGAAGATGAACGAGTGGACTGCCGACCGTCTGAGGTCTGCATATTCACAGAATCTGACAGGGAGCTGCTGGCGACTTATGGGTTTTCACCGAAAGGCGTTGAATTATTGCCTGAAGTGCCTGAAAACCGGGAAAGAACTGAACGACGCAAAACTCGTCGCTTCGGCTCTGACGAGCATTACCGTCATTTACTGGTACACCGGCGATTACGAAAAGGCGATAGAAGCGGGCGAAGAGGCCCTGAATTTAAGCAAAACACAGGGGGACATCGGAGCGGTTTCAAGAGGGCTGTTCGGTCTCGGCAACTCGTACGTCAAAACAGGCGACATTACCTCCGCTTATAAGTGTTTTTCGGAACTCTATAAATTATCAAAAAAGTTCAAGGACAAAAGAGGTCTTGCCTACGCTTACGAGGGCATGGGATATTGCCGGCACTGGCGCGGAGAAATCGGAAAAGCCCTTGCCTGCTTTGAAAAATCACTTTCTTTAAGAAACAGAATGGAGTTTTACAGAGGCGTGGCGTATTGCTATTGCGA
>JBDRRS010000016.1:0-21822 GCA_043825615.1 bacterium | reverse complement strand
AACATTTTTGTAAAACCGCTGGTACCCGCGGCGCCGACGGTGGATAACCCCTCGGCCACCACGCTGGATGTAACAATCAATAAGAACGCTTCGGAGACCGGCTCAAATCTTTATTACGTAATCAAGGCGACATACAGTCCGGATACCGTGAAATACGTCACAGCGGGTAAAATTCTGGGAGATTCTGCAGATGTCTGGCAGACAACGACGACCTGGGGCGCGACGGTCACCGTCGGCGGCCTGGCCGAAGGAACTACTTACTGGTTCAGCTGCGCCGCGGGCAACCCGCAGGATTCCGGCACCACTTTTACTTCGGGGAACTCAAGTTCAACCTTTGGCACCGCCGCCAGTGAATACGCGGCGGGTGAGGCGCAGAACTGGGACAGCAGGGTTGTTCTCCCGTGTACCCTGGTCTGGGCTGTTGACGACGTCACGCCGCCTGCGGCAATCAGCAATTTGACTGCGCTTTCGGCGCTGGCGGGTCCGGGAGGCAGGGTTCAGTTGAAGTGGACGGCGCCCGGAGACGACGGCGCGGGCGGAGGGAATGTTGCCGGGTACAAGGTTAAATATGCAACGAACTATATCGGCGCGGATGACTTTGACGCTCCATGGGTTTCCACATATCCGTATTCGTGGGGGACGAACGGGGCGGGGAACGAGGAATCGCATATCTTAACGGGTTTTGACGAGGGGACCACTTACTGGTTTGCAATAATAGCAAGGGACGAGGTTCCGTACTGGTCGGTCTGGCCCGGAACTTCCACGGATATAAATGCGTTGAGTTATTCAGTGCCGTCGGACAGCGCCCCCGCAGCGATTACGAATCTTTCCGCCTTGACGGGTTCTTCCGATGGGGAGATTGATTTAACCTGGACAGTGTTAGGCGACGACGGGACTACGGGGGCGATTACCGGCGGAAAATACAGGATAAGATACGCCACGATAGCGGCAGTGGACTGGACGACGGCCTCGAGCGAATGGACCGATTTTGACGACCAGTACGAACTGGAATTTGACACGAGCACCTCCGCTCCTTTTGAGGACCACAGTAGAACAATGACCTCTCTCCATGCGGGAGTGACATATTATTTCAGGATAAAGACGGGAGACGAAAAGCCGAACTGGGCGGAACTTTCCAACAATGCGACCGCATGGGCGCAGCAGATTTCGGACAACACAGCTCCTGCGGCAATCACGGCAATTTTCGCCTCAACTTATACATTGACCGGTCAGGTAAAACTTGAATGGCAGTCGCCCGGCGACGACGACTGGTCGGGCGACCTTCCGTCCGGTTCTTCTTTTACGGTACAGTATGCGACTTTTACGGCAGTCGTCTGGTCAACGGCATCCGCCCAGATTACCCTTGATGCATCAGGGACCAGCACCGGCACCGTTGTTTCAACCACAACGCTTCTCAGCGCGGAAACGACTTATTACTTCCGCGTCTGGACTAATGACGAGATTCCGAATTACTCGGACATTTCTTACGGGGCGACAATCTGGTGCCGCATTGCGCCTTCAGTTGTTACGGCTCTTTCTTCTCTCGCTCCTGACGACGGTTCAGGGGATGTAGAACTCACCTGGATTGCTCCCGGCGATGACGGAACGACGGGAGTCCTTTCAGACGGCCAGTGGAAAATAAGATATTCAACGGTTCCTTCCGTTGACTGGACGACGGACTCAAGCGAATGGACCGACCCGGACGACAAATACGAACTTTTACTTGACACGACTTCCATTTCGCCGTTAAGCGGGCAGACCCACAATGTAACGGGGCTCCACGGCAACGTTACGTATTACTTCCGTCTGTGGACGAGGGACGAAAATACGGCAGCGAATGCTCCGGGAAACTGGTCGGAAATTTCAAACGCTTCTACCGCAACCGTCGTTGCGGTCATCGGCATTACGGTTTCAACCGGCACTTATCATTTTGGCGTGGTGAACGTTTCCTCAAAGGGCGTTTCGGGTACGACAATAACCGTAACGAACATCGGGAATGTTTCCGAGACGTATTCCCTTGAAGTTGCGTCGGTAACTTTGGCGGACGGGAGTTATTCATACTGGAGAGCGACAAACACGACGGTCGGTTATAACAGGTTTATGGTATATTCCGTTTTCCACGGGGTTCAGGTTTCAACAAATAATTTCCAGTCGGAGGATATTATTACGGAGGCAGCCCAGGAAAGTGACGGTGCCAATATCTTTACCGTGCAGGGCGGCGGCGGCGACCAGCAGTACGGGAATAATGTTCCGCAGGGCGAGGACAGGAAATTGAGGTTCCGCCTTGATATGCCGACTTCGGTGAAATCAGAGGCGGCTGAGAAGATAAAGATTACGATTTCGGCGGGAAGTCCATGAAAAAATTAAAAAATGTAGGGTCGGAGGAATTATATGGAGATAACGCATGAAGAAAAAACTAACAGGTCATAAAAGCGACTGTTATTTGAAAATAAAATCCATTCTAAATGATGCCCGCCAAAATGTTTATCGGCATGTCAATGTTGTTATGGTCAAAGCATATTGGAATATCGGGAGAACTATCGTTGAGGAAGAACAAAGCGGCAAGATAAAAGCGGATTACGGAAAATATTTATTAAAAAATCTTTCCGAGCGTTTGACGCAGGATTTTGGAAAGGGATTCTCCGAGCAGAGTATCAGGAATATGCGGCAGTTTTATAAAGTGTTCCCAATCCGCTCTACGCTGTGGAGCGAATTGTCCTGGTCGCATTATAAGATTCTTATTCGTGTTAAAAATAAAAATGCGCGCAAATTTTATGGTGAGGAATGTGCAAAAGGTAATTGGAACGTAAGAGCGCTTGAACGTCAAGTTTATTCCTTTTATTATGAAAGGCTTTTATCCAGTCGCAGGAAAACTCCTGTTATTAAGGAAGCAGACAAAAAAACGAAAAAATTAAAAGAGAAACCGGAGGATTTTGTCAAAGATCCTTATATTCTTGAATTTTTGAATTTGGCCGATAATACAGCATTGCGTGAAAACAAATTTGAACAGGCATTGATTGACCATTTGCAGAAGTTTCTTCTTGAATTAGGCAGGGGATTCTTTTTTGTTGCCCGGCAAAAAAGAATTTCCACCGAAACTCAGCATTTTTATATTGACCTCGTTTTTTACAATCACATTTTGAAATGTTTCGTGCTGGTTGACCTTAAAACAATTAAATTAACGCATCAGGATATTGGTCAAATGGATATGTATGTCCGTGTGTTTGAGGACAAAATAAAACAGACAGGAGATAATCCCACCATCGGCATTATTTTATGCGCTGAAAAAGACGAAACTATTGTGAAATATTCAGTGCTGAAAGACAATAAAAAATTATTTGCCTCAAAATATAAACTTTACCTTCCGAGTGTCAAAGAGTTGAAAAACGAGATAGAACGGGAAAAGCGGATGCTGAAATTAGAATTTGAGGATAAAAAATGAGAGACGCAGAAATGTTGAGTAAAGCTGGAAGCGCTTCGTCTGCCGTCTTCATCCTCCTCTTCCTCCCTATTGTTTTTTGTTTGCTGGTTTTTAGCGCAACTTCGGTAAATGCCGTGAGCATAAGGACTTCCTTTATCAGTGTTTCGGTGGCGGGCGTCGTGCCGGGCGAAGATTTTTCTCTGAGAGAAAACGGCGGTCCTGTTTTGAAAATTTTTAACAGGGGAAGCGAAAAAGTGAAAGTGAAAGTCGAAGCAGTAGAAGAAAAAATCCCCCTCTTTCCCCCTTTATCAAAGGGGGATGACAGGGGGATTTGCATGCTCGCCGAACCATCCTGGATAAAATTTGAAAAGGATACGCTTGAAATCCCCGCGGGTTCGTCGGCGGAAACGGACATTATTATAAAAGTGCCGGAAGAAAAGAGATATTTCGGGGGAAATTTTTATGTCTGCCTGATGAGTCAGACGGAAAGCAGCGGAAAAATGTTCTCGGCGGGGCTCAGGAGTAAATTGTTTTTTCAAACGGTTGAGAGAAAAACGCTGTGGAAAAAAATAAAAGGAATTTTTAAGAAATGAAGAAGGAGGTGTGCCTATGGAACAGATGAGGAATGAGGAACGCTGGCGCGGGTTCAGCCCGCTGTGTAGGCACGGTTTTAACCGTGCTCTTTAAGGAGGGTTCTACGATGAGTAGAAAGATGTTGGTTGGTTTGTGTGTTTTGGTTTTTGGAAGCGCGGTTTTTGCGGCCACTACGGCGAACGTGACGCTCAATGTGACTCCCGGCGGACTCGGGTATGACATCACGACTGATAACGCCAATATTTACTTCGGGGATGTGGCAGTGGCAAAGTCATCCGCTCCTGCGCAGAAGGCGATAATTGCAAATGTCGGCACGGCGCCTTTGAAACTGGAAAAGACAATCACGGACGATGATGCCTGGGTTCTGGCTGAGTCAACAGGAGTGGTGAACCAGTGCGTAGTATGGTGTTTGGAAGCGGATACTTATCCGGATGTGACAGGATTCCTTCAAGGCGCCAGTTATGGAGTTTCGCATTCTTCGTTTAGCACAACGCCGAGTCAGGCGAGCACGCTGAAGAATAGCGCCGGTACCCAGACGACATTAGATGTCGGAGTAGGCGCGACAACCTGGTACAGAATAGACGTTCCGAATATTGTGGACTCCGCCGGAGCCGTTGCACAGGCGATTGTCGTGCAAATCACTGCATCCGCTCAGTAATGGAGGAAAATGTAGAGGTATAACGTTGATTTTTAATGCCTGAAAAAATGGTTCTATAACCGGGTTTTAAATGTAGCGGCGGGATTGCGAGCCCGCAATGTAGCGGTGCGACCCGCCTGCCGCGCGGAGCGGCGGGCAGGTTTATTGCGTGAGTCATCCCCCGGTTTAGAAACATTTTCCTTATTGTGTTTGAAACATAATAAGGTCCGGTTCAGGCGCAGTGATTATGCTTATGTAATCGTGTGATTGATTAGGTCGGCATAGCAGCAGGTCCGCCCGTGGCGGGTGGGCATTTGTGTGAATGCAGTATTTGAAAAGTGTGAAACCGTATAAGCAGATTTGCAGGCACGGTTTTAACCGTGCGATTGAGGAGGTTGTAAAACCAATGAGATGTTTGTGTAGAGCAAGTACAGGGAATTTGTATAGCAGGGATGTAAAGCAAGAAAAGAAAATCCCCCATACCCCCTTTGTTAAAGGGGGAGAAAAGAGGATTTTCTCTCTGAATATCTTGTTGTCTTTCATCCTGCTGTTCTGTTCTTCCCTGTCATTTGCAAAAGCGAAGCACAGCCTTTCAACAGAGTTTTCCGACGTGGTTCTTTCGGGTATGGCGCCGGGGATGCTTTACAGCTTTAAGAAAGAGAAGCGCTTTCCTTACAAAGTGATAAACAGAACTGACGAGGCGGAGGACGTTGAAGTCACCGTTGAAAAGCCGACTCCGTCTCAGATGAAGGAAGGCTATGAACCGGTTCCGGATGTCACGTGGGTGAAGGTTTTTCCCGTGAGTTTTCACCTGGAACCGGGAGAAGGCACCGACTGCGACGTGATTATTTCGATTCCCGACGATGAGAAATTTGCAAACAGGCATTTTCAGGCGATGATAGTGACAAAAACGGTGGGACATCCTGACGTCCGCGGAATAGCTCTCACTTTTGCCCTTGCGAGCAGAATCAGGTTTTCAACGGGCCCGAGCCCGGAGGCGGTTGTGGCTCAGTACAGGCAGAAGATTTTTGAAGCGCTGAAGATTGACCTGACGCCTATGAGCTTATTTCTCTCGGACGTTCCCGTCGGGGAGAAAGTGAAACTTGACGGAGAGGTCTTCTCAACGATTCAGCTCATCAACAGGGGAAAAGAGGACTACCGGCTTGTTTTTACTCTTGCGGCTGACCCGAAGATTTACGGTTTGACAGGCGACTACGAACCTTCGCCAACCGAGGTAAAAATCAAATTTGCAAAAAAGAAGATGAAGGTTAAAAAGAGAAGCATCAACGATGTTTTTATGGAAGTTGAGATTCCCGGGAGAGATGATTTTTACGGGCGTCAATTCGCTTTCGTCGTTAAGGCGGAAGTTCTTGGGTTCGACGTGCCGGTAAATCTTTTTTCAAGGGTTTATCTCACAACGGAGGAGAAGAAGGAGTGATTGAGAGATTAAGTGATTAAGGGGGAAAGAAAATTGGCGAATAGAGGTTTAAGTGATTAAATACCTGCTTCAGAAATTGAGGGCGGTTAGCAGACCATTGGTCTGCAGCTGTATCTCCGCCCTGATTCTGTTTGCAGGTATTTTTACGCATGCCTTTGCCGCCGTTTCGGTGGATGTAAATCTGAACATAAGACCTACGCACAGCGTTCCGCCGGACAGTGTGACAGACCTTTATGCTTTGACAGGCAATACAACGGGACAGATTGAACTTTCCTGGACCGCGCCGCCGACGGAGTGGGGCATACAGGTTCTGGGGTATCAGATCCGCTATTCAAAAATCAGTTTGGCTACATTGGGAAATGATGTTACAGCATGGTGGGATAGCGCTTTGGGGAGTAAAATAGAGGACTATACTTATTGGAGCAACCCCGCCGATACGGAGGCATATACGGTTAAAGGTCTTACCCCCGGGGATACTTACTATTTCGCCATAAAAGCGGTTGACGAGTTTGATAACGAAAGCGATTTTGACCAGAAGACGCAAGACTGGAATCAGGCGTCCGCCCGCGCGATGTGGGACGGAATAGCACCTTCAACGGTTACAACTCTTTCCGCATTGACGGGAGAGTTTGAAGGAGAAATAGCCCTTTCCTGGATTGCGCCCGGCAACGACGGAACAAACGGAGTTCTGCCTTTAGGCAGTATGTTCAGGATTGAGTATTCTTCCTGGACGGGAACTGTCTGGAGCACGAATACTTCGGTCGGCGCTTACTACGTTGACATTTCCACATCAGGTGTTGCGCCGCTTTCCGTATGCAGTCATGTCGTAACGGGTCTTCCGGGAGGAAACACGTATTATTTCCGCATCTGGACGGCTGATGACGTGCCGAACTGGAGCGGAATCTCAACAGGTGCCACAGCATGGGCTCAGACAGATGTGACTTCTCCGGCAGCAGTAACCGACCTCGCGGCTGAAATGTCTCAGCAGGATAATGAGATATTGCTTTCATGGACAGCGCCGGGAGATGACGGAACGAAAGGGCAAATTGTGAATGGTAAATGGCGAATAGATTTTGCAACCTATAAGAAGGTGTGGAACATTGACGCCTTTGAAATTGAAGTTACGACATCATTGCAGCCGGGAACCAGCACCCAGTATACGGTAACAGGTCTTGAAGGCGATACGACTTACTACTTTGTCATCTGGACGGCCGATGAAGTTCCGAACTGGAGCGGTTTGTCCACCGCGGCGACGGGCTGGACTCTTGATAATGTAGCGCCTTCTGCTCCGACGGGTCTTACCGCAACAGCGGGAAATGAAGAGGCCGCTCTTTCGTGGACGGCTAACGATGAGCCGGATTTTGAACATTACAATATCTACCGTTCAACGAATGAATCCGACTGGTTCTTTAAGAGTTCAACAACTCTGACGGGATACACGGACACGGGTCTTGTAAATCTAACGACTTACTGGTGGCGCATAACGGCGGTTGATACGAGCGGCAACGAGTCGTCTTCTTCGACGGTTGTTTCCGCTGTGCCGGCTGATGTAACATCTCCTGCCGCGATAACCGATTTCGCGGCTCTGACAGGGAATACGACAGGGCAGATAGAACTTTCATGGGCCTCGCCGGGAGATGACGGAACGACAGGGAATCTCACAGGTGTATTCAGGATAGATTATGCAACCTATACGAAATCCTGGGTTTACACGGATTATGAGATTGACATTCCGACTTCTGCTCTTGTGCCTGGCGCCTTGTGCTCTAAAGTTGTAACAGGTCTTAAAGGTGATACGACGTACTACTTTGTCATCTGGACGGCCGACGAAGTTCCGAACTGGAGCGGTCCGTCCGAAGTTACTACGGGACGGACTCGCGATAACATAGCGCCTTCCGCTCCGACGGGTCTTACCGCAACAGCGGGAGACGAAGAGGCCGCTCTTTCGTGGACGGCTAACGATGAGCCGGATTTTGAACATTACAATATCTACCGTTCAACGAATGAATCCGACTGGTTCTTTGCGAGTTCAACGACCCTGACAGGGGTCACGGACTCAGGTCTTGTAAATCTAACGACATACTGGTGGCGCATAACGGCGGTTGATACGAGCGGCAACGAGTCGTCTTATTCGGACGTTGTTTCTACTGTGCCGGCTGATGTAACATCTCCTGCCGCGATAACCGATTTCGCGGCTCTGACAGGGGATACGACAGGGCAGATAGAACTTTCATGGGCCTCGCCGGGAGATGACGGAACAAACGGGAATTTAACAGGGCAATTTGCGATTTTCTATTCAACAATGTCCGGAGAGGCGGAGTTAGGCATTTACGGCAATGCGCAGGTAGTAATTTCCACATCAGGCGTTGCGCCGCTTTCAGCGCGCAGTTATGTCGTAACGGGTCTTCAGGGCGATACTTCTTACTACTTTGTCATCTGGACGGCCGACGAAGTTCCGAACTGGAGCGGTCTGTCCAACACAGCGACGGGCTGGACTCTTGACAATATAGCGCCGGCCGCGCCGGCAGGTCTTACCGCAATTGCGGGAGACAAAGAGGTCTCGCTTTCGTGGACGGCAAATGCGGAAACTGATGTTGCGGGTTACAATGTTTACCGTTCAACCAATCAGACCGCATGGTCAGTGGCTGGTTCAACAACTTTGATTAATTACACGGATACGGGTCTTGTGAATAACGTAACGTACTGGTGGCGCATAACGGCGGTTGATACGAGCGGCAACGAGTCGTCTTCTTCGACGGTTGTTTCCGCTATGCCGTATTCACTTGACGAAACGGCTCCTGCGGCGGTTACCGGTTTAACGGCGGGAAGTGCATATAACGCTCTGCATCTGCAATGGGTCTCGCCGGGAGATGATGACTGGAGCGGTGTATTGACTTCGGGCAGCATGTTCAGGATTGAGTATTCTTCCTGGGCGGGAACTGTCTGGAGCACGAACACTTCTGTCGGCGACGGTTACTACGTTGACATTTCCACATCGGACCTCGTGCCGCTTTCAGCGTGCAGTCATGTTGTAACGGGTCTTCAGGGCGATACTTCTTACTACTTTGTTATCTGGACGGCCGATGAGGTTTTGAACTGGAGCGGGATATCCAATGCGGCGACGGGCTGGACTCTTGACAATGTGGCGCCTTCTGCGCCGGCAGGTCTTACCGCAATTGCGGGAGACATAGAGGTCTCGCTTTCGTGGACGCAAAACGCCGAACCGGATGTTGAGCATTACAGGATTTACCGTTCGACGACTTCCGACTGGGCTTCGGCCGGTTCAACAACAGCGGTTAGTTCAGCGACCCTGACGGTGTTTACGGATACGGGGCTTGCGAACAACTCAACTTATTGGTACCGCGTAACGGCGGTTGATACGTCCGGCAATGAATCTGCTTATTCAAACGATGTTTCTACCGTGCCGGTTGATATGATGCCGCCTGCGAGTCCGGCCGGAATGTACGGCGAACTCTCGGCTGACGGTTTAACGTTTACGCTGCGCTGGTCGGTAGTAAAGAGTACTGACGGAACGGATTGCGAAGACCTTGCCGGCTACAACGTTTACAGGTCAACGAGCGAATTAGGTCCGTTCTTTGAAGTTGTTTCAACGACACAAACCCGGTGTTCGGTTCAGAAAGGGGAAATCACTCTTTACTACGCTGTAAAGGCGGTTGATACCACGGGCAACGAGAGTGAAATGTCTGCGCTCATTGACGACACCGCTCAGATGAACCTCTGGATAATTTCAAGGTCATCGAAAGGAGCCGTTGAGGCAATTGTAAAGATTCCGGCAGCATTTAACAAAATACTCAGGGGAGCGTGCGAGGATGACGATGTTGTTATCAAAACCGACAGAAAGACGGCCGAGGAGAATTATCCTGACGGCAGAATAATCAGGAGTTTTGATTTTACCGCCAGAGAGAATATTTCGGGAGATGAAGTTAAGACCTCTTTTGAAGAACCCCTCATTGAAATAAAGATTTTCTATCAGGGATATGATGTAGCTGTCGGCGAAGGTTCTGTTAAATCACTCAGCGCGAGTCCGGCGTCAGCCATAACGAATCCCGAAAAAGAAATGGCAATCCTCTGGTTTAACGGCGTTGAGTGGGTAAAACTCGGCGGCGAAGTTGACACGAGAGAGCAGAGCGTCGGGATATTTACGAGTCATCTCGGTAAATATCAGCTGCGTCATTCGCTGAGGGCGATAGTGTTTGAAGTACCGGGGCCAAAACCGAAGATTATAACACCTGATGGAAACCACTGCAATGATTATTGCCATTTCTACTGTGATAATCCGAATAAATACACTCTCAAGGGTGAGATTTTTGATTTGAGAGGAAGAAAAATTGCCGATATGGAAGTTGTGAAGGAAGGAGTCGATGCGCTCCTGAAATGGGGCGGAAATATTGATGTTAAACCCGGCGTTTATATCTGGCAGATTAAAGGCGGAGGAAAAGTTGAAAATGGAACGGTGGTGGTGGCAAGATAAAAGATGACAGATAAAAGATGAAAGGTGAAAAGAAAATGAAAGAAAAAATGAGGTTAAAAATGACGTGGATGTTATTTTTAATCTTTAATCTTTTATTTTTAATCCCAAATGCGGATGCCGCTTTCGAGGACATCGGCGCTGGAGCCCGTCCGGTTTCAATGGCGAACGCCTTCACAGCGGTTGCGGACGACGTCCATTCGGTTTATTATAACCCGTCGGGTCTTGCGTCGGTCAGGAATCTGCAGGTTGCCAGCGCTTACGGAAAACTTTTTGTCTCTCTTTCGGACGGGTCCGACATAGGAGATACCAATCTTGCGGTTGCTTATCCTTTAAAGAAAGGAACGCTGGGCGCTGCAATAAAGAGTTTTTCGCTCAACGGCTGGTACGACGAAAACCAGATATCCCTTGCTTACGGAAGGCCGGTCGGAAAATTCTCGGCAGGTCTTGCCCTCAGGTCGTTGTCTTTGAGATATCATCCGGAAACGGGATACGCGGAGAATGCGCTTGACGATACAGGGACGGCACAAGCGAAACCCGACCCGCTCTTTGCGAAAGGAAAATCAAAGGACGCTTTCTCTATTGACATAGGAATCATAAAGAGGTCTAATAAATATAGTTTTGCTTTTGTTGCGCAGAACGTTAACAATCCGAATTTAGGAATAAATGAATCATATAAAATACCGATGAGATATAAACTCGGCGCTGTTTATAAAGGCGACAGGCATTTTCTGACGCTTGATATTGTAAAGGAAGAAAATCATAACGACTTCCGTTTCGGCGTTGAGTTTACGCCGCATCCGGCGCTCTGCATAAGAAGCGGCCTTGAGTTCGGGGACAAACTCTCCAATTTCTCTGCCGGATTCGGATACCGGATGAACATATTCTCGTTTGATTACGCTTTTACGTTCCCGCTGAGCGGGATAGAAGAGACGCTCGGCACGCACTGGATGGGTATTGTCGTAAAATTCGGCGAAGTCCCCGAGGTCGTGGCGCGCAAAAAGAAGGTAAAGAAAATTGTTCTGGATGTGATGGATAAGGAATACAGCGAGAAATTCAGACAGATGCGGGAAGAGGCGCTCACGGCTCTGAAGAAATTTTATCTTTACGGAATAGCGGCTGAAAAGCGCGGCGAGTATCAGAAAGCGCATAATTATTTCCAGCGTCTGCTGGTCAGTTACGTCCCGCTGGAAGTTTCCGAAGACAAGGACATCGTCGAAATAAGGCGGAAGGCGAACGTGAAAATTCATGAAATTCAGCAAAAGGAAAGTTCTAACATAAAGGAACAAGACGTCCGCTCCGACAAATTGAAGAGACAGTATTTCGGCAGAGCGACGGCATTATATGTCCAGGGCGAATACAGAAAAGCGATAAAGGAATGGGAGAAAGTCCTTGAAATAGACCCGAATCATGAATTGTCCAAACAGAAAATTGAAAAAGCGAAGAAGTATATTGAATAAAGGTTTTTGCGGGGTTCTGTTAATTGCGGCGCTTTTTGTTTCGGCAGGCGCTGCGGAAGAAAAGGCGGAGGTTAAAAAGACCGTAAAATTTAAGTTTGAGGAAAATGTACAAAAAGTTAAACTTGTCGGGTCCTTCGGGAAGGACGGAAAAATCGTCACGGTTTCAATGGTTAAATTATTCGGGGGATTTTACGTGAATCTGAACCTTGCGCCGGACTTTTATCTCTACAGATATCTGGTCGGAAAAGACAAATATGTCGCGGACGCGTACGGGGAATTTTTCAGGGAAGACGGCGTCAAGTATTCTCTTTTGAGGGTCTGGCCGGAAGCCCCGGGTTCATTTCTGCATCTTGCATCCGGTTTTATCGCGAAGAACAGGGAAGAGTGGGCGATTGACACATATATAGAGGGAATCAGAAGGTACCCCGGCGAGGCTAACCTGTATTTTGCTCTCGGGGGTTTTTACGAAGAGAAAAAGTGGTTCGGTTTTGCGGCCGATTGTTATCATTCGTATCTTGAAAAAGAGCCCGGCAACGTGGAAATGAGGTACAGAATAGCGAATTGCTACGAGAAATTTTATCAGGATACCGGGAAAAATAAATATAGAAAATCTGCGTTGTTTCACTGGAAGCGCCTGCTCGGCACGAAATACGACGAAGAAGCGATAAAGCGCATCTGGTGAAAAGGGGACGGAGGTAATTATTTTCCAAAGGATTGAAAGTTTTCTAACTGTGTTTCGCGGCCCGGACCTATCCGTCGCCCGGACGTCCGCCGCTCCGGACATTCCCTTTTTTTGTTCAAAAATCGTAAGTATTCAGCACGCTTTTGTTTTTGGAAGAGCGGCATTTTTTTTGTTTAAAAAACGTAATCAAACAGCATGATACTGATTTTATATTAGGGCCGCTTCCTATTAGGGACGGTTCCCAATTAAAGGGAAGGTTATTAAGTGATTTAGGAAATTGAATAGGAGGAAATGTGAAAGAAATTTTTTTTATTAAGGTCACGTTGTTTTTTACCGGAGCTGCGATAATGGTTATCGAACTTCTCGGGACGAGGATAATAGGCCCTTACTTCGGGGCGGGGCTTTACGTGTGGAGTTCCCTGATAACCGTTACCCTGACAGCTCTTGCAATCGGCTACTGGCTTGGAGGCAAAGCCGCCGATAAAAGGCCCGAGGCGAATGCGCTTTATTTTTCTGTTTTTCTTGCGGGTCTGTGGCTGATTCTTGTTCCGTCAATGACAGGCCCGGGTTTAACGGCATTAAGAATTCTGGGAATTAAATGGGGTTCGCTGGCCAGCGCTTTTATTCTGTTTGCGGTTCCCCTAATTCTTCTCGGCACCGTAACTCCGTTTGCCGTGAAAATTACAACGCGCGGATTAAACGTCCTGGGAACTGTCGCAGGAAATCTTTATGCCGTCTCAACCGTCGGGAGCGTTGCCGGCGCGGTTTTAACGGGTTTTGTTCTGATTCCGAATTTTGGGGTGAGAAAAATAATTTACTTTCAGGCGCTGGTTTTAATTCTTTTATGGGTGGGGCATCTAATCATAAGAAAAAAGTACGGGAAAGGTCTTTTTTCTATTCCTTTTCTGGCGGTCTGTGTTTTTAACTGGCAGGCAGGTCAGAAACTTTTCAGCGGAGAAAAGTTCAAGGTTATTTACAAAGCGGAAAGTTTAAACGGGGACGTAAAAGTTGCGGACAGGGAAAACGAGAGGTGGCTTCTGATTGACGGAATCTGCAATACCGTAATTGATAAACGGACAGGGGAATCTCTTTTGGAACATAGTTTCTATCTTGAGGCGCCATTTCATATGAATCCGCAAGCGAAGGATATGATTCTTCTTGGTCTTGGCGGCGGCTCATTAGCCAAAGCGTATAAGGAATATGGTGTCAATGTGGATGGGATAGAAATAGACCCCAATGTGGTTTTTACCGCAAAAAAATATTTTAAATGCGGCGAGTCGGTAAAAAATATTTATCTTCAGGACGGCCGGCAGCATATTAGAAATACCAAAAAGAGATATGACATTGTCATATTTGACGCTTTTTCGGCATCAGGTTTGCCTTTTCATCTTTGTACGCGGGAAACTTTTTCGTCGGCAAAGGATATTTTAAAAGAAGGCGGAATTGTGGGGTTAAATGTTGTAAGTTTTTTTGAAGGGGATGGTTCCGTCCTCTGGAAATCCATCTATAAAACTTTAAGACAGGTATTTCCATGTGTCAGGATATATATGGTTCAAACAGAGATGAATCTCAAAAATATTATTTTCCTCGCGTCGGAGAAAGAATTGAATCTGACTAAAAATATAAATTACAGAAACAAAGAATGCCGGAAATTTATTTCGCGGATGTTTAGAAATGAGGTTACATATCCCGGCGGTGAGGGGCTCATTCTGACAGATGATTACAACCCTGTTGATACATGGAACGCAAAGATTTCTGAAAAAGGGAGAGAGATAATGTTTAATTTTTTTGAGAAGGAGGTTCTTTTAAAATGAAAAGGTTAAAACATATCAAATCAGTGATGCTGATTTGCTTTTTTTTCTTTGGGATGACTTCTTTAATCTATGAAGTTGTCTGGGTGCGGATGTTGAAGCTTGTTTTCGGCAATACGGCTTTTGCCGTAAGCACGGTGCTGGCGGCTTTCATGGCGGGATTAGCAGGGGGCTCATTCTATTTCGGCAGATTTGTTGACTCATACCGAAGGAGTCCGTTACGCCTGTACGGTTTTTTAGCGGGCGGAATCGGCGTTTATTGCCTGCTGGTGCCTTTGTTTTTAATTCTGGAGAAATCAGCATATATTTATTTCTATCAAGTCCTGCAGTCGTCTTTTTATCTGCTTGTTTTTGCCCGGTTTTTTTCCTGTTTTATTCTTTTGTTTATCCCATGTTTTCTGATGGGCGGGGCATTGCCTGTTTTAAGTAAATTTTACTTGAGAGAAATACAGGATTTGGGAACGGGCATAAGCAAACTCTACGGAATCAATACTTTGGGCGGAGTATTTGGCGCCGGCCTGGCAGGATTTTGCTTATTACCGTTCATCGGCAGCAGGGCAACTATGTACATTGCGACTTTGATTAATTTTTCTATTGCCGCACTGGCGTTTTATTTTGATAAATCTTGCGCCCGTCCATCGGCGCAGGTTCATCAAACTTCTGCGGATAACTCACGTGAAAATAATAGCACAATAGGAGTTTTAATTTTGGCAGGGTTTGGTCTTTCAGGTTTTGCCGCTCTGATTTACGAGGTCGCATGGACCAGAGCGCTCTGTTTAATACTGGGTAATTCCGTTTATGCCTTCAGCGCTATGCTGCTTACATTTCTTTTCGGTTTGGCTATCGGCAGCATCATATTCGGCGCGCTTTTCGGCAGAAGAAAAATCACCCTGTCGGCATTCGGGCTTATAGAGCTCTCCGCTGGTTTTAGCGCTGTCCTGCTTCTGCCCGTATTCGGAAAACTGCCCGTTATCTTTTTACATCTTTATCAGGGATTTTCAAATTCCTGGGTGAATTTGCAAATTATCCAGTTCTTATTCTGTTTTTCGGTGATGCTTATTCCCACCATGTTTTTAGGAGCCGCCTTTCCTTTAGCGGGCAAACTCTACACAAAAGAACTGGCGAGTTTGGGTAAAAGCATCGGCTCTCTTTATTCAATAAATACCTTAGGCGCCATTATGGGTTCTTTAGGGGCAGGTTTTGTATTTATACCGTTGGCCGGAGTGCAAAACAGTATTTTAATTGCTGCCGGAATCAATGTTATAGCGGGAGCGGTTTTTCTGATTTATGACGGCGCGGCGCGTCGTTCCGGTATGTTGAAATTTGCCGGTTTTCTTGTTCTGCCGCTTTTTATATTTATTTCTTTTTCAATGCCGGACTGGAACAGGCAGGTTATGAACGCGGGGGTTTATAAGTATGCCCCGTTGTTAATCAGTCAGTCAAAGGATGATTTTAGAAAAGAATTTGAAAAGTCTAAGATTCTATACTATCGCGAGGGGACAAGCGCGCTGGTCTGCGTTCAGGAAAGAGAGAAAGTAAGGTCTTTGACCATTGACGGAAAGGTGGATGCATCCAATGGCAGTGATATGTATACTCAACGTCTTCTTGGGCATTTACCGCTTCTCCTGCATAAAAAAGCGGAAGATGTGCTTCTGATAGGTTTGGGCAGCGGAGTGACATTAGGCGCTGTGACCCGGCATCCGGTAGAGAATGTTGACTGCATTGAGATAGAACCGGCGGTTGTTGAGGCATCCGAATTTTTTATTAAAGAAAATCACAATGCGCTCAGGGACCCGCGGGTGAATCTTGTAATCGCCGACGGGAGGAACTGGCTGGCGGCAAATAAAAAGAAATATGATGTTATTATTTCCGGCCCGTCCAATCCGTGGATTGCCGGCATGTCCAGTCTTTTCACCAGTGAATTTTTCCTGCTTTGTAAAAAAAGACTGGCTGAAGGAGGGGCGGTCTGTATCTGGGCGCAGACCTATGAATTAAATCCGGCGGATTTAAAAATGATTATAAAAACTTTCAAGAAAGTTTTTCCGCATATCACGCTCTGGTCCACACCTTCCGCTAATGTGCTTTTGGTGGGAACATCTGAACCCGTAAGGGAGGATTATTCCTATTTGAGGCGGGAGATACTTCATAACCCTGTTATAAAACCTGACCTGAACGAACTCTTTCTCCAGGGAGAAAAACAGGGCGCGCTCTATTTTTGTTTGAATGAAAAAGAGGTAATGGAGTATGTAAAGGACGCAAAAATTAATACGGACAACCTGCCGCATTTAGAGTTTTCCGCTCCAAAAAGTCTTTACCGGTTTGCCACCGCGGGCACAAACTGTCTGGAGATGCTTAAAGCAAAAGAAAATGTCCGGCTTTTGCCCTATCATTTAGGAGCAGATGATTTAAAAAGAGGGTTGACGGATGAGGCAATTACGGAGTTTAAGAAAGCGGAAAAAGCAGCGAAGGGCGGGGAAAAAGCGGATGTCTTTTGCGGATTCGGGATTGCCTACGGTAAAAAAGGAGATTATGGCAAGGCATTAAGTTTTTTGAAAAAAGCGCTAAGAATTAATCCCGACCATCTCCAGGCGCATTATAATTTGGGAGTTGTTTATTACCATCAGGAAAATTATCAGGAAGCCGTCAGAGAAATGGAAATTGTTTTAAAAATTAGTCCCGGGGATGATAAGGCGAGGAGGATATTAGAAGCCATTCAGGCAAAAAATGAGGAAGAGTAAGATAAGTAGAAACCCTGTTTCGTTAGCCGTGCCCGCCGGCAATCAGGCAACCATGCAATTTCGATTATTTAACCGGCTGATGTTTTTCTTTTTTGTTCTGATGGATGACTATAAAACCAAAGAGAATTGCCCCGGCAAGCAATATGAGCAGGACAACGGTAATTTCATTCATTTTCCATCTCCTTTATCAAGCAAATATCCAAGAATTAAAAATGCCAAAAACAATATTAAGCCGATTGAAAAATTCAACATAGTAATTTTTTCAGGGGATAATATACGGCCGGCTATAAACATGGCGAATGTTATCTGGCTTAGATTAAAACAAAACCTTGATAGATTTTCTCTTCTTTTTTCTGTTAATTTCATTTCGCGAAATATTTTATCAAAAGCAAAAATCTCTGTCAAACAGGTGAAAGCAAAAGTGATACCGCCGACATGCAGGGGGAGCAGTGGGATTTTTCGGGAAAGATTAAATGATTAAAAAAATGCTTTTAAAACTTGGAAAATTGGGCAAAAGAATCAGACCCGTCCACTTTTTTTCGCTTCAGGATTTATTTAACCGGCTGCTCTTTTTCTTTCCTGTCCTGATGAGAAACCATCAAAGCAACAACAATAGCAAAAATCATCAAAATACCGAGAGTAATGTAAGCCATAGTTATTCAACTCCCTTCAGCAAGATTGTTGCTGAAATAATAAATATTAACCAAAAAAAACCGCCGAGCAGAGATAAAAATCCGAATTTCTCTTTTGAAACAATCGGAGTAAGAATCACAATTGCCAGAATTAAATTAGCAGCGTTAAACAATGTTTTTGCCAATTCTTTCCGCTGTATTTTATTAAACCTCATTTCAGAAAATATTTTATCAAAAGCAAAAATCTCTGTCAAATCCTCCTGTCATCCCCCTTTAATAAAGGGGGGCAGGGGGATTTGTATATCGAAATGAAAGTGATTAAATGATTAAAAGAATAATTCTAAAACTTGGAAAATTGGGCAAAAGAATCAGACCCGTCCACTTTTTTTCGCTTCAGGATTTATTTAACCGGCTGATGTTTTTCTTTCCTGTCCTGATGAAGAACAATTGCGCCGATTATCAGTCCGAAGATAATCATTCCGAGAAAAGCGAAACCGATTTCATTCATAAGTTTTATTCCCCTCTGTCAAGAAAAATTCCAAGCACTATAAAAAGAATAACCATACTCCAACCAGTTATATATGACCCGATAGGAACACTTTTTGGTGAGGCAATCCTGCCGACGACGATTACAGCGAAAACAATCTGGCTGAAGTTAAATAGAACCTTTGCCAAATTTTCTCTTTGCTTTTGGGTTAATCTCATTAATAAAATTTTATCAAAAGCAAAAATTTCTGTCAAACAAGCAAAAGTGATACCGCCGACAAGCAGGGGGAGCAAGAGGGATTTTTCGGAAAAGATTAAATGATTAAAAAAATAATTCTAAAACTTGGGAAAATGAGGAAATTAATTACCTCCGTCCCTATTCTTTTGCCCATTCTTTTGGTTCTTTTGTTGCCGGAAACTTTATGGGCAACAACCTATAACATTACATTTGCGGCCCAGGATAATGAAGGGGGGTGGGGCGATGTCCCTCAAGGCGCAACCAACCAGCCGGTTCTGAAAATTAAAACCACACTCGTTGCTAAGGAGGCTACTATAAGTTCTATTAGGGTTCACAGTTTGAATACCGCTGATGCTGATGTTACCAATGTCCATATCTATACCGACAACGCGGATGCCGTATTTGACGGGGATGAGACACTTCAGGGAAGCACTGATACCTGGAGTGTAGGTTATGCAACCATTACTACTAATTTTACGATTGCTGCGGCTGATGTGAATTTTTACATTTATGTTACCTATGATGTCTCCGGCTCGGCGGGAATAGGGAATACACTGGATTGTGATATAGAGGCAGTAGGAGATATTAATGTAACAGGTGATGTGGACAACTCAGCCTATTCCTTAAGCGGGACGGGCAGCCGGATAGTTGCGGCGGCGGATAATTCTCCGCCGTGCGCGATTAGCGATTTGACGGCGCTGGCGGAAGGCAGTACTCTCGGCAGTAGAATAAAAATAAAGTGGACGGCCCCCGGCGACGACGGAACAGGCGGAGGAAACGCCAGTTATTTTTTAGTGAAATATTCGTCAAATTACATAGGGGCGGATGATTTTTACGCCGCCTGGGTTTCAACGTGGGGTCTTTTTTCAACGGGAACTGCCGCCGGCTCCGAAGAATTGCATGTCCTTACGGGTTTTGACGAGGGGACAACTTATTATTTTGCGATAAGAACGAGAGACGAAAAGCCCAACTGGTCAATCTGGCCCGGGACTTCCACGAACATAAATTCCTTGAGTTTTACGGTTCCAACCGACAGCGCCCCTATAAGAATTACGAGTTTATCGGCTTTAACGGGTTCTACCGGCGGTGAAATTGATTTGGACTGGCTCGCTCCGGGTGACGACGGCACAATCGGGGATATAACAAACGGAATGTGGAGAATAAAATATTCGTCCGACTCAACCCATATATGGGACACAATGTCTTATACGCTGGATATTTCCACGAGTGCGACTTACGGGTTAAAATATTCAACGACGCTCGCAGGCCTTAATGAAGGTGCCACCTATTATTTTTACATTAAAGCCGGAGACGAGAAGCCTAACTGGTCGGGTCTTTCCAACAAAGCAACCGCCTGGGCAAAGGTTACCCCGCCTCCAACTCCTACCACCGTTGTGATAAGTCAGATTGGTGAGAATTATGACGGTACGGCTGCTCCGGATTATGTTGAATTGTATAATACAACTAATGAGCCCATTGATTTATCAGCAGCTTCAGTGCAGAGAGGAACCGGAGATTTAGGCACAATCACTAAGCAAAATCTTTCAGGAACTATACCTGCTTATGGGTTTTATCTGGTTGGAGACGAAGACGCCGTAACACCTGCGTTACTGTATCCTCTGACTCCGGATACTACAAATACAACTTGGACTATAAATGAGGGTGACTGGGTTGCATATGTATCAAATCAAACAAATGTTGATGCAGTCGAGAAAATAAATGATCCGGATGTGGTTGATTGGGTAGGTCTTTATGATGGAGTGACACCAAATCCTAATCATGAAGGGGCAGATGCTGCACCGGATCCAGGTGCGGGTTATTGTGAAAGATTATCGCAATTGGGAGATTTGGTAGCTGACCTTCAGAACGGTGGGAGTAGAGCGCTATTTGGCAATAGTTATGATACGAACGAGAATGCAAATGATTTTGTAAGGACTACGACTGGTGAACATCCGAATTCAAAGCCGCAGAATTCCGAGTCGCCTCATGAGATTCCTTCTACTCCTACAATATCCGGTTTTACTCCGGACACCGGACCTGTGGGGACAACGGTAACAATCAACGGAACATATTTCGGCGCCGTCCGCATTTCCTCGGATGCGTATTCTCACATTTATTTTTACAACGGTGTGGAAGCCGATTATACAATCGGCGACTTTGTCTGGTGCGACACGAAAGTCGTTGTCGGAGTTCCTGCAGGAGCGGAAACTGGGAAAATATGGTTCTGTACACAGGACGATTTTGCGGGTCACACCGGAACCTCAACGGTTAATTTTACGCTTGGCGCTGCCGAAGACACCACTCCTCCTGCGGCAATTTCGGACCTGACGGCTCTGGCGGAAGGCAGTACTCTCGGGGGCAGAATTACGGTGAAGTGGACTGCTCCGGGCGACGACGGCACCGGCGGGGGTAATGCCAGTCAGTTTTTGGTGAAGTACTCGACAAATTACATAGGGGCGGATGATTTTTACGCCGCATGGGTTTCAACCTGGGGTCTTTTTTCAACGGGCACTGCCGCCGGTTCCGAAGAGTTGCATGTTCTGACGGGCTTTGACGAGGGGACAACTTATTATTTTGCAATCAGGACGAGAGACGAAATACCCAACTGGTCAATTTGGCCCGGGACATCAACGAATGTAAACTCACTGAGTTTTACTATTCCGACCGACAGCGCCCCTGCAACGATTACGAGTTTGTCGGCTTTAACCGGCTCAAGCGGAGGAGAGATTGACTTGACCTGGCTTGCCCCGGGCGACGACGGAACAATCGGGGACATATCAACCGGAACATGGAGAATAAAATATTCGTCCGACTCAACCCACACATGGGACACAATGTCTTACACTCTGGACATTTCCACGAGCGCGTCTTACGGCTTGAAATATTCAACGACGATAGCGGGTCTGTTGAATGAAACAACTTATTATTTTTACATTGAAGCGGGCGACGAAAAGCCGAACTGGTCGGGGCTTTCAAATAAAACGACGGCGCAGACTCTTGATGCTGTTGCTCCGGCGGCAATTTCAGACCTGACGGCTTTGGAAGGCAGTAACGGCGGAGAGGTTAAATTAAAATGGACGGCTCCGGGTGACAACGGGATGACCGGCAACATCGCCGGCGGCGCCTATAAGATAAAGTATTCGTCGGTTGCAATTATCACGGGAAGCCAATTTGATTCCCCTCCTGCAAGTTACAC
>JBDRRS010000015.1:0-9158 GCA_043825615.1 bacterium | reverse complement strand
GACAACGGGATGACCGGCAACATCGCCGGCGGCGCCTATAAGATAAAGTATTCGTCGGTTGCAATTATCACGGGAAGCCAATTTGATTCCCCTCCTGCAAGTTACACCGTTACGACGATTGACATCTCGACCGATACCACGCCCGGAGAGGAGCACAGCAGGGATATCACGGGTCTGCTGGAGGGAACTTCTTACTGGTTTGCGATGAAAACAGAAGATGAGGCAAATAATTGGGCGGTCTGGAACTCCTCGCAGGATGTGTCTTCTGTCAATAATGTTGCTTATAGTTGTCCGAAAGACAGCGCTCCGGCGTCAATCACGAATCTTTCCGCATTAACCGGCTCAACCGGAGGAGAGATTGACTTGACATGGTCGGTTCCCGGAGATGACGGGTGGACTGGAGCGATTACCGGCGGGAAATACAGGATAAGATACGCCACATATTCGACTGTGGACTGGACGTCGGCGTCAGGTGAATGGATTGATTTTGACGATAAATACGAACTTGAACTGGATACGGACACTAATGCTGCGGGAGAAATGCACGGGAGGACAATGACGTCTCTCCACGAGGGGGTGACATATTATTTCAGGATAAATACGGGCGACGAAAAACCGAACTGGTCGGGTCTTTCCAATAATGCGACCGCCTGGGCAAAAGTCAGCGAGGTTTTAGTTCTTCCCTCTCCGGTATCGAACCTGACTGCTCTCGCCGGTTCGTGGTCGGGGGATGTCGTTTTGAAATGGACGGCTCCGGGTAATGACGGGACTGTCGGCACGGCGGCAGGATATCTTTTGAGATATTCAAGCAATTATATTTCGGCTGCTGATTTTTATGCTTTATGGGTTTCGACATGGGTTCCGAGTTACGGCTGGGGGCCGAAGGCGTCAAAGAGCGAGGAGAGTTATACGATAACAGGTTTGATAACAGGGACAACATACTGGTTTGTGTTAAAGGCGTATAGCGATGCCGGTAATTACGCTATATGGAATTCATCAGGAGACAATTCGGCTGTAAACAACAACAACTGGTCGCTGCCGGGGATAAGTCCCGGAACGACGAGTTTCCTCCATATAACAGAGGTTATGGCAAATGCTCCCACCGAACTCACAGATGAATATGTTGAAGTTTATAATGCGGGAACTACGGCAATTGACCTCAATGGATACAGCATAAGGGATATATTGGAAGCTGACGATATTTATGATGACTGGGCTACTAATTATGATCTGGTCGGCGGCGCTGTGATTGAAGATGCCTATAGAAACGGCGCTTCAACTTCATCAACTATTCTACAACCCGGGTATTATGCGTTGTTTATGGATTCGGATTACGGACAAGGTACTCCAAGTCAGGTTTATTACTTTAAACCAAATTGTATTATTTTAGCTGTAGATGATACCAATATTGGCAACGCTTTAAGCAATACGACAGACGGTGTTGGATTATGGACATCACCGGCAGGGGTTCATATAGATTCATTTACTTGGTCATCCACACCGGTAGATATGCCATGGACAAAAATTACTTCAACAGGTGCGGGAAAAATAGACACCAGCGGCGACTGGGATGATTCCGTTTCTTCATCGCCTGCGCGGCAGCATCCGACTTATGTCTCATACAATATGCTTGCTTCGGAGATAAGCACCCAGACGGCTGCATCGGCGAGCGTAAGCCAGGGGGATACGAACAAGACGGTGCTGGCGTGCAAGGTTCCCGGCCACGACAACAGCATTTCCCAGAATCTCATAGGTGTCCGCCTTTCAACGGCGGGGACCACGACGACGATGTTAAAAGATGATGATATTTCTGCAATAAAGGTCTGGCAGGACGTTGACGGCGATAACGCTTATTCCGCGGGGGACTCTTACCTGGGGACATTGACGTACAACGTTTCCTATGCCGTCTGGGAATGTCAGCAGACGGTGACAATGGCTACGGGCTCTTCGGGCCGGAAGATTGTCTTTACAATTGATATTGCCGCCGGAGGAACCAACGGCAGAAAGTTTCAGGCGAAACTGCCGCAGTACAATGGTCTGATGGTTGACTCCGGTTACCACGGACCTTATGATACGTCCTGCGCTAACAGCGGTATTATAACAATTGGCGCAGCGGGGGATACGACGGCGCCGGCGGCGGTTACGGCGATTTCCGCTTCAACTTATACGGTAACCGGTTATGTGCAGCTCGAGTGGCAGTCGCCGGGGGACGACGATTGGAGCGATGACCTTCCTTCCGGTTCTTCTTTTACGATTCAGTATGCAACATTTACGACTGTGGATTGGTCGACATCCTCCGCACAGATTATCATTGATGCCTCGGGGACCAGCACCGGCACCGTTGTTTCAACGACAACGCTTCTCAGCGCGGAAACGACGTATTACTTTCGTCTCTGGACGAATGACGAGATTCCGAATTATTCGGGGATTTCATACGGGGCGACAGTCTGGTGCAGGATAAGACCTGAGGCGGTTACGACTCTTTCATCTCTCGCTCTTGACGACGGCAGCGGCGATGTTCAGCTGACGTGGATTGCTCCCGGCGACGACGGGACGACGGGAGACATCACGGACGGCCAGTGGAAGATAAGGTATTCAACGTTTTCTTCCGTTGACTGGACGACGGACTCAGATGAATGGACTGACTTTGACGACAAATATGAACTTCTGTTTGACACGACTTCCGTTTCGCCGTTAAGCGGGCAGACGCAGAATATAACGGGTCTTCACGGGAACGTTACATATTATTTCCGTCTGTGGACGAGAGATGAAAACACGGGGGCGAACTCTCCGGGGAACTGGTCTCTGGTTTCAAATGCTTCGACGGTGACGGTCACGGCGGTTCTGGGAATTTCGATTTCCCCGAGCACCTATGACTACGGGAATCTGAACGCTTCAAGCGCCGTCGTGAACGGAACGACAATCACGGTTACGAATACGGGAAATATTACCGAGACCTATTCGCTGTTTTCATCGTCGGCAATCGGCTCGGGAAAGGGCTGGCTGATTAAGGACTCGCCGGGGAACGATGAGTTTTCCCTTTCGGCGGGGTTTAACACGGTGGAGCCGTCTTCAACAACTTTTGTCGCCGATAACATTCTTTCCACGACGACAGTAAAATGCACTGCCGCAAAATTTGCTCTTAATGAGACAGGCATAGACGTAATTAAAGACGCGCTGAGAAATATCTGGTTCTTGATAAAGACGCCGGACAGCACCTCAACGATTGACGAGAAAGAAATAACGGCAACGATTACGGCGGGAACCCCGTAGAGGATTAGTGAGGAAAAATGAAGAATGAAGAACAAGAAAAAAGGCAAGGCAAGTTGGAAAATAAAAAATTCTACTCGGCGAGTGGAAAAATTTTTTGTTTGAAAATCGTAAGTAAACGGCTTACTTGCGGTTTTGAAAAAAGAGGAGGTGTGTTATGACAAGCGCAAGGAAGAGAAGGCTTGAGAAGGGGCTTTTGAAGCTCGGCGAAGTTGCTGATGAGGCGGGGGTGAGACCGTCGACGGTGAAGTTTTACACAATGGAAGGTCTCCTCGATCCGGTGGTTTTTACGAGGGGCGGCCACCGTCTTTATGAAAGGGAAAGCACCGTGCAGAAAATCATCACGATCCGCCAGATGATATCCAGAAAATGTCAGCTCAGCGAACTCAGAAGCGGCGGAGCGGAGGATGAATTGAGGAGGCTGGTTACGGTCGCATCCTGAAGCGCGCGGATTACGCAAAAAAAATGCTTTGCGCCGGTTTTTGCGGAGTAATGAGGAAGGGGACAGTCCCTTTCTACGACTCCGCTTTGTTCCGTCCGTAAAAGGGACAGTCCCCATAAAGGAGGTTGTTTGAAAACGTATCTTGAAAAAATAGGAGGGTTTGTAGTGCTGGGAACGGTTTTTCTGATGCCGCTGGTTTTTATCCCCGGATTGAGAGATTGTTTCGCTCTTCCGAAAGTTGCTTTGCTGAGATTTTCGGCGCTGCTTCTCTTCGCGGGGCTGCTATTCCGCTTCCGGCAAATTCGGGTTAACCGGTTAACCGTTGCCGTTCTGGCGTATTTTCTCATCAGAATTATAACGACTGTTTTTTCTAAGAATCCGTCAATTTCATGGTCGGGAAGATACCTTTTTTACTTTGAAGGAACACAGCAGTTGTTATGTTATGTAATTTTTTACTTTGCGGTCAGTTTCGTGTCGAGAAAGCAGATTTACAAATCAATTGCGATGGCGTCGGTCCTCGCCGCCGCGTATGGGATTATTCAATATCTGAATGTTGACCCTATTAAGTGGGAGACCTATTTTGGAAGCATAATCTCAACTTTCGGAAACCCTAACTTTCTTGCCGGCTGGTTCGTATTTGTTTTGCCGGTTCTTTTTTATCAGGCGCTGGAAGGCAGACGTCTGTTTCTGGTTTCGGCAACATTGGGTTTCATTGCGCTGGTTATTGCTAATGTCGCCGCAGGTTTTATTGCTCTGGGCGCAAGCGCTGTTTTCTTTATTTTATTTTGCGGGAAAGAAATGTATAGCGGAGCAAGGGTAAGAGTTTTTTTGATGGGTTTCGCCGCCTGTATGCTTTTCGCCGGCGTCTTCGGGCTTAACAGGTTAGACGACCCTTCCGTTTCTTCCCGCATTATCGGCTGGAAAGCGGCCGTTGAATCGATTAAAGAGAGACCTGTTTTCGGGTATGGCCCGGACACTTTTGCGGATGAGGTCTCAAAAATTCTTCCGGCAGAATATGAAAGGGTGACGAAAAAGAATGCCAACCCCGGATACGCGCATAATATTTTCCTCGACCATCTGTTCTCCTCAGGAGTTTTGGGTTTCCTGTGTTTTTTGTGGCTGCTCCTCGTATTTTTCAGGGCGTCGGGAAATCCGGCTCTTAAAGCGTCGGTTTTCGGGGGTCTGATTTTTGGTTTTTTCCATTTCTGGACGCTGGAAATGTGGCTCTGCTTCTGGGTTTTTCTCGCTCTCGGTCAAAAGGAGGTTTTGTGAAAAAGGAAATGAGGATTGAATTTCAGATTATAGGAATTCTGATTATCTTGATTATCGGTGGGAAACTGATTTTGTGGCCGCTCCTCGGAGACGTGCATTTCAGAAAAGGGCTAAAGGCGGTTTCCGTAAGCGAATATGAAAAAGCGGAAACAGAGTTTAAGGTCGCGCTCAATTACAAAAAGGAATGCGCATATTACGAAAATATCGCGGAGCTCTACAGAATAATGGGCGAGACGGCAAGAGACAGAGATGCCGGCAGGAAGCATTATGAGCAGTCTGTTTACTTCTATAGAAAACTTGTTCAGATGAAACCGGACTTTGCGCTCGCTTACAACGGGCTGGGAGCTGTCTGCCTTTATATCGGCAGGGACTTTAAGGACGAAGAATTTTACAGGAGTGCAATTCTTAACTTTCAAAAAGCGATTGAACTTGAACCGAAGTTTGCCGACGCCTACATAAATCTCGCGACGGCTTATTACCTGTGGGGCATGAAGGATAAGGCAATAAAGTCGTACGGAGAAGCCCTTAAAAATAATCCGGCGTCCGTACCCATTATTTTTAATATGGGGATGCTTTATTTTCTTGAGAAAAATTACAAAAAAGCGAAAGAACAGTGGAAGATGGTTCTTGAAATTGACCCGCAGAACCTTGACGCTTTGAAAGGCCTCGGGATGATTGAGAAAAAAAACGGGGGAAAAAAGGATGAATGAGAAAAAACGAAAAGCGATTGAAAGTTTAATCAGGATTTCGGCATTTTTGCTGCTCTTTCTGATGCCGGTAATTTTCAGTTCGCGCTTTGTGCTTGATGCTTTCGGAATTCCGAAAGTTACCGTGTTAAGATTTTTTGCGCCCCTCATATTTTTATTCTGGTCGCTGAAAAAGTTAATTTCAAAAGAAACCGTTAAAATATCGGCGATAACATACTTCGCCGCCGCATTTGTTTTTACAGTTGGTATTGCTACGGTTTTTTCAAAGGACTTTTTTGTGAGTTTCCTCGGGCTGTGCTCCTATTACGAATGGGGTTTTACCGGCGTTTTTGCGGGGTTTCTCATTTTCATTGTTGTCAGCGATGAGTTCCGGACGGATGACTGGACGGCTTCGGGAATTGTTGTTCTTGCCGCCGCGTCCGTCGTTTCCATTTACGGAATTGCGCAGATGCTTGGGTTTGACCCGTTTTATAAAACGGCATATTCTTTCAACCGGATATTTTCCACGCTCGGCAATCCGAATTTTCTCGGGGGGTATCTTGTAACGGTTATCCCGATAGCGCTTGCTTTTTATCTTGGTTCCCCGGTGGAATATGTCCCTTATATTTTTATTCTGAACATCATTCTTGCGGTTAATCTTGGTCTTACCCTTTCCAGGGCTTCCTGGCTTGCGTTCGGGGTATCGGTTGTTTTATTTGCGTTGATTTTGGGCGCAGAAAACCGAAGGCGTGGAATGAAACGTCTGCTGGTTCTGTCGGTTTCTTTTATGGTTGTGGTTTTTATTTTTCTGGTGAACAGAAAGGATCTGGAATCTCTGCAGCAGCCGTCGTCAAAGTCGCTGGTGGCGCAGAGAACAGAAACATTGATTGATTCGGGCGAGGCGAGCGCCTCCGCCCGTCTTGAAACATGGAAATCGGCGGTCAAAATGTTCGAAGACAATTTCTGGCACGGGGTTGGACCTAATTTGTTTCAAGATATTTTCCCAAAGTATATGACTTTAAAATTCGCGCAGCTTACGGGAGGGAAGAATGTTTCAAATTATGCGCACAACACAATCCTCCAGGTGGCTTCGACCATGGGAATATTTGCCCTTGCAGCGTATCTGACTTTGTGGCTGAACGTTCTGTTCTTTGGTTTCAAGCGAGCGCCCGGCGCGGAGCGCCTTTATTTTGCAGGTGTTGTCTCGTCGCTTTTTGCGCTTTTTATCTTTCTTCAATTTCACTTTTTCCTCAACGAAACGATGGTTTATTTCTGGGCAATGGCGGGTTTTGTTTCGTCCTGCGGCGCCGTCAGGGAAATTAAATTAGGCGCAGTAAAAAGATATTTGCTCCTCGGCAGTTCGCTTGTTTTTATTCTGTTTTATTTTGTCCTTGCAGGGCGTCACCTTTTAGCGGATATTCATTTTATGAAAGGGACGGATGATTATGAATTATCCGTAAGTTTAATGCCGCGGTCCCTTGCGTATACCCGTTCCCGCATTGTGCGTCAACGCTCGCTCGCTTTGAAAAATAACGACAAGGATTATCTTTGTCAAGCGGAGAAACTCGCCTTGAGGAATGTTAAATTTCACATGGAGAACCCGTGGGCGTGGAGCGACCTCGGCGCGGTGAAAATGTCGATGGTTCAATTCGGAAATGAGAACAAGCGGGATGAAGCGGAGGAGTGTTTTATCAGAGCATATAAGGCCGGGCCGTATCTTTACAAGAATGTTCTGGACTTAAGCATGTTTTATCGTCTTAAAGGCGATATGAAATCGGCGGAGAAATATGCCGCTCTTGCCGGGCGGATTAAAAAAGGAGGGGAAGGTGAAAAGTAAATTATTTTTGGTTTTATTTATCGGTATAGGTGTATTTGTTTCTTCCGCCGGAGCGGTAGGGTTAAGAACAAAATTCGGTTCAGTGCGTCTGGAAAATGTCATTCCGGGAAAGGTTTATAATACGAGGGAACTAATGAATCTTCCTTTCGCCGTCACAAATACATCAGGCGAGGATGTTACCGGTTCAATTGTTGTTATTAAGCCACAACCGCAGAACTGTCTGTACGGATATGAACCGATCCCGGATGCAAACTGGGTAATGGTTAGTGACAACGAAATTGAGTTGCGCGGCGGCGGAATGAAAGTCGTGGATGTAATCATAAGAATTCCCGATGCACCTGAAAATTATGACAGAAAATATCTGGCAGTGATTGAATCCGTTGCACGCGCAGTGCACGGAAATATTGGCGTAGGCGTTCAGTCGCTTGTTTATATCAAGACAATCAAATCAAAAGAGCAGATAAAGGAAGAAACGGAAAAGACAGAAACAAATGACCGGCTCCTCGCCAACATGAACTTTGAAGTGTCGCCGGGGAAGATTTTTCTTTTTGAGATTAAGCCAGGTAGAAAATACGAGATAGGAGAAATTTTCGGCAAGAAATTGAAAGTGGTTAATATGAATGACTCCGCGTATTCGTATGAGTTAAAAAGCGTGGACGGAAAAAAAGACATGCAACCGCTGAAAGGCGGTTATGAAAGAGGGGATCCCGATTGGATTACTTTTGAGAAAGATATTATTGAAGTTCCGGATAACACAATAAAGGTTTTTAAAGCGTATATAAAAGTTCCAAAGGAGAAAAAATATCGCGGGAAAAAATACGAATTCTATATCAAAACAAAATTACTTAATCAGAAAATTGATGTTTTTATTTATACCTATGTGCTTGCCGATGTTGTGAAATGATGATGCGGGGTAAAGTAAAAAATGCGTAAGAAACTGATATTCGTCTCTGCGGCGCTGCTTTTATGCGCGGGGTTTGCCATGTCTGCTGGTACGGGAACAGTAAAACTGACCGTAACGGTGGTGCCGACTCTAAGCGTGTGCGTTTCGCGGTCAGGTTTTGATTTCGGGACTTTGAACGCAGCTGCGGCGTCGGTTGCGGCTGAGTCAACGGCGGTAATCAATGATTCAACGGACGCTGTGGAAAAATACAGCATAAGGGCGTCAAGTGCGATGGGAGCGGTGCCGTGGGCTCTTGCGACAAGCACAGGGCCTGATCAGTACACGTTGCATGCGCAGTTTAACTCAACGCGCCCGCCGGGGGATTTTGGCAGCGGCGACGACAATTATAACCTGACTTATGTTGCCCAGACCTGCGACGGGACAATTTTTGCAGGAGACCAGGACGGCTACAACACTGCTCCCGGGACGGAAGAACTTCTGTGGTTCAGGATAGGAGTTCCGAGCAGTGTGGGGAGCACCGACCAGAAGACGATTTACGTAACGATAATGGCTTTGAATCAGGGCGGATGAGAATAAGGAGGTGATGCGGATGAGAAGTTGAGTCCGTATGAGGCGGACGAAATCCGCCGAAGGCGGAAGGAAAGAGGAACGTTGGTTTGTGCAGTGCGGGGATTTAACCCCGCTTGAGGAGGAAGAGATGAGTAGAAGGATGATTGTTGGTTTGGCGGCGATTGTGATGATGAGCGG
>JBDRRS010000014.1:0-185728 GCA_043825615.1 bacterium | reverse complement strand
ATGAATTCAATATTATCCAATAATACCGAACCGTTATTTTCAAGGAAAAATGTTCCGGAAGAAATGTTCCCGGCAAAGCCCGATAAAGTCATTGTTGATAAAGTTACGGTTGAACCGTCAACATAGTGGAACATAGAAAATTTTTCATCGGAAATATCTACCATAAGGAAAAACGAATCCGAGGGGGAACCGTCGTCGTCCATAACCGTGATTGTTCCCGAGTAGAGCCCGTACGGCTGGGCGGAAGATACATCAACGGAAATTCTGACCGCTACCGTCGCGCCGAAAGCAAGGTCAATTGCAGCGGTAGATGCCGTACCGGTGCTGAAACTGATATCCGTTGAAAGAATCGTGCCGCTGGGGCTTCCCAAATCCGTGGAGATAAATACGATGTTATCCAGGTTGATATTACCCGTATTCTCAAGAATAAAACTGCCGCTTAAAACGGTATCCCTGTTCCCCGTCAGTGACATGGTGCCGGAGGACAGGTCCGGAGAATTATCCTGAATATCCAGACCCGGCATCTGATTTACCGTAAGCCGGAGCGTGAAAGTATCCGACGGCTGACCGTCGTCATCAACGACCGCAACTGTTGAGGTGTAAATACCGGCGGGCTGTCCGACGGGAATATAAACATTCAACTGGACAGAGATGGTGTTGGTGGAACTTTCCTGAAAATCAAGGATGGTGACGGAAGAAGGCGTGAAGGATATTGTTGACGACGGAATGGTATAAGAACCCGAGCGGAGGTGAGTGGAGACAAGCACAAGGTTGTCCAGCGCCACGGAACCCGTATTCTCAATTATAAAATTGCCGCTGACGGAATTTCCGGGATTCCCCGAAAGGCTCATGATATTTGCGGACACGGTTCCGCCGTTGTCATGAATATCAACGGCTTCGGTATTGACGTTCACTTCCAGGACAAAAGTATCCTGAGGCGTACCGTCATCATGTTTAACCGTAATGGTAGCCAGGTAAGTTCCGAGAGCCTGTCCCGCAGGTATGTTGAGATAAAGCGTGGCGCAGGCGGTTAATCCTTTCTGAAGATTGAAAGATGAGGTGCTGAATGAGATTTGCTCTCCCGGAATCGTATTCGCTCCGCTTGTGAGCGGACCCGTTGAGAAGATAATGCCGGTAAGGGCGATATTACCTGTGTTCTCGATTATGAAGCAGCCGCTTTTAAAGTCGCCCGGCTCTCCGTTTATGACCAGAACATTGGAAGATATGCTGAGTTCGTTGTTATGCACATCCAGACCTTCATCCGCCGTAACGGTTAAACGGACGAAGAAGGTGTCGCAGGCAAGGAGACCGCCGTCCTTTACAGTTACCGTTGAAACATATAGACCCTCGTCCTGCCCCGAAGGGATTGCGACGCTCATCCGCACCGCCACGGTGTCGCTGCCCGTTTCATAAGAAATGACTCCGATCCCGGAAGGTGAGAAGGTCACAGTGTTTGAGGATATCGACGGGCCGGTTCCCTGAAAATCATTTACTTCAAAAATAATATCCGTCAGGTTTACATTTCCGTTATTCCTGACAAGAAAATCTCCCGAGGCGGAACTTGACGGGGCTCCGCTTACGGTCATTGTGCTCTGGTTCACATTCAGGGCGTTATCGTCAACATCAATATTCCTATCCTCATTCACCGTGCATCTCAGTGTAAATGTCTCCTGCGGTGCACCGTCATCATCTTTCACAACCACATTTCCCAGATATGTTCCCGCCGGCTGGCTGGCGGGAATGTTAGAAACACTCACCTTGACACTTATGCCTGAACTTATTCCTAAACTGAAACCGCCGGTTGAGAATGAAATCAGGTGTCCCTGAATTGAATTGGAACCGCTGATAAGCGCGTTCGTGGAAAAAATAATATTGCTCAACGATATATTGCCGCTGTTGGTTACAGTAAAAGTTCCCGACGAACTTACAACTCCGGGGTCACCGCTTACCGTTACACTGCTTATGTCCAGAGAGAGTTTCTCGGCTGCAGTCACATTCAGACGGATAAAGAAGGTGTCGCAGGCGGAAAGGCTGCCGTCTTTTACCGTTACCGTTGAAACATACAACCCCGCTTCTTTCCCCGAAGGTATCGCGACGCTCATCCGAACCGCCACGGTATCATTCCCCGTTACATAGGAAAGATACCCTATACCAGCGGGTGAAAATGTCACCGTATTTGAGGAAATGACGGCGCTGCCTGATGACAGGAATTCATTCACCTCAAAATTTATGTCCGTCAAATTTACATTGCCGATATTCCTGACAAGAAAATCTCCCGATGCGGAACTTACCGGCGCGCCGCTAATGGACATTGTGCTCTGGTTCACATTCAATGCGTTATCGTCAACATCAATATTCTTATCCTCATTCACCGTGCATCTCAAAGTAAATGTTTTCTGAGGAGAGTCATCATCGTCTTTTACCACTACGCTGCCCAGATAAGTTCCCGCCGGCTGGCTGCTGGAAATGGAGACGCTAACCTTGACACTTATGCTTGAACTTATTTCCAGACTGAAACCGCCGGTTGAAAATGAAATCAGGTTCCCCTCAATGAAATTTGAACCGCTGACAAGATTATTTGTTGAAAAAATAATATTGCTCAACGATATATTGCCGCTGTTGGTCACCGTGAACGTCCCAAGCGAACTTGTAAAACCCGGGGCGCCGCGCACCGTTACACTGCTTACGTCCAGAGAGAGATTCTCGGCTGCGGTCACATTCAGACGGATAAAGAAGGTGTCGCAGGCGGAAAGGCTGCCGTCTTTTACCGTCACTGTTGAAACATACAACCCCGCTTCTTTCCCCGAAGGTATCGCGACGCTCATCCGCACAGAGACGGTGTCATTCCCTGTTTCATAGGGAAGATTCCCTACACCGGAAGGCGAGAAAGTCACGGCGGTTGATGAAATTGTTATACCTGCCCCCTGGAAATCAGTTACCTCAAAAATTATGTTTGTCAGGTTTACATTCCCGTTATTCCTGACAAGAAAGTCCCCCGCGGCGGAACTCGCCGGGGCTCCGCTCAAAGTCATTGTGCTCTGGTTCACATTCAGAGCGTTATCGTCAACATCAATATTCTTATCCTCATTTACCGTGCATCTTAAGGTAAATGTCTCCTGCATTGGGCCGCCGGTTGAAACCACCACGCTGCCCAGGTACGTTCCCGCCGGCTGCTCGTCCGGAATAGCAGAAACACCTACCCTGACACTTGTGCTTAAACCTATTACTAAACTGAAACCGCCGGTTGAAAAAGTAATAAGGTGCCCCGGGATTGAATTGGAACCGCTGATAAGATTACTCGTTGAAAAAACGATGTTATCGAGAGAAACGTTTCCGCTGTTGGTCACCGTGAACGTCCCCAGTGAACTTGCAAAATTCGGGTCACCGGCCACCGTCACGCTGCTGACGTTCAGCGAAATGTCTTCAACGGAATTTACCGTCAGCCGGATATAAAAAGTGTCATCGGGCGACAAATCGTCATCTCTTACATTTACGGTTGAAATATAAATTCCGGCTGACTGGGTGGAAGAAATATTCACTTTTACCTGAACAACGGTTGTACTTGAACCTTCGAATGAAAGTGAATCAATGCCTGCGGGAACAAAACTGATAACGGAAAAAGAAATAGCCCCGCCGTTAAAATCCGATGCGCTGAACTCTATGCCGTCCAGTGTAATGTTTCCTGTATTCTCCACAACAAATTCCCCGCTGACCAGAGAACCGGGATCCCCTGCGAGAGTCATGGTACTTTGTGAAACACTTCCCTGGCTGTAGTTATCACATACATTAAGTCCTTCAGTCGGTTCAACAATAAGTTTTAAAGTAAAATTGTCTGCCGGAGAACCGTCGTCGTCACTGGCGGTGATTGTTGCGTAATAAGTTGCGCGCGCCTGAAGGGAAGGAATGTTCACGGAAAGATTTATATATTCAGTAGCTCCCTGTGCCAGATTTGACAGGGGTGAAGTTGAAAATACCACACTGTCTGATGAAATGCTGTGACCTTCGGAATCCTCGAGGGCGGTGGATATAAAACTTATACTGTCAATTAAAACCGCTCCCGAATTCCCTATAGCAAAGGTTCCTGAAGACGAAACAAAGCCGCAGTTTCCTGTTAGCGTCATAATCCTGTCGCTGTCAACGTCTTTGCTGGACGATAGAATACTGAAACTTTCGTTTGGGTCGCTTACCGCAACCTGTAATGTAAAAGTGTCGGACGATGTATTTGAATTCCAGTTCCCTCCGGCAATGACAGTGCCTTCGTAAAGACCTGCACCGCTTGAGATATATACACAGACAGTAATTGTTTTGGTATCAATACCGGTTTCATAATCAAGCCCTGCAAGAGAAGAAGGAGTAAAAGTTACGCTTGATGAAGCGATTAGACCGCTGCCTGAACCTGTAACAAGGTCACTGCCTGCAAAATTGACACCGGTAAAATCAACATTGCCTGCGTTTTCTATCCTGAAATATCCCGTTGTCGTTTCGCCCACACTGCCGTAAAGAGTAAGGAGATTTCCGCAGACCCTCGGGGTGGATATTTCAACGTCATTATTCCGTATATTAAGTATGCCTGTGCTGTTTACTGTCAGATAAATAAAGAAAGTATCGGAAGGTGTGAGGTCGTCGTCCCGCACGGTCACGGTTGAAATGTATAGACCGGGCGCCTGGCTGTCAGGGATGGATACAGTTATCTGCACCGGAGTCGTGTCGCTTCCTGTCTCATAGTCCAGATTCGCGATGCTTCCCGGAGAAAAACTGACTGCACTTGCCGGAATTAATCCGCCGTTAAAAGAACTGGCTGAAAACTCTATATCATTCAGGTCAACGTTGCCGGTGTTCTCTATTATAACGCTGCCTGTCCTGTTCTGCCCCGGCAGACCCGACAGCGTAATACTGCTTTCCTGAACATCCAGTCCTTCCGCCGAATTTACCGTAAGTTCCACCGAAAAAGAATCCGAAGGAGTTCCAGCAACATCCTGCACCGTAACGGATGAAGTATAAATGCCGGGCGGCTGGCCCGAAGGAATGTTTACGCTCATCTTTACGGAAGAACTGCTTCCTACGAGGAGGGTCAGAGTTGAGGAACTGAAACTTATTTTTTCGCGCGTAATAATATTTGCGCCGGAAATAAAATTACTTGTTGAAAATATTATGCCGCTGAGGGTGGTATTGCCGGTGTTGGCCGTAACGAATGTTCCCGAGGAAGAGACCGCTCCGGAATTCCCTGAAACGGATAAGAGATTTCCGGATAAGTCGCCGCCGTTGTCATGTACATCAAGACCGTCCACGCCGGAAACTGTCAGATAGATAAAAAAAGTATCGGAAGGTGTGAGGTCGTCGTCCCGCACGGTCACGGTTGAAACATAGACACCTGGCGGCTGGCCTCCGGGAATGGCGACGGTTATCTGAACCGAAGTCGTGCCGAGCCCGGACTCGTAATCCAGATTTGCAATGCTTCCCGGAGAAAAAGTAATTACGGCTGATGAAATCATACCGCCGTTAAAGGAACTGGCTGAAAACTCTATATCATTCAGGTCAACGTTGCCGGTGTTCTCTATTATAACGCTGCCTGTCCTGTTCTGCCCCGGAGCCCCGGAAAGGGTTACGCTGCTTTCCTGAACGTCCATATTTTCCGATGGATTAACGGTAACGGCGATGCTGAAAGTATCCTCGGGCGAAAGGTCATCATCGCGCACGAGAATTACCCCTGTATAAAAACCTGCCGCCTGGCCTGAAGGAATGTTAAGCGTAAGAGTAACGCTTATTGTCGAATTCCCGCTTTCATAATTGATATAAGCGGCGGAGGTAGAGAATGAAATGTTTGCTGCGGTAATGGTGCTGACGGCTGAAGTCAGGTTCGAGGAAATAAAATTGACACCATCCAGGTCAACGTTTCCTGTATTGTCAGCGTAAAAGATTCCTTCCTGACTGCTTCCGGGACCACCGCCCAGAGACATAACATTGCCGGAAACATCGCCGGTATTGTTGAGAACATTTAAACCTTCCTGCGTATTTACCGTCAGATTAAAAAAGAAAGTATCCGAAGGGTCGCCGTCATCGTCCTGCACCGTAACCGTGCTGAAATAGACACCCGGGTACTGTTTTTCCGGAATAGAAACAGACAATTTGACTGCCGTAGTATCGCTGCCTGTTTCATAATCAAGATTTGAGATACTTGCAGGGACAAAAAATATTTCCGAGGAAGGAATTGTTCCTCCGGAACCCGAAAGAGCAACAGCCGTTAATGCAATGTTTGTCAGTTGAATATTACCGTCATTCTCAACGAGGAAATATCCATACGGAGTGGTCAGCGGATTGCCTGAAATAGAGAGCGTGTTGGAAACCAGGTTAAGGCTGTTGTCCCTGACATCAAGCGACTCACTGCCCTGCACCGTCACACGGAGTGTAAAAGAATCCGAAGGAGTTCCGTCGTCATCCCGCGCCTGAACGGTCCCGATATATATTCCCGGGTTCTGGTTTCCCGGAATTGTCACGGTCAGCCGAACGGATGCTGTATCCCGCCCTGATTCGTAGTCAAAATTAGAAATACTCCCCGGATTAAAGGAAATGCTTCCCGCAGGTATATTGTGTCCGGAACCGTCGGAAAGAACCGACGAAACAAACTGAACATCCGTAAGGTCGACATTGCTCTTGTTTTCAAGAATAAAACTTCCGCTTGAAATATCCAGCGGGTACCCCGTTAAATCCAGCATGTTTCCGGAAACGTCCGCATCATTGTTATGAATATCGATAACCTCTACCGCATTGACAACAACTTTTATGCCGAAAGTATCCTGGGGCGTTCCGTCGTCATCCTTAACCGAAATGGTTCCCTGATAGGAGCCCGCTCCCTGGTCGGGAGGTATGCCGACGGTCAGCGTAACAGAGGTTGTGGCAGAACCCGTTTCGTAAGAAAGGGTTTCTATCGTTACGGGATTAAATGAAACATTGGACGAGCTGATAGAGAGAGCGCCTGCTCCGCTTAAACCGGTAGCGCTGAACTGAATATCCGTAAGAGTGATGTTTCCGGTATTTTCAACGATAAAATTACCGGAGTCGTTCGAGTCGGGATCGCCGGAAAGAGAAAGGGTGTTGGATACGACATCGCCTCCGTTGTTCTGCACGTCGATATCTTCACTGCCGGCAACGGTAACGCTGAGAATAAAGGTGTCCTCGGGGTCGCCGTCGTCGTCCCTGGCGGTAACGGTGGAAGTATAGATGCCGGCGGCCTGGGAATCCGGTATGTTCACCGTAAGGTTTATCTGTTTCAGATTAAAGCCGATTTCCGACGGAAGAGCTGCTATGGGATTTATGTCAAAGATTATATTATCAGGGGATATCGTGTGTCCTGCGCCGTCGGAAAGAGACGCAGGGACAAATTCAATATTGTTCAGAGCGCAGTTCCCTGTATTTTCAATCACAAAGTCACCGTTCTGCGAGGTGTCGGGATTTCCGCTCAAAGACATTATGCCCGAAGAAATATCTTTTTCATTATCGTGAATATCCAAAGCTTCGTAATTCCCTATAATAACTTTGAGAATCACGCTGTCGGAAGGGGTCCCGTCGTCATCCTGAGCCATAATTACAGAGTAATAGGTGGCGGGATACTGAAGAACAGGAGATGTTATTCCCACTGCAATCGTCTGGGTGGAGCCGACACCGAGGCTGAAAGTATAATCGGGGTCAAATTTGATATTGGAAGCAAGAATTTTATGGCCGGCTCCGTCGTCTAAATCGCCCGTGTTGAAAACCACAATATTTTCCGCCGTAGAAATACCCGTATTTTCAAGGACAAAATAACCCGTCGCAACCGAACCCAAAACGCCGTTAATAGTCAGAACTCCGCCTGATACATCTCTATCATTGTTATGAATGTCTATTGATTCATCGCCTGTGACATTGACGAAAAGAGCAAAAGTGTCGGCGGGACCATCTACATCGTCCCGAACGGTGATAATACCGGAGTATATGCCCGCTTCGGTATTGGGCACTCCGGAAAGGTCAACCGTTATAAGCACCGCCTGCGTATCGGAACCCGCCGCATAGGAAAGGTCAAGAACGCCGGAAACAGGAACAAAATCGACGTCGCCGGCGGCAATGGTTATCGGGTCGCCCAGAGCGTCCACCAATGTTCCATGCTCAAGGTCCGCGGATATAAACTCAATTCCGGTTAAATCCATGTTGCCTGTGTTTTCAAGAAGGAAATACCCCGTGGCGCTTTCTCCGAACGCCCCCGTTATATGCATCTCGTTGCCCCAAACATCCATATCATTGTTGTGCACATTAAGATTTTCATAATCATTGACCGTAAGCTTTAAAAGAAAGGCAGATGAAGGTGTTCCGTCGTCATCCTTTACCGTAATTGTAGAAACATAGATTCCCGGCGGCTGGGCGGCAGGTATGGATATTGAAATTTCAATATCCTGTTTGTCCGAACCGGCCTTATAATTCAGATTGGCAATCAGCCCCGGAGTAAAGACAATTACGGATGTGGAAATGCTGCCCGCGCCGTCCTCAAGAAGCGACGCCGAAAAAATAACGTTGCCAAGTGAAATATTACCCGTATTTTCTATCCCGAAATCACCCGTTACAGTTGCGCCGGGGGCGCCCGAGAGGGTCATGCTGGATGCGATAATATCCAGATAATTATTTTGAACCGCAATATCCTCAACACCGTTGACTGTAAGACGCGTGATAAACGTGTCGGAGGGCGTGTCATCGTCATCCTTTGCCGTGACGACGCCGGAATAAAGGCCGGGCGCCTGTTCCGAAGGAATATCAACAGTAACAGTGGATGAAACGATATCGCTCCCTGTTTCAAAATCGAGGGATGCCGTTCCTGCGGGTATAAAAGTAATATACGCCGTTCCGATATTGTTCGAACCTCCGTCGTCCATGATTGTTGATGCGTAGATAATATCATCCAGTAAAACATTTCCGGTATTTTCCACTTTGAAATTCCCCGACTGGCTGGTGCCCGGGTTTCCTGAAAGAGTCATAATCGAAGCCGCTAAGCCGCCGGCATCATCCTGAATATCCAAATCCTCTTTTTGATTTACAATTACTTTTAATGAAAAAGTATCGGAAGGGTCGCCGTCGCTGTCTTTAACGCTTACTGTCCCTGTATATGTGCCTGCCGGCTGAGCGGAGGAAATGCTTACGGTGAGCTGGACAATCGCCTCGTCCGAGCCGGTGGTATACGGAAGCGTTGCTATGACGGTGGAGCCGGAATAATCAAAAGAAATTTTGTCCACGGTAATAGTACTGCCCGTACCATTATAGAGTTCGGCTTTATAAAATTGAATCTGGCTAAAGACGACATTACCCGTATTTTCAACGATAAAATTTCCGGTCTGCGAGGTCTGCGGATTACCGGTGAGCGTCAATTCATTAGCCGCCATATCGGCGCCGTTGTTCTGCACATCAATATCCTCTTTGCTATTTACGGTAACCTTAAGACCGAAAGTATCCGAAGGACTGCCGTCATCGTCTTTTGCCGTGATGGTGCCGGTGTAAGTTCCGGCCGCCTGCTCGTCGGGGATATTAACCGTAAGGTTGACGGTCTGCGTGTTGCTCCCGGCGAGAAAGGAAAGATTTGCAAGCGGGTTGATGTCAAACACAATTTGAGCGGAGGGGATGTTGTCGCCTGTATCGGAAAGAGCGGTTGAATTAAACTGAATATTGTTAATATCAATGTTCCCGTTATTTATGACGGTGAAACTCCCTGAAGGAGAGGAAAAAGGGTCACCCAAAAGAGACATTATGTTTCCCGTCACTCCCGCGCTGTCGTTGAAAACCTCAAGGTTCTCGTCGGCATTCACCGTGACGCTCAGAATGAAAAAGTCGGCGGGGTAACCTTCATTTTCCGCGCTTACCGTCGCCTGGTAGGCACCCGCCGGCTGACCGGCATCTACATTTACGGTTAGAAGAATAGTTGTGGATTCGGACACGCCGAAAGCGCCCACGGATACAGGGCTGTATGAAATATTGCCGGTTGAAATCGCATGTCCGTAACTGTCTAAAAGTTCGGTTGATGAAAATTCAAGACCGCCTACCTCAGCGGTGCCGGTATTGTCAATGATAAAAATTCCGCTGCCGGAAGAACTTGCGTCAACCGAAAAAGTCATTACATTGCCGCTGAGGTCTCCATCGTTGTTGCGGATGTCTATTTTTTCGCTGCCGGTGGAGACGATGACTTCCAGCGAAAACGTATCGGAGGGATCGCTGTCGTCGTCAAGCGCGGTTACGGTTCCGGTATATGTGCCCGACGACTGACCGATAGGAATGTTTACGCAGAGAGCAATTGTCTGCGTGTCGGAACCCGCCGCAAAATCAAGAGAGGCAACAGTACCGGGAGTGAAGATGACATTTGAAGCGGTTATTGTCCCGCCGGTACCGTTATAAAGTTCTGAGGAGTTAAACTCCAGGTCCGTTAAAGCAACATTCCCTGTATTTTCAATTTTGAAATAGCCCGTGGCGGAAGCGGACGGCTCCTCCATCAGCGTCATTAAGTTTCCCGAAACATTGCCCCAGTTATTGAGCACATCAAGAGCTTCGCTGGATGAAACAATCACTTCACAGAGAAAGTTGTCGGAAGGAATCAAATCGTCGTCCTCCAGCGTAATGTAACCGCTGTAGGTGCCTGTTGACTGTCCTGCGGGGATGGAAACCGTAAGTTTTATGGAAGCCGTATTGCTGCCCGCTTCAAAGTTCAGGTTTGCGACGATATTAGGCATAAAAGTAATATTTGCGCCGGGAATTGTGTGCCCCGCACCGTCGCTTAAATCGTCTGCGGAAAACAATATGTTGTTAAGATTTATATTGCCGTAGTTTTCTATAAAAAAATAACCGCTTTGTGACGTGGCGTGAATTCCGGTAAGAGACATTGTTGACGCCGTAACGCCGCCGTCATTATCCTTGTTTCTCAATGCCTCGGTGGCAGAAACAACGACCCTGACGGTAAAAACATCAAAAGGCGCGCCGTCATCGTCTTCGGCGGTAACAGAACCCGAATAGGTGGCTGCTTTCTGCCCGTCGGGAATGCTGACGGTTAAAATTACCGTCCGGGTATTGACGGATACCTGAAACGGCAGGGAAGCGATAAAAGTGGAACCTGAAACATCAAAGGAAATATTCGCCGCCGTTATGGTTGACCCGCTCCCGTCATACAGGTCTGCACAGGAAAAAGTAACGGCGGTTAAATCAACATTGCCCGTGTTTTCGACGACAAAAGTTCCATTCCGGTCTGCGCCGCTGTCCCCTGAAAGAGTCATAATCGAAGCCGTTACGTCCCCTGCATTATCCTGAACATCAACATCTTCTACGCTGTTGACGGTGAGAGCGAGAAGAAAGATATCGGACGGAGTACCGTCGTCATCACAGGATGTAACGGAAGAAGAATAAACTCCGGGCGGCTGGTTAGCCGGTACGGCAACCGTCATCTGGATGGTATTCACCGACCCGGGATTGAGGTTCGCTACGGTGGCCGGAGAAAAGGTGATATTGGACGTTGAAATCGTAATTCCACTCTTGGTGAGTTCGGAAGAATAAAAGATAATGTTGTCAATTCCTGAACCGCCGGTATTCTCTATCACAAAACTACCGCTTTTTGAATTGCCAGGGTTAACCGAAAGGCTCATAATGTTGCTCGAAACATCAGCATCAAAGTTATGTATATCAAAACTGCCCACTTTAAAAGTTACAGTGTCAACAGTGACATACCCGTTATCATAAACAGGGGAAGAATCACTCATCCCCGGCCACACCCTCAGCCGCCAGTCCTGCGTTCCCACCTCTCCTGCGGGGATGTCATACGAATAGGTATATGTTTCGTCACCCGCGCTCTGCAAATGTACTTCGCCCATCCCGTACCAATAGGTGGTGAATTTTTCCAGTTGTCCTTCCATTGTGTTGGATGAGTTTGTGCACAGGTACTGTCCGGCATCGGAGTCCGCGGACAGAGATAAACTCTCCCATGTATCATAAATATTACCGGCAACCGGCAGGGTGATATCAATACCGAAACCTTCAAGAGCGGTCGTTGACACCGCCGGCAGGTCCGTCAGGTTATTGAGAGTATTCTTAATTTCTCCTATGGTTCCCACCGCCTGCGCTTCCATGAGCATCGTGGTTGAAGTTGCCGGCAAAAGAGAATAAACACCGCCGTCAAAATTCCACTGCATCGCGGCATCTATATCTTCCTTCCTATCCTGTCTCTTGCTTGGCTGGATGTTATTGGCCAGCAGTTTACCCGGTGTGTATGATGTACATTGCGCGCAGTACTTGCTGGGCAGCAGGTTTGACATAAAACCGAAGTGAGTTCCGGGCGTTGCGTCACGGGAATAGATAAGATTGGCGGTATATTTAACCTGGTCGTCACCTGAACTTTCTCCGGCGAAATTGGAGTCGATATAATTGAAAAACCGCACCTCTTCATAATCGCTGCTCAGAGTATTGTCAATAAAATTTGCCCTGATAAAACTTTTGCCGGATGTCATAATGTATAACTGCCGGATAAAAAGATGATTATCGGGACTAACCCAGCCGCGGACAATTTTAAAATCCGACTCGTTGATAACCCGCGAGGAAACACCCATATCGTAGGGGAAAGCTCCGTCATTAGCTAAAAAAGCAGGATTTTGGTGAGAAGAATAATCTTCGTTTGCATCTTCCAGAGAAACTTTAATACAGTCGGAAACAATGTAATCAGTGGCATTGTAAATTAAATTTGAAAAAGACATCTGTGAGGAAATATTTTCTATGCTGATTGTTCCGTTTGAAAGAGAGGTAACAGCAGTTGATACCCGGTAAGACGGCGCGGCCTTGGAACCGTTTTCCGCAATGTCAAAATAAATGTTGTAATAGCGGACCGCCCCTGCGGGACTTATACCGTTAAAGTTCCATATAAGATGTCCTCTTGCATTCACGGAACTGATGAAAACAGGCGCCTCAAACCATGATTTCCTCTCTCCGAGAACGGTTCCGATGGAGGTTACCTCAACAACCCGCGGAGAGTTGACATCGAATGTTCCGGTTACGCCGAGCCGATTTAATAAATCGTTGAAATCAAGTTCGTAGATTACGGGACAGTCGTAGCGGTCGTATAAACCGGCGCTGACCGTAATCGTCAGACGGTAGTGCCAGTCATCTCCCGCGCCGACGGCGTCGGGGTCCCACCATTCGGGGTCGGCAAGAGCGGCATTGGCGGGAACAGCCGTAACCATCACGGCGGTCAGGATAATTCCGATAATTTTTTTCATCCGGTTTTTACAATTATAATCGGTAAACCGCAATATGTCAATGTGATTTCGGTAACTTACCGCTAAAGTTGATTTGTTTGATAACATTTCTCTATATCCGTACATCCTATCCGTACATCCATTGCCTGACCGCAAAAATGAGAAATCCTTTTCTACCCATTCCCAGGGCAATTTGAATCCTTTGCTTGACAGGAAACATCTAAAATGGTAAGTTAGCACCTTGTTGGAAAGAGTGCTAAACGCAAAATACGGGGGGCGTATTTAATGTTAAAAGAAGAAGAACCATTACCGGAAATAAAGAAGCGGGACAAAAACATACTGCTTGCGGTAATAAAGGAATTTATCAGCAACCGGCGGCCGACCGGCTCAAAATTTTTGAATGTCAAATACAACCTCGGCGTTTCGCCCGCAACCATACGGAACGTTTTTGCCTCTTTTGAAAAAAAAGGTTTTCTGACTCATTCTTTTCACTGCTCCGGCCGTCTTCCGACCACAAAAGGGCTGAGGTTTTATGTTGACAGCATTCTTGACCGCGGGGAAATAATGGACGGAACAAAAATTGACGAATTCGAGGGATTCCTGGAAGAGGCGGCGCTGCTTAAAAGAGCGTCGCACATTCTTTCAACGTATTCCGACTGGATTGGAATAGCGGGTTCTCTTGAAAAAAATCCCGAAATACGTGACTGCGACATAAAACTGATTTCGGAAGACAGGATTCTTCTTTTCATCATTACGGTCCAGGGTAAAATTTACGAAGGGCTCATAAAACTCCCCGAAAAAATATCAAACAGCACTTTTATCTTTATCCGGAAAATTGTCAGGAGCGCAAAAGGAAAAAATGCTTTCTTCCTGGAGGAAAAATTCAGAAAACTCTACGAGGAAAACCGCAAGATACTGTCTCTGATAGAGGAAAAAAAAGCGGTATTGGGGGCTGCGAAAGTTTCTTTCCACACAAGCATAAGTCCGTCTGTTTTTGAAAAAAGAATAACCTCTACGGCCAAACTGTTTTCCATTATCGAAAACGAGCAGATTCTGATTTCGCAGATATCCGGCAGCATTCGCGAAAACGAGCACGATGTTGAATTCTGCCACGAAATGCTGCCCGAGGAATTTAAGGGTCTGGCGATCGTCCTGTCAAATTTCAGGATAGGCGGCACTCAATACGTCTGCTGCGTCCTCGGGCCCCAGTTTATGAATTACATGCGGGTCCTGCCGCTGGTTAAAGGCACATCGCAGGTGGTGCAAAAAAGATTGACGGAGGTTCTGTGATGAGCAAAAACCATAAAGAAAAAAATGAAAATGAAATAAAAAAGACAGACAGCAGCGTAGAACTTAAAATTCTGCCGCAAACGCTTTTGAAAGAAAAGGAAAAAGCAGAGGATTATTATAAACAGCTCATCACCCTTAAAGCCGAATTCGAAAATTACAGGAAAAGAAGCGAAAAGGAGATTGAAAATTTAATTCTCACGGAAAGGAAAAACATTCTTGCCGCTTTCCTGCCCGTTATGGATAATCTTTTAAGAGTAAAAGAATCTATAAACTGCGACCACGCGGATTTAAATAAAAGCGTTGAAATAATAATGAAGGAACTGGAAAAAATTTTCGCAGGGTTCGGAATAAAAAGGATGGCCTGCGCCGGCGAAAAATTTTCCCCGGCGGCTCACAACGCGGTGCTTTCGGAAAAGACCGGAAAATTCAAAGCAGGGGAAATAATAAAAGTTATCGACAACGGCTATTACTGCGGAGAGGATGTTCTTAAACCTGCAAATGTCGTCGTCGCCGAAAACGAAGAACCCGAAACGAAAGACGGAACAGAAAAAGAAGGAGGAAAATAAAATGGCTCATGTTCTCGGAATCGATTTAGGAACGACAAATTCCTGTATGGCTGTGCTTGAAGCGGGGAAGCCCACAATCATCACCAACGCCGAAGGCGCCAGAACAACGCCGTCTATAGCCGCGTTTACCGAAAAAGGTGAGGAGCTCATCGGGCTGCTGGCTAAAAGGCAGGCAATCACGAACCCGATGAGAACCGTTTTTTCCACAAAAAGATTTATGGGCATGAAGCTTCACAGCCCAGCCATAGAACTTGATAAAAAGCACGTCCCATACGCCCTCACGGAAGCGGCCAACGGCGATGTCAGGTTCAAAATAGACGGACGGGACTACAGCCCGCCCGAAATATCCGCAAAGATTCTGCGGAAACTCAAGGTTGATGCGGAAAATTATCTCAGCGAAAAAATTACCGACGCCGTAATAACAGTCCCCGCTTATTTCAACGATTCCCAGCGGTCTGCTACAAAAAAGGCGGGAGAAATCGCAGGTTTCAACGTCCTGCGGATAATAAACGAACCTACGGCGGCGGCGCTGGCTTACGGACTCGAGAAGAAAAAAAACGAACTGATAGCCGTTTACGACCTCGGCGGCGGGACTTTCGACATTTCAATACTTGAAATAGGAGATGGCGTTTTTGAGGTAAAATCAACAAACGGCGACACCCACCTCGGCGGGGACGACTTCGACCAGAAGATAATCGCATGGCTGTGCGGGGAGTTCAAAAAGGATCAGGGCGTGGATTTGACAAAAGACAACATGGCTTTACAGCGTCTGAAAGAGGCGTCCGAAAAGGCAAAAACGGAACTTTCAACATCCCTTGAAACCGAAATAAATCTCCCTTTCATAACGGCCGACGCTTCCGGCCCGAAACACCTGAGTATAAAAATGACACGCTCTAAACTTGAACAGCTGACGGAAGAATTCGTTGAAAAAACGGTTGAACCTTGCCGGAAAGCGATGGCGGATGCAAAAATCAGTTCGTCGGACATCAAGGAAATTATCCTCGTGGGAGGCCAGACAAGAATGCCTCTCGTGCAGGAAACGGTTAAAAAGATTTTCGGCAGGGAGCCGCACAAAGGCGTAAATCCGGATGAAGTCGTGGCGGCCGGAGCGGCCATTCAGGCGGGAATCATAAAAGGCGACGTAAAAGACGTGGTTCTACTTGACGTCACCCCTCTCTCGCTCGGGATCGAAACGCTCGGCAATGTTTTTACGAAACTCATTGAAAGAAACACCACAATCCCGACGAAGAAAAGCCAGATATTCTCCACGGCCGCGGATAACCAGCCCGCCGTTACCGTCCATGTCCTTCAGGGGGAAAGACCAATGGCAAAAGACAATAAATCGCTGGGCCAGTTCGAGTTAACAGGGATTCCGCCCGCGCCGAGGGGTGTGCCGCAGATAGAGGTAACTTTCGACATTGACACAAACGGCATATTAAACGTTTCCGCAAAGGATAAGGCGACCGGAAAGTCGCAGAACATCGTGATAAAGTCCTCTTCCGGCCTCTCCGACGAAGAGGTGGAAAAACTCAAGAAAGAAGCGAAAGAGCACGAAGAAGAAGACAAGAAAAAAAGGGAACTGGTGGAGGCGAGAAACCAGCTGGACAACATGATATACTCGGTTGAAAAAAGCATGAAGGACCTCGGGGACAAAATCACTTCCGACGAAAAAAAGAAAGTGGAAGAAGAATTGAAAAAAGCAAAAGAATCCCTCAAATCCGAAGACGCCGAAAAAATTGCAAAAGCAAAAGAATCCCTTGAAAAAACAACCCATTCTCTCGCGGAAAAAGCATACAAGGCATCGACGCAGCAACAGCAGCAACAGCAGCAGCAAAGCGCACAGGAAGAGCCGGAAAACCATGACAAAAAAGAAAAACGCGAAAATGTTGTTGACGCCGAAGTGGAAGACGAAGGCAAAGATGAAAAGTAACGGCAGGAAATCCTAACTTGTCTTCCAAAAGAGATTATTACGAAATCCTCGGCGTTTCAAAGAACGCAGCGGTTGATGACTTAAAGGCATCTTACCGGAAACTCGCCTTAAAATACCATCCGGACAGGGTTCCCGAGGACAAAAAGAAAGAGGCGGAAGAAAAGTTCAAGGAAATCTCCGAAGCGTATGCTGTCCTTTCCGACCCCGAAAAAAGAGTAAAGTATGACAAATTCGGCCATGCCGGAATAGACCAGCAGTACTCGTCCGAAGACATTTTCAGGGGCGCCGATTTTTCGTCTATTTTTGAAGACCTCGGAGTCGGCGGAGACATCTTCAGCAGTTTTTTCAGGGGCAGTTCCGGAGAAAGTTTCTTCGGAGGCCGACACAGGCACGCTGCCCGGCCGGGCGGAAAAGACGTGGAAATTCAGGTTGCAATCGAACTCTCCGAAGCGTTTCACGGAACCGAAAAAGAAATTTCATACATGCGGGCAAAAAGATGCCCTTCATGCGGGGGCGCGGGCGCAAAACCCGGCACAAAACCGTCGAAATGCCCTCTCTGTAAAGGCAGGGGCGTTGTTACGGAGGGAAGTTTCATCTTTTCGCTGCAAAGAACCTGCCCCGAGTGCGGCGGGCGGGGCTCCGTAATAAAACACAGGTGCAGAACATGCGGCGGCCACGGTCTTGTAAAAAGCCGCGAAACGCTCAAGGTAAAAATTCCGCCGGGCGTTCTCTCGGGAACGTCGCTGCGGGTGAGAGGTAAGGGCTATGAGTCCCCCGAGGGAATCCCCGGAAACCTTTATGTCGTCGTGGCGATTGCTCCTTCCGAAAAATTTGAAAGGGACGGAACCGACCTCAAAACAGAGGTGGAAATTCCCTACCCCGTCGCCGTCCTCGGGGGAAAAATCTCCGTGCCGACGATAGACAGGAACATCCAGATGAAAATTCCGGCCGGATGCAAAGACGGGCAGGTCTTCCGGCTCGGCGGATACGGAATGCCCCGTCTGAACGCGTCTTACAGGGGAGACCTTTTCGTAACGGTGAGCATTTTCGTGCCTCAAAAAATATCCTCAAAAGAAAAGCATTTTCTTGAGGAATACTCCGAACTGATGGCGGAAGAACAGAGTTCCTTCTGGAAAAAACTCTTCAAATGAACGGGATGCAATGAGCCAGTTTTTTGTGCCCGACTTAAAGACCGAAATTCTGGGTGAAACAGCCCGCCACATCGTAAACGCAAGACGGCTCAAGGAATCGGACGAAATAAATATCTTCGACGGAAACGGTCACGGGGCACGGGCGCGGATTCTAAAAGTTTCCAGGCATCCGCTGAAGCTTCAGATAAAAATTCTTGAAAAATTTTCCGGAGAAAAACCATTCCCCGAAATAACGCTTTATGCCGCATTGATAAAACCTCCCTGCCTCCGTCTGTGTATTGAAAAAACGACGGAACTCGGCATTACAAAATTCGTGCCCCTTAAAACAGCGAGGTCATTCAGGAAAAAAATCCCGCGGGCCCGCCTCGAAAAAATCCTCATAGCCGCATGCAGCCAGAGCGGCAGAAAATTTATTCCCTCACTTGACGAAACAAAGGACTTTTTGATAGGTATTAAGGACTGGAAAAAGAGCGGGGGAGCCGGTTTTATCATGTCGGCTGCTGCGCCGCCCATGAGAATAGGCGGGAATTTCCGGAAAATTTCGTTTTTTGTGGGCCCCGAAGGGGGCTTTACGGAAAAAGAAACGGAAAAAGCGATAGCCGCAGGCCTGACACCCGCTTCCCTGGGAAATTTTGTTTTGAGGAGCGAAACGGCGGCAATAGCGGCAGTGGCAAATTGCCGCCGAGAGGAAAAATAAAATGCAGAAAAAAGGAAAAATGAAAACGCACAGAGGCGCCGCAAAAAGATTCAGAGTAAACGCCGGCGGAAAGGTAAAAAGAGCTCACGCAGGCAAAAGTCATCTTAACGGCGGTAAAAAGAGAAGCAGGCTGAGAGTCCTTAAAAAGAAGGACTATGTTACGGGCAAACAGGCAAAACTGGTTCGCTCTATTATTTCTTAAAAGTATGTAGCATGCACGTGAAAAACAACAATCTTTTTACCATCTGGGGGGTGACAAGCGACGAATGCGTTGTGAAGCGCGTGAGGAGCCCAATAAGGGGGGAGAATCCCCCCTTATTGAGTCAAATAGCCGAGAATTACTTGTACCCGTAAGGGTACAGGCGAGTGAGTAAGTGTATAGGAGGAAATAAGTGAAGATAAATGCCAAGCAACTTCTTGAAGCGGGCGCCCATTTCGGGCACCGGAAAAACAAATGGAATCCGAGAATGAAAAAGTACATTTACACGGTCAGGAATAACATCCATATAATAAACATAGAACAAACGGTAAAACTGCTGGCCGACGCTCTCTCATTCGTTCAGAAAACCGTAAAAACAGGCGGGTCTGTTCTTTTTGTCGGAACAAAAAAGCAGGCGCAGAATACAATCGCCGAGGAAGCGCAAAGGTGCGGAATGCCGTATATCGCCTCCAGGTGGTGGGGCGGGCTTTTCTCTAATTTCAAGCAGATTCTTTCCAGCATAGACAGATATAAAGACCTTCAGAAAAATCTGGACACATATAAGTCCACCAAAAAGATTTACGCAAAAAAATCGCGGGTTCTCGCCAGGCTGGACAGAGAATTAAAAGGTCTGGTCGACCTTTACGAACTGCCGCAGGCGGTTTACATCGTTGACCCTATCCAGGAGGAACTCGCCGTTAAAGAAGCGAGAATGAAGAACATCCCGATAATAGCCATGCTCGATACCGACTGCAACCCGGACATCATTGACTATCCGATACCCGCAAACGACGACGCTTTAAGAAGCGTAAAAGTCGTAACGCAATTGATAGCCGACGCTGTTTTAGAAGGCAAAGGAATACCGCAAGCAGCCGGCATGGAAAAAGAGCCGGAAGAACGGCAGGAAGAAAAGCCGGAAGAACAGGGGGAGGAAGAAAATGGCAGTGACTAACGAACTCATAAGGACTCTCAGAAAAATAACGAATGCCGGAATTATGGACTGTAAAACCGCCCTGATAGAATCAAAAGGCGATATGGATACGGCAAAGACAATCCTCAGAGAAAAAGGGATTCTCAAAATGGCGTCAAGAGAAGGCCGTCTGGTAAATGAAGGACAGGTTTATGCTTACATACATCCCGGCGGAAAAATCGGGGTGCTGGTGGAAATCGCCTGCGAAACCGACTTCGTCGCCAAGTCCGATGACTTTCAGAAAATTCTCAAAGAGACGGCCATCCAGTGCGCCGGAATGAAAGCGGATTATGTAAGAAAAGAGGAAGTCCCCGCCGAAGTTCTCGAAAAGGAAAAAAAAATACTGGGAGCACAGAGCGACCTCTCAAAAAAGCCGCCGAAGATTGCCGAAAAAATTATAGAGGGAAAACTCTCAAAATTCTACGAGAGCGCGGTCCTGCTGGAACAGCCGTATTTCAGGGAGGAGAAGAAAAAATTCGCGGACTTTTTCAACGAGTCGTGCGCATCCTTCGGAGAAGCGGTAAAAATAACGCGCTTCGTAAGATTTGAAATCGGTCAGTAATCAAACTGATGGCGGTGTCCCTATTTTGAAACCTAAAAGAATCGTCCTGAAAATAAGCGGCGAAGCGTTCGGAACAAAAGAACAGCCCCTTCAGAAAAAGAAAATCGCATACCTGACGGAAGAAATAGCGCATATTAAAAACAGCGAAATCATCATAGTCCCCGGAGGCGGCAATATACTGCGCGGCAAGGATCTGAAGCCCGAGGATTACAAGGGGGATGATGCCGATTATCTCGGAATGCTTTCCACAATTTACAACGCCGTCACTCTGAAAAACGCTCTTGAAGGAGCCGGCATAAAAAGCGTCGTGTTCAGCCAGTTGAAAGTCGAAAAAATAACTGTCCCTTATTCCCCGCAGAACTGCCTCAGGAAGTTAGGCCCCCGGTCTGCCGCAATAATCGCCTGCGGAACGGGAAAGCCCGGCGTGACGACCGACACTGCCGCGGCTCTGAGAGCTCTGGAACTGAACGCGGACTTAATCATAAAGGCAACTAAAGTCAACGGGGTTTATTCCGCCGACCCCGAAACAAACAAAAACGCCGTATTTTTTCCGCATTTGACATACCGGCAGGCGATAGAAAAAAACCTGAAGGTCTGCGACCAAACGGCGCTTGCGCTCCTCAAAAACTCGGAAATTAAGTTTATGGTGCTGAATATCTTTAAGAAAAACAATTTGGAAAAAGCCGCCGACGGGGTCTGCCCCGGAACGGTGATAGTCGGGGACAGGTCTTGAAAAGCCCTGTCCCCTTCCTTATAAAGGAGGTTTCCTAATGACCGAATTTCAAAAGCAAGCCGGAAAAATTATCGAGAACCTGAGAAACGAACTTATAAAAATCAGAACGTCAAGAGCATCGACGGGAATTCTCGAGGGAGTCCTTGTCCCCTATTACGGACAAAATGTCCCCATCAAAGCGTGCGCCGCAATAAACATCCCTGACCCGAAAACAGTTGAAATCCATCCATGGGAGCAGAACATGGCTAACGAAATCTCAAACTCTATAATGAAAGCAAACATAGGGCTGAACCCGCAGATTCAGGGAAACATCGTGCGGCTGGTAATGCCGCCTCTCACCGTGGAAAGACGCTGGGAAATCAAAAAAATCGTCCACAGCATCTGCGAAGAATACAAAATCAGCATAAGAAATCTCAGACGGAAGGAAATCGACACAATTACAAAGCAGGAAAAAGACAAAGAAATCACAAAGGACGCCAAATACGCGAAAGAAAAGGAAATCCAGAAGGAAACTGACGACGACATCAAAAAAATAGACGAGATTTACGGCAGAAAAGAAAAGGAAATAATGGAAGAATGAAAAGAACCGTCCACAAGGAAGGAAGGGGACAGTTGATAGTTGGGGACAGGTCTCAAGAGCTGTCCCCTTCCATAAGGACAGTCCCCGTGCATGTCGCAATAATAATGGACGGCAACGGCCGGTGGGCAAAGAAAAGAGGCATCCCGAGAATAAAAGGTCATCTTGAAGGAGCAAAAGCGGTGAAAAGAATCGTTACCGCCTGCAGAAAAACCGGCATAAAATATCTCACCCTTTACGCCTTCTCCACGGAAAACTGGAAGAGAAGCAGAAAAGAAATAAACTTCCTTTTTGCCCTGCTCGGCAGATATATTGATAAGGAAAAAAGAGACATAATAAAACGGGAAATCCGCTTTGAAACGATCGGAGACATCTCGCGTTTTCCCGGAAACATCGTAAAAAAAATAGAGGCGCTGAAAGAGGAAACTAAAAATCTGAATAAAATGCGCCTTACGCTTGCGTTAAATTACGGCGCGAGGGATGAAATAATAAGAGCCGTTAAAAAAATACAAAGGGCGGAAATCAAACCGCAAAAATTAACGGAGGAAGAATTTAAAAATTTTCTCGACACTGCCGGTATTCCCGACCCGGATATCGTGATAAGGACCTCCGGCGAACAGCGGCTTTCAAATTTTCTTCTGTATCAGTCGTCTTACTCGGAGCTTTATTTCACAAAAACGCTCTGGCCGGATTTCAGCGCCAGCGGTCTCAGAAGAGCGATAAACTCCTGCCAGGCTCGCAAGCGGAAATTCGGAGGTTATTAAAATGGGTAAACGCGTCCTGACCGCTATAATTTTCATACCCGTCGTTCTGCTGCTGGTACGGACGGGAGGGCTTCCTTTTTTCATTTTTATTGCCGCTGTGGCGCTTCTTGCGCAAAACGAATTTTACGCCGTCACCGGCGATGCGCAAATCACGCCCAAAAGACTTGTCTGCCTCTTCGCGGGATTTCTCATCCTTTTCTCCGCATACCTGCGCACGACGGATATGCTTCTTTCGTCGCAAAAAGGCATTCTTGCATTTGCCCTGACTTTTTCGCTGATACTCCTTATCATGATTCATCTTCTTCACAAAAATATCAGATACTTTTTAGAGTCAATAGGGGTGTCTCTCGCCGGAATTTTTATGGTCCCGTGGCTGGCAAGTTATTTGATTCTGATACGGGACATTGCCCCTCACGGAAGAGAATATTTTCTGCTCCTTCTGCTCGGGATATGGTTTGTCGATACAGCCGCATATGTTCTTGGAACGAAATTCGGAAGCAGAAAACTCGCGAAAACGATAAGCCCCAAAAAAACCATCGTCGGATTCGCCGCCGGGATATTAGCCGGGCTCGCCTTCGCATTTATCTGGAAATTGGCGGTTAAAATTGAATTTATCATGACCTACGACATAATCGTCTTCGGTTTGATTACCGGGGTCGTCGGACAAATCGGAGACCTCGTGGAATCAATGTTCAAAAGGACAAATCTGGTAAAAGACACGGGAGCGATTTTCCCCGGGCACGGCGGCGCTTACGACCGGATTGACAGTTTGATTTTCGCCGCTCCTTTCCTCTACTACTATCTCGTCGTCTTTATAAAATGAAAAAAATATCTCTGCTCGGTTCGACCGGTTCAATCGGTCTGCAATGTCTTGAAGTCATAAGAGGCCTGAAAAATTACAGGGTCATTTCCCTGTCGGCGCATTCGAACTACAACCTTCTTTTAAAGCAGATAAAAGAATTCAAACCCGCAGCGGTCTGCATCACCGACCGGAAAACCTATGACGCCGTCAAAAAAAAATCGGGAAAAACGAAGATTCTTGCGCCTGAAAAACTGAACGTTCTCGCACAAGACCGGAGAGCGGACATCGTCATGGTCGCAACCTCGGGAAGTTCCGCCCTTATTCCGATTTACAGAGCTCTCAAAAAAGGCAAGACGGCGGCAATCGCCAACAAGGAACCCCTCGTTATGGCCGGCGACATCCTCATGAAGGCGGAAAAAAAATATTCGGGGAAAATAATACCGGTTGACTCCGAACACAGCGCCATTTTTCACTGCCTCAAAATCCCCGGAATTACGCCCCGCAAAATCTACATAACGTCTTCAGGCGGCGCACTTCTCGGAAAAAAACACAAAAAGATAACGCCTGAAGCCGTCCTGAACCATCCCGTCTGGAAAATGGGCAAAAAAATAACCGTTGACTCTTCCACCGGAATGAACAAGGGCTTTGAAGTGATAGAGGCGCACCACCTGTTCGGAATTCCATTTTCAAAAATAGAAGTCATCCTTCACCCGCAGGCGGTCGTCCACGGAATCGTCGAACACGCCGACGGAAGTTCGCTCGCATACCTTTCGCCCCCGGATATGAAAATCCCGATAAAATACGCCCTCACCCATCCCCATAAAAAGCCCTCAAAAAATTTCACAAGTTTTAAAAATCTTAATCTGACATTCGGAAAATTCCCAAAAGAGTTATTCCCCTGCTTCAGCATCGCGGTCCGGGCGGGCAAAAAAGGCGGCATCTATCCGGCCGTCCTCTGCGGAGCAAACGAGACGGCCGTGGAAGCATTTTTGCGCGGAAAAATTCCCTTTGAAAAAATCCCCGGAATAATAAAGAAAACTCTGGCGGCGGCAAAGCCGATGAAATACTCTCTTGAAAACGTCCTGAAAGCCGAAGAGCGGGCTAAGAAATACGCCGAAGGGCTGCTGTGAACCACGCCCTTTCAATAATCCCCGCGCTTCTCAACGTAATTTACATAATTCTCGCAATCGGGCTGGTCATCGTTTTTCATGAATTCGGCCATTACATCATAGCGAAACGGCATGGGATTTTTGTTGAAAAATTCTCGCTCGGGTTCGGGCCTGTCCTTCTTAAAATAAAAAGAGAAACGGTGTTTTTAATCTCGCTGATTCCGTTCGGCGGCTACGTAAAAATGAAGGGCGAACATCCTTTTGAAGAAAGAAAATTTACCGGGGATGAATTTTTTTCCAAGACGCCGCTTCAGCGGTCTTCTGTCGTCATAGCCGGCCCCGCCGCCAATTTTGTTCTGGGTTTTATCATTTTCTTTTTCACGTTCTGGCTGGGCGGAGTCCTGATACCGCAGAACAAACCCGTTGTCGGAAGAGTTGTAAAGGACTCGCCGGCGGATAAGGCGGGGCTCAAAAAAAGCGACACAATCCTGGCGGTGGACGACAAAATTCTCAAGACCTGGGACGACCTCGTCGAAACCGTTCACCCGAACGCGGGAAAGGAACTGAATTTCGAAATTTCAAGAGACGGGAAAAAATTTCAGAGAAAAATTACGCCGAAGGAAAGCGGCGGCCTCGGCATCGGGCTCATCGGAATCGAGGTTTTTTACACAAGGGAATTCATCCCGCCGTGGAAGGCGCTGGCGCTGGCCGCCGGGAAATGCGCCCTGATTATCTACACGACGCTGAAATATCTTTATCTCGCGGTTACCGGCAAAGTCGCCGCAGATATCGCGGGGCCCATCGGGATAGCCGCGATGATGAACGACACGCTTAAACAGGGCTGGGTTATGTTTCTGAACCTGGTGGCGGGTCTGAGTTTAAGCCTCGGCCTCATCAACCTCTTCCCCATTCCCCTCCTCGACGGGGGACACATCGCAATCTTTGCGTGGGAGGGGATACGAAAAAAATTCCCTTCCCAAAAAGTGTACAACGTGATTCAGACAGTCGGTCTTGCGGTAATCCTTTTTCTCATAATCTTTGCCAGCCAGAACGACATCCTCCGCCTGCTCGCAAAGTAAACCGGAACCGTCCCCGTTTATCCCTGTCAGTAAATTACAGCGAGCGGTTTTTGGCAAGCGGGGCTGTGTGAGCGAGGAGTTTTGCCCGAGCCCGGAGTGAACCCAGAGCGAGCCGTTCTCACGTGAGCGTCCCCGCTGGCAAAACCGCGAACGTATTCGGAAGGCATCTATGCTTACGGCAAAATTTCAGGTAAACTACACACAGTTTAACAGGAGTGGTGAAACCATTTTTTACCGGAACCGTTCCCGTTTTCTTATTTTTCGGTTATTGTTTCGTCAACTTTAATACCGAAATGACGGCCGGATTTCTGAATATAAACCAGGACTTTTGATTTCTTATTGAGTTTAACTATGGAGACGGGCTTCCCTGACGGTGCGGTCAAACGGATGGTTTCCGCATTCTGGAGGACAAGAGATATTTTTTCTCTTCCGCACCTTGCCTCCACCAGCATCATCGGCCTCTTCTCTATTTTGGCCCTCCCCACGACGGCGGTTTTCGGAGTTCCTTTGTGATTGATAATCATTATCTCATCGCCGGTTTTTATCTCGGAGAGATATTTCGTTTTTCCTGAGGGCGTCATCACATACGCATGAACCCCGCCGGCATTCACGCGGAAAGGCCGGGGAGCCACATAAGGGGTTTCTATGCTTTCCGAATGGACAAGAAAAAATCCGCTGCTGTTATTTCCCACAAGCATTCCTTCACCGATTTTCATGTTTGTGCAGGTATCGACGCAGACCCTGTCTCCCATCGGAAGAGACCGGACATTTATAATCCTTGCAGTGTCAAGTTTTAAATTTTCCGCGGATTCCTTGATAATTCTCACGGTTTTTTTGATTTCATTCATGTTTACCGTATCAAGCAGAACGCCGTCAACCCCTTTCTCCAGAATCCCCATAGCGGTTTTTGCTTCCTCCGAATTTTTTACTTCCGCAATCAGCCCCTTCGTCTGGGCAATCAGATTTTCCAGAGGGATTATTTTCCAGTTTGCCGTGCGGACAACGACCATCTTCCCCCTGCTTAACTTGATAATCTTTTCCTCGTCCTGCTTGCTCTTTATTTCTACTTCAACGACGTCTTTCCCTATTTTTATGTCTCCATCTTCGGAAACCGTTTTTATAATCCCCAGTTCCTTGACCTTTTTTGTATAACCCCTGGGAATAAAAACAGCATCAGCGCCGGACTCCAACGCCGTGGTTATCACCTTTTTATTAAACGGAACCGACTTAATCCAGATTGTCTTCATAACTCTTTCAACGCCTTTTTCAGGGGCTCGTTTTTGTGGACCATTCTGCTGATTATCGCCACCATCTTAACTGGATCTTTATGCTGAAAAACATTCCTTCCGATAGAAACGCCCGCGGCGCCGGCTTTCATTGCACCCTCTACCATTTCCAGCAAATCCCTGTCGGACTCCATTTTCTCCCCCCCCGCAATTACGACGGGAACCGGACATCCGCTGACCACCTGTTTAAAACTTTCGGCGCTTCCCGTATAATTCACCTTGACGATATCCGCCCCCAGCTCTGCTCCGACACGCGCGGCATGCTTGACATATTTAACATCATACTGGCTGGAAACTTTCTCACCCCGCGTATACATCATCGCCAGCAAAGGCATGCCCCAGTCCTGACAGACCTTGGAAACCCGGCCAATATCCTCCAGCATCGCGCCTTCGGTTTCCGCGCCTAAATTTATGTGAATTGAAACGGCATCGGCGCCAAGTTTTATCGCCTCCTCAACCGTACACACAAGAACCTTTGCATTCGGGTCGGGGCCTAATGAGGTAGAGCCGGAAAGATGAATAATCAGGCCCGCATCTTTTCCTCCCCCCCTGTGCCCGGCGCCAACCATGCCTTTGTGAAGGAGAATGGCGTTTGCTCCTCCGGTGACAACCTTATCAATCGTCAATTTTAAATTTTCCAGACCCTTTATCGGCCCCATTGTTATCCCGTGGTCCATGGGAATAATTACGGTCTTGCCTGTAATCCTGTTCAGTATTCTTTCAATCCGGACAAACTTTCCCAACATATTTTCCTCCCGCCCGCCAAAATTATGCTCCGATTATACCACTAAATAAAACTAAAAACAACTTAATGTCCGTGTCACACCTCTGAGTAAATACTCCCCGTCTTCATTGTCGCCCCCACTCCCAAGTTTCTGCCTCTATCTTATCAGGGCGATTTTGCCTTTTGCGTTTCCGGCATTTGACTGAAGAAAATAATAATAAACCCCCGAAGCGACGGGAAAGCCCTTTGCATTTTTCAGGTCCCATTCCGCCTTCATAGAGGCGGGAGCGCTTACGAGACCTGAGCCCTCCCTGAGGACGGCAACCTCGTCGCCTGAGAGCGTGTAAATACAGATAACCGGCTCTGAGTTCTTCGGGATGTTCACGATATTTACGTTTTGTCCATACGATGGATTCGGGTAATTGTAAATCATGGAGAGCGCCGGCGCCGCGCGGGCGACTGAGACGGAAAAATAATTGTAACAGGCATAATCGGTTGTTTTTGCAAGCAGTGAAAAATTTATCGTGTGTTCGCAGGGGCAATTCGCCAGAACTTTGAAGCGGAACGGGTAATCTGTATTTGATAACTCCCCGCCCGCAGGAATGTTTCCGAAGAATGAAGAACTTGAAGTTATCTCAACATAAGTATCGGCCGTTTGTATTGATGCCGTCAGATTTTCTGCCGATGCGCCCATGTTTTTCAAAGTGACAATAAGTTCGTTGTCAACGCCAGGGGTGGTAATGACAATTGCGAAAGCGGTGTTTTCACCTCCCAGAGTGCTGCGCACATAAGAAAAGTCGCTAGGAATGATAAACGGGTCGCCTAAAAGATTAAGGCAGAACTGCAGCCACCTGTGCGCCGTGTCAGTGCCTGACTGGGCGATAAAATGCGCCTTGCTCGCATAAAATGCTGCGCCTGCATCTTCAAAATTTCCGCCGGAAAACAAACTGTCATAAAAATCAACCATAAACTCGCCGCTGTAAAGAGTGGCGTCGTAGTCATCGTAAAAACCATATCTTGAATTGCCGATAAAGGTACAGCCCCCGAAACTATTTTTTACAAATTCCTCTCCGATGCAGTCATTGTAATCAAAAGCGCCCGCGTAACAGCCGATTGAGTAAACAACAAAAGGTTTCTCATTTATGAGATTTTCAACATCATTTATGCCAATAAAAAGATGCGTCCCAAACTGGTCGTACCAACCACTATCTCCGGCGTGCCCTGCGTGATTTACGAAGTTGACTCCCGAATTTATTTTATCTACCGCCGCCGCCTTGGTCAATGTTCCGCTGCTTTCGTACATTTCGGTAATTTCATAAAACCCTGTCGTCGCCGCTTTCACCTGAAGCATCAGGTCTTTCCCGTCATTGACGGCGTCAAGTTCGCAGCCGAGCAGAAGTTCTTTATAATCAGCCGTCTTCGGATAAGCCAGAACCTTCTTCACAAAGTTCTCCGCTTCCGCAACGGTGCCGACCGGAGCGCGCCCGACGAAGACCTCGGGTATGAAATTAACGTCGTCCGCAACCTCGCCGTAAATGCCGTTGCCGCTGGAATCCCAGTCGCCTGTGAGGTCGGCATAATACAAATCGCAGGGGATACTGTAATCTACATACACCTCACCTAAAGCAGCAGACCCCTCAACTCTTGCGTAAACGCCTCTGGCCGGAACAACATCCGTATCGCCGCCCAAGAGGACATATTTCAGATTATTGCTGCCGTTATAATAATCCGTAATGCAATTTCTGATTTTCGCCTGCTCGTCTTCACCTTCATAACTGCTGTAAATTTCTTCAACCGTTTTGATTTCGCAGTTGAACATACTTGATTTTGAATCCGCAAGATTCTGAAAAGAATTCTTCAGCCCCTCGTTCGTTATTATGAGATACATCTCCGTCTGCGCTGTTTTTACGTCTGCGGGCGTAATCATTTCGGGGTTCACGACAAGAGACCGGAGAAGTTTCCTGTTTGCAGCGCTTTTTTTCAATGACTTTATCCCTGCTGATTTCAAAATTATCCTGAAACTGACACTTTTAATCCAGTACAGTTCCTTCCTGTCCGCATCGTAAGAAGCCGCAGGAACGCTGAAAAAAGCAACGCTCAGAGAGCCGCTTCTCTGGACGGAGTTTAATCTCAAAATATTTCCCGAACTCCCCGCCGCACTCAGAGCGCGCTTTACCCCCTGCCTCCCGCTGATAATTCTCGGCGGAGATACGGCGGGAATTGTGTAATTTCCCTCAAGTTTTATTTTTTCTTTTTTTTCTATTTCAAACCCGGCGAGTTCTTTCCCTTCGGGCAGCGCGACGGAAAAATTTCTCACAGGAAGCCGCGGTTTTCCGACGATAAATTCCGGAACACAGTCATTGCTGGCTACGAAATGAAAGCCGTCTTTCTCCGTAATCACAAGCCGGGAATTCTCCACCTCGCAGGAAAGCGCATTATTTCCGCCGTGCTTAACAGCCGCCTGCGCCCGCGCGGGCGGACATATCACAAAAACCGATACGGTGAAAAGCAAAAAAATAAAAAATCCGCTATTTTCCGTCAGCATTTTCATTCTGTTCATCTGTTTTTGATTATACAAATTTTGTTTTAAATTTGATACACTAAAAAAAGAAAAATCCCCCCAGCCTCCTTTATCCGAGGGGGAATAAAGGGAAATTTATGGAAAAAATACAGGAATATAATTTCAGGGAAATTGAGAAAAAGTGGGGGGATACCTTCGCATCAGGGAAGACCTCCGCGTCAAAAAACAGAAAGAAAATTTATCTTCTTGAAATGTTCCCCTACCCTTCGGGCGCTCTTCACATGGGGCACATGCGAAATTACACAATCGGCGACACCTACAAGAGGTTCCTTGAAATGCAGGGCTCCGACGTGATTTACCCGATGGGTTTTGACGCATTCGGAATGCCGGCGGAAAACGCCGCAATAAAAAGCGGCGTCCATCCGAAAGAATGGACGATGCAGAACATAGAAAAAATGATGCGTCAGCAGAAGAGAATGGGCCTGTCCTACCAGTGGGACCGGCTTGTCATTACCTGCCGGGAGGACTATTACCGGTGGAACCAGTGGTTCTTCCTGAAATTTTTTGAGAAGGGCCTCGCTTACAGAAAAGAAGCGGCAATAAACTGGTGCCCCGCCTGCCGGACGGTCCTGGCGAACGAACAGGTGATTTCCGGAAAATGCTGGAGATGCGGAGACAGCGTTACTGGGAAAAACCTGAAGCAGTGGTTCCTGAAAATTACGGATTACGCGGAAGAACTTCTGAAATGTCTCGACGGTCTTGACTGGCCGGAAAGAGTGAAAAGCCAGCAGACAAACTGGCTCGGGAAAAGCGAGGGCGTAAAAATAAAATTCCCTCTGGAAACCGGCGGAGAGATAGATGTCTTTACCACGCGGCCGGACACTTTATGGGGGGCTACGTTTATGGCTGTTTCCCCGCACCATCCCCTTCTTTCAAAAATCGGCGCTGCTCAAAAAAAGGAAATAGAAGAGTTGAAGGCGCAGGCGGTTCTGCAAAGCGATGAGGAAAAGGAAAAATTCGGAGTAGAACTTCCGGCGCGGGCCGTGAACCCCGTCACAGGCGAAAAAATACCGGTTTTCGCGGCGAACTTCGTCCTTATGGAATACGGAACGGGCGCAATTATGTGCGTCCCGGCGCACGATAAAAGGGACTTCGCTTTTGCAGGAAAATATAAACTCCCCGTAAAAGCCGTGATAACCCCTGTCGGCGAAAAACTTGACGGTAAAAAGATGCGGGAAGCGTTCGTCGGAGACGGCATCCTCGCCGAGTCCGGCGTTTTTTCCGGAATGCCGTCGGATGCGGCAAAGAAAAAAATAGCCCTGTTCCTTGAGGAAAAAGGGAGCGGCAAAACCGAAATCAGGTGGCACCTGCGCGACTGGCTCGTGTCAAGACAGAGATACTGGGGAACGCCCATACCGATTGTTTACTGCCCGGGATGCGGAGAAGTTCCCGTCCCGGAAAATACACTCCCCGTCGTCCTCCCCGAAAATGTTTCTTTTGATAAAAAAGGGAATCCTTTGAAAAACATTCCGGAATTTGTAAACGTCAGGTGTCCTAAATGCGGCGGTGAAGCGAAAAGAGAAACGGATACTCTTGACACTTTCTTCGACTCCTCCTGGTATTTCCTGCGCTACCTTGACAGCAAAAACGGCATGAAGCCCTTCGAGCCGGAAATAATAAACAAGTACATGCCCGTGGACCAGTACATCGGCGGGATTGAGCATGCGACAATGCACCTCATCTACGCGAGGTTTTTTATAAAGGTTTTAAGAGACATCGGGCTGCTCGCCTTTGACGAGCCGTTCAAAAAACTCCTCTGTCAGGGGATGGTCATAAAGGACGGGGCGAAGATGTCAAAATCAAAGGGAAACGTCGTGAGCGTTGACGAAATTCTCAACGAATACGGCGCTGATACGGCCCGGCTCTTTATCCTGTTCGCCTCACCCCCCGAAAGAGACCTTGAATGGTCGGCGGAAGGAGTGAGGGGCTGCGACAGGTTTCTGAGAAAGGTCTGGAAACTTTCGCGGGATGCGCAGGGAGTGGCGGAGGAAAAAGAACTTCCCGCAAACGAAAAAGAAGAACTGGATTTCATCACGGCAAAGACCGTTTCGACCGTCGGGAACGACCTGACAAACTTTGAATTCAACACCGCAATTTCGGCGATTCAGGAGTTCGTCAACTTTATCATGTGCCTGAAAAACAAGCGCTCCCGCTTCCGCGGATTCAGAGACGCAATGGTAACCGTGATTAAACTCCTTTATCCTTTCGCCCCGTTCATAACTTCCGAACTCGGCGGGGAATTCAAAATTTCGTTTGAAAAATTCCCCGAATTCTCGGAAAAAACAATCGCCGGACATGCGAAAGAAATTGTGATTCAGGTGAACGGAAAACTGCGCGGGAAAGTGCTTATGGAAAGCGGGGCGAAAGAAGCGGAAGTCCTCGCGGAGGCGCTGAAAATAGACAGTGTTAAAAAAATCGCCGGAGGCGGAATAAAAAAGAAAATCTACATCGCCGGCCGGCTTTTAAATATTGTTACGGGAGGCAAAAAATGAAAAAAAAATTAGCGGTATTTGTCGCCCTGCCTTTTATCATAGCAGGGTGTTCCTTTTCTACTCCGACGAAGATGATTCTGCCCGACAGCATCCGCAACGTAAAAGTTGAGATTTTCTCCAACAAGACCATCCTGTACGGGCTTGAGGACAAACTCTTCCAGAAAATCAGCGACGACCTTCTTGCCGACGGAAGATTAATTCCCGTAACGAAGAATGCCGAAGCGAGCATTATCGGGGAAATAAAAAAATACGAACTCATCCCGCTCAGCTTTGACGCAAACAGCATCGTTGAAGAATACAAACTCTGGATTGAGGCAAATTTCCGTTTTTTGGATACGGAAACCGGAAACGTCCTGTGTGAAGAAAACAACATCCCCATTGACATACGGTTCTATCCTCCGGGGAGTACCCGGCCGGCGAATGTGATAGAAACCGAACATGCGGCGCAGGAGAGAGCCGTAAAGGAACTCTCTTCCGAAATCATTTATCAGATTTTAAGAAACAAATAGATTTTGAGAAAGTATAGCGGGCGGTTTGGTCGTAGTAAAATGACGGGATTGAGAAATTAGATTGATATGCGATGGTACGAATTCCTGAACAGCGTCAAAACGCGGGTCGACCCCGTATATATATTTATGGGCGTGGAGGACTCGCTTAAAACCAAGGGCGAAAATCTCGTCAGTAAAAACTTCGGCGCCGACAACCGTATCAGAATGGATTCATTGAATTCCGCCGCCGAAATCCTGGGGGAACTGAATTCCGAATTTCTGTTTTCAAAAAAGAAAGTCGTAACCGTGAAAGATGCGGAACTCTTCAAAGTCGCCGACCTTAAATCCCTTCTCGGCTACGAAAGAAATCCGAACACGGTGCTCGTCTTTTTTTCAAAGTGGAAACCCGAAATAAAAAACCTCTTTCAGAAAAATAAAATATCCCCTGTTGACTGTTTCACACCGTTCCCCGATGCTCTGGCGCGTGAAATCAGGAGCAGTGTAAAGGCAGCGGGAAAAAACATCGAAGAGGATGCGATAAGGGAACTCCTTTCCATCAGCAGAAACAGCAGCGAGGCAATCGACTCTAATCTTGTAAAAATTTTAAGTTTTCTCGGCGATGAGAAAACAATCACGAAAGAAACCGTCGGGAAAGCCGGCGATGAGAATGAACTCCTTAACATTTTTGAATTTTTCAAGGAACTGCTGCAGGGCCGGTCCGAAAATGTCCTGCGAAGGTGCGAAAGAACAGACAAAAGCGATTATTTTCCCTATCTCGGTTTCCTGACGAAAAGATTCGAAACGATGCTGATGCTCAAAGAAATTCAGAAAGACGCGAAAACCCTCGGCGACGAGACGCTGAAAAAATTCAAAATAATTAAAAAAGATATGCCGTACATCAGAACATTCCTTTACGGGACGACGACTGAAACTCTCGTAAAGTGTTATAAAATAATCCTTGAAACCTACGAGAACATAAAAAAAGGCCAGGAAAACGCCTTTACAAACGCCGCCTTGAAAATTTTACGCGTTCTTGAGGAGGGAGGCCATACGTGACTTTATCCTGTTTGCCTTGTTTCTGTGATAAATTTTCTTTTTCGCAAGTTTATCCAGAATGCCCTGCGCAGTATTCAAAATTTTCTCCGCTTCCTTGTCTTTTTTTAAAATGGCCGCTTTGAATTTTTTGAGTTCGCTTTTTGCATTCCGCTTTAACGCCCTGTTTATCACCCTTCTCTTTACGCTTTTTCTTGCTTCTTTTATGGAGCTCGTGTGCCGGCCCGTCTTTAATCTTGCCATTATTCCCCCTTCTTCACTGGAAACACTACCAAAAAAAGTTATTACAGTCAAATGATTGATAAAATTTTCAAAACCCCTGTTCAGAAACACTTTGCGGGCGTTTCCGCCGCGACGTTTATTTCAAGAGTCCTCGGCTACGTAAGAGATGTCTTCATCGCTTCCTTCTTCGGAACGACAATGTTTGCGGACGCTTTTTTCGTCGCTTTCAGGATACCGAATCTCCTCAGAAAGCTTCTCGGCGAGGGTTCTCTGCCCGCAGCTTTTATTCCGACATACTGCGAGACGCTCGCAAAAGGAGAAAAAGAACGCGGAGAAAAACTTGCGGGAAATTTCTTCTCCCTGCTTGCCGTTATTTCCCTGCTGCTCGTCGTCCTCGGTATAATATTCGCTCCGTTCATTATCAAAATTACCGCATGGGGCTTCCGTGAAAATCCTCAAAAATTCTTTCTGACAGTGTCTCTCGCAAGAATAATGTTTCCCATTCTTCTTCTGGTCACTCTCTCAACGGCTGCAATGGGTGTGCTGAACGCAAGAAAAATTTTCTTTATTCCCGCCATCGCGCCCGCATTGTTCAATGTAAGTCTCATATCTTTTTTTCTTCTTCTGGCGGGGAAAGATCCTCTCAAAAACATACGGGGTCTTGCCTTCTTCGCCGTGGCCGGTTTCGCTCTTCACTTCCTTTTGATGGTGCCTCTGCTCGTCCGGAAAAAAGTGAGCCGGCTGAAATACCTTGTGACGGGTCTTTTCTCAAATCCCGACGTAAAAAAGGTCTTTGTTCTCCTCCTGCCCGCCGTCGTAGGTCTCTCCGTGATGCAGTTAAACATTTTTGTCGATACAATCTGCGCCTCGCTTCTCGGGGAGGGAATGGTTTCCGCTCTTTACTTCGCGAACAGGGTGAACCAGCTGCCGCTCGCTCTTTTCGGCATTTCAATTTCAATCGTGTCTCTTCCTCTTATGTCCGACTCCACCGCCAGGAACGACGCAGAGGGTGTTTCGCTGAACCTTTTTTCGTCGCTGCGTTCTTCCTATTTTCTGATTCTGCCTTCGACGGCCGGGCTTATTATATGCGCGAAGGAAATCGTCGGACTCCTCTTTGAAAGAGGAAATTTCGGCGCTTTCTCAACGAACGCAACCGCTTCCGTTCTTGTTTTTTACGCGGCAGGACTCTTTGCGTTTTCCGGCGTGAAGATTTTTGCGAATTTCTTTTACTCCATGAAGGATATGAAAACGCCTGTCATCGCCGCAAGCATTTCTTTTGTAATAAATATTTTCCTGGACGTAATTCTGATGTTCCCGATGGGCATAAGCGGCCTTGCTCTCGCAACTTCCGCCGCGTCGGTCTTTAACTTTTCCTATCTATGTTTCCTGATTCTGAAAAGCGGAACCCCGGCGCCTGCGGGATTTTCCGCCGGTATGATTAAAATTCTCGTCTCAACGGGAGTAATGACAGCATCCCTGCTTGCGTTCCCCGCTCTCCACATACTCATAAAAATCCCCGCTGCCGCGGCAGTTTACCTTATCTGCTCAAAAGTATGGGGTCAGGTCTTGCATTAACACATTAACTTCCTTCATAAAACCCTCAATTTCCTTCAATAATTGTCGTATTGCAAGACCTGACCCCATTAAGAAGACTTGATTTTTTCTTCGAGTTCTTTGCGGCGGGAAAGAAGCAGGCTGTTGTACATCACATCCCTGACGATGTCCTGCTTGAATTCATATTCCCTCTCGGGATAAACGCTTTTTTCAACAATTATATCCTTGTTTTTCAGGTTTAAAACAACCGCCTTCAACTTGTCTTCTTCCCCGCAGAGCGGGGCGACAACTTTATATTTGAAACTTTTACCCGCGCAGGAAGCAATCTGAAGAAATTTCTTTTCATCCTCGCTGAGTCCGTCGAGGCGCGTCATAATGACGGCGCCAACAGATTCCGGCACCTCTATCGTCTCGACCTCTTTCCGGTTGACCCATTTTCCTTCAACTCTCTCGAGAATCTTTTTATCCATCAGAGATTTAATTATTTCTTCAAGAAAGAAAGGGTTGCCTTCAGATTTAGCAATAATCTTTTCTTTCAGGTCGCCGGACAATTTATTTTCGACCATAATCGAAGAGATTATATCATTCAGGTTCGCAGGCGTTAGTTCCACGAGTTCCATTTCCCTGTAATAAATCTTCCCGCCCCACTTGTGTTCAAAACCCCTGCGGTAAACGCAAACGAGCAGGATTCTGCTTTGCCCGATCCCATCTATGAGATAATTCAGAAGTTCCCGCGAATCGGGGTCCGTCCATCTCAAATTCTCAAAGAGAAAGAACAGCGGTTTAATCCCTGATGCTTTCAAAAAAAGATTCCTAATAACCTCAAACGTTTTTCTTTTTCTCCCCTCAGCGTCCATATTATCAAATGCGGCGGCCGCGCATTCCAAGCCCATAAATTTGAGAAGCGGCACAGAATCCTGCTCGTCCATATTCAGCGCTTTTACCATTTCTTTAATTTTGTTTTTACTGACCTCTTCCTCTTCATTGTCTTCTAGACCTAAAAGAGAAGAAAGCATTTCCCTGAAAACCAGATATTTCAGCGTGGGCCCGTATGTCAGGCCCCTCCCCTTTAAAAAAGTTACGCCCTTTTCCTTTATGTAATCGTTGAGTTCATAAACCAGCCGCGATTTTCCGATGCCGGTATCCCCGAACACTGAAATAACAGAACCTGCAGGACTCTCCGAGAAAAGTTTATCAACGACTTTTTTCAGTATCCCGAACTCCCTGTCCCTCCCGACGAATTTTGAAATTTCGAGACCCTCCACCGCCCTGATTTTCTTTTTGGGCTCCATTTTTATTCCCTTAACCCTGTATGGCTGGACGGGTTCTTCCTTCCCCTTCACCTGAACCGGCGTCAGCTTTTCAAATTCAAAGTCGTCCGTGACCCTTGCGTATGTACTTTTGCTGATTAATATCTGCCCCGGTTCCGCGGCGGTCTCAAGACGCGCTGTGAGGTTCACGGTATCTCCCATAACAGTGTAGTCCATCCTCATGTCGCTGCCGACGGCGCCGGCGACAACCATTCCGCTGTTTATGCCTATCCTCATTTTAAGAGGGGCTTCCGATTTCTTTTCCCTGTTAAACTCCTCAAGTTTGCTCTGCATTTCAATACCCGCTTTTACTGCCCTCTGCGGGTCATCCTCATGGGCGATCGGGGCCCCGAAAATAGCCATCACCGCATCGCCCATAAATTTATCCACCGTCCCTTCGTACTTGTAAATCACGCTTACCAGAAATTTGAAGCACTCGTTCATCATCGTCTGCACTTCTTCGGGGTCCATTTTTTCGGACATTTTAGTAAAACCGCTTATGTCCCCCAGAAGGACAGTGACGTTTCGCCTTTCGCCTTCCATTTTTTTCGCCGAAAGAATTTTTTCAATCAGATTCTTCGGCATGTATTTCTGAAGTTTCGCAACTTCCTTCTCCACGACCTTCTCTCTCTTTTTTGCCCTTCTTAAAATTCCACTTATCCTTGCGAGAAGTTCGCCCGAAGAAAACGGCTTCGTAACATAGTCCTCCGCGCCGGCGTCGAAGCCCTTTATCTTGTCTTTTTCCGAGGACTGGGCGGTGAGCATAATTATCGGGAGATATTCCGTTTCCTCCTCGCTTTTCAGAATCCTGCAGATGTCTATTCCTTCCATATCCGGAAGTTTCCAGTCAAGAAGAAGCATATCCGGCTTTTCCTTCCGGACTTTTTCCATACCTTCTTCGCCGTTGTCAACAAATGAAGCGGAGAAACCCGCCGCTTCGAGTTCTTCCACGAGAAGACGGGCAATATCAACTTCGTCGTCAATGACAATTATTTTCTGTTTTTCCATTCTAACTCCTAAATTGGGGACGGTTCCTAATTATTGACTTTACTTCGTTCAAGAATTCTTTGCAGTTCTTCAATTTTTAATTAGGAACCGTCCCTAATACTAATAGCACCCCTTATAAAATATTCAGCACTTTTCGGATTTTACCGATAACTTCCGACGGCTCAAACGGCTTTATGATGTAATCGCTCGCCCCGAGGTCATGCGCCTTTTTTATATTTTCCTCTCCTTTTATCGTCGTGCACATAATCACCGGGATTTTAGATGTCTCCTGATTCTTTTTCAATTCCGCCAGCGCCCCGTATCCGTCAATAACAGGCATCCTGATATCAAGAAGAATCAAATCCGGCTGCACGAGAATGGCTTTTTCAATCCCCTCTTCTCCGTCTTTGGCAATGCTGCATTCAAAGCCCTCAGCTTCAAGATTAATTTTTAAAAGATTTGCCAAATCGCCCTCGTCGTCAACAATCAGAATTTTCACCCGCCCTTCCTGATACGCTCCTCAATTTCTTTCGTCAGGTCGGCTTCCGTAAACGGCTTGGTTAAATACTCGGTGGCGCCAAGCATAAGGCACTTCTCCCTGTAACCCTTCGTATCGTGTGCTGTCAGAATAATCACCGGGATTTTCTCCGTTTCCTTATCCATTTTCAAAACCTTCATCACCGCAAACCCGTCCATACCGGGCATTCTCAAATCAAGAAGAATCAAGTCGGGCCTCTTTTCTTTTGCAAGATTCACCCCGTCCGGCCCGCTCAGGGCAACGAGCGTTTTAAAACCCTTATTTTCCAGATACAGTTTAATCAGGTTCGCGGTGTCCTTCTCGTCGTCAATAATGAGAATTTCACCTTTTGTCTTTTCTGAACTCGTCAGGCTATCTTCAACTTTCTTAATGGAACTGAACAGAACGTCTTCCTCAATCGGTTTTGAGACGAAATCAACCGCCCCGAGGTGAAAACCTCTTTCCTTCTGGGGCCCGCCGACAACCGAGATTAAAATAACGGGAATTTTTGCCGTATCGGAGTCTTTTTTTAACACCTCCATCACCTGAAACCCGTTCATTTCAGGCATCATAATATCAAGGGTAATTATGTCGGGCTTCTGCTCTTTCGCCTTTTTCACACCCTCCGTGCCGCTCAAAGCCGTATCTACTTTGTAACCCTTGTCTTCAAGGTAAAGTTTGATTAACTGGGCTATCGCAAACTCATCGTCAATCACCAAAATCTTTTTAGCCATTTTTCCTCCGTTTCCCTTTATATTTTAAATTGCCGGTCTTTGCCTGAGAAACCCGTCAGGCCGAGGAGATTAACCCCAGCCCGCAGGACTGCGGAGCGAACCGCCGACGGGAGCGTGTTTCAAAGGCAATGCCGGCAATTTCTTCATCAGTTTTCTTTATCAAAAATTTTCATTTCTCCTTCATCCGGACCTTCCGCTTTCTTCGGAAGCACGCAGATGAATGAAGTCCCTTTGTCCACGACGCTCTCAACCCATATTCTCCCCTCGTGCGCCGCAATAATTCCCTTCACAATCGAAAGGCCGAGACCCGTTCCCTTGGGGCCTTTTATCTTATCCCGCACCCCTTCCACCTGCTGGAATTTTGAAAAAACGCTTTTTATTGACTCTTCCGGAATTCCGATTCCCGTGTCCTTAACGGTAATCTGAACCATTTCATTTTTTTTGAACATTGACGGTTTGAGTTCAAAAATCCTTCTCGCCTGGTCGCTCAGACCGTCAGGGTCAAAATTCTTCGCCTCAACGGTTATCGAACCGCCTTCGGGAGTAAACTTCAAAGCGTTGTTCACGAGGTTCGTTATCACCTGCCTCATCTTGTCGGGGTCGGCGACAATCTCAGGGATATTCTCTTCGACGTCAATTTTCAAAGTAAGTTTTTTCTCGTCCGCAAGCGGCTTCAGAAGAGTAACCATTTCCGCGCTTATGTCCCTGATGCTCATCGGTTCCTTTTTCATTTCCATCATCCCCGCTTCTATCTTCGCCATATCAAGAACATTGTTTATAAACCTTCCGAGGCGGGCGGTATTGTTCGCGACAATCGTCAGAAATTCCCTCTGCTTATCCGTGATGGCACCGCTTTTCCCGTCCAGAATAAAATTTATGTAGCCCTTTATCGCCGTGAGCGGGCTCCGCAGTTCGTGGGTTACGGAGGAGACAAAATCGTCCTTCATCTGGTCGAGTTCTTTCAGCTTGACCGCCATCACGTTAAACTGTTTTGCAAGGCCTCCTATTTCGTCGTCGCTTTTTACGTCAATAACGGTGTCAAGTTTTCCTTCACCGATTGCAACTGAGCCGGCGGCGAGTTTCTTAATCGGTTTTGTCATTGTTAAAGCCATTATCAGCGAGGCGAATATCCCTAAAATTAACGCCACAGCGGCAATTCCGAAAATTCTTTTTCTCGTTTTTGAAATGTTTTCCCGAATGTCGTTTTCTATCGCTTCCCTGATGAAACCGATATGAGCGCTTCCTTCGCCTCTTTTTACGGGCAGTTTTCTGTCAATTATCTTTTCCTTCGACACGCTTTCTTCCCTGAAATGCGTTCCGATGAGGGCGGAATCGGAATGAGCAACTATTTTCCCGTCCTTGTCGAGATACATCGCATACGAAACGCTTTCATTTTCCTTGATTTTTTCTATGTAATTCAGAACGAGCAGGTCGTCCTGGGTTATCTGCGCTTCCTCACAGACCTTTGCAAGGCCCTCTACGATACTCTTCTCTTTTCCCTCCATCTCGCTCCTCAACATCTTTTCCTCGGCAATGATGAGAAATACGCTGACCCCGAGTATGACGAAAATTACAAGAAGCGACGAAAACAAACTGAATTTTGTTCCTAATTTCACTGTTCATCCCCCTCTGCGGGGGACGGTGCTTTACAATATGACATTTCTCCAAAAAGGAAGGGGACAGGTCTTTTCAAGAACTGTCCCCAACCATAAACCGTCCCCATTCTTTTTCATTCTTTTTGTAATTTTAGCAAATACCTGTAAAATAGAAAAGAAACCTGCCGGCAGATTTTCGGTTTTGAACCTATTTGCGTTTTTTGAGTTCTTCTTTAGCTCTCTTGAGAGAGGTATTCGCCTTTGTGTGGTCAGGGTCAAGTTCCACCGCCTGCTCCCACAATTCAATCGCCTTTTTGAGTTTCTTTGACGTGTACGCCCTCAGCCCCTGCGTGTAAAGTTCCTGCGCCTTAATCTTGTTTTTCTCGGCGAGGTTGTTCAATTCGGTCTCTATTTTTCCAAGATACTCTTTCGCCTCTTTATACTGCGGTTCTGTTTTAAGAACCCACTGAAACGCCGCCTGAGCCTGACCCCATTGCTCCTTTTTAAACGTTGAAACGCCCTTGTTATAATAGTGCTCCAATTCTTTCTGTTTTTTGTCTTCATCTTTTTTCGCTTTATCTTCTTCCGATTTTTTCCTCGCAAGTTCAAGATACCTCTTTGCCTCTTTATGCTGAGGAATTATCTCAAGCGTTTTTTCCCAGTTTTTTATCGCTTCCTCATACATTTTCTTATCATAATACGCAGACCCCTGCGTAAACAGGTCGTCGGCCATCTGAGACCGCGCTTCCTCAAGGGCACTGTTTATCTTTTCAATATAGCCGGGCGCTTTTTTGTTTTCAGGGTCGAGAGAAAGAACCGTTTCAAATGCGGCTTTTGCGTCAATCATTTTCCCGCCGTCAAAAAATTTCTTCGCCTTCTCAAACTGCTCCGCAAGCTCACTCTCTCTCTTCTTTCTCTCCTCAATCGTTTTTGTCTCGCTGAACATCTTTTTAACTTTGGCAATGTATTCCCCAGCGCCTTCATGAGCCGGATTGAGTTCCGCTACATTACTGAATTCCCCGTAAGCAAGCAGTAATAGGCCTTCCTGAAAGTACTTTTCCCCTCTCCTGTAATGCCTCATGACCTCGCCGGCGAGAAGTTCCGTTTTTTCGACGTAGCCGAATTTAATCCCGATGCTGAACCTGTGGGTGTTTCCTAAAACCCCGAACGGTATAAACGCATAATCAACGCGCATGTCCTCAACTTCAAAACCCGCTCCGAACCTGACGCCTTTATCAAGATCCGCTCTGGATTTGTATCCGCATCTCAATGAAATTAAATTCCAGAACACGTATTCGGCGCCGAGATTAAGCGAAACGTCATTGTCCGACGGGACATTCAAATCCAGCGCAAAAGTAAAGCCGTTATCGAACAGAATCCTGTTATAAGCCGAACCTATTTTAAAATTAAAAGGAAACGGGTCGTTCTTCTCGTCAAATTTGAGACCCGTCCCGATGTTCTGCAACACGCCCGCAAACTGCAAATTACCGTCCAGCAGAGACCAGCCCGGCTTGTAAAGCGCTCCCGCGTCAATTGCAATTCCAAAAGCGGATTTCATCGCAAGGCGTTTGTTTATCAACTTAAGATTTGCCCCCGCGTACAAACCTCTGTCCGGCATCTTAAACCTCTTACCGGTGAGCTTCCTTCCGTAGGAAAAAACCGCCGCCGTGTCATCAGCGGTATATTCCTGAAGAACACCTCCGCCCGAGTCATAACCCTGAATGCTTCCGGCAGTAAGATAATACAAACTCCCGCCGAACACTCCTTTGTCGCCCGGTTTTAACGGGTGCGCGTAGCCGATGTAATCGTAACTTATGCCTTCAACCCATTCGTTATGCATAAACGACGCCTCTTTTCTCGTGAGCTGACCGAGGCCGGCGGGATTCCAGTAAACGGAACTGACGTCGTCCGAAATTGCGGAGAAGGCGCCGCCCATTCCGACCGCGCGGGCGCCGATTCCGATTTTCAGAAAGTTTGACGTACTCGTCCCGGGACCTGCCGCGAAGAGGGTAAATGGTAAATGGTAAATGGTAAATAGGGAAAGGGCAATAATCTTCTCACCTAATCTCCTAATCACTTTCTTTGTCATCTTATTATTATCAGCTTTCCGGTTTTGTGCTGCTTGGCGTTATGGATGTAATAAATGTAAACTTCGCTCGCCACATCTTCACCATTATCGTTTTTAAGGTTCCATGATATCTGATAATCTTTGCCGCCATCTCCAGGATATTTTATTGTTCTTACAAGTTCACCCGTAATCGTATAAATCTTAATTGTGCATTCATCGGATAAATCTGAAAAGGTTATTGTTTCCGGAGGAACTGTTGGTTTTCCGTTTGCGTCTTTCCCCGCAATATATGGAACGGGAAATGCGTAAGCGGCTGAAAGGTCCCATAAATTTGTTCCCATAATCGTGTAAACAGAGAAATGTTTTACCGTGGCGCTGACGGTATTATTGTCTTCATCCACTTCCGAAGAAGGAATTCTCACCCAGAGATTATGCGCCTCGTCAAGCCAGTAAATTGAAAGCGTCCTTTCCCTTATGGGCGGTGAAGTTTCGTCAACAATTCCGTTACCTTTATCTTTATATGGTATCGTTATTTTTACTTCCGCAGCAAAATTGTCGTCCCTGTATTCGCCGCCTGCATCGTAAGCGTTGAATTCCCTCATCGTCCCGGGAATCGAGAATTGATAAGCGTCGCCGAATTTCGGCGTTTTCTCCTCCGCCCTTTCAATAGATAGAACGCTCGCCCTGATAGGATTTTCGGCCGGGGAGGTTGAGATTTTAACGTACGCGTCAACAGGGAGGGCTCCCGGTTCAAGTTCTATTCTGTAGAGTTCCTTCCCGCCCGGGTCCTGCGCGAGAACGACATTTTCGCTGTTACGCGCCATTATCGTCGTAAAATACCTGCTCTGCGTTTCTTCGAGATAAGCGCCGGAGAGGTCTTTCGCAGCCATTGATGAAATCGTAATTCCGTAGGTGTAATTGTTCATCAGGGAAAGTGAAATAAAGGCGAAAGTGGAGCCAATCCAACTGAATGAACTTGGACTCACAACCGTATCCGTGCTTCTCCCCATATTATCCTTTACCGCTTTTATCCGCATCGCGCTTTTTACCGTCTCCGTACTCATCAGTTTACTGAATCCTATCAAAATCTCAGCGCCGACGGCAACACCCAGAGACCCGTCCGCAGGCCGGAAATAAGTAATTTCCAGGATACCCGTGTTCTCGCGCGCCTCGTTTGACGAAGGCGAGGTGTTGTCTCTTTCATCGTACGAACGCACCGCAAAATAATAAGTCGTGCTGTTTTCAAGACCCGTGACCGTCCAGGACTCTTTCAAACCGCTTTCTTTGTGCGGCGGCGGCTTTGAAGAAGCGGTAACATTCGCGCCGGGCCACCAGAGCGTCGTGTCGCCGCCGGCGCCGAACGTCGCATACTTAACGACATAACCCGATACCGTTCCCGCGATTCCGTCGTCGCCCGGAGCAATCCAGGAAAGGTCTATTGATTTACTCATACTGCTTGCAGCCGAGAGAGAGGTAATCTTCGCGGGTCTTTCGGAGTCCGACAGGCGCGTCTCGGCATACGCAGAATTTGAGCAGAGAGAATAATTCGGAATCTCGTCGTACGCTTTCAGAATGAAATAATACATCGTTTCATCTTCAAGACCCGTGACCGTCAGGGTCTCATCCGAGCCCACCTGTCCGTGCGGCGGCGGTTTCGGGACGGGAATAACTTCCGCCAGTTCCCACCAGGTCGTATCACTGCCGAGAGATGCGGCGCTGAAAGTCGCATATTTAATAACATAACCCGACACTGACCCTGAACCGAAGTCATTTCCGTCGTCTGCCGGCGCTGTCCAGGAAAGGTTTATGGTTCCGTTTAACGCCCCTGTAAGAGCAGACAGGGTATCGGTCTGTGCGGGCGGAATGCTTTCGGCAACCGTCATTGTCGAGACGGAAACAAACGCCGTTTCGCATTCCTTTTCGTTATAAGCCCAGACGCGGAACCAGTAAGTCGTCAATTCGGAAAGTTCATTAAAGTTTTTCATGCTGCCAGTAAGATTACTTTCGTAAGAAACGGCTGTGTCAATGTTGACGCTGAAATTATTTGTGGAGCGCGCAATCCCGTAACGCGTCCAGCCGGGATTTCCGTTTTCGGACCACTTGAGTTCAATTGATGTGTTTGTTCTGCCGGATACATACAGCCCCGCCGGCGGATTTGCCAGCGTTACTCCGGGAATTGCCGTCGTCGTGCTGTTATAAATGCCCTTCTGATTTCTTGAATTTCCGCTGAAGTAATACGTCGTATTCGGTTCCAGCCCCGCAAAATCAATGAAACCGCCGCTCTTTGTCCATGTTGAATTTAGAATCAGGGAGCCGGTATCCAGGAGCACGTAATATAAACCCGACTGCTCCTCAATTAAATTGGTGAAGGCAGACGATGGAACTGCCGCTACGCCTATGCTCGAACTCCCGATTCTAAACTCCAAACTTTCAACTGTTTCAATTCCCGTCGTCTCTGCATAGGGACCCGCGGCAGAATTCGGGGATGCGGCAATGTTTCTTGTCTGAATGTAAAAGAAATGCGAGGTATTGGGCGATAAGCCGGAAAACTGATAAGTCGTCGTGGAAATCCAGCCGGAATTTTTTCCGGTCAGCGCTTCCGAGAAAAACACTCCGGAATCCGGGACGTCAAGATTTGTGAAGTTCCCGAAGGCGGAAACCGTGATTGATGCCTGACCGACTTCAAAATTCACCCCCGTCGGGGACGATTGAATCAGCGTGTAAATAACCGTTGCGGCGGAACTGAAAACAGTATCTATTCCGTCCCCGTTTCTCGCCTTAACGTTGTAGGTATAAGAACTGTTCGCGACAAGACCTGTATTCGTTATCCCTGATGTGCCGCCCCATATCTCAAATGTCTGCCAGCATTCCGTCGGAGATAACGTGCCGCCGCTCTGGATGTATTTACTTTCTTCGTTATTATAAATTGCGTATTCGGTGTGGGAAGGATTAGAACCCGTTGAAACGACAAGAGCAAGAGAGAATGTTGACGGAGAGAAAACATACGGAACGCCGGGGACGCAGGCGGAAGTATAACTTGAAATGCTGCCTGAATAAACATTTCCGGCAGCATTATAAACCTCAACGCAGCGAAAATACGAAGTATTCGGTGAAAGCCCTTCCTCCGTCCAGGAAGACCTGTTTACCTCCAGCGCCGGAGAAATCCTCGCTTGAGTACCCGTGCAGACATAGTAAGCGGTCTCCGTCTTCGAGTTATCCTGCCAGAACCAGGTAATACTGCCGGTAGAAATATCAACGTAAGAGAAGTTCGAGGGTGAATTAGGTTCTGTCGTAACGACCGTCCCGGTTGATGAGGTAATGACTTTGTCGCCGTTATAACCGTAGACCCTGTACCAGTAGGTCGTGTCCGCATCCAGAGAAATTTTGTCCTGGTGGGTCGTTGAAGTAAAAAGGTCTCCGACGAGGTAAGCGCTTGACCAGTTGTCCGTTGACCTTTCTATTTTATACCAGTTGTCTCCCCCGGAACCCGGGTCCCAGGAAAGATTAACCTCCGTGGATTCCTCGGCATTGGCATAAAGCCCGATAGGCGGGTTAGCGAGAGTATAACTCGTAATCTGCGCAAAATACGTCTGTACCCCGTCCTGGTTTCGGTAATAAGCTCTGTAAATGTAGGACGAATTCACCACAAGACCGTCGGCGGTGTAAAAGTTTGTGGTGAGCCATCCGTCAGAACTTTCCGGACTACCTCCGCCGCCGCTTACGAATTCAAAGAAATAGCCGGAATTTCCGGAAGCATCATTTGTAAACGTGGAAACACTCATTGAAAGAGACGTCTGCGAGGCAGAAGTTATCGTGAATCCCGACGGCTCTTTGCAGAGGGTGTGCGTTATTTTCCCGACGGTGTAAGAAGTCCAGATTCCGGAGGCGTTTTTGTATTTTACTTTATAGGTATAAGTTGTGTTTTCCGTCAGGGCTGTATCGTTCCATGAATAAGTTCCCGTCGTGACGAAATTTTTTCCGGTTGACGTATTTACAAATTCGCAGCCGGTAAACGCGAGATACGGGTTATTCGCCGGCGGATTTACGTTTACGGTTACGCTTGAGGAATAAGTTACGAAGGAAACGTCACTAACCTGCGGAGGTGTCAAAAGAGTGTGAGTGGAAGTAGTGAGGCAGTATGGCGTCGGGTCCCCTTCGGCATTTCTTGCCATTATTCTGTAAGAGTACGTTGTGTTCTCGGCGAGCCCCGTTATCGTATGAACCGTGAGTGTTGACCATCCGGAATTAAATCCGTTTTCGCCATCAACTTTTTCAAAATAGATTCCGGAACTGCCGGTATCAAGTTTCGTGAACGTTCCGTCCGCAGACATCGTAATCGACGAGACGTTCACTTCCGTCCACAAAAGGCCGGCAGGAGTTTCAATTGAAGTGTAGGCAGAAGAAGAAACAGCGAGAGTCGTAATTCCTGCGTGATTTCTCGCTTTGACATAACATGTATAGGAAGTATTTGTATTTAAGTTTGTCTGCGTCCAGAGAGTGGATGTTGTCCAGGTTGAGCTGCTATCGGGAGTTTCCGTAAAGGCGAGGAAGTCCTTTTCGCCGCCGCCGCTCGACCATGACCAGGTTATCGAAGCCGCCGTATTCGTTGAATGGGAAACATCCGCCGGAACGGCCGCGAAAGTGCAGACCTTGCCGGATGAATTACCGTAAGAAGTCACTATTCCGTCGCCGTTTCTGGCGATAATCTTGTAATAGTAAGTGGTACTTGGGTCAAGGCCTGTATTCTCCTTCCCGCCGGAGCCGCCCCAATCGCCGAAAACCAGCCATTTGGTAGTATCCTGAATCAAGCCTCCTATGCTGAGATATTTATCAGAACCGTAGGATGGCTCCCTGAAACATTTTATAGCATACTGCGTGATTCCGGGATTCCCGTCATCACTGTAAATCTTTATATTAACCGCACTCACCGTTGACGTGGAGGCGGTCGGCGCTTCCGGCGTATTCGCCAGCGTATATTTTGACAGCGGAACAGCATCCGTCTCCACCCCGTCGCCGTTTCTGTAATAAACTTCGTAAGTGTATTGAATATTTGCCCCGAGGTCACCAGGGGTAGTAAATTCATTAAAATCATACCAATCAGGATCAGGTCCTGTTTCACTATTAAATCTAAATCCTTTTCCAGAAGGAGCGTTATCAGCGTTGGGAAAAGTATCGATAACTAACTTAAATTTCTTATCTCCATCTTCTTCTTTTGGAGTCATCGTAAAGCCCGCCGGTTTATTGCATTTTGTAAATTTATTTAACATCGTCGTATTCGTTGAAGTCCAGATTCCGCTCGCGTTCCTGTATCTGACTTTGAACCAGTAACTCGTATTTTCCGAAAGCCCTTCTTCTTTCCACTGGTAAGATATTGGAATTGAAGATGTGTCTAATCTAAAATCTTTAAATTCACAAGCGGTCTGGCCGGCTCCCGGATTTGCCGGAGCGCTCGCTTTAATGATTAGAAATGTTGAGGAACTTTGAGAAATATCAACCCATAAAGCGCCGTCGTCGGGAGGATTGAGGAGCGTGTAAGTTGAAACACCGGAACAATAACCGGTCTCGTCGCCGTCGCCGTTTCTCGCCTTGATTTTGTAGGTATAAGAAGTATTTCCCAGAAGACCCGGCGCCGTATAACTTGACCAGGAAATCCAAGATGACGATGAAGCATCTACACCGTCAACCCATTCAAAAAGAACCGCCGAAGATGAGTCGCCCAAATTTGAAAAAGAACTCAACGCCTCCATCGCAATTGACGCGGCGTTGACCGTCAGCCAGGCGAGAGAATCAGGCATTTCAATTGAGGTGTAAGCGATTGCGGAAATCGTTGATGTTTCAATACCGTTATAGTTTCTCGCCTTCACATAACAGGTATAACCCGTATTTGTACTCAAATTCGTCTGGTACCAGTACGTCGCATTTGTCCAGCCGGAATTCGGAGAGAATGTCGTTGAGGTTGAAGCGCAGAATTCCTTCTCCGCCCCGCCTGATTTCCATTGCCAGTTAATTGATGTTGCCGTATTGGAAGAATGGTTTGCATCTACCGGCGGATTAGCAAGCGTTGAAGTCGCACCTAAAATCACATAGCCGGTCTCTACGCCATTTCCGTTTTCCGCTTTTACCTGAAAATAATAAGTGGCATTGGCGTCAAGCGAACCGAATACGGCGCTTGTGTTAAGCGTGACGGACGAACCGAATATACTGCCGCCGGCTGAGATGCTTGAACATTCAACGGTGTACCACGTCCATGAAGGATTTCCGTTCGCAAACCAGTTAACTGCTATACTTGAGATAAAAATATCCGCAAATGCGCCGGCAAGAGGGTTTACGGCAAGAGTATATGTTGACCTCTCTATGCAGTCCGTTATAACCCCGTCGTAATTGCGGTAATAAACCCTGTAAGCGTAGGCGGTGTTCGTGCTCAAACCGACGTCCGTATAAGAACTGGCTCCCGCCGCCCAGGTTCTACTTGAGCCGTTCTCCCCGCTGCTCCATTCAAATAAATATCCCGCCTGGCCGCAGGAGTGATTAGTAAACGTATCAACCGTCATCGTCAGGAACGTGCTTGACGAATCGGAAAAGACAAAACCGCCCGGCTCGTTGCACAAAGTATGCGTTATTTTTTCATTTGTGAATGAAGTTGCCGCCCCATCTCCGTTTTTATAACAGACCTGATAACCGTAAGTCGTGTTTTCCGTCAAGCCCTCATCGGCATAAAAATACGTCCCTGTTGAAACAAAACCGGCCCCGTTTCCTCCGTCCGTAACAATTTCAAAAACGGCGCCTGTTAAACCGGCGCTCTGGTTCGGCGGAGGACTTACGGCCGGCATGATGGAAGATGAAAAAACGGTAAAAGATAATTCATTATCTTCCGGCGGATTAAGAGCAGTGTATGTGCTCGCATCAATGCACCAGCCCGTTGTTTCATCCTCGCCGTTCTTTGACTGAATTTTATAGGTGTACTGAAAATTTTCCAGAAGCCCGTTATCGGTATATGTGTTTGTATCCAGCCAGACAGAGTCGTCGCCGCCGGGGGGACCCGAAACAAAATCAAAATAAACCCCGCCGGTTGAGGAAAGATTTGTAAAATCGTTTGCGCTCTTCATTGTTATTGACCACGTGGAAACACTGACCCACCCGACTCCCGAAGGCGTTTCAATATCCGTATAAGCAAAAGCGGTAATTGACGATGTTTCAATCAAGTTCCCGTTTCTTGCTTTTACGAACATCGTATAAGAGGTATTTGCGGAAAGACCGGTTTCAGTCCATGAACTTTTTGTTATCCAGCCTGAGTACGTTGATTTTTGAATTTCCCATGCATAAAATTTCTCCTGCGCTCCGCCGGAAGACCAGTTCCAGGTAATGCTGTAAGTTGTTTTTGGAAGAGCATAAGCGTTTTCCGGCGCGTTTGCAAGCGTATAAGTAAAAGTGCTATCGCTAATACCGGACACATTCCCGTAATAATCCTTCGCTTGAACATTGATTGCATACGAAGTATTCGCCAGCAGGTCACTGAAAGTCGTGTAACTTGACGAAGACCAGTCGTAAGTTCTGTCACCGTCAAAATAGTACTGAACAGGTCCGTTCTTATCACTGCACTCATTTGCGGTGTAAGTTATTCCGTAGGTTGACACTGCAACACAGGAAACCCAGGTCGGCGTTGACGGTGAAACATTATCTATTATCACGACGTTAGAAGTTATTACCGTGGTGGAGTCGCCGATAACGTCTTTTACACTCAACTTTATATAAGCGGTTGTCTCTGCTGTTAAATCGGAGTCATGCTGCCAGTAAAATGTGCAGCCGTTCTCCCCGAAAGAAGTGACAATTCTTTTTGAGGCGCTGGCTCCGATTTGGAAATCAGCGCCGTTGTCCACGTCGGGCGCCCCGCCCGAATCATCGTAACGGGCGTCAACAGTTCCCGCCTGTATCGTGCATTTCGCCCACGGGCCCGATTCATTCGTCGTGGAGTACTCAACCTTTAACTGGCACTGATGGTCGTTCGTGTCGTTCACCACGGCGTAAACTTCAACCCTCTTCGTTCCGTCGGTTCTCGTTTCCGTTGAATAAGCGACAATCCACGGCGCATCGTTTTCTCCCCAGCTATTGAAAGTCGCCGTCGCAAAATACGTGTAATAAATTGGGTTATCATACTCATCTTCAACATTCGTTGAAACGGAAATCATATATTCCGTAGATACCACCTGTTCCGTTGACGTTTTAATTTCAAACGTATTTCCCGAAACACAGGTTATTGAACTGATTTCAAGATACGGACTTAAAAAATAATTATTTTGATTCAGCGCATCGCCGGGATTCGCCGAATTTTCTTTTTTCACCGCCTCATTATATGTGATGTTCACGGTGTTTGTCCCAGTAGCAACCGCCGATGGCTCAACTTTCGGTTTTGTTCCGTTGTAATCAATATGGAACGTGTCCGTGGAAACGCTCTGGTCGTCTGCGAAATTACGCGAAATCAACCTGAAATACCAGTGCCCGTCGGCGGAACAGGTTTTTGTGATTGTTGAACCGTTCCAATCGGTATCCGGCGCACTATTCTGTTGATTGCCCCAGTAATATCTGAATGTATCGCATACGGCGGTTGCGCTCGCGGTAAAAACCTCAACATTACTTTTCCCATCGTCCGTATGACCGGAAGTACACCATATAACAGGGTCCGTCGGTAATGTGCATTTTGTTCCGAGAACCGTCCATGTCGTAACGATGCCGGAATAATTCTTTGACATCGCCCTGAAATAATACGAAGTGTTCGCAGACAGATTTGCAGCGGTGTGATTCATCGCGCTTATCCATTCGGAAGAATCAGCGACAACACTGTAATCGTCGCCGGTTGAACATTCAACATAATATTCCGTAGCGGGCGAATTATCATTCGCCGACCAGTTTGCGGTAATTGTATATGTGCTTATGTTCGTAAACGGCTGGGCAGGAATCCCCGGAGGATTTGCAAGGGTGGCGGTGGATGCCGGTAAGCAATAATCCGCCGGCTCATCGTCACCGTTCCTCGCCGTTACTTTATACCACATGGTAACATTCGGCGTCAGCCCTTTGCTTAATGTCGAGGTCTCCACCTGCCATGCTCCGTGTAAATCCGTGTAGGTGATGTTATCCGCGCTAATCTGTGTCCAGTAGTCCTTCCCGTCGCCGTTCCAGGTCAGGGTTATCTGCTCTGTCGTCGCTTCTGTTAACGTCAAGACCCAGGGTATATTCGCCAGAGTATATTTGATTTTTACGTTTGAAGATGACGCGTACGACTGATAATACGCCTCTGTGTAGCGATAATAAGAAGTGTTTGCGGTGAGTCCTTCCTCAAGCCAGTATGTCGTGTCAGGGTTCAGCCCGTCTTTAAAAACGCCTGTATCCGAATAAATTTTATATCCCTGTTCATTATTTGCATTGTCCGTCCACGACCACTTTATTGAATATGTTGAAACGGCTAAACCTGTAAAAGTTGTCGGGGCGGCAGGAACCGTCGGGTTCGGACGGGTAGAAATTTCCTCCGTATAATCACTCAGATGTCCTGTATTATCTTCCGCCTTTAACCTGAGCCAGTAGGTCGTCCATTCAAGACCTATAAGGTCGAAAAATGTTGTATTCTTTCCGGAAACAAAAATCGGAGATGGTGTTGAGATAGATGTTCCGTCGTATGGTTCTCCCGATGTGTCCGTATCATAATAAATTTTGTAACCCTTAATATCCATTTCCGTGTTTGCCGACCAATTAAGTTGAATTTCCCCGGCGCCGACAACCGCCGTCAAATTCTGAGGCGAAGCAGGGACCAAATCCTGAGCCCAGGTTGTAGCCCCGTTTGAAATTCCGCTCCAGTTCGGCACCTCATCCGCCGTACGGATTCCGAAGTAGTATGTAGCAGAGGGAATTAACCCCGTAACAGTGTGTGCCTGCGATGATCCGGCCGAACAGGAAGTGGATAAGGAAATAAGAGAATACGGAACTAAGGCGGAGACGGAGGAATATTTTATCTCAAATTCTCCATTCACAAGGTTTCCGGTAAGGTTGTCGTCGCCGGGCGCCAGCCACGAGAGGTCTATCTCACTTTCGGATAATCCCGCAACGGCGGAAAGAGTCGTAATCGCTGCGGGAGCAATGTTAACCCAGCAAGTGGCACCATTTGAAAGTTCACTAAAATTTGAAATCTCATCGCGAGTCCAGATGCGGTAATAATAAGTTGTCTCCTGAGAAAGATAAACAGAAGTTGATTTGAAGATACCCGGCGCGTCGCCCGAGGCATCCATTTGGATCTGGGCATCAGAGGTTGACCACGAAATATTGTAAGTTGAATGCTGTATAAAATACTCGCTTCCCGATTTCAAAATTCCGACCGTCCCGTCATCTCCCGGAGCGAGCCAGGTGAGATTCACTCCGCCTTCCGTTCCGGCTGTCAGGGCGGAAAGAGAAGTTATTGCCGCAGGCGGAATATAACACCATGCAGTCGTCCCGTCGGAAACTTCTCCCCAGTTTGGAATTTCGTCATGCGTCCATATATGGAAATAATAAGTTGTTTCCTGAGAAAGATAAACTGAAGTTGATTTCAAGACGCCCGGCTCATCTCCCGAGGCGTCCATTTGAATCTGTGCCGAAAAGGTTGACCAGAAAACGCCATAAGTTGAATATTGAATATAGTATCCACTTCCGGAATCCAATGCGCCTGCGTTTCCATTATCGCCGGGAGCAGACCAGGTTAACAGAATTTGCTCTCCCGGCTGGGCGGTTAGGTCGGTGATTTTTGCCGGAGGAATATTGTCATACATCGCCCAGGCAGTCGCATTGTTGGATAATTCGGACCAGTTCGGAACCTCATCGCCCGCACTCATCCTGAAATAATAAGTTGTTTCTTCCGTCAGACCCGTTACAATCTGCGTCTGGAAAGAACCTACGGAACAACTCGTTGATAAAATGATAAAGTGCAAGGACGAAAAATCGGCCTTTGAAGAATACTTTATTTCCCATTTTCCGTTTACGATGCCTCCGGTAAGGTTGTCGTCGCCGGGAGAAATCCAGGAGAGTTTTACAGTTCCTTCGGTTGTTCCCGCTAATGCCGAAAGGTTTGTTACCGCGGCAGGTGACTGGTTCGGAACGGTTGACTGCTTTGTTGACCATGCGCCCGCTCTGAGACCCGCGTCAATCGTCTGAACCCACCAGTAATAAGTCGCATTCTCGGTAACATTTTTTAATTTAATCCCCGGGGCGCAAAGACCCGTTGCCGGCCTCAGGTAATTTCCCATAAGAGGCGTCCCGTAACAGCCGCTGACAACCGACGATGAAACCTCAACCGTCGAGACCCTGATATTGTAATACAGACCGTCTGAATCCGTTTCGCTGTCAGAGGCGCCCGACCAGGTTAATGTTAAAACTTCTTCCGCATAAGTCATATTAAAACCCGTCGGAGAGGAAGGAGCGCTATTTACATTATCCCCGCACCCCGCATCCGCTTCAACGTTTTTCATCACCGAAGACCTGTATCCGTAATCAGTATTTCCGCACCTGATTAAATCCAAATCACCGTCGTTGTCAAAATCACCCCAGGCGAGAGAACCGTTGCTAAATCCTAACAGACCTTCTACTTCCGGCAATGCAAACGGGGAATCCCCTCCGGTATTCCGGTAAACTATTGTCTTTTTTTCTCCATCGGTATATAACCCGCTGCTGATTAAATCCAGTTTCCCGTCATTATTGCAGTCCCCCCAGGCGAGAGAACCGTAATACGCGCCCTCAAGACCCTTTTTAAAAGCGAATACACCGAGACCGTTATTCCAATAGACCCTTGTCACCGCTCCGGCAGCAGACCCGTCGGTAGTTCCATTCCATGCTAAATCCAAATCCCCGTCGCTATCATAGTCGCCGAAAGCAATCTGACCCTTCTCCACGCCTTCAGAATTCGCGTCAGCGGAAAAAACTCCGTCTGTATTTTTATACCATTCAACGACCCTTCCGCTGTCCGTACGGCCGCAAAGGGCAATATCCAAATCCCCGTCGTTGTCGTAGTCGCCGAAAACAGCCGAACCGTTCATCACCTTTTCCAGCGACGCGGCGGCTGTTGTGTCTTCGGTGAATGTTCCGTCGGCATTCTCGTAAATTCTTGAAATTTTCGCGCTTGAGTTGTCTTCGCCGGTTATTACAATATCCACATCCCCGTCGTTGTCGTAATCGCCGAATGAGAGAGAGCCGTTTGAAACACCGTCCGCCGCACCCATCGGCTCCTGGACATTGCTGAAACTTCCTCCGTCATTTTTATAGATTATGAATCTTCTGTTTGTCCCGTCATCTCCGCAGACAGCCAAATCCAGGTCGCCGTCCCTATCAATGTCGCCCCAGGCAAGAGAACCTGTCGATAAGAGGGGTATTAAGTTCTGTTTGAAATTCAGGACTCCGCTGCTGTTTTCATAAATTTTTGAAACCCGTTCAGTTCCTGTCCAGCCGATTAGAACCAGATCAAGGTCGCCGTCGCCGTCGTAGTCGCCCCAGGCGCAGGACGCGCCGGCAAGGCCCGGAAGATTCTGCCCGGCATCATAAAAACTTCCGGAAACCGCCGAGGGCGTTCCCTTCGTCACCGACCAGTTATTTCTTTCATCGGCAGTCCTGATGGTGAAATAATACGTTGTCCGGGGAATTAAACCCGTTACCATATAACTAATGTTTGCTCCCTGTGAGCAGGAAGTTGATAAAGTGATTGTAGCGGTCTGATTCATCAGACTATCTGAAGAATATTTTATTTCAAAGACGCCGTCAAGATTCCCGCTGTAGCCGTCGTCTCCGGGGGCGGTCCATTGAAGATATATCTGCTCCGCCTGAACAGCGGTGAAACCGGTAATTGCGCCGGGTTCAGTCACGTCCCACTGCGCCCAGGCGGAATTCTTTGCGTTAACCCCGTCGGTTGACCACGAAGCAGTATTCGGGATGTCGTCCTGCGCCTTTATCGCAAAATAATAAGTTGTTCCCGGCGTAAAACCCGTAATTGTATGCGGGCCTTCATCATTTTTAGAATTTTCCGGACTCCCCGACTGCGAAAAAGTGGAAATGTTTGAATCATAGAAATTTGCGGAAGTTATCTGAAATGTCGCATATTTTACAATGTACTTTCCTTCGGGATAGGAGTCAAGATTTCCGGCGGTTCCGTCGTCTCCCGGGGCAGTCCATGAAAGTTTTATTTCCCCTTCAATGTCTCCCGTTAATGCGGTTAAATTAGATATTGCATTCGGCGGCAGGGTTCCTCCCCACTTAACCGCATAATCCGGGTCTTCTTCGTATTCCCAGCCCGATTTAGCCCCTGAACAGTTTTTCATAAGAATTTCCGTAATTCCGGAACCTTCGGGAACTCTCACATTTGTTGAGATTGAATTGTCAAACGAAACATTTTCAAATTCATAATTCCCGCTAGCAAGATAAACCGGAAGGGCAACCGCGCCGTTTTCCAAACTCTGAAATTTCACATTTTTAAGTCCGGCAATCGTTCCGGTAGAAATTATCAGTCCGTTTTTATCGCAGGATTCCAAAATAAGCCCGTCAATATCTAAAGTTCCCGAAGATACGAACCTGTAAAATGCAATTGACGGGTTTGTGCTGGTGATAGTAGTGTAAGCATTCGTCCCGCCTGCGACATCAAAGAAGGAACCGTTTTCAAAAATTAGTTCCGTCCCGATTTTTATGCTGGCGTTGTTGGAAGAAAAGAGGACACCCCCTGATTCAACCGTAACCGAACCTAAAACCGTGATAAATCTCCAATCACCCAAATTAAGTCTGCCCGACTGTACGGATAAATTTTTATTTATCTTGATATCGGTTCTCACCGAAGCGGTATCGGAAACGTTTACGTAAAGGTTATGGAAACTGTTGCCCGCCGATTGCTTTATTGAAGGACCGGAGCCGTCTAAAACAATTGTTCCGGAAGACGGTTTAAAAATTATACCGGAATCATCCCAGTCCCCTCTGATGGTATGCGTATAGACCCCCGGATCGAATGTTCCGCTCGTTAAGGTCAAATTATTGTTTACGTCAATGGGACTGGCGGCGGTTAAAGTATCCGCTCCCGCCGTTTTGCTGATAACGAGATTGAAAAAATTATTTGAACCTCCCGACTTTAAATCAGAACCGGTGCCGTTAAATTTTATTGTTCCTGCCGCAGGCGTGAATGACCCGCCGGAATCGTCCCAGTTCCCACTCACTGTGTGAGTAGAACTCTGCGGGTCAAATGTTCCTGATTGAAGCAGGAAATTATTATTTATGTCAAGGGCAGTTGATGCGGCGGCAGTTCCTGAAACATTTATTGTCAAATTATTAAAATAGTTTCCTGCCCCGAGATTAATTGTTGGCGAGACCCCGTCAAAAACAATCGTTACGCCGGCAGGCGGCTGAAAGGCGCCGACGCTGCTATCCCAATTCCCGCCCACGGTATAAGTTGAAGCTACCGGAGTAAATACGCCGCCGCCTATTTTAAACTCTCCGTTAATATCAAGGGATGAATTTACTCCAATCCAACTTGCCGTTGCATAGAAATTATTAAAACTGCTCCCTAAAACCGCATTAACACTCTGATTAATTCCGTCAAAAACCACCTGACCCGTTCCGCCGTCGAATGTCTGACCGCTGTTTTCAGTCCAGTTTCCGGCAATTGTAATTGTTGACGAGCCGGCGCTGAAAGTTCCCGAAGAAATTGTCAAACTCCCGTCAATATCAAGGTCGCTGTTTGCTGTGAGGGTGCATTTTAAACTCGGCGACGAGCCGACCTGAAAATTGTTGAATGGGTTTCCTGCAAGCGTTTGAACTTCACTGGTTCCTGTCCGGAATATTACAGCGCTTGTTCCCGCTTCAAATTTTCCCCCTGACTGTGACCAGTTTCCCTGCACCGTAATAGCCTGCGAACCGGCATTTAAAACCCCCGAAGAAATTTCTAGCCCCATGGAAATCAAACCGGATTTATTCAAATAAACCTCGCTTGACGAGTTCACTTTGAATAAGGGAAGAGCGCTCAGCGCACTGCTACCCGAAATACTCTGAAGGTTAGTTCCGTTCATCTCCAGCGTCACATTGCTGTTGGAATCGCTGTCTCCGTTAAATATCAGGTCATCTTCAAGATAAAGCCGCCCGGAATCATTAGTCTGCAGCCGGCCGCCGATGTTCACCTCCAAATTACCCTTGACGGTCACTGTTGAACCGTTCACAGGCACCTTTGTTATCCCGCTGCTGATTGAGAGATTATTAAAATATGAACCGTCGGAAAACTGGGAAACCTGTTGTTCTGCGGTTCCGTCAAAATTTATCGTCCCTGATGACGGCTGAAAAGTTCCTCCTGTCTGCGTCCAGTTCCCCGCGACAGTATGCGTATTATCTCCCGGCTTGAAGACGCCTGAAGAAATTTCAACGTTCCCGTCAATATTTAAATCACATTCCGCAATAACTTCCGAGGATGAATCAATAAAGAAACTGCCGAATGCGCCGCCGTCAATGCTGATTGAAATTGTCTGGACTTCGCTCCCGATAAAAGTTACAGTGCTTCCTTCCGCCTTAAAATTACCTCCCGTCTGCGTCCAGTCCAATTCAACTTTGTGCTCGTAGTTTCCCGCAAAAAATGTTCCCGCAAAAAGAGTGAAGTCACCGTAAATATTCAGATTGTTATTAGTCCTGACTTCGCTTGAAGAATTAACCGTAAAGGCAATCCAATTGAACTCCAGAGGGTCTATCGCGGAATTTATTGTCTGAACCGTTGTCCCGTCAAAAATAATTTCCGCGTCGAAATCGCTTTCCTCAGCGCCGCTTATGTAAGTGCCGACCGCTCTGTTAAAATCACCCGCAAGATATTGAGGCATCCCTCCCGGCAGAGTTACAGTTCCTTTGTTAAGAGAGAAATCCCCGTAAATATCAAGCGTTCCGTACACAACTACTTTAGAAGAGGAGTTAACCGTAAAATTATAAAATTTACTGGGTCCTATATTTTGCCCGCTTGACCCGTCAAAAACAACCGTTGATGTTCCAATAATAAAATTTCCCGTATCTGTCCAGTGACCGGAAACATACATCGTATGTGTACCTGCACTTAAACTAAAACCCCATTTTAATATCGTGAACGAAGAAATATCAACATCGCAATCAAGAGATGGACTAAATGGAATACTTGAAATTATAACCACGCTATCAGAAGAAATGGGAATCCCGAGAGGATACCAGTTCTCGCCGTTGCTCCAGCTGCTGCTCTTATTTCCAGTCCAGTATTTTATTCCGTCGTATGCATAGTTCCCCGGAGAATTTGAAATATCCGAATAATTCGGCACTTCATCCCTCGTCTGAATACAAACCCAGTAAGTTGTCCCTGCTTCAAGACCGGTAATTACTTCCTCTTCAAAACTGCCGGCAAGACCCGTAACAGGTCGCGACGCTTTCCACACAATCGCATTATCCCATTTTGGTTTGTCGTCAATTGTTCCTTTTGAAGAATATTTGATTTCATAATACTGGGCTGTTCCGTCTCTTGCGTCGTCGCCGGGCGCTGTCCACCGGAGATAAATGTCTCCGACATACTGCCCGGGATTTACGGTCAAAGCCGTAATCTTTGCGGGCGCCTGATTGGGAACCGTTGACTGCTGGGCTGACCACGCGCTTGCTTTTAATCCGGCGTCAATCGTTTTTACCTGCCACCAGTAAGTTGTATTTTCAACTACTTCCTTGAGGTTTAAACCCGGCTGGGTTGATTTGGCTATTGCAAAACCATGCGTATAATTGCCCATAAAGGGACTTGCTCCCGCTCCTGTTGAAGGCGAAACAATCCAGCTTTCCAAATCATCCGTTATTGACTTTGTCGCTACACGGACACTGTAATAAAGACCTTTTTTCGGCGTCTTATCATCCACCCCGTCGCCCCACCTGAGTTCCAGAACCCCGCTGTCAAAATTCCCGTAAAGCCCGGCAGGGGCGGTCGGCGTTGAATTCTCATTATCAAACTGCGCTTCAAGTGATTTATATATCCTGAAATACTTTACCCCAGTGGTTGCAGTACTTCCTGCAACAGCAACATCTAAATCACCGTCATTATCATAGTCGCCCCACTGGATACTACTCCGATATACACCTGCATTTGCTCCCATTGGCTCGCTTACATTTACAAAACTTCCACCTCCGTCATTTCTATAAATTATTAATCTTCTGTTTATTCCATCATAACCGCTCACTGCAAGGTCTAAATCACCGTCATTATCATAATCGCCCCACTGGATACTGCTATAACGCACACCGACATTTGCTCCCATTGGCTCGCTTATATTTATAAAACTTCCGCCTCCGTCATTTCTATAGATTATTACCCTTCTGTTCGTTCCATCCAATCCGCTCACAGCAAGGTCTAAATCCCCGTCATTATCATAGTCACCCCACTGGATACTGCCCCAGTATACACCGACATTTGCTCCCATAGGTTCGCTTACATTTATAAAACTTCCGCCGCCGTCATTTCTATAAATTATTAATCTTTTGTAGTTTGAACTATCATAACCGCTCACTGCAAGGTCTAAATCACCGTCATTATCATAATCTCCCCACTGGATACTGCTCATATATACACCGACATTTGCTCCCATTGGCTCACTCGCATTTATAAAACTTCCGCCTCCGTCATTTCTATAGATTATTAACCTGTTGTTTGTTCCATCATAACCGCTCACTGCAAGGTCTAAATCCCCGTCATTATCATAATCGCCCCACTGGATACTACCATACTCTACACCGGTTAACCCTGCTAAAATATCAACAAAACTTCCTGAAACGGTGGACTCAAATGTTGAATCCGAGGAGTTCGGTTCCGGAACGTCGTCGTATGCTCTCACTACAAAATAATGCGTGGTTCGTGGCTTTAGTCCCGTGACCGTTTCCGTCTCCTGCGTCCCGGAAGGCCCGCCCGTTGCCATTGACGATTTCCACACCGTCGCGTTCTCCCACATAAACGGGGAGTAAGTCGTATATCTTATGTTGTAAAAAGACGCCTGACCGTTTGTCCCGTCATCGCCGGGGGCGAGCCAGGTAAGTTTTATCTGCGCGCCCGGCGCCGCCTGAAGAGTTGATATTGAATACGGCGGAATACCTTCATACGGTTTAAGCGCGTAAATTTTCCCGTCGGTATTCGCGCCGAAGACTTCTATCTTGCCGTCGTCATCCCCGTCGCCGACGCAGACCCCGTTCATCGCGGTTGCCACATCCGACCCTATCCCGAATTGTGTGTAATTCAACCCGTTCCATTTATACTGAAAAATCTTTTGCCCCGCAAAGGTTGAATCCGCGCCGTACACTTCCAATTCTCCGTCATTGTTCCCGTCCCCGACAAAAACATCGCTCTTGCTGCCGGAACCGCCCATATTCGCCGTATTCCATCCCGGATTTATGAACTTGTATTCGTAAAGGCATCCGTCAGCGCAGGCGCCATAGACCTCAAAATTACCGTCGTTGTTCCCGTCGCCGATACAGACGCTGTTCAGCGTATTAGCAACGAAGGGCAAATCGTTTCCCGCCCAGGAAAACCCCGTCCATTGATACTGGCGGAGGCGGTTGTCGTTGCAGGCGGCATAGACCTTCAGTTCACCGGTATTATCTCCGTCTCCGATGCAGACGCCGTTTAACTGGACGCCGACGCCGCCCATATTAACGATGCTCCATGAAGAACCCGTCCACCAATACTGATAAAGATTTCCGTCCGTATTTGCTCCGTAAACTTCCAATGTTCCGTCCCAGTCGCCGTCCCCGACAGCGACATCCGTCATACTAACACCCGCGCTGCTCATACTTATATTCGTCCAGGATGAACCCCACCACCTGTATTGATAAAGATACCCGCCCGCACTGGCGGAATAAACCTCTTTATTGCCGTCATTATCCCCGTCCCCGACACAAACACCGTTTAATATATTTGGAGCCGCATCTGCCATCTGAACTTTTGTCCATGAACTCCCGCTCCACTCAAACTTATAAAGATACTTGTCTGCGCAGGCGCCGTATATTTCCAAATCCCCGTCATTGTCCCCGTCGCCGTATGCCGTTTCCTGCATACCGCCGACGGCGGCAGAAGTTACTTTTGTTATCCATTTTATCATTTCAGGAAGTTTCTCATTGACGGTAAACGCCGTCTTAAGAATTGCGGACGACCCTTCAACGTCAATAAAAACGTTGTACGTCCCCGTGGATTTATCCGTTAAATCAAATTCGCAGGAAAGACGATACCCGCTGCCGTCAACGAAGATGTTTTCACCAACAATGTCCGCCGAGCCGCTTTTTTGCAGTTTTATCATCATCCCCGGCTTAAAATTTGCGCCGTAAACAGCCACGTCCCATATATAGCCGTCATTCGTCCCCGATTGGGGGAAAATGTGCGTTACCGTCGGAGGAGGAGGTACATATTCGGTATCCTTCATCTTCTGGGCATAGATATCATAATCCGTTCTGTAATCCTCCCACGCAATTATCGCCTGCGCGGGCCCCGCAACCGCCACTTTCGGCTTTACCTGGCTGTTGGCCGCAGTGCAGACCGCCACCCCGAAGGTGCCCCACTGCCTCTCGCCGGCGGAGTTGAGACGCTGGGAATAAATGTGCACGGTTGTCCCGCCTCGCAAATCCTGCCAGGCGATTATGGCTCCGTCCGTGCCGTCTTCGGTAATCGCGGGGTATTCCTGATTATTGGTCGCGGTGCAGACCTCAACACCGTTGACCTGCCACTGGGTAGCCCCGGATTCGTTGACCTGCTGAGCGTAAATATCAGCAACACCGGAGGTTCGATAGTCATGCCAGGTAATAATGGCTTTCTCGCCGGACATGACAATTTTAGGGTTGAACTGATCCTGACCGGCTTCATCGCAGATTGCATTTCCATGAAAATCCCAACTGGCCGTTTTATTCCCGCCTCCGTCTATGTGATTGGCATAAATATCGCCATTCAGACCCCTGTAATCCTCCCACGTAATAACTGCCCCGCCGTTTTTGTCACTAACAATTTCCGGCTCCTGCTGGCTGCCCGTTGCCGACGAAATCACAATCCCATTAGACATCCACGCAACAGACCCGTCGGAAGATATTTTTTGTGCGTAAATGTCATAATTTCCGTCGCGATAGTCCTGCCAGGTTATAATGGCTCCATTGTTGCCGTCGGAACAAAGGCGGACCTGACTTTGCGTATCTGCCGCGCCGCAAATCATCACACCGTTAGCAGTCCACTGAGGGTCGCCGAACTCGTCAAGACGCTGGGCATAGATGTCCCTGTCGGCGCCGCGATAGTCCCTCCATGCCACAATCGCGCCCCTCAGGCCGTCGCTGATGACGGCGGGGAACTCCTGTATTGATGTAGGAGTTGAGACGACAACCCCGTTTCCCGTCCATTGGGGTTCGCCCGCGGCGTTTACCCTCTGGGCATAAATATCGTCATCCGAATCTCCTACTCTTTCATCCTGCCAGACAAAAATAGCCCCACCCGAATCATCGGAACAAAGAACAGGGTTCATCTGGTTCCCGGCAGCGGCGCAGACATCAACGCCGTTTACGGCCCATTTAACAACCCCGCTGCTTTCAATTTTCTGCGCCCGGATATCATGGGGATAGGTATTTGTATGGAAAACCATAATTGCTCCGCCCTGCCCGTCGCGGATTATTTCCATCTCCTGCTGATTTGTCGGCGCCGTGGAAACCTCAACCCCGTTCCCCTGCCACTGCGCCTCCCCCGCGCCGTAACAGACACTACAACATAGAAAGTAAGAAACGGACAATATCGGAAATAATGCGGGTATCTTTTTGAATCTTATTTTGCGCTTGCTATAATTAAACATATAAAAACTTCATCTCTTTTTATTATTATTATACCGTAGTTATGTCAGAGTAGAGTATAGAAATTGTAAAGGTTCTGTAAAGAAATCAGGGACGGTTCCTAATTACTCCTCGGTAAATTTGTAGCCGACGCCGCCTACGGTTTCTATTTTTTCGCCGAAATTTCCGAGTTTCTGCCTGATATTCGCTATGTGCATATCAACGGTTCTTGTCGTCCCGAAATACTCGTAACCCCAGACGCTCTTCAGAATAAAATCCCGGTTCAGAACCCTGTTTCTTTTTTTTACAAGCAGATAGAGAATGTCAAACTCCTTCGGCGTTAAAACCACCGCCTGCCACTGATCTCCGCACGGTTTAACGCGGATTTTAACAGCGTGGCGGGAGAGGTCAATTACGAGATTGCCGTCGCAGGCGATGACCGTTTCCTCCGCCTCTTTTCCGTAATCAATTCGAGAAAGAATCGCCTTAACCCTGAGGATGAGTTCCTTCCCGTAAAACGGTTTTGTCATATAATCGTCGGCGCCGAGTTCAAAACCCGCAGCGCGCTCCTCGGGTTTTATAAATTTTCCGGTGAGCATAATTATCGGGATGGCGGCGGTTTCTTTTTGTCTTTTCAGTATCCTTGCCACTTCTCTGCCGTCAAGACCCGGCAGTTTCAGGTCCAGAATAATCAAATCCGGTTTCGTTTTTTTAATTTGCGAAAACGCCTCGTCGGCGCAACCCGCGACAATTACCCTGTAGCCCTCAACTTTCAGGAACTCTTTTATCAGCGTTACGATTTCTTTCTCGTCATCAACGACTAAAATTGTTTTTCCTGTCATCTGCCGCCTTCTTTCTTTAACTTAACGATATATTAGCGATTCTGAAAATCAGTTTTTCACTAGACAAGAAATTTTTAGCGGCGAAAAAAAATGAAATTGCATAACTCTCTCGCTTCGCTCGTTCAGACAAATGCAATTTCTTAACAAATTTTTCACCTAAATTTCTCTATATCGTTTCAAAACTGATTTTTAGAACCAGTTTTGTATTTCTGAATTATTGTAAATTATATCACACTAGTCCGTCAAATACCAAAAACAGTTCTACTGTTTTTTAAGACGATCTTTTGAAGTTCTTTCACCGTAACGCCCCTGGCATCCGCAACGGTTTCGTAAACATATTTTATAAAGGCAGGTTCGTTTCTTTTACCGCGGACGGGCTGGGGCGCAAGATATGGACAGTCCGTCTCAAGGAGCAGGCGTCCGGCGGGGACTTTTTTAACCAGTTCTCTCAGCATGACGGCTTTGGGGAATGTAACAGGCCCGGCAAATGAAATATAAAAGCCGAGGTCAAGATAAAACTTCATTTCGTCCTCCGTGCCTGAAAAACAGTGCATTACCGCTTTGCTATACTTCGCTTTTTCGAGCACGGCGGAACAGTCGGCAAAAGCGTCCCTGCAGTGAATAATAACCGGAAGTTTTCTCTCCGCAGCCGTTTCCATCTGCTCTTCAAAAACTTTTATCTGAATTTCCTTCGGCGAATTCATATAATGGTAATCCAGACCTATTTCCCCGAGAGCGGCAATCTTCGGGTGGGACAAAATTTCCTTCAAAGTATCCTGATTCTCTCCCGCCCGGCTCGCATCGTGGGGATGAATCCCCGCCGCCCCGTAAATAAAATCTTTTTCAAGGAGTTCTTCAAAAACTTCAACATTTCTTTTTTTGAAATCCGACAAAACACAGACAATTTTTGCCGCAGGGCCCGCTGACGCCGCCCTCTCTATAACCTGCTCCCTGTCGGGGTCAAATCTTTCGTCCGCAAGGTGGGCGTGGGTATCAATCATACCTGCAAAACACTCACACCGAATTTCTTCAGGGCTTCCGTCAGGGAATTCAGGGGCAGGCCCACAACGTTAAAATAATCCCCCTCAATCCTTCTGACAATCACCGCGCCAAGCCCCTGCACGGCATAAGCGCCCGCTTTGCCCATCGGTTCTCCTGAATTTACATAACTTTCTATCTCTTCCCCCGACAACTTTCTGAAAAAAACTTTTGTTTCTTCCGCCCCTGATATTTTTCTGCCTGTTGCAGTATCCATAATCGTAAAACCCGTAATGACCTTATGACTCCTGCCGCTCAGCATTTTAAGCATTTTTTTCGCTTCCGTTTTTGACCTCGGCTGCCCAAGAATTTTTTTACCTGAAACAACAACAGTATCCGCCGCTATTATAATTGCGTTTTTATGACGGGCGGCAACATCCTCCGCTTTTCCGGCGGATAAAACTCTTGCCAATAAGCGCGGGTTTAACTTCAGATTTAAATTTTCAGAGTACCTGCTTGCTTCAACCTTAAACTTCAGACCGATTTTTCTTAAAAGAGCTATTCTGCGGGGTGACTTTGAAGCCAGAATAATGTTTTTCATGTTTTAAATTCTACTTAATACCACCGTTAAAGACAATCTTCAGCGAGCGGGTTTTGGCAGGCTGGATCCGCCTGAGGCGGACGACTGCAAGGCGGCGGATGGTGCCCCGCCACGGCGGACGAAACGCTGACGGAGCCGATGGGACGAGAAACAGCGAGCGGGTTTTGGCAGGCGGGGCTGTGTGAGCGAGGAGTTTTGCCCTCGCCCGGAGCGAACCCAGAGCGAGCCCTCTTACGCGAGAGTCCCCGCCGGCAAAACCGCGAGCTGTTTGATACCGCAATAAAAGATTTTGAGTAAAACCGTGTAGTATTTAGAACTATTCGTATCTCAGGGCTTCAATCGGGTTCAGACGGGACGCCTTTTTTGCGGGCCACAGACCGAAGAAAAGACCGATTCCCGCGGAGAAAAAGAAAGCGAGCAGAACGCTCTGCGGTGAAATTTTCATTGACCAGCCGGCAAATTTTGCGAGCGCGGCGGAAATGAGCGAACCCGTTAAAATTCCCATGCTCCCTCCGATTAAGCAAACGGCTACCGCCTCGATAACAAACTGAAGAAGAATATCCCTGTCATTGGCGCCGACGGCTTTTCTCAAACCTATTTCTCTTGTCCTCTCCGTTACCGAAACGAGCATGATGTTCATAATTCCTATTCCGCCGACGAGCATGCTGATAAAGGCAATCGAACCGAGAAGCCAGGAGAAAGTTTTCGCCGTGGCGGAAATCGCCTCCTGAATCTCAGCCATATTCCTGACCTCCACCGCATCTTCCTTCCCCTGCGGAATGTTGTGGCGGCGGGCAATTATATTTTTTATATCTTCCTGCACCAAAGGTATGTCCTTTTCCTCTTTTACTTCCACATCAATGTAGTCAACAAACTTTTTCCCGAGCAGGCGGTACATCGCCGTATTCAGCGGAATTATTATTTCATCGTCGCTGTCCCTCCAGCCGGTAGCCCCTTTTTCGGCAAGCGTTCCGATGACCCTGAAATTTATGCGGTTTATTTTTATGGTCTTCCCGAGGGTGGGTTCGTCGCCAAAAAGTTCTCTGACGACCGTTTTCCCGAGAATGGCAAGCCGCGAACGGCTGAGCATCTCGGCTCTGGTGAAATACCTGCCCGTAGCGGCATACGACTGTCTCATATCCTGGTACTGCGGGGCAACCCCGCTGATACTGGTGCTCCAGTTCTTGTTGCCGTAAACGGCCTGACCCCTGCCGGAAACAACGGCGCTTACATTTTCCGCCTGAGAAATTTTTTCTATATCCCTGGCATCGCCCGCCGTAAGACGCGTCCTGCTGCCGGCAGCGTAAGACACGCCGCCGGTTCTGTGCCGGGCGGGGCGGACGGTCAATAAATTTGCGCCCATGGAAGAAATACGCGCCTGCACATCCGCCCGGGCTCCGGCTCCGAGCGCAAGCATGGCTATTACCGACGCAACGCCGATGAGAACCCCGAGAATGGAAAGAAAAGACCTTGTTTTGCTGGCAAGCAGTGCGCGGATAGCCTGTTTAAAATAATTTTTGACCCGTGTAAAACTTGCCAACTTGTGCCGGCAGAGGACCGGCGCGACGGCGGAGTTTTCGGCGGATGCGCCTGCGCCGCGGAGCGTCTTATCGGAAACAATCTTCCCATCGAAAACCCGGAGCACTCTCTTCGCCTGCATCCCCAGTTCTTCCTCATGCGTGACCATAATTACCGCGATGCCGGAATCATTCAATTCTTTCAATAACTTCATAATTTCCCCGGCAGCGACGGAATCAAGATTCCCCGTCGGCTCATCCGCCAGGACTATCTGCGGGTTCTTCACCAGCGCCCTGGCGACAGCCACTCTCTGCTGTTCCCCGCCGGAGAGTTCATTCGGAAAATGTCCCGACCTTTTTTCCATTCCCACTCTTTTAAGCAATGCTCCCGGGGAACTGAAATTTTCATTATGCTCCCCTGATGCGTATAAAAGAGGAATGGCAACATTGTCAACAGCGGAAACCCTCGGCAGAAGGTTAAACATCTGGAAAACAAAACCGAATGTCTCATTCCGGAGTATCGCCAGTTCATCCGCGCTGAGAGCGGCGACTTCTCTCCCCATTAACTCGTAAGAGCCGGACTCCGGTTTATCCAGAAGACCGAGAATATGAAGAAGCGTTGACTTGCCGGAACCGCTCGGGCCCATTATCGCCACAAATTCGCCCTGCGAGATATTCAGGGAAACGTTCTTTAAAGCATTAACTCCGACTGCACCGAGACGGTATGTCTTGCCGATATTTTCCAGTTTTATCATTCAATTCTTCCGTCTTCCCTAACCACTAACCACTTTCTTCCGTTCCCCGTTTAACGTCCGCCCATACCGGGCAAACCGCGGCGTCTGTTGGACCGCTCGCCGCTTGAGGCACTGACAAGAACAGTATCATCCTCCGACAGCCCGGAAACAATTTCAATATTCACCCCGTCGCTGATACCCGTCTCTATCTCTCTGCGGTCGGAGCCTGAAGGCGTCTTTACAAGAACAAAACTCTTTCCTCTCCTCTGCTGCACTGCGCTGCCCGCCAAAATTAAGATATTCTTTTTCTCATTAAGTTTTATTTCTATCTCCACACTCATTCCCGAGCGGAGAACCTGCAGCTCCCGGGACGGCAGGATGTCAACATTGTAAATCGTCACGTTGTTTACAACCTGCGACTCGTAAGCGATGTGTTCGACTTTTCCCGAAAAACTGTTTTCCGGATAAGCGTCAAGGACAATCACTGCCGACTGCCCGACATTTAATTTTCCCATATCCGTCTCGTCAACCTGCGCCTGAACGATTAAATTGTCCGCCATAACCAGCACTGCATCAGAGGCGCCCACCGTCTGGCCGGATTCAAAACTTCTCTTTATAATGAAACCCGACATCGGCGCAACAATCGGCGTGGGCTTATAAACGTCCTCCCATTTTTTCAGTTCTTCCGCGCCCTTCGCGCGCGCCGCGTCAAGCAGGGCTGCCCTGTCCTGGGAACTCATCCACGCGAGAATTGACCCTTTTTTTATCGTGTCCCCTTCCTTCACAAGCACCCGGTCCAGACGGCCGGAAAAAGGCGGCTTTATCTCCAGTCGGTTCCGCGGCTTCACCGTCCCGTTCGCCGAAATGCTCTGGACAATTGTTCCCCTGCGGGGCCGCACATCCCTGTGGGCCGGCTCTTTCTTCCCCTTTCTGAAAAATATAAACCCGCCGATTATCAGCACAACCGGCACAAGCAACAGAAACAATTTACGCTTCATCATTCCCCCTCGGCAAGAAGCCGCTTCCAATCCGCTAATGCCGTAAAAACACCGTATTCCTCCGCCAGTAAACTTTTTTGCGCGCTTATAAACTCTTTCTCAACGGAATCCCAGTCCTGGTAGGAGACAAGTCCGTTGATATACTTTTCCTGCACGATTCTGGCTCTTTCGGCGGAAGCGGCATAGTATTTTTTTCTCACTTTTAGACCTTCGGCGGCATCCGTCAGTTCGTCCCACGCTTTCTGATACCGGTAGAGGAGACGCTGGCGCACAGCCCTGAAATTTTCGTCCGCCTTATGCGCGCCGATTTTTGCGAGCTGCCTGTTATAGATGTCTTTCCCCGACGAAAGAAAAGAATAAGACATCTCCGCTCCCGCGCTCCACTGAGAGCCTGCGGAATCCGAAAAACTGCCGCTCTCCGAAGAACTGCCGGTCAGGGAGACCTCGGGGAACAGAGCCGCTTTTTTAAACTTAAAATTAAGCCCTGCCAAATCGCGCTCAAAACCCGCCGACAGATACTCGGGTGATTCCATTATCAATTCGTCAAAAGACACAGCCGCCGGCAGTGAAACCGCGGTCAATGACCCCGTGACCGTTATATTTTCAAAGCCGCCGAAATCATCCCTGCCGATTTCCTTCAGGAGATTCTTCTTCGCTGTCTTCATATCCCTTACCGCCTTCCCGTACTCATACTGCGACTGGTAATAATCCGCCTCCGTCCGCAGATACGCGCCCTTATCTTCCCTTCCCGCCTCATATTTTAACTTCACGAGATCCCTGTTTATTTCTCTCCTCTTGAGTATTTCCTCCGTCAGAGAAACATTCTTTTCCGCTCTCAGCGCGCCGGCAAAGGCAATTTTCAGATTATAGACAACACCTGCCTCGGCAGACCTCAATTCCGCCTCTTCTATTTTTAATCTTATTCTTCTGGAACCGACCTCTTCCGAGTCCTTGAAGCCCGAAACGCCGAAAGGAACGGAAAGTTTTCCGTAGAACCTGTAATAGTCCTCATCGCCGCCGCCGCCCGACGGGCCCGATTTCTCCCAGCCGACGCTGCCCGATATACTGGGATAAAAATTTGTAAAAGAACTCCTGTAGGAAATTTTCGCCATATCCAGCGACTGCCTCGCTGAAATCAGGGCGGGATTTTTGTTATTCGCCTCTTTAAGTATTTTTTCCCAGTCCAGCGTTTCCGCCGGCAGATTGCCCTGCGCCATGAAAAATGCGGCAACCAGCACGAACCCTAAAAAACCGAATTTCAGTTTCATACAGTTTAGACGCTTCGCATCCGAAAAAAGTTACATTTCAAAGGCGCCCTCTCGGGGCGTCCCTGCATAGGAGGGATTTCAGGAATATTAGGGGTTGTTAAAAGAAACTCTTACTTTATTTTTATCGCGTCTTCGGGACAGACAGCTTCGCACCCTTTCCGTTTATCGCATTTTGTCTCGTCCGTGACCCTGCAAATATTTTCTTTCTCATCAATGTAAAGAATCTTTTTAGGACACAACTCCGCGCATTTCCCGCAGGCAATGCATTTTTTACGGTCGATTGTTACAATTTTATTCATGCGGTTCTTTTTCCTGTTTCTCATCCATAATCTTCTTTAGTTCCTGCCAGCGCCTCTCCCCGATACACTCCCTGGCATACTTACACCAGTCAATGCAGGAAGGAGTGTTTTCCCGGTAGACTTCTTTCTTACATTCGGGACACCTGACTTTTATTTCATCGGAAAAGAGCTCCGCCATATAGCCGCAATTCTTACATTTATGTATCTCAACTTTCAAAAAACGCGGGTCAGTACCCGGACATTTATGCATCAGAGTATCTCCCCTTTTATGCTCACAGTTATCTCACAGAAAGGAATTTTTTTCCCTGATTTTTTTATTGCCTCCTGCACCCCTGTTACCAGACCTCCGCAGCAGGGAACCTCCATACGCGCCACGGTTATGCTCAGGGGGTTGGCTGTCTTAAAAATTTGAGTCAGTTTTTCAACATAATACTCCAGGTCGTCAAGCTTTGGGCATCCGACCAGCACGACCTTGTCCTTAACAAAGTCCTGATGAAATCCCGCATAAGTAAATGGTACGCAGTCCGCGCTGATTAAAAGTTCCGCATTCTTCAAATAAGGCGCTTGAGGGTTTACCAGCCTCAATTGCACAGGCCAGTTACGCAGTTCGGACGGAATTCCCGCCTGTGGGTTGCCGCCTGATACCCGATGCTCTTTTTTCTCCCCCCATGACACGGGTTTGGAACCCGGACATGCTCCGTCATGCGAATGCTTACCATGACCGCCGTGCGCCGACGCCTCTATCGGAAAATCCGGCTTATTCTCTTTGAGATATGCCATTGCCTGATGAAGATATTCCATTTGGTTGTGTTCTTTCAGATGCTTCAGGTGAGCCGTAATCGTGTTCTTCCCCGCTTTAACGATATTTTTCATTACTTTCTTCTCATCATACGGTTCCGCTTCCCGCTCTTCCACGCTGATTGCATCAACAGGACAGGAGCCTATACAGGCTCCGAGCCCGTCGCAGAAAAGGTCGCTGATTAAGCGGGCCTTGCCGTCAATAAGCTGTAAAGCCCCTTCCGGGCAGTCAGGAATACAGTCCCCGCAGCCCGTGCATTTTTCCCCGTCTATCTTAATCACCTTTCTCTTTACTTTTTTCATCTCGCCCCTCCTTTCAAGTCCCGAAGAAGACTCTCAACAGTTATCTTTTCAAATTCTCTTGCGAGTTTTTCCTCTATTTTCAGCAGCCTTCTTCTTAAAACACATTTCCTCCGGTTTTCACATAGCCGGTTCCTGAACTTACACTGCGATATTTTTATATCACCCTGAAAAATCTTAATCAAATCCGAAATACGGACGGCTCCCGGACGGGCATGTAATTTTACCCCGCCGCCAATCCCCTCTTTTGATTCAACAATTCCCTCCTTTATCAATCTCTGTAATATCCTTCTTAAAAACGGAAAAGGTATATTCTCCTTATCCGCAATCTCTCTTGAAGAGACAAATCCGTTTTTATTATTAACAGCCAGATTCAGCACAGCCCTCACAACATAATCCGTTTCTTTGGTTAATAATTTCATACTGATACTATTATAGTATCAATTCAATTTCCTGTCAAGACCTTAGACAGTATTTGTCAACAAGGTATTAAAACCCGCACGGCAAAGGGGTTTTACTTTGTAATATATTTTTCAGGATTATTCTTAAACGCCGGGGGACAACCGCCGCAGCAGAAATAATAACTTTTGCCTTTATAATCCGCAGCTTCCGTATTCTGCCCGACGTTAAACTTGGTTCCCATTACGGGGCAGACAACGGATTTTCCCAGTTCATCTTTACGGGCTTTCCGAATAATTACTCCGCCCATCTCCTTCCCCGTTTCTTTCATTTCCATTCCATGCTGCATCTTCTCATGTTGATGCTCCATTTCTTGTTTGTCCATTTTCATCTTAACCTCTTCCTTTTTACCGCAACCAATAAAAGATAATCCTAAAACTGCAATGACAAAAATCTTTTTCATCTCTCCTCCGATTTGCAAAATCTCATTTCTCTGATTCAGTCCACTTAAATTCCATAATTTCCTTCTTACGCAGGGTATCACCTTTATGAGATTGCTTCGCTCATTCTGTTCGCCCGCAATGACATGCAAACTACTTAATAACCTTTTTTTCGTCATGGTTTTCACCTCACTATTTCTAATTTCATTCCGCATTTCGGACAATCGCCGGGTTTGTCCGAAGTTACTTCCGGGTGCATCGGGCATTGATAAATTACCTCTTTTTCCGATGACTGTTTTTCCTGGCCTGACAATAATATTTTTTTCTGTGATTCCATTTCTTTTATTTCTTCTTTGCTTAACAAATTAAAATCAATAACTTCCACAACTCTTTCATCAGGCCAGAAATGCCCTGTGACACTGACTTTTGCATCTCTGTATTTTTTGTTATTGACTAATTCTTTACTCTTTTCATTAAGCAGAATATGATAAAGCTTGCTTTCATAGGGACAGTCAACTTTACCTGATTTGTCACACCCCACAAACTTCTCCACCATAATCGCTGAATTTTTGCATTTTTCGTTATCATGCCCGTAACCTTTTGCATTCCTGTACAAAAAATTGCCGGGGCAGGCCAGCGTTCCTTTTACAGTCATCTTCGGCGGCGCCTTTATTTCAATTATTTCACCCTGCGAATATGCCCTTTTAGGACGGCTGGAACGTTTTGTGCCGCCGCCATGACACGAGGAAGCAAAAAGAAGACCTGAAGTGTTTACAAGCACGCTCACGCCCGCAATGCCCGCAGCAAAAACAATCAATTTAATTTTCTTCATTCTTATAAACTCCCTTTTAATCTCAACTGTTTTTCTTTAATCCAGCAGTAGATTACAGGCACAAAAACAAGGTTTGTCAGAGTTACGACGGCCAGGCCGCCGAAAGTCGGAGCCGCCATAGGCTTCATAACTTCAGACCCTGAACCCGTGGCAAGCATCACAGGCAGAAGAGCAAGAATCGTGGTCATTGTTGTCATCATTGCAGGTCTTAACCTCAATAACCCTCCCTCAATAACCATATTCCTGATTTCCGAAATGCTCTCTGCCGGCTTCTTTTTGAATAATTCGTCGAGGGTGCTGACCAATACAACCGCATTATCCGTGGCGACACCGAACAAAGCAATAAAGCCCACCCAAACAGCAACACTCATATGAAATCCGAATAGGTACAAAAATATAACGCCTCCCATTAGGGATATGGGCAGGCCTGTTGCCGTAACCGCGACAGACGCAAAAGAACCGTAATTCATATACAGAATAAACAAGACAATCAGCAGCGCAAACGGAACGGCTAACTGTAATTTTTCCCTTGCTTCCATTTCTGATTCATACTGACCGCTCCATAAAATAAAATATCCCTGCGGCAACTTCAGTTCTCCTGAAGCAATTTTCTCCGCAACTGCTTTCTTTGCATTATTCACATAATCAACAAGACCTATAACTTTCGGATCGACATTAATGAAAACTCGTTTATACGGCATTGTGTTTTCACTGCTGATTGCTGCCGGCCCCTGCGTTTTCTTCAAACTTGCAAGCTGGCTCAAAGGAATATGCGCTCCTCCGGGTGTGGGAATGAAGATTCTCTTCAGCGCTTCGGGATTATCGCGCAGCTCCCTCAGGTACCTCACTCTGACAGGAAACCGTTCTCTTCCTTCCACGGTTTCGGTTAAATTCATACCGCCGACGGCAGTCATAATCACATCCTGCACATCAGTAATCTTCAATCCGTAACGGGCAATTTCCTTCCTGTCAATTTCTATTTCAAAATAAGGACGGATTCCCGTTCTTTCCGCAAAAGCGGAAGTAGTTCCCTTGACTTCCTTCAGAACGATTTTTTCAAGCCGGACAACAATTTTTTCAAGAATATCCAGGTCAGGCCCCAACACCTTTATACCCACAGGGGTCTGTATGCCTGTGGCAAGCATATCAATCCTGTTCCTTATCGGCTGTGTCATAATCGGGGACACTCCCGGCATCTTGGTTTTTTCAATAATTTCCCGGGCTATATTTTCTCTTGTAATTCCCTTCCTCCATTCCTTCGCCGGCTTCAGATGGATTATGGATTCTATCATTGGGACAGGCGCGGGGTCGGTTGAGGTTTCGGCGCGGCCAAGCTTGCCGACCACCCATTCCACTTCCGGAATTTCATTCTTTATAATAATATCCTGTTTCTTCATCACTTCCATAACCTGCGTCAGAGAAGCGCCCGGGAGAAGCACAGGCATAAAAAGCAGATCGCCTTCGTTTATGGGCGGCATAAACTCTCTTTTTATCTTTGGCAGCAATATCACCCCCGCCAGAAGAAGAATTAAAGCCGAACTTACTATAACCTTCTTGTGATTGACAGCCCAGTGGATTACAGGCATATATATCTTTTTTAAAAAACGCGCTGTGGCATTTTCATCTGCCATTCTCAACTTACCTCTCAACAGGTAATACGCAAGAGTGGGAAGAAGCATAACCGCAATCAATGCCGCGGCAACCATAACAAAAGTTTTGGTATAAGCAAGAGGTTTGAAAAGTTTGCCGGCCTCCCCTGTTAACACAAACACAGGAATAAACCCTACAATTGTTGTCATCAGCGCCGTAAAAACAGCGGGGCCGACTTCCTGAGACGCCGATATACAAACATTCAATCTTTCTTCAGAAGTCAATTTAACTCCGCCGAGGTTTGAAACAGCTTCTGCCAAACGGCGGTAGATATTTTCAACCATCACGCAGCCGGAGTCAACCATCACTCCGATAGCGATGGCAATACCTCCCAGTGACATCACATTCGCGTCAATGCCGACCCTGTACATAATGAGAAATGCAATCAGCATTCCTATCGGCAGGACAACGGAAATAATAATACTGCTCCAGAAATGCAGCAGAAAGACAGCCACGACAAGTACGGTAATTATTATTTCCTGAGTAAGAGCGCTTCGCAGGGTGCCTATCGTCCTTTTTATCAAATCGGTCCTGTCATAGAAACTGACAATCCTCACTCCGGGAGGAAGGCCCGGGGACAGTTCCTTTATCTTTTCCTTGACCCTGCTTATTACACTGAGGGGGTTTTCGCCGAACCTCATCAGAATAACCGCTCCGGTCACTTCTCTTCCGTGCTTATCCAGCGCTCCTCTGCGGAAATCTCCTCCTGTGACAACATTTGCCACATTCTTTATATAAACCGGCGTACCTGAATGTTCCCCGACAACAATATCCTCTATATCCTGCTCGTTTTTTATAAAACCTTTGCTGCGCACAAGGAACTCAACACCCGCGGCATTCTCTTCAAAAACTTTGGCGCCCACATCAATGTTGCCGTGTTTTACTGCTTGAATGACCCTGCTTATCGGAACGTTAACGGAAATAAGTTTATCCGGGTCAACGTCAACCTGATACTGTTTGACAAAACCGCCCGCGCTTGCGACTTCGCTTACTCCGGCAACCGAATTCAGCTGATATCTTATATACCAGTCCTGAATTGAGCGGAGTTCGCCCAAATCATATTTTGATAAAACCAGTTCTTTGCCGTCTTCGGGACATTTACCGGGATCGGCATAGGATTTCTTAGGATGAGCGGGGCAGTAATAACCATTCTCTACCGTGTACCAGAATATCTGACCAAGGGCGGTGGCATCGGGGCCTAAAGTCAGAACGACATCTTTCGGCACAACCTGTTGGGCAAGAGGAAGACGTTCAAGAACTCTTGTCCTTGCCCAGTAAAAATCCGTTCCCTCCTCAAAAATGACATAAATCAGGCCCCAGCCAAAAGCCGATAATGAACGGATAACCTTTACTTTCGGCGTTCCCATAAGCCGTGTTGTTGCCGGATATATAACCTGGTCTTCCATATCCACCGGAGTTCTCCCTGGCCAGTCGGCGTAAACAATCACCTGCAGTTCTCCGATATCGGGAATTGCGTCGACAGGGGTCTTCTGCATGGAGACAAAACCCCAGAAAATCAAAAGCGCAAAAAGCATAATTACCACAAACTTATTCCTTAAAGACCATTCAATTATTCGATTAATCATTTCTTTCTCTTATTTTAATTTTTTCTTCTTCCTTATTCCCTTGTTATTTCCATTACTTCTCAATGTCCGATATGCCCCGGCATTTTCTTATCTTCCTCTTCACCCAGCGCGCCCCCGTATGCAGAAGCGGCAGGCCCTGTTAACTGGCTCTGTGAATCAATAAGAAAATTTGCCTTGCTAACCACCAACTCGCCTTTTTTCAGCCCGCTCTTTACAGGATAGAATCTTCTTGAAATATTATTTATTCTTACGGTTCCTTCAATCCCAACCTCCACTTCCCTCATTGCATATTCCCCCGAACCTAAATCAACATACGCCACTTTACGGCGGCCGGTATCAAGAACCGCGTCTCTGGGAACAGACAGCACATTCCCGATATGGCTCATAATCTTTACCTTTACAAACATATCCGGTTTTAACCTCAAACCCGGATTTGAAATCTCAGCCCGCACCCTTGAAGAACGTGTCATAGGGTTCAGCACCGAATCTATCGCTTTTATCCTGCCTGTGAAAACCTCCCCCGGGTATGCCGCGGCTTCAACTTTCACCTCCTGCCCGACTTTTACCGAACCTATTTCAAGTTCATAAACATCCGCATAAACCCATGCGGTTCTTTCGGGAAGAATTAAATTCGTATGCGCTTTCCGCGTGTCCTTCAGTTCTTTTATTAAATTGTCATTAAGCCCTAACAGTTTCAATTTATATTCCGATTCTCCAAGAAGTCTTTTTGTACGCATAACAGATTCCGGGATATGACTTTTCAGAATCTTTTCATATGTTTCCAGCGTGGTGAGATACTCTTCTTCCGCAACAACAAGATCCGGGTCATAAGCGATTTTACCCACGGTGACTATTTCTTTAATAAGATGCCTGAAGTCCGCTTTGACGACGGTAATTCCGGCAAGGGCAGCCTCCCTTTCGCTTATTTTCACGACAGTTTCCGGCTGCGGGGTTTTTTCCTTGACGGCATCTTCATAAACGGGATACAAATCCATATTGCATATAGGGCACTGCGTTGTTCCCTTTTTGTATTCCTCCTCGCTAACCCTTATAGAAGGATGCATTGCGTCCGTATAATATAAAATTCCGGTTTCATGTTTTCGGCTTTCCGCTTTCTGTTTTTTAGAACACCCTTGAAAAATAGAAAAAACAAAAGATCCAGTTAAAAAAACCAGAAGAAATATCCATATTTTCCGCGTGACTCTGAAATTATTACAGCACCTCACTTCTCCTCCTTTAATTCAGAAATATCCTTTCCGGCAATCTGCTCCAGTTCAGCCAAATATTTCTTATACTCCGTACAATATTTCCAGAATTTTATTTGAAAACTCAAATAACTCCTTTCCGCGTCAAGAAGGTCTATAAAATCAACCTGGCCAGCCCTGTATCCTATCTGCGCCACTTTCCACGCCTGCTCCGCCTGGGGGATAAAATTCGTTTTATACAAATCATAAAGCCGCGAGTAAGTGTCTATCTGCGTTAAAACATGCTCCATGCTGTAAATGATTTTATTTTCCATATTTTTATAATTGTTTTCCATAGCCGAGGCGTTTGCCGTCTGCGACTTTATATCACCGCGCTGCTTCCAGAAATAAAGCGGCAGATTTACATTCAATCCGAAATCCCATCCGCTGAAACCCTCGGGCATGTACCTGCGTTTGTAAGTAAACATAAAATCCGGCAGATACCCCATTCTTGCAAGAGCCGTTAATTTGTCCGCTTTTTCCTTCGCCGCGAAAACCGCTTTAAGCGCCGGGCTGTGCAAGAGAACCGCCTGCGCAATTAACTCTCTCTCAAAATCAAACTCCTCATGCTCCGGTGTTTCCACTCTTCCCAGAGGCCGGGCGGCAGGATAATCCAGCAGAACATTTATTGCAACCTGAGCCGTGTACTTTTTGTTTTTGAGAGTTAATATCTCATCCAGGATACGCGCAAGCTCAACCTGAGCTTTTAAAACATTCATCTGCTTCTCTTTCCCCGCCCTGTATTTCTGCTCCGCCACACGGGAATCGTGTTTGAGAATTTCTGACATTTCTTCGTATATCTCAATTGCCTTCTGGTAGTAGGAAACATCATAGTACGCTTTTTTGAGACTGCTTATCACGCAGCGGGCGATATCCTGATAAAGGTATCCGTATATTTCGCTTTCACTCCGGGCTATCTTACTCCTGATGCTGAGTTTCCCGAAAAAAGGATACTTCTGGGAAAGAGACAGCATTTCCATTCCCGCCCCGGACAGCGAATTTTCTCCGGGTTCCATGTTTTCCCACATAAAACCCAGGTTTAAATCCGGCGCCGTACCGGCGGGAACAATAAGGAAAACCTTGGACTGCCACATCTCCCTCGCCGCTTTTATTTCAGGGTTTCTTTCGCGGGCAGTCTTTATCAGCGAACTGAGATTCACCGCATCATCCCGCGCTGCGGCATAACTGCCGAACCAGACAAGCTCAAAGAGAACGATAAATATATATTTCGCTTTCATTTCTGTCTCAAAATGCAGAGCAAATCACTCCCTTTGTAAATAACAACCGCCAGAAGAACAGCAAGATACACAATGCCAAGGCCAATCCCCCAGTACGCGTACTTCTTGCCTTTCGGATTTCCTCCCCTGTTTATTTTCAAAAGCGCGAATACTCCGAAACCCACTGCCGCAAGCGCTCTTTCCAGCCCCAGTAACTGTATAAAGGAAATAATCCCGAGAAACAAACTGAATAGCGCATAGGGATAATTTTTTACAACTCCGTTTACATTAACTTTTTCAACAACCGCTTTATCATTCATTGCCCCTCCCGGGTTTGCAGCATTTTTCATCGCAGCTTTCTGACCGGCAGTCCTTTCCCGTCAGGCAGCACGCCCGGCGGATACATTTTTCACCCCGTGATAAAAATTTCATAAAGCATAAAGGAGTCAGAGAAGCGCCCAGAACTCCCTCCTTTATGTAGCAAGACACAAGTTCTCTGTGTATGGAACTGTCTTTGATTTTGGATTTATACGCATAAAGAACAGACCCCGAAAAAAACGTAATCATTAGAAACAGGGAGACCGCCGCGTAAGCAGGCGCAAAGACCAATCTTCCAAAAAACTTCAGTTTCCTTTCTTCTTCCTTTTTCACCTTATCCCAGAACCCCCTTTTAAAATAAACGGAAGGATTGACGCCGGTTTCAGGCAGCATCCCTTCCAGATTCCTGAAGAATTCATAATCCGCCCTGCACAAAGAGCACGAATTCAGATGCTCTTTTAAATCAGGAAGCAGGCTTCCCGGCAGTTCCGCGTCCAGGTAAAGCGACATCAACTTCTTTGCTTTTTTACACTTCATTCTTAACCTCACATTATGTTAAACGAAAAACCTGCCGAAAACTTGCGAATTAGCGAATTATAGAAGATAGTTTTTGTTTTAAGTTCCGGCGGGCTCTGAAAAGAAGCGATTCAACGGAAGATACCGAACAGCCGAGTATTTTTGAAATCTCCCTGTAAGATTTACTTTCATAAACCTTAAGAGATAAGGCGAGCCGCTGATTTGCCGGCAGGGAAAGGAGCGCGGACTGAATAATTTTCTCGTGCCGTTTCTTTTCAATTAAAACTTCCGGTGAATCCGCTGTTAAATCCGGGGTTTCCCGTGTCATTTCTCCTTCGTCAGTATTTCCCGTACTATCCAGAGAAACGGTTTTTATTCTTCTCTTTCTCTTATGGTCAATGCAGAGATTGGCGGCAATTCTGTAAAGATACGTGGAAAACTTTGCCTTTGGTTTATACTTTTTTCTGCTGCTGTAAATTCTTAAAAATACTTCCTGGGCCAAATCTTCCGCCTCCCGCCTGTCCCATATAAAACGGTAAATAAAATTAATCAACGGTTTTTCATATTTGTCTAAAATTTTTTTAAAGCACGCCTCATCGCCCTCTTTAAAAGCAAGCATCCACCTTGAAGGCAGGTCCGTAACATTCTCTATTTTATCATGAAAACGTATATCCAGCGGAAAGGGAACTTTTAATCCGATATTTTTATGTATGCCGTCTATCCATCTGTCAATTTCAACTTTTAATATATCTTCTTCAAGTTCAACGTTATATTTTTGTTTTAGACATTTTTGCTCATAGGAATCAGATTCCAGGCCTGAACATATAAGCTCGTTCTCAGCATCTTCTTTTTTCTTAATATCATAGACGGGTAAATGGAGATTAATCCCGCTATCTTTCAAGAGATTCCGCAGACCCGCTGTCGCGTACGGAGTTTGTTCCGGCCAGGAGTTCTGGTACCCGGAATAGCCCATAGCCAAATCAGATATCTTAAATCTCTGAGCAAGGGTAACTCCGATACTGATATACGCGCGCTGACACGGAAGACAGGTGGCTTTGACAAGAGTTTCCTTATTGGAAAATTCCGGCAGGATAATATGAAACCATTCTGTTCCTTCCGGCAGAAGTTCTTTGAGCTGTGTGATTCTCAGATATACCTGCTCAATTCCGGTCAGATGTTCGGATAAAACCGTTACCAGAATCAGATGCCTGAACACTTTTGAAAGCCGCACCGCGGCTAGCGTAGAATCCCGTCCGCCGGAAAACAGGAGAACGCATTTGTCAGATGAATTCATAGGTTTATCATATCTTTAGATTTATTCCGCCGCCGAACCATCTCGGGGGAGAAGGAGCGTCTTTAATTTCCTGATAGGAAACATTTAAGAGATTTGCGCCTTTAAGAAAAAATTCAAGTTTACCGTATTTTTTTGAAATGCCCGACGAAAGCAGAAAATATCCTTTTTCATCAGGCCTTTTTTTATAAACAGACTGTACATTTCCAAAAACCCCCGCGATAAGAGGAAACTCAATCCCGGAAGTAAACTGATGTTTGGGCTGGCGCAGGGCGTATTTTGAAATATAATCCTTTTGCGAACTCAGTTTGATAAACACATATCCTATAGACAGCGTCACGGGAGCGATTTTTATTTTGGAAGTAAGTTCTACGCCATTAACCGTTATGCCAATATTTTTTGCCAGATATTTCAGGTCGCTTTCTTTCTCTTTTCCCCAGTCAATAATATTACTCTCTCTTCTTCTGAAAACGGTCATTCCTAAGGAAAGATTGTCAATAAAATAATCCGCTCCCATTTCAAAAGAAAGAACTTTTTCAGGTTTAAGAGAAGAATCCCCTTTATTCGCAGGGCTTTCATAGTAAAGATCCGTAAATGACGGATAGCGAAACGCCCTGCCTGCGGACGAGCGAAGTTTCCAGTTTTTATCAATTTGCCATCCCATCCCTGCTGCCGGTGACAACTGCCAATCCCATGAAGAATGATGATCCGCACGGAAGCCAAAATCAAGCGACAGTTTATTAAAAAAAGCGGTTCTGTATTCAAAATAAGGAGCGATTCTCCTCCGGGAGTGAGTTCCCATATTGCTTGATTCAATTTTATCCGTCTCGTATTCTCCTCCTGAAACAAGGCTGCTTTTATGCGGCAGTTTAATCAAAAACTGGATATCAATGCCTCTCTGATCTGTCGTGTGATTATTCTGGTAAAAGGTTCCTACGTACTCATAGCCGAACCTGTCATCATGCCTGCGGAAATATATCTTCGGTTCAAGAGAGACCTTATCAGTGAGAGAGAACTGCGCATTCAGAGCGGCAAATTTTGCCGTTGTCTTTTCCCTTTCTTTATCAATTACAGTGCCGTAAAAATTGCTTGCGCCGAAGTCCTTATCTGTAATTCCGAGCAGCAGATTAAAATCAGCCCGCGGCAGTTTAAAAGAAGATTTCCCCGTGAAATTACAAATATTAAAATCGGTATTCTGCTGAAAACCATCGGACGTTTTCTTTCCCGCCGAAAAGGTCTGTCCGAAATTCCCCCGTTTCCCGCTGCAGTTCAGCAGACCCGCCCGGGTATTATCACCGCCGACGGAAACTCCGATGTCAAAGCCACCCGCTTCCGGCTTTCTGGTAATAATATTTACCACTCCGCCGAAGGCATCCGAACCATAAACCGAAGAGCCCGGACCGTGCAGAATCTCAATCCTTTCTATATCTTCCATAGATACGGGAATGTCCATATTGTGGTGCCCCGTCTGGGAATCGTTTAATCTGACTCCGTCAATAAGGACAAGGGTCTGCTGAAACGTTGAACCTCTTATCGACACATCCGCCTGCACCCCGTAAGTTCCCCGCTCCTGAATATCCACACCGGGAGCAAGGTTAAGAAGTTCCGGAATGGAACGTGCCGGAGATTTTTCGATCTCTTCTCTTCCAATGACAGTTACATTTCTTGTGGCCTGAGAAAAACTTGACGGAATTCTCGTGCCCGTAACGACAATGGTTTCAACCTGAGCATTTCCCAAAGATGCAAAAAAGATATAACAAAGAATAAGCGGGGACGGTGCTTTACAATATGACATTTTTCTTCAAAGTATTAGAACCGTCCCCTATCGGGGAGGCTACGCACTCCCCATTCTTTTCTTCTTGAATTATCCTGACATCGTGACTATAGATATTCATCCTTTTGCCTCTGGCAAAGCCAACCAATGTTACATTCATCCCTTCAGCTAAGCCCACTGCCAAATCTGTCGGCGCCGAACGGGAAATAAGAATAGGGATTGCTCTTTTTGCTATCTTAATCAAAATCTCGGAAGATACTCTGCCTGTGGTTAAGATAATTTTTTCCCGCGTATCGATTTTCTTAAAGAAACATTCGCCGAATATTTTATCAATGGCATTATGGCGCCCTATATCTTCGGCAAAGATTTCTATTTTGTTCTGATTGCAGAGCGCTGCCGAATGAACACCCCCTGTCTTTTTAAATAATGCGGACTTTTCCTGAAATCTTTTCATCAAATCAGCAACCTGCTTATGAGTAATCCGAATATTTGAATTCAGCGGTTTACAATCCTCAGGATTATTAAATGAAGAACCTCTCCCGCAACCTGAACTGATTATTCTCTTTTGGAAAAAATCCTGTGTGACCTGAAAGTCTTTATCCAATTCAATATCAGCATAATGCCCATTTTTACCAAGAATTACATTTTTTATCAGAGTGCTGTCTCTAATCAAACCTTCCGATAGCAGAAAGCCTGCTGCTAAATATTCCAGCTTATAAGGGCTGCATAAAAGAGTGACGATTTCCTGACCATTAACCAGTATTGTAAAAGGATTTTCTTTTATAATCAAATCTTTTTTTATATTCCTCTCGCCTGACTTGAGTTGAACAATACTCAATTCCCTTGAATTCAACATATCCAGCCGCCGCCGGCCACGAGATCCCCGTCGTAAAAAACAACCGCCTGTCCGGGTGTAACTGCCCTCTGGGCTTTGTCAAATATTACTTTAACCCTGCCGCTGCCGCGCGGCGTCACAAGAGCGTCCTGCTCTTTATGCCTGTATCTTATACGCGCCTTTATTTTAAACGGGGACGGCGGCTCGTCCATGGAACTCCAGTTTACGAAGGACGCTTCCAGTTCACTTTTAAACAGCTTTTCATCCCCGCCTACAATTACCTTATTATTTTCTCTGTCTATTTCAACGACATAAAGAGGTTTTTTGTGCGCGCCGATTCCTTTTCTCTGACCGATTGTATAAAAAGCAATTCCTTTATGTTCTCCCAGAACTTTGCCTGTGGTATCCACAATCGGCCCGGCCCGAAAACAATTCGCGTTAATTCGTGTTTTAAGGAATTCGCGGTAATCTCCGTTTATAAAACAGATTTCCTGGCTCGCAGGTTTATCATGAACTTTTAAGCCGAATTTCTTTGCCAGTTTACGCACTTCCTCTTTTGTATAATCCCCCAAAGGAAAACGTATATGCTTCAGTTGTTTTTGAGATAACGAAAAAAGAAAATATGACTGGTCTTTATTTTTATCTTTTCCTTTTTTTAAAAGATGCCTCTTTCCATTATGCTCAAGGCGGGCATAATGCCCTGTGGCAATATAATCCGCTCCAAAACTTCCGGCTTTGTTCAGGAGACTTCCTAATTTTACCGTCTGATTGCAGATAATGCAGGGATTAGGCGTGCGGCCGCAAACATATTCCCTGCAGAAATAATCTATAACTTTGCTTTCAAATTCTTTTTCGTAATTCAGTGCATAAAAGGGAATCCCTATTTGCTGAGCAACTTTTCTTGCATCGTCTATTCCGCTGACACCGCAGCAGCCTGCCTCGGAAATTTCCCCCGTATGGGGTAATTTCATACTGAGCCCGATAACTTCATATCCCTGTTTCGCCAGGAGATATGCGGCAGTTGAAGAATCCACGCCGCCGCTCATTGCCACTGCCACCCGTTTCTTCATTTATCTCTTTTATGTTTCTTAAGATAATCGTCAATAGCCGATTTCAGCGCCTCCTCCGCTAATACGGAGCAATGCATTTTTATCGGCGGCAATCCGCCCAACGCTTCGGCAACTGCTTTGTTGGATATTGCCAATGCTTCATCTACGCTCTTTCCCTTCACTAACTCGGTAACCATTGAACTGGTGGCAATGGCGGCGCCGCAGCCGAATGTTTTGAATTTGGCGTCAACAATTATGTTATTTTCAACTTTTATGTATAACTCCATTATGTCCCCGCAGACAGGATTACCGACGTGGCCGACCCCGTCCGGGTTTTTTATCGCTCCCACATTTCTCGGATTACGAAAATGTTCCATTACTTTTTCACTATACTGCATATTTATTTCTCCTCCAGCTATCCTCCGCTGATAGCGCTCCTGATCTCTACTGTATCGCATTCTTTCAATAAGAACTTGCCGTATTCAGTCCAGGGTACGACTTTCCCGTTCACGGCAATGATTCTCCCTGTAGAATTTATATTTAATTCCTCAAATAATCCCTTGACTGTCCTGCTGGTTATCTTCTTTTTCTTCCCGTTATAGATTATATTCATTATAACTTCTTTTCCTTTACTTAACTTAATTCCAACATCCTGTTTACAGACCGGATTGCCCTCATCCGGACGCCATCCGGGACCCTTACCTCTTCTTTCATGTCTTCAAGCGTCCACAAAACTTTTTCTAAACTGTTCAACTTCATATTCGGACATACGGCCAGAGCCGATGCCGGATAAAATTCTTTTTCAGGATTTTCTTTCTGTAACCGGTAAATCAAACCTGTCTCTGTGCCGATAATTATTTTGCCTGCCTTTGATTCTTTTGCATATCTGCGCATACCGCTTGTTGAGAGGACTTTGTCAGCCAGATTAATTACTTCATGTGTGCATTCCGGATGCGCCAGCACTTCAGCTTCAGGGTATTTCTCTTTCTGTTTAATGATATCTTCCGCCAATATTTTCACATGAACAGGGCAATATCCGTCCCATAATATCATCTTTCTGCCGGTCCGGTTCATTACATATTGCCCGAGATACTTGTCAGGAACAAAAATTATTTCTTGATTACTATTCAAAGATTGAACAATCTTTACGGCATTAGCGGAAGTACAGCAAATATCGCTCTCCGCTTTGACTTCAGCAGTTGTATTTACATAAGAGACTACTGCAGCGCCGGGATGCTTCTTCTTTAATTCACGGAGTCTCCCGGCATCAGCCATATCCGCCATCGGACACCCTGCTGCGGGAGCCGGCATCAAGACAGTTTTATCCGGGCAGAGAATAGAGGCGGTTTCCGCCATAAAATGCACACCGCAAAAAACAATTACTTCAGCATCTGTCCCGGCTGCTTTTTGGCTCAGGTCCAGGGAATCGCCAAGATAGTCGGCAATATCCTGTATTTCAGGCGGCTGGTAATTATGAACCAGGATAACCGCATTCCTTTCTTTTTTAAGTTTTGATATTTTTTCTGCCAGCATACCCATATACACTATCCCTTTTTGCGGGGAGCCGCAATTACCCTCCGGCGACGGGGAGAAGAATTTCCAATTTGTCTTTATCCCCGAGCAAATATTTCCCATTAACAATTTTTGAGTCTATTACGAAAACAAGGTAACGCAAATCCCCGGCTTTATACTTCAATTCGCTTTCTAAAAGATTTTCTATCGTTATTCTTTCATTCAGCGTTAATTTAAAATCAGAACCTAAATGACACTTCAGCGCTCCATAAATCCGGACATTTATCTCAATCATTTTATATCCTGTAATCTAATAATTCCCGCTCACTCAAATGTTCCGTAACAGTTATGCGCTTTTTATCCTGTGGAAAAACTCTAAAATTTATCTCCGTCCGGCGGTTATCGCTTTTACAATAATGAGCCGCAATTTTTAGGGATACTTCTGAATATTTCTCTTTTATTTCTCCGCGGCCTACTGCAACCGGACCTTTTGCCTCGGGTTCTAAAATTAAATCCCCTTCACGGACACAGTTCATAAGTCTTTCATTTTCCTGCTGATTTCTTCCCACTATCAGTTTAAACGAACTGTCAATCTTGAAATATCTCCCATTTTTGATTAGATTGATATTATCCACGTCAAGCATATCGGATTCCAGCAGGTCTTTTATTCTTAAACTAAAACCCGGGTCCGTTAATAAACAGCCGCCGGCAGGGCATGCGTAGTCCGAAATATTAAATTTTTTAACCAGTTCAAATTGTTTCTTTCTTGACCGTCCGGCAATATTAAGAAGGTTGTCCCTGTTTATCCAGCCCTCCCGCTCCGGAATACTTGCGGGCAATAATTTTGCGCAAAGCGGGCGAACAATAAGACCTTCCAGCCCGCTCGCTTTTTCAATAATTTCCATCGCTTTTCTATTCTGGCTCATAGGCCTCTGTCCGAGAACCTCTCCCGTTATAACAAAACTTGCGCCTATCTCATTCATAATTTCCTTGGCTTTTCTTAACATCAGAATCCGGCAGTCTATGCACGGGTTTAAATTTTTGCCGTAACCATACCGCGGTTTTTTAACGGCTTCCAGATATTCCTCCGCAATATTGAATATCTTTAAATCAATATTCAGCCTTTCTGAAATCAGCGCTGATTTCTTCCTGCAGCCTCTTTTTCCGTCGCAGAGACAAAACGGCGTAACAAAGTTGACGGCAACAACTTCTATTCCCAGATTAGATATAATTTCTATCGCTAAACTACTATCCAATCCTCCGGAAAGTAAAGATACTGCTTTCATCCCGTTAGAGACCTTGCCCGCAACGCATATCTTTGGCAGGCGCCCGTGTTCAATACAAAATGTCGCCTGCGATTGGCTTTACATCCACCCCTGCCTTAACTAAATATTTAATCCCCTTCTCCACATTTTTTTCTTCCCCGTCCAGCTCAAGAACCAGTTCTCCCACTGTTTCGGTAACTCTTGCCCGGCGGATATTAGGAATTACATCATACTTCTTTGCCATCCTGAATGTCACCGGTTCTTTAATAAGATTTTGCGGGAAAACTAATTTCACCATTTTTTTTACCAAGTTTTTTTTAGGCATTTGTTTCACCTCCTCTGCCCGATAAGGCGCAGAATTGCTCGTAGTCAATCAACTCTGTTATTGCGGGCTTATCGCCGCAAACCGGACAATCCGTATTTCTTTGAATATCCAGTTTTCTGAAATCCATTTTCAGGGCGTTAAAGACAAGAAGTTTCCCGGTCAGAAGTTCGCCTTTACCCAGAATATATTTTAATGCTTCCGCCGCCTGAATCACGCCGAGGACACCGGCTACCGCCCCTAATATTCCCGCTTCCTGGCATGAGGGAACCATCCCGGGCGGGGGCGGTTCCGGAAAAATACAGCGATAGCAGGGACCAGACCGCGGAATAATGGTGGTCGCCTGGCCGTCAAATCTCAATATCCCCGCATGCGAAAAAGGTTTATTTAACATCACGCAGGCATCATTTACCAGATAACGGGTGGGAAAATTATCACTCCCGTCGACCACAAAGTCATACTCCCTGATTATATCCGTTATATTTTTTGAAGTAAGCCTTACCGGGTAAGTTTTAACTTCCACATCAGAATTAATGGATTCCAGTTTTTCCCTGGCCGATTCCGCCTTTTTATGCCCTATATCTTTCATGAAATGGACAATCTGACGTTGAAGATTGTTCAGCTCAACAGTGTCCGAATCCGCCAATCCGATTTTACCTACCCCCGCCCCTGCTAAATAATACGCGCAGGGCGAGCCCAGACCGCCGCAGCCGATAATTAAAACTTTTGCTTTAAGTAATTTTTTCTGCCCTGTACCGCCGACTTCCGGCAGGATTATCTGACGGCTGTATCTTTCAATCTGCTCCTCACTGAATCCATTACCGCCGGCAATAGCCGGGATTATGGAAACCTCATCCCCATCTTTTAATCCGGTTTTACCGCCCTGCAAAAACCTGATGTCCTTGTCATTGACAAAGAAATTGATAAACCTCCGTAAATTACCGCTCTCATCGCAAAGTCTTGCTTTGATTCCCGGATAATTCTTTTCCAGATTCTCCACCAAATCTCTTATATCCTTTCCATCACATTCCACATCAGGCTTATTTCCGGTCAATTTCTGCAGCGGCGTTGGAATTCTCACTTTAACGCTCATTTCAAACCTCCCTGTTTTTTCAGACATTTCTTAACTGTTTCCGCCAATTCAGCCATCCCGAACGGTTTAACTAAATAATTTTCAATACCTAATTCCGCTATTTCTTTCTCAATCTCATAAGACATATAGCCGGTGATAATAATTATACCCGCCCTGGGACTCTTCTCTTTAATTTTCATCGCTATCTCCATCCCGTTTATTTCCGGCATTTTAAGGTCAACAAGAACAACATCAAAATCCTCTCTGTCCATAACATCAAGCGCGGCACGGCAATCCCCGGTGGCTTTTACCAGATAACCGTACTTAGTTAAAATCTTCTGAACACAACTTCTTATTACTTCTTCATCATCAATGACTAAAATTTTCTCGTTCATTTTAAAATAGAGAAAACAATTTTAAATGTTGTCCCTTTCCCCTGCTCGCTCTCCACTTCAAACCTGCCGCTGTGTTTCTTAATGATTCCGTAACAGACCGAAAGACCGAGGCCGGTTCCTTTGCCCTGCGGTTTCGTGGTAAAGAACGGGTCAAAAATTTTACCGACCGCTTCTTCCGGAATTCCTTCTCCGGTATCGGTAAACCGGATTTCCATACAATCTTTTCCGGGACGGGTGGAAATGGTTAACTGTCCGCCTTCAGGCATTGCATCCCTGGCATTGGTCATCAGATTTATGAAAACCTGTTCAAGCTGCTGCATATTACCCGAAACAGGGGGTAAATCCACAGCAAGATTTTTTATGATTTTTATATTGTCCAACTCAATCTGATGCCCCGCTAAAGATACGGCGTTTTCTATTGCTTTATTAACGTCCACCGGCTGAAATTTAACGCTCTGCTTGCGGGAAAAATCTAAAAGCTGCTGAATAATACCTCTGCAGCGAAGCGCGGATGATTCAATTGTTTTTAAATTCTGATATTCAGCATCTTCCGAATTCAATTCGCATAAAATGAGCTGGGAGAGAGAGAGAACAGCCGTGAGAGGATTATTCAATTCATGCGCGACGCCGCCGACTAACATTCCCAGTGACGTCAGTTTTTCCGTCTGAATGAGCTGCTCCTGTAATTTTCTTATTTCTCTTAAATCTCCGAAAACGCAGACAAACCCTACAAGTTTTCCTTCTCGCTTCACCAGGGAAGCTCTTAAAGAAACAGGGATTTCTTTTTTCTCTTTTGTAAAAATCTTTGTTTCAAAATTCCGGACAGAACCCGATTCTAAAAGAATATCAAGTTTGAGACGATGAAGCAGTTGCTGTAATTCTTCTTCCTCTTCTGTAAAAATCTTTCCTATAGATTTACCAAAAATTTCCTCTTCCTTATATCCAAGCAAATGAAGGACAAGGCGGTTTGCCACAACTATCTTCCCCTTTGGATCCGTAACAATTAAAGGATTACCAATACTTTTAATGGTTTCTTCTAATTTTACTCTTTCTGTTACATCTTTTGCTAAATGAACAAATTCGGTAATTTCACCTTTTCCATTTCTCACAGGATAAACGCTAGTTTCAAAAAATACCGGATTATTTTCTTTATCAAGATGCGTATGAAGAAATGTCCGGGGTTTACCTGTTTTTAAAACCTCTAATAGAGGACAGGGGTCGTTTGGCGGCTGACAGGGCGTATTTCTTTTATGAGTTGCATGATAACAATAATCTCCGATTACATCTCCGTAAACATCCCTGATTTTTTTATTCGCCCAGATTATCTTAAAGTCCTTATCAATTAAAAGAATACCTTCTCCAATTCCCTCGGTTATTCTTTCTCTCATTAAGAAAGCGTCCTGAATTTTCTTCCTTTGCTCCCAGTTGAATATTTTAAGCATTCCGCCCACGGACCATGCGGCGAGCACCGCGCACACCGCGCGAAAAACCTGTACCGGAATGTGCGCCGTCAAACAGAATGAATCGGTATTGAGCCAGTTGGCAGGAAAAAAATTTCCTTTCGGCACAACCAATCCCCCTAAAATACCATAAGTAACGAATGTCAAACCTGCGACAAGAAAATGCTTTTTTACTTTGAGCGGCCTCAGCGTTTCTTTTTCACACTCATAATAGAAAAAGAAACCGAAGCCGATTAAAAGGCCTCCGGGAAAACCCAGCAGATATCTTGTCCAGATGCTTCCCGTTTTCCAGAAATCGGCGGATATAAACCCTGTAATAAGAATGAAAAATCCAATAACCGGTAATAGCTGCCGGATAAAAACATTCGCGCTTTTTTGCCGCCACACAGGGCATTTCTGCCCGGTTATTCTGAAAAGCCGTCTGCCGAATTCAAATAAGAAAAAGTAGGAAATGACAAGTACAAACCATCTGACCATATCTAAAACCGGATGACTGCCTTTAATTATTGACCACATGTCCAGCCATTCATTTAAGCCGTGAGTTATACCGAATCCGGCTAAAAGCCATAAAATTCCGGCCAACTTAAATTCGCTGTCTTTTTTCGGCTGAACCAAAACCGCAATTCCCAGCGCGACAAAGGCTGTTCCGTAAATAAAAAAAATAATATCCATATTGCTCTGAAACCACCGAAGAATTAAATCCATATTTTCATCCTTTTACCTGGACTGTTTCTTCAAAAGAATCTATATTCGCTTTTATCTTTACCGGTTCCCCTGTTTTGCCCGCTACCGCCTCCTGTGTCTTTAACCCGTTGCCTGTAATCGAAATAACTATTGACTCATCCTTCGGAATTCTCCCCTGAGCAATAAGCTTTTTGGCTACGGCAACAGTAACGCCTCCTGCTGTTTCAGTGAATATTCCCTCGGTTAAAGCAAGCAGTTTTATCCCTTCAACTATTTCTGCATCGGTTGCCTCCTCCCCCCAGCCGCCGCTTTCCATAACCGTCTTAAAAGCATAGTATCCGTCCGCAGGATTCCCGATGGCTAAAGATTTGGCAATTGTCTTTGGTTTTACCGGCTTGATAATTTCGCTGTTCTCTTTAATCGCCGTAACCACAGGAGAGCAGCCATGCGCCTGGGCAGCATAAATTTTTGTGTTAAATTCGTCAATCAGCCCTAATTTTTGAAACTCCTGCAAGCCTTTCCAGATTTTGGAAAGCAAAGACCCTCCCGCAACCGGAACAATAATGTGGCGCGGCGCGCGCCAGCCAAGCTGTTCAACAATTTCATAAACATAAGTTTTTGAGCCCTCGGCATAATAAGGCCGTATATTGATATTAACAAATGCCCATTTGTATTTATTTGCAACTTCCGTGCAAAGACGGTTCACTTCATCGTAATTTCCCTCGACTGCAATAACCCTCGGGGCATATATCAGCGAAGCAATTACTTTTCCTGATTCCAGGTCCGCAGGTATGAAAACAAAACATTTCATGCCTGCCTGAGCGGCCTGCGCGGAGACGGCATTTGCCAAATTCCCCGTGGAAGCGCAGGCAACAGTATCAAAGCCGAATTCTTTTGCTTTAGAGATAGCAACCGAGACCACTCTATCTTTGAAAGAAAGAGTCGAATGACACACCGAATCATCTTTGACATATAACTCCTTCACTCCTAATTTTTTTGCTAAATTATCCGCTTTAATCAGCGGTGTAAAACCTGATTGCAGACCAACCACCGGGTCGCCGTCGATAGGCAGCAATTCACGATAACGCCAGAGATTTTTGGGGCGTGAAACAATCAAATCTCTGTTTAGCTTTTTCTTTATTCCTGAATAATCATAATCCACTTCCAACGGGCCGAAACAATACTCGCACACATAAATCGGTTCTTTAGGATATTTTCTGCCGCATTCTCTGCATTTTAGTCCTCTAACAAAAGACATTCAAACCTCCGTAGATTTTTTAATCAGCAATTTGAAGGCATTCTCAAGTCTTTCCACTTTGACAATCTTATGCCCTTCTTCTTTTACACTGCGCGGAACATTTCTAACCGGCTCACCGTCATCAAGTATCACTTCAAGAATTTGCCCCGGCTGCATCTCTTCAAGTTTGAGTTTTGTTTTAACAAAATTCATCGGACAAATTACACCCCGCAGGTCGAGCTTCCCGTCAATCTTCATATCATTCATTTCTTTACTCCCTATCAGGCAGTAAAATACTGCTCCATACTGAAATATCTTTCTCCCGTATCAGGCAGGATGACAATCACTCTTTTCCCCGCCCCTAAATCCTTTGCCGTCTTAAGCGCGGCAAAGACCGCCGCCCCGGAAGAAATACCTACTAACAAACCTTCTTCTCTGGCCAGCCGCCTCGCAATATCAAAAGCCTGCTTGTCACCCACTGTAATGATTTTATCAATTATTTTGCGGTTTAGAACCTCCGGAATAAAACCTGCGCCAATCCCCTGAATTTTATGCGGACCGGCGCTTTTACCGGACAGCACTGCTGAAGTTAAAGGTTCAACTGCTATTATCTTTATATCCGGGTTTTTCTTTTTAAGGATTTCGCCTACTCCCGTAATCGTTCCGCCTGTTCCTACGCCGGCAACAAAAGCGTCCAGTTTGCCGTCGAGAACCGCCAGTATTTCTTTTGCAGTGATTCTGCGGTGTACTTCAGGATTAGCCGGATTATTAAATTGCTGCGGCATAAAACTGTTCCGGGTCTTTTTAATAATCCCTTCCGCTTTTTTTATCGCTCCCTGCATTCCTTCGGCAGACGGCGTTAAAACAACCTCTGCTCCGTAAGATTTCAATATAAATATCCGTTCAAGACTCATTGATTCCGGCATTGTCAGAATGCATTTATACCCCTTGACCGCGCACACCATTGCCAGGCCTATTCCTGTATTTCCCGATGTCGGTTCAACGATTATTGCGCCGGGCTTCAATTTTCCTTTCTTTTCCGCATCTTCAATCATAGAAAGGCAAATACGGTCTTTGACACTGCCGCCCGGATTAAAAGATTCCAGCTTGGCATAAACTTCCGCGCACTCTTTGTCAACAATCCTGTTCAATCTTACCGTAGGCGTGTTTCCTACCAATTCCAGAACATTACCGGCAACTTCATCGGGCATTTTGCTCCGGCCTCCTCCCATAAAAAAGACAAACTCAAGCACATCACCCTGTTTAAGCAGGGTTGACTGATAATCTTTACTATTTATTATCTTTTTATTCAACTCTACGGTTACCACTTCCGGCCGGATATTTTTTTTCTTAAGCACCTCCAGAACTTCCATCTCTTTCTCCAATTCCTCTTCTTTACCGTTAATTAAAATCTTTATTGCCATTGTTTTCCTCCTCAAACACTCAACTTATTTTTAACATACTCTATTCCCAGCCGGTCTATTGTGTCTCCGAATCTTTCTCCTTTTATTCCCTGTTCCTTATAAAACTCAAACAGTCTTTCTATGATATTTAACAATTCGTCTAAATTCCTGTAAAAATCAAAAAGCGGAAAACCCAGTTTAGGAAACTTGCCCATCTTGCCGCCTGCAAATATCCTGTAACCTTCCATATCTTTTCTCCATGCACAAGTAGGACAGGAAAAAACACACTCCCCGCAGCCTATACATTTTTTTTCATTGTATTCAATGTTTCCCTCACTAACTTTTATTGCTTTCACAGGACAGACTTCCGCGCACAATCCGCAATAATTACACAGATTCTTATCAAAACCTTTTTTTATTATTCCCATAATGCCAAGGTCATTTTCCTGCGGCTTAATACAGGCATTCGGGCAACCTGTAATACCTATTTTAAATTTATGGGGCAGCCCGGCGCTGCCGAAAAATATTTTATCAATATGCCCGGCAAGCTCCTGGCTGTCAATGAGTCCGTGGGAACAGGCCTTTCCCTGACACGCGGTTATTGTCCTGACGCGAGGGCCGCAGGCGCCAATTCCCAGACCTGCTTCTTTTAATTCTTTTTTCACATTCTCAAAATCCTTAAAATGCACATGGGGAATTTCAATTCCCTGACGGGTGGTGAGATGAATATAACCGCGTCCGTATTTATCAGCGATTTTCTGCAATTTGGGAAGCTGCGCACTTTTAACGAAACCTCCGACAATGCGGAGTCTGACTGAGAATAAATCTTTCCCCTTCTGTTTCATAAATCCGCCGGCTTTCAATTGTTTAATGTCATATTCCGCCATTTTACCTCCTGCCTCCCCGGCAGGTCGCCGAAGAGGCGACCTTATATTTTTCAAATGCCATTAAAGACGCTTTTATTGTTTTTTTAATATCAGCTTCTGTATGCGCAATAGAAACAAAGCAGGACTCAAACTGTGACGGAGGTAGATAAATCCCCTGTTTCAGCATTTCATGAAAAAACTGTGCATAGTGTCCGGTATTTGACCGTGCCGCTGTTTTATAATAGCAAACTTCCTTCTCATTTGTAAAAAATATTGTAAACATTGAACCCGCCCTGTTTATAACGGCTTTTACTCCTGTCTTGTTTATATTTTCTTCAATCCCTTTGCAAAGAAGTCCGGCTTTTTTTTCAAGTAAACCGTATACTTTTCTTGTGGAAAGAATTTTTAATGTTGTAAGACCGGCGGTTACACCAACAGGATTGCCTGATAATGTGCCTGCCTGATATACATCTCCCCCGGGAGAAAGATTATCCATAATTTCCTTATTCCCGCCAAATGCTCCTATGGGCAATCCTCCGCCAATAATTTTTCCAAGACAGGTTATGTCAGGTTTTACTCTATAAATTTCCTGTGCCCCGCCATAAGCAACTCTGAAGCCCGTAATCACCTCATCAAAAATAAGGACTATTTTATACCGGTCGCAAATTTCACGAAGACCCTGCAGAAAATCCCCTTCCGGCAATACAACGCCCATGTTCCCTGCAATCGGTTCTATAATAATACAGGCAATATCTTTGTGATACTTCTTTACTGTTTTCTCAACTGCATCTAAATTATTATATGGCAGAACAAAAGTATACTTGATAAAATCTTTTGGCACCCCCAAACTCGTTGAACGAAATGTTGTCATGCCTGAACCTGCCTGAACCAACAGATAATCAGCATGACCGTGATAACAACCGGAAAATTTAATAATTTTTGCTCTTCCCGTATAACCTCTTGCCAGCCTTACAGCGCTCATGCACGCCTCTGTGCCTGAATTTACCAGGCGTACCTTTTCAATTGAAGGATATGCTTTACAAATCTCTTTTGCCAGTTCCGTTTCTATCTGCGTAGGAGCGCCGAAACTTGTTCCGTTTACAAGGGCGGCTCTGACTTTTCTGATTACTTCAGGATGACCATGTCCTAAGACCAATGCGCCCCATGACATCACATAATCAATATATTCTCTTCCTTTAACATCATAAATTTTCGAACCTTTTCCCCTTTTAATAAACAAGGGGGTTCCACCGACTGCTTTAAACGCCCTTACAGGAGAATTCACTCCGCCCGGTATGTGCTTCTCCGCTTCTTTAAATAGTCTTTTATTCATTTTCTTAGCCATTTTGCTGCATCCTTTGCCCAGTAGGTTATGATAATATCTGCGCCTGCTCTTTTAATCGAAGTCAATATCTCCAATACCGCTTTTTTTTCATTAAGCCAACCCTGCATAGAAGCGGCTTTCACCATGCTGTATTCTCCGCTCACATTATAGGCTGCAAGAGGTATCCCGTAATTATCCTTTACTGTCTTTATTACATCCAAATAAGTTAGAGCCGGTTTTACCATAACAATATCAGCGCCCTCTTTTATATCTGCTTCCACCTCTCTCAAAGCTTCCCTTACATTATGATAATCCATCTGATAACTTTTTCTGTCTCCGAAATGAGGTGACGATTGCGCAGCTTCTCTGAACGGGCCATAAAACCCTGAAGAATATTTTGCGGAATATCCCATTATGGCAACATCTTTGAAACCCTTTTTATCCAGCGTTTCTCTTATTGTCGTTACCTGTCCGTCCATCATTGCCGAGGGAGCAACAATATCAGCGCCTGCTTGTGCGTGCGACAATGCAATTTTTGACAGGATTTTCAAAGTAGCATCATTGTCAATAATGCAACTTTTAATTTTTGTTATGCCGCAATGTCCATGGGAAGTATAACCGCAGAGGCACACATCGGTTATTAATACCATGTCAGGGAATTCCTGTCTTATTTTTTTAACCGCCTTTTGTACAATTCCATTTTTATCAAAAGCTGAAGAACCTTTTTCATCTTTCTCTTCAGGGACACCAAAAAGAAGAACTGCAATAATACCCAATTTCTTCACTTCTTCTATTTCCTTTATTAAATTGTCGGGGGAAAACCTGAAGACCCCGGGCATAGAGGAAATTTCCTCTTTCCTGTTTTTCCCCTCAAGGACAAAGACAGGAAGAACAAAATCTTTTACAGAAATCCGGATGCCCTGAACCAGTTTCCGTAAAGATTCTTTTCTTCTTAAACGGCTTAAGCGGATAAACCCCATTTTTTCAATTCCTTTCCGGTCACAGAACCAATCGCTCTTATTCTGATTCTTTCCGGCGGTTTTCCGTATCTTTTTATAAGATTTCTTCCCGCTGAAGGACTGCTGAATATAATCTCATCAAAAAAGTCAAAGTCCATGTCCGGCAGATTTTCAGGCATAACATTCCTGTAAGCCACACAGGAATAAACAACAGCGTCAAACTTTTTTAAGCCTTCGGTCAAACCTTTATCAGCAATATCCGAGCGCGGCAGAAAAATCTTTGCACCAGCAATGTTTAATTTTCTCAACTCCCCAAGCAGACCGGAAGACGACTCCTGCTTCGGAATTATGTCCGCAATGATGCCGTATTCTCTTAATTTGCCAGCAGTTGAATTTCCTATGGCCGCAATTTTTATTCCATTTAATACACGGGTATCAAAACCCTGGCCTAATAATCTCCTGAAAAAATAAAGCGCTCCAAATCTGCTCGAAAAAACAATCCAGTCAAAAGTATTTATCTTTTTAATCCATTTATCCATCTCATTATAATCGTTCAAAGGTTTAATCTCAATCATGGGAAGATGAAAAATTATGCCTTTTTCAAAAAACCTCTCCGAAGAAAGCCCTGTAAAAAGTATCTTCCTGTTTTTACCGAACCAGTTAAAATTCCTTTCTTTTTTCACAACATCGCCGATAATTACAATCGCAGGAGCAGATATTTTTTCTGCTTTTGTCTTGTTTGAAATATCTTTTAAAACACCTGTAACAATCTTCTGGCCAATCCTGCTCACATCGGAAATAACTGCTGCAGGTGTATTTATTTTCTTTCCTGATACGAGCAACTTTTGAGTAATTTGAGGCAAGTTTTCTACTGCCATGTATAAAACAATGGTATCAGCCTGAGCAATGTTCTTCCAGTTAATAAAACCTTTATTTTTTTTAGGGTCTTCATGACCGGTTGCAAATACCACATTTGACGAAACGCCTCTTGCTGTTAAAGGTATCCCGCTAAAACAACTGGCAGCATTTGCAGCAGTAACTCCCGGAATCACGGAAAATTCTATCCTGTTTTTACTCAGCGCTTCAATCTCTTCATTTGCCCTTCCAAAGACAAAAGGGTCCCCGTTTTTCAAACGCGCAACTCTTTTTCCTGCTTTTGCTTTTTTCACCATTATCTTATTTATGCTAAATCTTTCCCTATCTAATTCATCAGCGCATATCAACTCTGCCGTTGGACTTGCATATTTCAAAATTGTCTTATCCACAAGATAATCATAAATTACAACTTCTGCCTGTTTTAAAATCTCTAATCCCTTTACGGTAATCAAACCCGGGTCACCCGGGCCTGCTCCTATTAAATAAACTTTACCTTTTTTCATCTTTTCTTCTCAATATGTCTTGTGTCCAGTTTTTTCACCCTGTTAATCATTTCTTCATTATCCTTACGTGTCTCTATTGCCAGCGCTCCCTGCATAGGGTGAGGCACAAGAATTTCAAAAGGAATCTTTTGAGTTATCCTGTTTTCCAGACCTAAACGGATTAATCCGGCGGCGGCAATTACAATGCCGTCCAGGTTACTGTTATCCAATTTTGCTAAACGTTCCTCAATATTGCCCCTAATATCCAGAATCTGAAAATCAGGTCTGTATTTTTTTAACTGCTCTTTACGCCGAATACTGCTTGTTGCGATTTTTGCGCCATTTGGAAGTTCGCTTAAACTTAAATTGTTTTTGGAAATTAACACATCATACGGGTCTATTGACCTGGTTACAGCAGCAATAACCAGTCCGTCGGATATTTTATCAGGTAAATCTTTAGCGCTATGCACGGCTATATCTATTTCACCGTTTAATAATGCTTTTTCAAGAAAGTCCGTAAAAAAATCAGACCCGTCAATTTCTGAAATCGGAGTGGTCTTATCCATATCTCCTGAAGTATTATATGTTTTTACCTCAAACCTGATTTCACAATCATTCAACATCTCCGCTGCTTCCTCCGCCTGCTTTAAAGCAAGCCGGCTCGGACGGGTGCCGATTCTAACCGTGGTTCGTAATTCGCCTGCCCCGAGCGAAGTCGAGGGGTTGTTCGTGGTTCGTTTAGACATTTCCAAAATTTTTTCACCTCTTCTTTTATAATCTCTTCTGCTTTTTTTGCCTCTTGAACTCTTTTTCTATAATTCTCTTCAATTATTAAATTAAAGTCATCTAAATTGCACAAACTCACATTATTAATACATTTTATTTCAGGGTCTATATCACGCGGTAATGCCAGGTCCATTAAACAAAGAGGTTTTCTGCGAAGACTCATAATCTCTCTAATCATCTCTTTTTTCAAAATCAAATGCGGACTGGCTGTGGCGCTGATAATGATGTCTGTATCTTTAATTTCATTTTTCAGATTATTAAATCCGACTGCTCTGCCGCCAATTTTTGCTGCGAGTTCTATTGCCTTTTCATGGGTTCTATTAGCAACAAAGGATCCGGATATTCCTCTATCTGCCAGATATTTAGCTGCTAATTCGCCGGTTTTTCCTGTTCCAATTATCAAAATCTTCTTTCCATTCAAAGTTCCCAATAAATTCTCAGCCATCCTCAATGCAACAGTACCAATAGAAATATTCCCCTCAGATATTTTAGTTGTCCTGTGTACAATCTTGCCTGCTTCTATTGCTTTCTGAAACAGCTTATAGAAATATTTCCCTGTTGTTCCCAGTTCTTTTGCATGGAAATATGCATTTTTCACCTGTCCCAGAATCTGGCTTTCTCCAATAACCTGAGAATCAAGACCTGCACCAACCCTGAAAAGATGTTTGATCACATCCTTGTTTTGCAGGAAATAAAAGTATTGTAATTCGCCTGCCCTAAGCGAAGTCGTGGGGTAGTTCGTAGTTCCTGCCTGCCGGCAGGCACGGCGTAATTCGCTGTATAAAGATTTTTTCGCCGCATCTGTAAAATCCCCGCCTGCCAAGTCGCGGCGGGCAAGTGTGTTTGCATATATTTCTGTTCGATTGCAGGTGCAAAGGAGCACCACTTCATCTATCATTTTATTCCTGGATAATCTAATCAAAGTCTCTGAAAGCCGCTTTTTAGAAAATGAGTATCTCTCCCTCACTTTTACCGGAGCGGTTTTATGACTAATCCCTAAAAGAATAAAATTCATTTTAACAACTCCTGAATTTTTCTTTGAATCTCATCTCTCACCTTTCGAAAAAACTCTATTGGTTTATTCTTCGGGTCATCTATCTGCCAGTCAAAACTCTCTTTTGCAGGATAAACAGGGCAAGAATCACCGCAGCCCATGGTTATTACATAGTCAAATTCTATATCTCCGACTGTATCAAAGCCCTTGCTTTTTTGCCCGGAAATATCGATTCCTATTTCCTTCATTACTTCTATTGCCAACGGATTCACGGCGCCGGAAGGCTTTGAGCCTGCGCTGTAAGCGACAAATTTCTGCCGGTGAAGATTATTAACTATCGCTTCTGCTATCTGGCTCCTGCATGAATTCTCTACACAGACAAAAAGAATGTTTTTTCTCACCACAACTTGTTCCTCATCAATTTTATCTTCCATAATTTTAAAAGCCCGCACATCAGGTTTATTAAAATCCTGTAACGAAACGATCACATAAGATGCTTCAGGATAGAATGCCATTTCGCAATCCCGTTTTGACGGATAGGCTAAAGTCTCCGAATGAGAGTGATATATTCCTAACATCTCTACACCGAGCCGACGCATTTCTTTAAATACTTTTAATTGCTCTTTAGGTTCCATAAAATAACAGATTTCAGGTTTCTCCGAGGTATTAACCATTTTATACACCTTTGATACCCTTTCATCCCTTCGGCCCCGCTCAGGACAAGCTTTCCCGGCAAGAATTCCACATGCCTCCTTAGGATACTCTTTTTGACAATGTTCTATCATCCGGCTGAACTGTTTTTTCTCTAAATATATCACTTCTATCTCCTGAAAAATATTGTTAGAAGCAAAAACGCCAGGCCTGCGGAAAACAAAGGAGTGACGGCCCATATTTTGAAGATTTTCCTGACCACGTTCTGGCGCATTGTATGTTTATATCCGTTTTTGACGCTGCTGATTGCTAAAATAGACAATGCAGTAAGTTGCACATACGGATAAGGAAAGCCGAGAGCCGATGCTAAAATAAGCAGAGTTCCGGTAACAAATACAATCAAGGGCGCGGAAATATTTCCCAGAGGAACAATTTCATTACTGAAGGTTTCAATCGTTCTCTTTCCAAAGAGAAGACCTCCAAGCCCCAGAAACGGAGTAACCAGCAATAATCCCATAGAAGGAGTTACAAGTTCAGCGCCGACCAGAGGCCCTATTGCATTGGCGACATTATTCGTTCCGACGGCAAATGCGCCGTAACAGCTCGCAATTATGGTGAATATTCTGAAATTTTTCTCTTTTATAAGGAACTTTTCATAAATCCATAAATTCCTGTTAGAAGGCGGATAGACTATTTTATACAGCCAGTATGTTAAAAAATATGATACGACCGGAAAAGTAATCCATAGCAACAGCATCCGGTACAAAAGTTTCAAATGGACATTGCCGAAAAATACACCGGTTCCTACTATCGCTCCGACTGTTACCATGCTTGTGGATTCCGGTATCCTCAGGAAATTCGCCAGAGCGAGAGTTAATGTTGCAGACAGAATTATGATTAACGCAACATCAAAATTAATAAATTCCGGTGATATTATGCCGCTGCTTAAAGTTTTAACGACATTTCTGCCGACTGTAACCGCTCCCAGAAATACAAATATTGTAAATAGAATTACGGCAAATTTCTTCTTAATTATTTTACTGCCGTAACTTGCCGCAAAAGAAGGCGCAATACCGCTGCCGCCCATATTCATTGCAAACAGGATTACCAGCAATGTAAGAAAACTATACTTCACCATTTACCATCAAATCCCGTCACCGTCCACATTTGTCTTCAGGGGTTGAGTGTGTATTCCGCATTCTCCCCCGCACTTGCTTGTATTAACCCATCTGCCTGCACGCTCATCTATGCCGGATGTAATTTTTGTGCACGGAGCGCATCCAAGAGATCTGTAGCCCTTCGCATAAAGAGGATTGACAATAACTCTGTTCAGAGCCAGATACTGCCATATTTCCCGCTCATACCAGATGAGAATCGGGTTAAGTTTAAGAAGCCCCTTATCCCTCTCTTCAACTTCTTTAAAGTCCGTTCTGGTTCTTCCCTCGGTGCATCTGAGACCTGTGACCCAGCAGGTTACATTCATCTCTTCGATTGCCTGACGGGTGGGTTTGACTTTTAGAATATCGCAGCAGCGGTCAGGGTCGGTTTCATAAAGTTTTTCGGGAACTTCTTCATCATTTTTAAAAACCCTTAATTCGGAATACCTGCCGACTTCTTCTTTCATAAACTGTTTTGTCTCGTCCGGTTTAAAACGTGTTGTAACAATAAATCCTTTTATTTTCGGACTAACTCTTTTTGCAAGATGCCAGACTGCGCTTGAGTCCTTTCCTAAACTGTTCGCCACAACGAGCCCGTCGCCGAATTCCTTATAAGCAGCATCTATTAATTCAAGAGACCTTTCAACCTTCTCGGCAAAATTCAACTTTTCTACAAGCTCCGCAACATTTTCTCCGGATTTCCCTAAAAGAATTTTGTCTTTAAGCATCTTATTTCCCCCTCTCATATCGGTTCAATAAATATTTTCATTATTCCTCCGCAAATCAAACCGCTTTCTTCCGGCATTTCTCTCTCGTTAAGTTTGAACTCTAATACTTTCGGCTCTCCGTCTTTCAATACCCGGCAGGCCTCCTGATAAACCTCCGCCTCGACACAACCCCCGCAAATGGAACCTGAAAAGGTTCCGTCTTCCAAAACCAGCATCTTTGCGCCGGCTTTCCTGGGCGTTGAACCCTTCGTGTCAACCACTGTAGCCAATGCCCCTTTCTTCCCCTGACTTTTAAGTTCTGCTATTTTTTCCAGGATGTCCACTCTAAATTAAAAACTTACTTCCATTGCTCTCACCGGACAGGCGGGAACACAGAGTTCGCAGGCAATACATTTTTCATTATGGAAACGAACTTTGCGGGTAACAGAATCAATAACCAGCGCGCCTGTCGGACATACAGATATACAAACACCGCAATGGGTACATCTTGCGTCATTGCGAATTATATCACTGCTCAGCAACTGAACTTTCACGCCTGTGCCCTTCAAATAATCTATTCCTTTCCTGTAGTTTTCATCCTCTCCTTTCAGTTCCAGAACCATTAGACCCTCTTCCTGCGGTGTAATATAAGCTTTGAGGATGTTGAATTCAAGGTCGTATTCTTTTACCAGACGGCATATGACAGGCTGGTCAACCACACGCTTCGGAAATTTCAATACAATTCGTTCGGTAACCATTTTACTGCTCCAGCGGTCTTTCCTTAAGCGGTTTGAATTTCAGTCCTGAGTCAGGTCCGGGAATAGAAGCAACCTGTTCAGTCAATAAGAATTGCCCTTTTTTTATCCGCTCTTTTAAAATCTCCGCAATTTCTTTTGCTTTTGAATAACTGGATAGAGGAGCTGTTGCGACATCCTTCCCCTGAACAGTAATCTTTCCGCTCTTCAACCGGGCGTAAGAAACCTCGCCTAAATTCCCGGGTTTTGCATTTGGATACGCTTCGCTGTAATCAACAATCGGAGCAAAAATGTCATCATCTTTAACTGCCGCGTATACGGCAATTTCCTCGTTGATTATCGGAATGGGTATGCCTATTCCCACCGTAAGAGTTGCACCGTAACCGAACATGCTTGTTCCTTTAAGCCATTCGGAAGACATTTCTTTCAAATCCCCGATAACGGCAAGCGTTCCTGCGGGAGATACCGGGACGCCGTTTTCCCTTCTTTTGACAGTCGGGTTGTGCTGGGTTCCCTGCCACACAACATAACCGGTGCCGCCGCCGAGAAAAATCTTTGTTCCGATTCCTGTAGTTTTGTACAGAGGGTCGTTCAGCAGGGGCGACAGCTGACCGGCGCTGCAGTAATTTGCATTACCCAGATTCGGTTTCAGCGCGCCCATGTAGGTGTAAATTATTTTGTCGCTTAAATTGACCGCCACGTTGTAATTCTGGTATACGTTCCGCGGATTGAAAAGAACAGCCTCATTTACATCCTTGATGTTTATCAATGTCTCCAGTTTCCTTCTTGGATAGCAATCAGTGCCGTACGCCGCGGCAATAAGCTTGATATCCTTGCCGGCGACAAAATCCTCTATCACATGACCTCCGCCGTACTTGAATTCGCCCGGATAGACCTTGTTACGCGGGTCATCGTCGGGCAGATGCGTGCATCCGAGATAAATATCTACTGCGGCAAAACCGCAATAAGCCGGAACATCGTTAAGTGTGCAGGACCCTCCCCCCAGTTTTATCTTCGGCTTGGAATGTCCTATATTAAGATACATCCCGCTGGAACACATCGGGCCGAATGTCCCTGTTGTTACGACGTCCACTTCCTTCGCTGCGGTCTTTGCCCCTTTTTTACTTACAAAGTCCGTCATCTCCTCGGCAGTTAATACAACCGCTTCACCTTTCTTTATTTTTTCATTTATTTCGGAAATCGTCTTCGCCATTTTTATACTCCTTTATACTTTCTCACTCGTCTGTAATCCCCTGTCGCTTGGCCCCATACGGGGCATCGCATCAGCCATAAGCTGTTCCATCTCGCCATGATAATTTTACTTCTAAACATTAAACACCTCCGTCGATAAATACCTGTCTCCTAAATCGGGAAGAATCACAACAATCAGTTTTCCCTTATTTTCCTTTCGTCCGGCAATTTTTATTGCCGCATAAACAGCCGCTCCGGAGGAAATTCCGGCAAATATCCCTTCTTCTTTTGCGAGTTTCCTCGCGGTTTCTATCGCATCTTCATTTTCAACCGTTATTATTTCATCAATAACTTCTCTGTTCAAAACATCCGGGATAAAACCGGCGCCTATTCCCTGAATCTTGTGCGGACCCGCAGGGCCGCCGGAAAGAACCGCTGAATCCGCCGGTTCAACGGCAATAACTTTGAATTCCGGCTTTTTCTTTTTTATTACTTCGGCTATCCCTGTAATTGTTCCGCCGGTTCCCACGCCTGAAACAAGAATGTCCGCCTTCCCGTCCGTGTCCCTCCAGATTTCCAGTGCAGTGGTTTTCCGGTGGATTTCGGGATTGGCGGGATTTTTAAACTGCTGGGGCATAAATGCTTTGCTGTTCTTCTTTGTAATTTCTCCGGCCTTATCAATAGCCCCTTTCATTCCCTCACTGCCGGGAGTCAAAATTATTTCGGCGCCAAATGCCTTGAGCATCGTTCTCCTCTCAATGCTCATCGTATCCGGCATTGTAAGAATCAAACGGTATCCCTTAACCGCGCACACAAAAGCAAGCGCAATACCGGTGTTACCGCTGGTCGGTTCGACAATCACGGAACCTTTTTTTAGTAAGCCCTGCTTTTCCGCTTCATTAATCATACTCACGCCGATACGGTCTTTCACACTCCCGCAGGGATTGAAAAATTCAAGTTTCCCGACAATCTCAGCTCCTGCGCCGGCAGTTATTTTCCTTAACCTGACCAGCGGGGTGTTTCCAATCAAACCAAGAACGCTATCCGCTATTTTCGCCATACTTCCCCCTTCTATACTTAATTCGTGCCTGCTCGACTCAATAGGGCCCCTGATTGTGCTCTTCACCCGCCGCCGGCGGCTCCATCTCCGTCATTCTTTTTTCTAAATATAATACATTTGCTCATCTAATCCCGCGCACTTATTCTTCTGCATATTCACCATATCCTTCAAAGTTATTGAATCCAGAATATCTGCCATTGCTTCTTTTAACCTCCTCCATATATCGCGGGTAACACAGATATTAACCCGTTTACACAGCTTCGGGTCGTCAACGCACGGAGACGGAGAAAGCGAACCCTCCACAACCTGAATTATTTTACTCAGCCTGATTTCGCCCGGCGGCTTTGCTAAAATAAACCCTCCATGCTGTCCGCGTAAACTTCTTACCAAACCGGCAGAAACCAAAGCGGTCATCATTCGTTCAAGATAACTTTCCGAAATTTCCTGTCTATGGGCAATGTCCCGAAGCAGCATAGTACCCTTTTCATAATTAAGCGCCAGTTCCAGCATTGCTCTGGCTCCATAACGCCCTTTCGTAGAAAGTTTCATTACCCGCCTCCATTAATTACCAAAATTACCGCTTTGGTAATATTATAATTTGAAAACAAAATCCTGTCAAGAGGCAAAATCCCGAAAGGCCCTTTCTTGTAAACACTCCGTCTGTTTGGATATTAATCATTGCAGCCAAGCACAACGGGTTTATCCGGCGGATGGCTTTCCGGTGGTGCGGGGTACCCCCCCCAGAGGCCTCCCCGCCCGTTGACAGAATAAAATATTTTTTTGTAAAGTTAAGTGTTTTTGCAGGGAAAGCGCCGTGAAAACCGGCCGCTGCCCCGCAACGGTTAAAGCCCGGAGACCTGCAGAAATTTTTTTTCCTCGCGGGAGGTGGAAGCGAAAGGCCCATGCCCCATTAGAGGTCAATCCTCTAACGGCGGTGAAGGATATAAGTTTCCCGTAAGCCCGCCTGATGCGGGCTTTTTATTTTTATGAAAAAAATAAATGTTGCATTGCAAGACCTGACCCCATTTATTCCTTTACCATTTATTCCATTTATTCTCTTACTGCTGGCAATATCCTGCGGACGGCGGGAAACTCCGAAAAAACTCAGAATTGTTTCACTGTCCCCGGCGGTAACCGAAATAATTTATGCTCTCAAAGGCGAGAAAAACCTTGCCGGCGTCACAAATTTCTGCAACTGGCCGAAGGAGGTTTCGGGAAAAGAGCGGGTCGGCGACTTTTCATTCCCGTCAATCGAAAAAATAATCCTGCTGAAACCCACAAAAATTTTTGCGGCAGGGCCCGGCCAGGGAAAAGTATTACGGTCTCTCGGAAATCTCGGTTACGAGATAAGAATTTACCACCCGGAAACCGTTGACGAACTTTTTAAGCAAATTTCAGAGATAGGAACCATCATAGGGGAAAAGAAAAATGCGGAAAAACTCCTTCTGAAAATGAAGGGCGAAATTAAACAGATTCCCAAAATAAAAAATAAAACGGTATTCATAGAGGTCTGCTCCAAACCGCTCATCGCCGCTTCTAAACCCACTTTTTTAAGTTCCGTGTGCCGAACGCTGGGGCTGCGGAACGTGTGCACTCTTCCTCACAGTTATCCGCAGATAAATGTCGAGTGGCTCATAAAGAAAAAACCCGACTTCATTCTCCTGACGGGAACTTCCGTTCAGGAATTCCTTTCGATTTATCCTTTTTTTTCCGGGGGAAAAATAATTTCTATGACGAACCCCGATATTCTCGTAAGACCCGGACCCCGCATCGTGGAGGGAATGTGGGAAATCAGATGGCGCATCTCAAAATTACTGGGGGAAAAACATACCGAAAAGAAACCGTCTCCGCCTTACTTGCGTACGCCCGATGCAAAAAAGTAAATTTTTTAAAATTCTGGTAATAAGCGCCCTTGCTGTCGCTGTTTCCGCCCTCATTTCCTTAACCGCCGGCGGGTGGCCTGCGCCTGAAATCGTGAAAATCCGGCTGATGAGAATTCTCGTCGCCGGAATCTGCGGATTCGCTCTGGCGGAGGCAGGGGTTGCTTTTCAGATGGTTTTCTCCAACCCCTTGGCGGACCCATACCTGCTCGGAAGTTCTTCGGGAGCGGCTCTCGGCACTGCGCTGCTGATTCTGTTCGGCATTGCGCGGACAGGCGTAATCTACCCCCTGACAGCCGGTCTTTCCTCCTGCCTTGCGGTTTACATCGTCCTCAGAATTTCCGGAAAGTTCCTCTCAAGAAATACCCTCATCCTTTCCGGCGTGGCGCTGAATTTTTTTCTCTCCGCTCTCGTCATACTGATTATCACCCTGAAAAGAAAAGAGGCGTTTTCCGTTTTGTACTTTATGATGGGCGACCTGAGCGAAACGAACACTTCACTCATTGTAACTTCCGCTTTTATAACAGTTATCTTTTCGGCGGGCCTGTTTCTTAACGCGAGAATCCTGAACGCCGTTTCTTTCGGACACGGGCTCAGCCGCCAGCTCGGAATTGACTTTAACAAATCGTCCAAAAACCTGCTTATCATTGCCTCCCTCCTCGTCGGGGCGGCCGTTTCCATCTCAGGGACAGTGGGCTTCGTCGGGCTCATGGCGCCCCACATTGCGAGGAAATTTACAGGCGCGGACGCCAGATTTTTAATCATAAGTTCCGGCGCCACCGGAGCGTGTCTTCTAATCTGTTCGGACATTCTTGCCCGGAGTATTCTCTACCCGATGGAAATCCCCGTAGGGGTTATCACCGCTCTCGTCGGCGCGCCGTATTTTATCTGGCTTTATGGAAAAAAATGATTGAGGTTAAAAATTTTTCAGCAGGATACAGCAAAAGTTTCGTCTTAAACGACATTGCCTGCAAAATCGGCGGCTCCCTGATTTACGCGCTGATAGGTCCGAACGCTTCGGGCAAGACGACCTTCCTCCGCTCGCTTCTCGCCGACATCCCGTTCCACAGCGGGCAGATATTTTTAGACGGGAAAAACATTTTTAAAATGAAAACGGAAGAAACCGCAAAAAAAGTTTCATTCTCGCCGTCGGAGGTCTTCATTCCCTTTGAATTCAGCGTCAGTGAATTCGTTGAGATGGGCAGGTTTGCGGTGAACAGGCATTTCTGGGGAAGCGAAGAGGACGCGGAAATCGTCGAAAAGACAATGGAAGCGCTGGATATTTCGAAAATAAAGAACAGAAAAATAAATGAGATTTCAACGGGGCAGAAGCAGAGGTGCGTCCTCGCTCAGATTATTGCGAAAAACACCGATATAATTCTTATGGACGAGCCGACCGCACATCTGGACATCCGTCACAGGGTAAAATTTTTCCGGAAAGTTCTGGAACTTAAAAAGAGCGGCGGAAAAACACTCGTCATAACATTTCACGACTTGAACGATGCGGTAAATATCGCCGAGAAATTCATCCTCCTGAAAAACGGAAAAATTGCCGAAATTACGGACAGAGACGAACTCACCGAAGAAAAAATTTCTTTCCTCTACGAAACAAAAGTCGCAATTTCAAAGCCGCACGGGAAAGCATGGTCGGTACTGCCCGCTTTTTGAAATGAACAAAAAGAAACTTAATAACATTTTCAGGCATTACCTGGCGCAGCGGGACAAGGAAATAATACTGTTGAGAAAAAAGGGAAAATTATTGAAAGTCATCGCCGGAAAATTCGGCCTTTCCGTCAGGCAGGTCTCAAGAATTACAGGCAGGACATCTATGTCCAAAAATGTCTATTGAGTGATTTTAATAAAGCAAGTAGAATTGACTAGTTCTGTTTAGCCGGATAGGTAGGGGAAGTCTCCGTGAGATTCGGGGCGCTGCCGCGCAACAGTAATTTCCGCCTCGTGCGGACGAGCCTGGTCCACTGCTTATCCTGGGAAGTATCTTCGCAGGAGGAAAAGATGAAGAAAACTTTTTTACTTTTTTCGGGTCTGTTTCTGTTTCTTTCGGGCGCCGGCTTCGCCGGCGATTATCTCGGCGACCTCGGAACGATTGTCGTTACTCCCCAAAAAGGATGGGAGATAGAATCTTTTAAATCTCCGAACAGCATAACGGTTATAGACAGCGATGAAATTAAGGACTCCTCAGCAGACAACATTGCCGAGCTTTTAAAATACGAAGCAGGAATTTTTATTCAGGATGTGACCGGCAACAAGGTAAAATCAAGCGTTGATATAAGAGGTTACGGGGAAGCCGCCGCGATGAATTCCGTAATCTTAATCAACGGAAGAAAATTCAACAACGCGGATATATCAAATGTTGATTTGAGTCAGATTTCTCTCAACGGCGTGGAAAGAGTGGAAATAATACGCGGGGGGATGAGTTCCCTTTACGGAGACGGCGCAACGGGCGGGGTAATAAATATTATTACAAAAACACCTTCCAAAAAAGAAAAACGGCTCGGTTTTTCATATTCAAGTTTCAAAGGCGCCGATTCTTTGTTCGGCATCGACGGACAGGATGGGGATTTGGCGTATTTCATGAACTTTTCTCACAGATTCAATCAGGGTTTCCGCGACAACAATCAGGTAGAATCGCTTAATATGTCGGGACAGATTGAAAACCGGCAAAACACTCTTCCCTGGAATTTGTTTATGCAAATGCACCAGGACAGATACGGTTTGCCCGGTTACATTCTGCAGGCGGACTGGGAAAAAAAGGACTTAAAAAAAACCTACACTCCCGAGGATTACGGCAAAACCAGAGATTTACATTCCATTTTCAGCACCAAATACGGCATTGGAAATATCGAAGGAATTACGGATGTTTCCTTCACGATGCGGGACGCTTTGAGCTTTATGGATTCCTGGCCGAGTTATAAAAATCATTACACCCGCTCTCTTTCGGGAGAACAAAAATTTCAGTATTCGGACAAAACGCTTACGGCTCTCGGCGGCGGAGAAATTTACGATACATTCTATAACGTCAGGCCCATTGAGCAGAATTTAGCCCCCACAGTTGCAAATGACGATCAGAATGTGAAAAGAAAAAACAACGCCGCCTTTCTTAAAATCGGTTTATTCTTTCACCCGTTTTCGATTGATATCGGCGGGAGAAGGGAGAATTTTAAACAATCCATCGATGATGAATCGGCAGGAAAATCTTATACTAATGCCGAAAACCTGCGGGCGCTGAATATGGGCGCCGGATTTCTTTTAACTTCCCGTTTGAACTTTTACCTGCGGTTTTCCAGAGCATTCCGAATGCCCCGCAGCGACGAATATGTATCCTGGGGCGCCTATAATCCGGCGCTTCTACCCCAGAAAAACACCGAAAAAGAGGCGGGATTAAAATACCAGGGAAGTGATTTTAACGCTTATGTTTCCGTATTTCACGATAAAATCAAGGATGAAATTTATTACAACAATATCTCCTGGTTAAACGAAAATTACCCTTCCCCCACGATAAGAAACGGCGCGGAATTGAATTTCGGGCGCGCTTTTAATGAATTGCTGGACGCCTCATTGTCTTATTCATACACCCGCGGGGAATTCGAATCGGGCGTTTATGACGGAAAAGATATACCTCTTGTCCCGAAGCACAAATGCGGTATCAAGTTGGGAATCAGACCGGCCGGGAATTTAAAAATAAATATGAGCGCTAACGGAATAAGCGACAGATTTTTCGGAAGCGATTATGTTCAGAAAAACAAACTTGCGGGTTACGGGGTTGTCGATATGAAAATTACAAAAACGCTGAACAACGAAGAAATCTTTCTCGCGGTAAAAAACGTCGGGAACAAACAATACTGCGAAAGCGCATACTCCGGAACTTATTACCCTGCCTCTTTGAGGAGTTTTACAGGGGGAATTTCGCTTAAATTTTAATTCCGGAATTCAGCGCAGGGGTTTCTCTGGAATTTTAGCGATTATACCCAGCTACCACCCGTCGCTCGCCGTGACACTTGATAAAATTCGCGGTATGATAATGGTAGTACCGGGGAAAGAGGGGGTCTTATGAATAGCGCTAAAATTGCAATCAGTATGGAGCGGGGTACGGTAGAATGCTTGGATAGACTCGTCAAGGAACATATTTTTATTAACCGGAGCCGGGCAATTCAGGAAGCTGTTCGGGAAAAGCTGGAACGAATGGAACGCAACCGTCTATCCAGAGAGTGCGCTAAACTCGATCCATCCTTCGAGAAGGCAATGGCTGAAGAAGGTCTATCCGAGGAAATAAAGAAATGGCCAAAATACTGAGGGGAGAAATTCGTTGGGCTAATTCGAATACTTTCCGTGGAACGAATTGGTAAGAGAATGGGTAGAGTGCAATCAGAGGAATTAGCCCAAGTTATTGACGGTCTAAATGAAATAATAGGAAACTGACAAATTTACTGCGCTTTATAATTTCTTAATAAGAATCAAAGAATCTGCCCGATAATCTTGATTATGTAAACTCCCCCATTGCCCTGACCCCGACCCTTGTCAAAACCCCTTTGTCAAAGTGGGAACAACGGGCGCTATAACTTTTGCGGCTTTTCATTTAGGGCTTTTCGTTGTATAATTATAGCAGGAAGTAAAAATGAAACCCAATAAAGGTTTTTCGCTGATTGAAGTCGTCATCACCGTACTGATTGTGTCCATCGCTTTCCTGGCGCTGACAAAAGGATTTATGGGAATAGGCACCGGCTTAATCCGCACGCAGAACAAGACAATCGCGGTAAACATCGCCCACGAGAAAGTGGAAACGCTGAAAAAACTCACCTACCCCCGTCTCTACGTAACGACCACAACAATCCCCGACTATGACACCGTTTATTATCCTCCGGTAACTTACACCGTTAAAAGAAAGGATTTTACCCGCTATGTAACCGTGAGAAAAGTAAGAGAAACACCCGGCGGAGACATTGAAGTTATAGACGCCGCCGACCCCGATGAGGGTTTGAAAAGAATAAAAGTTGAAGTAACCTGGACGGAAAACGAAAATGCCAAAACCGTCACCATTTATAACCTGCGGCAGAACCCCGACAGGGCGCCGCTCAGCGGAACAATAACGGGGAGAGTACGGAACGCTTCGGGCGGAGGCGCAATTATGGCGGCGACGGTATATGTTGTTGAAAATCCGAATTGGTCGGCTTCAACCGATGTGAACGGCGACTATGAAATAAAGGTCTCAACCGGCGACTGGAACCTGAATGCCTCAAAGAAAGGTTATTTCTCAAAGCAAGCAGCCCCTAACAATCCATATGCAGTAACCGAAGGGGATACGGTAAATATTGATATTGACATTGCGGGTGGTTTTAAACTTGACCTGACAGCACTGGGAAAAGGAAAAATAAAGGGTTATGTAATAATATCAACAGGGGGCTTAACCGACGGCGCAACCGTCCCCTTCGCAACAATTACCTGCAATGACGAGACATCAGTTTCCGATGATTCAGATGTAAATGGGTATTTTGAACTTCTTGAGGTGTCAACGGGAACCTGGACAATATTTGCAACGACAGGAACCCCTCTTGATCTTTCCGGAAGCACAACGGTTGTTGTTGAAGTGGTAGACGAGCGGGTATATTACGACATCCTGCTGGATACCGATGCCACATCAGGGAGTATTTCCGGATTGGTTTTCAAGGACGACAGCGGCGACCACAAGGACATTAGGGTCAGCGGCGGGGGGAGCGAAAGTTTTACAAAAACCACAGGGTCTTATACAATTGAAAACGTTGATGCGGGCACCGATATCACCGTCACGGCAAACCCGGGCGGCGATAACCCGAGTTATACAACAGATACAACAAACGTTGACGTTTCCGCAGGGCAGAACGTTCAGGCCGACGAGATGAGAATTTACCCTGCCGGCAAAATTTCGGGAACCGTTTACACCGCAGGCGGCGTTGACAAACTTCCCGGAATGGTCGTCAGAGCGGTTGACAAGGCCCTCATAGAAAGAGGCGTTGGATTGTCCGATGCGGACGGCTATTATGAAATCACGCAGCTCCCGACGCAAATGGGGTTATTTACCCGGAATCCTTACACAGTAGCGCCGATTAAGGACGCGGAAGATGTTTCAATCCCTGCAAGCGTGAACACCGTAGTTGTCAAAGGAGGAAACGCCTCCGGTTGTGATTTTACCATAACCCGCGCATGGGGTTATATCAGCGGAAATGTTACGGACACCGGCGAACCGATTACAACAGGGGTTCTTATAATTGCTTCAACAGGCACAATCAGCGACCCTCCTCCTGATATGAACGTCGGAGCAGCGGGTAACTACGGCGGAATAAGTCACACTGAAGGGGAATACGAAATAAAGGCGCGGGTGGGATATACATATAACGTTTACGCATGGTACACGGAAATAAACGACTCGTGGGACGGAACGACAACAACAAGAGACGACCCTGGAACAGCAGACCTGACCGTCGGCACAACCGCTCAGGTTAATTTTACATGGCCATGAGCAAGCAAATGAAAAAATGTAAAGGTTTAACTCTGATTGAAACGCTCATCACAACGGCAATAATCGGAATTATCTCTCTGGTTCTGGGGCAAATGTTCTTTCAGGGTTTCAGGACCTGGCGGCAGAACTCAGCGAGGATAAACGTTCAGGAAGGCGCAAGACGAATGCTTTATTTGATAAACAGACCCCTGCGGCAGGCGCAGGCGGGAACAATAACAATCAGCAGAAATTCAGCCGACGACCCTCCCTGCAGTAAAATAGATTTCACTCACATAAACGGGAGCGCTTATTCATACTACCAGAGCGGCTTAAAACTCTACTGGTCTAAAGATGGCGGAGCGGGAAAGGAACTCGGTGAAAACGTCAGGGTGATTTCTTTCGCGACCGTTGAGAGCGGTGATGATGCATCGGTAAACATCGGGCTTTGCCTGGAACAAAAAACCTACGCTGAAAAAACAAGAACTTCAAAATTATCCGTTCAGATTGTAAGAATAATGAATTAGCAATAGATGAATAAACGTAGTAATTTAAAAGAAATGTTCAATTCCCGGAAAGGTCAGACGTTAGTGTTCGCAATGATTATTATTCTCGTCCTTCTGGTGTATCTGCCGAATCTTATTAATTTACTGCGTCATGAGACAAAAATGACGACAAAACACAAGCGTTCGACAACCGCTTTTCATCTTGCGGAGGCAGCCACCGACAGGGGCCTGTGGAAATTGCGGGAATCAAAGGATGTATGGGATTCCTTTGCCGAAGGAACCGTGGCCGGTTACAATAATGATATTGTCTATGAAGACATTGCAGGGGGCACATATAAGATTGTAATTTCAATAACATCCGAGGAAACCGAAAGAAAAATCATAGGAAGAGGAAGGGACTCCTCAACGAACGAAGTGAGAGTAATTGAACTGATAGTTAAACACGCGGCGGTTGAAGCGGCTATATCAGCGCCGACTATAAACATGGGAGGTAATATAGAGGTGCACTGGGGCCCGATAAAGTCAATCGGAAATATAACTGCAGATCCCCAGGACTGCTTCCCCATGAAGTATGCAGGAGGAGACATCATCGGACGTACTCCTCCCGATACTGATAATATTGAGTATTGGGCGCATGATAGCAGTGTTAAGTCGCCTCCGGGAATAAACTTTCCTTATTATCTAGCGAAAGCCACAACCACCGGCACCTACTGGGCTGGTGACCATAATATTAAAACGCCGAATGCCATAGAAGATACCCACGGAGATGAACCAACAGTGTATTATATTGAAGGTAATTGCGAATTGAAAAATTCTTATCTTGTGGGGACTCTTATTGTAAAAGGAAATCTGTACTTAAACGGCAGCGGCAAGGGTACATACTATGCAGACATCCCTGATAATGCGGAAGATGAATATCAAAAGGACATAGTTGTTGCGCCGTTACAGAGCGCAAAGCAGTATTGGACTAATAATTTTGCAAGCCCGGCAAATCCTGACTACCCACAATACCATTTTACACCTGCAAAAATTGCTGTTGAAGGGTTTATTTATGTGGGGGGGACTATATCGGCAAATGGGTCGCCTGTTATAAATGGGTGCATTCAGGCTATAGGGGTTGCAGGTGGTATGGGAGGTACATCCATTTATTATAATGAAGCTATAGCCCTGCAGGTTGAAACAACCGAACTTAATATAAAACAGGTTTCCTGGAAAGAACTTGGACCTTCATGGTAAGAGTACTGAGCACTGAGCACTGAGTATTGAAAAACCATGAAATAGATGACGTGTTTGACTGAATACTTCCGATGAAAAAGACCTTCTGTCTTTCTGTTTTTTTATCCTGCATCCTGTATCTAACATCTGCTCTCTGTTTTGCCGCCGGTCAGAATATCTGGACGGCGGGAGGCGTCGCTCTGTCAACCGAGGCATACCGTCAGGACTATCCTCAAATTATTTCCGACGGCACGCTCGGGGCGATAATTTGCTGGCACGACAACAGAGACGCTGACGGGTATTGGGATATTTACGCGCAGGCAATAAATACGGAAGGAACCGTAAAGTGGTCTTTGGGCGGCGTTGCCGTCTCAAACGCATCCAACGACCAGTTAAAACCCGCAATTGTCTCCGATGATGCGGGAGGGGCAATAATTGCCTGGTGGGACAAAAGAGACGGAACATATTACGGCATTTACAGCCAGCGTCTTAACTCTTCGGGAAACCCTCAGTGGACAGCTAACGGAATCGCAATTTCTACGTTTACGAACATTACAACCGACGCCACATTCGATAAATACAGAATCGGAATTGTCAAAGACGGCGCGGGGGGCGCAATAATCTGCTGGGTCGATAAGAGAAATGGAAGCGAGGACATCTACGCCCAGAAAATTACGGGAGGAGGAACTCCTGAATGGACGGATAACGGCATTCCCGTCTGCAGCGATTTGAATTTCCAGAATTATCCTGTCATCATAAGCGACAACAATAATGGAGCGATAATTTGCTGGCACGACAACAGAGACGCTGACGGGTATTGGGATATTTATTCCAAAAGAATTAACTCAACGGGCGTGACCGTCTGGGGCGAGAAACAGGTGTTCTCCAATACAAACGGGGATAAACCCCCCGACTACACTCCCGACGTTGAAATGACGGAAGACGGAGCGGGGGGAGCCCTGCTCTGCTGGCAGGAAAGGGATTCAAACGACCTTTACGACATTTACGCCCAGCGTCTTGACGGAACCGACGGAAGCGACCTCTGGGAAGCGGGCGGCTCAATCGTATGCAATGCCGGTCTTCATCAGATGGAGCCCGTTATCGTAAAAGGCGAAGCAGCCGGCTCGGCGGTTATTGCGTGGAGGGACTTCGAAAACGAAGACCTCCCTATCGGTGATATTTATTGCGAAAGGTTCGGCTCCGACGGTTTGCCTGTATGGAATCCGGGAAACAATCTTGGAATAGCGGTTTGTAACCGGACCGGAACGCAGGAGAACATAAAAATAATTCCGGAAGAAACAGGCGGGGCAATAATCTGCTGGCAGGACAACGGCGACATTTACACCCAAAAATATGATATTGACGGCAACCTGCCATGGGGGGAAGAATATTCAGGGACGTTGATTTCTTCGGGTGCGGCATTGGCAGGATATCAGAAGTTTCCACAGATTACCGACGACGGTCTAAGCGGAGCAATAATCTGCTGGCAGGATGAAAGAACAACGGTCAGCGATATTTATGTTCAGCGGACAGGCGACCCCGACAGCATCGCTCCCGAATCAATAACAACCCTTTCCGCGCTGACCGGCGAAAACCCCGACGAAATAAAACTTACCTGGATTGCTCCGCACGAAGACGCAACCGCAGGCGGGAAAGCCGCCTATTACACTCTGAAATACTCGACAGAGGCGCCGCCGGGTGCAGCCAGAAGCAACTGGTGGAACGCATCCGCCTCATACGGGCAGTTATGGAGTCCTCTTTCCCCTGGCGGGGCGGAGCAAAAAAGCATTTATCTTTTGAGTTCCACAAGTTATTACTTTCTTCTCCGGGCAGTGGACGACGTCAGCAACAAAAGCGTAATAGAACCGCCGGCAAACGCGGCAGATGCGGCAAGCGCTGCAGACAACGTCAGCCCTTCAAAAATTTCGGACTTATCGGCGGAAACGGGCTTAACCGAAGGAAAAATTAACTTAACCTGGACAGCCCCCGGGGACAACGCAACAATGCAGTCAATCATACGCGGGCAGTACTATATCCAGCGCTCAACGGACTTTTCGGTTGTGTGGTCAACGGCTGATGCGCAAACTCAGATTCCGGTTGAGAATACGGATTTCGGGAAATCCGAGTCATTGGCCCTGACGGGACTCATTCCGGGGGCGACTTATTATTTTCGTATCTGGACGGAAGACGAGGTCCCGAACGTTTCCCTTCTGTCCGACGGGACAACCGCAATGGCTCAGATTGACGTTACGGCGCCCGGGACAGTGAGCGCGCTCGCCTCATATCAGGTTTCAGGTTCTTCCACCGAAATAAAACTCAACTGGAGCGCCCCCGGAGACGATGAATATATCAACTACGGTTCAACGACCGGATTTTCGGCGGTCTTCAAAATCCAGCACTCTACTTCCTCCGCGTTTACGCCGGACGTATCGGAGGCGCAGGTGGCCATATCCACTTCGTCCGTTTTTCCGGGAGATGCGCAGGAAAAAATAATCACAGGTCTTACGGACGACACCACATATTATTTTGTCCTCTGGACTTACGATGAAAGCGGCAACATCTCCGAAGAATACTCAAATACAACCTCAACAAAAACGCTTGACCTGAACCCGCCGAATAAGATAACGACCCTTACCGGAACCCGGGGCTATTATGAAGGCGAAATAGACCTCGTCTGGACGGCGCCCGGCGATAACGGGACAAGAGGCGCTCTTCCCCCGGGGAGCGAATACAAAATCCAGAAGTCAACCTGGGCGGGAGTCGTGTGGTCAACATCCTCCGCAGCAATAACCATTTCCACATCCGGCGTTAACCCGGGAACCGTCATCCGGCACACTGTTACGGGGCTTACGCCCAACGCTACTTATTATTTCCATATCTGGACAGCCGACGAAGTCCCGAACTGGAGCGAACTGTCCAACGGCGCGACGGTCGCCGCGCCGCCTGACCTCGTGGCGCCGGGGAATGTTACCTCTCTCAATTCTTTTCAGGTTCAGGGCTCTTCATCGTCAATAGAACTCTCATGGAGCGCGCCGGGAGACGACGATTACATCAATTACGGTACAACGGGAGGTTTTTCGGCAGAGTTTAAAATCCAGCTCTCGACTTTCTCCGAAGTTTCCTGGTCAACTTCTTCCTGTCAGGTATCCATAACGACAAACAACGTCAATCCCAGGGACCTTCAAACCCGCATAATCACGGGTCTTGCGGACGATACGACTTATCATTTCCGTCTCTGGACGAGAGACGAAGCATACAACTGGTCGGAAATATCAAACAGCACATCAACGAAAACCCCCGACGTCGTCTCGCCGCTCGCCGTCGGCGACCTCGCGGCAGCTATGCTCGGCGAGCCCGAAAAAATTTCACTCGTCTGGTCGGCGCCCGGGGACAACGGAATGTCCGAAATTTTACCCGGCGGCAGCAGTTTCAGAATCGATTATTCAACCGAGCAGTCAAAGCCGTGGGCTTCAACCGTTTATGAAATTGAAATCCCGACCAGCGCCGTCTCGCCCGGAGACCCGTGCTTGAAAATCGTTACGGGTCTGGTCATGCAGGCGACATATTACTTTTCCGTCTGGACGATTGACGAGGCGGGAAACGTTTCCACAAATTCCAACGTCGCAGCCGCAAGGACGCTTGACATCAGTTCCCCCGCGGGAAACATAAATTTCCCCCTTGAAAACAAGTCATACGGTTTCATGGATGTTATCAGCGGAACTTCTACGGACGCCTACACCGGAATAAAAAAAGTCCTTCTGACCATCAGCGCCGGAACTACTTACTGGAGCGATTCCGGCTGGACAGTTATATCAACAAGCGTTTTGACGTCGGGAACGACGAACTGGTCTTACGGTTTTGATTCCTCAAACTGGGTTTCCGGGTCGACTTACACATTAACCGCTGCCGCTTATGACACGGATGATAATTATTTCAGTTTCCAGGTCCAGTTTTATTTTGATTCACAGCCGCCCGAAACGATAACCTCCCTTTCCGCCCTGCCGGACAGTTCTTATGACGGAAGAGTGCATCTTTCCTGGACAGCCCCTGCGGATTTGCCTTTAAGCAACTCAGTGAAAGAGTACTCAATCCGCCGCGCCACTTTCAATTCCACCGGCGACGGCACGCTGTGGTGGAACTCCTCGCAGGAAATCGGCAACAGCATTATTCCCGCCGCGCCGGGCGGAACGGAGAACTTCACCGTAAGCGGCCTGACGGCGGGCGTTACCTACTATTTCGCCGTAAAATCAATTGACAGCGTTGAATTTTGCTTCTCCACCTCATCTATTTCCAATCAGGCGTCGGTGGCTGCCCCATACGGCATATATATTCCGACATCATTTGACGTATCAGGCGTCCCTTCCCCTATTTTAGCGGGGGTTCCCGCAAGCGTAACAGTAAAATGCAGAAATCCCGACGGCATTGCCGTAAATTATACCGACTGGATAAATTTCAGTTCGACCGACACCGCCGCAGAACTACCCGGGAACTATAAATTTACCGCCGCTGACCAGGGCACGCACACCTTCAAAGGCGAAGTAATTTTCGGAAACGAAGGGTTCTTTTCGCTCGTGGTAAGTACCGGAAACGTAACCGGAAAACAGAGCGGAATTGACATAAGAGCATACCAGTACGAGCAGATTACATCCACCGGAAAGAACGTTGAAATTCTGGGGGACTCCAGAATAAACATCGTCTTTCCCGCAGGCGCGGTTAAAGACGCTATGGCGCTCAAAATAAAAATTTCCACCGCCGGTGAAAATCACGCCGGAACTGATAACCCGCACATCAACAGCGCACTGAACTCCGGAAAAGCCGTTTACGGAATTCAACTTGAAGAAGGGACAAACCCCGCTGCGACGGGAACAAGCAGGGCGCTTCTCGATAAAAAAACCTCGCTTTCCTCATCAGAGAACTTTTCCGACGGGGTAAAATTAACTTTGATTTATTTTGACTTTGACGGCGACGGGCAGGAAGACAAAAGCGGGAGTGATGAAACAGACCTCGGAATTTTTTACTGGGACGGTTTCAACTGGCGGTACCTCGGCGGAGAAGTCAACACCTCTTCCGATACGATTTCCGCAAACATTTACAATCTGGGTCTGTTCGGCGTCTTCCCGTTAAAAAGCAATCAGACCTTCGGGCTTCCCGACTATCTTCCGAAAAGAAAAATCTTTACGCCCAACAACGACGGGATAAACGATTACATTGAATTCGTCGGCCTTAACAAGCCGTTCAAAATAACGATTTACTCTCTCTCCGGCAAAATAATAAAGGAAATAACGGACGAGCCCCGGTGGTACGGCAAAAGCAAAGAGGGAAAAACCGCCGAAAGCGGCATATACATATACCGGGTGGAAAAAGACGGCGTCACAAAGAACGGCGCTGTCGTCATAGCAAAATGAAAAAAACATGTGAGTATCTTCCGGGTTGCGGATGGTGCCTGACGGAGCCGTCAATCCGAGGAGTTTTACAGTATGCCCGCAGGATTGCCGGAGCGAGACGCACACGTGAGCGTCTCCGGCAGGCAGCTCCGCTGCCCGTAACAAGAATCGGGAAATTAAGTGTAATCTTTTTCCTGTTTATTATCTTAATATCCCATTCCCATGCGGCTTTCAACCAGCCCTTTTCAAACGCGCGGGAGGCGGCCCTCGCCGGCGGCAACGTCGCAATGGACGGGGACGCCCTGTCAATTTTTTCAAACCCCGCAAGAGTGCCCGGCGTTAAAAGGATAGAGGCAGGAGCCGGTTATAACAACCTTCTCTCATCGCTTGACGATTCTTTGAAACAAAATATACTCGCTTTTAACATCCCTGTCAAATACGGAATCCTCGGCGCAGGAAGCAATATTCTTTCCCTTTCGGATATTTATTCCGAGTCAACATACATTCTCTCTCTTAAAAAAGCGTTCTGGGGAATCAATCTGAAACTGCTCGGGCATGAATATTCCTACAAAGATAAATATACGGCGGCCGACCCTGTCCTTCAAAGCGGAACTTCAAAAAACGCTTTTACGGTTGACGGAGGAGTCCTGCTGAAATTTGATTCAGTTAACGTGGGCATCTGCTGTCAGAACCTGCTGCCCGCCGACGTGGGGCTGAAAGAAAAAGACGCCGTGCCGCTCGTTTTCAAAAGCGGAATTGCGTTAAATAAAAAAGGATTCCTACGGCTGTACGATACGACTTTCCATCTGGAAATCGATTACAGAAACGCTTCTTACCTGAGAACTTCCGACCGGCTGAATTACATCCTCTCTATGGAGACCTGGCCGTTCTTCCGCAATTTCGGGTTAAGGGGCGGCATAAGCCCCGACTTCTTTTCCGCAGGTTTCTGCTTCCAAAATATTTTCGGCAACTTCACCAAAGCAGTGCAGATTGATTACGCATATACCTTCCCTCTGAATATGGGCGGCGGATTTTCGAGTCATTATTTTTCTTTTCTCTGCCGGTTCGGCAGAACGATCGGCGATGATGAAATCAATAAAATCCTTTCGGACAGGGAAACCCGAAAACTGAAAAAACAGCAAAAGGAAAAAGAAAAGGAAGAAGCGGAAAAACTGGAGAAAAAAAGAACCGCTGAAATAAGGAACTTAATACGGGATGTCAGCAAACTTATAAGAAGCAAGGACTACGAAAAAGCGGCTGAAACAATTGCGGAAATCCTCAAGAGCGACCCGAAAAACAGGCAGGCCGGAGCGCTGCTCAGGGATATTGAAAAAAATAAAGAAATTGATATGAAAAAAGAAACGCCTGTGTCCGAAGAAGAACTGCAAGCGAAAAAAGAAGCGGAACTGGAGAGGAAAAGAACCGAGGAAATCAGGAATCTGATAAGAGATGCGCGCAAATATATCCGAAGTAAGGACTATGTCAAATCAACTCAAACAATTGCGGAAATATTTAACATCGCCCCTGAAAACAAAATAGCCAAATCGCTGCTTACGGAAATTGATAACCGGAAAAAGGCGGATATACGCGCGCAGGAACAGCGCTTGAAAAGAGAAAAAGAAGCCGAAATCAGATTACTGAAAAGAAAGATACAGCAGAAATTGGACCGCCAATCATACGAAGAGGCAATAAAACTGGCGGAAGAAGCGTTGCAAATTGACCCCGAAGACAAAAGCGTAAAAAAACTGCTGAAACAGGCACAAAAGAAGATGACAGATGACAAATAACAGACAAAATAACGCGGGAAGAGTAATTAACGGCGTGGATAATGCTGTTGCGGAACAAATAATAAAAATAATTTTATCATACAAAAAAGCAGAGAAAATAGTTTTATTCGGTTCAAGAACGACAAAAATTTTTAAAAGAACCTCGGATATAGATATAGCCGTTTTTGCAAAGGGGTGGTCGGATAGGGATTTTAACATAATAAAGCATACCTTAAACGAAGATGTGAAAATACCTTTAAAGTTTGATGTCATTAATTTTTACGCAATTACAAAAGAAAAATTAATAAAAAATATTTTAGCAAAAGGGAGCGTGATTTATGAGCATAGAAAAGATTAATGAAATTTATTCGGATTTCAAAAATGCTTTAGCAAGATTAAAAGAAGCCCTCGGAGAGGACTTATCTAAGGGCAGCATTGTGGCTGACGGAACAATTCAAAGGTTTGAATTCACGTTTGAGCTGGCATGGAAACTTTCCAAAGCAGTATTAAATCACGCCGGCATTGAATCAGAGACGCCCCGCCTGATAATAAAAGAGGCATTCAAGGTAAAAATGATTGAAGACGGCCAGGGATGGATAGACATGCTGGAAGATAGAAACAAAACATCTCATATTTACGATGCGCAGCAGGCTTTAGAAATCTACGGTAAGATAAAGAATTCGCACTTTAAATTGTTGGAAGATTTTGAAAAAAGCATGCTAACCTTCATAAGAGATATGGGTTAGTCAGCATTATCCCGGAAAAGACCTATCTATATACTTCCCGCCGGTGTTTGACCCTGTAGATAAAAATTTCTTTGTTCTTGTCGTCGATTCTGTAGAGAATTCTGAAGTTTCTGACCCTGATGCAATACCCTTCTTTTTTTGTTAGTTTTTCACAACAGGAAGGTCTTGGTTCGGTTCCTAAACTGAGTATCTTATTTTTGATTTGGTAAAAAATGTTACCCGTCTAAAAATACGAGGGAGGGAAGTTAAAATTCAACGCCGACGGAAAATCTGTGAATGGCGTCAAATTCCGGATTGCTCTGATAACCGTAATCCACCGATATCATGTTTTCGCTTTCGCCGACAGCTGGAGAACCCCTCCATGAAGAGCGTGAAGAAGCGGGAAATTTCATCCCGAAACCGAAAGTCGCCCCGCTGATTTCCCCGAATGTCTGCTGGCCGGCTCTCAAAAAGTAATTCTTCGCAAATTCAATTTCCGCGCCGAAATGACTGCGGTTATCGGAATCAGACGGCATATCAATGTCAAAATTCAACTCAAGAATCCCGGCGGGCCTTAAGCATATTCCCAATTTTTTATTTTCAGGCAGTTTTTTCTCAACATCCGATATTCCAAGTTTCGTTCCGAAATTCTGGACGGAAAATCCGAGAGAAATATTATTCGCCGGAGAAAAAATCACTCCCGCATCAGCCGCAAAAGCGGAGCCGCTTTCAGCATCGTATTTTTCGGAAATTCCTTTTATCACGAGACCGAAAGAAACCTTATCTCCACCTCTGGCGACTCCGACGGAAAAAGCGGCGCTGTTCCTGTCAAACCCTGTCCCCGGATCCGTCGCACTCGTATATGACTTTAACCCCCCGATTTTAAAATATGACAGGTCGCCTGCCAGTTTCCAGTCGCTGCGCCCCAGCGGAACCGCGCAGAAAACATTCGCCTTGGAAATGTCCTCAAACCAGGAGACGTAGCCCGCCCGGCTGCTGACTTTCTTTACTTTTGAAATTGAAGCGGGATTGTAAAAAATTTCGTCGTTAAAAGAAGCGACTCCGGCTCCGCCCTTCCCTTCTATTTGCGGGTTTAACGCAATTTTTAAAAACTGGGCGGCGGTCGTCCCCTCCCCGCCTGCGTAAAGCGTGAAGGGTAAAGCGGTAAACGTGAAAAGTAAAGCGAAAATCCCCCTTAATCCCCCTTTACTAAAGGGGGAAATAGAACCCCTTAATCTCTTAATTTTTATTTTCTCAATTTCTCTTTTTGTCATTTGTATATCACCGCTTTCTTCACCGCTTCATACGATTTTGTTGCATCCCACACTGTCAATCTGTAAATATAAACACCCGGGGCAAGGGCAGAATAATTACTTTTGTAATTCCATGTAATTGCTCCGGAAGCGGGATTAGATTTTTGTGTTCTTTCCCAAAGTTTTTCGCCGTAAATCGTATAAATTTCAACCTGTTCCGTGACTTCACCGGAAAAAAGCGCTTTGTCATACGCAAAAGTTATAGAACCTTTTTTCGACGGCTGGGGATACGCTTTTACCATTTCTGTGAAGGAACTGACCCTTGGGGGGAGGATATAACCCACGATATACCTTTCGGCGAGGGTCGTTCCGGAATTAATCTGCAGATTTATCCGATTATTTGCGGCATCAACGACAGTTCCGCTTAATGAACTCCATCCATCTGCGGCGCTATATCCATAAATAAGCAGGTCATTCTCGTCAGACACGCTGGCAATATCTTCATCCGTATAGTGCATGGTGAGAGTTACGGTTTTGGAAAAACTTAAACTATCCGGCTCAAAATCAATTACATCTCCGACAGACCCGAAATGCGCCTCATCCCAGTTCGTAAGGACGGGCAGAGGTGACTTTACACTGACAGACTCTGTTGAAACTCCACCGCTATAGATGGTAGTTCCGGCAGGAAGGGTCATATAAGTAAGCCCCCCGTAAGAAACATAAACAGCGCCAACGCCGCTAACCGTAAAGAGGTATGAAAACGCCTTGGCGTTTCCACTTTTATCATAAGCGGTAATTTTGAGTTCATAGTTTCCCGCGGCTATCGGCAAGCTGTTCGGCGTAAGAGTAAAACTGTCGGAGTTGGGGCTGGATACCCATGTTGTTGAACTTGCAACCACTGCTTCATCTTTTTCCAGAGTCATGGTCGGCTTGGTTCTGGCTCCGTCAAGACCTACGCCTTCATCAAAAAGGATAATTGTAAACTCGGCAATATCTGCGCTTCCCATAGAAAAACTTCCGTTCTTAAGAATATTCTCTTCGGGTTTGGTACTTACAACATACGGCGGCAATGTGTCAATAACAGTAAATGTGCATTCAACCTCTCCTGTGGTATTTCCTCTCTTATCAACCGCCTCGACAACAATGGTATATACTCCGCTTTCGTCAAGATACGTATTTTCCGGAAGTTTCCAGTAAATTTTATTTGCTCCGTCATTCGTCTGTGTGCCGCTCACTTTGTTTCCGAGGGGATTTTTAAGATATATGACAGAATTAACCAAATCCACTCCTATACCGCCGAGCCCGTCATTTAAATACGCAAATACCTTATCAACCTTGCCCTGCTGTTTCTGTTCATCCTGCCCAGGGTCGGTAAATACAATTGTCGGCGCCGTAAAATCAAGGGCATCCGCCAGCGAGTCCTCAACTATAAAAACCTGTTCTACCGTATTGGAAAGAGGACTGAAATGCGTGTAATCGGGTTTTTCATGACAAACTTGAAAGGGGAAATTTTCATAGGAATAAGTCCAACTCCCAACCTGTACAGTATATGTTTTTTCCTCAATTTCTACTACCCAGTCCGCAGCAACCAGTTCAAACTGCGCTCTTTCAATATAGGTGCCATTATCCGGAGGTGATTTAAATATGTGTCTGACAGAGAAAATTGCTTCATATTCATCTGTGGTTCCTGAAACCCTGTCAAATGGAACCAGAATATCCCAATCGTTTCCATCAGCGCCATCGCCATCAGCCCATATAGGCAAACCCGCGCTGCCCGCCAGCGGAAACGAAAAAGGATACCAGAGATACGGTGACGGCACAGTTGAAACATAATTCGGCCAGTCATTGGGAAACGGGTCGGAATCACCGTCAGTTAAGTCCTGCTCAAGCGTATCAATTCTTTCCCCCGCAGACGAGTACATATTCAGCGCAAGAAGCGCGTAAGGCCTGTTATACGGTGATGAGCTGGCTTCAACATCAAAATCAAGATTGTTAAGCTGAAGCGTACTTCCTCTGAGAAGCATTTTTAAATTAAAATTCGGGTTATCATTAACATTATCATCATCAGGAGTGACAGGATTCGGTGAAACGGTCATATCGTATACTTCAAGAAAAACGGTCGAGACCTTGATGGTTGTGATTAAGTCCTCGCCCCTGTTCCCGATAAGGTCGGTGGCTTTTATCACGCACTTGTAGTCGCCGTCCGGATTTCCGTTCAACCCTGAATCATTAATGACACCGTTCAAGAGCGTTCCGACCATATAACCCTCATCATCCAGACCGTCCCACGTAACGAAATTGTCGCCGAACATAGCCGGTGGAGGCGTGAGTTTCCGGATAAGGTTGGCAGGGGTATATGATGAGCGGTAAATTTCTATCTGAATAACGGATCCCTCGTTCAATGTGTAACTGATATTAAGATAACCTTTCTCCGGGTTGTACGGCAGAGTCAAAAGCCCTACATTGGTTACCACCGGTCTTGTAGCATCTATGGTTATTGAAATGTCGTTGGAAGTGCTCGTATCCACACCAAACGGATACCCGTCATTCTCCGCCGAAACAGTACCCGATGAAGTAAAATACGTTTTAATTTCTCCGGCGGAAACAGTAATACCGGCGGGAATAGATAAAATCGTGCTATAAATTCCATCCCCGGCAGTATTGTCGGAATGGGTGCTGGTGCTGGTAAGACCGTCATCAAAAAGAGTAATCCCCTCTAATACATTGCCTATATTCGCCCATGCCGTACCGCTGGCAGCAGGAATGTTATAACCGCTTCCATCGTGCTCTTTTACTTCTATTGAAATTCTAATTTTATCTTCAAACTTAAGAGTGGTTGTTTTAAGGTCCGCCCCTGCGGGGTCAATTACGGCGACGCTGGCTGTCATAATTTGGTATGGTAAAGCCATGGATGAACTCCTGGCTGACAATAAAAAAACAAGACCCAGGAACAAACCGGCACAAAACCTTTTCATTGGTTTTAAATTTTTACAAATAATAATTTTTTTGTCAAATTTCCGCACATGCCTTTGAAATCCCGATACTTTCAGTTCTGTTTTTTTCAACTTACAGCAGTTTTATGAAAGCGCAGTTTCTTTTTTCCGTCTGCTCCCGCCGGAGGGAAAAGATATTTTTCTCTTCAAACGAGCACAGACCCGCGTCATAGATGTTCCCCTGCTGTACCCCTGAATCCACAAACTGCTTTTTTATTATTTTCTTTAAATCCACAAAACTTTTCTCTTTTTTCTTTCTGATAAACATTCCGGGGAAGACATGCGCCAGTTCGGCGGAGACCTCAAAATGCTTGACGCACAGACCCGGACCGATTACGACCTTAAGAGAGGAAACGTAAACAGTGCTGTTTTTCTGAATAAAATCAACTGCGGAAATTATAAAATTCTTGGAAATTCCTCTCCAGCCGGCGTGCAAAAGCCCGGCGAGCCCCGAGACCTCATCGTACAGAAAAACGGGAATGCAGTCAGCCGTAAAAACTCCGAGAACAACATTCCTGTCCTTTGTTATAAGCCCGTCGGAATCCGGAACCGGGATTTTTGTGCGAATATCAACGCACGAGACATTCGTTTTGTGAACCTGTTCGCTGTAGATTAGTCCTGCGTCTCCGAATTGCCGTCTTACGAAATCATTTATTATGTTTTCATCCTTCATATCACCCGCCCGGGAAAGCGAAAAAACCGCACACACTCCTTTCCCGAGATAACGCGACAAATCTAAAAATTCCGGCTCATCAATTTTCGGCATATTTGTTTTCTAATTTTTTATTTGCCCGTGGAAGCGGTTGTCGTGTCGATTCCTCTCATAAAAAGCCGGAATTCTTCGGGGTTGGTTGAGACCTTCAAAGCATCATCCTCCGTTACCACACCGCTCTGACAGAGACCCACAAGCGCCTGGTTGAATGTCTGCATTCCGTAATACGAGCCCTTGGCCATAACATCGTAAATTTCCGAAAGGTTGTTCTCCGCTATGTGTTTTTTTACAATTTCAGTGTTTATCAAAATTTCACAGACGGGAACGAGAGAATTTCTGTCCTTCGACGGCATCAGGCGCATTGAAATGACCGCCCGCAGTATTTCGGAGAGTTGTCCGCGCACCTGGTTCTGGTGCGCAACGGGATAGAAATCAATAATTCTTGAGACCGTCTGAAAGGCATTTATCGTGTGGACTGATGAAAGAACGAGGTTACCGACCTCGGCAACGGAAATGCCGGCTGAAATCGTGTCAATATCTCTCATCTCGCCTATCAGGATAACATCGGGATCTTCCCTTACGATATTTTTCAGCGCATCCATATAAGAAATCATATCAATCCCGAGTTCCCGCTGTGTTAACACCGATTTTTTATCTTTAAAAAAATATTCAATCGGGTCCTCAAGCGTAACGATATGGGCTCGCCTGCTTTCGTTTATGTGGTTTATCATTGCGGCGAGAGTCGTTGACTTGCCGCTGCCGGCCGGGCCCGTCACGAGGACGAGGCCGTTGGAATACAGGCAGATTTTTTCAAGGATTTCCGGAAGGTTCAATGCGCGAAAATCGGAAGGCGCATCAGGAATCGCCCTGAACACAACGCCGAGAGACCCCTTCTGGTAAAAAGCGGCGCCCCTGAACCGTCCGACCCCCTGAATAAAATGCGAAAAATCGCACTGGAGATTCCTTTCAAGTTCGTTTTTCCTCTTCTCGTCAAGAATGCCCGAAATAAAATTACTTATCGTTTCCGCCGACAGCGCCTCCATCTCAACTTTTTCGAGACGCTTGTTCACCCTTATAACCGCGGGAAGCCCCGCCCTCAGGTGCAAATCCGAAGCGCCGCGGGAGAGCATCAATTCAAAAAGTTTGTCAACGTCCATATCTTCTTCCTTATCAGGGCGGCGGGAGGCTTGCCCCGTTGGGGGTGGCGGCCATCAAAACCCTTTTTTCCTTAATTCCGGCGGGATATCAACCGCATCCGGACGTTCCGCCTCGGGCGGCGGAACAAACGTATCGGATGAACCGGACATCTGCCGTCTTTTTCCCTTTTCGAAATCCGTAGCTATGACGGTAATTTTGATTTTTTCTTCGAGAGTGTCGTCAAATGTCTGCCCGAAGAAAACATGCACGCTTTTGGAGACCTCTTTGTGAACGAGTTCCATGGCTTTTGATATTTCAAACATCGTAAGATTTTTTGGATTGCCGGTAATGTTTACGAGCACGCCTTTTGCTCCCGCTATCGACACATCTTCAAGCAGAGGGCTTGTTATCGCCTGTCTTATGGCGTCAACGGCGCGGGTGTCGCCCCTGCCCTCGCCGATGCCCATAAGAGCCCTGCCCGCATTTTTCATTATTGTCTTTATATCGGCAAAATCAACATTTATCACCGACTCGGAAGTTATAACGTCCGTTATCGCCTGAACCGCCTGCCTTAAAACGTCGTCAACGGTGTTAAACGCCTGGTCGGCGAGAGTGTCCTCTGAAATTACGTTCAGCAGTTTCTGGTTCGGAATCGTCAAAAGCGTGTCGGCCTGGCCTTCAACATTCTTCAGCCCGTCTTCCGCCTGTTTCATTCTTACGGGGCCTTCAAAATTAAACGGCTTTGTCGCCACAACAACAGTCAGTATATCCATCTCTTTGGCAATGCTTGAAAAAACGGGCGTCGCCCCCGTTCCCGTGCCTCCGCCCATTCCGACCGTTACGAAAACCATATCCGCTCCGGCAACCGCTTTTTTTATCAATTCTCTTGATTCTTCGGCGGCCTCTTTACCGATCTCCGGATTACCGCCGGCGCCAAGCCCTTTTGTGCCTTCTTCCCCGAGCTGAATGCGATACGTCGCAAGCGATTGCCTCAGCGCCTGAGCATCCGTATTGGCGGCGATAAACTCCACGCCTTTGATGTTGGATTTAATCATCCTGTTAATGGCGTTACAGCCGCCGCCGCCAACCCCGATAACTTTTATCTTTGCTCTGAGGTTATCTTCGTTATCAATTATTTTTATCATGATTCCCTCCCTGCGAAATTATAAAATATTTCAAGTCGCAAGTAAACTCTAATATAAGAAAGGGGACAGGGCTTTTCAAGACCTGTCCCCAACTATCACCTGTCCCCAACTATGAACCGTCCCCAACCACGCCGTAAACCAGCGGGCTCGCAATAAAAACTGAGGAGTACGTCCCTATGACAATTCCTAACAAGACAGCCGCCGCAAAATTGTGGATTATTTCACCGCCGAGGAAGAAAAGACACAAAACGACAATAGCCGTCGTGAGCGACGTTATCAGGGTGCGTGAAAGCGTTTGTTTTATCGAGTCGTTGAAAATTTCGGAAGTTTTCTTTCTTTCAACCTTTTTCAGATTTTCCCTGATTCTGTCATAAATGACGATGGTATCGTTCACGGAATAACCCGCAATAAAAAGAAGACCCGTGATGACGATAAGGTCAACGGTAACGCCTGCGAAACACAAAATGCCGAACGTTATAACCATATCGTGAATCAGCGCAACAACCGCCGCAATACCCCAGATGCTTCCTTTGAACCGCAAAGCGACATAGAAGATAATTCCGAAGAGCGCCCCCATAAAAGCGTAAAGAGCCGCATTTATGAGGAATTTCCCCACGACAGGGCCTACCATTTCAAATCTCACGATGGTTACTTCGTTTTCCGGAAATTTTTCTTTTAATTTATCTTTTATTTCCGCGCTCAGATTCTGCTCTTCTTCCGACTGGGAGAACTTCAGAATGTATGAGGTCTCTCCTGAAAACTCCTGTATCACCGGTTTGTATTCCGCCAGCGCCTCGCGGAGTTCCGTTATTGCGAGTTTTTTTTCAAACTTTATCTGGGCAACCGTTCCGCCGGTAAAATCAATGCCCCAGTTTATCTTCCCGAGAAAAATGTTGTACGCGGCAAAAAGCACAATTGCCCCGGAGATTAAGAATGCCTTTTTCCTGAACTCTATAAACCCGATTTTCCCGCTCATATTGAAACCTTCTTAACCTGCCTGCCGAAAAGGGCGGCATCCCACAGCGCGTGCGTTACGAAAATAGCCGTAAACATACTCGCTGCGATTCCGACGCTCAAGGTTACGGCAAAGCCCTTGACAGGTCCCGAACCGAACTGGAAAAGAAAACCCGACGCGATCAGCGTCGTTATGTTCGCGTCGAGAATCGTTTTTAGCGCTTTTTCGTAACCCGAATCAATGGCGACGAGAGGCGTTTTTCCAGCCGACAGTTCCTCGCGGATTCTTGAAAAAATAAGAACGTTGGCGTCAACGGCCATTCCTATGGTCAGCACGATTCCCGCGATTCCGGGAAGAGTCAGAGTCGCTCTCATCATAATCATTACCGCCGAAAGTATAAGCAGATTTAATATCAGGGCGGTATCGGCGAGTAAACCCGCTTTTTTATAATACGCAAGCATGAAGATACAGACCGCAAGAAATCCGACCGCAGCAGCCGTAGCGCCCTGCCTTATTGAGTCGCTGCCGAGGGACGGGCCTATCGTCCTGTTTTCGATTATTTTTACGGGGGCAGGCAGAGCGCCCGCTCTCAGGACAATCGCCAGATACCCGGCTTCCTCCATGCTGAAAACGCCTTCAATGACCGCTTTGCCGTCGGGTATTCTCGTCCGGATTACGGGGCGCGACTGAACGACATTGTCGAGAACGATGGCGAGGGAGCGGTTTATATTCTCACCCGTTATTTTTGCGAATTTTTTTGCGCCTTCGCGCGTGAACTCAAGCGAAATGTACGGCATATTGTACTGGCCGCCTATTTCAACCCTTGCGTTCTTCAGAGCCGAACCCGAGATCTCAGCCGTTGATTGTACGATTACCTGCCCGCCGTCTTTCTGCGGAAGCGTCTGAAACCCCTCGGGGACATTTTCAAAGTCATTGCTTTCGCTGACCAGTTTAAATTCCAAAAGGGCGGTCTGCCCTATGATTTTAATGGCTTTCTGCGGCTCACTGATACCCGGCAGCTGAACCACAATCCATTTATCGCCCTGCTTCACAATCAGCGGTTCCGACACGCCGAACTGGTCAACGCGGTTTCTTATAATCTCCAGAGCCCGCGCCGCGACATCTTTTTTTTCATCGGGCGGAACTTTATCAGTTTCCACTTCAAGCAGAAGCCGCACCCCGCCCTGAAGGTCAAGGCCCAGTTTAAGAATTTTCCGGTCGCTGGTCTCGCCGGGAGCGTGTTTCCCCGAATACCATGCAAAAGTCGGAAACAGAATATACACTGCAAGACCTATTACGCAAAGGATAAAAACAATTTTGTACTGCAGCGACTTAGGCATTTCTTATATTAATTTTTCAAAACAGCGGTAACCGACCCTCTCACGAAACTCACATTGCAGTTGTCCGAAATCTTTACGACGATATCCTTGTCTCCGAGCCCGACAATCGTTCCGATTATTCCGCCCGAAGTCGTAACCCTGTCGCCCTTTTTCAATGCGGCAAGCATTTTCCTGTGTTCCTTCGCCTGCTTCTGCTGCGGCCTTATCAGCAGAAAATAAGAAATGACAAAAATCAGTATCAGCGGCATAAATCCCGTAAAAGCGGACGCCGGCGCCTGGGCGGGCGCCTCGGCTGCGAACAAAAGCGTTTCAAATAGCATCATTCCTCCATAACTTTAGAAACTTCTTCTTTTCCTTTTGAAAGGCATTTTCTTTTATTGAGTTTCTAATCAAATTCATCAAATTTAACATAAAATTTATGTTGTGTAAAGAAGCGAGCGTCTGGGCAAGCATTTCGCCCACGTTAAAGAGGTGGTGTATATAAGCGCGGGAATAACTGCGGCAGGCGGGGCAGGAACAACCCTGTTCAAGCGGTTTTTCGTCCTCCTTGAACTTCGCATTTCTCAAATTCAGTTTTCCCGAGAAAGTAAATGCCTGGCCGTTTCTCCCGTTTCTCGTCGGCATCACACAATCAAACATATCGGCGCCCGCCTCAACCGCTTCCCATATCTCATCCGCAGGGCCCATCCCCATAACGTAGCGCGGGCGCAACGGGTCTAAAAACCCGAGGGTTTCTTCAAGAACCTCTCTCCTTAAACTCCGGGGTTCACCGACGCCGAGGCCGCCTACCGCAAAACCGTCGAATGGGAGAACGTAAAGTTCTTCCGAGCATCTCCTGCGCAGAGCTGCATCCGTCCCGCCCTGCACAATCGCAAAGAGTTTCTGATTCGTTTTGCGGCTTCCGAAATGCTTTACGCTTTCCTCCGCCCATTTTACCGTCTGAGCGGCGGCGCGTTCAATAACTGCCAGCGGCTGCGGATATTCCACGCATCTGTCCAGAACCATCATTATGTCGCTTCCCAGAGCAATCTGGACGTCAATGACATCGGCGGGCGTCAGAAAATGCCGGGACCCGTCGAACTTCGACCTGAACTCAACTCCGCCCTCGTGAATTTTGAAAAGAGCCGCGAGAGAAAAAATCTGAAATCCCCCGGAATCCGTAAGGATGGAATGTTTCCAGTTCATAAATTTGTGCAGGCCCCCGAATTTTTTGAGCACCTGAATGCCGGGTTTGAGGTAAAGATAATACGCATTGGAAAGAATTACCGGACAGTTAAGAATGTCATGCGGCACGCCTTTGATTGTCGCCTGCGTTCCGACAGGCATAAAAACAGGCGTCTCAACCGCGCCGTGAGAAGTCACGAGAACGCCGGCTCGGGCTTTCCCGTCTGCCGCAACTATTTTAAAATCATTTTTCGCCATTTTTTTAATTCCTGAAGTTTTGCCATAAGCATTATCGCCGGCGGAGATGCCTTACTGGCCGTTTATCGCGAATAGCAAAATTCAGTTTAATCTTCCTTACGGTTTTGCCCCTTCAAGAAAAAGGACTTTCATACAGGAATCTCTGAGTTTTCCGGTGTCCTTTTTCTGCTTTGCCGCGAGGAAATCAGCGTATGCGGGACCTTTAACGGCAAGGGCTTTTTCCTGAAGGGCGAAACATTCATCAAGAGAGACGCTCCCGTCTTCATCATAAATAATACTGAGCGCTGCGGCGCGGGCCGAAAAAACCGCCGGATATCTCGGAAAACGGAAGACCTTGTCATACTGCTTAACCGCCTCCCGCGGACGGTTTGAAAAAAGCTCAAAATTTCCTTTCGCAAAATTTCTCGAACTTAAAAACATAACGGCCGCCAGGGCGAGGGACATAAAAAATAAAGCCCTGAACAGGACTATTTTAAAATCGGTTTTCGCCACAAAAAAACCAGAAACGTCCCCGTTTTTTTCGCGGCTTCGGGCGGCAAGACCCGCAATCAGAGCGAACAGCATTCCGCAGGCAGGATAGTAAAAAGAATAATCAAGGAGACCTAAAATTATGCCCGTTAAAACGGCAAACCTGTAATTAACCCCTTCTGCCGATTTCAGAAGTTTCAGAAAAAAAACCGCAAGAACCGCAAAACCGAAAATCCCGCACTCAATAAGAAACTGCAGAAAAAAACTATGCAGAAAAACCGTGTTCTGAGTCCCCGTCCCCGCAAGAAAATATTTCATTCCGAAAAAACCCGTGCCGAAAGGAGCGATGAGAAAAACGTCAAAGCCCTTCTTAAACCAGATGATTCTTTCAATGACGGAATTCTCATTAAGAAACGTTGCCGCTGAAATAAAGATTATTATAAGAGGCCATAACCTTCTTTTTGCCGCAATCACCCATGCGGCGAAAAGCGCAAAAAGAGCGATATAAGAACCGTGACTGATTATGAGAAAAACACCGAGAAAAGAGAAAATATATTTCAGGCCTTTCTGCGCGCCGCTTAGCCAGAGCAGCGCAACCAGAAGCGCTGTAAAAGAAGAAACAATATTCGGATTGATGCTTCCGGCGGCGTAAACAAAAGGGATAAAAAGAAAAGCCGAAAGAGGAATCAGAAGCCGGCGGCTTTTAATTCTTAGATTAAATCCGAGTATAAAAAATATCAGGTAAAGCATTTCCTGGAGGACGAAAGACATACTGTTAAACTGAAATTTCGTAATACCTGAGACAACGGCGCTTATCAGGATGAGAATAAAAAGATACGGGGCGGTCTTAGGCAGTGCCCTCTTCCCGAGAATAAACGGGACGGAAAGAACGAGGGAAAGAGTAACAGCCCACAGATTGAACAAAAAAGAAAAAAAGCATGCAGCGGGAAGAAGACCGAGTAACACTACCACTGCGGAGAAGAACTCTCTTTCAGATAATTAAAAACACCTAATCCGATAAACAGAACAATGAGCAGCAGAGACGGGAAAAATAAACTTCTGAATTTTGCGGAAAAAATGCCGAGCAGAAGAACGACACACAAGGAAACCGTCACGCCGTAAAAAAAAACTTTTACGATAAGAGGCGCCCGCAGCCTTTTCTTTTTTCGGACCGGCAGGACGAGAGAAACGACGCCCGTAATTTTTTTCAGGCACTCTTCATAAATATCTCTCGCAGGATACTGCATTAGTTTTTCGTTATAGTACTTTGAGAGGTTCCCCAGATGGTTGAGCCGGCGGCTCAAAAATATGAGTTCGTCATGCGCCTGCTGGAAAAGATAATCCTCTCCGATAAGTTCAAAAAGCACCTTCTCCGCCCTGTAGAACAGCGGCGTAATGCCTTGTTTAATAAGGCATTGCGCATAACCGAGTTTCGCAAGTTTATCCGAAGGATTTTCTTTTAAAATATCCTGATAAAACCCGGCAGCTTCGGAAAAAAGACCCGATTTTCTGAGAATCTTCGCATGACGAATTTGCTCCGCAGTCAACTATTCTAAAATTATCGGTTTCAGGAAGACCAGAAGTTCGACCCTGTCTGTCGTTTCCTGCTGGTGCTTGAAAAGATAACCTATAATGGGAAGGTCGCCGAGGAGAGGGAACTGCTCTACCGCCTTCAGGTCCTCTTCCTTGATGAGACCACCTATCACGACGGTGTCACCGCTTTTAACCATAACTTTCGTGGTTGCCTCCCTCTCGGCCGTCCACGGACCAGCAGGGAGCATTTGCCTGAGCGTACTGACTTTCGGCTTGACTTCAAGAGTCACGTATTCTTCGGAATGGATCGTCGGCGTGACCGTAAGTTCCACGCCAACGCTTGTGAATTTTGTCGAGGTCGTCGTAGCGCCGCCGCTGCCGATGGTCGTTTCCGTATAAGGCAATGATTCCCCCGAAACAATTTTTGCATTTTCTTTGTTTAATGCCACAATCTTCGGCCTTGACAATAACTTCGCCTTGTTCCTCTTTTGAAGAGCATTTATCGTCGCATTAAACTGGTTTGAATTCAAAAGGCCGCCGATGGTAAAAGTGAGAGCGGGCACGCCGACCGTTCCGACGGTCTGCGCGGCGCCGACCGAATCAAGCGAGCCGGTAAGCCCCTTTTTATCAATGTCAAAATTGCTCATACCCCATGCGATTCCGAGGTCAAGCCCTTCCGAATAATCAACCTCAAGCAGAGAGGCCTCAATCAGAACCTGTCTCGGCTTTACGTCGAAAACACTAATCAGTTCCCCGTATTTCTCAAGACCCTGCGGACTCGCCGTTATGATAACGCTGTTCGTGAGAGGGTCATCCCCTATTATCGGGGTGATGCCCTCAATTTTAATCTTGTCCAGCTGTTTTTTGATGTCTTCGGCAATGGTGTATTTCAAAGGCATAACCCTCGTAAACTGAATGGCTTTCGACCTCTCGTTTTTGAGTTCTTCCGGCGTAATAATCCTTATAATATTGTCCGCTTCCTTTTCCACGACAAGACCTGACAATTTGAGAATCAGCCGGATTGCATCGTCAAAAGCGACATCTTTGAGTTTCAGGGTTATGGTTCCCTCAACATCGGAACCGTAAATAAAATTCACCCCCGTCTGTTCCGCAATCGCACGGAGAACCATTCTTATGTCCGCTTCGTGAAAGTTCAGAGAAATGCGCTTTCTGCTTATCTGCAGAAAACCGTACGTCGCTTTTACCATCGTCGCCTCATAAGCATCTTCTTCCGGCGGCGTTTCTTCTTCTTTTTCGGCCACCGGTTCACCGGCGGCATTTATTTCCTCAACCTTTTTTCTGTGTTCGGACGTGGGAATATTCCTCGCAATCGATTTTTTCCCGGAGAGCACTGTTCTTTTTGAAACCGGCGCCTGTTTCGGCTCGGGCTCCGGAACAGACACCTTTGCAAGTTCGGGAGCGGCCGCAACAGTCATATAAATCTTATTACCGACCGACAGAGCGTCGTAAAAAACATCATCGGTTATCAAATCAAACACAATCCGCGAAATTTCCACAGGAATACTTTTGTACTGCCCGACGCGGATTTTCTTTACAAAAGACCTATCCAGCGTTATTTCCTTTTTCTCAATTTCAATGAGAGCGCTTGTAAATTCCGCCACGAGACGCGGAGGGTTCTGAACTTTAAACAGGTAATAATTTACCGGTCCCGTCACGTCTATAACGACCGAGAGCTTTTTTTCCGAATCAACGCTGGCGTTGACGCTCCTGATTTTTTCAAGACCGTTCTGCGCCGGGAGACGGGAAGAGAAAAAAACAAGGCATACCGCTACGGCTAATACCGCGTTTCTTCTAAAATTTCTCATTATCCTGCATTTCCACAATATATTTCAATATTATAATACATTTTCCGGAATTATGGAAGGGGACGGGGCTTTTCAAGACCAGTCCCCAACTATCAACTGTCCCCAACTATTCCAGTTTTATCGTGGACTCATCTTCTTCGGGAAGTTTCAGCTCTTTGATGCGCGTGCCTATGATTATTATGACCCGCTCTTCAAAGACGGTGCCCGTTATTGAAGGAACTCTTTTCCCTTCGGCATCATACAGCCAGCCGTTTTTCAAAATATAACTCCCTGATACTTCATCGGTTAGAATCGCGTATTTCGTTCCGGATATGTCGGTCATAATGCCTGTCAGACAAAAATCGGAAATGCTTTGTTTTTCGCCCTGTGTTTCCTGATAACCCGAAACGCTTCCGGACCCCGCCCTGCAGAAAGGATTCCTGTTCTTGTGACCCTGATACACATATTTTGCCTCTGTTTTTTCTCCGGCGTCAGGGGTAGGTCCGGGCTCGCCCTCTCCGTAAGCCGCCGGCAACCGGCAGAAAATTAAAATCACAATTACCGTCTTAAATTTCAGTTTCATTCTTTGTATGTGTAAACAATCAGCGTGAACGTCGTCTGTAAATCCGGGGTTTGCTCAGCCCCGCCGGCAGGCGCAAGCTTCAGGTCTTTTACCGTCATAATCCTTTCCTTCTGGCAGATATCCGTAAAGAACTGGGCGAGTTTGTGATACGATGCCGAAATTGAAAAATTGTAATGGCGCTCTTCATAAAACTCCTTCGGAACAACAGCGGCAATCCTTAAATTGTCTATTTCGATATTGTGGGCGGAACCCGTTGCCGTTATATCCCTGATAATCTGAGGCAGTTCCTCCTCCCTCGGCAGTTTCTTCTCGACCTCCGCTTCTTTCAGTTTCAGTTTTGCGAATTCCGCTTCTATCTGTTTCATTCTTGCTATGTCTTTTTTTACCTTGTTGATTTTATCTCTCGTGTCCTCAATATTTTTTTGGAATTCCTTTATTTTATTCCCCTGGGGCTTCCAGACCTTGCTGTAAAACATGAAAATACCGACGAGGCCGAGGACGGCTAAAAATATCTTCTGTTCCTTGGGGACAGGTTTTCCCTCAGCCATTATATTCCGCTCCGCATAACATCAGGGTTTCCCCTTCTGGGGTTTATACATACAACTCACATTTAATGCCCTTGTTTTCTCTCCTGCCGGGCCGGAGCCGGCGGTAAAACCCCTGATGATAACTTTGTCGAACAGCGGTGATTTTTCAAGATTGGTCAGAAAATCGGCGACGGCGTAATTGTCAGCCGCTTCGGCGTCAAAAATAAAACTTATTTCTTCCGGGCCGGCATCGCGCGTGGTAAACGTTTTAAGCCAGACGTTTGCGGGAAGAACGGAGGGCAACGTCATAACCTCCATCATCTTCGGGTAATTCAGCTGCGAAGCCATTAACCCGTCAATGGTACTAAGCCGCGTCTGCAAACTCTTCTTCTGGTTTTCGATAATCTGAATTTTCTCCAACTCCGCATTGTATCTGCTTAACTCCGCGTCGGCCTTTTTGGATTCCTTTTTGAGAGACGCTATTTTCGCAACCCTCATCAAAAAACATCCTGCAACTATAAAAACAACAACGGCCCCTGCAACAGAGGCGAGAAAAATCTGTTTCCGCGCGGCCGCTTTTTTCTCAATTTCATAAGGAAGTAAATTTATCCTGAGCATCTAATCCCTGCCGGAAATTTCGGGGTTTTTCCCCGCAATACTTTTCATTATTACACCGCTCTTATTGACTTTGAATCCCCTGCCTGTCTCATTGCAAGCCCGAGCGCTACCGCAAAAGCGGCGGCATTTTCCGCGAGGGCGGCATCATCCGGATGATTTATAAAATCCAGCGGATTGAAAATTTCAACAGGGATGTCGATCTGACGGGCAAGATACTTATCCAAATTTTTCAGATTCGCGCCGCCTCCGGAAAGAACAATTTTTTTAATGCCTTCCGACGCGGTGGAAATCGTGTTAAAATAATCGACCGACCTCTGGATTTCCGTAAGAAGCTGGTCATCAACACTCTGTATCAAAGCGGACGTTACCTGTTCGGCGGTCTCCGCCTCGGACATCGTTTCAAGTTCAGTGCTGGGAACAATGCCGTACTGTCTCTTCAAAGCCTCCGCCTTGGGGAAATCACAGGCGAAGGCACTCATCACGAGTTTGCTGAGAGACCCCCCGCCGAAAGACACATCCCTTACCACTCTAACCGCGCCATGGTCCGAAATCGACAGAGTCGTCATATTCGCGCCGATATTTAAAATCATTACGTTCTCGTCCCTGTAAGCGGGAAAACAGTATTCGTAAACATTATTGACGCAAAAACTGTCAACGTCCACCATCACGGGGTCAAGCCCTATATTCTTCAGCAATTCAATGCGCTCGTCAACGATTTCCTTCTTCGCGGCGACAAGCACCGATTCCGCTTTTACCTGCCCCTCTTCCTCCACATCCTTTATGAGTTCTGCGGCAAGATAAACGTCCGATATGTCGAAAGGTATAAACTCCTCCGCCTCAAACCTCAAACTCTTTGCGAGTTCGTCGTCGGGCATTTTCGGTAACTTCACGTACCTGACAATAACGGAACTCCCCATAACGGAAACGCCCGCGGGTTTCGTCCTGACCTTTGCGGAAGAAAGAAAATCTTTCAATCTTTTGACAAGTTCCGCTCTTTCTTCCATTTCCATTTCCATCAGGGCTTTCGCTCCCGACGGCATCGGCACAATGCCGCAGTGCGCCAGTTGAAAGGACTCCCCCGTTTTTTTCAGGGCGGCAATCTTAACCGAAGAAGAGCCGAAATCAACGCCGAGAATGTTTCCGGAGGGCCGGACTGAAGAAAGGTTTTTTAAAACCGACTTTATATTTAGCGGCATAACTTTAATTTTACCACATTCCCGGATTTTGTCAATTTAGCCGGGCTTCAGCATTCCTCCCGAAATAATCATTTTCATTGCGGTTTCAGTGTCCATATCAAGTTCTTTTACATCCGTTACTTTAACCATGCAAAAAAAACCGCTCGTCGGATTAGGCGTCGTCGGCACAAACAGGGAATAGTGTTTTTCCCCGTCTAATTCGGTTTCACCCGTGATAAACGCAATGGTTTTTATTCCTCTGCTGGGATATTCTATCATTACCACCCGTTTGAAAGCGGTTTTTTTCGTAGCGATAATATCAACAATCTGCTTTATCGTGAAATAAATTTTATTGATAATCGGCGCTTTCAGAAAAATGCCGTCAACCAGCCTTAAAAGCGTGCTCCCGAATATGTTTGAGGTAATAATCCCGAGGGACCAGAGTATTAAAATTACCAGAGTAAAACTCAAAACGTAATGCGCCTGCAGCGGCCATGTTCTTAAAAAGGGAATTTTCAAAACAAAGGGCAGCATAAATCCCGCTATCAGATGGAACAGAAAGTAAAACAAGTACAGGGTTATGCCGATAGGCATAAGCACCAGAAGCCCCGTAATTGTTTTCTTCTTAAATTTCCTAAACATTCAAGTTTCTAATGCCTCTACTATAGCGGAAAAATGACCGTTGTCTGACGGGGCTGTTTTGTAGCGAGCGGTTCTTGGCAGGCGGGGCTGTGTGAGCGAGGGATTTGCAGAATGCCCGTAGCGAACCCAGAGTGAACTTGATGGTTGGGGACAGGTCTTGAAAAGAACTGTCCCCTTCCATAAAAACGTCCCCGACGGCAAGACCGCGAGCTGCCCTAAAAGGCAACGTCATTTCCTGCCTGCTAAATGTGCACACTTAAATTTTCATCGGGCCATTTTCCCGCCCAATACTCCATTACGAATTCTTCCGCCGCAGGGACAACATTTTTAATCACCTGAATTTCATCCTTCTGAAATTTTCCGAGAACCCAGTCCTTTACGTCAATATCACTGGCGTCTGGTTTCCCGATTCCCACTCGCAGACGCGGAAAATTTCTCGTCCCCATACATTCAATTATCGATTTCAGACCTTTGTGACCGCCGGAAGAACCGGAAACCCTGTAACGGATTTTTCCCAGAGGGATGTTGATGTCGTCGCAAATTACGAGAATATCCCCGATTGACAGACCCGAAGAATAAACCGCATCGCCGAATGCCAGCCCCGATTCATTCATATAGGTTCTGCCCATAATCAGGCCCCTCTTCCCCATGCCGAATAAGTCGTAAAACTCCCCTGTCCTCTTTTTTTTAAGACCGGTTTTCAGATTCAGCGAGATTTCCCGCCCTATGTTATGCCGCGTACCGTTATAAGATGGAGGGTTGCCAAGACCAAAAACAGCCGTCACTTCCCCTTTTTCTCTTTCTTCCCTGCCGGCGCCGGTTCTTCTTTCTCTTTCCCTTTCTCTTTTCCTTTTTCTTTTCCTTTTTCTTTTCCTTCGGGTTCTTCCGTTTCTTTGGCTTCCTTGCCCTTCTTTACCACTTCGGGTTCGGCTTCACCTGTTTCGGCCGGCTCCGGAACTTCCTCTTCCTTCCTCGGCGCCTTAACAGTAATGCAAATTGTATCCCCGGGGGTGAGAACCGTAATACCCTCCGGAATTTCTATATCCGAGACCTTCATCACGTGCCCTATTCCCAAAGCTGAAACGTCGATTTGCAGGTCTTGGGGAATCTTCGCCGGAATTGTTTTTATTTCTAATTCTCTCGTGATAAAATCAAGAACACCGCCTTCCTTAACGCCGGGGCAGGAACCGACTATTCTGACAGGGACTTTGAGTTCCACTTCGTGTTTTGCCTGTAATGTCAGAAAATCTATGTGATTAATCTCTTCCGTCAAGGGCTCGTACGAGATATCTTTTATAATCGCCTTTATTTTCTTTTCCCCGTCATGCAGTTCCAGAACCGACGTTTTCGAGCGGGAAATAATTTTCAGAATTTCTTTCCCGTCAACCCACACTGCCCTTGAATCAAAATCGGAGCCGTAAACAACCGCGGGGATTTTCTTTTCCCTGCGAAGTTTCTTAAGCAGCGCTTTGCTGCCGGTTTCCCTTGAATTAATATTTACCGGATATTCCATTTATTTCCTCCCCGAATCAGGCAATTCAGTAAACACCCTATTTGTCATTGCGAGCCCGAAGGGCGTGGCAATCTCGAGATTGCTTCGGTCATTTCATTCCCTCGCAATGACACGCCGTTCACTGAGCTTTTACGCATGAATTACCACTACATAATTACAATGTTAGAAAATTTACCGAAATTTGAAAAGAGGTCTAAAATTCTCTTAACCAGCGCAAGGCGGTTGTCCCTGATTTTTTCGTCTTTGTCCATCACAAGAACCCCGTCAAAAAAGGAATCGAGCGGCGCTTTAATCTCCGAGAGGCAATTCAAAGCGCCCTCAAAATCATTTTTACCGCAATTGGACAGGACGGCCTCCTCAACTTTTTTGAGCGCCTGAAAAAGATTAACCTCCTCGCAGGCGTCGAGAAATTTATCGTCCAAAACACCCATCTTTATACCAAGTTTTTCCGCCTGTTTCAGAATGTTTTCCGCCCGCTTGGACGCAAGAATGATTTTTTCAAAAAGGACCGCTTCTTTTTTTCTCAATAGACCGACCGCGGAGGCGATATCAAAACACCTCTTCGGAACTTCAAATTTTTCCGTTGCCATATCAATTTCATCGCGGGCAATTCCTTTCTTTGTAAGAAAAATCACGAACCTGGCGCGCAGAAAAGACGCAACTTTTTTGCGGATATCGTCGGGTACATCGTCAAAAACAATTGAAAAGACCCTGTTTAAATCAAAATAAATCCCCGCGGTTACAAAAATTCTGCAAATCTCATCCGCCGTTTTTTTCAGACCGTACGGGTCAGAGGAAGTTGTCACGGACACCCCTGAATAAAAAAACGATTTCAGCGTATTAAGCCGGTCGGCGAGACCGCAAACCGCCGAGACATCGGAAATCTCTTCAAGCGTCACCGCATTCCTGACCTCCGGAGCGCCGGGCAGATTCTGTGCGAGCGCCAGATAAGACGCGGCAATCCCGTGGAGCAGTGGAAATTCAAAAACAATTCTCGTCGGAAAATCACAATAAAGAAGTTTCGAAACATTCTTAACCCGCTCATTCATGGAAGGCGCATAAACCGAAGCAATCTCCCCGGCGTCCCGCACGACCCTTTCCGCCTTATCCGCCAAATTCCCGAACTTTCCGACATTGGCTATGCTTTTAAGTTCCGGGTAAAAATCCGGCAGTTTTCGTTTCTTGTCTGATTCCCAGAAAAACTTTGAATCCTCGAATCTCGCCTCCACGCATCTTTCGTAATTAGCGGTTATTTCCGGGATGTTTGAATTTACGCCGTCGGTAACAAAAATAAATTTGTTAATGACCTTGCGCGGCGTTTTTAATGACGTTAGCGAGAAACATTTCTGATGGATCTTCAGCGTTTCCCCAAGAATTTCCGTAGGCATCGAAAGAAATTTTTTGTCAAATTCCGCCTGAAATACGCAGGGGCGCTCGCAGATTCCCGCCGTTTCCGCGAGTAAATCGTCGTCCGGCACGGCTTTTGCCTTCAGTATTTTTTCGGCGCGGAGGAGACCCGCGGCAATCGCGCCCCTTCTCTTATCCCTGTCGGCAATAATGCCCTTCCTTTCAAGCGTTTTTTCATACATTGAAGGACTCTTCACCATAATTGCCTCATTAAAAAAATTGCGGGAACCTTTCGACGAATTTATGCCGAAACAGGAAATCCTGAGCGGCTTTCCGCCGAATAAAATCAGAATGTTCCTTACGGGCCGCGGAAAAAAATACTTATCCCATCTCATCGTTTTACCGAATTTAAGGGTCTCCAGAATACCGGCGATATTATTTCTTATTACATCTTCCGTTTTCCTCTCCGGTTTCCTTTTTTCGAGAAAAACATAGTCACCCTTGTCCGTGGCCTTCAATCGAATATCAGCGATATCCGCGGCGAATTTTTTCAGAAAACCGTTAAGGGTCTCGGTGGGCTCATCTTTCCCGTCAAAGGAAATGCGGGCGGGCGGACCTTTTATAAGGGTCTTCTCCTCCGGAATTTCCCGCGCCACGCCGCAGAACAAAACCGCCAGGCGTCGCGGCGTCGAGAAAGAACGCATGAGCGAAAATAAAATTTTCTCTTTCTTGAAAAATTCGGCGACGGCAAGAAGCATCCTCTGAGACGCCTCCTCCTGGATATCAACCGGCAGGTCCTCAACGCACAATTCCGCAAGAAAATCAGACCTTTTCATGGGGTCAGGTCTTGCAATACGACACTTGCTCTTTTCATCCCTTTCGATACCGACTGTTCGGCATAAATACTTTATTTTCCTTTACATACGCCGCAATTCTGCCTGCGAAACCTCTTATTTTTTTTACGAACGCCGTTCTCGTCGCGTGGTCAAAACCTCCTCTTGCGTCGACAACGTTGAAAATATGCGACATTTTCAGGAGACAGTCGTATGCGGGAAGCGGCAGAGAGAGAAAAATCAGCCGTTCCGTTTCCTTCTCGTAAAAAGAAAAAATTCCGAGCAGGTCAGGTGCGGGCGCCTCGTCAAAATAATACCTGCTGAACTGACTTTCTTCTTCCCTGCGCATCGCCCCGTAATCAACACCGCGCGCCCATTCAACATCAAAAACATTCCTTTTTTTTGAAAGAAACATCGCGATACGCTCAAGACCGTATGTGAGTTCCACAGGAATCATTTCAAGGTCAATTCCGCCGGCCTGCTGGAAGTACGTGAACTGCGTTATCTCAAGCCCGTCGAGACGCACTTCCCAGCCCCTGCCCCACGCTCCGAGGGTGGGGGACTCCCAGTTGTCCTCCAAAAATCTTATGTCGTGCCTCTTCAGGTCAATCCCTATGGTTTTTAAACTTTTCAGGTAAAGAACCCTCGAATTTTTCGGCGCGGGCTTGAGAATCACCTGAAACTGAAAATGCTTGTAAAGACGGAAGGGATTTTCCCCGTACCGTCCGTCCTGCGGACGGCGGGACGGCTCCACATAAGCCGCCCTCCAGTTGTTCCCGTCAAAAAGTTTCAGAAAAGTCATAGGGTTGAAAGTGCCCGCGCCTTTCTCCACATCGTACGGCTCGGCAATCACGCAGCCGTTATCCCCCCAGAAAGAGGATAATTTAAGAATTATTTCCTGCAATGTTTTCACTTTTATCTACCCGCAGTTATTTGACAAATTATTGCCTGAATTGTAAAGAGGATAATTTCAAAAATGCCCGGCTCCCGAGAGTTTCACAAAGGGCGTTTGCTGAAAATACAGGTGATGAGATTTCCGGTTTCCGTATCGCAGAGCCTGAATAACTTTAACTCCGGGTAACGTTTCTTCAGCCACTCATAATTCTGTATTTCATACCCCGATATCAAAAACAGCGCTTTATCCATATCATAACGTCCGTCCTTTCTTATGCCCTCGTGTTTGATAGCCGGCACCAGCCGGAAAACAGGATTATTCTCCCACCGTTTTGAAAAATATAAACTGTAACTTTTCTGTTTTTCCAGAATAAAGGGAACCGCGGCGCAGGCATCTTTCTCAAAAGCATACCAGAGTTCGGGATTTTCCGCGTATTCACTGAAATAAGCGCGATGGTCGCCGGCGAGAGACAGCAACAGAAACAAAAGAGGAACTGCCGTTTTAACAATCCGTTTGCCGGAGATTGAACTCAAAGCCGCGCCGCACAATATAAAAACCGGAACGGCGGCATTGACAAGCCTTAAAGGGTGCGGCGCGCCGGACGACAATATCGAGGGAATAAGCGAAGCCGCCAGAAAAATAAACACAAGACGGTACTTCCCTTTCTTTCCGAAGCCCCAAAGAAAACCCGTTATAAAAAGAAATCCGGCGGCGCAGTTTAAAAGAGCCCGGGCGGGCGGCAAAGACCTCGGGTGTTTCCCGCCCGTATACAAATTAAATGCCGCGGCCGTTTTGAGGACATTTTTAAGAATCTCCGCGGCGGGAGCGGGAGAATTTAAAACCGATACCTCGGCGCCCCTTTTGAGTAAATCCTCCGGATATTTTGAATAATGATACACAAGCGGACTCAGCGTGATGAGCAAAGCGCACGTGAATGCCGCGCCGCTTCGGCAGGGGGAACGCAGTTTTTTACCGAGAAATAAAAAAATAACCGGCGCTGTTATCAGGAGAGAGTAAAACGCAAGATAAGTGTAACAGCCAAACCCCGTTACGGCGCCGGCAAGAAAAGCATTAAGTGTTTCTTTTCTTTTTCCGGAAAGCCATGAATAAAAAAGCCACAAAAGCAGTATTTCAAAAAGAGGGCTTGTCACCGCCCTGAAACCGGTGCGGCTCAAAGCCGTTATCCAGAATGAGGTCGCGAAAAGAAAGCAGGAAAAAAATGCCGTCGGGAATCCGAACATCACGGAGACCGCCAGAAACATCACGGCAATCGTGATGACCGAAAACAGCGCGCTTGACAGGCGCAAAGCAAGAGGCGATTCCGGAATCAGTTTTATTATCAGCGCCGTGAAATAAATGTAAAGCGGCTGACGCGGATGTCCGTACGAGTTGTATATTATCCTGATGTCACCGCCGGCGGTAGAGCGGGCGTCAAGAAGATTGATTGCCTCATCATACCACAGCCCGCCCGGAACTTCCTCTAACCTGTGCATACGGAAATAAAATGCCGAGGCCATTATAAGCAGAAAAGCGGCCCCCGCCTGCCAGCGCCGGAAACCGCGGGCAATGGAGGGCAGGTTTAACGGTACTTCCCCGTTTGTTTCTTTAAATCCGGGCTTTAAGGTCTTTCTGAAAAAAATCAATGCGGCAGAGAGCCAGCAGACAAAACCGGCAGAGGCAAAAGCATAATAGCCGGATACCCCGACCGCAGACGGTGCAAACAAAAACAGAATCTGCCCCGAAATACCGCAGACAGCATATAAAAAAAGAACCTTCCCGCCTTTCATCAGAATAATTATAACAAAATTTCATCAAGTACCGTAAAAACCCGATTACAAAAAAACAAAGTAAAAATTAAGTGAAACATATAACTGGTTCTAAAAATCAGTTTTGAAACGATATAGAGAAATTTAGGTGAAAAAATCGTTAAGAAATGACACGAAGTGTCATTGCGAGGCGCAGCCGAAGCAATCTCGAGATTGCCACGTCCGCCTTAGGCGGACTCGCCCCGAGGAATTCGGAGAATTCCCGGGACCAAGTCCTCGCAATCCTTTGGATTGCAGAGGGCAATGACATTTTTTCGCCGTTAAAAATTTCTCGTCTAGTGAAAAACTGGTTTTTAGAATTGCTGTCATAATTACAATTAAGTCAATACCTTATGCCGTGGCGGGAATTTTAACCCAGCGTTTCTTTTATGAACTCACTTCTTGCCTCATCTCTTTCAGGAGGGGGCAAATTTCTGCCGGCCCTTTCCTCTATGTGAGCGGGCTGGGACAGAAAGAGAAGGTCGTTCAGACGGTCTCCGCCGATGGGAAGAGGCATTCCTGTTTTCAGACCGAACCTTATGTCGGATACGCAACTCATCAATTCTTCGTAGGAAATTTTCTTCGCATACTGGATAATCCCGTAACTTCTGTAAATTGCGTCCTCAATCTCAATTCTATTCTTTTTCAAAAGCTCGTTTTCCGCCTTCTGCGATGCATCTTCGAGTTCGGAAGTAATTGCCGTCAGTTTCTCGATGATGTCGTTTTCGGAGACCCCGAGCGTTATCTGGTTTGATATCTGGAAAAAATCTCCGACGGGATTTGTCGCCTCACCGTAGAAACCCCTTACAACAATCCCGAGGCGGCTTAGCGAATCAATCACCTCCCCCATATGATTTGTCCTTACAAGAGCGGGAAGATGCGCCAGAAACGAAATTCTCAGACCTGTTCCGACGTTCGTAGGACAGGCGGTAAGAAAACCGAACTCGGGATGTTTTGCAAAATCAAAATTTTCGCTTATTTCCTTTGAAACGCAAGAGGCAAGATTAAACGTATCGTTTAAATTGAAACCGAGACCGAATATCTGGAGACGCAGATGGTCTTCCTCGTTCACCATTATGCTCATTGACTCTTTTTCATTAACGACAAGCCCCGCCACTCTATCCGTGAACACAAGGTCATAACTCGCAAGGTGTCTTTCCAGAAGAAGACGCCTGTCGGTGATGTCAATATCCTCAAGAGCAATTTTTTTACAGTTCTTCCATTTTTCTTGTCTCCCTATTTTCTCAAAAGCGAGTTTTCTTATCTCCGCCTGCTGTGAATGGCCGGCGCGGTTTGGAAAAAAAAATCCATCCATGTTCCTCGCAAAACGTATTCTTGTTGAAATAAAAGGCGATGATGTGTCCGAATCAAGCCACTCGCAGCTTCTGGATGCAAAGTCCCTTAAAACCATTTTTGTTTTTTGACTTTTTTATGTTTTTTTCTTTTCATTTTTTATATTTTTTATCTCGTCCCTGATTTTTGCCGCCGCTTCAAATTCTTCCTTCTCCACCGCCTCCTGCAGTTTACCCTGAAGAACTCTTACTTTTGCGGAGACGCGGGTTTGCGGTGGCTCCGAAGAACTAATTTTCTGACGGGTTTTGCCGTGCAGTTTTTTCAAAAGAGGAACGATATCAGACCTGAAAACGTTCCAGCACTCGGGGCAGCCGAGTTTGCCGTCCTTTTTGAATTCGGAAAGCATCTTTCCGCAGGTCGGACATTTTGTATCGGTAAAAGTTTCGGGCAGCGCCAGGGCGGAAAGGAATTTACTCAGAAGGTCAAACGGCTTATCCGGCAGATCGTTTAAGGAAATTTCCTGTTCCGAAGCGCACTCTTCGCAAAAGTGCATTTTTGTGACCTCGCCGTTTACTATCTGGGTAAAATGTATGACAGCCTCTTTCTGATGACAGATATCACAAAGCATAATCACATTCCCGTCAATGTCATTTCTATTCTTAACGGCCAAAACAGGCAGCGCAATTTCTGCTGCTGCATTTTAAATTTTATATCGGCGTCCCTGTCGTCTTCACAAGGCGTCGGAATTCCGAAATCAGCCGGCGGGTAATTTTTCCCGGTTTCCCGTCTCCTATCTTTCTCCCGTCCACCTCAATGACCGGAATGATTTCCGCGGCCGTTCCCGTCAAAAAACACTCCTCCGCCGTAAAAATACAGAATCTTGTGAAAAATTCTCTGTGAACTTCCATTTTATTTTTTCCGGCAAGACCTATAACCGCCTGCTGGGTGATACCTTCCAGCGCGCCGGCAGAATAATGCGGAGTTATCAATTTACCGTGCGAAACAATAAAAATGTTGTCTCCCGTGCATTCCGCGACAAACCCGTCTTTATTCAGAAGTAGCGCTTCCTCAACGCCGCGCTGCCGACCTTCTATTTTGGCGAGAATGCCGTTTAAGTAATTCAGGGATTTTATTCTCGGATTTATCGCCTCCGGAATATTTTTTCTGATACTCACCGTGGCTATTTTAAGACCTTTTTCATAAAATTCCTTCGGATATAAAGCAATCTTATCGGCTATTATGAAATAGGTCGGGCGCGGGCACTTCACGGGGTCGAGGCCGAGGTCACCCTTCCCCCTTGTAACGACAACCCTTATGTAAGCGTCTCGGAGAGAATTCGCCCTGATGGTCGCAAGGATTTCCCCGAGCATTTTCTTTTCGGAAACGGGGATATCCAGCATAATGGCTTTCGCCGAATCAAACAGACGGTCCACATGTTCTTTCAGACGGAAAACGCGGCCGGAATAGGCGCGAATCCCCTCAAAAACACCGTCGCCGTAAAGAAGTCCGTGGTCAAAAACGGAAATTTTCGCCTCGTTTTCGTCAACCAGTTTACCGTCAAGTAAAATTTTCAGCATATCATCTCCTTATTATAATATAAAGAATTTCCATTCAAACAATCCGGCCATTTCTTAAATTGATAACTTTTTTTCCGATTTTCGTCAATTCCTCATTATGAGTGACAAAAAGAACAGTCGCGCCGAATCTTTTAAAAATTTCCTCCATGGCGCCGAGCACGATTCCCGCATTCTTCTCGTCGAGCTGGCCCGTCGGCTCGTCGCACAAAATAATCTCCGGTTTATTTACCAGAGCCCTCAGGATTGTAAGACGCTGCAACTCTCCTCCCGAAAGCTGGCCCGGGAAATGCTCCATACGTTTTTCCATACCCATTTCCTGAAACATTTTCCGGACTTCCGGAACAACCGCGCTTTCCGTCCGCCCGCCGATTAAAGCCGGAAGAACAACATTTTCCAGAGCGGTAAACTCCGGGAGGAAACTCGGCTGCTGAAAAACAAAACCGATGGAAGAATTTCTTAACCGCGCCCGCTCCCTGCCGTCGTCGGAGTGGATGACCCTGCCCGCAAAAAGGATCCGACCCTTAGACGGCGCATCAAGAAGACCGGCAATATTCAAGAGCGTCGTTTTGCCGGAGCCCGAAGGCCCGAGAACATACGTGAAGGAACCTTTTTCTATTTCAAGATTTATGTCTCTTAATGCGGCTACCTCCAGAGAAGTTCCTTCGGAGTAAATTTTCCACACATTTTCAAAAACAAGCAGATTATTCATACTTTAAAGCGGCTGCCGGACTGATTTTTCCCGCCTGCCGGGCGGGAATAAACGAAGCGAAGAAAGTTAAAATAATGCTCACGGCATCCACGAGAATAAAGTCCCTCAAACTCATTATTACCGGAAGTTTATCAAGATAATAAACTTCTGCCGGGATTTCAATGAAGCGGTATCTCTTGAGGAGAACACAGACGACAACCGCAATGATGTTCCCGAGAACAATTCCGAACGTCCCGTTTATCAGGCCCTGAAAAGCAAAGATACCTTCTATGAATTTTCTGTCCGCGCCCACCGCTTTCAGAACCCCTATGTCCTTAACTTTCTCTATCGTCTGGAGAAGCAAACTTGAAATTATGTTGAAAACCGCCACCATCACGATAAGCGAGAGAATTATGAACATCATTTTCTTTTCCAGTTCCAGAGCCGCAAAAAGCGTTCTGTTCGTTTCCTTCCATGTTCTCACCCACAAACGGTGCGTCATTTTTTCCCTTATAAGAGCGGCAATACTGTCCGCTTTGTCGGCATCGTAAAGCGCAACCTCAATGCCCGTTATAGAGTCCCCCAGCCCGTAGAGCTGCTGCATCCGGCGAATGTTTATATAAACAAGGTTCATGTCGTATTCCCACATTCCCGACGAGAAAATTCCCGCAATCTTAAACTCCCCGACACGGCCGCCGGTAAAAGCGGCCATTTCCGCAGGCGGCAGCGTGAGGAAAACGCTGTCCCCCGCTCCGAGACCGAAACTCCTGGCGAGTTCCGACCCGACAAAAATTTCACCTCCTTCCAGCGAGTAATTCCCCTCCGTAATCTGATTTTTTATTGCCGTTACGGACTTTTCTTTTTCCGTATCAATTCCCTTAACGGCAATTCCCTGCGAACGGGTCCGCTTTGTGAAAACCGCCTGATTCAGAACGTAAGGCGCGCAAGCGGAAACGCCCTTTACACCGCAAATTTCCGTCATCAGTTTAGTCCACTCGTCACGGCTATAGGTTGCGGGCAGAAGAACATTTATCGGGGATGAGGTTGAAACAAATTTATTTTTCAGGTCAGTGTGAAACCCGTTCATCACGGACAGGGTTATAAGAAGAGCGGCGACGCCGATTGTTATTCCAAGAATGGAAATGAGCGTTGAAATCAGAAGAAAAACCTCTTTCCTTCTGGAAAAAAGGTATCTTCTTGCAATAAAGAATTGCAGTTTTGCGGAACTCACCTGCTCTTCAGCTGCGGGAATATTATGACATCCTTTATTGATTGACTGCCGCTTAGCGCCATAATGAGACGGTCAATGCCTATTCCCAGCCCCCCTGTCGGAGGCATCCCGTATTCAAGGGCTTCGAGAAAGTCCTCGTCTATCTGTTCTTTCCCGCTGACATCCGCCTGACTCGCAAAGTGCGCCCTCTGCCGGACGGGATCATTCAGTTCCGAATAAGCATTCGCAATTTCCATATTGTTTATGTAGAGCTCAAACCTTTCCGCTATCGGTGTCCCGCATCGGGGTTTCGCCAGAGGTGAAAATTCCTCGGGAAAGTCCATAAGAAAGACCGGCATTCCCATATCTTTCAGGATGACTTCTTCATAAATGTTTTCGAAAATTTTAGCCGGCGGCGCATCTTTTTCAAAACTGATTCCAAGTTTTTCCGCCTGCGCGCGGAGATTGTCACGGCCGAGATTCCCCTTAAAATCAATGCCCGTTTTTTCTTTGAGGCATTCAAAAATAGACACACGCGCAAACGCCTCTGAAAAAACAGTTTCTCCGGAGATGATTTCAGCCGAACGCTTCACGATTTCCTCGCACAAATTCATCATGTCCCCGTAGTCGGCATAAGCGCAGTAAAGTTCCAGCATTGTAAACTCGGGATTGTGCCGAGTGGAAATCCCCTCGTTCCTGAAATTCCTGCCGATTTCGTATATTTTCTCAAAACCGGCCACAATCAGCCGTTTGAGATAGAGTTCCGGCGCAATCCTCAAGAACAGGTCAATGTCAAGCGCCTTGTGATGTGTTTTGAACGGCTCCGCTTCCGCGCCGCCCGGAATGCTCTGAAGGAGCGGCGTCTCTACTTCAACATAATTTTTCCCGTTGAGGAATTTACGGATTTCCGAAATCACACTGCTCCTTTTTAGAAAAATTTCCCTTGATTTTTCGTTCGTGAGAATGTCCAGATACCTGCGGCGCAGGATTGTCTCCTCATCCTTCAAACCGTGCCATTTCTCGGGAAGAGGCCTGAACGCCTTGCAAATCAGGAGCAGCCGCTTTACATGAACCGTTATTTCGCCCATTTTTGTCCTGAAGACAAAGCCGGCGACGTTTACAAAATCCCCGATATCCGTTCTCCTGAAAATCTCGTAATTATTCTGGTCGTCGTCCCTTTTTATGTATATCTGAATCTTTTTGAAATTTGAAAAGACCTCGGCGAAAGACGCCTTCCCCATTTTTCTTATCGCTGTTACGCGGCCCGAAACACAGGCGTCAAACGAGGTCTCATCCTTTTGAAACCTTGAAATTATTTCACCGGCGTCGTCAGACTTCGGAACTTTCGCAGGATACGGGTCAATTGAATTTTCAAGGAACCAGTTCAGGTGCTCCTTCCTCGCTTTTATGATATCTTCTTCCGCCACTTTCAGACCCCGACCCGTATTTCCTCGACAACCAGCGTGTTACCGTCAACTTCCGCGACTCTGATTCTTTTGCCTTTCTCTATTTTTTCCGGCGAGCGGGCGTTCCATATTTCGCCGTGAACAAAGACCTGCCCTCTCCCCGAAATTTTTCCCATTGCCTCGCCTTCCGCGCCGAGCATGCCCTGCACTCCCGTTTCTATTTTCTTCTTCTGACTCTTCACAATGGCCGCCACAACGAAAAACATAAAAGCGGCGAGCAGAATAACCGAAGGAAAAATCGCTCCAGCCGACACGCCGACACTCATCTTCAACCTGTCAATAAGCATCATCCCCCCGAGGGCAAACGACGTTATTCCTCCGACAGTCAAAATACCGAAGGTCGGAGTGTAAATTTCAAGGAAGAGCAGAACAAGCCCGAGAATCATGAGGAGAAGCCCCGTCAGGTTTATCGGAAGAACCCTCATCGCGAAAAACGCCAGAAGCAGAGAAATCCCCCCTATAACCGCTCCGAAACCGATGCCCGGGCTGGATGCCTCCTGAATAATTCCCCAGACGCCTATAATCATAAGAACAAAGGCGATGTTCGGGTTCGCGAGTTTGTGGAGAAAATCCTTCCATACGGAGAGTGTCTCGTATTCAACTGTCATATGTTTTGTGCTGATTTTTATCTGCCTGCCTTTTTTTACGAGGTGACGGCCGTTAATCTTTTTCAGCATTTCTTCTGGGGTTTCGGCGATAAAATCAATGATGCCTATTTTTAACGCTTCTTTCTCCCCTATTGAAACGCTCTTTTTAACGGCGGATTTTACCCAGTCGAGCGGCCTGCCGCGCTCGCGGGCGATCGACTGAATGTAGGCGACGGCATCGTTTACGACTTTTTCCATCATCTCGTCCTGCTGTTTTCCCTCTTGGCCGCCGATTCCCATCTGGACGGGATGGGCGGCGCCTATATTTGTCGCCGGAGCCATCGCTGAAAAATCCGCAGCGACGGTAATAAAGACGCCCGCCGAGGCGGCGCGCCCGCCCGAAGGGCCTATCCACACGCAGACGGGCTTCGGGCAGTTGAGCATCGCCCTTACAATATCCTGCATCGATTCCATCAGACCGCCGGGCGTGTTCAGCGAAATGACGGCAATATCAAAATCATCCCCCGAAGGGGCCAGGCCCTTTTCAATGTAATCGGCGACCACAGGGTCTATGATACCTTCAACCGTAAAAATCCTGCAGATGCTTGTCCCCTGGCGGGGAGGCTGCGCACTTCCCGCCCGGGCGCCGGTGCGGGGAACCGGCCCGAAAAAAACGAAAAGTAAAGCAATAAGAAAAATCCTTGCCCCGTAATTCCAAGAAGTTTCGGAACTCGGAGCCGGAGGTGCGGGGTTCGTTATTTTCATAGCGCAATTATAATAAAAGAACCGTCAAATCACAATCTTACTCCTGGATTATTCACACTGTGTGTCATTCTGAGGAGCACAGCGACGAAGAATCTTGAGATTCTTCGCTACGCTCAGAATGACAGACTGTTGGTTTTTTCATCGGAGTATGAATAATGCAGGTTACTTTTTTCTGAGGATGTGTATGATTGACTTTGCGGCATTGTCCGCAATTTCGTGAGAGGGGCTTTTCAGGAGAACTCTTAATCTTTCCACAATATCGCCCCTCCCGTCTTCCGGAATATCCATAAATTTAATGCTTGTAACCGCCACATTCCTCACAAAAACATTCGGGTCGTTAAAAAACCTCAGGAGATGCCCCGCCCTTCCGGGGAAATTCCCGAATGCCTCCACCGCCTTCGCTCTGACACTCTCAAAAAAATCCTTGCTTAATTGCTCCAGCGTTTTCTCGCTCACTGGCCCTTTTACTTCACCGCAGAATTCGGCGAGAGCCCTCCTAACTTTCCGCGATTTGGCAGACACCAGCGAAAAGATCTCTTTTACTTCCTCTTCTTCCACCTTAAAGTCGGAATTACGCAAAATTTTTGAAACCGCATACAAACACTCAACTATCATCACGGGACTCTTTCCACCTATATTTCTGAGAACGAGCAAACCCTGGCGGTAATTTTTTATTCCGGACATAATCCTGAGAGCGGTAATTCTCAGAAGTTCCAAGTTAAAATCATCATTTATAAAATCAGGAAGAGACGAGACTGCGTCTTCGTCACCGAGCATCGCAAGCGAAATAAACGCTTCCGCGTGCACGTTTCTGTCTTCAAGACAACGCCTTAAAACGTCCGTAAATTTTTTATCGGCAATTTTACCGAGAGCAAGGACAGCCGCTTTCTTTACATAAAAGTTTTTGTCGGCGGTCAGGGCGGCTACATCAGACCCCGTCTGCGCCGAGCCCATTTCACCGAGCGCCTCAACCGCCCGCATCCTCAAATGCGCCGAAGCGTCGGAAAGAAATCCGGAAATAACCGGAATTGTTTCCCTGCTCCGTAAACGTCCCAGAGCGTAAAGGGCGCTTTTTTTCAGGAAGTTATCATGCGGCTCCTGCAAAATATTTACAAGAACGTTCTCATACGGAAAGTCCTTCATCTCGCCGAGCGCCTCAACGACGCTCCTTCTTATTTTGATAGGGAGACCTTCGTCTTTTATAATGTCGGCAAGCGGGGTGACAGAAGAACCGTCGTACTTAAAAATAATGGAGTTGCCGACGGATTTTTTACCTCTCAATTTTGCCATTTTCTTTAACTGGGCGGCGAACTCGCCGGCATCCTCCGCCGTCTTGAACGCGCAGGTCCTGCCGAAAGCAACCACAGTTATACCCATCAGGGGGAAACTGTGCCTGTTGCCGTCTCTGTCGAAAGTTATGATACAGCCCCTTTCGTAATCCGCCTCATCGTAAAAATCCCGCAGGCGCGCCTCAAAAAATGATAATAAGCCGCGTGAAAATTGAGCAAAAACTTTGTCATCCATTATAGCCGCAAAATCGTCGCCGCCAATGTGACCGGCAAAACCGGCCGCCCGTCGGGAAAATTCACCGGCCAGCGTCTTTATGACGAAATCGCCTTTGATAAAACCGTAATTGTCGTTATACGCCTTGAAATTGTTTATATCCATATAAACGGCAATTGTACCGGAGGAGCCGCCGATGAAATTCTCCGTGAGCGCTTTTTTTATCTCCGTGTTTCCGGGGAGGCCGGAGAGGGCCGACCTTTCACGGAGATTGCGGATTTCATCCTCCGTCAGCAGATAACCTTCCTCTTTATAATCCGGAATTATTTTCTTAATCTGATCTTCCGAAAGTTTTTTCACAGCGCTTCCATATCTTTTTCCTTATCAGGGCGGCGGGAGGGTGGCGTCCACCATCCGGCGGTATTTTTCCTCCGCCTTCGGGTTCGCCTGCTTTTTATAAATTTCAGCCAGCATTTTATACCCTTCTCCGTAAAATGGGTTCCTCTCCAGCGCTTTTTTCAGGAGGGGGATACATTCTTCAAACCGCTCTTTATTGAACAAAAATCTTGAGAAAGAAGTGAGACAGACAAAGTTGTCCGGTCCCGATGCCAGCGCCTGTAAAAAATATTTTTCCGCTTTGTCAAATTCTTTCATCGCTTCGTATGTCTTTGCAATCTTCACAAGAACAATTGGATTTTCGGGCTCTTTCACTTCCGCTTTTTTATACTGCAGAAGAGCGAGCGGAAATTCTTCTTCCATGCGCAGCCGGTCGCCGAGACGGATGAAATCCTTTATGGAAAAAAGAGCAAACTCGTCTGTTTTTTCCCAATAGATAAAATCAGGGAGAACGCCCCTGTACTGCCAGTCGTTGTTTTTGAGAGCGCTCCAGTAATCCGCAAGAAATTCGTCCGGCGGACCGTACTGTTCCCGAAAGGCATTCTCGAAACCCAGTACGCCCGCGCCGGTCAGCAGCCCGGATAATTTCTTAAAACCGTAATTTTCAATCAAAGAAAATACCAGATAGTTCACCTCGGCGAAGGCGAGCGAGACCTCTTCCTGGTTCGGGAGGGACGGCATCCCTCTCCTGAATTTTTCAAACGGGATAAACCCTGTTTCTTTTGCCCGGCCGAGAGTACTCTTGACGGCGGGTTCAAGGGAGACCTCTTTTTCCCTCCACAACGACTCGCAGGTTCTCGCGATTCCCTCGTTCAGGTAAAGAGGAATGTTCAGCGCGGTTTTATGACCTATTATGCAGTGTATATATTCGTGGCAAACCGTATCCCGCCAGTTATAACCGTACGGAAGCAGGCGCGGCGAAATAATCATCAGGCGGTTGAATTTTGAAATTGCAACGGTCCCCGAGCGTTTCTGTTCTTCTTCACTCAGCAGGGAAGCGGCCAGAAACTTTTCCCTGTCGGGATATATCTCAAGAACAATGCCGTCCGCCTTCATCCCGAAAACCTGCTTCATCCTCCTGTTTATTAAAGGCATCAGGTCTCTCAGGTAATGCAGCATAATGCGGTCGGCCGGATAAAACCGCACAAGAAAACCGGATATTTTCTCCTGCACAAAACCGGCGGAGATTTCCTGCATTCCACGAACATGCTCTCTCCAGTCAAATTCAGATGAGACCGGCGATCTGTTTAATCTTTCAAGAGATTTACCGTATTTCCCCTCGTAAAAAAAATAAATTCCTTCAGCAAAATTTCTTTCGCTTTCCGTCAATTTTGCTTTTTTTAATTTTTTCTGCGCTGTTTCCATCTGGTAATTGAAAATATCTTTTAGAACTTCGTTAAAATCCGAAGCAAAAATATTAACCGTAAAAAGTAAAACGTAAAGTGTAATGCGCAATAACTTATTCTTCACTCTTCACTCCCGCCACGGCGGATTTCGTCCGCCTGCGGCGGACTCAACTTCATTCTTTTTATTATTTCTGCCATTTTCCTGAAAGCAATTCCCCTGTGACTCATTTTATTTTTCTCAAACTGCGGAATTTCGGACAGGGTTTTTCTTATCCCGGGCACAAAAAAAACAGGGTCGTAACCGAAACCTGCCCGCCCCATGGGTTCTTCTGTTATCAAACCCTTAATTTCTCCGCGCGCCGTAAAATATTTCCCGCCGGGAAAAAACAAAACGCACACGCAGACAAATTTCGCTTTCCTGTCCGTCTTACCCGCAAGTTCTTTCAGCAGTTTTCTGATGTTTGATTCGTAAGTCGCATTTTTTCCCGCATACCTTGATGAATATAATCCCGGAGCGCCGTCGAGGGCGGGGACGACGAGGCCCGAATCGTCAGCCAGAGCCGGAAGACCGGTATACAGGGAGGTTTCAAAAGCCTTTTTTTTCGCATTTGCAAAAAAAGTTTTTCCATCTTCCACTACCCCGGGGAATTCAAATTCGTCCAAGCCGGCAAATTCAACCACGGTATCTTTTAGAATATCTTTAATTTCCCTGATTTTATCTTTGTTTTTTGTGGCGAGAACGATTTTCACCGCGGTTAGCTGGAATTCTTAATTACCTGAATTTTTTCAGTTCTTCCAGTTTCTTAAGCGCAGCGCCGGAATCGATTGATTTTTCGGCAAGTTTTATACCCTCTTTGATTCCTTCCGCTTTTTCCGCGCAGACAAGCGCGGCGGCGGAGTTCAAAAGCACAATATCTCTTTTCGCGCCCTTTTCCCCTTTCAAAACGCATAGGACGAGAGAAGCGTTTTTTTGGGCGTCACCGCCGGCGAGTTCGGAGAGAGAATAAACTTTCAAACCAAAATCCCCGGGTCTTATGCTGTACGCCGAGACCTTCCCCGCTTTGACCTCGGCGACGAGGGTCGGGCCTGTTACCGTCAACTCGTCAAGATTGTCCGTTCCGTGAACGACAAACGCCCTTTTAACTTTCAGATTATTCAGAACGTTCGCCATGACTTCCACGAGCGGCGCATCGTACACGCCCAGGACATGGGCATCCGCTCCGGCGGGTGAAGAAAGGGGTCCGAGAATGTTAAAAATTGTTCTAATGCCCATTTCCTTTCTTGTTGCTGCAACGTTTTTCATCGCAGGGTGAAAAAGACGCGCAAAAAGAAAACCTATACCCGTCTTCTTCACGCATTCGGCAACCTTATCCGGAGACATCATTATATCCACCCCGAGTTCCTCAAGGACATCCGCGCTGCCGCAATGCGAAGACGCCGACCTGTTGCCGTGCTTGGCGACTTTCACTCCGGCGCCGGCTACCGTGAAAGCGGATGCGGTTGAAATGTTAAACGTGTTCGTTCCCGAACCGCCCGTGCCGCAGGTGTCCAGGATTGTTTCTTTGCCCGAACGGACGTTTATTTTTACCATCTTTTCTCTCATAATTTCGGCCGCAGCCGTAATCTCCTCTATCGTCTCCCCCTTGAGACGCAGAGAGGTAAGGAATGAGCCCATCTGCGAAGGCGTTGCATCCCCGTCCATTATTTCCCTGAATACGGTCTTCATTTCTTCCGGCGACAAATCCATCCCGTTACACAGTTTTACAATCGCTTCCTGAATCATAATTCACCTCACCTCACCTCACCTCACCTCACCATGGGGGACGGTGCTTTATCCACCTGAGGCGGACAGGCAATATGACATTCCCCCCTAATACAACTTTTAGCCGCAACCAAATTGCTCGCTATTATTTTATTAAAACAACCGCCAAAACACAAAGCAGCGAAATAACGGTTGCCGCCGAGCCGATTTTATAAGACATCGGCTCATACACAAATTTAATTACGTGCCTTCCCTTATTAACGGGAACCGCCCGGAAAATGTAATTCGCCCTGAAAATTTCAACGCTTGCGCCGTCAACATACGCTTTCCATCCCGGGAAATACGCATCGCTTAAAACGACCCAGCCGTCACAGGGCGCCGCAGCTTTTATAACGACTTCCTCCGGTTTATAATAAATTATTTCCGGCGGGACGGTATGCTTACAGTTACGGATGTACGGCGGCAGACCCGCTTGAGGGGTTTTCTCAAGAACGACTTCTTTTAGCGGATTAAATAACCCGCTCGTCAGGTAATCAAGAACTTCCGCTTTCTCCTTAACTGCCGCACGCCTGACAAAAAATGCCCGGGGCAGAAAATTTCCGTTTTCATAAATTTTGACAGGACCGCCGAGAACCTCTTTGTATTTTTGAGATTTTACCCCGTCCATGCTTAACACATATTTAACGTTAAGCATTGAAAGCAGTTTTTCGGCGCTATCCATCGAACCCAGCGCACAAGACCTGTTCAAAAATTCATCGTAACGCTTTATCCTCAAGTCCTGCCCGCCGGCATTAAAAAGGCGGAAACACATATTGGTATTCCCGTAAAGATTGTCCTTCCAGTTTGACCATGCGCCGAAAAAACTGAGGCCGCGAACCATCCTTGCGCTGTCGGTTTTCGGGGTGAGAAAAAACCTGTGAAAACCGCTATTCGCCCGGAGGAACGCTATCTTATCGCCGTAAACGGTAAATATTTTTCGGTCAGTGATAGAATTAAACCTCCCGCCTGCGATAAAAAGATCGCAGATAACCAGAACCGTAATTATTGTTTGGGCAGCCCGTGAAAACCGGAGACGGTCAAGACCGAAACCCGCTAAAACGGCCGCGGAAAAAACCGAAAGATAGAGAATTGCCGCAGGGTGCCTTATTGAACCGAACAGCGGAACAGCGCCGTAAAAAAACTTAAACAGCGGATTGAATTTACCTGTCGCGAAGAAAATGGAGAGCAAAAATACAACGCCGAAGAAAAGCACTATTTTTTTTCGCGACAAAAGAGACGACACTGAAAAAAACACAGGAATAATGCCGATGTAACAGGCAGAAGCCCAGAAATTGTGGTGATATTCCGGAAAAGGGTTGAAAAAATTAAACAGGCCGCGCAGCGAAAGAGAATTGGCCGAAACAATCCCGTAATCCAGCCCGCCCGCTCTGATAGAATGCGAAAGAAACTCCAGCGATGGGAGCAACTGAACCGCCGAAATTAAAACCGCAATCAGCCCCGAGACGGCAAGCACCGGCAAGGCATTTATTATCCTGTACTTTATGTCATTGCAGACGGCATAGAGTACTAACAGGAAAATGCCGTAAAGCAGAACCTGCGGATGCCCTGCAAAAAACTGAACGGAAAAAACAATGCCGAGTAAAATTATGTCTTTGAAACTGCGGGCCGGTTTCAAACATTTTCTCAGGAGAAGAAACGCTGCGGGGAGCCATACGGATGTTCCGAGAACGCTCAAAAACTCTATCCTCGCAAGAAGATAACCGTTAAACGCAAAAACAATTCCGGAAACAAACGCCGCTTTCTCGCTTACTCCGAAGTCCCTCATTAAAAGATACATAAAAAACCCCGCGAGGAAAAAGTGAAAAAGGATGTAAAATTTATAGGCGGCGGCAAACGGAAGCACATAAAACAGGATGTTCGGCGGGTAAAAGATTGCCGACTGCATATTCGCCAGAAAAGGCATCCCGCTGTAAGTGTAGGGGTTCCAGAGCGGAATTTTCCCGGCCTTTATCTGTTCCGCCGCAAAAACCCTCCACGGGTGGAATTGAATCAGAGTATCCCTGACAAAAAAACTCTGCCCCGTAAAAATAATCTTGTGAAAAAAAATGAGCAATAATAAGAAAAACACCGCGAATATTTTTACCCTGTTTTTAAGATGCGCTTTCATATCAGCAGGGATAGGAAATCGCTTGAATTATTTTGTTTATTTTTTTTCGCAAGGCCGAAACGGAAGAATTGTTTTTCACGACAAAATCCGCCTTTCGCAATGCGGCGCTCCCCTGCGCTTTCAATATAAGTTTCGCTTCCCTCGGAGGTATTTTTCTGCGCTTCAAATTCTCCGGCTTTTTCGAAGGAGTTACGGTTATGTAAATTACGAAGTCAAATAAATTTTCCGTTTTCATCTGAAACAGGAGAGAGTTTTCAACAGCAAGGTTCCCCGCCTTTTTTACAAGTTCCGCTATTCTTTTTTTAATCCCGGGATGCAGTTGACTTTCAAGAAATTTTCTCTCCTTTTTATCCGCAAATACAATTTTTCCCAGTTTTTTTCTTGAAATTTCCCCGTTCGCCGAAAGAATTTCTTTCCCGAAACGGCGGACAATTCTGTCATAAAAGAAAGACCTTTTTTTCAGGAGTTGGTGAGCAATTCTGTCCGCCGAGATAGTCCGCCAGCCGGCTTGGCGGAAAAAACCAAGAGCCGTCGTTTTTCCCGAGGCGAGAGAACCCGTAATCCCCGCCTTCACCCCGTTGGCAAGGTTTATGCCGGGCGCCCTCATCTCGTATACAGGCTGTCTACAAATTTCTGAAACTGCGGCTCTACCGCAAGATATGTCACATAAAAAAGAAAAATCAGAACATATATCACAAAAAGTGATTTCAGCATAAAAGAAAGAGTCAGCGGCTGCTCGGGCTCTTTCAAATTCTCGCCGCAGAACTTGCAAAATTCCGTGCGTTTTTTGTTTTCTTTACCGCATTTGGGACATTTCATATATACCTCGCTACACCCGGCGCTATCTTACAAATTTTATAATATGTTAGCAATTCTAAAAATCAGTTTTTCACTAGACGAAAAATTTAAAACGGCGAAAAAATCTAAAATTACATAACTCACTCGCTTCGCTCGTTCAAACAAATGCAATTTCTTAACGATTTTTTCACCTAAATTTTTCTATATCGTTTCAAAACTGATTTTTAGAACCAGTTATATATTTCCAAATTTTATCCGAACAATAAAAGAGACGGCAGATGCTCCGAGAACAAGACATAAAAAATCGAGGCAAGACAAAGATAGGGACCGAAAGCAATTTTGGTAAAACCCTTCTCCCTCTTTATTATTTTTACGGCAATACCGACAATCGAACCGAATACCGACGAAAGAAAAATCAGCCAGAATATAGACGGAAACCCCGTGAAAGCGGCAAGAGCGGCAATCAGTTTCACATCCCCCATGCCCATTGCCTCCTGCTTGAAAATACGCGAAAAAATCACCGCTATCAGAAACAAAACGAGCCCGGCAGCAACGGCGGAGAAAACGGAATAAATCAGCATTTTCCAGAAAGGGCCCCTGAAAAACGGGCCCGGGATTACAACCCCCAAAACAAAAAGAGACAGATTCAATTCGTCCGGAATTATGCCGTGTTTGAAATCAATAAGCGAAATTGCAATAGCGTGAAAAGAGATGATTGTCAAAATCAGCGCGGTCGGCGTGAACCCGAAAAAATAAAAGATAAGCGCAAAAACCAGCCCCGTGAATAACTCTACAAGCGGATACTGCGCGGAAATCTTTGCTCCGCAGAACCTGCAGCGTCTTTTCAGGAGAATAAAACTTACGAGCGGTATATTGTCATACCATAAAATTGTTCTGCCGCAGGCGGAACAGAAAGACCGCGGCAAAACGACCGATTTCCCGAGAGGCATTCTATAAATAAGCACATTCGCAAACGAACCGAAGACAAGCCCGGTGATAAAGACAAAAAAAATCATAAAAGAAAATTTATACGGTTCATAAATCCGGGTTAATTTCCCGGGCAATTTTAAGGAACTTCAGCGCCATTTTTTCAGATCCTGACGCCCTGAAATTCAAGGATAAATTATAACAAATATCCCAGTCAAAATATAATTTGAGACAGTCATTATAATCGTTTACGGATTGAGAAAAATCACCCGCCCTGTATTCCGCCCGCGCTTTGTCAAACATGACCTCATAGTTTTCCGGAAGCCAGCATGCCGCCGCGCCAAAATTAACCGCCGCTTTTTTATAATCATTTTTTTCAAAAAGGTCAAGACCTCTCTTCCATCTGACTTGCGCGTAACCGAAAAGCATAAAATAGAAAAATGTGAACATGGCAACAATTGCAGAAATTATCCCCCGCCAAGGCGGACAATGTGTCCCTGCATAATTGTCTTGCGACCCCTTTAGCAAATGGCGTGGCACCCAAGCAAAGATTGGGTCGTGAGATTTCTGCGATTCATTCATAATTATTCCGGCAAAAATGAAAAAAGGTATCAGCGTTGAAATACGCTGGAACGGAAAAGAGAGGAACGATGTGGCGACCATTGAAATAATGCCCGCCTTGTAAGGAATTTTATCCGCGGCGACCTTTTTGAACAGCACCGAAAGAATAAAAAACACAATGACGGCTCCTCTTATTAACCCGAGTTCGGCAAAAAAATGCAAAATGTCCGAATGAGCCCACCGCGGAGCGGAGTGGAAGGGCAGACCCACCTCAATGCGGTACTTAACGTACTCCCCTCTGAAGTTCCCGAAGCCGATTCCTTTTACGGGGTTTTCTTTCATCATTTGCAGCGCAACTTTATAATAGTTCTTTCTTTTTGAAAAAGAGTCCTTGAAAAGAGCGTCTCCTTTTTTCAGGAGAGAAAAATACAGCAGCACCGAAACAAAAACAACCGTCAGGAAGACCTTTGTTTTTTTTCTTTTGAGAGCAAGGTAGAACAACCCTGCGAAGAAACCGAGATAAGCCGCCTGGCTCCTTGCAAGAAGCAAACAGCAAAAGCCCGTTATAAAAGATAGAAAATTGAAAATGACCGACAGCCGACTCCGGCGGGGCGGAGCAACCGGAGGGAATGGAAAAATTGCGGAAAAACAGAGAGGGAGCATAAGAGCAAGCCAGGCGCCGAGATACATCGGGTTGCCGAACGTCGCATAAGGAAGCGGCGCGTTAAAGGGATTTATTCCAAAAATATATTGAATAATCGACAGCAAAGAAACAATTAAGACGAGAAACGGAATTGTTTTCTCTAAATTTGCGGAGTGCAAAATGCCTGTCCGCCGGGGCTGAAAGTGCGCCGCGGCGTGCGGGAAAGTTTTGCCATTGTCAAGCTTTCGCTTGACACTCCTTTTGTTTCTGGAAACTGTAAAATAAATTGAAAAAGGAATGAAAAGCCAGAAAAAGGAAAAGAAGCCCGCCTTTTCAAAAAAAACCGAAACGATAAGCAGGAGAAGAAAAAGTTCAAACGCCCTTATTCTCCCGAAAGAATTAGAACCGTACCCTTCCTTTTTTCCCGCATAAAGGAGAAACGGAAAGAGCAGGCCGCAAAGAAAAAACTTCGCTCCCCAGAAAGAATCCCTGAAAAAGGGGAAAACGGGAAAGACAGAAAAAATCAGAAAAAATATATTAAAAATTTGGGTAAAAAAAATCGGGGGCAGGTTTGCACCTGCCCCCGAAAAAACTCATTTTGCAGTTACCAGGTGTGGATTGCAGCGTCTTTCGTGTCCGAGTTTAGTGAGTTAACGCGGACATCACCGGCATACTGGCCGTTGGAAACCGTCGCACCCGAGTTGTACCACCATCCGCCGCCGCCGGCACCGTCAAAGCCCTGCGAACCAACGGTTTCTGACTCCACGGTAGCAACGTTCGTGCCGTCTCCCGGTTTCGCATTGGGAATCGTAGCCATGTAGGTCGGAACAAACGATGCGGCGAGAGCACTCTGCGGATACAAACCTTCCTGGTCGCCGTAGTAGAGAGACACAGCGCTCTTGATGGCTCCGAGGTTTCCTTTGCAGGCCGCCTCGTTCGCCTTCTGAATCATGCTGGCGAATCTCGGAATGGCAACTGCCGATAAAATACCGATAATTGCAACGACAATCATTAGTTCAATCAACGTAAAACCTTTCTTCTTCATCTTACTCACCCCCTTTTTGCTCAAGTTGAGCTATCATATTTTAGTTTGAATCCGCCCATCTGTCAAGACCCAAATTTATTCTGACTAAAATTTACTCTTTTATACAAGGGCGAGTTCTTTTCTTATTTCTTTGGTTAGTATAATTTTCATTAAGGACTGATAAGGCACACCTTTTTTATGTGCAACCACTTTCAATTGGTTCATCAAATGCGCGGGCAGGTTCATTGAGATTTTTTTTACGGTAGGTTTCAATCTCGGAAGAGAAATCCTTTCACTTTTCGCCATCTCAATAAATTCTGTGGCATCGTGTTTCGCCCAGAATTCAAACTCTTCATTTTTGTTTTTAAACTTCGGCAATTTTTTCCAATTCTTTTTCATAAATCCTCCGCTCTTTTTTACTCATATCTCGTGCAGAAACGACTCTTATTTTTTCATTTCTAATCGTGAAAACTATTGTAAGTTTTCTTTTTCTATCTGTGATTCCAAAAGCGTAATAACGTTGTTCGACAGTTTTCTCCGTTAACAGAATCATCCTGAAAAACGGCATATTAAAGAAAACTTCTTCGCATTCCTGAAAACGGACTTTGTGTTTAATAAGATTTTTCTCAAGATTCCATTTATCCCAATTAAAACTTTTTGATTCCGAAACAAGTTTTTTGAAATTTTTCATATATGAAAAGTATATATCAAATTAGCTGCCTTGTCAAGGGGTGACCCAATTTGTTCTTGTCAAATTTGTTTATTCTGTATTACTTTTTGTAACCCCTGCACCGGTGCCATATCTCAAGGACAACGAGAATTTTACTCTTTTTATAAATTTCGTAAATAATCCGGTATCTATAACTGAAATCAAAAGCCATTTGACCTTTATATCTGCCGGCAAGTTTGTATTCTATGTAAGGGTTTATTGCGAGGTTTTTTATCGCAGATGATATTTTTTGACAGATATTTTTGGGAATGCTTTTTATTTTTTTTCATTTGCATCAGTGATAAACAAACGTTTTTTTGAAGTTATCTTTTGCCTTGAAAATGACGGCGCGCTCCCCAAAATTAACGTAAACGGGCTCGAACCTCCTCTTATCCATCACAAACCTTCGCGCCCTCTCTATCCCTGAGCTGACTATCGTCGGGAATTTATAAAGGGCTGTACTTTTTTTATCAAAAAGAATAATGTAGTCGGCTCCGCTGTTCAAAAAATCAAAAAAGAAATCGTCTGCAGATTCACTATAAAACAGCGGCAATGCCTTCCTTCCCGTCCGGAGGAAAAACGGCGACGGAGCCTCCGCAATAAAAACTGCGCGCGACGGCAAATTATCCCTCACGTATCCGAACGTCTCATGGCTTACCCAGTCAAACTTCTTCCCGCACATTGAAACGTCCTGATAAATGTATGAAATTAAAATCACCGCAGCTGCCGAAAGCATCACCCGCCTGCCGGCTTTAGCAAGACCATAAATAAAAAACAGAACGGTAAACGGCATTATTCCGAGCAGAAACCTGCTTTCCCTGGCCGGCCATACAATATGGAGCAGGATATAAAGCACAATATAAACCCTTAAAATACCTGCGGTATGCCCCGAAGTGCCTCTCAAAAAGCCGAACCCGAAAAAGAAAAGAATACCGCCCGCAAGAGCAAAATAAAGAATTCCCGCAGAAAGCCGGGTAAGCCCGAAAAGCGAAAGAAACTCCTTCAAATAAAAAACAGCATTGCTAAAAAAAAGATCAAGTGCGTGCCCACTGAAAAAACAATACGACCACTCGGCGATATATCTGTCGGTGCTCCCGCCGAGTTTGAAAACATCCAGAAGCAGCGGACTAAACAGAATCAGGAAAAAAAACGTCAGATAAAGAGACGTTCTCCATCTTCTTTTAACGATAAGATAAATGAAAACAGCAATAAAAAAAACAAAGCCCTCCGGTCTGATAAACGAAAGGTAAAAAACAGACAACCCCGTTAAAAAAATTCTCTTGAGAGAGAAATCTTCCTGAAGACATTTCTCCAGCAGGTAAAGGGAAAGGACTGTGAAAAAAAGGAAAGCCCCCTCGCTCATCACTGTGCCGCTGAGACGGACGAGGAGCGGATTCAGCGCCGTTAGCGCCGTTAAAATCAACAGTTTTTCTTTGTCAAGAATTTCCTCAAACAGGAAAAAAAGCAGGGCTGCGGCCGCAAGATAAAAGCCGGCAGAAACCGCCTTGAACGGAAAATTATTTTCCGGAAACAATGCCGCGACAGGCGCGAGTAAAACGGGAAAACCAAGAGGCCTCAAACCGAGCTGTTTCTGGACGTTCTGGGTTCCCGCAAGCCACCTCGCCGCATTCACATAGCAGGCATCGTCGTTGATGTGCCCCACCTGATAAAGGTTGAGGTTCAATGCGTAGAAAACCGCCGCAACAGCCAGAATAATAATCAGCCCGGGGAAAAATGGGGTCAGCTCTGATTTTTTTAATAAGTTGCCTATGGAAAAAATAGAACTGACCCCATTTTTGTTCAGATCTGACCCCGTTTTTGTTTTTTGATTTTTCCGAGCATTTGTTTCGCTTTCCAGTGAGCGGGGTCGATTTCAAGGATTTTCTCAAAATATTCCTCCGCCTTTTTAATATCTCCCTGCCCGTAGTAATAATTGCCGTAAAAATGGAGTTCCTTCATCCTCTGTAATTTTTCGCTTGTCGGGGGCATTGCGAGAGAAACGGAGCGCTGAATGCTTATTTCCACCCTGTTGTTGAGGATGTTGTTTTTTCTGTCGGATTCGGTGACAAACGGACGGCTGCTCCCCCACCCTTTGATTACTATTCTGTAAGGGTCTATACCCTTGTCAATGAAAAACTTCCCGATTTTCAAAGCCCTGCCTGCCGAAATAAGCATCTCGTTCTGACCCGACTCCTCGGTCGAATAACCCTCTATGATAATGTTATTAGGTATGTCCAGCATCACCAGACAGATATCATCCAAAATTTTGACCGCAGCGGGTTTAACTTCGGTGCTCCCCTTTTTGAAAAAAATCGGTATGTTGAAAATAAGTTTTATTCTGTCGGCATCAATCTGGAGTTTTCTGAGAAACCCCTGTTTCTTTGAAAAGTAATCTTCAAGGTATTCCGCGAGAGCAACCTCCTTAAAGGGCGTGGTTTTCCCGAAACCGGCGGAAAGCGAAGCGACAACTCTTTCGTAATTGACGTTGCCCGTGAGAAACGTAAAAGCGTAAAGGAGCAGGAAAAATATCATAAGAATCGTCATTAAATTGCCGTAAGGAACATTCCAGTTCGCTTCTTCGGCCATTTTATTTTTTTTCGCCGGTGGCAATTTTCCGGACGACCGCCAATAATTGCTCCGGCGTAACGGGTTTCAAAAGCAGAAAATACTCCGCATCAAGCAGCGCTTTTGAAAGCACTTCGGAAGAAGCGTATCCCGTGATGATAATAATTTTGTTTTTTTCGACTCTGCCGGAGATTTTCTCTATGACTTCATGTCCGGTCGCATCCGGCAGGCGCAAATCAACAATTACGCAATCGAAGTCAACCCGCTCAACTTGTTTAGCCGCCTCGGCGCCGGTGGCCGCCTCAAAAACCTCATAAGAGCAGGAACGCAGAATATCCCCGAGCGTTTCCCGCACGCTGAAATCGTCGTCGATAATCAATATCTTTTTTTTGTCCATGTGCCCTCCTGTCCCCAACTATTCCTGCTTTTTCGGCAGATAAATCGTTATTTCGGTACCCTTCCCGGGCAGGCTTTTAATCTCCGCCTTGCCTTTGTGCCTTTCCTCAACGATTCTTTTTACGGTTGAAAGCCCGAAGCCCATGCCGGAACTCTTGGTCGAGAAAAAGGGTTTCCATATTTCTTCCTGCTTGTCCGGCGGTATCCCGCAGCCGGTATCGGTAAATTTGATTTTTACAAAATTTTCCTGTTCGCCAATTTCTATTTTTATTTCCCCGGGCGGCGTAATCGCCTCGCAGGAATTTCTTAAGATGTTCAGGAAAACCTGTTTTATCTCCGAAGCGTCCGCAGGCACTTTTGAAATTCTCCCGGGTTTTACGGTAAAGTCAATAAGATGGGTATCCGACGCGAAGAAATCGACCGACCCGTTGATGAGCGCGTTTACGTCGCATTCCTCGTACACGGGCGGCTTAACTCTTGAAAGGGTCAGCAGGTCCTCGACCATCGACGAAATCAATTTTATCTCATTTTTTATTATCTGCAGATGTTTCCCCACCAGACCTTTTTTCATTTCATCCGGCAGCTGCGACGAAATAAAATACTGAGCGTTCTTTATCGCCGCAAGCGGATTTCTTAATTCGTGGCCTATCATGGAAACATTCTTGCCGAGGATGCCGACCGCGTCCTGCAAACTTATCTGCCGGCGGAGTTCGTTCTGCGTTTTGCGAAGTTCCTTAAATTGTTTTGAAATAACGGATATTTCATCTTCACTTTCGGATATATTGGCGTCCCCGCGAAGGGCCGCCAGCCGGAAAGATATCCTGCGCGCGTAAGACACCGAAATAATATACATCAGAAAAAATACCGCGGCGGCAAACAATATAAAAATACTTCTGAAATTAGACCTCATCTTATAGACGGCCGTAAAATCATCCGCGAATTCAACGGACCACAGACCTTCGAGCAGCGGGAAAGACCTTACAGCGCCGCTGGTCGCGGCGGAATTCGGAGCCCTGGAATAAATTTTTACCGACCCGGCGGGACTGAAAGAAAACCCTGCGGCTTTTTCAAAAAGAGAAGAAAGCCCGATAATTCCGGAAATTTCGTAGCCGTCTGCTCCTTCAATTTTAAACGCCGTATACGGCATGCCGCCGCGTACGAAGATATCGCTGAGATTTGTTTTTTCATTCACCGGAAAATTCCCGAATGAATTTACGGAAAGTTTAGAAATCCCTGCGATATTGTCATCTCCGCGGGAGACGGAAATCTTCTCCAGTTGGGGATAAAGGGGCGAAAAATAGATAAAAAATCTGTTCAGTTCCCCCCATGACTGCATCTTCATCACGAGAGCGGTGAATATTTCCTTTTCCGGCGACCGCAGAATTGAAAAATGTCCGCTGAAAATGCCTTCAACTTTCTCGTATCTTTTTTCAAGCTGGGTGTTTATCCATTTTTTTTCAAAAGAGCCCGTGAAAAAATCGCCCGCTATAAACGAAATAATCAAAACGCCGGCGACAGGCAGAACCGACGTTAAAATGATTCTCCTCTTTATGTTCACCCTGCTGGAAATCCCGTTATTTTATTCATCATTGCAATTCTTAAATTTATGCAGATATTTTAAAATTACGCGGATGTGCGCGTTTCATCATTTCAAAACAATTATTTCTATTCTCCTGTTGCGGCGGCGGTTTTCCTGGCTATCGTTCGGACAAATAGGCCGCTTGGAACCATACCCCGAAATACAGAATTTTTCCTTTTTTATTCCCTGCGACACGAGAAAATTTCTCACGCTTTCGGCTCTTGCCAGAGAAAGTTCCCAGTTGTTTTTCCACTTCGTTCCCGTTACGGGGATGTCATCCGTGTGCCCGATAATCTCGACCGTGTTCGGAATTGCGGCAAGAAACCGCGCAAGCGTTAAAAGCTGAACTTTTGATTCATCCCTGATTTGAGCGCGCGCCGAATGAAAAAGGACGGGCGCTTTTAGAAGAATTTTGTACCCCGACTGCTCCGCAAGAACCTCTTCCACGACAGGATTTTCACGGACGTTAACCATAAACTTTTCAATGTCGGCGGCAGTTTTTTCGTACGATTTCATAATGGCTTTCTGCTTCGCGGGATTCTTGAACTGCATTGCGAGGGATTCAAGAATTGTTGATTTTGTTTCGACGCTCATCCTGGTAATCCCGTAAAGCATCAGAAAAAAAAGCATCAAATTAGTCATAAGGTCGGAGTAAATCGTGAGCCAGACAGGAGATCCTTCTTTTGGTTTTTCCGGCTGTTTCCCGGGGCGACCCGCAGGGACGGGTTTACTTTTTTTCATAATCGGCAAGGAATGACTGAAGCCGATGTCTCAGAATAGAAGGTATTTCGCCTTTCTTCAAGCCGCTCGTTCCCTCTATGACTAATTCCTTTATTAATGTTTCCCTGTTTGTATGAACGGAAAGTTTCCCTGCAATCGGCAGGAAAAGAAAGTTCGTTGAAAAAATTCCGTAAAACGTCGTCGTGATGGCGATAGCCATTGAAGCGCCCATGCTCGCAGGGTCGGTCAGGTTCTGCAAGACCTGAACAACGCCGATAAGAGTTCCGAGAAGGCCGAAAATCGGCGCGTAAGCTCCCATTGATTTAAAAACATCCGCCGCCTGATTATGTCTTTTTTTGAAATTGTCAATTTCGTTTTCCATTGTTTCTCTTATAAAATCATCTTCAAAACCGTCCACAAGGAAATTTATTGCCTTTACGAAAAATTTGTTCCTCGACGGAATAACCTCAAGCAGACCCGTGCTTATCCCTTCTTTGTGAATTCTTTTTGAACAGGTCTCAAAAACCTTTATAATGTCGCTCGGCAAATCAATTCTCAGCGGAAAAAACATAAGCCAAACGCCTTTCGGGATTCTTTTTATCAGGCGCCAGGGATAGGTTATCAGAGTCGCTCCGAAAACGCCTCCGAAGACGAGAATCGCTGCGTTAATATTAAAAAGCATGCCCATGATACCGCCCGAAGCGAGAACGAACCAGACCGCGGCCACGCCCACCATAAGACCCATAATTGTCATCAAATCCATTTTATTTCACCTCAACCGAATTGCTCGCGGTTTTGCCAGCGGGGACGCTCATCAACATCTCCGCAGGAGGCACGGCGTTACCTGACAAGCCCGTCAGTCCGAGGGTCTCTGCTTTCTCCCCGCAGGACTGCGGAGCGAGCCGCCTTCAAACGTGGAAGGCAATGCCGTGCCAACGCACCGCTCGCCATATCACTATTTTTAACCGAGTTCTATCGTGCCGGCGTCTTTCAGCCGTCTTACCACGGCAACGATGTTCTTCTGCTCACGCAGGGAGGCTGTCTGATTCTCCGGCAGCAGTTCAAGTTCCTCCGTTACAATGTCCCGCGCGCCCTCCGAAAGTATCGAGAAAATTCTATCCTTTACTTCAGGGTCGGAAAACTGCAGCGCCTGAGCAAGCGCGCGCGTATTGACAAACCTCAAAACTGTCTGAACAACTAATGTTTCCTGCCTTGCAAGATCCTCAAAATGGAAAATTGAATTCCTCAGTTCCGTCGCGAGAACGGGGTCCTCGTCGGCAATGTGCTGCAGGAACTGCTCCTGTACCTGCCGGGAAGAATTTTCAAGCATCTTCAGCAGCCGCTCTTTCCCTCCCGAAACGTAATCAATCCTTTCCTTTATCTCCTGCTCCAGCCCCCTTATATCATCCGAAGACAATTCCTTCTTATACACCAGGAAACTCATTATATCCGACTGCTTCTCTTCGGGAAAACAACTGACAAACTTTTCTATAAGGGTCTCCTTGAAGAAACCTATGATGTTCGCTATTTTTTCCGAGTCCTCGTCACGCAGGAGAAAAGCAAGGTTTGAGATATTTTTTTCGTTTACAAAAGAAAAAGGGACGTCCGCTGTTTCACCGCGCGACTCGATGTCCGCCCCGGGCGAAGCGAGAAGATTGACGGGCCCAAGGGGATTCCCCCTGACAGCGCCGGCGCCGAGTTCCAGATTTTCGGGAGAATGACTCTGCGAAACATTCGCAAAATAAGCCGCCGCATATCTCATAAAAGACCGCAGAGGCCCGAAAATAAAAATAAACATTATTAAAACGCCCGCAACCAGCAGAATATTTGAGGGGTTTGAAAAATATTTCAAAACATTGAACCCGAAACCGGCAAGAGGAGAAACCGCCGCCGCCGCTGCCTCGGGGGTTTCCGGCGGAGCGCTGACAAATTCTTCTCTCAATATCTTCAGGGAATCGGTTTCTTTTAAACTCAAACAGACCTTCAAAAGGCGCTCGACCCTCTGCTCCATTTCAAGCGTAACCGCCCTCGGCAGAACGACCGTTATCAAAAACCTGTATTTTTGGACCAACTGCTTTGACGGAGAGCCCGTCAGCTTTTCCTCAATCGGGACCCCGGGCAGAATATTCCTCTTATCCTTGCCCATGTCAATAATCTCTACATAATTATCAATTCTTACGGAAACGGAAAACTGCCGGATGTTGAAAACATTCTGAAGAACGGAAGAAACCTGCTTTTCAATGACCGAGGTATCCGCTGCCGATGCCTCGGTCTTCGGCAGGACTAAAAATGAAAAAATAAAAATAAAAAATAGCAAATAGTAACAAACAACCTGTTTTACTTTTTCTAATTTTCTATTTTTCATTTTTTCGCATCTTTCATCTTTCATCTTTCATTCAGCCGAAGGATACTCTATTTTTTCATTTTTTGGCGGCATAAGTCAATCATTTTCTTTGACTGCGGATGGTCCGGTTTGATTTTCAGAACTTTCTCAAACTCGTCCACCGCTTTTCCGTATTCGCCGTTTTTATAATACGACATTCCGAGACCGAAGTAAACTTTCATCATATTCAGGTCCTGTCCGCTCTTCTTTTCCAATTGCTTCTCGCACTCGCCGAGTTTGGCAGAGGCCTTCTTCTGATAATCAAGCGATGCTCCGTCGGTCACTTCCATCGAAACCGCTTTTTCAAAAAGCGAGGCCGCTTTTTCAATTTCTCCTCTCTTCATAGCCGCGATGCCGCGAAGGTAGGAGTCCTTCACCGTCTTTTCCGAAGCTTTCTCCGATTCCTTTTTCTTTTCATAGACGTCCTTTACCGCGCCGCCAGACATACCGAGAAAATCCAGAATGTCTTTGTTGTTCGGCTCGTATTCAAGCGCCTTCCTCCAGACATTGACCGCCTTCGCCTTGTTGCCGAGAGCGTAATAAGCGGAACCCAGACGGGTCATAGCCAGAACATTTTCGGGCTCAAGTTTAAGGACATCATCGCAGTCCATTATTGCCAGGTCATATCTCGCATTATATATGTTTTTCAAAGAAGCATAAAGTTTCTGCTCTACAAGGTTCATCCCGGCGACAATCGCAATCTGCTGATACTGGGAAGGATATTCGCTCTTCATGAGGTCCAGAAACTTTGAACCGACGCCGGTGAAATCAATCTGGGAAACATACACGGCGGAATTCAGGGCGAGTGTAATATCGTCTTCGATATAAGCTTTCACCGCCGTTCTCAAAAGACGGGAAACTTTATCCTTCTTCGCCGCCTGCGGAATGAGCATTGTTATTTTCTTAATTTTCAGACAGATTTGTTTTATGCCGTCGTCTTCCGGATTGATTTCAAGAGCCGTGTCAAACTTTTCCCCGGCAATATCAAATTTACCTTTTTCGATAAAATAAAACCCCTCCGTCACAAACGGTTTGGAAAGTTCGCGAAGTTCCGAGACGGACTTTGAGAGTATTTCGTTCGCCTCCTCATTTTTGGGCTCAAATTCCAGAACTTTTTTTCCGTAGGACAGCGCTGTCAGCCAGTCCTCTTTTGCAAACGCCTCTCTGGCTTTCTCAAGATACCGCTCCACTTCCGAAAGCGCGGCGGCTTTATCCGCCTTTTCCTCTTCCTTCCTTAAATAAATGGAAAGCGAAACCCTGTGGCGGCCGCCCGTTTCTTTCAAACCGACAAGGGGATACGTCCAGGCGTAATCCACCAAAAAACGGCCGGAATGCACGTAACCAAAACCAACGGACAAAAGCCGGACCTGGCTGTTCCCGATGGAAAGACCTCCCCTTACCTTTAAAGGCCTGTCCGGCAATGACCTTTCAAAGCCAATACCGGAGGTGTAATCTCCGTCGTGAAACCTAAATATGCTCCCGACGGTTACAAGGCGGTCCTCAAAAGAAGCGCCCATTGTAAAAGTAGGTTTTCTCTTGTCCCCGCCGCCGAGAGAAACATCAGGGCTTGTCAGGCAGGAAACGGCGCCCGATAGGTGCCAGAAATCCCTGACGAGTTTTGAAACACCGACGTCAAACGTGTAACCGCTGTTCTTAAAACCGTTGGCTCCAAAAAGTAGGTCTGTTTTACCCTTCACTGCAACGCCGTCGGAGCCAATCGCATTATTCGTATAATCGTCGCTGCCGTATTTTTTCTGGAGGTGGCGGAAATTCAGGCCCCAGAATAATTCGTTTCTTAACCTTTGGGAATAATTCACAAGAAAAATCCTTTCCGTGTAAAGGCCGTCAAGCGTGAAATTTTCAACGCCGCCGCCGAAACCGGCGGATTCAAGCTGCTGCGAATAAGTGAGAATGTTTCTCGTAAGTTTGCTGCCGTCGGAAAGGCCCGGATAAAGATTCTCGTATTCAAGAGACACCGCCGGCATTTTAATAAAGGAAGAGGCGGCGGGATTTATGGAAATCAGGGCCGGAATCTTTTTTGAAAACATCACGGAGTTGGAAAGGCCTGCGGAAGCGACACCCCACCCGAGGTCTTCAAAGTCAGCGAAAACAGTGAAGAGTGAAGTGTGAAGTGTAAAGAGTAAAGCGTAAAGAATAAAGCGGAAACAACGAACGTCAAACTTTTCCCGTTTTAATCTCTTGCTCTTCACTCTTCCCTCTTCACGTTCTTATCTGGCGACGACAACCGTCCCTGTATAAATTTCATTCCCCGCTTCAAACTGATAAATGTAAATACCTGACGGTGTGGAGCCGGGAGCCCATGATAAACGGCCTTCCCAAGTTTTTGTAGAAGTTGCAATATCATAATCAGGATCTTTCGGGAAAACTTTTGAATTATCACCCACAGCATAATAATCAATAAATTCACCAACCTTCATCCCGAATAGGTTGAAAACTTTCCCACTCATGTGTACTTCACCTGGATTGTTGTAAAAAATGTAAAATATATCGTTGTGGTTGTTGCCGTCGGGCGTGACAATCCTCGGCGCTGCCTTGTATTCAAAATTAAGCCCGGCGACTGTTCCGGCAGAAAAAATAAGAAAGAAAACACCCGCCGTTAAAATTTTATTTCTCACAACACCCCCTCGCATTTTCAATTTTCACTTTATTACTATTCCCCTCTTATTTTAATCTTTCTTTCACGTCTTTCAGCGTTGAGCGGGGCCGCGAGGCGCTTTTAATAATCTGCACTCTCACCAGCGTTTTTCTGGCAGCGTACAGGCGGTGGCCCGAGGGCGTCTTGCCTTCAAAAGGCAGGATTCCTATGTCCGTATAATGCCTGATTGTCGTTTTCGCAACGCCGCAGAATTTCGCGACTTCACCGATTCTCATATATTTCTTCATACGTAAATAGCCCATTCTGTCATTGCGAGCGACCGCAGGGAGCGTGGCAATCTCGAGATTGCTTCACTTCGTTCGCAATGACATGACGCTCGCAATGACATTTACATTCCCTTTTGTCCGCCTCAGGCGGACTCAACTTCATTCCTCACTCTTTTCTGCCTGCACTTCCGCCACCCGCCGGAGCCGCTCTGCCGTTTCTTTGCCCGCAGACGCTTCAATCATATCAAGCAGCTTGTTCATCAAATCGGCTAAATCTTTCAACTCGTCTCCCTGCCTCAGAAAAATTCTCTGTGAAATATCGCCGGTTCTTATCATATTCCCTATTTCTTTTTTGAACTTGAAAATGGGTCCTGCAATTTTGTGCGAGATGAGGATGGAAATAAACGCCGCAAAAATCAGATAGACAACTCCGAATATCAGAAGTTTCGTCTGAATTGCCGCAATTTTGTCACCCATCGTCGTTGAAAGAATTCTCGGAAAAATCGATTTGATTGTCGCATGCGTAAAAATCAGCGAGAAAATAAGGACAACGAGCAGCGCCGCCGCGACATAAACGGCAATTTTAATCTGCAAACGCTTTTCAATAAGCTTCTTCCTTCTCTTGAATTTCATAATTCCTCCTAATCACCCTCTTTACTCTTCAACTCTTTTATGTGTTTTTTCGCTTCTTCCTCGTACTTCGTGCCGAACAGTTTTTTCCAGTGAGCCACCGCGTATTCACTGTATTTTTTCTTGCCGGTATCAATATAAAATTTCTCGTAGCAACTCGCAATCCTGTATCTCATTCCGGCATTTTCCGGGTCATTCTCAAGATATGAATGATAGCAGTCCGCTGCAAAATCAAACCATTTTTTCCCTTCATAAAACTCCCCAAGGGCGGAATACAGTTTAACTTCCTTCGGGAATGTTTTAATCCCTTCAATATATACATCGATTGCCCATTCAACTTTCATCTTTGCGATGAAATCGGAAGCCATGCTCAAAAAGAGTTCGGGCTGGTCAGGCCAGACCTTTAGAAGGGAATATTTAATCTCTTCCTGGACGATGACTTCTTTGTTGTACGGGTCGGTGATATATCTTTTCTCGTCAAGCAGATATCTGTACGGATAAAACCCTGCGCCGAGATTCAGATTTATGTAAAATTCGTTCCCTTTTTTCAGCATCGGAATCGTCATAAGACGCTCCGCTTTCCCAAAAAAACCCTGAACTTTCACCGACTCAACTTTTTTGTGAAGAACAAGCTTTACGTTTCTTTTAAAGACCTTTTTTTCCTCAGCCGCAGAAATCGTAAAGTGTAAAGAGTAAAGTGTAAAGAGTAAAACGTAAAGCGTAAAGCGTGAAATGCAAAGTGCAAAGCGTAAAGCGTGAAGAATAAATCGTTTCAATTTTTTATTTTCCATCTTCTTCACTTTTCACTTTTCACTCTTCACTTCTCACATTCTTTCAGCATATCAATCGTCGGCCGGTGGGCAGGGTCAATCTTAATAACTTCTTTGAACTCTTTCTTCGCGTTTCCGATGTCTTCGTCAAGATAAAAATCAACGCCCCTCATATAATGGTATTCAACCTGCGACCCTTGGCCCGCCTTCTCCTTGAGAGCTTTCATTTTTTCGGCTTTTTCAATTTTCTGCCGCGAGAGTTCATGAGACGGGTCCAGTTGAAGAACCTTCTCCCACATTTCCACCGCCTTTGCATAATTTTCCTTTAAGTAGTACTTCGTCGCGCTTCCGAAATATTTCTTTTTGAGAGTTTCTCTTTCTTCTTCGGACATTTCCACAACTTTCGCTTCGGGTTTCTCCGCCTTGGTGACCACCCCGCATTCCTTCAGCATATCAATTGCCGGCTGGTTGCCGGGGTCTATTTCGAGAACTTTTTTAAACTCTTTCTCCGCATTTTTCAAATCCTCTTCAAGATAAAAATCAACGCCCCTCATATAATGTTTCTCGGCTTTCTCTATGCGCTTTTTAGACGGAACTTTTTCCACTTTTTCGCTAGGCGCTACCTCGAATTTCGCGTTCAAAGAAACCCTGTGCGTCCCGTATGTCTCTCTTACCCCCATGGCGGGAAGGATGAAAGAATAGTCGACAAAGAATTTATTTTCAATCCGGTAACCGAACCCGAAATTTATATTCGCAAAATCCCTGCTTCCGATTTCAAGACCGCATCTGAAATCAAACTTTTCAAAAACGGAAAGTTCCAGGCCGCTGCGAAGGATGTTATCTCCGTCCTTCCTTGAAAATTCAAAAGCGAGAGTGCTCTTCTCTCCTTTATGCGAAAAACCGGACTTAAACCCGAACGGCACCCTGTCGCCTTTATCGCTCAGCCCGACAGACGGCTGATTTATGTTAAGCAGTGAAATACCCATTTTCATTTTATTATAATTTTTTATCACGCCGAAATCAACCGCAAAAGACGTTTTGCCGCGGCCCCCTTCGAAAACGGGGTCGGGGACGCCGTCATGGGAGACCCCTGTTTCATCTATTGCATTATCGGTATAATCGTCGCGGCCGAACTTGTGCGATAAAATTTTCAGAGAAGAACCGATGCTAAACATCCCGAACCTCTCAGAGTTTATTTCCCGTCCGTAGGTCAAGATATACTGGTCTTCCCAGTAGAGATTGTCAAGTTTCAGCTGGTTAATTCCAATGCCCACAACGCCCCTGAGACGGCTCACCGGAGCGGCGCCGGCCAGAAAACTGACGTTGATGTTTGAATTATCCGTAAGCCCCCAGAAAAGTTTCCCGTAGGAAGACGCGACTTCATACTTTGTCAGCCCCGCCAGGCCCGCGGGATTGTAATACACCGAATGAACGTCGTCCGCCACGGCCGTGAAAGCGTTCGCCATTGAAATCGGACGGGCGCCGACGCCGATGTCTTCAAAAGCTGCAAAAACCGTGACGTGTAAAGAGCAAAGTGTAAAGAGTAAAGTGTAAAGAATAAAGCGGAAACAACAAACAGCAAACTTTTCTTGTTTCAATCTATTGTTTTCCATTTTCTTCAACATCTTTTTACTTTTCACGCTCTTCATCTTGCCACCACCACTGTTCCGTTATAGACCTCTCCGCCCGCATCAATCTGGTAAATATAAATGCCCGACCTGACAATCTGGCCGGAACTGCCAAATCCGTTCCACCTCAAAGAGCCCGACGAATCGCTTCTCAACGGACCGTTTGCCATATTCGTAACAAAAGCTCCCGTTATGTCAAAAATCTTTCCGGCCGGAGCAAAATTCTGCGGATTATCATAGAAGAACTCGCAGAAGTCGTTAAGCCCGTCACCGTTCGGCGTGATAATTTTCGGAATCGGTCCGTTAACCAGAGTGAACTTCGTCGCCCGGATTGAGCGGCGAAGCTGATACTTTCCTATACGTTCCGTCTTTACGGATACAAAACCCTCCTTCTTATTAACATCCCCGCCGAGTTTGAGCCATTCTTTGCCATTATACCACATTATTGAATAACTGTCCCCCGACTGCAGGGCGGCTGGACCCGACCCGCCCGAATAATAAAGCCGAATTTCGGCGTAGGGTCTTCTGAAAACGAATTTACCGGCGCTTTCTTTTGAAACGTTCTTAACCGCGGCAAACTCATAACTGCAGAGAATCCTGCTCTTCTCCTCGCCTGTAATCCGCTCAATTCCCATATCAATATTGTCCCCGTAAGAATTATTTTCTTTTCTCATTATTGCCTGAACTGTCTTCGGAATTCTTATCGCCGCCCTCTGCGAGCAGAGCCAGAGAGATACCTCGTCGGAAGAATCAACGAGCATTGAGGGCTCGCTCTCGTTTATCCACGGATACGCGCCGTCAAAGGCGGTAATCGAATAATAATAAACCGGGCTGCTTGTCGAATAATACGTTTCGTATGAAGTGACGAGAGCGCCAACCGTTGCGGTTATAACTCCTGCGTCGAACGGATTCGGCGAACACCTTATATAATAACCCGCGAGGTCTTCGCACTCCGTTGTTCCGTCGTTATTCTTTTCTACGGTGGACCAGTGAATTATGAATTTATTTCCTCCAACTTCGCCCCAAATTCCCGAAACCCGGTTCGGCGTCGCCGCTTCGGTCATTACGTAAATGCCTTCCCGCACCGTAAACAGCGCGTCAATCTCCGAAACATTGCCCTGCTCGTCAAAACTCTTTATCGCAAAATAATATGTTACGCCTCCCGTGAGGTCATTCAATTCAATTGATTCTCCCGTCCCGGGTTCGGCGGGCGCCGGCGGAGAAATTTCGGACGCCGCGCTCCACCACGAGGCCGCATCGCCCGTAAATTCCCCGAGAGAAACCGTCGCCCTTCTTATAATATAGCCGTCAACTTTCGATTCATACGTCTCAAAGAAAACATCTTTGGGCGCAGACCATTCAAGAACAACGCCTGTCCTGTTACCATTATGCGAAACAACGAGGTCCGAAATCGTCGTCGGCGGCGTTATATCCCACCTCGGCACTGCAGATTCAATATTTGAAATCCCCGACTCATTCCCCGCTTTATCCACTGACCTTACTGCAAAGTAAAATCTTTCCCTGTTGTAAATTTCCTGATGCGTAAAATCACTTATTATTTTAGTGTCAATAAATCCCGGAGGCTGAGGAATCCACTCTGGGTAAACAAACACTTCCCCTGTATTTTCCCACCACGAAGTCGCGACGCCGCCAAGTTCATCGGGACTCTTCCTGTTACGCTTTACTATATACGCACCTTTTGGAAGTTGTTTAACTCTCGCGAGATACGTCCCATCATCCGAAGGGACAATCCATTTAAGCGCTATTTCTCCAAGACCGTCGCCATAATTTGACGAAAGCGCGGTTATTACCCCCGGCGGATATGGGTCAACGGTTAGCGTCAGCGCTATACTTGCCGATTGGGCAGCGCTCAAACAGGCGTGAAAGAGCCCTATGCTGACAACAGGCAATAACCAAAATGTAATCAGCATTCGCATGAGGCAACGCCTCATAAGTGAAGTGTTAAATTCCTTATATTTCACAACATCTTCTAAACTTTCATCTTTAATCTTTTATTTTTTACTCCTAATTTTTTACCCCTGATTTAGCGCCGTTATCGTTATGTAAATCGTCTTCTGGTCGGTGCTTCCCACACTGCTCGGAACTCCTATCCTGAACCACAACAACTCCTCCGTTCCCTTCGGCGTGTTGAAGCCGTCCTGGTCGGCAGCGCTCGCAAAAATAATCCCGTCGCAGGTCTGGTCGGCATTCGTCATATTGAAGTCGTCGGCGCCGTTGCCGAAATCATTGGGCCTCGTTGAGTTAAACTGCGCATGCAGAGTGTACTGGTCAGTTCCAGTGCTTGTCGCAAGAGTCCACGGCACCAATCCCAGCGCATCCGACGCCTTTAAGTTGTACTTCTCCGTCGAATCCGCCGAATCGTTGATTACCGCCGTTGATTCCGCCGCAACCGACGCCACTGCCGCTCCAAGCGTACCGAAATCATAAGTCGTCCTCGGAACCGCCACACTCAGCGTCGGCGTCACCGTTACCGTCAGGTTCACGGTTCCCGGGTTCCCCGCATACGCAACCCCTGCCATCATTCCAATCACCATCATCCCAACCAAAATTCTCTTACTCATTTTCATTTCTCCTTTCGCTTTAAGCGAAACTCTTTTCAACATTCCTCCAACAATCCTTTTCAATAAGTCCATCTTGGACCTCCTTTTTTTTTCTTGTAGCGGTCGATGTAAATCGACAGTCATTGCGGACTTACGTCCGCCGCTACAATTGTCCGCACCCGGCGGACAAACCAGTATTCCAATTTTTTCTCATCCGCATCACCTCCTTTCGTAGTGCGACCTTTTAAGGTCGCTTCTTCAACTTGCCTTTTTCCTCTATGTATTGCGGCTTTACGCCGGCTAATGCCTGCGGCTGCCGAATTTTTTCTCTCTCATACTTATTCCCTGCTGTCCTATGCTCAACAGTGGCAATAACGCGAGAACTTAATATACGTTCTAACGCTATTGCGGAGCATTCCCTTACGGGATACCTCAAAATTTATAAATAACTATCCTCTCACATTTTCAGCGCCTCTCCTGATTAAGAGCATCCGCATAACGGGGAACTGCACACTCCGCCGCGGGCGGACAGAAGATGCTATACTCGTCCGACGATGTCGCCCGGGCGGGCGCTTCTACAAATTCAGGTGCTATACACCTCTGCTAAATGCAAGTGTTATGCGCCTTAATCCCTTAATTTCCTAATCTCTTAATTTCTCAATTCCTCCTTAACCCTGATTCAGAGCCGTTATCGTTATGTAAATCGTCTTCTGGTCGGTGCTTCCCACACTGCTCGGAACTCCTATCCTGAACCACAACAACTCCTCCGTTCCCTTCGGCGTGTTATAGCCGTCCTGGTCTCC
>JBDRRS010000013.1:0-265963 GCA_043825615.1 bacterium | reverse complement strand
CTTGAAATAGAAACGGTAAAAAATTTCATTTCCATCACGGGTAAAAAACCGGCAAAATTGGTAAAATTACTTCGCCGGGCGGCGGGAAAGGTATCGGATTCAATTCCCGGCAGGGAATTGTCCGGAAAGTTCCTTAAAAACTTTAAGGGTTTTGGAAAAGGAGGAAATTCAAATGGCTAAACAGAAAAAAGCGGAAAGCAGGGTTCCCAAGCATGCAAAAGCGCTGCTGAAAAAAATTGCCGTCTGCCGGCATCCCGACTGTCCGGTTGCCACTCATCATCCGTTCTATTGGTCGGAGGAAACCATAGGTCCTGTCGTGCCGACTTATTTGCGAACGGGGAACGTTATGGTTATCGCAGCTTACCCGACGGCGATGTTCGTAAATTTCAGAAGTGCAAAACATGTTCCTTACTACGACGTATCGGAGCCGCTGGCGGACAACAGATACTATGACGGCACAGGCGTAAGGGATGTAAAAGCCGGAACGTATTTTGACAAAGCATATTTGTCTCCGCTGGGTTTTAAAAAAGATGACCTGTGGATTACGAATACCGTAAAATGTTTTTTGTTTGATAAAAAACAGGCGAAGAGACACAGGGAACTGCCGCTTATAAAACCGATAAGAATACTTCCTACAAGAGAGGATTTTTTCGGTTGCGCAAGGCCATGCGTTGAGACGCATCTAATTAAAGAAGTTGAAATTTGTCGTCCGAAACTTATAATCAGTCTGGGCTCCGAAGCCGCAGAGGCAATTCATGGAACTTTCGGCATAACAAAAAAGAAACCCGCTGAATTAGGAGGCAGGTTTAATTTTAAGGCGGTTCTCGGAGTTCCTTTACCGGCAAACAAGAGACTTGATAAAAAAGATAGAAAAGGTTGTTGCTATGATAAGAGAGAAGGGATTTTTTTCCGGACAAATATATTTCATCTGATTCATCCAGGATATTTAATGCGTATCCCGTACGGGGAAATGTCAAAAGAGCACTGGTCAAAAAATCTGCCTGCGGCATTTGATTTTATTAAAGAACTGGGTATCCGACAGGCAAAAGTAATTTTTGAAACAAAAGATGATATGCTGAAAAAAGAATTAGCGGATCTTGAGAAAAATTCCAAACATGAGGTTGATCATGGTGACGACAGAGTCACAGTATAGTTTGCCGTTAAAAGACAATTTTGAAATAAGTCAAAAGAATATTTTTGGATGAGAAATAAAATTTCGGGAAAATGCAGGAGTGTGTGTGTTTGCTTTATTCTCCTGATAAGTTCCTGCGCGACGCTCCCCGAGAAACCTGAACCGGCAAAAATTCCGCTGGACTACTGGCTGCAGAAAAAGGAAAGCGTCGGCCGCGCAAAAAGAGAAAAAATCCAGAATGCACTGGACAGCGTTTTCCGTAAAGCGCTGTCCACAAAGACAATGGACGAATTCGGCATAATAACAATGAAGGAGTCGATCACTTTGCTTGAAGAAGCGGGTGACAGCGCGCCCTTTGTTGCGGAGGTAATACTGGGAAGGGAGCAATGGGCGGCGCAGGCGAAGCAGCCGTTGTTCTGGAAGTTCAGGTTCTGGTGCGTTGATATGGGGGGGTATCTTAAAGATAAGAAACTTGCTGAAATCCTTTATTCGGTCGCCGCCGACAGGAACGAACGGCCCGAAATAAGAATGCGCGCGGTGCTCTCGCTTCGCGAAATGAGAATGAAGCACTTTCTCAGAGAACTTTTCCTGGAGACGGAAGATGTATCCATCAGGGAAGAAGTCGCAAAATCAATTCTGTATCTGTCCCGTTAGTGGCGTTAGTGGGGTCAGGTCTTGCAATGTAACATCAAACAAGATTTGAGAAAGTGTATGATTGCAAGACCTGACCCCTGCAAACAAGGTTTAAGAATCTGGTTTCAGCGATTAGGCTCTTTTGCGGATTTTTCGTCTGTTTTAAGCGACGGAGATTTTTCCATCATAACGTTGCCTTCAAAAAAAGCCCCTTCGTTTATTGATATCTGGAGTGTCTTTATGTCCCCTTTTACCCTGGCGTCTTCCGTCAGTTCTATTGATACGTAGGCGTGGATGTTGCCCGCGATTTCTCCGCTCACGATTACCGTCTGGGCGGTAATATCCCCGATAATCTTCCCGTTTTCTCCCACGATGACGGAATCCGCCTGCTCAATCCCGCCGTTAACAACACCGTCAATTTTCAGGGAGCCCTTTGTCGCGACCGTTCCCGTTACGATGCTTTCGTGCCCGACGACCGTCTCAATTCTTCCGATTTTCTTTTCGACTTTACTGGAACCGAACATTAGAAACTCCTGTTAACGAAATACATGGGATTAAGGTCTTTGCCGTGTCTTTTTATCTGATAGTAAAGATGATAGCCTGTTGACCTGCCGGTTGTACCGATTGAAGCGATAATCTGGCCTCTTTTGACGGTTTCCCCCTGTTTGGCAAAAACATCTTCGCAGTGGCCGTAGTAGGTCGTGTAGCCCATTTGATGAGAAAGAATAACCGATTTGCCCATGCCGCCCGCCCATCCGGCGAGAACAACTTTTCCGTCTGCTGTTGCTCTTATAGGTGTTCCTTTCACCTGCGCAATATCTATGCCCTTATGAAACTCAGTTCCCACTCCCGTAATAGGATTTATCCGCCAACCGAACCCGCTTGACATCCTGCCGTAAGCCGGCCAGATGGCCGGCGTGGAGCGGGCGATTAAACTCTTTTCATTCAAGTATTTGGAGATTTCCCTGAAGTCCGTTTTCGTCTGCCAGCTTGCCGCAAGAAGTTCCTGGATATTTATATTCAGCAGTTCTTCGGATTCTGCGGGATTCGTGTTAAGAAGCAATCTTGAAAGCTGGAAGTCCTCAAGTTTTGAGGGTCCGCCAGCCGCCGAGTACTCTATTATTTTTGATTTTTCACCGAGCGCAAGCATGCCTCTCAACTGCGTGTTCAGTTCCGTAGTTTGCTGGACAATATCAAGAGTGTTCTCAAGTTTTGAACTGAATTTTGAAACTTTTTTCTTCAGCACGGAATTGGCGTTCAGTATTTCCCTGTTCTCAATTTTGCGGGAGATAAAATAAGCGGATACGCCCGTAATACCCAGCCACACCGCTGAAATCATAAACAAAGTCAGGTATGAAATGTTTATCTGGAAACTGCCCCGTCCGCCATGCGGGAGCAGCATTACCGTCAGCCGCTTCCTGCGCATGTGAATTTTTTTTCTTTTCTGCTTCATTTCGGTTTAGAAGGTCTAATTATACTATGATTCCAAATTACCTGTCAAGAAGTAAAAGTAAAACGGCTGGAAATGCCCGGTTCTGCGGTTACTTCCCGATCCGCCTTTCAATTTTATCTTTACCTATAAATTTCTTCAAGCAGTCGGGAACGCGAACGAAACCGCCTCTGTCCCAGTAATGCTCGCAGACCGCCGCAAAAACCCTGCCGACAGCAAGTGAAGAACCGTTGAGCGAATGAAGATAAGAAACCTCTCCCGTTTTTCTTCTGAATCTCGTCTTTGTTCTTCTCGTCTGAAAATCCATGCAGTTAGAACAGGAGGAAACCTCAAGCCACCTGCCCGTGCCTGCGGACCAAACCTCAATATCGTATGTCTTCGCTGCGGAGAAACCCGTATTTTTACTTGAAAGCAGAACAATCCTGTGCGGCAGACCGAGTTTCGTGAGGATACTGCCGACACAATCAACAATTTCTTCAAGAACTGCCGGCGAATTTTCGGGTTTTACAAATTCAAAAATCTCAACTTTGTGAAACTGGTGGTTCCTCACAAGACCTTTCCCGAGTTTTCCCCACGAGCCGGCTTCCCTCCTGAAACAGGGTGTCGAAATCTGAAATTTGAGAGGCAGTTCATCCTCGCTCAGAATCCGCTCCCTGAAAAGATTCCCCGCAGGAACCTCGCCGGTCGGAATTAGATACAGCCCGTCTTCGGCCACTTTATAAAGTTCTGCCTCAAACTTGGGGAGCTGACCCGTTCCAAAAACAGAATCTCTGTTCACGAGATACGGCACGCTGACGGGCTCAAAGTCATTCTCCTCGTTCTCATCCATAAAAAAATTTATCAGCGCCCGTTCAAGCCGCGCGCCGTCGCCCTTTAAGAGCGGCCAGAAAGAAGCGGTCATTGCGGATGCGGTCTCAAAATCAACGATATCAAGAAGTTTTCCGATTTCCCAGTGGGGGAGCGTGATATTTTCGGAAGGCGTACCCGACGACTTTATAACCTCATCTTCGCCGGACGGAACTTCCTCCGCCGGAATATTCGGAATACCCGAGAGAAGTTCCGTAAGTTCTGCTGAAACATTTTTTAATTCCTGCTCGTGAACTTTTTTCTCCTGTTTTAATTCTTTCCCCGCAGATACATCTTTAATCTTTTTTTGCTTAGACCGGATTTCTTCAACGATTTTCTGCTTTTGTCTTTTGACCCCGTCAAGTTCCAGCAGCCGGGCGAGAACGGACTCATCCGCTCTGCCCTTCATCCGTTTTTTAAAGAGAGCCGGATTTTCTCTGATAATTTTCAAATCAATCATTTTTTATTTTAGCATTTAAGCCCTGCCGCCGGCCAAAAATTTGCCCGGCGGGGGCGTAAAGTTACTGAAGTTTGTTTTCAAGCTTTCGCCCGGCGGCAACCGAGCGAATTACCGAAGTTAGCTTCGGATTCTGTCTCAGTATTTCCTGAAAATCATGCCTGAAGAGAACAAACAGAACGCTCTCTTCAACCGCCTTTACCGTCGCGCTGGTCGGCTCGTCGCTTACCAGGGCAATCTCGCCGAAATAATCCCCCGCAGAAAGCGTGGCAACGGTTTTCTTCTTAAAAAATGACTGCTTTTTCAGCACCGCCACAGCGCCTTTGTAGATAACGTAGAACGCCTCGCCCGCCTGGTTCTCACGGATGATAACTTTTCCTTTTAAGCAGGCAAACTTGTGGAATTTACCGACAAGCATATCAATCTCGCCCGAGGAAAAAGCGGAAAAAAAATTAATCCTGAACAGCGTCTTAATCAGCAACTGCAATTCTTCCGACGTCATGGTTGTTATTTACAAAATTCCTTAACCTTTTACAACACCGAGAGGAACCATTTTAGCGACTTTCCGCGAAATCCGGGCCGTCTCGCAGGCGTCCACGACTTCATCAACATCTTTATAAGCGGAGGGCGCTTCTTCCGCGACCGTTTTCAGTTGAGCCGAAAGAACAAGAATTCCCCTGGTTCCGAGTTCTCTTATTAAATCAGCGCCGCGGACTTCCCGCAATGCCTGATGCCTTGACATCCGTCTCCCCGCGCCGTGGCAGGTGGAAAAAAAGGTTTCCTCCGACGTCGCCGTCCCCACAAGCAAATATGAAGAAGTCCCCATGCTGCCGGGAACAATTACCGGCTGACCCGTCTCCTGAAATTCCTGCGGCAAATACGGATGACCGCTCGGGAAAGCGCGTGTAGCCCCTTTTCTGTGGATAAAATATTTTTTCCCGCCGAAAATTTCAATCTTTCCGATGTTGTGGGCAACGTCATAGACAAGGTCCAAACCAAGTTCGTTTTCTGCAGAGCCCAGAACCTTCTTAAAACTTTCCCGGATTCTGTGCATAATTATCTGGCGGTTGCACCAGGCATAATTTGCGGCGGCGCTCATAGCGGCGAAATACCTCCGCCCTTCTTCGGACTTAAAAGGCGCGCAGGCAAGCTGCCTGTCAGGCAGCGTAATGTTATATTTTCCCGACGCTGTCTGCATTGCTTTTAAATGATCGTCACAGACCTGATAGCCCAGACCGCGGGAGCCCGTGTGAATCATAACGGTAATCTGTCCTTTGAAAATACCCCATTTCCCCGCAAGCTCGGAATTGAAAACTTCTGCAACTTTCTGGATTTCCAGAAAATGGTTCCCTGCGCCGAGCGTCCCGAGTTGCGGCATTCCACGCTCCTGAGCTCTTGAGGAAACAAAATCCGCGCTGGCGTCTTTCAGACAACCCGCTTCCTCGGTGTGAAGCAAATCATCCTCATGCCCGAAACCCCTTTCAACCGCCCAGCCCGAGCCTTTTTCCAGAACATCCTTCACTTCTCTTTTCCCTAAACGCAGGGTTCCTTTTGAGCCGACGCCCGAAGGAACACTATGAAAAAAAGCCTGCAATAAAACCGGTAATTTCTCTTTGATTTCTTCTTCTTTTAAATTCGTCGTCAGCAATCTTACCCCGCAGTTGATATCGTAGCCTATCGCTCCGGGGGAAATGATACCGTCGTTTTCAATATCCATTGCCGCAACGCCGCCTATCGGCATCCCGTAACCCCAATGGACGTCCGGCATCGCAAGCGAATAGCGGACGATACCCGGCAGCGAGGCGACATTCTCCACCTGCTTTATTACATTTTCTTTTTTGATGTGAGAAATCATCCTGTCTGTCGCATAAACAATGCCCGGAACTCTCATCGTTCCGCTCTTCGCAATCTCAAATTTGCTTTCGCCGATTTTTTTCAGTTCAGACATCAAATAAAATCTTTGCTTGGAAACTTTTTCCCGCTTGAGGCGGATGTCGCCCTGTAGTGGACCGCCTGGACGGGACTCCACCGCCGGAAACCGAAGCTCCGTGATAGGTTGCCGCCTTGATTTCCCTGAGAAAGGTAAAATTCTTTTCATTCACCCTGACAAAAGACACTCTTGATTCAACAAAGAACTTTCCTGTCTTCGGAACACTGATTTTAACGGGCAGAAAATTCTTCGCATAGAAAAAGTAAAGAAACTCGTTTAGAAACCTGACGAGCAACTCGGCATAGGAATTATCCTCAAGATTAATATTATACTCTTTGGGTAATTCATGAATTGCCCCTGCATTTATTTTTCCTATTAACGAAAACATCGCGAAAACCGCCTCTTCAAAAAGACCTTTCAGATTTTTTGATTTTACAAGAATGCCGATATCGGAAGTATGGTCTAAATACTTATACAACTTCCGTTTCCGGAATAATCTTCCCGGCGGAGGCGACCTTGTCGCCTTCGTTAAGACGTATCAGACGGACTCCCGAGGCGGCACGGCCCGTCTGCCTTATGTTTTTCACGTTCTGTCTTATTGTCAGTCCGGAAGTCGTTATTATCATTATTTCGTCATTATTGTTGCAGGAAATGAGAGCCACGACAGGCCCTGTTTTTTCCGTAACTTTCATATTTATTATGCCTTTGCCGCCGCGGCGCTGGCGCCTGTATGCGGAAATATCCGTTCTCTTTCCGTAGCCGTTTTCGGAAATTACAAGCAGCAGTTCTTCCGCTCCCTTTTCCTGCACGACTATTCCGACAATACGGTCGCCTTCCAATAATCTTATACCCCTCACACCGCGGGCGGAGCGGCCGACACATCTGACGTCCGTTTCATTGAATCTAATTGCCTTTCCGGCTCTGGTCGCAAGAACAATTTCAGCTCTCCCCGTACTCTGCTGCACTTTGATAAGTTTATCTCCCTCGTCAAGTTTGAGAGCGATGATTCCGGTCGACCGCGGATGGCTGTAAGCGGAGATGAGCGTCTTTTTCACCACGCCCCTCTCCGAAACCATAATAAGATTCCCGCAGGCATCCGCCAGATTCTTAATCTGGCAGAACGAGTTGACTTTCTCTCCGGAAGAGCCTAGGGTAAGAAAATTGACGATTGCCTTGCCCCTGGTGGTTCTTTGCCCCAGCGGTATTTTCCAGACCCTGAGCCAGTGCAGCCGCCCGAGAGTGGTAAAAACGAGGAAGGTCGCAAGATTTGAAGTGATAAACAAATGCTCCAGATAATCATCGTCTTTTGTTTTCATCGAAATCACGCCCTTGCCGCCGCGGCCCTGGACGCGCCAGCTGTCCAGAAGGACCCTCTTTATATACCCCTGACGCGTAATCGTAAGAACAACATCGGAATCATCAACCAGGTCCTCGTCGCTCAAAATGGTTTCTTCGTCCGAAAGTTCCGTCTTTCTTTCGTCGCCGTATTTCTTTTTAATTTCAGCAAGGTCGTTTTTTATGATAGAGAGTATCTCTCCCGTGTCCGACAGAATTTTTTTCAGTTTTTCAATCAGCTTGATTTTCTCAATATATTCTTCCTCTATTTTCATTCTCTCAAGGCCGGTGAGCTGCTGCAGTTTCATATCCAGAATCGCCTGCGCCTGAATTTCCGTCATCTTGAAATTCTTAACGAGCGCAACCTTTGCGTCGGCGGGAGTCTTCGACCTTTTGATGAGTTGAATTATCTTGTTGAGATTTTCCAGAGCAATTCTCAAGCCCTCTAAAATGTGCGCCCTTGCTTCGGCCCTCCTCAGGTCGAACCCTATCATTCTTGTCACGACTTCTATGCGGTGGTCAATATAATAACCGAGCATCTCCCGCAGGTTAAGAACCCGCGGAACATTATCAACAAGCGACAGCATTATCACGCCGAAATTCACGGAGAGAGCCGTGTGCTTGAATAACTGATTAAGAACGATGCTCGCGGAAGCGTCTCTGGAAATGTCAACGACAACGCGGATGCCGTCCTTGTCGGATTCATCCCTCAGGTTCGTGATTCCCGTGATTTTCTTTTCCCTCACCAGGTTTGCAATCGTCTCTATCAGGCGCGCCTTGTTCACCTGATACGGTAATTCGCTTACGATAATTGCCTGGCGGTTGCCCTTGAGCTCCTCAATTTCGGCCCGCGCCTTGATTGAAAAAGAACCCCTTCCGGTTTTATATGCCTGACCAATACCGCTCCTGTTCGTGATTATCGCGCCCGTCGGAAAATCCGGTCCCGGAATGAGTTTGAAAAGTTTCTTATCCTCGATTTCCGGTTCATCTATCAAAGTCAGAAGGGCATCCACAACCTCTCCGAGGTTGTGGGGCGGAATGTTCGTAGCCATCCCGACGGCTATACCTGACGAACCGTTTACCAGAAGATTCGGAATATTCGAAGGCATAACCAGCGGCTCTTTCAGCGTCCCGTCGAAATTATCCGTAAAATTAACGGTGTCCTTATCAAGGTCCCGAAGCATCTCGTCGGAAATTTTCTGAAGCCTCGCCTCAACATATCTCATCGCCGCGGGAGGGTCACCGTCAACCGAACCCACATTGCCCTGTCCCTGAACCAGAGGATACCTGAGAGAAAAATCCTGGGCCATTCTTATCATTGCATCATAAACCGCCATGTCCCCGTGAGGATGATATTTTCCCAAGCACTCGCCCACGATTCTCGCGGCTTTCTTAAAGGGTTTCCCGTGGAAAAGGGAAAGTTCCTTCATTGAATAGAGAATTCTTCTGTGAACGGGTTTCAAACCGTCGCGGACATCCGGCAGAGCGCGGCCGACGATAACACTCATGGAATAATCGATGTAGGAAGAAACCATCTCGTTTTCTATATCCCGTGAGATTATTTTCGAAATGTCCTGTTTTAACGACCCTAGTTTTTCTTCTTTATCTTGTTTTTCTTTTTTCATATATCAAGGTTCTTTACCTGCTTGGCATGGCTCTCAATAAATTTTCTTCTGGAAAGAACATCACTGCCCATAAGAGTCGTGAAAATTCTTTCGGCCTCGACAAAGTCCTCCAGCTTGACGGAAATAAGATGCCTCTTTTCAGGGTCCATCGTCGTTTCCCAGAGCTGATCGGGATTCATTTCGCCGAGACCTTTGTATCTCTGGATGACAGTGCCGCTTTTCCCTATGTCTTCAAACGCCGCAATCATGTCGGCAAGACACAGACATTCATTCTTGCCTTTTTTGCTTTCTATCTGAACTTCCTTCGAAAATCTCTCTATGTTATCTCCGAGTTTTATCCCCAGCCGCTCGAGTTCTTTTATGCTTTTTGCAAGAACCAGTATTTCCGGAAATTTGATAACATCAATAAAGTCATCCTCGCCGTTTTCCGGCTGAGTTTCGCCGCCCCCGTCCCCGCCGGCCGGCGCAGTTTTCTCCTTGTAATCTTCCCTGAAGGATATTATTTCCTCTTCGTTGAAGAAAAAATTATCCTCAAACTTCGCTATCGGAATCCGGGGCATTTTGAGAAACTTTGAAATGTCCGGGGAACCGAGACCCCTACCCTCCAATTTCTTCGTAAGTTTATTGATTGCCATCACAGATTTAAGGACTTTCCCGTTATCCGATTTCTTTACGGCAGGGCCGCCGTCTTTTTCCGCCTGTGTTATCGTAACCTCGGCGGCGCTGGAGTCAATGAAAAACTTCTGAAGTTCTTCTTCCGAAATCAGGTATTTTTTGAATGACCCTTTCTTGACCAGATACAAAGGCGGCTGCGCAATGAAAATATTCCCGTTTTCTATAAGCGGCCTGAAATGCCTGTAGAAAAGCGTGAGAATCAGCGTTCTTATATGCGCGCCGTCAACGTCGGCGTCCGTCATTATGATTACCCAGTTATACCTGAGTTTTGAAATGTCAAAATCTTCCCCTATGCCGGTGCCGAGAGCCGTAATCGTCGCTCTTATCTCATCGTTTGAAAGAATTTTCGCAAGACGGGATTTTTCCACATTAATGATTTTTCCCTTCAGAGGAAGAATCGCCTGAAACCTTCTGTCCCTCCCGCCCTTGGCTGAGCCGCCGGCGGAATCACCTTCTACAAGGAACAGTTCGCAGAGCTGCGGGTCCCGGTAACTGCAGTCGGCGAGTTTCCCCGGCAGAGAACCGATATCCAGCGCCGATTTCCTTCTCGTAAGCTCCCTCGCTTTCCTGGCCGCATCTCTCGCCTGGTTCGCCAGAACAATCTTCTGCATTATCGTCCCGGCCACGCCCGGATTCTCTTCAAGAAAAATCTGAAGCCCCTCTCCGGCAATGTTTTCCACAATGCCTCTTACTTCGGAGTTTCCGAGACGGGTCTTTGTCTGCCCTTCAAACTGAGGTTCGGGCACCTTGAGACTTATCACGGCTGTCAATCCCTCTCTCGCATCATCGCCGGAAAAAGTGACATTCTTGAATTTCTCCTGGAAATTCCTGTTCTTATAATCATTCAGGACCCTTGTCAAAGCGGCTTTGAAACCGGCAATATGCGTTCCGCCTTCAACCGTATTTATATTGTTTACGAACGACAACAAAATATCGCCGTAGTCCTCGGTATACTGCAGAGCAACCTCAACAACCACGTCATTCTTCTCATTCTTGAAATAAACCGGTTCCTTGTGAAGAGGATTTTTGCCTTTATTCAAAAATTTTACAAAAAAAGAAAGGCCGCCCGTATAGCAGAAAGTGTGTTTCTTCTCTTCTTTTTCGTCGTTTATCGCGATTGTTGCCCCGGGGTTTAAAAAGGCAAGTTCCCTTAACCTTCTGGACAAAACTTCAAAATCAAATTCTATTTTTTCTTTAAAAATTTGGTTATCTGGAAAAAAAGTAATCTGTGTCCCGTGAAGGTTGGTTTTGCCGTCCGTCTTAAGCGGAGTCACCGCGGCCCCTCTTTTATATTTCTGCTTGTAAATTTTGCCGTCCCTGTAAACCTCAATCTCAAACCACTCGGAAACGGCATTCACGACCGAGACACCGACTCCGTGAAGGCCTCCCGAAATTTTGTATGACTTCTTGTCGAATTTCCCGCCGGAATGGAGAGTCGTCAGAATGACCTCAACGGCGCTTTTGTGTTCCGTCGGATGTTCGTCGACCGGAATCCCGCGGCCGTCGTCGGTAACGGTTACGGAATTATCCAGATGTATGACCACCTCGATATTTTTGCAGAAACCGCCCAGAACCTCGTCTATGGAATTGTCAACAACCTCGTAAACAAGATGGTGCAGACCGACTTTATCGGTTGAACCGATATACATGGCGGGCCTCTTTCTAACTCCCTCAAGACCGCCGAGAACCTTTATGTCCTTTGCCGTATATTCTTCGCTCATTTTTTCCTCACTCTGACTTCAATCTTTCTGATGAATTTTCTGCCCGGCAGAAGCCTGTTTAATTCCTTCAGCATTGAATGTGAATTTATCTCAATATCATGCCTTATCACGGCTGAAGGCACGTAAATAATAAGGCATTTTTTCGAAAAACTTAATTCACTGCCGCTGTATTTTTCGGCGAAGGAACATTCCCTGAACTTAGCCGAAAGAACGCCGAGATTATCAACGTTTTTGCGCAGCTTCCCAAGAAATGTCTGTAACGGAATCATGCGCGCATCGGCATAATCAGCGAAGTAAAATCAGGATCCTCGGGCGATTTAATCACTGTCGCATTGAGAGAATCCGTAAGTTCCAGAACAACCTTGGCGTCGGACAGGTGTTTAAGCACATCAATCACGTAGCCGGGATTAAATGAAATGTTCACCGAACCGCCGGACAATACTACATCAATTTCCTCTTCGGATTTTCCGAAGCCGGCTGACTCCGCTAAAATGGTCAGTTTATTTTTCTTGAGCTGACACTTGATGGTCGTGCCCTGGACAGGCACACCCCCCTGAAAAAGACTTGACGCCCTCACTGTCGCTCTTAAAACCTCGTCCCGCTGAACCTCCGCTTTTATTTTTGAGGAACTCGGAATCACATTTCTGAAATCAGGGTATGTTCCGTCTATCAGCCGCGAACTCATAGAAACATTTTTCGAAAGAAAATAAATGCTGTTGTCCATTATCACTATCGTGATTTCTTCTTTTTCCTCGCAGCACGAAAGAACTTTCTGGAGTATGTTTATTGTCTTCACGGGGACAATGGCTGATGCCTTAAGCGATTTGTTTGCCTGAACTTCTCTGGATATTGCCGCGAGCCGTTTTCCGTCCGTCGCCACCACGGTTAAAGTGCCCTTTGAGACCTCAAAATATTCGGAGCACAGAACATATCTCACTTCGTCTCTCGACGCCGAAAAACCGGTTTTCCTCAGCATCTCCGAGAGAGTCATTGCCGTGATTTTGATCTGTTTGTCTTTCTGTTCCGGAGGTTCGGGAATCTGCGGATAGTCCTGGATGTTTCCTTTCGCGACGGAAGCGCGGAATTCCCCGCATTTTATTTTTATGTTCTCGCCCGTTTCCTCAATTGTAATATCCTTGTCTTCCTGAACCCTCGTGAGAGCGCCGAACAGGTCTCCGTGTATCAACGCCTTCCCTGCTTCTTTGACAGATACGTCAAACGTGATTTTCATAGAAACCTCAAGGTCGGTCGAAGTAATCGTTACCTTGTCGTTTTCCGCTTCCATCAAGAGAAAACTTAAATACGGGAGCATCGTCTTCGGGCTTAAACTGAGAAGCGCTGTCTGAAGATTTTTCTCTAACTCATTTTTCTTACACGTGAATTTCATTCTTCCTCCTTATTCCTTATTATTAAATAATAGTCGTCGTAGTAGTATACTGCGTTGGTATGTTGGTAACTTTTTTGTCTTTTTGACATTCCCGCTCTTGTAAAGATTTTCGGTAAAATTCTACTGTTGGTAACCTGTGAGTAACATCTACCGTATTTTCCGTTGTTCACAAAAATTTCCAGAAACATAAAGTTATTCACTTTCTTTAATCTGCCTGCTGATTTTATTCAACAGGGCTGTGAAATAAGGGTCCTTGGTAATTTTGCTTTTAATCCTGTTGCAGGCGTACATCACGGTTGAATGGTCGCGGCCCCCGAAGAACTCGCCTATTTCAGGCGTTGAATGATTCGTCAGCGTTCTTGAAAGATACATTGCTATCTGCCGCGGAAAAGCGATTGAGTCGGTTCTCTTTTTACTTTTTATATCGGTTGAACTCAGGTTAAAATGTTTGCACACGACCGACTGTATGGCATCAAATGTTACGTCCCTTTCAACGTCCTTTTCGGTGACGATTGTTTTCAGGTATTCTTTCGCTTTATCGATTGTGATGCTTGTTTCCGTAAGCGACGTATAAGCTGCGATGGAAAGCATCGCTCCTTCCATTGTCCGGATGTTGTTTTTTATGTTTGAAGCGATGTAGTACAGGACGTCGTCGGGAATGCTGATTTTTTCCGCTTCTGTTTTTTTCTTTAGAATAGCGACCCTTGTTTCAAGGTCGGGCGCCTGGATGTCCGCCACCACACCCCACTGAAAGCGAGACCTCAATCTTTCCTCAAGCGTGCCGAGATCCTTCGGACTGGAATCGGAGGAGATTACAATCTGGCGGCGTCTTTCGTACAGAGTGTTGAACGTGTGAAAGAACTCTTCCTGAATCATTTCCTTGTTTGCGATAAACTGGATATCGTCGATGAGAAGAATGTCCACGTTTCTGTATTTGATTCTGAATTCCGCCATCCGGTTGTTTTTCAGGTATTCGATAAGATCGTTTGTGAATTTTTCGGACGTAATGTAGATGACGTTGAACGGCGGAAAGATTTTTTTTATCTCTATTCCGACCGCGTTCAGCAGATGTGTTTTTCCGAGCCCTACGCCCCCGTAGATAAAAAGAGGGTTGTAGGCGTTTCCCGGGTTTTTTGATACGGCAAGGCATGCCGCATTGGCGAAATGGTTTGACTGTCCCACGACAAAATTTTCAAAAGTATATTTTGAATTAAATTTTTTCGGCTGGAAAAGCGTTTCGCTGATCTGCAGAGCTTCCGGGGCTTCCATATCGGATTTTTCCTCTTTCTTGTCCGTATAAAATTTGACTTGCAGGTCGGGGTCGTAGTCCTTCAGCGAGTTGTTTATTTTTTCGGTGTAATGCTCGCAAAGCCATCTCACGAAAAATTTATTGGGAAGTTTTATCAGCAGATTCTTTTCTTCGATTCCCGTCGCCATTGCCGGTTCAAGCCATAGTTTGTATGTCTCGTCGGTTATTTCGAGACGGAGATTATTAACCGTTTTTTTCCAGATGTTTTCAAAACTTTCCATAATTTCTCATTGCCGTCAAAGTTATTAACAGGTTATCAACAGGGGTTTTCCCTGGTGAAAAACCAACTTTTGAAATTATAGTTTAATGGCTGAAATGTGTCAAGTGCCTGCGATTCTCCGACGGGAAGTTTTGAAACGGGATTAATCGAGAAGGCCTTCTTTCAAAAGGTCGCGCTCATCAATGATGCCGGCAAGTTTACCTGAGTTATCAACAACGGGAATGTTGTCAAAGTTTTTCCCGGTTATTATCTGAGCCGCTTTCCATGCGGGCATGTCCGTTGGTATGGCAAACGGTTTTTTTGTCATTACGTTTTTTATTTTTTTGGAAAGAATGTCGGGGTCCGTCTGGATTATTCTTCTTAAGTCGCCGTCGGTAAAAAAACCGATAACGCGCTTTTTTTTGTCAACGATGCTCACGGCTCCGAGACGGGTTCTCGTCATTTCGAAAAGGGCATCCTTCACGGAATTGTTTTCGGTTACTTTAGGATTTTGCCGCCCCTTGCGCATCAGGTCGCTCACGCGCATCGTGAGTTTTTTCCCGAGCACACCCCCGGGATGAAGCAGAGCGAGGTCATTCTCCCCGAGTTTTTTCCTCTGCATAAGCGCCAGCGCCAGGGCATCGCCGATGACCATCATTACGGTTGTTGATGCCGTCGGGGCGATGTTAAAAGGGCATGCCTCTCTGCTTATTTTTATGCAGATTGCGCAATCCGACATTTTTGCGAGCGGAGAGTTTTTTCCGCCGGTGATGGCGATGAGAGGAACTTTCAGGTTTTTTATCCGGGGCGCCAGATTTCCGAGTTCATCCACCTGCCCGGAAAATGAAAGTGCGAGAACGGTGTCGCCTTTCGTAAGCATTCCTATGTCCCCGTGCAGCGCTTCCCCCGGGTGAGTGAAAAACGAAGGGGTGCCGGTGGAGGAAAGGGTTGAGGCAATCTTTCTTGCGACGAGCCCGGACTTCCCTATTCCCATCACGACGACTCTTCCGGTTTTTCTTTTAAGGATTATATTTACCGCTTTGTTTATCGCCGCTATCACTTCGGGTTTTATGTTTTCGGCAATTGCGTCTTTTTCTATCCTGAAAATTTCGCCGACGCTTCTGAATTTCTTCATAAACGGAAGGGGACAGGGCTTTTCAAGACCTGTCCCCAACTATCTAAAAATCCAGCAATTTCTGAAAATTCACGGAAACTTAAAACGCTTCCCCTGTCGGATTTTGCCTTCCCGGGTTCGGGATGAACTTCAAGAAAAATTCCGTCAACGCCCACCGCCAATGCCGCTTTTATGAGAGGGAAGCAGAATTCTTTCTGACCGGTTGTTTGGCCGCCTCCGCCCCCGGGCAGTTGAACCGAATGTGTCGCGTCAAAGATAACGGGATAGCCTGTTTTTTTCATTATGCAGATTGAGCGGAAATCAACAACAAGGTTGTTGTATCCGAAACAGGTTCCTCTTTCGGTCAAAATTATTTTTCTGTTCCCCGCACTTTCCGCTTTTTCCGCGAGAAATTTCATATCATAAGGAGAAAGGAACTGGCCCTTTTTTATGTTTACGGGGAGGCCCGTTTCCGCCGCTTTGACGAGCAGGTCCGTCTGCCTTGAAAGGAAAGCGGGAATCTGTATTACGTCCGCAACTTTTTTTACTTTCGGAATCTGCGATATGCAGTGAACATCGGTCAGAACGGGAACCCCGAATCTGTTTTTTACTTCCCGGAGTATCCCCAAACCCGTATCAATTCCGGGACCCCTGTATGACTTTCCGGCCATGCGGTTCGCTTTGTCAAAAGATGCCTTGAAGATAAAAGGGAGTTCGAATTTTGTACACGTTCTTTTCAGGAATTCGGCGGTCTTGAATACCTGCTGTCTGCTTTCAATCGAGCAGACCCCCGCAATAACTGTTATTCCTTCGCCGATTTTAATTCCGCAGACATTTACAATTTTCTTTTTCATTCCCCTATTATAACATTTCCTGCAAATTTGAAAACAACCCTGCCATCAAAAAATACCGAGCATCCTGATTTTCCCCGGTGTCTTAATCCTGGGGGTTTGCCGGATGAACTAAATATGAAAGCAGTTTTCTGATGTCTGCCTGGAAAATTGAAAGATACTGCCCGCCCGGATGACTTCTTTCATCTGTCAGGACTTCGGGAAAACCCGCCTTTTCAATTCCCGGACCGATTTCCCGTATAAGTGAACGGAATTCGGAGGTCTGGAGTTCCGGCTCAAGCTTAAGAAAATTCGGGTCGCTTAATTTTTGCCAAAGTTGCTCCAGCGCTTTTAATAATAACGGCCAGATTATCCACGCAGGAATTTTGTCCCGCAGCGAAAGAAACCCTGTCCATTTTTCTTTGTCAAGACGGTAGTGCTTTTCCCTGCCCGTGGAGGTTATTCTTACTAACCCCGAACGAGCCATCTCGACCAGCGTGTCCTGCGCTGTCTTCTGAGAATAATAAGTTTCTCTTGCTATGCGGCTCGGGTGGGCATTTTTCTTTGTAAGGAGATACGATATTATTTCGCTTCGCGCATTTATGCCGAAGAGCGCCCGTAATCTTAAAAGAAGGCAGGCGGTCCGTTCCAGCCTTGCGGGCTCCGGATGCTCTCCCGGTTCAAATTTCCCCCGCAGGAAACCATGCTCGGCGAAAATGGGGTTTATCTCTCCGAATTGTTTCATAAAAGTTCCGTCTTTTAGAAAGAAAAGAGATTCCTTTACTTCGGTTTTTTCCTTTTGAATCAGACCCTGCCATTTGAGAAATTTATGCCGCCGCGACATAAAATCCGCAACTGCCGAAAGAACATTTTTCCCGCCGAAATTTTCTCCGCTAATTATTTTTTTAAGGCGCTGAACATTTATGAGGTTACCGTTTATATCAAGCCAGCAAACAATCTCATCAAAGAGGCGGGGGTCATATCGGGCAAAAGTGCAACTAAAAATCAGCAGAGCCTCGGGGTCAATAAAATTGCTGTTTTCTGACCGGCTGTATCCTGCAACGCCAAGCAAAGACCACTGCTTCCATAAAAATTCAAGGAGCTGTTCCAGGTAATATTTCTTAAATTCTCTCACAGACCGATCCGTATCCCAATTTTTCCAGCATATCTTTTAAAACATAACGAAAACCTTCCGAAGGGTCCTGTTTCATAGACCATTTTGCGGCGGATTCCATCTCATTCTCAGATGGCTTTAGAGCCAGCAAATCATCAACATGACGTCCGGGCCCCTGATCTGCACCTGCAAATACTTTTAAGTGTATCAAATCAAACCTGCCCAGAAAAAATATTTTCAATTTGCTTCCGTAATTACGCCCTTCAGCCCTTTTAATAAATCCTTCCGGCAGACCAGCTTGCATAATACTTTCCGGTTCCGGATTCAACCAATTCTCCTGCAGACCTAAATCGTGCGCCGCCTCCCGGACAGTATTTATAAGAATGTCAGGAACCGGTAACGGACTCTTGAAAATGAGATTGCCTTTTTCATCCATTGAACCGATTGCCACAACATCCACATCTTTCGTCGCACGGGAAACCAGACCCGATATGATTAGTGAAGAACCCCCGCAGACAACAAGCTTAAGCAGGGGAGAATTCTTTAATTCCAGTTTCTTTCCTAAAAGCCCCAAAGCTTTTTCTAATTGCTCTTTACTATACATAATTATAAGTAATGCCCCTCAATTTTAGCGCCATCGCTTATATTATACTGCGTTTTTATTTTAATGTCAAGAGGGGCACCAACCCCGTCATTATTCCTGAAAAATATAAGACAACCTGATTTTCCCCAGCAGAAATTTTCATTAGAAAAGTTATAAGTCTCTTGAGTATATCCGGAAATTATCCTAAAACTTTTATAATTTTTAAAATTTTCTTTTTATACAAGAAAGATTTGTTTTTCAGGAGAGTAATAATCTGGCTGTCAATTTTATCTCTTTGAAAAGGGACTGATGATTCTTCAAATAAGTTATTCAAAGGCATTTCAAAGACATCAGCAATTTTTTTTAAGGTCTGTAAACTTGGTTTTTTTAAGCCTTTTTCAATATGCCAAATGTAGTTAGTACTGGTATTTGCTTTTTCAGCTAATTTTTCCTGACTTAGCCCTTTTCTTTTTCTTTCATATTGAATTCTTTTTCCAAGCAAAGTGTAAATATTTATATTTTTCTTCATTAAGGAAATTATAAGTAAAAAAGGCGCTCATTAAAATGTTCTATAGGAGAGAATAAAAATACTTGACAAGTAGTAATGATTTCATATAAAATACCTTTGAAATGCGGATAATGCTGTTACATTGCCCGAAGGGGCAAGGAATGGCAGTCAACATTAGAGTTCGTTGCTGGTCGCTGAGTGTGATGTTCGCGCCCTTTTTTTATTGGGGGCAACTGCAAATGAAATATTTAATTTTTAGAATTTTTTTATGCTTGGTTTTATCTCAAACAATTGGATATACACAAAATAAAGTTGCTTCGTATTATTTAGAGCGAATTACAACTTGTAGATTTTTAAAAGACGGGAAACCTTACGAAATTACCGCAAGTTTTGCTACATATGAAAAATTTTACGTATTTACATCCTGGCAAAATGTAAAAGGCACTCACACCGCAGAATCTTATTGGTATGACCCGCAGGATAAATTAAGGTCTGTAGTTCCAGTTTCATTTGAATCAAAAAATGGAATATATAATACGTGGTTCTGGTTCAAAGTTGGTCACAGTGGAAATTTAGCAATGGCTCTTTGGACAGATGAAGGGTGGGAGTCAATTGGGAAATGGCATGTTGATATATATCTGGATGACAAATTCATTCAGAAATTAGATTTTACGGTGGGATAACAATCCCACCGGGGAGGTTTTATGAATAGTTCGTTTCTGAGAAAAGTTGGTATTCTGAGTTTAGTTTTAGTTGTCTCATTAAGTGGCTGCAAGTTCCCATGGGACAAAGACAAAGATGATAGCGGTGGTGGAGGTACACCTGCGGATAACGCACCTTCAGTTTCAATCACAAATCCTGCTGATGGAGCAACGGTGTCCGGGACAGTAAGTGTAACAGTCAGTGCATCAGATGATAATGGAATAAGCAGAGTTCAATTTTATATTGACGGGGTAATTAAATCGACGGATACCTCATCGCCTTACAGTTATTCATGGGATACAACAGCAGAAAGCGAGGGTTCCCACACAGTTAAAGTAACTGCTTATGATACAGCAAATCAAACGGCAAGTGTTCAGCATACGGTCACAGTGGACAATGATCCCGAGCCTTCAGTATCTATAACCAGCCCTGCTGATGGCGCAACAGTTTCAGGGACGGTAAGTGTAACAGCCAGTGCATCAGATGATAATGGAATAAGCAAAGTTGAGTTTTATATCGACGATACATTGAAAGCCACTGATACTTCTTCACCATATAGTTATTCATGGGATACAACGGCCGAAAGTGAAAGCTCTCATATAGCCAAAGTAACTGCTTACGATACAGCAAATCAAACGGCGAGTTCACAATATACGGTTACAGTGGATAATATACCTATTGCGAGTGGAGAATGGGAGATTATAGATAATGATTTAGTTAGAGTTGGTACTGGCTGGGGTAATAATTATCTAATGTGGCCAAGAAGCGGAAGTGGTGCTGGATGCAACGAAACTATTAATTTAGCTTGGTCATCAGCTATGTCTTGGGCAGAAAATTTAGTTTGGAAAGGATATGATGATTGGCGTTTACCAACAAAAGATGAACTAAAGTATCTTTATGATTATGGAAGAACATATATCAGCTACTCTACTCATGGCTATTGGTCATCTTCTGCTACACCACCTCCAAATTACAATGACTGCAGATACGCTGTGGACTTTTACGATGGCGATGTAATGGGTTACGATCCAACCTGTCGCGCCTATGCACGTGCGGTGCGCAATGGCCCATAGATTTGATTTTTTTCACTTTTAAAAATTGGATTTTACGTTAGGATAGCAATTCCGGCGGGAGGTTTTATGAATAGTTCGTTTCTGAGAAAAGTTGGTATTCTGAGTTTAGTTTTAGTTGTCTCATTAAGTGGCTGCAAGTTTCCATGGGACAAAGACAAAGATGATAGTGGTGGGGGTGGTGTAGCACCTACACCTATTGCCGATGGCGAATGGCAAATCATTGATGATGATTTAGTTACAGTTGGAACAGGGGGAGGTAATTATTTAATGTGGCCAAGAGACAGAGGCAGTGCTGGATGTAACAATGATGGAACAATAGGATGGAAGACTTCTGCTACTTTAGGTCAGCCAACATGGGATAATGTAAACAAATGTTATAACTATCCGGTTGGAGAATCCGCTGATACTTATCCTGCATTTAGATGGGCAGAGAATTTAGTTTACAAAGGATATTCTAACTGGCGATTACCGACTAAAGACGAATTAAAAGAACTTTATGATTACGGCAGAACTTATATCAGTTACGCCGCGACCCTCTACTGGTCGTCTACGGAGTACTCGGCTACCCTCGCATACGGCGTGGTCTTCGACATTGGCCTTGTGAACGTCGGCCGTAAGAGCGCCGGCAGCAACTACTATGTGCGCGCGGTGCGCAGTAGCCAGTGATTTTGATTTTTGACTTTTCCCGCACGATAGGTGGGTAAGAAATATTTTTGATTCTGATTATTACTCGTTAGTCGAAAAAAAGGAGGAGTTATGTTGGAAAATATTATGATTGGCGTCGATGTTGCTTCATCAATATCTATTATTGGCGCAGCCATCTCATTCGTACACGCGCAAAGAACGGAAAACAACAAGAAAAGGGTTCAATCTATAAGGCAGCAGCGAATTTCAGAAATGTCCAGACTAATCGGCGATTTTTCTGATATTTTGAACAAAGGAGATTTGATAGTAGAAAAAGTACGTCTTGCTCAAGCAGGCAGAGAAGTTGATTTATCAGCGGACGACTATACAGGATTTTGTGTATTGGTGGATCGCTATATTCGGATTAACAGTCAGTTATTGTTTAATGTATGGGCAAGCGACAATGAAAAAAAATTGCTTAATAATATCAAAACTACAGTTTATGCATGGAACGATAAATTCATGGAGGCATTAAAAACTCACGACAAAAGAAACGTTCCTGATTTTGTTGACCTATTGGAAAATATTAGCAAAATAATATGCCAGATATCCCTGTCTTTAAGAAAGGAAATAGAGTTAAAGTAGGGAGATATCTTAAACCATTCCATGCAGCCGACACGCTGACGCGCGCGCCTGAAAAATCATACTCCCCATGAATATTGATGTGTTGCCAGATAACCACGAAACCATTCTTAATCGTCTGGAGCAATTTCTGTCTCTGGGGGAAAAACGGTGATGTTTCACATTCTGGAAGAAAGCATTACCTTCAAAGATGACAAACCCGTCATCAAACATACGGCTCTATTAAAAAGTTGATGCCGTCAGGGTGCCGATTTTCTCAATAGCAGGCGGGTTACTTTTTTTATGTCGGAGGGGGTGTCAACCGCGGCGCCGCTGTATTTTACCTGGATAACTTTTATTTTGACGCCGTTTTCAAGAAATTTTAACTGTTCCAGGTCTTCGGCCTCGGCAAGTTTGCTCTTGAAATTTTCTGATTTGAGAAGGGCGCTCTTTCTGTAGGCATAAATGCCGATGTGCTTTTTCGCGAGATGCCGGGCGCCTGCGGGGATGGGGCTTCTTGAGAAATACAGCGCGTTTGAGTTTTTGTCCGTTACCACTTTGACGATGTTTTTCGAGCGGAATTCTTTTTCGGAAATGTTTGTTGCGGCGGTTGCGACCTCCACCTTTGCGTCGCTGAACTGTCCCGCCAGTTTATCAATCAGGTTCGGTTCTATCAGGGGTTCGTCCCCCTGGATGTTGACAACGACGTTGCACTTTATCCCTCTGACGACGGACCTTATTCTGTCGGTTCCCGAATCGCACTTTCCCGTAAGTCTGACTTTTGCCCCGAACTTTTCCGCTTCATTCTTTATCTCTTTACTGTCCGTTGCTATGATAATTTCATTCAGAAGTTTTGCTTTTTTGGCTCTTTCGTAAACGCGCTGGAGCATGGTTTTTCCCAGAATTTTTGCCAGGGGTTTTCCGGGAAATCTTTTTGAAGCGTATCTTGCGGGGATTACCCCTATTACATGCATTCTCTTAATTCTTTCTGCGAAACAGACGCCGTTCCGAATTTTCCGACAACGATTCCAGCCGCCGCGTTCGCGATGCGCGCGCTTTCAAAGATATCGCACCCGGCGCTTAAAGCGGCTGTCAGGACGGCGATGACCGTATCCCCTGCGCCGGTAACGTCAAAAACGTCTTTTGCCCTTGTCGGGATATTCAGGATTTTGCCTTTTTCAATAACGGTCATTCCCTTTTCCCCTCTCGTTATGACAATGCTTTTCAGATTGAGTTTTTTGAGAAGACATAGACCCGCCCGTTTTGCCTCTGCGTCGGTTTCCACCGGCATTCCCGCCGCGGACGATGCCTCAAGATGGTTCGGCGTGATTGTCGTAACGTTTTTGTATCTGAAAAAGTGTTCTGTCTGCGGGTCCACGGTAATTATTTTTTTCAGTTTATTTGCTGCAGGGATAAGATAATCCAGCAGTTCCTTTGTGATTACCCCCTTTCCGTAGTCGGCTATAATTACGGCGTCGGCTTTTTTGATGTTTTTTACGAGAACCGTAATCAGGTTTCCGGTGTTGTCTTTTACTTTCGTTTCCCTGTCAATCCGCACCACCTGCTGTTTGCGCGCGATGATTCTTGTTTTAATTGTTGTCGTATGGGATTTTATCTGTACTACCGCAGACGTGTCCATACCGGATTTCCTGAAGCGTTCGATTGCGAAGTTCCCGTAATAGTCGTCGCCCACACCGCCGCAGAGAACGGCTTTTACTTTCAGGGATATGAGGTTTGCCGCAACATTCGCCGCCCCTCCCGCCTTGAATTCCTCATGCTGGACTTTTACGACAGGGACCGGCGCCTCGGGCGAAATTCTTGAAACGTCGCCGTAGATGAATCTGTCGAGGATGATGTCGCCTACCACCAGAATGGTTTTTCTGCCGAACTCCTTCAGAATGTCCATACCTTAATAATAAAAAATTCCTCCGGCAATAACAATAAGCATAACAACAAGACCCGCCAGCAGTTTGTGCTCCCTGTTTTTTACGATTTGCTTTAAGTTAAAAATAATTTCAAAAGCCGTTTTTTTCATTTGAAACGGGTTTGGAAAGAGAGCAGGGGTTGTTTTCCTGTATTCGGGGTATAGGGGAAACAGTTCAGCCAGCAGTTTTTCCTCGTTACCAATCTTTTTTTTGTAAATAATGACTGTTGCCGCCGTTACGGTAAGCCAGAAAACCGCAACCGCGGAATAAAATTTTCCCGTTAAGTGAAAGCACAGAAAACCGAGGTAAATTAGAAAACTCCCCATGTAGAGCGGGTGTCTCACTGCGGCATACGGGCCGGAGGATGCAAGGAGAGAGTCTTTCCTGATTACCGAGTTGGCCAGGAGGCGGACCAGTTCTCCCGAAATGACGAGAGCTGCCCCGGCGAAGAAGGCCGCCGCCGGTACGTCTTTCCGTATGTGGTAGAAAATAATGAAGTATAGAACAGCGCATCCGCGCATCGTGTAGAGCCGGATTCTGTTAAGAGTCATTTACTATTTTCTCGGCCGCCAGCAGGGTGTTTTTTAAGTCCCTGCCGAGCATAAAACCCTTTATTCCTACCTTTTCAGCCGCTTGAATGTCCGTTTCCTTATCCCCGACGCAATAACATTTTTTTACATCGAGCCGGAATTCCCTGACGGCTTTCTCAAACAGTAGAGCATTCGGCTTCCTGCAGGGGCAGTTTTCTTCGGGTCTGTGCGGGCAAACGAAAATTTTTGCCAGAAAAATGCCGTTTTTAGCCAGAACTCTCTCAAGGTGCGAGTGGAGTTTCTTCACTTTTTCCTCTGTAAAGTATCCCCGTCCGATCCCTGACTGGTTCGTGACGACAATCAGAAGAAAACCGTTTTCAAAAAGTTTTTTGAGCGCGGGGACTGTCTCCGGCAACAGTTTAAAGTTCTTTATTTCGGAAATGTAACCGGGGTCGAAATTCAGAGTCCCGTCCCTGTCGAAAATCACTGCCCTGTTTTTCTTTCCGCCGGTCAGTAGTTTTGCCCGGAGTTTCAGTTTATAAAATAAAATGTTTAATCTTATCATCGTCTATCCCGGTTTGGGTTACGAGGGCAAAAATGTTTCTTCTGACGGCAACGTTCCTTACCTTCACGGCGTCTTTTTCCGTCGTGAGCCAGAGATAATTCTCATCCAGTTTTGCAATGTCGCTTCCGCCGTATCTGTGGTGGTCGCCGAAAACAATGAATTTTTCGGGTTCAATGCCGTTATCTATCAGAAGTTTTTCGAAGGAAGAGGGGTTTCCTATCCCGCAGAAGGCGGCGGTTTTTTTCTGCCTGAAAAAAGCCCGTTCCGCGGTATTTCCCGAATAAATATTTTTTATGGTTTTTATTGAGAGCGTTGATTCAATCAGGGGGGCGTGCGAGTATTTTGAAATTTCTTTCCTGATTTTCTCGACCTCGGATGCTTGAACAAGGTTCGCCCTGCTCACTATTATTATGCCGGCTCTTTTCATAGATGCCTTCCAGTCCCGCAGGAGCCCGCCCCAGGGCCTTACAGCGTCAATCAGCAGGATATCCCTGTCTTTTTTTACGGAGAAATTCTGGAACGCGTCGTCAAGAATAAATGTGTCTCTTCCTAATTTTTCGCAGGCGAACTTTATGCCTTCCTCCCTGTTTTTTGAAACGATTACGGGTATGCCGTGTTTCACTAATTTTTCAGTCATCATAACCGCTTCGTCGCCGAATTTTTCGATGGACTTACTTCCGCCGGTCACGATTTCAGGTCCCCTGACAGAACCTTTGTATCCCCGCGTTATCACTGCGGTTTTCCTTTCTTTTTCCAGAAGCCGGCAGAGTTCCATTACAAAAGACGTTTTTCCAGCTCCTCCGGCGGAGATGTTTCCGGCGGAGATGACAAAACCCGGCATTTTTCTTGTTTTTTTCAGGCCTGTTTTATAGATGAAACGGTTTGTTTCCGTTCCCAGACCGTAGAAAAACGAAAGGACTTTCAAAATCATTTTGCATTATATCATTTTTGACCGGAAAACGATATTTTCGTATAATAGTAAATGGAATGGACGCCACCCTCCCGCCACCCTGATAAGGAAATGGAATGGACTCCGAAAACACCGCAGGGAAAATGTTATTCGCTGCCGGTCGGTGAAAGAACAATTATTATGGGAATTCTAAATGTCTCTCCCGATTCTTTTTCGGGAGACGGCATTTCCGCAAGAGATGAAGCTCTTGCAAGGGGAGAGAAACTTGTCCGCGACGGAGCTGATATCATTGACGTCGGCGGGCAGTCCACGAGACCCTACGCCGAGCAGATTTCGGCGGAAGAAGAAATTGAAAGAACGGCGCCGGTAATAAAGGAACTGGCTGCGGGATTTGATGTCCCTGTTTCGATTGACACGTATAAATCGGCTGTTGCGGAAAAGGCGTTTTTAAGCGGCGCGTCGATTCTGAACGACATAAGCGGTTTGAGGTTTGATGAAAGAATGGCACCCCTTGCCGCTGGATTTAACGTTCCGGTCGTTCTGATGCACATAAGAGGAACGCCCGAGAATATGCAGAACGGCGGGATTTTCTACGAGGATGTGATTGAATCGATAAAGGTCTATCTGAAAAAGAGCATTGAGATTGCGGTCAGTGCGGGGATCCCGCAGGGCCTGATAATAATCGATCCCGGAATTGGTTTCGGCAAAACGGCCGAGCACAACCTTGTTATTCTGAAAAGGTTGAAAGAACTGGGTGAACTTGGCAAACCCGTTCTTGTCGGAACTTCCAGAAAGTCGGTCATCGGCAAGGTTCTGAATTTACCCGCAGGGGAGCGTCTTGAGGGCACAGCCGCAACGGTCGCCGTTGCGATTGCCAACGGAGCGGACATTGTAAGGGTTCACGACGTAAAGGAAATGAAGAGGGTCGCGGTAATGACGGATGCGATAATGAGAGTTAAGAGGTAAGGGTGTATTTAAGTTATTCCAAACTTTCCGCATTTGAGAGGTGTCCTTATTCGTACAGGAAAATTTATATTGAGAGAGTAAAACTTCCTCCGAAGAAGCAATTTTCATTCGGGCATTCGCTTCACAGGACTCTTGAAAAATTTTACTCCGGAAAATTCCTTTATTCTCTCGGCATTAAAAAACCCACAAAAGAATATCTTTTGAAACTTCTGAATAAAAACTGGATTTCGGCGGGCTATGAAGCCTCCGAGAGTGAAGTTTTCTTTAAAGAGGCGGCAGAAATTCTCGGCAGGTATCATGAAATGTTTGTGAGCGGCAGTTTCGTTCCCGCATGGAGGGTTGAGGCGCACTTCTCCTTCCGGTTTGCGGGGCACGTCGTTTCCGGCTACATTGACAGGATTCAGAAGACCGAAGACGGGTTTGAAATTATAGATTACAAAACGCACAGGGAGATACCCTCTGCTTCCGACCTCCGCTCCGATATGCAGCTTCAGATTTATTTCCTCGGCGCGCGCAGGTTTTTCGGCAAAAGAGTTACCTCGGCATCCAACATTTTCCTTCGCTTTATGAAGAAAATTTCATTCCGGGAAGAAGATTTTAACGAGGAAAAAATAAAGGATAGAATCAACCGCCTCGCCGGGGGAATCAGGAGCGCAAAAAGGTTTCCGCCCAAAAGAAACAGATACTGCGGTCTCTGCGATTTCAGATACGTCTGCGGTATGTTTTGACGCAATGACCGCCGCCGTGAAAAAATGGACAATCGCTTTTGGTTATGTCGGGGTTATTTATCTTACCCTTCCGGTCATGAGGGGTCTTCTAAACTGGATAAGAGGTCTTTCAAGCGCGCGGGCGTTCAGTATAACCACGAATCTTTTTATGGGAGCTGCTTTCGTCCTGTTGATGCTTTATTTACTGCGCCGGCGTTTTTCTTTCGGACGAATTTTGATATTCCTGCTGATTTGTCTTGTCTTTTTGATTTTTATAAAGAATTTGAAACGTCCGGAGGAAAGGGTTCATTTTCTTGAATACGGTCTGTGCGGTTTTCTTTTTATGGAAGCGGCCGCTTTGAAAAAATGGGCGGGCTGGCGGAAGGTAGCTATTGCCGTGCTCCTGGCGGTCTCGGCGGGTGTTATTGACGAACTGATACAGGGAATTCTTCCGTCCCGGGTGTATGACATCCGCGACATTTATTTTAATTCCGTTGCGGGTATCGGAGGAGTTGTGTGCCGATGGTGGGTATTCAGCCGGACATAAAAAGGGTTTTTCGTAACTTTGCGGTTATAATTTTATTAGCTGCTTTTATTTTCCCGTTTCTGCGTATCGAAATCGCACCCGATGACTTTAAGATTTTCCTGCTGCTCGCATTCCTGACGGGTTTCAGTATTTTTCTTTTCTTTTTGGGGTGGGAACTCTACGAAAGGAAAAGCGTGATTGAGGGAATTCCGACTTCGACAATCCGCTCGCTCCCAATGGGTCTCGTTGAAATAAAGGGTCTGGCGAAAAACAAATATCCCGTAAATACACCGGTGAATAAAATAAACTGCGTTTTTTACAGATACAAAATAGAAAAATATGTTGTAACGGGTTCCGGCAGGCACAGGAGCAGTTCATGGAAGGAGATCGCGGGAGGACAGAGTATTACCCCGTTTTTCCTTGAGGACTCCACCGGCTCGGTTCTTGTGGAGCCCTTTAACTGCGATGCGGTGCTCCGGAGGAGATATTATTATTCGGAGGGTCATTACTCCGGCGCGAGGAGATACAGCGAGTGGTATATTCTTCCCGGCGAAAGCGTGTATATCCTGGGGTATGCGGGGAAGAGCAACGACGTGATGGGTAGCAGAAGGGAGAAACTGCGTTCGAAACTTCGCGAACTCAAGTCGTCAAAGGAACTTCAAAAAAGGTACGACGTAAACAAGGACGGTTCAATTGACGAATACGAATGGGAGTTGGCGGTGAGGGAAATTGAAAAGGAAATCAGGCAATCGGGAGCATCCGGTGACCTGAGCGATGTTGCCGTTTCAGGGTCCAGGAAAGACAATATGCTCCTGGCCGACAGGAGCGAAAAGGAACTCGCAAAGTGGATGGGAATCAAAAGTTTCGTTTTTATATTCGGCGGGTTGGCGATATTTGCGGTATCGGTTTTTTTCATTCTGGAAAATTTGCTAATATGGATTTATTAAAAGGAGGGTAGATGATTATTATTATGAACATAATTTTCTGGGGGATTTTACTGATTGTCGTGATTTATATCGTCAAGATTTACAACAACCTTGTTGTGCTGAGCAATAACCTGAAAAAGTCATGGGCGAATATCAATGTCATTCTCAAACAGAGGTATGACGAAATACCGAAACTCGTAAAAACGATAAAGGGTTATCTGAAGTATGAGAGGGGAACGATAGTTGATGTTATAAAAGCCAGGGGTTCCTGCATCAAAGCGGGGTCTGTCGAAGAGCAGGGCAGGGCGGAGAATATGTTGACGGGGGCTCTCGGAAAACTTTTCGCTCTCTCGGAGAAATACCCCGAACTGAAAGCGAACGAGGATTTTATTCATCTTCAGAACAGGATTACCATGCTTGAGAGCCAGATTGCCGACAGGCGGGAATTTTACAATGATTCCGTCAACGTGTATAATATAAAAATCCACCAGCTGCCGGAGGCGCTGATTGCCTCGTTTCTCGGTTACAGGGACGAGGAGATGTTCAGGATAAGCGCGCGTGAAAGGAGGGATGTCAAAATTGAATTTTAAGCCGGAGATTTTTTTTGATTTGACAAGGTTCCCCCACAGGGTTATTTTTAAAGGCATCGTAAACGTGTGGGAAGTTTTGCCGCGCATAAAAGAATATCTGAAAGAAAACATAAAACCGAATGTAAGTGAAATCAGGCACGGCCGGACCATGGTAGAAAAGACAATTATTCTTGAAAACGGCGCCGTCATACACGAGGGAAGTTTCCTTATGGATGACAGCATCCAGCTCGGGAGTTCCGTTGTGATAGAACCCGGGGCTTTGATTTACGGCCCGTCAATCATCGGAGACGGTTCCGTCGTCCGTCAGGGCGCCTACATAAGGGGCGCGGTTATCATCGGTAAGAATTGCGTCGTCGGGCACACGACCGAAATGAAAAGCGCAATAATGACAGGGGAGAGCAAAGCGGGGCATTTTGCCTACCTCGGCGACAGCGTGGTCGGTAAGGTAAATCTCGGCGCAGGTACGAAACTCGCGAATTTCAAGGTTACGGAGGACAATATAAATGTTCTGGCGGAAGGGAATAAGATAAGCACGGGGCTGAGAAAGTTCGGCGCAATTCTCGGCGACGGCGTTTCAACCGGCTGCAATTCCGTTACGATGCCGGGAACGCTCCTCGGGAAGAACTGTCTTCTCTATCCGAATACGACGGCGCGGGGGTTTTACGCCGGCCTCTCAATTATTAAATTGAATCAGAGCATTGGGATAAAGGAGAGAAAATGAGGTTATTCGGTACGGACGGCATAAGAGGCGTGGCGAACAAGAGTCCGATGACTCCTTTTCAGGTTGTGAAAATCGGCATTGCCCTGACGAATTTTCTGAGGAAAACGAAATCACACAGGCCCAAAATCATCATAGGGAAAGATACGCGTCTGTCGGGCTATATGCTTGAAACATCGCTTTCCGCCGGAATTACGGCGATGGGCGGCGAGGTTCTTCTGCTGGGTCCGATGCCCACTCCCGGGATTGCTTTTATCACGAAGAATATAAATGCGGATGCCGGCGTCGTCATCTCCGCCTCGCACAACCCTTATGAGGACAACGGCATAAAAGTTTTCAGTTCAAAAGGGGAAAAATTGAGTGAGGAGGCGGAAAAGAAAATCGAAAGAACTGCCATTTCCGGAAACATACACCATCTGCTGCCTCCGGCGGAGAGGATAGGAAAGAATGTCAGAGTGGAGGACGCTCTCGGGAGATACATCGTTTTTCTTAAAAGTTCCCTCCCGAAGGACTTTTCGCTTGAAGGGTATAAAATTGTCCTTGACTGCGCGAACGGAGCCACATATAAAGTCGCTCCCATGATTTTCGACGAGTTGAGGGCAAATGTCAAGACGATCGGGATTTCGCCTAACGGGAAGAACATAAATAAAAACTGCGGGTCGCTCTATCCCGAAAATGCAGCCGCGGTGATTGCGAAGGAAAAAGCGGATGTGGGTTTTGCTTTTGACGGCGACGGAGACCGCTGTATTGCGGTGGACGAAACAGGGTCTGTCGTTACGGGGGATGAAATCATAGCCATAATTGCGGAATTCCTGAAGGAGAACAATCGGCTTAAAAATAACTTTGTGGTCGGAACCGTTATGACCAATTTCGGTCTGCTCAAATTCTTTGAAAAAAAAGGCATAAGGTCCTATATGACGCCGGTAGGCGACAGGTTTGTCCTTGAAGAAATGCAGCGGCGCGGCGCGGTTCTGGGCGGTGAGGATTCGGGACACATAATCTTTTTGGACCACCACACGACAGGCGACGGAATAATGACGGCTCTGCAGCTCTTGACCGTAATGAGAAAAAAGAGAAAGAAACTGTCCGTTTTAAGGAAAACGATGAAAAGATATCCGCAGGTTCTTCTGAATCTCAAAGTGGCAAGGAGAGTTGATTTCAGGAAAATCCCGGAACTCAGGGAAGCGCAGGCCCGCGCGGACAAACTCCTTCAGGGAAGGGGAAGAACGCTCATAAGGTTTTCGGGCACGCAGCCGCTTTTGCGAATTATGGTTGAAGGCCCCACGCATAAAGAAACAAATAAAATTGCTGTCGGTTTGAAAAAAATATTTCAGAAAAAATTATCTTCTTAATACGCTGACTTTCAGCGTCTGTTTGATTTTCAACCTTTGTTCTCCGGAAGACGGGTTCCGGGAAAAAACGTCCGAGTCGAAAGAAAAATCCGCGGCGAAACTTTCAACCAGGCATTTTTCCGCGTTGTAGAGGAACGTTCCGGTCCCGAGACCTGAAATTTCGCTCTCGGTCATTATGCGTTTTCGCTCAGGGTAATGTGAAGCGGAAGTTACGTTTGCGCTAAAGGAAAACATGCCGAGCCCCCTTTCCGGAATCTTTTCAAGTTTGTATTTTATAACGGTTTTTACGTTAATCGTCATATCAAGAAACGGGTAACGGGTATTTGATTTCGTCGTAAAATCTTCGCCGATTTTAATAGTTTTTTCCGGCAAGTGCGGGAAAAACCGCCTGTACCCGCTTGTGCCCGCTTGTGCCCGTAAGGGTATAAGGGTATAAGGGTAGCTGAGTTCCGAATCCATTCCAATGACTGCTCCGGTAGAGGAGACGGGAACTTCCCACTCTTTGCCGATCAGTTTTGCGGTCTCCGAACTCATGTCGCCGATGATTCCGCCCGTATCCGTAGTTATCGTAGCTGATTTTAGCGTGTATTTTTCAACGTAGTGGCTGTTTTCGGTCGCGACTTCAAGGTCAAAGGAAACCGCTGCCGAAAAAACATTTACCGCCGGGTTTTTGGAAATCAGGTTTTCAAGTTCCTGATGGATTTCAAGTTCGCCGGAATAATGATATGTTTTGCCTGTTTCCGGCCGGTAGAGCAGCGTTATTTCTTTTGCGGCGGTTGATTGTCCGGGGAGGAAAAGAAAAAGCAAAAATACGGATTTTGCGGTGGTTTTCATTTTCAAACCTTATCAGGGCGGTGGGCGTCTTCGTCCGCCTGTGGAGGGAGGGTAGCGTTCATTTATTTGCCGATGCAGAATGTTGAAAAAATTTCATTCAGCATATCTTCCCGGAAGGTTCTGCCCGTCAGTTTATCGAGTTCCGCAAGAGAATCCTCAAGCATCATGGCGCTGACGGCCGGGTTTTCCTCAATTTTCGGAATTGCTTCCGAAACGTTATTCAGGACGGCCCGGAAAATTTTTGCATGTCTTACGTTCGTTAGAATGACCGCGTCTTTTGGAAGTATCATTCCTTTCGTAAAAAACCCGGCAAGCCGGTCTTTGAGCGGGGCGATGCCTTTTCCGTTCAGGCAGGAAATATAAGTTCTGAAAATTCCGAATCTTTTCGAAGGAGGGATTTTGCCGAGGTCCGTTTTGTTCCCTACCATTATTGTGTTTTTTGCAAGGTCCTTCAACAGTTTCATTATATTGAAGTCCCTTTCGTCAAGTTTCCGGGATGCGTCGAAAAGAAAAATTATTGCGTTCGCCTCTCCGATTGCATCCCTGGTTTTCTGCATCCCCATTTTTTCAATTATTCCCCGCGCATTTTTTCTCAAGCCCGCCGTGTCGTAGAGTTCTGCGGGTATTCCCTTCAGGACGAGGGGTTCCCGTATGACGTCCCTTGTGGTTCCCGGAACCGGCGTAACTATTGCCCGCTCCGTTTGAGAAAGAGCATTTATAAGGGACGATTTCCCGACGTTTGTTTTTCCCACGATAACGATTTTTACGCCTTCCCTGAGTTTGCGTCCGGTTTCAAAACCGGCAAGAATTTTTTTTGTTCCGAGGCATGTGTCTGAAAGCGTTTTTTTTGTTTTTGCGGCATTCCATTTAATGTCGTCTTCCGGAAAATCGAGCGAGGCGTTCAGCGCCGCCGCCGCGACGAGAATTTTGCTTCTTATTTTTGCAACCTCGTCCGAGAGCCCGCCTTCCAGCTGTTTGGCAGAGGCGTTTATTGCCTGTTCGCTTTTTGCGCTGATTAAATCGGCTACCGCTTCCGCCTGCACAAGGTCAATCCGCCCGTTCAGGAAAGCCCTTTTCGTGAATTCCCCCGGTTCGGCAAGACGCGCCCCGTTTTTCAGGCAGAGTTCCAGAATTTGTCTGATTATCAGCGGCCCTCCGTGGGATGATATTTCCACCGTATCCTCCCGCGTATAACTTCGCGGTCTGCGCATGAGAAAAACGAGAACCTCGTCAACGAGCGTTTTACCGTCGTGAATGTGTCCGTAGTGGATGGTGTGCGATGCGGGTTTTTTCCTGTTTTTTGGCGTGAAAATGTTACCGAGTATTTCCAGCGCCGTCCCGCCGCTCAGGCGGACGATTCCGACGCTTGAATGACCCCATGCGGTGATTGGCGCAACGATGGTGTCGGGGCGCATTTATTTTTTTGTCAGAATCAGTTGTTGTCCAAAAGTCAGCAGGTTGCTGGTGAACCAGTAGAGGACCAGCCCCGAAGGGAATTTCAGGAAAATGAATGTAAAAAATATGGGCATCAGGAGAAACGCTTTCTGCTGGGGGTCGGTAATGGTGAGACGCTGCTGAAGGAACATCGTTAAACCCATGAGAAGGGGCAGTGGACCTATCGGCCAGCCGCCGAGCAGCGGTACGAATGAAGGGAAATGCCCGAACAGCGCATCCGGTTTTGAAAGGTCGGTCAGCCACAGAATCCACGGAGCCCCCCTGAGTTCAACCAGGCCCTGAAGCATGGTGAAAAGAGACCAGAAAATCGGAATCTGCAGAAGCATCGGAAGACAGCCGCCGAGGGGGTTTACTTTCTGAACCTTGTAGAGGTTCATAAGTTCCGACTGCATTCTTTTAGGGTCGTCTTTGTACTGCTGCTGCAATTTTTTAACATAGGGCTGTATTCTTTTCATTGCCGCTGCGGACTTTAAGTTTTTCTTTGTGAGAGGGAACATAAAAAACTGTATGATGCCGGTCAGAATGCATATTGACCACCCGTAGTTTCCGGTGATGCTTTTAAAGAAACTCAGAATATGAATAAAGAAAATGCTGAGAAACGAAAAGAGCCCGAGGTCCAGGGTTTTCTGGAGGCCCTCTCCGCGTTTCGTCAGCGCGGCATATTCCTTCTGGGCAATCAGGATTTTCAGTTTCAGTTCACCCGTTTCCGCAGAAAAGGAAATTAACTTTTCCGGATTTTTGGGGTCGCATATCATCGGGATTTTCCCGTCAGGAAAAAATGCAATCAGAAAATACCTGTTTGAAAGACAGACCCACCCGTATAGGCGTTTTTCCAGCAAAGACGAAATTTTTTTTACCTTGCCGTCATTTATGTGGAACCGCTGCAGTTTTCTTTTCAGCTGCTCCTTAAGAAGACCGGGGTCTGTGCCGATTCCGCCTGCCCACGATATTTCCAGAGGCGCGTTTCTGCGGGATGCGGCATTCACCATAAGATAGCTGTCTTTAAGCGAGAAAGTCAGGGCGGTTCCGGGGTAAGAGACGAGAACTGAGTTGTTTTTTTCCGAAACGGTTGGGGTTTTCAATATGTTCCCGTTTGCTTTAAGAACGAAAGGAAGGGGAGAATCGGGGAGTATCAGGTCAACCTCGCTCGAATTTTCTTTCAGATACAGATGATGCAGCTGTCCGCTTTTGCGTCCGAACAGGCATCTGAGATTTGCATTCTTTATTTCAAGTGTTTCCTCTTCGCCAATCTCTTCATCGGAAATTTCACCGCTCCCTGTTTCCGCAACTTCAGTTTTTCCGTGCCCGGCCGCTTTTACGGCGTCAGTATTATTCGCCGGAGGCACCGGTCTTTTCGAAATGCTTGACCACCATATCAGGAGAACGAGAAAGGAAAGAACAATTGCCAGGATTGAATTTCTTTCTGGTCCGTTCACGGTCTGTCGAAACCCCCCTGCGAAAAAGGGCTGCATCGCAGTATTCTGAAAATTCCTTTTGCGGAACCGCGGAAGAAACCGTATTTCTCAAGAGAAAGCAGAAAATACTGCGAACAGCTCGGGTAAAATCTGCAGTGAGGCATCCCGGGAATTTTCTGCCAGGTTCTTATCAGCAGTTTCAGCAGATAAGTCATTTAACTTTTTCGTAAAGTTCGAGAAGATGCCCACTGAAAAAATGGAAATCCGCCTCCGGCTGTTTTATCAAGGAAACATAAACGTCAAATCTTCCTTCAAAATTCATTTTTCTGAAAATCTCCCTCACCCACCTTTTGTACTTATTCCGTACGACTGCTTTCCTTGCAAACCGCGAGCCTATTCTCAACCAGATTTTCCCTTGCTGCCGTAAATTTCTGCTGTAGGAACACTTGAAGAACTGATTTGCCGCGAGTTTCTTACGGGGTAAGTTTCTTTCTGCCTTTTTTTCTTCTTGCATTCAGAATTTTTTTCCCTGAATGTGTTTTCATCTTATTCCTAAAGCCGTGCTTTTTCGCGCGTCTTTTTTTGTGCGGGTTATAAGTTGGTTTCATAGGTTAGATTTTTGTAAAAAATACTCATCCTGTCAAGCGTTTGTTGTTTTTATGTAATTTTGAAATGGTGGAAATGGTGCCGCGCAGCAAAGCGTGTGTTCAATTCCCGAATTTGATATACTCTCAAAACTGTGAAGATAAAAACAAATGATTTTGATTTTCTAAAGACATTCAAGTCGGGACTCTTCTATTTTTTCTACGACGACGAGCCGAAGCGGACTGTCATACTGAAAAACAGGAAAATCAATCTCTGTTTCAGGCAAAAAAAGAGTTTCCTTCATATCACAACGGACAAGGAAATCAATGTGTCCGAAAAAAACTTCCTGATTAAGAGGGTAAGATATTGTTTCGGAATCGGAGAGAATATGAATGAGTTCTACGGAATTTGCAGAAAAGACGCTGTCTTAAAAACCCTGCTGCCTAAAATAAAAAGAACAAGAATCATTTCCGCATTCTCCGATTTTGAAGCGCTCGTCGGCGCCGTCGTGTCGCAGAATAATTCATACGCGAACTACAGGAAACAGATGAATCTTCTTTACGGAAATCTGAATTTCAAAAGGAGTAAATACCTCGGGGACCTCCGTAAATTCAAGGTCGGCTATAAATCCGGTTACCTGAACGAACTTGCGGGAAATTACGGAAAAGCAGCAATAGATAAAATCAAGGGTCTGGGAAATTATTCCCTTTCCCTTTTTGAAATTTTTCAGAAGAGAAACTACGGCGCTTTTTATATGGACTGTCTGACCGAAAAAATAATGCGGGAAAATTACGGGGTGAAATCGGATTTTGACGGAGCGAGCAGAAAACTCTGGGGTAAATACAGAGGCCTCGCAGAAGCGTTCCTGCAGAGGTTCTTCGAGAAAAAAATATGAATGAAGCAGCCCCCACCCTGACAAAAATGAAGACTGCGGTTTTACAACGTCTATCAAAATTACTAAAATAAACCTATGAAATGGAAAAAAGCGGCTCTTCTTTCCGCTCTTGTTGTTTTTGCATCCTGCACGAAAAGATATTCTGGTTCCATTTCCAAAAACACCGTGTGGAAAGGCAGAATCAAGCTGACGGGCGATGTGGTCGTGGAAAGGAGAGCCGGATTGAAAATTCTTCCGGGCACGAAAATTTCTTACGCCCGCAAACCGAAGAACCAGGTCAGATACATACGGGAGGAGGCGGCGGGACCTTTCAACATCCTTCAAAACGAAAAAATAGAAATACTCGTGGAAGGAACGTTCGACGCCGAAGGTTCTCGAGAAAAACCGATAAAGTTCCTGCGTTCAAAGAACAGCGGAGGTCTTATTTTTCTCGGGAAAAACCGGGCAAAACTGTCATTCGTAGAAATTGACGGCAGCCCCATAGCCATAAGGGTCTACGGTGAGTCCTCTCCTGAGATCGTGAACTGTAAAATTGAAAATTGCAGTGTTGCCGGAATCGGATACTGGGATATGGGAGGAGGAAAAATCAGGAACTCAACCTTCCTGAACTGCCGTCATGCAATCGGCGTGGCGGACTTCGCAAGGCCTGAAATTTCAAATACGAATGTTTCCTTTTCAAAATTAGCAGGCATTTTCTGCGAGGGAAATTCTTCACCCGTAATACGTTCGAGCAAAATCACAGGCAACAACATCGGAATAGCCGGCGGGGATATTTCAATACCCGAAATCTCCAGCAATACCATCAGCGGAAATGGAGCAGGTATTGCTCTCTGGGTAAAATCCTCCGCGAGAATTTCGCAGAACAACATCTCCAGGAACGTAAGCGGCATTCTGGTTCAGGGCGAATCACAAACCAGCGTTTTTGAAAATAATTTTCTGGCAAACGGCAGCGGAATATCCTGCGTGGAATCGGGTGATGCCGAAATTCGGGAAAATCTGTTTACCGATAATGATTTTGCCATTATTCTACGGGACAGTTCCAGAGGTGTCGTGGAAAATAACAGGATACTCGGGGGGACCGGGATAAAACTGTCCGAGGTTTCAAGAGCCACGATTGACGGAAACAATTTTCTCGGCTGCGACACCGCTGTTAAACTTATGAACCGTTCCCACACCGTTTTCAGAAACAATACCGTGAAAAACTCGAAAAGAAAAATACTTGATGAGCGAGTAAAATGAACGCTACCCCCAACGGGACAAGCCTTCCTCCACAGACGGACGAAGACGCCCACCACCCTTGTAAGGTTTGAAAATGAAGATAAGAATTTTTGCAAACACCCGCAAAGAAAAAGTCAAAAAAAACCTGCCCATCCTTGAGAAACGGCTGAAAGGGCTGAAAGCGGATGTTACCGGCGGGGTTTTTGAGGCGGCTTTCGTCCTCGGCGGTGACGGTTTTCTGCTGAAAGTTCTCTCTGAAATATACCGGAAAAAAGTGAGCGTTTATTTTTTCCCGCTTGGCGAAAACACTGCCATAAAAGGTTTCAAATTAACCGACGTGAAAAAAATAATAACGGGTGAAATTCCAAAAACCGAATATTTCCCGCCGTTTCTGATGACGGAAAGCCCGGCTTTCAACGAGATTGTTATAAAAACCGGTCAGGTAGCGAGAACGATAAAATATGAAGTCTGTCTTGCCGGCAAAAAAATTGCCTCGGAAGGCGACGGGGTAATTATTTCAACGCCGCTCGGGTCAACGGCTTACAATTTCGCGGCCGGAGGACCCGCCGTGCCGCTGGAACAGGACGCCGTAATAATTACTCCATTGCTGAGTTTTACAGGTTTTTCGCGCAGCATTGTTGTTCCTCCGGCTCAAAGAATAAAAATAAAAATCCTGCACAGGCAGGGGGACGTGTGGGAAATTCACGACGGCAGACAGAGCATCGCGGCAAAAAAGAACACCGAAATCCGTACCGGAACTTCCCTGTGCCGCATAATCTTTCCCCGTAAATGATGGTTGAAATAAGAATTCACGGAAGGGGAGGGCAGGGCGCCGTCGTGGCGAGCAAGGCGCTCGCTCAGGCGTTCTTTTTGGAGGGCAGGCATGTGCAGGCATTTCCCGATTTCGGAACGGAAAGGAGAGGCGCGCCCGTAAGAGCTTTTGTCCGAACCGATGAGAAACCCATTCTCGTAAGAGCAAACGTTTACGAACCCGACCATGTGATGGTTCTCGACCCGTCTCTGATTAAAGCAGTGGACGTTGTTTTTGGTCTGAAAAAAGGCGGCTGGATTCTCATCAATTCGGACATTAAGCCGGCTGCTTATAAATTTCCGGGATACAGGACAGCGACGGTTGATGCGACAAAAATCGCGCTGAAACACCGTTTGGGCTCACCGACTTCCCCGATTGTCAACACCGCCATCCTGGGGGCTTTTGCCAGAATAACGAATCTCGTCAGGATAGATTCCGTTGCCAACGGCATAAAAGAATTTGTCCCTGTAAAAAAAGAAGAAAACGCGGCCGCCGCTGCAGAAGCTTACGAGACAGTCCTTATGTAATGGACACCGACCTGATAAAAAAATGAGCAAAAATATAAAAATAACGTTTCGTGGCGAAAAAGATATGCCGCTGGCGACAATTTCACTCTCCACGACAAGAGTAAACAAAACCGGCAGCTGGCGGAGCATCCGGCCGGAGATTGATTACTCAAAATGCACAAGATGCATGATCTGCTGGAAGTTCTGCCCCGACAGCTCAATTCTCCTCCTCAGGAAAGGCAAAAGCGCCGCCCCTAACGAAAAACTCAAATCGGAACCCGTGCCTCTCATTGATTATGCCTACTGCAAGGGCTGCGGAATCTGCGCCGAAGAATGTCCCGCAAAGTGCATTGCCCTTAAAAAGGAAAAAAAGTGAAAAAACTTCTAACGGGAAATCACACTGTCTCATACGGGGCGCTCCTGAGTAAGGTGCAGGTCATCTCCGCCTATCCCATAACACCCCAGACGCAGATTGTGGAAAACCTCGCGGCGCTGTGCGCCGACGGAAAATTAAAGGCGGAATTTATTACGGTGGAATCCGAGCACTCCGCAATGGCCGCCTGTATCGGCGCCGCAAATGCCGGCGCGAGAGCATTCACGGCAACATCTTCTCAGGGCCTTGCCCTTATGCACGAACTCCTTCACTGGGCTTCCGGCTCGCGGCTTCCAATTGTTATGGCGAATATAAACAGGGCGATGGCTCCCGGATGGAACATCTGGACGGAACAGACGGACTCGCTCGCCCAGAGAGATACAGGGTGGCTCCAGTTTTATGCCGAAAACAATCAGGAAGTTCTTGATACGATAATTCAGTCATATAAAATCGCCGAAAAAGTCAATCTGCCCGCAATGGTTGTTCTGGATGCTTTTTTCCTGTCGCACACTGCGGAACCCGTTGACCTGCCCGACGAGAACAAAATATCCGGATACCTGCCTCCTTACAAACCGCAATACAAACTTGACCCCCTCGCACCCCACGCTTTCGGCGGGCTTTCGTCCCCTGAATTTTATTTTGAATTCAGGTATAAAATACAGCGGGCGATGGATGAAGCGCTGAAAATCGCAAAGAAAGAAGATAAAAATTTTAAGGAATTGTTCGGGCGCGGCTACGGCGTTGTGGAAGAATACAAAACAGGCGGAGCCGACGTAATAATGGTAACCTCCTCAACGGTAAGTTCCACGACCCGGTTTGTTGTTGATAAAATGCGACGGCGAGGCAAAAAAGTCGGTATGCTCAAAATACGGCTGTTCCGTCCGTTTCCTTTTAAGGAAGTTCAAAACGCTCTTTCAAAATGCGGTAAAGTGGGGGTGATTGACAGAAACATTTCATTCGGTCACGGAGGAATTTTCGCCGAAGAAGTAAAATCCGCCCTCTACGCCGCGCGGGAAAAACCTCCCGTTTTCGGATTTATTGCAGGTCTCGGCGGCAGGGACATAACGCCTGCGGACATAGAAGAAATGTTTAATTTTGTCATTCTTAACAAACAGCCCCGCCAACGAATCATCTGGAAGGGTCTGAAACCATGAGATTAACAATCCCGGAAGAAGAAATTTTAAACCCCGGACACGTCGCCTGTCCGGGCTGCGGGGCCACATTGTCCATGCGGATGGCGTTAAAGGCGCTCGGGCGTGATACGATTCTCGTTATACCGGCGTGCTGCTGGTCGGTCATAGAAGGGCCCTTCCCTTATTCTGCCGCGGGAGTTCCCGTCCTTCACATTGCATTTGAGGCGGCGGCTTCGGCGGGGAGCGGCATAAAGGCGGGCCTGAAAATGCAGGGGAATAATCACACGCAGGTCGTTGCATGGGCGGGCGACGGCGGAACTTTTGACATAGGCATTCAGGCGCTTTCGGGGGCGGCCGAACGGAACAACGACATAATCTACGTCTGCTACGACAACGAAGCATACCAGAATACAGGAATACAGCGCTCTTCCGCAACGCCTTTTCTCGCATGGACGACAACCACGCCGTCAGGCCATCCCAAGGATGTCCCCAAAAAGAATATTGTGGAAATTATGGCCGCACACAGGATTCCTTACATAGCAACGGCCACCGTCGCTTATCCCGAGGATTTGATAAAAAAATTTACAAAGGCAAAGTCAATCAGGGGCACAAAATTCATTCACATCCTTTCACCCTGTCCCGCCGGATGGAAATCAAGAGAGCAGGATACGATAAAGTTGTCCCGTCTTGCTGTGAAAACACGGATTTTTCCTCTCTATGAAATAGAAAACGGCAGAAAATATACGCTTAGCATGAACCCCGGGCCCCTGCCGGTTGCCGACTACTTAAAATTGCAGGGCAGGTTCCGGCATTTGACGGATGACAATCTAAAACTCATACAAAAGAATGTAAATGAAAACTGGGATATTTTAACGGAGAAAGCGGAGAAAAAAAATGATTGAGAAAGCAAACGTGCAGGATGCCGGGGAAATTTACGGGATTATCAGAAAGTCCGCCTCAAAAGGCGTGGTTCTGCCGCGGCCGTTGAGTGAAATTTACGAACACGTTCGTGAATTCTTTGTGTTCAGAAAGAAAAACAAAATTCTGGGTATTTTGGCGCTTCACATAGTGTGGGAAGATATTGCCGAAATCCGCTCCCTCGTGGTGGATAAAAAACACAGGGCAAAAGGTATCGGGAAACAACTGGTTAAGCGGGCGCTGCAGGAAGCCGGGATGCTGAATCTACCCAGAGTTTTCGCGCTGACAAGGGAAGAAAAATTCTTTTTATGTCTCGGTTTTAAGAGAACCTTAAAAAACAAATTGCCCCAAAAGGTCTGGGCCGACTGTATCAACTGCCCGCTCTTCCCCGACTGCGACGAAGTCCCCGTCATCTATTACCTGAAGAAGACCGCCAAGAGTAAAAAGTGAACGGTAACTGGTGAATGGCATTTAAAGGGAAAAAATTCTCTCCCGCATCCTTTATTTAACAGCACTTTTTAATTGCCTGATTCTTCCCGTAGTTTTAACTTTTTATTTTTGATATTTGATTTTTCTTAATCGGAGGCGGGAGGATTCGCCTACAAATAAATTTCCTGACGGAAATTTTTCGCAGGCCGCCCCTCGCGGCGCTCGCTTTGCCTTCGGCAAACTCGCGCATCGCTGCGGTCTTCGAACCCTCACGCAAGCCAAGCAGTTGGCTTGCTCCGCCAATTTGATAATTTCGGAGGCGGGAGGATTCGAACCCCCGAGGCTCATCACCTAACGGTTTTCAAGACCGCCGCCATCAACCACTCGGCCACGCCTCCTGGATTTTATGATAATATTTTCGCATTTAATTGACAATAGCAGGGGAAAATGATAAAAAAATACTCCGGCGCGGTACCCAAGTGGCTAAGGGGACGGTCTGCAAAACCGCTATTCGTCGGTTCGAATCCGACCCGTGCCTTGAAAAGCAGATTTTAGATATTGAATAATAGCGGGCGCGTAGCTCAGTTGGTTAGAGTATCGCCTTGACATGGCGGGGGTCGCAGGTTCGAATCCTACCGCGCCCAAATTTAAAGTGAAGGAAAACGAATATTCTCTTGAGACACTAAGACATTCGGCCTCGCATGTAATGGCTTATGCCGTGCAGCGGCTGTTCGGCAATGTTAAATTCGCCATAGGCCCGGCTATCGCTGACGGCTTTTATTATGACTTCGATCTTGAAGCCAGTATAAAGCCGGAAGACCTCAAAAAAATCTCGGAAGAAATGAAAAAAATAATCCGCGAAAAAGTTCATTTCAGGCAGTATGCAATGGAAAAAGACAAAGCAATCGATTTTTTCTCGACGAGAAAACAGAATTACAAAGTCGAACTGATACGGGACATCAAAGATAAACAGGTTTCCATATACGAACTGGGCGATTTTACTGACCTCTGCAAAGGGCCTCATATAGAAAACTCCGGCGACCTCGGAAATTTCAGGCTGCTCGACTTGGCGGGCGCTTACTGGAGAGGCAGCGAAAAGAACAAAATGTTGCAGCGGGTTTACGGCACCGCTTTCCCGACAAAGCAGGAACTGCATGATTTCATCGAATTCAGGGAAGAGGCAAAAAAAAGGGACCACCGCGTAATCGGCAAACACCTTTTCAGCATTCACCCCGAAGCAGGGCCCGGGCTGATACACTGGCATCCCGACGGAGCGGCGCTCCTGGACACCATTGAGAATTTCTGGAAGAAAGAGCACTTAAAAAACGGTTATCTGCTCGTCAGAACACCCCATATAGCAAACGAGGAACTTTACAGGATTTCGGGCCATCTTGAAAACTACGCAGATTTTATGTATTCGCAGATGGATATAGAGGGTAAACCCTACAGGGTCAGGCCGATGAACTGCCCGGGGCACATAATGATTTATTCTTCGCGGCTGCACTCTTACAGGGAAATGCCTGTGCGGCTGGCGGAGTTCGGAACCGTTTACAGGTTTGAAAAAAGCGGCGTCCTGCACGGGCTTTTGAGAGTGAGGGGTTTCACCATTGACGACGCTCACATTTTTGTTCCGGAAGAACAGGTGATTGACGAAATAGCGAGCGTGTTTGATTTTACGATAAAAATCCTTTCTTCGTTCGGGTTTTCCGATTTCAAAATTTATATTGCGACGAGACCGGAAAAAAAGTTCGTCGGCGATATAAAATCATGGGAAATCGCCGAGGAGTCATTGAAGAAAGCCGTTGAAAAAAAGAAAATATCTTACGAGATTGACGCAGGGGGAGGCGCTTTCTACGGCCCGAAAATCGACGTTAAAATAAAGGACGCTCTCGGACGCCTCCGGCAGTGTTCGACGATACAGTTTGATTTCAACCTGCCCGAAAGATTTTCGATTTTTTACATCGCGGCCGACGGCTCTAAGAAAACGCCTTTTATGATTCACAGGGCAATTCTCGGCTCGCTTGAAAGATTTGTCGGACTGCTTATCGAGCATTACAAGGCAAACTTCCCCCTATGGCTTTCGCCGCAGCAGGTAAGAGTGCTGACAATCAGCGAAAAGCACATTGACTTTGCCGGAGACGTCTTTGAAAAACTAAAAGCAGCGGACATAAGAGTGACGAGCGACTTCAGAAATCTAACTCTGAACAAAAAAGTAAGAGAAGCGCTGAACGAACACGTGTCATACCTCGGGATAATCGGAGACAGTGAGGTCAAAAACAAAAACATTGCATTGCGCGACCGGAAGGAAAATGCCGGAACTTTCAGCGTGAATGACTTAATCGAAAAAATCCGGGCAGAGTCAGCCGGCGGGCACTGCAAAAGGTAACGCCGAAAATGTCAGACGCTCTTGAAGTCCTGAAAAACCGGGCAAAAGAACGCCCTGTAAAAATTATTTTCCCGGAAGGCGACGACGAAAGAGTGATCCAGGCGGCAAAAGCCCTTGCGGAAGAAAAACTGGCAATTCCCGTTCTCGTGAGGAAGAATTCTATCAGCGGAATTGAGTGTTTGCATCCCGGAAGGGACAAAAATCAGGCCGAACTGATTGATAAATTCTTTGAAAAAAACAAAAGCCGGTTCAGTTCCGGAGACGAGGCATCTGAAACGCTGGAAAATCCATTATATTACGCCGCGATGAAACTCGGAAACGGCGATGTGGACGGTTTTGTCGGCGGATGCGCAAATTCCACGGCCGAAACCGTCAAGGCATTACTGCGGTGCGTAGGGATTAGAAAATCACCGGAAGAAAATTTTAAACGCCTGCTTTCCAGCTTTTTTATGATGCTTTTGAAGGACAGAAATTTTCTCTTTGCCGACTGCGCAATAATACCGGAACCGCAGGCTGACCAGCTGGCAACAATCGCAATCCAGACGGCACGGTCATGCCGGCTTTTTCTCGGGTCTGAGCCGAAAGTTGCGCTGTTATCTTTTTCTACGATGGGAAGCGCCGAATTAAATACGGTCTTAAAAGTCCGTGAAGCAAATGCAATTCTAAAAAAATCCGGCGTGGATTTTGAGTTCTTCGGGGAAATCCAGGCGGACGCCGCAATTGTTCCGCAAATTGCCCTTAAAAAAACAAACGGTAAATGGGGCGGAGACGCGAACGTTCTGATTTTCCCCGACTTAAACAGCGGAAATATTTCATACAAACTTGTGGAACGCCTTGCCGGCGCCGTCGCGATAGGACCAATTTTACAGGGTTTGAGGAAACCCGGAAACGACCTGTCCCGCGGCTGTTCAAAATATGATATAATAAACGCGGCGGTAATTACCGCCGTGCAGAGCCGGATAGACGCCACCCCCAACGGGGCAAGCCTTCCTCCACAGGCGGACGAAGACGCCCGCCGCCCTGAGGAGGGGAAAAAAATGGAGGAACAATGATAGAAATTAATAAACTGCTCGAGGAAATGATGGAAAAGGGGGCATCCGACCTGCACATTATCGACGGCTGCCCGCCGTCCATACGGTTCGAGGGCGAAATCCGCGCCCTTGATTACGGACCTCTCGACCCACAGCAGACACAGTCACTCATATACAGCATCCTTACGGAAAAACAGAAGGCAAAATTTGAAGCGACGAATGAACTCGACCTCGGCTTCGGCATAAAGGGAATCGGAAGAATAAGGATGAACGTTTACAGGCAGCGCGGCGCGGTCTGCGCGGCGCTGAGAGCCATCCCGTACGACTTTATGTCTTTTGAGGAACTCGGACTGCCGTCGCTGATATGGTCTATTATAAAAATGCGGATGGGCCTTATCCTCATCACAGGACCGACGGGATGCGGAAAATCAACGACCCTCGCCGCAATAATAAATTACCTGAACGAGCACAGGACTTCCCACATCGTAACGATTGAGGACCCCATTGAATACGTACATACCCACAAAAAATGTGTTGTGTCGCAGAGAGAAACAGGCGCCGACACGGAGACATTCGGAGCGGCTCTGAAGCACGTTATGCGCCAGGACCCCGACATAATCCTCATAGGCGAAATGAGGGACCTTGAAACAATAGAGGCGGCTCTGACGGTTTCCGAAACCGGACATCTTGTCTTTGCCACCCTGCACACGCCGGATGCCGTTCAGTCAATCAACAGAATTATTGACGTTTTTCCCCCGCACCAGCAGCCCCAGATAAGAAGTCAGCTTTCCTTTGTTCTGCAGGCAGTGTTCAGTCAGGAACTTTTTAAAAAACAGGAGGGCGGGAGATGTCTCGCCTGCGAAGCGCTCCTGATTACGCCCGCTATAAGAAACATGATCCGCGAACAAAAAACAGAACAGATTGCCTCGGCGATACAGTCAGGCGGGAAATACGGAATGCAGACAAAAAATCAGGCGCTGTACAATCTTTATAAAAAGCGGAATATCACAAAAGACCAGGCTTACGCCTCATCAAACGATGTCAAGGAATTAAAAAGATCGATTGAAAAAGGCATGATGTAAAGATGACATTCGCATATAAAGTCAGAACGCCGAAAGGCGGCACGGTTGCGGGGTCCCTTGAAGCGACCGACCAGAGAGCCGCCGTTGAAAAATTAAGAGCACAGAAATACATTATTCTTGAAATTACCGCCCAGCAAAAAAACGCTTTATTGGAAATGCTTAATTCAATAAACCCGTTAAAGCCGAAAGCCACGGCGAAGGACATTGTAATTTTTTCGCGGCAGCTTTCCGTTATGATTAACGCCGGGGTGCCGATTGTTCAGGCAATATCAATCATTGAAGAGCAGGTTGAAAACCCTTACTTCGGGTCTGTCGTCAAAAGTATTCGCGAAGACATAGAAGGCGGAACGGCAATCGCCGATGCCCTCGCAAAATTTCCCGACTGTTTTGACACACTTTATGTAAATATGACAAAAGCGGGGGAGCTCGGAGGCATTCTTGACGTCATACTTGAACGGCTTTCCACATACCTTGAGGCGGCCGAAGAACTGAAGGGGAAAGTAAAAGGCGCAATGATATATCCTGCCGCAATTATTGTTATATGCTTTGGCGTAACTCTGTTTATGCTCATTTTTGTGATACCCGCTTTCAAGGATGTCTTCTCCTCCTTCGGGAGGGAACTCCCTCTTCCTACCCAGATACTGATAAACCTGAGTGACTTCCTGAGAGAAAAAATTTTATTGGTCATCGGCGGCATAGTCGTGGCCGCGGTAGGCGGCATAAAATTTTATAAATCCGACTACGGCAAAAAATTCCTTGAACCCAGAATGCTGAAAATGCCTGTTTTGGGTCCTGTCCTCGTAAAAACCGCAACGGCAAAGTTTACGAGAACATTCGGCACACTGGTGGCGAGCGGCGTTCCTATTCTTTCGGCGATGGAAACGGTTGCGAAAACAGCGGGGAACTGGGCTGTAGAACAGGCCGTGATGACCGCAAGAGAGGCAATCCGCGAAGGAGAGAAAATTGCCGAACCGATCGCCGCTTCGGGCATTTTCCCTCCGATGGTCAATCAGATGATAAAGGTCGGCGAAGAAACGGGAAACCTTGATACGATGCTTACCAAAATTGCGGATTTCTACGACGTCGAAGTGGATGCGGCCGTGAAAGGCATGACTTCGCTGATTGAGCCGCTCATAATGGTATTTCTCGGCGTGGTCGTTGGAGGCATTGTCATTGCAATGTATCTGCCGATATTCTCAATGGGCAGTGTCACGGACTAATTCTCAACTGTTTTCAGGAGGACGGTTCTGATTACCGCTAACCATATGCATTCTATTATTTTCTTTACCGGCGCCTCCGGCGGTCACATTCTACCCGCAAAAGTCCTGCGGAAACATCTGCCGAAGTCATATATCGTCGCAATAAAAAATCCCGTATCGCTGACCATTCTAAAAAACACCCCCGACACAATTTTTCTGCCGCCGCTGTCCTTAAAAAGATTCAAATTCTCCGCGGTTTCAGAACTGCTGAAATTTATTATTTTCACTTTAAAACTCAAACCCCGTAAAATCATCTGCTTCGGCTCCTACCTGAATTTAATCGGGGTTGTGTGTTCTGTTCTGACGCGCTCCGGGATTTTCTTTTTTGAGCCGAATTTGGTTCCGGGGAAAGGGACGCGGCTTCTCAAGGACTTTGCGGACAGAATTTTCACCGTTTTTCCGCAGACGCAAAAATTCATAGGGAGGAAAACCATCCCCGTGAAAATGCCGGTTTCCGCGAAGGCGGCGGAAAAAGAAAAAACTCTCGCAGATTTAAAATTTGACTTCAGGAAACCGGTTCTTCTTATTCTCGGCGGAAGTCAGGGAAGTCATTTTATCAACAAGGCCGTTTGCGAAGTCCTTGAGTTTCTGGATTTCGCGCAGATAATCCACATAACGGGAAACAGGGATTTTGATTCCGTTTTGAAAAAATATTCGGCGCACAAAGGGAATCACCTCGTTCTTCCTTTTACGAACGCAATGCCCCTGTTTTACGGCGTCGCGGGGACGGCGGTTTCACGGGCGGGGTCGGGAACGCTCGCAGAACTTTCCCATTATAAAATTCCGTCTCTCCTGATTCCGTATCCGCAGGCGGGTAGCCATCAGGAATTCAACGCTTTATTTTTTTCTTCAAAAAGAGCCGCTATTGCGGTTGAACAAAATAATGCGGGGACAATCCGTGAATTGCCCCTGTTAATAAATAAAATCATTTTCAATGACTTCTGGAAAATGAAGGAGAATCTTGCTAAAATTGATATTGCGGACGACGGGACGGCACTGGCGGCGGAGGTAAACCGTGATTAAAGAAATAAGCGTTACGAGCGGCAGGAGAGCGGAATTCGTTGAAATAACGGGTGAAGTCGCAAAAGCGGTTTCCTCTTCGGGGATAAAGGAAGGGATTGCTCTCGTTTACGTTCCCCACACGACCGCGGGAGTCACGATAAACGAAAACGCCGACCCTTCCGTAAAAAGCGATATAATAAAGGGACTGGATAAAATCGTTCCGTGGAATGACGATTACGACCACTCCGAAGGTAACGCCGCCGCCCACATAAAAGCGTCCTTAATCGGCGAAAGCGTTTCGGTTATCATTTCAAAAGGCAGACCTGCCCTCGGAACGTGGCAGGGGATTTTTTTCTGCGAATTTGACGGTCCGCGGAAGAGAAAAGTTTTTATAAAAATACGGGAGAACAAATGAAAAATTATTCTGTTGCCGTGGCGGGAGCCACCGGTGCCGTCGGGCGGGAAATGATGCGGATGCTGAAAGAACTTAATTTTCCGGTCGGGGAACTGTTCCTCCTCGCCTCGTCCAGGTCGGCAGGGAAAAAACTTAAATTCGGGGACGGGGAAATTGAAGTTGCGGAACTTTCAAAAAACTGGATTGAAAAAAACAGGGTTGACATCGTTCTGATGTCCGCCGGCGGCGGCGTCTCAAAAGAATACGCCCCTCTGTTTAAGGCGAAGAAGACCTACGTAATCGACAACTCCTCCGCATGGAGAATGGACAAGGACGTCCCTCTCGTCGTGCCCGAAATAAATCCGCACTCCTTAAAAAAGGGCTCTTACATCATTGCCAATCCGAACTGCTCTACGATTCAGATGGTGCACGCTCTTGCGCCGGTCCACAGAATTTCAAAAATAATTCGTGTGGTCGTTACAACATTTCAGGCGGTCTCCGGAGCCGGTCAAAAAGCGATAAACGAATTGAAGGACCAGACAAAAAAAATCGTTGACGGCAACTTCGCGGAAATAGAACTCCCGCGAAAGAACTTCTCCGCTTTTCCCAATCAAATCGCTTTTAACTGCATACCCCAGATAGATGTCTTTCTTGAAGGCGATTATACGAAGGAAGAAATCAAAATGGTTAACGAAACGAAAAAAATTCTGGGAGACGAAATTTCGGTTACGGCAACCTGCGTGCGGGTGCCCGTTTTCAGGGGCCATTCCGAGGCAGTCAACATAGAACTCGAAAAAGAACTGCCGGTTGAATTAATAAGGGAAGTTCTCGCAAAAGAAGCAAACATTTCCGTCGTTGACGATATTCCAAATCTGAAATATCCGATGCCGCTTGATGCGGCGGGAAAGTTTGAAACGTTTGTCGGGAGAATCAGGCGCGACGTTTCCCGCAAAAACTGTTACTGGCTGTGGGTTGTCTCCGACAATCTCCTGAAAGGGGCCGCTCTGAACGCGGTTCAGATAGCAAAAGAACTCATCAAAATTATATAGCGGTGCGGGTCTATCCAAAAATCAGAGCAGGAGCCGCTTTTATTCTCATTTTACTTACCCTCTTTGCCGGAGGCAGGACAATGGCCGGCATATTTTTAGCCGTTCTTGCAATTACCCTAACAGAAAAATCGAAAATCTGCGTTAAACCGGTTTTCCTTATTCCCGTCCTGCTTTTTTACGGGTTGCTCTCCGCTCTTAATCCCGCGAACCTCGCAAAAAATACCCTCTATTTTTCGCGTGTTCTGCTTTTGACGTTCATTTTTTTTGCCCTGAATCAGGAAAAATTCAGGATTTCAAATCTGAAAATCTACACGGAAATTATTTCATTTTTTATCGGAAGGAAAAGGGCGGAAAAAATCATTTTTATTTTTTCGCGTCTTTTTAGAATTCTTCCGGAAGCGCTTAAGGAGTTTCCGGAAAAAATAAAAAGAGTTAAAAAATTCACCTTCAGGGAAATTGCGGACGCCATTTTTGACTTCCTGCGAGGGCTGGATGCGATGGCCTGCGGGCTGCTAAAAAAATGAACCGGACCGCCTCTACCGGGGCGAACAAAACGTTCAAACTCTCCGTCTCTTATGACGGGTCAAAGTTTTACGGAAGCCAGATACAGAAAGACAAACCGACCGTTGCGGGTTCCCTGAAAAAAGCCGCTGAAAAAATACTGAAAAAAGAAACAAAACTTGTTTTTGCCTCACGCACGGACAGGGGCGTTCACGCAAGGGAGAATGTCTGCGCCTTTGAATCTTCCACGGATATTCCGGCTTCCTCATTGAAAAAAGCCCTGAACTCAAAACTGCCGAAATACATCAGGGTAAACAAAATTACGGGAAAAAATAATTTCAATCCGAGATACGACTGCGAATCAAAAGTTTACAGGTATTATTTCCGGACGGGAGATTTTTTCCCCTATGAAAACGACTACTGCCTGTACGTCCCGTTCAACCTGAACCGGGAACTAATGAATACGGCGGCGAAATTCATTGCGGGGAAAAAGGACTTCAGGCATCTTTCCTCCTGCTCAAGCAGGAGAAACACAATCTGTGACGTAAAACGGTGTTGCCTTTCACGGGGAAAAAATCTTTTCTTTCTTGAAATAGAAGGCTCCCACTTTCTTTATAAAATGGTAAGGACATTTGCTTCCTTCATCATTAACGCCGGCTCCGGAAAAATAGACCCCATCAATTTTAAAAAAATAGCCCTCGGTAAAACGCCGCACATTTCCCCCGCGCCGCCAAACGGACTGTATTTATGGAAGGTGAAATATAATAGAAGCGGTAAATGATATGAGGATATATTTGGAGTGTAAAGCGAAAGCCGACGAAGTCGTTGCGAGCGGTCCTTCGTATTCACTCAGGATAAACTCCGCAATCTCATTAGCGAGATTGCCACGGGCTACGCCCTCGCAACGCTTCGCGGATTGCCACGTCCCTATGGGACTCGCAATGACATTACTTTCGTTTCGCACGCCTTTATTTACAGACGAGAAGAAAATTTCATTCGCCGAAGATATTGTGACATCTATTACGTTGACAATTCTGCCGGTTTGAGATATAATAAAAGTGTAAGTAAGGAGGCGCTATGAAAAAAATTATTATACCATTATCAGTCCTCGCCGTTTTTATTCTCGCATCCTGCGATAACAAAAACATTTTCGGAAAATTTCACAAGGCGGGCTCTTCGTCAAGCACCGCGGTCCTGCTGAACGACGCGAATGCCGCTCTGGAAGAGAATAACCCCGCAAAGGCAAAGGAAATCGCCGACAAAATTCTGGCGAAAGAACCAGGTAACTCCGAAGCGCTTTACATTTCCGCCCAGGCGGGTTTAAAGCAAGCGGGTTTTGACCTGGGCGGGATAATAACTTCCGTCATCGGAGGAAGCGCAGGAGGCGAAGATGCCGACTCTCTTTTAAAGTCATTTGAAAGCATGGACTTAAACAACGTGGCATCAGCCATTAATGATGCGGTAACAAATCTAAAGAAAATTGCGTGCGGCAACAGCGACGGCGCCATTCCCACGGATGACGTTGATGTGAACCTCAACCTCGGAATCCTTGAGGTTCTGGACGCTGCAATAAGTCTCGTTGACTTCAATAATAATTATACGATTATAAACGATACCAGCGACGTAATCCAAATTGACGAGGACTATAACATTAAAATACAAGTAGAAGGTTCCACTTATACAATAAGTGACTTAAATGATCCTGCAAATAGCGCTGTTTTAGATGCGTTGAAAATAATGAAAGATAATAATGGCAACACCATTGCCGAGAAAGTTACGGCCAGCGTGGAACAAATGGAAAGCGCCGTGAACCATCTCATAGTTGCGAATGAAAAAGCAGGTATAGTTGAAACGGGGGGCAAAACCTCTACAATTACAGACCTGAAAAAATCCATTGAAGATATGAAGTTGACCCTTAATGATGACTTCCTGGTCAAGCTCAGCACAAGCAGTTAAGGAGAAAATTGTGAAATATAAAAACATTATCGCGGTTTTTTCCTGTCTGTGCTTTGCCGTGTCATTATACGCAAAAACAGAGGAGCCGTTTATGATACGTGACCTGAGGCCTCTCGCGATGGGAGGCGCTTTCACTGCGGTGGGCGATGATGCGAATACTCTCTTTTATAATCCGGCGGGCGTCGCGACGGCAAAAAAAACACACCTTACTCTTATGCAGATAGGTATTACCATCGGCGATGACCTGAAAGACGGTTACGACTGGTATAAAGATAACAAAGACGACATTGATAGAATGGATGAATTAAAAGACAGTTTAGATCCGGACGATAATGCAAAATGGGAACAATTGATGAATGAAGTCGTTGATAAAATCAGCAAGCTCCGAATTTTTACGGAAATTAATTTCCCGCAGTTTTCCGTGGTAAGCCCCCACAAAAGTTTATCCTACGGCTTCGGTGTTTTCACAAATGCGTCCGTGCTTGCTGATATAAATTCGGGAATCCTCATCCCGACGATTGACTTGCAGGTCAGGGTTGACGGCGTCCTTCCCATTGCGTTTGCAATGAGATTTCTGAATGACCGCCTCGCTGTCGGTATTTCCCCAAAAGTCCTGATGCGCGGCAGAATGGACGAAAAGCGGCTGACCTTTCTTGAAATGGAGGACTATGATCCCGTCATTCAGCAGGGAAAAGGTTACGGCTGGGACATCGGGTCAATCTACAAACTGACGGACAATATGAATGTCGGGCTTGCGGTGAAGGACTTCGGCGGAACAAAAATCACCTATGCCGACGAATGGGATAATGAATATTCCACGACAACGCCGAAGGCGGCCGGTTACACGGGGATGATCCACCCGCAAATGAACGCCGGGTTCAGTTACAGACCCTTTAAACTTTTGCTGCTGTCAGCCGATATCAATGACATTCTTCATTCAAAAGACAATGTTGTGTGGTCAACAAGGATTTTCCCGAAAATACACGCCGGATGTGAAGTTAACCTGCTGAGCATTCTCCGGTTGAGAGCGGGAATAAACCAGGGTTACCCGACTTACGGTTTTGATATTAACCTCTTTCTGTTTCACCTTGAATACGCCCGCTGGGCCGACGAACTCGGAATTTATGCGGGCGACATCCCCGACTGGAAACACAAGGTCGCTCTAACAATGAAATACAGTTGGGGCGGGCCGAAAAAGGCGGAAGAAGAAAAAGAACCGGAGCCCGAGCCGGCACCTGAGCCGAAAATTACGGCTCTTCCGGAAAGCGAAAGAACCAATGTCGCCATTACGGATTTCGAGTCAAGAGCTCCGCTTTCACAGTCGGAGGCGGCATTTATATCCGATTTTATTAGAAGCGATGTCGTTAAAACCGAACGGTTCAATGTTGTTGAAAAAAACAATATGGACAAACTGCTCGCCGAGCAGGGGTTTCAGGGCACCGGCTGCTCATCATCCGACTGCGCAGTTCAAATCGGAAAAATCCTTAACGTAAAGACAATGGTCGTCGGCTCCTGCGGAAAACTTCTCAGCAAATATGTGGTAACGCTGAACGCCGTTGAGGTCGAGACCTCGAAAATCGTTTACTCCGACAACATATCGGTTGACAGTTCCGACGAACTGCGGCAGAGCGTGACGAAAATGGTCGAGAGATTTGCTCTGGCTTGGCCGGCGCCCGTTAAAACAGAAACAGAGCCGCCGGCTAAAACCGAACCGGAGACACCCGTCAAAACCGGGCCGAAACCGTAAAAAGGTGATTTCCGCCTAAATACCTGTGAAAGGAAAAAGCGTAGTCAATTGCGAAATGACCCCTCTTGATTCCGAAACCCGCGGAAGGTCTTAATATATCCTGACGGCTTATACCCGCTCTTAATTCCATAAAGTCCAGAGAGTGTTCAATACCGCAGGACATTTTCGATTCTTCTTCCTCTGTTTTTTCAATGTCCAGCAGCAGGCAGTCCCTCAAACCTTCTATGCTGAAACCCGCGCTCACCGTTAAAGGCAGCGGGCTTGAAGAAATGTCCCGCCCTATATTTTGAACGCTCAAACCGAATGATGCGGTTTCGCCCAGCCATCTTATCATGCCGAAGTCAAAGGCAAACCCGTCCGAAGAACTTTCGTCGATTTTTTCGGTTACCGACTTTCCGGCGATTCCGTAACGGACATCCTTTTTTTCAAACGCATAAGCCAGCCGGAGACACCTGTTGTTTATGCCGAAACTTCCCGTTTTTTCTCCCGTCAGCATGTCCCTCCTGTCATCGGAGCTTGAGAAATTTTTTATTTCCAGACAGATAAAATGCTCCAGCTTATTTCCGCTGAATGTATCGTAACCGTCCCGAAAATTGAGAAAAATTCCCGCCTGATTTAAAGACAACCCCTCAAAATAATTCAGATGCGAGAACTGCATTGCCGTTTCGCACCCGTAAAAGGATGCGGGATTCCTTTCTATAAAATCAGCGCCGGAGGCGCCGGCGCCGCAGTTCCCGAGCGCGACAACCCTCGCTGACAGCGGAACCCTTAAAAAAGAAACGCCCGTTTTACCGGGAGAAACATCTAAAAAACCGGCATTCAACGATGTGAAACGTGAAACGTGAAACGTGAAAAATAAAAGAAACAATATCTTTTTTGTCATTTTATTACTGCAAACCTGCCCTTTGATTTTCCGGCATCCGTCTCGGCATAATAGAAATAAACGCCTGAGGCCACATTGTCCCCGTTTTTATTCTTCCCGTCCCACGCGGCGACCTGGTTATCGGGAAAAAAATCGGAGGAGCCGAGTTCGGCAACCCCCTGCCCCGTAAAATCAAAAATTTTAAATATCTTTAATGTCTGCGGATTATTTTTGAAACCGAATTTCAAATTTATTCCCGCCCCCAACCTGAACGGGTTCGGAAACGGCGTAACCTCCACCAGGAGGTTCGCGATGTGCTGATGGAGGGCTGCAAGACAGGCGGAAGCGTTTATCAGACCGTAGCCGACCTGCTCGTCCTTTTCAGGATATTTGCTTGCCGTTCTTCTGATTATTTCAGCCACATCGCCCGGCCCGAAGTCGGGTCTCTCCGACAAAACGAGAGCCGCAAGGCCAGCAACAAAAGGGCACGCCATTGAAGTTCCATCAAACCAATCATAAGAGTCGCCGGGAACTGTGCTTAAAATATTGTCCCCCGGGGCAACAACGTCAAGTTTTTCTCCATAATTGGAAAAAGACGCTTTATTGCCGCTCGTTGTAAAAGTATTGTCAACCGCGCCGACGGCAAAAACTGTGGTGAACGCCGCCGGATAACCAACCGAGGAATCCTCGTTTCCCGAAGAAGCGCAGACAAAAACATCATTGTCAAAAGCAAATTTGCAGGCATCCATTTCAACCGGGTTTTTTTCCGGGCCGCCCAAACTCATATTTATAACTTTTGCGCCGTTCGTAACTGCCCAGCAAATCCCGGCAGCGATATCATAATCAGACCCTGTATAATTTGACCAATAATCGCTCCATTCAAGAACCCTTACCGACATTATCCTGCATTTTGCCGCAACCCCGGCAATACCGATACCGTTATTAAGATCGCCAGCGGCAATGCCGGCAACGTGCGTGGCATGATCCTCAGAGGGATAGGAGGTACGTTCATATTCAGGGTCATTATCATTGTCGGCAAAATCGTATCCGTGATTGGGGTACGCCGAGCCACCGTCCCACATTTTGTTTTTTAAGTCCTCATGATTATAGTCAATCCCTGTGTCAATTACTGCAATAACAACGGAACTTGAACCGGAACTTCCCGCAATATCCCACGCATCCTCCATATTTATCCCGTATGCTTTGGTTAATCCCCACTGTGATGAATAACTCGGGTCGTTTGGCGTAAACGCAAATAATTTTCTCTGTTTATTTTCCTGGCAGTACAGCACCTCTTCAAGGCGCTCGAAAAAAGAAATTACCGTATCGGCAGTTTCGCTTTCGGGTATTTCCAGTTTCCACACGGATATTTCTTCTATAAAACCCGAAACGGTTGCGCTTGACTGTTCAATTATCTGCAGTTGAACGTCTTTTGAAACAAAATCCTTGAACTTCAGAAGAACTTCGCCGGCAAAAAGCGAAGAAGAAATAGAAATTAAGAAAATAGATATTGAGAGATTAAGTTGCTTAAGCAAGTTTTTTCCTTAAAAATGCAAGAGAAAGACCCGTAAATAAAATGTTTGAAAACCAGGCGCCGATGAACGGGGGAAGAGCGCCGCTCTCGCCGAGAGATATTCCGAGCGAAAAGAAGCCCCAGTAAACGAAGCAGACAAGAACGCTCAGTACCAGAGCCGCCACCCTGCCGACATGGCTGAAGAAAAAACCGAACGGGATACCTATGATGATAACAATCACGGCTGAAAAAGCCGATGAAAAACGCGCGTGGAAATTTACCCTTTCGCGCGCGGACGGGATTCTGCTCCTTTTAAGATTTTTTATGTGTCCGGCGAGCTGAATCATGCTCATTTCCTCAAACGACGCGCGGGCTAACAGAAAATCCGCGGGAGCCGGCGGAAAAGAAAATTTCTTTCTCTTAAAAGCGGTTTCTTTTTCTAATTCAAAATCACCCGACAATTCCCTTTCAACACCGTCCGTCAAAACCCAGCCGCCGTCGTAAAAAAATTTTTTCCCGAAGACCTGCCTCAGCCCCTTGTCAAGATGCACATCAACGCAGAAGTTCTGTCCCGAGTTTTTCTCCGAATCAAAAAAACCTATGTAATAAAATGCCCTTCCGCCTGAGATTGGTTTCCCCTGCAGAATAATGTTGAAATAGCGTCCGTAAGCGGGCTGGTATTTTTTCCCTTTGACCGCCGTGTCATAATAAACATACGCCGCTTTTGCGGACTTTCTGGCCACACCCTCGTCGAACAGCCCGAGGAAAAAAGAAAACACAAGCCCCGTAAAAATAAACGGTTTTATAATTTTGAGCATGGAAATACCCGATGTTTCGATCGCGAGCAGTTCGTTCCGCCTTTTCAGTTCCGTAACCGTTATGACCAGCGCAAGCAGTATTGACATAGGCAGAACCTGGAGAATCCAGCCCGGCGTTTTAAGACCTATGAACGTGAGAATTTTGAAAAGCGAGGAATGATATCTTGAAAAAATATCCAGCCGCGTAAGAACTCCCGAAAAAATAAAAAGCAGGAGAAACCCTGCCGTTGCAATCAAAAAAACCTTGAAAAAATTTCTGAGAATGTATTTTGAAAAAATTTTCATCTTAGAAGAACCGCCCCCGCGGCGCAAAGCAGATTCGGAATCCAGCATGCCGCCGCAGGATTAATCCAGCCGTTTTCCGAAAGATTGAGAAAAAGAGTAAAACAGGCATAATACAGGAAAACCAGAAAAACCGAGAGTCCGATTCCGATAACTTTCCTGGGCGATTTAACCCTTATGCCCGCAATGACACCTAAAATCGCGAGGAAAAAACCGCTGAAAGCAAGAGAATTCCGCATATTATACTCCGCCTCAAGAATGCCGGCGGGCAAACCCCTGGTTTTTAATTCCTTTATCCTTTTTTTCAACTGCGACGATTCAATCTGCGTAATCTTGTGCGTTTCCTTATAATCCGTTTCGGCGTCAATCGCAAATGAATACTTGTCAAACTTAACCGTTGTAAGTTTTCCGGCGGAAGAGGCGTCCCTCAAAAGCATCGTTCCCTTTTCCAGTTCAAGACCGGTGATGCCTTCCCGCCCGCCGCTGATAATACCGGCAGCGGCAAAAATCTGAATTTCCGGAAAGTTTTCTTTCAATTTGTAAATCCTTATATCCTGCATTCTGTCTTTTCCGATACTGGCAACAAAAAAAACATAATCGCCTATTGTTGAAAATGTCTTCTCCTTAAGATGAAGGATGTTCTTTGAAAGAACTTTTCTGAGAGCGCTGTTCATCCTGCGACTGCTCTTCGGCGAAAGAACCGAATTTGAATACAGCAAAAAAAGCGAAACAATAAACCCTGTTGCGAGAACCGGTTTCAGAATGGCTCGCGGATTGATTCCGGACGACTGGAGAGCCAGTATTTCGGAATCACCCGCAAGGCGGCTGACCGAAACGACCCAACCCATAAGGAACGAGACGGGAATGACAAAAATGAACGATGAGGGAATTCCCAAAATGAATATTTCGGCAATATCCAGCAGTGCCGCTCCTTTTACAAAAAGAGAAACGATAAACTGGAGGGCGTCATTTATAAGAAAAAGCCCTATAAGAATCAGGACGGATGCAAAAAAGACGGGAAAAAACTCTTTAAGAAAATATTTTGTGAAAACCCGCATTATTTAATTTAGCAAATTTTGATATAATAAAAAAGCAAACTGTTTTTTAAAACTTACGTTGCAACTTCTATGCAGGTTGCGTAAAATTTTTGAGAAAATATAGCGAGCGGTTTTTGGCAAGCGGGGCTGTGTGAGCGAGGGATTTGCAGAATGCCCGAAGCGAACCCAGAGCGAACTTGCTTACGTGAGCGTCCCTGCGGGCAAAACCGCGAGCAGTTAGAGTTCGGTAGAATAGATATTTTAACATAAAGGGGAAAAAATGATTTTTGCGGGGATTTCACTTGTTTTAATCGTTGTTTTTGTTTTCTGGCTGGGATTGAACCCGTTAATCGGGGTGCTGGTGGGTCTTCAAATGGCATTGGGCCTTAACCGGAAGGCAATACTTAAAGAGAAATTTAGAAAATGGCTTTTTCACATTGTTTTTGTTATTACAACACTGTCGCTGATTTTCCTTCTGGCGGAATATGTTTCCGGAGAAATTGTTGCGGTCTCCGCCCTGTGGGCGATTTCTTCGGCCGTATTCTCCTACCGCGAAAGCCGGTGGGTGATTCGCTCTAATTCCTCTCCCGAAAAAAAGTAAATCTTAATAAACCCCTGTTTTTTTCTGTTTATCTTAACTTCAACTTTTGTGCCGAGGGCGCTTTCGAGTTTTTCGGCAAATTCCGGAATTTCCGCCGGGCCTCTCCTCTTTTTTGCCTGGCGCACGGGAAATGCCGTCTGCTCAACATCCCTGACGGAGATGTGCTCTCTTATGATTTTTGTGATTAGATATTTAATTCTCCTCTCGTCATTTATGGCCGCGAGAGCCCTCGCATGTCCTTCCGTGATGCTTCCGTCCTCCAGCGCATTGACGATAACAGCCGGAAATTTCAGAAGGCGCAGAGTGTTCGCAACCGCCGAACGGCTCTTCCCCGTTTTTACGGCAACCTCCTCCTGAGTGAAAGAAAACTTCTTCATGAGATGGGAAAGAGCCCGCGCTTCGTCAAGGGGCATCAGGTCCTCTCTCTGAAGATTTTCAACAAGCGACAAAACCGCAATATTCTCTTCTGCGGTATCCCTGATTATTGCGGGAATTTCCTTGAGACCCGAAGCCTTCGCGGCGCGGAGACGCCTTTCGCCCGCAATCAATCTCCAGCCGTTGCCGGAGGGCGTCACGATAATAGGCTGTATGAGGCCGTCTTCCTTTATTGTCTGCGCGAGAGACAGGATGGAAGCATTATTAAATTTCCTCCTCGCCTGATATTTCGACGGTTTTATCTCTGAAACGTCAATTGAATGAATCCTGCCTTTTTCACGCACCGGTATCAGGGACTCAAGCCCTCTTCCGAGAACTTTTCTTCCCGCGTACTCGGAAACTGTTTTCCTTTTCATTTAATTTTCCTCCTGCCAGCATTTAATCCGGCAATTACCTATATCATCCCGTAAAAAAATATTTATTTCCGTAAGCTTCTTTTTTCCCAGAATCGCCAGACCGACCGCGCAGACCTCTTTGTGAGCGACAATCAGTATTTTTTCTCCTCTGTTTTTTTTCTTTATCTCATTAAGAAAATTTCCGACCCTGTTTTTGAAGAGACCCCATGACTCGCCCCCGGGAGGTCTGTGCTTCCACGGCTCTTTCATCCACTTCCTGAAACGTTCGGGATACCTCTTCCGAAGCGCCGGTGCCTTCTGTCCCGCCCAGTCGCCGTGATTTATCTCAAGCAGCCGGGCATCCTTAAATGGACACAGCCCGTAATTTGCCGAAATAATTTCCGCTGTTTTTTCCGCCCGTTTGAGCGGGGATGTGTAAACGACGGTGATTTTCTCGTCTTTCAGTTTTTTCGCTGCCTCACGCGACTGTTTTATTCCTGTTTTATTCAAAGGAATATCGCTCAGGGACTGAATCCTCAACTGGCGGTTCCAATCCGTTTCGCCGTGCCTCACGAAAAATATCTCCGTTTTTCTGAAACTTTTCGCGGCGGGTGGGAAAAAATGCTGCGAAATTCTGTATTTTTTACACTCATTTGTATTGAAATAGTCCATGGAAACTTTTTTGGCAGAGATTTTTCCGTGCTCTTCGGCGTAATGCAGGAAGGCCTGCAAAACCTCAAAACCCATCCGGCCGAGAGCCGAAAGATGCTGGTTTCTGTGTATCCTCTTCCCGAGGTCAACCTGCGCGATACTGCCGACTCCGGCGAGGCGGGCGGTCTCAAGAAGAAGAGCAACCTCTACACCGTAACCCGACGGGATTGATATCTTCTTTAAAAGACGGCGGCGAATCGCATACTCCCCCGAAAGCGGCTGCCTTATTTTCGAAAGTTCGGGATAAAAAGTGTTTATGAGAGGCCGCGCCAGAATTTCGGTGACCCTCCCGCCCTCTCCCTTTTTGATTTTACCCGATTCCACAAGAGGTCTTTCATAAAATGCCTTCACAAAACTTAATTTTTTGTTCAGAATAAGCGGCGCTGTTATTCCTATAACGAATCTTTCGGAAAAATTTTTTATATCGCCGTCTATAAAAGCGATAATGTCGCCGCTTGTTACAAACATGCTTTTGTAAAGAGCATTACCCTTTCCGCCGTAATTCCTGAGCCGTGGAAGAATTTTAGAATCCTTGAAAACCTTCGCTCCGGCATGTCGGGCAATTCTTCTTGTACCGTCGGAGGAGCCGCCGTCCAACACGACCAGTTCGTCCACGAGGCGCATCAGTGTCTTTTGTATTCTGCGAACGATGGCGCCTATTGTGCCCGCCTCGTTCTTCGCGGGAATCACCACGCTGATTTTTCGTTTGCCCTTCCTGGCAACAAGATTGCCGACACTGAAGTCCTTCCAGTCATATATTCTGTGCGGTTTCATATGCTTTTTCTGATAAATTCCATGGCAAGCGCCATGTAATGCTCCGAACCGACGGAATTTTTATCATAACTGAAAATATCCTTCCCGAAGCTCGGCGCTTCGGCCAGGCGGACGTTTCTCGGTATCAGCGTTTTATAAAGTTTGTCGCTGAAAAAACTCCTTATGTCGTCCGCAACCTGGTTCGACAGGTTCAGCCTGCTGTCGAACATTGTCAGAACCACGCCTTTTATGCGGAGGCGCTCGTTAAACGCATCCCTCACATATTTCAGCGTGTTAAGCAATTTCCCAAGGCCTTCCAGCGCATAAAATTCGCACTGAAGCGGGATAAGAACGCTGTCGGCGGCTGTCAGAGCGTTCACCGTTAAAAGGCCGAGAGAAGGAGGACAGTCAATAAATATAAAATCATACCCCCCCCTGACCTTCTTTAATGCCACGCTCAACCGCCGTTCGCGGTTTTCCAAATTGACGAGTTCAATTTCCGCTCCGGTCAGGTCTTTCGTAGAGGATACAAAATCGGGCTGCCCGTCTTTTTTGAGAATCGCCCCGTCAATGCTTTCATTCAGCAACACATCGTAAACCGTTTTCCCGTCTTCTCCGTACCCGAGACCCGACGTGCAGTTCGCCTGAGGGTCCATATCCAGCAGCAGGATTTTTTTACCCGATAAACTGAGCGCCGTTGAAAGATTTATCGCTGTGGTCGTTTTTCCGACACCGCCTTTCTGATTCGCAACCGCTATTATTTCACCCATTTTCCCACTTCAATATCAGCCCCTGCGGATATTTTTTAATTTCATCCGGCTCTTTAAAAAAACTGCCTGCTCTGTAACTCTTTTTATAATAAAGAATTTTGCCGTTCTTTGCCGCAAGCCGGAAGGCATACTTCAGAAACTTTTTTCCGAAAGCCCTTGCTGTTACCACATTATATAATTCTTCCGCTTTCCTCGCAAATTCCGCAACATCGCCGCTTATGATTATCAGCCGTTTCAAACCGAGTTTCTCCTCTATACTCTTTAAAAACGAGACCTTTTTTTTATTTGATTCAACAAGAGTTACAAAAACCCCGGGCAGAAGAACCTTGATGACGACCCCGGGAATACCGGCTCCTGTTCCGACATCGCAGATTTTAAAGTCCGACCTGTTTTTCGGAAGAGCCGGAAGGATTTCGTCGAGGAAAAGCGCGGAAGTTATGACGGCCTCCTGCCACAGGGCCTTTCTGTCAAACGAGTGAAGATTAAAATAATTCCCCCATTTTTCCAGCTCTTCAACATACCGTCTCAAAAGTATGTTTTGAGCGCCGGTAATTTTCATTTCTTTTTCCTTACCAGGGCGGCGGGAGGGTGGCGTCCATTAAAAGAGCCGCCCCGCAAAACCGGCTATTTTCTTCCGGCGGATTTGCTTCCGCAGGGACTCAATCTTTCCGGATGCCTCGTTTTCCCCTTTTTCCACGCAGGCGGCGAACCTCTTGAAGTTCGCCCAGTGAAATCCGGAAACGTCCGGACGAAGAATGAAATCCGCCTGTTTAAGCTGCAAATCCACCAGTTGATACGAAGAAATGGCATCCGTACGGGCAAGGACATCCAGGCCTTTTTTAAAAGAAGGGATTATCCTCCTTTTAGGTCTCACATCGCAGGCAATCACGAAGTCGCAGTATTCCCTTATCGGCGAAATCGGTACGCTGTTGACAGTGCCCCCGTCAAGAAAAAAATCCCCGTCGATTTTGACCGGCGGGAATATCCCCTGAATGGAAGCGGATGCGAGAACCGCTTTTCTCAAATCACCGTTCCTGAAATCCGCTTCAATGCCCCGGCCGATATTGGTCGCTACCGCGCAGAACGGAATTTTCAGCGAGGAAAAATTTTCGGGCAGCGGGATTCCGGAAAACAACTTTTTCACCTGCTGTTCGGTCAATATCGACGGCCTTACCGCCGCCCTGTTTATAATGAAGAACTGTTTTGCCAGCGAGAGAACCCTTCCGAAAGGCCTTTTCGGAACCGTTTTTGAAAAATAGCTGCTTATGTCTTTTATGCTGTTCGTTGAAAAGAATGTTTCAATCTTTTGCCTTAATCTGCCCGAATCGGGATCTGCCGCATACATTGCGCCGACAACCGCTCCCATACTTGAGCCCGAAATGGCGTCCGGCATAATGCCGTTCTTCTCAAGGACGGATAGAATGCCTATATGAGCGAGCCCCCTCACGCCTCCGCCGCCCAGAGCGACGCCTATTCTGAATTTCCGCATCTCACATTCTCCTCAAAATGTTTCCCGTGAAACATTTTAAAACGGGGGCAGTTTTGTTTCCCGTGAAACATTCTCAAACGAAAAACGAGATGGTAATTATAGAAAATCAGCCGGGTTTTTCAAACGGGCAGGAAAGAACAATCCTCTTTATATTTGTTATTCCGCCTATCTTCCCGATTGAATTTAGTATTTCGTCTCCCGGTTTTTCGTCAAGTTTTATCATTGTAAAAGCATTTTTGTCTTTCTCTTTGCGCACAACGTCCATTGAAGCGATGTTGAGACCCTCTTTTCCGAAAATCGTTCCGACTTTTCCGATTATTCCCGGAACGTCTCTGTTCGAAAACATCAGGATATTCCCTTCGAGAACAATATCCGCCGCAAAACCGTTGCACTCAACGAGGCGGGGCTTCCCGAGAGAGACAATTCCCCTGGCGTTTATGCCTTCGGCGGAAATTTCCAGAAACCTGGAGTAATCCTTTTGAGCGGGATTTTCAAAGTCATTCCACAGGACTTTTCTCTTTCTCGCGATTGCAACGGCATTTATTAAATTTACTCTTTCGTCAAGAATCCGGGAAAACAGACCCGCCAGGAACGCCGATTTTATCGGGTTTATATCCCAGTCCGCAATTTCCCCGCCATAAGTAAATTTCAGGTTTTTCAGGGATTTTGACGCCTGAGCCGCAAAATTTCCGAGACATTCGGCAAGAGCAAGATATTCTGCAAATTCTTTTTTCGGAAAATTCCCTGAAAAACTGAAATTGCATGCGGAAGAGGGAATCTCACCGTCAAAGAATTTTTTCACATCCTCCGCCACCGAAAGAGCAACCTTTTCCTGCGCCTCAACCGTGGATGCCCCGAGATGGGGCGTTATTATCAGATTCTCCGCCGTTCTCAGGTTCTCTTTTTCAAGGGGTTCTATTTCAAAAACATCCAGCGCAGCGCCTGCTATTTTCTTTTCATTCAAAATTTTAACAAGGTCGTTTTCGTTTACGATTCCGCCTCTTGAACAGTTCAACAGGAAGGCGGTTTTCTTCATTCCGCTCATCGTTTTGTAATTTATAAGATTGACCGTGTTCTCGTTTTTCGGGACGTGGACCGTTATAATGTCCGAATTTTTCAAAAGAAAAGGGAGGTCAACCATTTCTATCCCTGATTCTTTCACATCATCCTGCTTGACATACGGGTCAAACCCGAGAATTTTCATTTCAAACGATGCGAGGCGGCGGGCGACCTCCATTCCGATTTTTCCGATGCCGATGATGCCGGCTGTTCTGCCGAAAAGTTCAACCCCTACAAACGCTTTTTTGTCCCACTGCCCGGATTTAAGAGACCTGTCGGCTGCCGGGATTTTTCTCGCCAGGGACAAAATCAGCGCGACCGTGTGCTCGCACGCCGCAATTGTATTTCCCGAAGGCGCATTTATTACAAGGACGCCTTTCTCGGTTGCGGCCGCAAGGTCAATGTTATCTATGCCGACGCCGGCACGGGCTATTATTCTGAGTTTCCGCGCCTTCTCAAGATTTTCACGCTTTATTTTTGTCCCGCTTCTTAAAAGAACCGCCTCAATTCCGCCCGAAAGATAACCGGATAATTCTTCCGTGTCCAGTTTCCCTTTTATGATGACTTCAAATCTTTTGTCTTTCAGAAGCGGGGTCAGACCCTCTTTTGAAATGCTGTCGCAGACCAGAACCTTCATATATGCGGTAATTTAACTTAGTTTTTCAGAAGGGCTCAATAATCCATTCCCTCTTGATCACCCTCTTCTTTTTCTGTTGTTTCTTCTTTTTCTTTTGCTTTTTCTTTCACTTCTTTCTTTTTGCCGCCGGAACAAACGAGACGGCCGCTTTCAATCAACGGTTCCATCGGTTTCCGCCACGCTCCTTTCGAGGTTGCAAAGTCGTAACTTGTCCTGCCGCTTTTCGTTTCGTGGGTAATGTCTTTCAAACCCTCCACCGATGAATACGGCCTGTTGTCAATTATTCTGGTCGCCTTGGCTTTGGATATTCCGGGGAGTGCTTTCAGTTCGTCAAGCGATGCGGAATTTATGTCAACCGGGTTTGGATACAAATGCGCATACAGCGCATTCTGGTCAACAACGTCCGTGCCGTCTTCAAGGGTAAAAATGTCCGCCTCTACCAGAAGACGCATTGCTTTATTCCAGTTGCCCGATTTCGTCGCAAAATCATAACTTGTCCTGCCGCTTTTCGTTTCGTGGTTAATCTGCTTCAGGTCATCTATTGATTTGTAGTCGCCGTTTGCTTCGCGATAATCCACAATTCTTTCCGCTTTTGATTTTGAAATGCCCGGAATCTTCTTAAGTTCGTAAGCAATCGCCGTATTAAGATTGATTTTTACAAACTGCCTGCTTTTAACCTCTTTTTTCGCCTCTTTTTTTGCTTCTTTCCTCGCGGCCGCCGCCGGCACAGCAAAATAAGCGCCCAACACCGCACACAAACCCATCAAAGCAAACTTTCTCATTTTTTACCTCCCCGCCTTAAATTTCTCTTTCAAAAAAACACCTGCTTTTTTCAGCCGGTTTCATTATACCACAATAACCTTCATCCTGTCAAAAACAGATATGCAGGGACTTACATAATCCTTAAACTCTGCTTTAGTTTTTTTCCAGCCTCTGCTTTTGTTCTTCAAGAACCGTAAACAGAATATCCGGGGCATCCGAAACTTTCGTACGGTAGATTTCAATAATTCTTTCAATTTTTCTGATATTTTCCGGAATCCTCAATGTGAATTGCCTTCTGTAATCCTCTTCCGCATACTCCTTGTCAAGAACTTCTTTGAATAATATTTTAAGGTCTTCATATTTTGGAATATACCCCAAAGAAGTTTTGCCCGCATCGGCATTATTATGAACACGGAGTTCCATCCATTTCAGCCAGACACGTTTATCTTCAATTGCATTCATATATTTCCCGTCTTTATCCTTCAAGAAATAATTGACGGAAAAAATAACAGGAGGATTATCCATAACCCTGCCGAAATCAAGATGATTATTTATATATTTACCGAGAGGAATAGAGACAAAGTCAATATTGGACATCGGCTGGAATACTCTCACTCCTTCTTTTCCCAGTGTCGCTGCTGTGGTTTCCGATTCCAGCGCCGCCCCCATTGTTATTACTCCATGCTTCCAGTCGAAAGATTCCAGCACGGGAGGAGACGTATCAGAATCTCTTCCTCCGTAAATTATTCCTTTTATCCGGACTCCTTCGGGATTATCCAGATTGGGGTCGCAGTTTTTCAGGGCATGAAGTCCGACTGTATATCGTGCATTTTTATGAGAGTGCGTTATGGAACTGCCGTCGGAATTCTTTTTTCCCTTAAACCAGTCTCCTGAATAATTAATTCCTCTCTCGGGAATTTCTCTTCCGTCTCCCCTCCAGTAAGGAATTCCATCTTCTGTTACCAGAATATTGGAAAAGATGATTTCTCCGGGAGAATTAAGAGTTTCCCATATCAAGGGATCGCCTTCGGAATTTACATCCTGGATAATTCCAAAAATTCCGCATTCAACATTTACTGAAAACAACTTCCCGTCTACAACTCTTAAATATGCTATATCATCTCCGACGATTTTTTCTCCTGTTACCATGGCAGTTGATGTCTTGCCGCACATGCTCGGGAATGCGCCCGTAAAATAAGTTATGCGGTCATCAGTTCCAAGAACCCCCATAACAAGCATATGCTCCGCCAGCCAGCCTTCATGAGAAGCTTTATAAATAGCCATTCTGAGGGAAAGCTTTTTAAAGCCCACGGTATTTCCCGCATACTGGGTATTTGTACTGTAAACGGTATAATCCTCCAGATCTATATATATTCTGCGTTTACCGACCTCTTTGCTTACTCCATTTTCCAGGGAACCGGCGCTATGCACAACTTTAAAGAACTTTTCAGGGGACTGTTTCTTAAATTCTTCATATCCACTTCTATACAGGATACCTTCCGAATGCGCAACATAACTTGAATCCGTAAGCTGTATGGACGGTACGGCGAACTCCGAGTTTGTCGGCCCGAGACAGAAGATACAGACAAACATTTCTTTGCCCTGCATAATATTTTTTAGAATTTCATGTATTTCTTCAAACCCTTTTTCTTTCTCTACCGCATTAAGCTGTCCGAGGTCTGTCCCTGGCGAAAGCAGATATTTGGTATTTGCTTTGTCTCTTGCCTGGTCATGAAATCCGTCAAAATGGACGGTATGGCCTTCTATTGCCAATTTCTTCTCTTCTTTAAGCTCTACCGCCACGTCCCGGATATACCGCGCGTCTTCTGCCGAATCAGTGCGGACAAACACAGAATCAGGATTACAATGCTCAACATATTTCGCTACAAAATCAATAAGTCCCGGATTATTTAAATCCAGAAGTCTTTGATAATGCTTTTTCCCGCATTTTGCTTTAAGCAAATCCAAAAGTTTCTCTTTCATCTTACTTTTCCTCCTTCTAAGTGGTTCAGTTCATAAATACAGTATTGGGCCACTAAGGTAATACTGTCAGAATTTTCTTCGCTTGTTTTGGATACTGCGCAACAAATCGCAACTCATCGTCTGTTAAGGGTTTTTGCGTGTGTACATTAGCATAGCGTACAAGTTCCAAAATTTCCGTTGCTTCCGTATCATTCCTGAATTTTATTTCCATTTTACCGTAGACATTCCTGAACCCTTTGATTCCGCCGTATTCGCCGGTGGTAATCTGTCTTCCGGTTTCAATTATTTCAGGGTCGCCTCTGCCCAGTTCTTCAAAATCATAGAGTTCATAATTACGCCTGTCTTTAAGAGCTCCATCGGCATGTATTCCCGACTCATGGGCAAAAGCATTCGCGCCGACTCCCGGCTGATTAATCGGTATGGGAACGCCGAAAGCATAAGAAGCGTATTTTGCAATTTTCCACGCTTTGCTGAGATCTACACGCCTATCAAGGATATATTTGTTACGAAATCCGCTGGATTTTTTTATAGCCAGAATTACCGAAACCAGATCGGCATTGCCGGCCCTCTCTCCCATCCCGTTGATTGTGGTGTTGATATACGCATTGACTCCGGCATCGATTGCACCTTTTGCTCCCGCCACGGAAGTAGCGGCCGCCATTCCCAAATCATTATGGCAATGCAGCTCAATATCTATTTTAACTTTCCCGGCCAGCGTTTTAACTCTTTCATAAATAGTAAAAGGGTCGTCATAACCCAATGTATCGCAATACCGGATCCGAACAGCGCCCGCTTCTTTAGCTGCCTGAGCAAATTCAATTAAATACTCCATTCCTGTGCGTGAGGCATCTTCGGCATTTGCGCCTACGCTTTCAGCCCCTAATTTAAGCGCACATTTAACTGCACCGGTCATCTCCCTGATTATTCTCGTATGGTCAAGCTTGCCTTTGAACTTATGTTCTATCATCTGGTCAGAAGTAGAAATGGAAACGTTTAAATGTTTTAATTCAGGCACCTTTTTAAAAGCTGCCTCTACATCTCCTGACATGGCACGAGTCCAGCCGCTTAACCTGATAGATTTAAGCAAACCCATGTTTGCTAATTCCAAGTTAGCGTTTAAATAATTTGTCTCGTGCCCGGTGAGAGGAAAACCGAATTCCGATTGAAAAACACCCATTTTATCAAGAAAAATGTTAATTAGCGTCTTCTCCAATTTGGCCAGTCCCAATTTTGCCGTCTGTACACCGTCCCGATTAGTAACATCAATAAGATAAATTTTGTTTTTAGGCATTATTCCCCCTCTCTTAAATTTTTTGCAAACTCCTCCAGCCTGTCCATCCCTTTGATAATATTTTCCATTGATGTAGCGTAAGAAAGCCGCAGATAATTATCCGCCCCGAATGCAGCGCCCGGGACAACCGCTATTTTTGCATTCCCTAATAAAATCTGAGATAGAGAAACAGAATCTTTTATTTTCTGTCCCGTATAGCTTTTTCCAAAAAGCCTGGAAATGTTAGGAAACACATAAAATGCGCCTTCCGGTTTACGGCATGAAATACCTGCTATGGAATTCAGTCTTTCTACAATGTAATTTCTTCTTTTATTGAATTCTGCCACCATCACATTTTGAGTCTCTTTCGGTCCTTCCAAAGCAGTAATACTTGCCTTTTGACAGAATGAAGTCGGATTAGATGTTGAATGACTCTGCAGGTTGGACATTGCCTGAATTATTTCTTTGGGACCGGCTGTATAACCAATCCGCCATCCGGTCATTGAATATGCTTTAGATACTCCGTTTATTACAAGAGACAGCCTTTTTATCCCCGGGGCCAATGAAGCAATACTAATATGCTTATTGCCGTCATAAATAATATTTTCATATATCTCGTCTGATATACAGTAAATTCCGGCTCCAACAATAATATTGGAAATCAACCGAAGTTCTTCCTTTGAATAAACCGAGCCCGTGGGATTATTCGGACTGTTGATGATAAATAGCTTTGTTTTGGGCGTAACCGCCTTACGTAGTTGGTCGGGTGTAATTTTAAATCCGGCTTCTTCACAAGTTTCTACAAAAACAGGTTTTGCCCCGGCAACTTTTATTTGTTCGGGATAACTTACCCAGTACGGGGCCGGTAAAATAACCTCGTCTCCTGCATCGCAAATAACCTGTATAGCATTATAAAGCGAATGCTTTGCTCCGCAGGAGACAATTACTTCAGAAGTTTCATAGTCCAGACCATTATCTTTTTTTAACTTCCTGCGGATTGCCTCTTTCAGTTCCGGAATACCCGATGCCGGAGTATATTTGGTAAATCCGGAATCTATGGAATTTTTAGCTGATTCTTTGATATAATCAGGCGTATCAAAATCCGGTTCCCCCGCGCCGAATCCGATCACATCAATTCCATCCTGCTTCATCTTCTTCGCCTTAGCCGTAATAGCTAATGTTACTGAAGGACTGATTAACCCCGCTCTTTTTGATAAATACATAATTCCCCCTTACTCAATTTTTTTCGGAACTTCTGTCCTTTCCTCCACTTCCACCCCCGCTCTTCGTGACCATTCTAAATCCTGGACGAAGAACAAAATCAATTCCACAATCAGTATAACCGCAAAAAATATCGTTATTCCTACTTTCAACCTGCTCATAGATACGGTCTTATGTTTACTCATAAGTTTTTTATTCGCCGTATCAGATTATACCCATATACGGAAGGGGAAATTTGATTTCTCTAACGCTTGTATTATCCAAATCAAGAATGTATCCGCGTAAAATATGTTTAATCCATAAACAGGCGGCATTACAGCATAAAGTATTTCTGATTTTCTCTTGACCAAAGGACTCGTGAATATGTCCGAATATATGAAAAGCCGGCTGTTTTTTCTCAACCAATTCCCGTATTGATTCAGAACCGGCATGCAGGCCATTATTTAATCTATCTAAAACATTTCTGGGCGGTCCGTGAGTCACAAAGATTGTGTTGGTATCCACCCGTTTCTCTATAGGTCTTAACATTTTAAATAATTTTTCCTCCGGTAATTCATTATTGGTATTCCACGGCGTAGGCGGCACATACTGAAAACCCGTTATTTTCCACGGCCCTAAATTATGCGTTTTTAAATTCAGATTAGTTATTCCGAATTCTTCAAGAGTTTTATCCCAATCGGAATCGGGTATGTGGTCGTCGTTGCCGATTAACATAAATACCGGAATGCCCGCCAATTGCAGTAATTTACATATCTCTCTCAGATTCTTTTCTTGTTTTGACTGTATCTCCGATAAACTAAGATAAGTTCCGTCCTGTTCAATAAACCCCGCTAAGTCTAAATATTTTCTTATATTCGATTTAGTTCCTGTCATTAATGCCCTATCTCTTACAGAAAATGCAGAACGAATCTCATACCCTGAATTTTTCTTCAACAATTGATAAAAACCTTTTGCGGCAATATCCCCCGCAATAATCAAAGCATCCAGATGTTCTTCCCGTACTACTTTCAAAGCCCGATGAATCAATGCTTTATTACCGTGAATATCGCCGGTAACAAATACTTTCATTTTTCCCCGCCGGCTTTCCCGGCAATTTCTTCTTTTTTATATGCCATAATTAAATCCAGATTAGTCTTAACTACTTTTTGAGAAAATGTTTTCAATTTTTCAGTTGCCGGCGCTAATTGTTTAATCATATCCTCTGAATCAATAACTGTTCCGTTAGCCACTAATTTATTAGATGAGATTTTTATTCCCTCTACCACTGTTAAATGTTTAATAACCGTACCTTCATCTATTTCGGCTTTAAATACCACCGAACCAAAACCGACAAAACAGTTTCTGCCAATCTTACAGGGGCCATGAATTATGCATCCATGAGATAAAGAGGAGCTTTCTTCTACAATAACTGATGTTTTTTCTAAAGCATGAATTACAACCCTGTCCTGAACATTGCAGTTGTCATGAATAATAATTGAACTTCCCGGCTCATCTGCCCTAATAACAGATCCCGGGCCGATAAAAACTCTCTTGCCTATATGGACTTGTCCAATAATTACCGCCGTCGGGTGAACATAGGCGGTTTTATGTATCGCCGGAAGCTCTTCATTCGGATTTCTTTCAATCATTTTTATTTTATTATTCTTTTGTCGGAGGCCTTCCGCAATCTATCCATAATAGTCAAACCCAGTCCCTGCGGCTTTATCCCTTCTGCGATAATGGTATCTGTTTTTTCCTTATCAAAACTTCTTAAAACGGAAAAAAGATTAAATGCGCAGGTTTTTAAATCACTGCTTGAACCTGTTACCTTGATATTAAACCCGTTGAATTTACTTTGGTTTTCCGAAGTCGTCATAATTCCGACATTCTTCCCCTGTTTTTTGAATTTCAACGCTAATTTTTTCATTTCTTTGATCTGCTCTTTGCTTTTCTCGACTAACAAAAGTTTCGCTTCCGGAGAATAATGATGCGCCAGCATTCCCGGAGAACAAATAATCCTATTCTTCCCGGTATTAATTTCTACTTCACCCAATACGTTTTTCAATGCTTTCACTGAAATTCCTCCCGGGCGCAGCACTCTGAACGGTGTATGAGTCATATCAAGCACTGTTGATTCCACTCCTATTTCCGTTACGCCCCCGTCAAGAACCATATCAATTCTACCTTCAAGATCATCAATTACATGCGCGGCGCAGGTGGGAGAAGGTCTTCCGAAGAGATTTGCGCTGGGCGCGGCAATAGGAGTGCCTGCATATTTGATTAAATTCAAAGCAATTGAATTTTTCGGCATCCTTATAGCTACAGTATTCAGTCCGGCGCTTATTATTCCGGGAACTATATCGGATTTTTTTAAAACCAGTGTCAGCGGGCCCGGCCAGAATATTTTAATCAATTCCACTGCCTGTCCAGGGACATCTTTTGCCAATGTGAAAATATCATTCTTATCCGCAATGTGAATAATCAAAGGAACTTTAAGCGGCCTTCCTTTAGCTTTGAATATTTTAGACACTGCCTGCGCATTCAAAGCATCCGCTCCCAATCCGTAAACTGTTTCCGTAGGAAAAGCAACCAGCCCGCCGTGTTTGATTATCTGGGCGGCATCCTTAATTTTTTTCAGTGAAGGCCGCCGATAATCTATTTTAAGAATACGCATCTTTATTATTTTCCTCATAAAACTTTTTTATAAAATAAAAAAAGGCCAACACCTTTAAACCCGATTGATACCGGGACTCTGATGTCGGCCTACTTTATAACAGACTTTTCCCAAAAACGGGAAAACCGCCTCTTATCCAGTCTTCCAAAAACTTATCTTGATAACAATGTAAACTATTGTTAAATATTTGTCAATAATTCAAAAGCAAAATCTTTTCTCTAAATTCTCATCCATTATGAAAACAATTATTCTTTCTCCTGTTTTAGTGCTTATATCCGTATGGAGGGTAATTAATTTTATTCCTATTATATTTTGAATCAATTTTTCCAGCAAATTCCGTGATTTTTCTAAAAGAAGCACTCTTGTTTTTTTAATTAATAATTTACCCTCTAGATTTTTAGCTAAATTTTTTTCAGATGTTGTTAATACTCCCTTCAAACGGATGAAAATCATATCTTTAATAATATACGTTTTTGTTTCCTCGGGGCCGCGGCCCATATGTTCTATTTCAAACTTTATTATGGCTTCACTTATTTGCGATTCCAATTGCCCTTTAGTTATTTTTTTCACTTGTAAATAGCCCGTTCTGTCATTGTCCCAAAGGGATCACTTCGTGACGAGCGACCGCAGGGAGCGTGGCAATCTCGAGATTGCCACGGACTTCGTCCTCGCAACGGCTTCGTCGAATTGCTTCGTCGTTCATTTTATTCACTCCTCGCAATGACCCCGAGAAATTCAAAGGATTTCCGGGACTTAGTCCTCGGAATTTCTCTGAAATTCCAGAGGGCATTTTCATTCCCCTTTGTCTGCCTGATGAATGTTTCATTTTATTATTATACCAATAATTTTAACGATATCAAATTTACCTCGTATTTGGTTTTAGGTAATAAAGAACCGGAATTACGCAAATTTGGTTCAAATTTGCCGAAAAACCGGTTCGAACTTCGTATTGAGGGAGTGCGCAGCCTCCCTTTAGGGAGTGCGAAGCCTACCTTTAGGTGCAAAACCCTGCCCACAGGGCGGTCTGTGACCTGTCTTTTTCGCTACGGAAACCGTTTGATTTTCTTGCCGGAAAAATGTCTTCTTCCCCGCTTGGAAGATTTCCTGCCCGACCCGCCTATCGGGCAGGCAAGAGTGAATTTTCTTTTTCAAAAAAGAGGCAAACGGTTTCTCTTAAAAGAATAAAGACTGCCGAAGGCAGTCGCGAATATTTTGGTGATTTATTCCGACAAAAAAAGGTTCGATTTAATTGGCGGAGAGGGGGAGATTCGAACTCCCGCGGGCCCTTACGGACCCCTACAGGTTTAGCAAACCCGCCCCTTCAGCCGCTTGGGTACCTCTCCAAACAAGTTTGTATTACCTTCCGAGAATAACAAATATCCGGATTTATTTCCAGTTTTGCGGGGTCAGTTCTATTTTTGTTATTTTTTTCTATGCAAAAATAGAGCTGACCCCATTTCTGCTCTAAAATAAAAAATTCAGGAAACTGGACATAAACTTTACAGCGCACTTTTAATGAGGTATAATCCCTCCAGACCTCAAAACGTTAAGGATGCACAATGAAAAGTAATCTTTATCTGGCGCTGAAAGAAGCCGCGAGGCCGCGGTCAAAGAAAGTCGCCGTCATATACGAAAGAGAGGAAATCCGGTTCGGGGAATTGCTCGAAAAAATAGACGCATTCGCCGCATTCCTGTCCAAACAGGGGATAAAGAACGGAGATAAGGCGGCGATACTTTTAAAAAATACTCCCGAATTTATAATATCGGCGTTCGCGTGTTTTAAGACGGGCATTGTCATAGTGCCTCTTAATTTTTTTCTGACAACCGATGAGTTAATTTATATTCTCAACGATTCGCGCACCGTCACCCTCATAAGCAATGACGGTTTTTCCGGACACTTCAGCCGTATAAAAGAGGAAGTCAATAATCTGAAAAAAATAATCTCATGGGATGACATTACTCCCGCAGAACAGGGTAATGGCGAATCGTATACCGGTGAAGAAGACATTGCGGCAATCCTCTATACCTCCGGCACCACGGGACATCCCAAGGGCGCTCTTCTGACCCATAAGAACTTCATCAGCGACGTAAACAGCTGCCTGCAGGTGGTGGCGGTAAAAGAAAAAGACCGCTCTCTGTGTTTCCTGCCCTTATTTCACTCTTTCGCTTTCACCGTATGCCTTCTGCTTCCCATATTTCAGGGGGGAAGTGTTGTGCTGCTGCCGAAAATACTCAAGGGCTCGAAGTTTCTGAAATTAATCTTCTCCAAAAAAATCACTCTTTTTGTGAGCATTCCGCAGGTGTACAAACTTTTCCTGAAGGTCCCCTCGCTGCTCGGCAGAATCGCGCTGTGGCGCGTGCGGTATTTCGTAAGCGGGGCGGATGCCCTGCCGGAAAAAGTCCTGCAGCTTTTTGAGAATAAATTCAAAAAATCCATTCTTGAGGGATACGGCCTCACCGAGGCGGCGCCGGTGGTTACCTTCAACCCGCCGGAGAAAAGGAAACCCGGCTCTATCGGCAAGGCTCTTCCGGGGGTAGAGGTAAAAATACTTGATAAAGACGATAACGAACTTCCGCCGAATACAATAGGAGAACTCGTTATAAAAGGAGACAATGTCATGAAAGGGTATTTTGAATATCCCGAAGCCACAAAAAACACGCTTAAAAACGGGTGGCTTTACACCGGCGATATTGCATTCTCGGACGAAGAGGGATACATACGCATAGTGGACAGGAAAAATGATATGTTTGTCTGCCGGGGCCTTAATGTCTATCCCCGCGAGATAGAAAACATCCTGCGGGACATTCCCCAAATAGAGGAAATCGCCGTGATAGGAGAGAAACTCAAAGAGGATACCGAGGTGCCGGTGGCTTTCATAAAAAAGAACGGCGAAATATCCCGCGAGGAAATAATTGCTTACTGCAGGAAGCGCATCGCAAATTATAAGATACCCCGCAACATATTCTTCGTCGAGGATTTTCCGAGAACAGCCACCGGTAAAATATCAAAAAAAGACATCCGGAAGCAATACCCTCCGGACTGCGGCTGATGCGCGCAAAAACAAAATAACAGAATTGCGCCGATGGTTGGGGACAAGTCTTGAAAAGCCCTGTCCACTTCCATTAAACCGTCCACTTGACATCATTCACCGTTTAATTTACGATTTGGTGGTGGGATAAAGTGGGATAATGCTTTTTACGGGTAAAAATATTTGCAAACTCGACTCCAAAGGGAGGTTCTCCGTTCCGGGAGCATTCCTTGCTGGAGGCAGAAAATTTTACTTCACCACAGGGCTGGACGGCTGTCTTTTCCTATATCCCGAAAAAAACTGGGAAAAAATCTATGAAAAAATATCCCTGCTGAATTATTCCAAAAGCAGCAACAGGAAATTCCTGCGAATTTTTTTCGCCCGTGCGGCGCAGGTGTCCGCCGACAGCCATAACCGGCTCCTGATACCGCTTCATCTGAAAGAAGAGGCCGGGATAAAGCGGGAAATATTCCTGATAAAAATCGGCGGATGGTCCGAAATCTGGGAACCCCTGAAGTTCCGGAAATATGAAAAATTTAATCAGAAAACATACGCCGCGCTGGCAGAAAAACTGGATATCGAAATATGAATTCCGCCTGTACCCGGATATGGGAAATGACAAACAGAAAAAACGCAGCCCGCAGGCCGGGAGGCAACTGAAAACAGATGAAAGAAGGCGCTATTTTAAAGAATGAAGTCCTGCTGTTTCTTAACGTGAAACCCGGCGGCTTTTACATTGACGGCACAGCCGGATGCGGTTATTTGAGTTCTGCCGTACTGGAGAAACTGGGAGTAGACGGACGGCTTCTTATGATAGACATTGACGGCAAGGTAACGGGCGCTCTCGTAAAGCAGCCGCCCTTTACGGACGGCAGGGTTATTGTTGAAAACGATTCTTACTGCAACATTCCGGCGGTCCTGAAAAAAAACGGTTTGCGGCAAAGCGACGGAATTTTTTTTGACTTCGGAGTCGGGACGCCCCAGCTGAATGCGGCGCGCGGATTCAGTTTCCTCGAAAATTCATTCCTCGATATGCGTTACTCCGAAAAAACAAAATTACGGGCCTGGGACGTTGTAAACACTTTTTCCGAAAAGCAGATCGCGGATATTCTCTTCAAATTCGGTGGCGAGTTCGACTCCCGTAAAATTGCGCGGAAAATCATCCGCAGACGGGCGGAAAAACCGATAAACACCTCCGGAGAACTCGCCGGGACCGTGATGAAAGCAAAAAAGCGGGGGAAAACGCATCCTGCGACAAAGACATTCCAGGCGATACGTATTTACATAAACGGCGAACTTGAAAACATATCCGCAATTTTCGGGTTTCTTCCGGAAATCCTGAAGCAGGGGGGCAGGGCGGTTTTCCTTTCGTATCACAGTTTGGAAGACAGAATCGTAAAAAACGCTTTTAAAAACCTGGAAAAAGAAAAGAAAATAGAAATTCTCACAAAAAAACCGCTCACTCCGGACAGGGAACAGAGAAAAGAGCAGCCGAGGAGCAGGAGCGCAAAATTGCGGGCTTTTGTTCTCTTATGAAAAAGGTAAAAATACTGAAAGCGGCCATAATATACGGGGGGATTACTCTTTGTCTGATCGGCACAATCGTAATAGAAAGCGTCGAAACCGTAAAAACGGGCTATCAGATTACCGAGCTTAACAAAAAATGGGCCGAAGAAAATTCCAGATACATAGAACTCGCGCTAAAATACAACAATCTTGCGGGAATCGAGACAATGGAGCAGTTTGTCCTACGGAAATTTTCGCTGAAGTATCCCGAGCCGGACGAACTGATTTTTGTGAAAACCGGAAACAATGCCGAGAAATAATAAAAGATTTAATTTTACCGCCACGATTTTTATAATCATCTTCGTCACTCTTGCCGCGAGAATTTTCTACCTGCAGGTATTCAAAAAGCCCGAAATTCTGGCGACTGTAAAAATGTTCAACCACATAAAAAAAGTCCGGGGAAATATCTGCACATCGGACGGGAAAGTAATCGCATCTTCCCTGAGAAACCCCGAACCGCCGCACAAGCAGAGAAGAATTTATTTCAACAGGGAGATTTTCAATCACTTGTGCGGTTTCGTAAACCACGAAAATGAAGGCGCCGCAGGGTGTGAATATTACTACAACAAACATCTTGAAGGCGGCAAGCCCCAAATCATTGAAGTTGACGCAACCGGAAAACTGCTTTTAAGCAATGACCCTGCTGTCCTTTACGTGAAAGGAAATGACGTATATCTGACAATAAACTCAAAAATTCAGGAATTACTGTACAACGAAATCAAAAGAACGCTCAAAAACTTCCGGGCGGATAATGGATACGGCCTTGTGATAAAACCGAAGACGGGCGAAATTGTTGCGAGCGTGTTTGTAAGAAACGACCCCGGAAATTTACTTTTCAAAAATCCTTTGATATCCAGTCCTTTCGAACCGGGTTCCACTTTCAAAATCGTTACCGTTTCCGCTGTCCTGGAAGAAAAACTGGTTAAACCGGACGACAAATTTTTCTGCGAAAACGGTTCGTTTGAATTTTCCGGTATAACAATACGCGACCACGAACCCTACGGGTGGTTGGCGGTCGACGAAATCATACAGTACTCTTCAAACATCGGCGTAAGCAAACTGGCAAGATTGCTCGGTAAGAAAAAACTTTATTACTATGCAAGGTCTTTCGGTTTCGGGAACTACACCGGAATAAATCTCCCGGGCGAAACGAAGGGAACTCTTAAAAGAATCGACTCGTGGAGCGACACGTCGCTTCAATGTATATCCTTCGGACAGGAGGTTTCCGCAACGCCTCTCCAGATTGCGCAGGCGTTCTGCGTAATAGCCAACAACGGAATCCTGGTGGGTCCGAGAATATTAAGCCGGATTGCCGACCCCCGCGGAAAAGTCATTCTCCGGCCGGAAACTACAACAATAAGACGGGTCATTTCGGAAGAAACAGCCGAAAAAGTAAAAGAAATGCTTTTTAATGTGATTCAGGCGGGAACGGGCTTTCCGGCGAAAATCCCCGGCTGGGCAATTTGCGGGAAAACCGGAACCGGTCAAAAATACGACAGCACGCTCGGAAAGTACTCCGAGGAAAATTTCTTCGCATCTCTCGGCGGATTCCTTCCGAAAGATAATCCCGAATTTGTAATATTTATCGGGTTTGACAACCCTGAAAAAAACCATTACGGCGGCACGGTGTGCGGGGACGCCTTCAGAAACATCGCAAAAAAACTCATCGACCGGTACGGCATTCCGCCCGAAGCGGAAGGCGAAGCGACGGCATACAAAAAAATCGAGGGACGGAAAAATGACTCTTGAAGAACTTTTGAAAAAGTCCGCCATAGACGCGGTTACCCTCCCGCCGGAGAATCCTCAGATTACAGGCGTTTCTTATAATTCAAAAAAGATAAAGAAATCCGCCCTCTTCTTCGCCGTTAAAGGGGCTAACTTCAACGGTGAGGATTTTGCGGGGGAAGCGCTGAAAAAAGGCGCGGCGGCTGTCGTCTGCGAAAGACCGCTGGACTTCCCTCTCCCGCAGGTCATCGTCAAAGATGTTAAAACCGCAATGGCGCGCATCGCGGAGGCGTTTTACGGTTTCCCGTCAAAAGGCATGGACGTAATCGGCATCACTGGAACGAACGGGAAGACCACGATAACCTATTTTCTCGAAAAAATCTCGGAAGAGGCCGGAATAAAAAGCGCCGTTTTCGGGACGGTAAATTACCGGTGGGAAGGTAAAACCATAAATCTGCCGAACACCACGGCCGAGTCGGCGGACATCTCAAAATACCTTGCCGAAGCCCGAAAAAAGGGCGTACAAAAAGTTTTTTTCGAGGCCTCGTCGCAGGGCCTCGACAGAAAATGCTGCGAAGCGCTGACGTTCAGGGGCTGCGTATTTACGAACCTTACGCGCGAGCACCTTGACTGGCACGGAACTCTTGAAAATTACGCGAAGGCAAAAAGCCGGCTTTTTGAAATCCTCTCAAAAAACTTCAGAGAGGAGCCCCTCGCCGTCATAAATGCCGATAGTGTTTGGAGTCCGAAAATAACAAGAGATATCCCGCTGAAAACCGTCACCTACGGGCTGTCCAAAAAAGCAGATTACAATGCAAAGATTGTTAGTTCAACAAGCGGGGAAACGGCCTTTCTCGTGAAACACGGGGCGGAGCAGGAAAAAGTTCTGATCCGTATGCCGGGGGAATTTAACGTTTCAAATGCTCTGGCAAGTTTTGCGCTTGCAAGAGAATCGGGAATAGACGTCAAGGATATAAAAGCCGGGCTGGCAAATGTTACGGACGTTCCTGGGCGACTTACGAAAATTACCTCACGGCGGGACTTTACCGTTTATGTCGATTACGCTCACACGCCGGATGCCCTGAAAAACGTCTTAAAAACACTGGAGGCGTTCTGCGGCGGGCGGCTGATTATTGTCTTCGGGGCGGGGGGCGACCGCGACAGGGCTAAAAGGCCCGAAATGGGAGAGGCCGCTTCAAAATATGCCGATTTTGTGTGGCTTACGTCCGACAATCCGCGCCATGAGAAACCCGAGGACATTATTCTTGACATAGAAGTCGGCTGCAGAAAAATCTCCCCGGAAAATTTCAAAGTCGAAATTGACAGGACCGCGGCAATCCGGAACGCCTTAAAAATGGCGGAAAAAGGTGATATAATCCTGATTGCGGGCAAGGGGCATGAAAATTACCAGATTTTCGGCGACGAAAAAAAACCTTACAGCGATATTGAAACCGTAAAAAAAATATTGGGTGAAATTTAACCCCGCCGCAGCGTGCAGGGGCAGGGTGAGGAGGCAAATTGTTATACTGGATATTATTTCCGCTGAGAAACTTTTTCTTCGGCTTCAACGTGTTCAGATACATCTCCTTCCGTTCGCTCGGAGCCGCCGCAACGTCGTTTATAATCGTTTTCCTGCTGATTCCGAAGTGGATAAAATTTTTTAAAAGAAAAGATATGCTGCCGGCGGTGCGGGAGGACTCTCTGAAAAATCATCACAAAAAAGTCAACGTCGCCACAATGGGAGGCGTTGTCATCATTCCGGCAATAATTGTTTCATCTCTACTCTGGATGCGGCTGGGGTGCAGGTTCACTTACATCGCTACTCTTGTACTCCTGGTCCTCGGGCTGTGTGGTTTTGCTGACGACCGTAGAAAAATTAAAAACAAATCCGCGAAGGGCGTGTCCGCCGGAACAAAACTTTTTTTTCAGGCATTTACCGGCCTGCTGCTCGGAGCATACCTGTGGAAATTTCCGGTGTCGCCTTCTCTCTCCGCGCACATAACGCTGCCGTTCTTCAAAAATGTATTCCTGAACCTCGGCATTTTCTATATCATCTTCGTGGCTCTGATTATCGTAGCATCTTCAAATGCGGTAAACCTCACCGACGGGCTGGACGGTCTCGCAATCGGCTCCGTTATGCTTGCCGCCCTCACTTTTGCTATTCTTTCATACATTGCGGGAAACATAAAGTTTTCCGCTTATCTCGGATTTCCGTACATTGAAAATGCCGGAGAACTCACGGTCTTCATATCAACCTTGCTTGGGGCGGGTCTCGGCTTTCTCTGGTTCAACGCCTATCCCGCAGAAATCTTTATGGGTGACACCGGCTCCCTCCCTCTCGGGGGAATAATCGGGACTATCGCCGTCCTGGTAAAACAGGAATTTCTGCTGCTTTTCGCCGGAGGGGTTTTCGTCATCGAGGCGCTTTCCGTAATAATCCAGGTCCTCTACTATAAGAAGACATCAAAAAGGGTTTTCAGAATGGCGCCGCTGCACCACCATTATGAATTGAAGAACTGGCACGAGTCAAAAGTCGTGATAAGATTCTGGATAATCGGGGTGTTTTTCATAATTATCGCTTTTATGACGCTGAAAATCAGATGATGCGTACGCCGCTCCCGAACAAAAAAGTTCTCGTCTGCGGAGCAGGAAAAACCGGAAAAGCTGCCGCTTCGTTTCTTCTGAAAAGCGGTGCGGACGTCTCCGTTTCGGATATAAAAAATATTTCCGCACCTTCTGGAATCAGATTTATACCCCAGAAAAAACTTCGTGATAAAATTCAAAATTTCGACTTGATTATCCTGTCTCCGGGAATTGACTCGCGGCTGGATTTTATAAAGGCCGCGAAAAAGAAAAAAATTCAAGTACTCGGGGAATTGGAATTTTCCTTCCAATTTATACCCCGGACGGTAAAAATTATTCTCGTAACGGGCACAAACGGGAAATCCACCGTCGTGACTTTAATCGACAGAATGCTGAAGTCGGGAGGATTAAAATCAATTCCATGCGGCAATATCGGGACCCCCGTTTCGGGAATCGTCAGCCGGCTCAAGGGAGACGAAATCCTCGTGATAGAAGTATCAAGTTTTCAACTGGAGCGGCACCGGCGCAAAAGAGGTTTTCCCGCAGAAGTAAGAATACTGCTCAACGCCGAGCCCGACCACCTTTCAAGATACAGAAGTTTTGCCGAATACAGAAAGACGAAAGAAGATATATTCGCGGACATGCGTAAAGACGACTTCGGGATTTCGGGAGTTTCCGTGCGCCGTAAAAAAAATATTTTTACGTTAAATAACGACATCTTCTTTGAAGGAAACAGAATTAAATTTTCGGAGCGTTTGAAGAGAAAATTCCCTGCGGCTGAGGATATTTTAATTAAAAAAAGTAAAACGCCCTTGTTTCTTCAAGCAAACAGGGAAAACATCGCGGCGGCGACCGGTGCGGTTCTGCCTTTTAAAATTTCCGCGCACGACATACGGAAAACGGTTTATGAATTCATCCCGCTGGCGCACCGTCTCGAACTTGTCGGAACTTTTAAGGAAAGAAAATTCATAAACGATTCAAAGGCGACGAATGTTTCATCCGTTATCTTCGCCGTTAAAGCCGTAACCGGACCCGTGGTGCTGATAATGGGGGGGAGGGACAAAGGTTCAAGCTACGGGCCCCTGATTTCCTGCCTGAAAAACACAAAAAAAATAATTGCATACGGGGAAAGCGCTGGAAGGATCCGCCGTGCAATCGGAGGGAAAATCCCGGTACGGACCGTTGTGAAATTTGAAAAAGCTCTTGAACTCGCATTCGGCGAAAGCCGTGCAGGGGATACGATTCTTTTATCCCCGGGTTGTTCGTCTTACGACCAGTACGAGAATTTTGAAGAACGGGGAAAGACATTCAAAAACTGGGTAAAAACCCTGAGGCAGCGCTAAATCCCAAAAATAAAACCGGGCGCAGAAGGATATGAGCATAAATAAAAAAAGTCTGATTGCCTCACAGGCAAAAGAAATACTCGTCATAATCGCTTATTTCCTTTCAGTTTTCGGTCTTATAATGATTCTTGACATATCTTCCGTCAACTTCGCCGCCAAAGGCGGCAACCCGTATCTTATCTTTCTCAAGCAGATGCTCTGGCTTTTCATCGCAAGCGTAATTTTCTTCATACTCCTGGAAATTGAAATAAAAACAATACGCCGCATCATTCCGGTCGTTATGCCCGTCTCCATCCTGCTGCTCGTAATTCTTTTGATTCCCGCAATTACGCCGGCGGTGAAAGGCGCAAGACGCTGGATTATCCTGACAAAATCCGTAATGGTACAGCCCGTTGAATTCGTAAAGATAATCTGGATTCTCTATCTCGCCGATTATCTTGACCGGCACCGGAAAGAACTTGATGATTTCAAAATTCTGGTAGGCCCGATGATTATACTTGCCGTCCTTACTCTGCTGGTTTTCAGCCAGCCCGACTTCGGAAGCACAGTTACCCTGATACTTCTGTTCCTTGTGGTCTTTTTCCTCGCCCACGTTCCGATAAGCCGCCTGATTGTGCTGGTTTTGGCGGGAATACCCCTCATCTACTGGGCTATATTCGGCTCTCCCTACCGGAAAGACCGTATAACCGCTTTTCTCGCGCCGTTCAAACACGGGTCCGACGAAGGTTACCAGTTAACCCGTTCCCTTATCGCAATCGCCTCCGGCGGTATTTTCGGAAAGGGGGCGGGTTCTTCAACTTCGCGTCTTATGTATCTTCCCTGCGCGCACACCGATTTTATTTTTTCCGTCATCTGCGAGGAATTCGGTTTTATCGGTTCCCTGTTCGTGCTGTTTTTATTTTCGGTTTTTGTTATAATCGGTTTTAAAATGGCGGTAAAGTGCAGGGATAATTTCTCCCGGATTGCCATCGGCTCCCTTACCTCGCTTATTGCAATAAGCGCCCTTGCCAACATTGCGGTTTCCATCGGGCTGCTGCCGACGAAAGGCATGGCGCTGCCTTTTATGAGTTACGGGGGGAGTAATCTCCTGGCCACTTTTATCGCCATCGGGCTGATTATAACGATTTATATGGAAAGCGCCGAAAGAATGCTCGGATAAAAGTTTTTTGATTTTTCCTGCCTGACGGCGGTAAGGAAATATTTAATTTTTGATATTTGGTTTTTATGCGGGTGTGGTTCAATGGTAGAACACCAGCTTCCCAAGCTGGTAACGGGGGTCCGATTCCCCTCACCCGCTTTTAATTTCCTGAATGGGGGCTATATGCCGGTTGAAATTTCGGTTGTTGATTACGGGCTCGGAAACATCAGGAGCGTCAGTAAAGCTCTGGAAGAATCCGGGGCGCGGGTGGTCGTGACAAACAAACCGGGGGAAATATCAAACTCCCGGGGCGTGGTGTTTCCGGGCGTCGGAGCTTTCGGGAAGGGGATGGAGAATGTAAACAAACTCGGGCTGTTGCCTTATCTTGTAAAAGAAATAAAGAGCGGGAAACCCTTTCTGGGAATCTGCCTGGGTCTCCAGCTCCTTTTTACGGAAAGCGAGGAACACGGAAACACTGCGGGGTTTGATATTGTTAAAGGCAAAGTAAAAAAATTTACCGGTGACATAAAAATCCCGCATATGGGCTGGAACCAAATAAAATTAAAAATGCAAGATGTAAAATGCAAAATGTTTGCTGGAATTCCCGACAATTCTTATTTCTACTTTGACCACTCCTACTATGTCAAACCGGACGAGGATAACATAATTTCGGCGGCGACCTCATACGGAACGGTCTTCACGTCGGCTGTTATAAAAGATAAGATATGGGGCGTTCAGTTCCATCCCGAAAAAAGCGGGAAGAACGGGATGCGGGTTTTAAGGAACTTTTTAAAAAATGTTAGCGAAAAGAATAATTCCCTGCCTTGACGTAAAAGACGGGCGCGTCGTAAAAGGAATCAACTTCGTAAACCTGAAGGATGCAGGCGACCCCGTCGAGGTGGCTGCAGTTTACGCTGAAGAAGGAGCCGATGAAATCGTTTATCTCGACATCACCGCTTCTGTTGAAAAAAGGAAAACAACGCTGGAGATTGTCAGGAAAACCGCCGAACGCGTGTTCATTCCACTGACCGTCGGTGGCGGAATCAGAAAACCCGAAGATATTTCAGCGCTTCTCAAAGCCGGGGCAGACAAGGTGTCCATAAACACTGCCGCTTTGGAAAATCCGCGTCTCGTCGAGGATGCTTCCAGAAATTTCGGAGCCCAGTGCATCGTCGTTGCAATCGACGCCAAAAAAATCAAAGACGGGAAATGGGTTGTCTTTACTTACGGCGGGAGAAAAGCAACGAACATAGATGCCCTCGCGTGGGCAAAAAAAGCGGAGGAACTCGGCGCGGGTGAAATTCTTTTGACAAGCATGGACCGTGACGGAACACAGGACGGCTACGATATAGAACTCACAAAAGCGGTATCCGAAGCGGTCGGTATTCCCGTTATTGCTTCGGGAGGCGCGGGAAAACCGGAACACCTGTTTGAGGCGCTGACAGCCGGGAAAGCCGACGCCGCCCTTGCGGCATCAATTTTCCACTACGGGACTTTTTCGATAAACGGAACGAAACAGTACCTGAAAAAAAAGGGAATACCCGTAAGAATGTAACATAATGGCAGAAGAATATATACAGGTTTCTACGACGACGGAGAAAAAAGAAGACGCCGAAAAAATTGCCAAAACGCTGGTTGAAAAGCGCCTGGCGGGTTGTGTTCAAATAATCGGACCGCTCACAAGCGTCTATTGGTGGAAAGGCGGCATGGAAACGGCGGGGGAGTGGCTGTGTCTCATTAAAAGCAGGAAGACTCTTTACGGCGACCTGGAAAACGCAATTAAAGAGATGCACCCGTACGAGATACCGGAGATAATTGCCGTACCTATCGTCGCTGGCAATAAAGAGTACCTGATCTGGCTTCGCAATGAACTCAAAAAAGGGTAAATTGCAGTCCGTGCGGTAAAATTAAATCATTGAATAATGAAACATTCTCTAAAAACAGGTTTTAGTTTCGGCTTAACCTCCGGAATAATTACAACACTTGGATTAATGGTAGGATTACATTCCGGCACTCATTCAAAGTCCGTGGTTATCGGCGGTATATTAACAATAGCAATAGCGGACGCATTTTCGGACGCGCTGGGTATTCATGTCTCTGAAGAATCGGAGAACAAGCACACGTCAAAAGAAATATGGGAAGCGACAATTTCTACTTTCCTGACCAAATTTATTTTTGCATTGACATTTATTGTCCCGCTCCTGATGTTTCAACTATCCGCCGCGGTTATTATAAGCATCGTTTGGGGCCTATCCCTGCTATGTATCTTCAGTTTTTACCTCGGCCACGGCCAGAAAACAAAAACCTGGCAAGTGGTGGCGGAACATCTGGGCATTGCGCTGGTAGTCATAATCATAACCCATTATATCGGCGACTGGATAGGCTCATCTTTTAATTAGCCGGCAATCTTCAGCCGCAGATTATCAGACCGGCGGGTTCGGGGAAAACGGTTTTTGAAAAATTTCAGATAAACCAAAAACAGCGCGTAAAAACAACAATTCCAAAATTACTTCCAAAATCGCAAAAGCAGGGATTGACTAATTTTACGTTTTTTATATAATAAATATTGGAGCAAATTAGATGAAACCGAATTTAACACTTGCTCAGGCTTTTACAGAAGCGCAAAGATGCTTGTTGTGTCATGACGCCCCCTGCTCAAAAGAGTGTCCTGCCGACACTGACCCCGGAACTTTTATCAGGAAACTGCATCTTAGAAATATCAAGGGCGCGATAAGAACTATAAAAGAAAATAATATTTTAGGCGGGGTCTGCGGAGTTGTCTGTCCGACTGAAAAGACCTGCCAGAAAGCATGCAGCGCAACTGAAATTGACAGGCCGGTTGAAATAGGAAAATTACAGAGATTTTTAATTGAATACGGCTGGGAAACAGGTTTTAAACCTCTTAAAACCGAGACTGGCAAAAAATCGGAAGTCGCAATAATCGGCTCAGGCCCCGCGGGGCTATCCTGCGGCGCCGAACTGGCTAAAGCAGGATTTAAGGTAACTATTTTTGAAGAAAAAAAAGAGCCAGGCGGTGTGCTGCGGTATGGTATTCCCGAATTCAGATTGAATTCTAAATTTCTTGATAGAGAAATTAAAGATATTAAAATGCTCGGTGTTAAAATCAAATGTAATTCAAAAATAGGAACTAATGGTGTCAATAATCTTAGAAAAAAAGGATTTAAAGCGGTTTTTATAGCAACCGGTTTATGGAATCCTTATAAAATCAGGATACCCGGTTCCGGTTTAAAAAATGTAATAACCGCCACGGAGTTTTTAGAGTCCATCCGTAACGGCAATAGAAAAAAAATTACCTCAATGGTTAAGAATAAAAATGTTGCCGTAATCGGCGGCGGTTCGGTAGCGATGGATGTGGCTAACTCCTGTAAAGAACTTGGTTCAAGAAAAGTATATTGCATCTGTCTGGAAGGTCTGGCGGAAATACCTGCTTCAAAAGACGACCTTGAAACGGCGAGAGATAATTTTGTTATCATTAAACCGCAAAGCCAGGTAAAGGGAATCGTCGGCGACGGAGGTTCTGTTGCGGGAATAAAGGGAACCGAAACCGAATGGGTCAAACCGGATTTATTTATCCCGTCAAATATTAAGGAAGTATCGGGGACAGAATTTAATCTGAAAGTTAAAGCAGTTGTTATGGCTATCGGCTCAGGACCGGCTCCTGGAATTAAAAATTTGTGTCCGGGAATTAAATACAAAAGCAATAACCTGATAAATGCAAAAAAAGACGGGGTCTCCACTACGGATAAAAATATTTTTGCCGGCGGGGATATTGTAAGAGGGCCTGCTCTTGTCGCAGAGGCTGTTCATGACGGGAAAGAAGCGGCAAAAAAAATAATCAAATGTCTGAATTAAAAGATTTGAGTATCCGGATGTGCGGAGTTAAGTTCCCTACGCCGTTTTTATTATCTTCTTCGCCCGTTTCCAATACTGCGGAAATGATCGCAAGAGCATTTGAGCATGGGTTTGGAGGCGTTGCATATAAGACGCTTGTTATTGATAAGACAAAAATTATACACCCGTCTCCAAGAATGGCAAAATATAATTACGGAAGTAAAAAGTTAGTCGGTCTTCAAAATGTTGAACAGACAACCGACAGGCCCCTTAAAGATAATTTACTGGATATCAAATATCTGAAAAAACACTGGCCCAAACATCCTGTTGTAACAAGTATTATGGGTTTCTCAGAGCAGGAATGGGTTGACCTTGCAAAAATGTCCGAAGATGCGGGTTCGGATATGCTTGAACTTAACTTTTCCTGTCCCCATATGACTGTTGAAGGTTCGGGAATGAAAGTCGGGCAGGCTTTTGACCTTGTGAAAAAATTTACCGCTGCGGCAAGAAAAGTTGTAAAAATACCAATTCTTGCAAAAATGACTCCCAACATTACTGATATGAACGAACCGGCATTGTTTGCTAAAAAAGGCGGCGCAGACGGTATTACTGCTATTAACACGGTCCGGGGCCTTACCGAGATTGGGCTTGATAATTATGTTCCCGAACCCAATGTTTTTGGAAAAGGAGCAATAAGCGGTTTTTCAGGACCTGCGGTAAAACCAATAGGTTTAAGGTTTATTGCGGAAATGGCTCAGTGCAAAGAGTTGAATTTACCTCTTGCGGGATGCGGGGGAATAGAGACCTGGATTGATGCTGTTGAATATTTATTGTGCGGGGCTTCAATTCTGCAGCTTACAACAGGAGTAATACATTACGGTCATAGAGTTGTTGAGGATATGTGCGAAGGTCTTTCGGATTTTATGACGGAAAAGGGGTATATGCACGTTAAGGATATTGTTGGAAAGGCATTGCCCAATATTCATCCGACTGATGCTTTTGATTTAAAGCGCCAGGGAATTGCGGAATATGACCTTGACCGCTGTATCGGGTGCGGACAGTGTTATATTGTCTGTCAGGATGCAGGCGGGCAGTGTCTTGAATGGGATGGTGAAAAACGAAGGCCTGTTCAGGACGAAAAAAAATGCGTAAGCTGCATGATATGTTCTTTTATCTGTCCTGTTTCCGACCCGCCAATGATTAAATACAAAGAAGTAAAAAATAAGAAACCTGTAATCCCGCCTGTATCAAAATAACTCCCGCCCATGACTTTGGGCGTGCGAAGGAGCAATATCGCATTATCATGGTTAACATTATCCGCAAAAAACTTGATTTAATTCCGGTTTAATAATCAGGGGCGGTTATGCCTCATCATAGACAAATTAAGGATGTTTAAACCCGGCGTGTAAAACGGTGATTATATTTTTTTCGCTACAATTGCCAGGTTCTCGTCAAGAACTTTGACAATGAAGTCGGCGTCATCCTTGGTAATGCAGAACGGCGGTTTTATCCGTATTACGTTTCCCGCCATTGCGCCTTTACCGATGAAAAGACCGCTGTCTTTACACAGATCCATCAGTTCAAGCATCTCCGTTGCGGCGGGCTCTTTGGTCTTCCTGTCCCTTACAAGTTCAAGGCCGAGCATCAAACCCATTCCCCGAACATCGCCTATGATTTTGTGTTTTTCCTGAAGACCCAGAAATTTCTCTTTGAGATAATCGCCGAGGACTTTTGTATTTTTACGATAGTCGCGCTTTTCGATTGTTTCGATTACAAGACGCGCCTGGGTGGTGGAAACAGGGTTTCCGCCGTACGTGGAAAAATGCACCAGCCCCCGGTGCGATTCGGCAATCTCGGGAGTTGTCGTCACTCCGCCGATGGGTATTCCGTTCCCCATGCCTTTTGCCATCGTAATCATATCGGGAACAACATCCCAATGTTCTATGCCGAACCATTTTTCACCCGTCCTGCCGAACCCGGTCTGAACCTCGTCGGTAATTAAAAGACCGCCGTATTTGTGCACGATGCCGGCGACAATCTTGAAGTATTCTTTCGGCGGAGTAATCACGCCTCCGAATCCCATAATCGGTTCCGCTATCATTGCCGCAATCCTGCCCGAAGTGGAATATTTGATAATATCTTCCACGGCATAAGCGCATTTCATATCACAGGCGGGATAGGTCAGCCCCATCGGACAGCGGTAGCAGTATGCCGCGGGAGCATGATTCACTCCGAAAACATACGGTACTGAATGACGCCAGAGACTTTGCCCCGTTAGAGTCATTGCCAGAAGAGTTCTTCCGTGGAATGCATGCTGCAGCGCAATAAACTCGTGTCTTTTTGTATAATTTTTTGCAACCACAGCGGCCATCTCATTCGCTTCCGCGCCGGAGTTGGTAAAAAATGATTTCTGTAACTTTCCGGGCATGATGGAAGCAAGTTTTTCCGCCAGTTTTACAAGAGATTCCGTGTAGTAAAGAGTGGTAGCATGCTGAAGGGTACCGACCTGTTTCTGTACTTCGGGGATAATGTCGGGATGACAGTGCCCGACTGAAATTGTTACCACAGCAGAGAACGCATCAAGATACTTTTTCCCTTTATCGTCGTAGAGATATGCCATTTCCCCTTTGACAATATGCACCGGGTCTTTGAAATAAGTCATATACGCCGGCATTAAAAACTGCTCCCTCTTATCCCGGATTTCCGCACTGCTCAACCTTTTTTCATCTGCCATTTTGTAACCTCCTATCTAACATCACACCTCTTACGTCTCACGTTTCACATTACACGCTGCACGTTTCCCGTTGTTCTTTAAAGTTTCCCTCCGGGTTTTCTCGGCACGAACCGACCTCTGCCGACCTTACCCACAAATTTTCCGTCCCGGGCTATAATCTCGCCCCTGGAGATGGTTATCTCCGGATAGCCGGTCAGTTTCATCCCCTGGAACGGCGACCAGTCGCAGTTGGTCGCAAGTTTTTTATAATCAACCGTTACTTTTTTCTTCGGGTTGAAGATTACGATGTCCGCGTCGCTTCCTTTTGCAATCGTGCCTTTTTTCGGGTACATACCGAAGAGTTTAGCGGGGTTTGTGGAAGTAAGCGCAACAAACCTGTTTAAAGAGAGTTTTTTCTTTCCCACCCCCGCGGTGTACATCACGGGAACAAGAGTTTCCATGCCCGGCAGGCCGTAAGGAATCTTGGTAAAATCTCCTTCCCACAGGGCTTTCTGCTTTCTGGTAAAGGTGCAGGTATCGGTGGCTAAAACCCCGATTTCTCCGCCCTGTAAACCCTTCCATAACCTTTCAAGGTCGTGCCTCTTTTTTATCTGGGGGCAGGTGGCATAAAGATGCCCGTCTTTTCTTTTAAACACCTCTTCGGTTAAAAGCAGGTACTGGGGGCATGTTTCAGCCCAGACATTGACGCCTTTTTTTTGTCCCGCTTTTACCGCGTCAGCTCCCTCGCCCGTCGACATATGCACGATATAAAGCCGGCCGCCCGTTATTTCGGCCCAGGTGATTGCCCGCTGGATGGCTTCATATTCAGTGAAACAGGGCCGGGAAACGGCATGACCCCATGCGCCCAGTTTCTTTGCCATCGGCTGGTACCTGTCAATAAGCATATCAAGGACAAACGCGCTTTCGGCGTGAACCATAATTGTCGCTCCTGTTTTTTTTGTTTCTTCAAGAGCGGAGAATAAAATCCCGTCGTCCGCCATCCAGCCCTGTTTGCGGTAAATCATGAACATCTTAAACGAGGGGATACCGTTCTTCGTGTAGTAATTCATTTCCTTTTTTGTTCTTTCGTTCCAGTCGGTTATCCCGCCGTGCAGAGAATAGTCAATACAGACTTTGCTTCCGGCATCCGCCTTTCTTGCCTCAACCGCCGCCTTTAATGTTTGCCCCTTTGACTGAATCGCATAATCAATGAACGTTGTCAGACCCCCGCATGCAGCCGCTGCCGTTGCGGTATCCCAGTTTTCGGAATATGTCCCGCAGAAAAAGAGATTCAAATGAACATGCATGTCAATTCCGCCCGGGAAAACATATTTCCCTTTTGCGTCAATGACTTTTCTCCCGTGCTTTATGTCTCTGCCGATTGCTTTTATTTTACCCTTTTCAATACCAATGTCCGCCGTAACTGTTTTTTGCGCAGTCACAACCTTCCCGTTTTTAATAATCAAGTCCATTTTTCCTCCTACTCCCAACTCACAACTTTCAACTCTTTTGCATTCCTCTTTCTTCCGGAGTCCCCGGTATTATGTTATCTAAAATCAGACCCAGAACAGCGGCGACCGCCATTCCCGTTGAGCCCACGATATTGATAATATCCGCGAGCCACGCAGCGGATTCGATAACCACTTTTTTCCCGTCAAAATAAGCGGGTAAACTTAAGCCCATAAAAAGAGAAAAGCCCGCAATCATCAGGTTCCTGTCGGAATTTAAATCCGCCTTTGACAACTGGCGGATTCCCACCGCCGAGATGAGTCCGAAAAGAGCGCAGTACAGAGCTCCGATAATGGGCACTGGAATTGTGGCAACCAGCGCTCCGAACTTGGCGAAAATGCCCAAAAATATGAGAAACAGCGCCCCGAGCATAACCACGTATCTTGAACCGACTTTGGTTATTCCAATCAGACCGATGTTTTCCGAATAACTTGTGGAAGCGAAACCTCCTAAAATACTCGTGCAGAAACAGCCGAGGCCTTCCGAGCCGATTCCTCTGGAAATCATCTTTGGCGTCGGATAATCTCCGTATCCCGACATATATGCGCAGGCATGGTAATCGCCGAATGACTCAATCATTGAAGCGAGATAACCCGCTAAAACGCACAGAAAAAATGCGAAACTGAATTTCGGCAGGCCCCACGGAAAAACAATTCCTCCTTTTCCGAAGATCGGCCAAATTCTCAGCCATGCAGCTTCTCTGACCGGAGTAAGGTCAATGTGGCAGGGGTGCCCGGCAGAAAACGTGCCCGTTGCGCTGAGAACGGCGCAGACAAGATAGCCCGCAATAATAGCGGCTAAAATAGGGAAAATCTTAAACAGATTATATTTTCTGGACAGAACCTGCGAGAACAGAAAAATACAGACGATTACCAGAATAGACACGGGCCAGTAAGTTCCTGCTTTCGGCGCTCCGTATTTAAAAAGAGCAAGACCGATGAGCATGATTACGGGGCCGATAACAACGGGAGTCAGTATCTTTTCCAATCTACCTATTAAACCCGACCAGCCGACAATCATTTCAACAATAGCCCCCAAAAGTATTGCTCCCGCAATGTACTGCATAATAAGAGGCCCTGAAGGAACCTGCTGCTTTGCCGCCATACCGCCGACCACTGCAATAATTCCGAGAAACGGCCCGAGGAATGACCACGACACGCCCTGCACAATCGGGAGACGCGAGCCGATGTATATTTGAAACAGCGTGGCAATACCGCTGCAGAGCATTACGGATGTAACCAGAAGTCCAATCTCAGGTTTGGTCATTCCCATCATCGGCCCTAAAAGCAGGGGCACGCTTACTGTTGCGCCGAACATTGTCAGGACGTGCTGGATTCCCAGCCCGAATGCCTTGATAAAAGGTTTCGGTTTGTCGTCCAGACCGTAAATCACTTTTCTTTTTTCTTCGTTACCCATATCATCTCCTCAATCTACAACTTTGTCCGCCCACGGCGGATGAAAGTTTCATATTGTTTTCCTACGGCAGAAGTTTTGTTAAATCCCCGTATGTTTCGGGTCGGCGGTCGCGGTAAAAAGCCCAGGCGTTGCGTATCTCGTAAATCTCATCCAGGTCTAAATCGGCAACCACCACTTCATCCTTGTCTTCCGATGCCTGGGCAATAATTTTTCCTTTAGGACTGCAGAAATATGACGAACCGTAGAACCTGCCTGTGTTCCAGGGCTCTTCCGTCCCAACGCGGTTGATTGCTCCCACAAAATATCCGTTCGCTACCGCATGGGCGGGCTGTTCCAGTTCCCAGAGATATTTTGACACACCGGCGGTGGTGGCGGACGGATTGAACATAATCTCGGCTCCGTGCAGGCCCAGAATTCTTGCCCCGTCGGGGAAATGCCGGTCATAGCAGATATAAGGAGCGACTTTGGCATACGCCGTCTGAAAAACAGGGTAACAGGTATTGCCGGGCTTGAAATAATATTTCTCATAGAAACCGGGATGGACATAAGGTATGTGCATCTTTCTTGTGGCGCCGAGGAGTTTCCCGTCCGCGTCAATCACGGCTGCCGAATTATAATACACGCCGGCCGTTGCATATTCATAAATCGGAACCACAATTGCCATGGAATGTTTTTTCGCCCATTTGGCTACTTCTTCTGTTGTCGGACCCGGTATCGGTTCGGCTAAATCATACCACCGCATGTGATGTTCGGCAGGGAAATACGGGGCATTGAAGATTTCCTGATAACACATAACCTGCACGCCTTTTTTCGCCGCCTCTGCCGTCAGCTTTTCATGCTTCGTCATCATTGCTTCTTTGATTTTTTCAATCTCTTTCTTCATTTCATTTTTGGACATTTTTGAAGTGTCTTTTGTCGGAGCAATTACGTTCGTCACCTGAATAAGTCCGCCTTTTACAATTCTTGCCATCTGAAACCTCCTTCTATACTTGCGCTCTCGCCTATAATTTCCGGTTGCTCAGCACGGGAGGGGGGAACACCCCCCTGATTGTGCTCCTCGCTCGCTTACCAGCGCACTCGTCCCTTGTCACCCCCCCTGATGGTAAAGAATGGTTGCTTTTCACGAGCATACTTTTATTCCGATTTTTTCCAGTTTTTCTTTTCGGGGAATCCCGTTCTCGTCCCAGCCGCGCAGTTTATAAACTTCCTCCAGTAATTTATCCACAGGGGGAACTTTACCTTTTGCTTTCCCGTCGGGTTTTGCCTCTAAAAGACGCTTCGGCAGTTTATCATCCTTGCGTGAAATTCCCAGTTTAACATTATACATCCTCTTCAGATTGAATATTCTTTCACCCGTTTCCATCAGCTCTTCCATGGATATATTCCAGCCGCAGACCTTATTTATCCACAGGGTAATCATTTTCGGACCGACCCTGGCGCAGAAAAGAAACTTGCAAAGACCGAGGGGATTGAAAACACTTAAAAAATTCTGGTAATCGAAACATATCTTTGCTTTGCCGTCAGGATTAAACTGGTCCCACGGTTCGGTATAACCTAAATCCCCGCAGGGGATACCTCTGTCAAAAAAATACGTAAGGCCCTCAAGATGGCAGCCGCCCCTCGCGGCAGTCGCATAACTCGGCGCCATGGAAAAATGCCCCCGCGGGTCGTGCGCGGGATATTCCAGACCTTTTGTATGAACGGCAAAATCCTCGGAGCCCTTGCCAATCTTTTCCGCCGCTCTTTTTACTCCGTCAGCAAGGTATTTCCCTCCGAACCCCTCTCTTTTTCCAATCTGGTGAATAAGGGAAATCATCGCCTTCCCGTCCCCCCATTTTATTTCAAGCCCGTCTGTTTCGGTTTTTGTTATGACGCCTTTTTCAAAACACTCCATTGCAAACCCGATAACGGCACCTGTGGATATTGTATCCAGACCATACCGGTTGCAGAGTTCATTGCACTTGGTCAGAAGCGCTAAATCATTGTTCATGCAGTTTGAACCGAGCATCCCCACCGTTTCATATTCGGGTCCGTGGCTCAGCGGTACGGGGCCGTAAGGATTATTTAAGTCCTCAATAATTTTCGCGCATCCTATCGGGCAGGCATGACAATTATAATGTTTCTTCCAGATGGTTTCTTTTATTTTCTGGCCGGATATTTTCATTACGTCTTTACTGTAATCTCCCAGAGCCCAGTTCTTGATGGGTAAATCGCCGAATACCTCCACCGCCGCAGTGCCGCCGGCAGTGCCGAATTCGCTCAAGCCCTTAGCATTATTTCTAATTCCGGGGATGTCTTTCCGGAGCAGTATGGTGAGACCTTTCCTGTCGGCAATTTCAGGCCTTCTTTTTCCCCTGCAAACAATTGCTTTCAAGTTTTTGGAACCCATTACCGCCCCTATCCCCCCGCGGGCGCTCATTCTGGCAATTGCTCCGTCAAAGGTTATTCCGGCAATGGGAACCAGATTCTCCCCGGCTTCGCCTATTGCAGCGACTTTTGCTTTTTCATCGGTTTCCTTTTTCAATAAGTCGCTTATTTCATACGCATCTTTCCCCCATAAATTTTGCGCGTTCCGGATTTCGCAATGCCCTTCCCGGAGCCATAAATATACCGGCTGTTTTGCTTTGCCTTTAATGATTATACCGTCGTATCCCGTAAACTTAAATTCGGCGGGAAAGTGCCCGCCGACAGTCGCCTCATTCCATATTCCGGTCAGGGGGGATTTCGCGCAGACGCTCATTTTGCACCCGCAGGGAATACTTGTGCCCGTGAGAAGACCTGTCATCATAACCAGAGGATTCTCGGGAGACAAGGGTTCACAGTTTAAATCAGATTGTTCCAAAAGTATTTTTACGGCAAGCCCCGAACCCAGGAGATATTTTTTGACATCGCCGGGAGCAATCTCTCTTTCGGAAATTTTTTCCGTTCCCAAATCAACTTCTAACAGTTTCCCGTGATAACCCTCCGGCATATATTTCCTCCTCTAAAATACGTCAATCATACGGGCAAGAACGGCCTTGCCCCTGTAATCGGGAAGGAGCACCGGAGATTTCATAACTTTTTTTACTCCCGCGCCATCCAGCACGCTTACGTATTTTTTTACATGCTGCAGGGAAATTTCCGCTTCCCCCTTATAGGACTTAACGTACTCTGCCGCTGCGATTCCCGCCCTTCTTCCAAAGACCAGGCAGTCAAGAGTGGAGTTCCCCATCAGCCTGTTTTTACCGTGCACTCCGCCTGAAATCTCGCCGGCGACCAGCAATCCTTCTATATTTGTTCTCCCGTCGGGGTCTGTCTCAACGCCGCCGTTCTGGTAATGAAGAGTCGGAAAAATAAGCACAGGGTCTTTTGTTATGTCAATGTCAAAGCGTTTGAACATCCTTATCATTCCCGGGAAAGAACGTTCTGTTGTCCCCTTGCCCTTGATAACATCAATAAGGGGCGTGTCCAGCCATACACCCTCCATTCCGGAAGGGGTCGTAACCCCGTTGTTATTGATGTAGCATTCCTTTATTATGGCGGCGGCTTCCACATCCCGCGGCTCGAGGGGGAACACAAATGCCTCGCCGTCTTTATTCACCGGCTGGGCGCCGCTCGTCCTTAATTTCTCCGTTAAGAGAAGACCGATTATCTGCTGCGGATAAGCCGCCCCCGTCGGATGATACTGCACGGTGTCCGTGTCCCGCAGCTTCGCGCCCGCGCGGTATGCCAGAACAAGCCCGTCGGCGGTGGCGCCGTAGTGGTTGGTGGTGGGGAAACCTCTTATGTGGAGCCGTCCGAAACCGCCCGTTGCAAGTATTGTTGCTTTCGCTTTTACAATTTTATAATCACCCGTTTCCATACCCCACAGCACCGCTCCCGTAACTTTCCCGGTTTTATCGGTGAGGAGTTCGACAACGGGATAGAACTCCAAAGCGGGTATGCGCCTGTTTCTGAATTCATCTCTTAAAACCCTTAATTCCTCCATGCCCGTATAGTCCCTGCATGCGTGCATTCTCTTCCGGGAGGTTCCGCCGCCGGTCAGTTCGGTAAAATTACCGTTGGCGTCCCTGTCAAATATCGCTCCGAGGTCGCAAAGCCATTTAAGCGCGCCGGGAGCATCCTCAACCAGAGATTTTAATACATCGGGTTTGTTTGTAAAATGCCCGCCTCCCATTGCGTCAATATAATGAATAACCGGAGAATCTTCGGGTCTGTCTGCCGCCTGTGTTCCTCCTTCGGCCATTATGGAGTTGGCGTCCCCGTGTCTTAATTTATTGACGAGCAGAATTTTAGAAGCGGGAATACCCGATTCGCAGGCAAGCAGGGCGGCGCTCGTCCCCGCAAGGCCTCCTCCGATTATGAGAATATCCGGTTCATAATCAACCCTGCTCAAATCGATTTTATCAGGTTGTATCAGAGGGTATGCTTCCAGCAGGTCCGCAACTTCGTTCGGCGCAATGTCTCCCGTATTCTGCCCGATTTTAACGGCTCTCTTTCCTCCCGGCGTAAAATCAGGATGGCATAAATTCAGAACTTCTTTTCGTTCGTCCGGTGTCATTTGGGGAGGCAGGTTGCCGGTGCGTTTCTGACGGGTTTTACCTACTTTTTCTATCAGTTCGCGCATATACTCAGGATACCCTCTGATAAATTTAAGTTCGGACATAGTTATCTCCTCAATAAATTTCCCTTGTTTTCTGCTGCTCGGTATAAACAGGTTTAAGTTCTTCGAGAGGCAGACCTGAAATCCTTTCAAATTCTTTTTTGAATTTTCCGTCCTGTATTTCTTTTACTCTCTTTTCAAGGTTTTTCTCTTTTTCAAGACCGTTCTTTCCGTACATTCTTCTCCCTAACTGGGCTATGTGGTATTGAACTATTTCAGCGGGGCATCTTATTGCGCACATTCCGCACTGAATGCAGTCAAACGAGAGTTCCGCGACTTTTTCAAAATCGCCTCTTATCGCCGCCTGAATAAAATCCATAACCTCAATGTCCTGCGGGCAGGCCTTGCTGCAGGTGTTACAGGAGAGGCACCTTGCAATTTCAGGGTAATACTTTAAAAAAATACCGGCGTCATATTTTTCTTTGTCTATATCATAAACTGCTTTTTCGGCGGGAGAAAAAGGTATCTGCACAAGAAACATCCCGTCTTCAACTCTTGTCTGGCAGGCCAGGTCGGTTTTTAATTTATAATCTCCCTTAATTCTGTATACCGTCAGGCACGCTCCGCAGAAACCCGCTCTGCAGCCGCAGGCTCTGATAAACCTGTACCCCGCATATTCCATTGCCTGCATAATTGTCAGGTCGGCAGGGACTTTGTGCTCTTTTCCCATCACGTATATATTGACCCAGTGTTTGATGTTTTTCTCGTCCACCCCCGTTGTAACGGATTCGTTTGCCGCTTTTATTTTTTCCATAATATCTTTTTCTTTCATAATTCCTCCAGCACAGTATTTACAATATCCGGCACCTTCTGTTTTATATCCGGAGTCAGTTCCATACCCCAGTCTATTTCTTTGGGTTCAACGCCGATAATCACTGTTTCTTCAGGAACATTCCCCATCTTTTCAGTTATGCGCAGGACATTCGAGACATTGATATGGTGTAAAGATAAATATGCGGAGTCAGGGCATGCGGGAGCAGGTAAATCCCGTGAATCCATACGGTAAACAGTGCCCGGTTTTTTCCCGCCTCTTACAGCGTCAACAATAATGAGTTTATTTATATTTTTCAATTTTGAAAAAGCATACAGGCTCGCTGTTCCCGCATCTATGACCTTAACATTTTCAGGCAAACTTTTTTTTACCATTTCCTGCGCGATGTGAACACCGATGCCCTCATCCTTTAATAGAATATTTCCCAGACCGAGAACAATAATATTTTTATGCAACCGTGGATTCTCCCGTTTTTTTTCATCAGTGGTTGTCACAAAATAATCCTGAATTCGCTATTTTTCACCAAAAGAATTATATAAATTTAACCCGGAAAAATCAAACATCGAATTGCCTTACGAAAAAAACTATCCGAAAAGAAGTGTTGCCAATACTTTGGTTTTGTGGTACACTTTGAGCATATGGCTGCGGTTAACGTAATCTGGTATCAGGGAGCGGGATGCAGCGGATGTTCGGTTTCTGTTCTCAATTCAGTCAGTCCGGACATTAAAGAGATTCTGCTGGCAGACCTTGCCCCTGGAAAATCAATAAACCTTTTATTCCAGCCGACTGTAATGGCAGCGGGCGGCGAACTGGCCGCAAAAGTTCTCGAAGACGCTCCTAAAAAACCCGGATACGTGCTTATCCTTGAAGGCGCCCTGCCGAAAGGAGAAATCAGTGAGAAATTCTGCCGTCTGGTTCCGGATTCCATGGCTGTTATCGCTCTCGGCTCCTGCGCCGCGTTCGGGAACATACCGAAGGCGGCGCCGAACCCTTCGGGAGCGTTTTCGGCGGGGGATTGCCTGAAAGAGAACAAAATTGATAAGCCGTTAATCAATATCTCCGGCTGTCCGCCGCATCCCGACTGGTTTGCCGGAACCGTTTTTCATATTCTCTTCAAGGGAATACCCGAACTGGATGAATTGAACCGTCCGAAACTTTTTTACGAGAGGCTGGTGCATGAAAACTGCGAACGGCGGCCGTATTTCGATAAAGGAAAATTTGCAAAGAACTTTACCGAGGAAGGATGTCTTTTTGAACTCGGCTGTAAAGGTCCCTATACGAACGCTGACTGCCCTGTAAGGTCGTGGAATAACCACATAAACTGGTGTGTTCAGAACGGTCATCCGTGTATCGGCTGTACGGAACCGGAATTCCCGGATGTTTTAGCGCCCTTTTACAAACCTTTGAAAATAAAATGAAAAAAATAAAAATTGACCCGGTAACAAGGATAGAGGGACATCTCCAGATAGATTTGTCCATAGAAAACGGGAAAATCGTTCAGGCAAACGCCGGCGGACCGATGTTCAGGGGAATTGAGATTATCTTAAAAGGCAGGCATCCTCTCGACGCTACGCGCATAACCCAGAGGATATGCGGGGTCTGTCCTGCCGCGCATTCAATGGCAAGCGCCAGATGTCTTGACGATGCTCTGGGGTTAAAAGATAAAATTCCGCATAACGGCAAAGTAATACGCAACCTTATTCTGGGATGCAATTTTCTTCAGTCTCATGTTCTGCATTTTTATCATCTTGCGGCAATGGATTATGTGCGTCTGCAGAGCGGTGTGGAAGCCGGAGTATTGAAAGACGGCTGGGGCCCGTTTTTCCCGCAGCACAAAGCGGACTACAAGCCGAACAAGGAAGAGACCCTGCATTTGCTGAAAGATTATGTAAAAGCCCTGGACATCAGAAGGCAGGCGCATGAGATGCTCGCTATCTTCGGCGGCAAAATGCCCCACCAGATGGGGATTATTGCCGGCGGCGTTACGATGAAGCCCTCCGCAGATAAAATTGCGGACTTCAAATTCCGTCTTGAGAGAATTAAGGATTTTGTCGTGAATTCCTATATACCCGACGTCCTGCTGGTTGCCGGGCGTTATCCGGAGTACTGGAAAATCGGCGCATCCGCAGGACAATTTCTTTCTTACGGCGCGCTGGACGGATTGTTCAGCCCGGGTATTGTGAAATGCGGAAAACTTGAAAAGCTGAATGCCGGCGAAATCACCGAATCGGTAAAACATTCGCGTTTTAAAGACGGTAAAAATCTACATCCTTCGGAGGGACAGACAGAACCTCAACCGGAAAAAGAAGGCGCTTATTCATGGGTAAAATCGCCCAGGTATCAGGGCAGTTCATGCGAAGTGGGGCCTCTTTCAAGACTGATGGTCAATTACCTCTCCCGGAATCCAATAGTTATCAATGATATTGAAAAGTTTTTAAAGGATTCCGGCGCCAAAGCGGAAAACCTGAATTCTGTCCTCGGCAGACACGCCGCTCGCGCTCTGGAAACTCTTTTGGTAGCGCGGGAGATGGAGAAATGGCTTTTGTCTCTGGAACCTGGCGGGGAAGCTGCGGTACCTTACAGAATTCCTGAAGAAGGGGAAGGAGCGGGTCTGACTGAAGCGCCTCGCGGGGCGCTGGGGCACTGGATAAAAATCAAGAACGGTGTTATTGAGAACTATCAGTGTATCGTGCCCACGACGTGGAACGCTTCGCCGCGGGATGAGAGCGACCAGCCGGGACCGATTGAGGAAGCCCTTGCGGGCTGTCCCGTCGAGGACTGTGATAATCCCGTGGAACCGCTGAGGGTCGTGCGTTCGTTCGACCCGTGTCTTGCATGCGCTGTGCATCTGCTGAAACCGAAACAAAAGACAAAGATATTCAGGGTCATGTAAAGTTATATGAAGAAAATTATTATTTTAGGCCTCGGTAATATCCTGAAAAAGGATGAGGGCATCGGCGTGGCGCTGCTGGAACAGTTGAGAAAAGATGAAAGGTTAAAAGGAATTCCGGGCATGGAGTTTATTGACGGCGGTACCGCTTCGTATGATGCGCTGGCTGAAATTAAGAAGGACGATTGTTTAATAGTGATTGATGCGGTTAAGGCCGGCGGCCCGGCAGGAACCGTGCGGGCTATGAAACCCGGAGATTTACAAGAGGATATGATGATTGATGTTCACCAGAGCGGTCTTCAGCAGACCTTCAAGTGGCTTGAAATGCAGGGGAAACTTCCTGAAACCTCAATAATGGCGGTGGAAGTTGATGATACCTCGTGGGGCGAAGGCATATCGGAGAATCTCAAGAAGGAACTTCCCGAAATAATAAGTAAAATTATTTTGCAGATTGTTCCGCTGATTGCCGGCCCCCCGGAAGGAATGGCGCAGGCCTGATGATTGTAAGTAAGGAAAAAACAAAAGAAGAGATTGCGGAACTTCTGAAAAACGAGAAAAAAATATTTCTTGTTTCCTGCCTCGGCTGCGCGGAAGTGTGTACCACCGGCGGGGAAGAAGTACTGGAGAAAAGAAAAAAAGAACTGCAGGAACTTGGGAAAGAGGTAACCGGCTCCGTGGGAATGGAGTTTCTCTGCAACAGGAACCTAATTTCAATACGTCTGGCCCGGGCAAAAGAAAAAATAGCCAAAAGCGATGCGGTGCTGGTGCTTTCATGCGGCATCGGAGTTCAGGCAACTGCCTCGGTATCCGGCAAAGCAACTTATCCGTCGGCTAACACAATAAGCATGGAAGGCGTTCAGGGTCTCTGGCCCGGGGACGAGAGATGCGCGCAGTGCGGGGACTGCCTTCTCGGTTACACAGGCGGAATATGTCCTTTTACTGCATGCTCGAAAGGCCTGACAAACGGTCAGTGCGGCGGCGCGAAAGACGGGCTCTGTGAAGTTCAGAAAGGGAAGGAATGCGGCTGGCAGAAGATATATGAACGGTTGAAGAATACCGGACGACTGGACAATTTAAAAGAAATAAAAATCGGCAGGAAGTTTTCAAATATAATTGTGGAAGAGAAGGACAGAAAGTCACTTCTTTACAGTCTGGATAACTCCGGACTGGAAGAGGAAGAATGAAGCTGACCGATCTTTTCAAGCAGAAAAAGTTTGTGCTGACTTCCGAGGTCGGCCCACCGAAGGGCTGGCAGACGGATAAGATGCTTGAGGAACTTGAATGCGTCAGGGGAAAAGTCGCGGCTTTAAACGTGACGGATTTACAGTCGGCGGCAATGCGGCTTGGTTCACTCGTCACCTGCCGCATACTGCAGGAAAACAAATTTGAACCTCTGCTTCAAATTACAACCCGCGACCGCAACCGTATTTCACTGGAGTCCGAGCTCCTTGGAGCGGCGGCTTTCGGGGTAAAGAATATTCTCTGTCTCACGGGCGACCATCCTGTTATGGGCGACCATCCCGATTCAATGCCGGTCTTCGACCTGGATTCCGTTTCCCTCCTTCAGTCAGCCACGATTCTGATGGGCGGGCATGACCTTGCGGGAAACGAACTGGAAGGAGATGCTCCGGAGTTCTGCCTCGGATGCGTTATTAATCCCGGTGCTGACCCTTTGGAGCCGCAACTTATTAAACTTGAAAAAAAGATTAAGGCAGGAGCGCAGTTCGTCCAGACGCAAGCGGTTTACGAACCGGAAAAATTCGCCTCTTTTATGAAAAGGGTGCGAAAAGAAGTGGGGGATATTCCCGTAATGGCGGGGATTGTTCTTCTCAAGTCAGCCGGTATGGCGAAATTCATGAACAAGAACGTCGCCGGAGTCCATGTGCCGGATAAACTTATAGAAGAGATGACTTTTCCGAAGGGAACACCTGCCGGAGAAAAAAAGAAAAAAAGTATAGAGATAGGAATACGTCTTGTCAAAGAACTGAAACCCCTGTGTCAGGGGATACATTTCATGCCTCTCGGCTGGGACGACTGCGTTTCAGAAATCATCGCCCAGTCCGATTTAAAATAAGTTGTACCGGTGAAAACTTTCGTCTTAATCAGTTGGTTTTGAATTTTTTAGTTGCCGTATTTTTTCAGTAAATCCGTTCATCACTTCCACAAATTTTTTACCCTCACTCGCGGAAATCCACTCCAGATGCAATCTGTCTTCTTCCATGCCCAGCCCTTTTAAAACTTTCTTAAGCAGCGCTATTCTTTTCATTGTCTGGTAGTTTCCCTTCTGGTAATGGCAGTCGCCGGGGTGACAACCGCCGATAAATACTCCGTCGGCGCCCTGCTTAAAAGCCCACAGAATTTGTTCGGTGTCCACCCTGCTTGAACACATCACCCTTATTACAACACCGTTGGGAAGGTATTTCATTCTGGAAGTGCCCGCCAGATCCGCTCCCGCATAGGTGCACCATTTACACAGGAAACAGATGATTTTAGGTTCAGTCATATTATTTTTCCATTATGGCATCAATCATTTTAAAAATCTGCATGTCCGCAAAGTTTTTCTGCTGCCCGGCTTTTGACGGGCACGCGGCGATACAGGCGCCGCATCCCTCGCACAGGACCTCGTTTACTTTAACAATTCCCTTTTCAGGATCAAACTCTCTTGCCTGATAAGGGCAGGTGCTGACGCAGATTTGACACCCGCTGCATTTCTCCTCGTCAACTTCCGCAACGACAGGGTCGTGAAACAGACGTTTGCCCGAAAAAAGATTTGCCACTTTACCGGCGGCTCCGCTCGCCTGAGCCACCGTTTCGGGAATATCTTTCGGCGCCTGACCGCAGCCGGCAAGAAATATGCCCGAGGTAAGACTCTCAACCGGTCTTAACTTGGGATGCGCCTCGGTAAAAAATCCGTATTCATCGCAGGCAATCTTTAATTTCTTGGCAAGCTCCTTTGCCCCTTTATTAGGAAGAACAGGCGTGGCTAAAACAACCAGGTCCGATGCAATTTCAACTTCTTTACCTGTGAGTGTATCAACACCCCAGACAATAATTTTTCCGTCCTCCGGAAAAACCTTTGAAACCTTCCCCCTCAAATAAAGCACATTATCCTCTTCCTGCGCCCGCTGTATGAATTCTTCATAACCTTTACCGCCTGAGCGGATATCAATATAAAAAACATACGGCTGGCCGTCAGGAACTTTGTGCTTGTAGAGCATTGCCTGTTTGCCTGTGTACATACAGCATAACTTCGAACAATAGGGAACTCCTTTCTCCTGGTCCCTGGAGCCGGCGCACTGGATGAAGACCACCTCGCGCGGCACTTTCCCGTCGGAAGGCCGTCGAATCTCTCCTCCTGTCGGGCCTGATGCGGAGAGCAGACGCTCAAACTGTAGACCGTCTATTACGTCCTTATACTTTCCAAAACCGTATTCGTCCAGACCCTTTATTAACGGTTTGATTTCACCCGGCTCCTCTTTGCTGTAAAGTTTATATCCGGTAGCCACAACAATTGCTCCGACTTCCTCGTCAATGAATGTATCCTTCTGGCTGAAATTTATTGCTCCTACGGGGCAGATTTTTTCACAAACTCCGCACTTGCCGTTTTTGAAATAAATACAGTTTTCCTTATCAATCACGGGTTTGTTGGGCACCGCCTGGGGGAAAGGAGTATAAATGGCTTTTCTCTTACCGAGCTTCTCCTCAAATTCCGAGGGTACTTTAGAAGGACACTTCTCGCTGCACAGCCCGCAGCCCGTGCATTTTTTCCAGTCGACAAAAGCCGCTTTCTTCCGTATCTTCACTTTAAAGTTTCCGACATAGCCTTTTAACTCTTCAAGTTCGGAAAAAGTATTCAATTTTATTTTAGGGTGTTTGCCCGCCTCAACCATCTTCGGCGTCAGGATACACTGGGAGCAATCCAGGGTCGGAAAGGTCTCCGACAATTGAGCCATATGCCCGCCGATGGACGGCTCTTTTTCAAGAAGAATTACTTCATATCCTGAATTTGCAATATCCAGAGCGGCCTGAATCCCGCTGATTCCGCCGCCGATGACCAGAGCCCTTTTGGAAATAGGAACACTGATAGGAGAAAGATTCTCGTTCAGACGGACTTTCTCCGCATACGTTTTTATAATCTTTACCGCTTTTTCCGTTGCTTCTTTTTTATCCTTGTGTACCCATGAACACTGCTCCCTGATGTTGGCAATCTCGCACTGGAACGGATTCAGACCCGCCGCCGCCGCCGCATTGCGGAAGGTTGTCTCGTGCAGAGTCGGTGAGCAGGAAGCCACCACCACTCCCTGCAGTTTATATTTTTTAATTGCTTGTTTCAGTATGTTCTGGCCCGGCTCCGAACACATATATTTATAGTCCCTGACATAAACCAGACCCGGATATTTCTTCAGTTCCTCCGCCACTTTCGGAATATCCACCGTGGCTGAGATGTTCGTTCCGCAGTGGCAGATAAAAAGACCGAGACGTTTATTATTTTTTCCTTTCATCGCCCTATCCTGTTTATCACCGGTTTTGTATCTACTGAATGCAAATCAAATTTTAAGTTTTCGTCTATTCCCAGGGCAAAAGCCAGTAACTGGGTGAAGTAAAATATAGGAATCTCCTTAAAATCAGCGTATTTCTCTTTTACTCTCTTCTGAAAAGTATCCAGATTAAAAAAGCAGAGGGGACAACTGACAATCACAGCATCCGCTCCTCTTTTTTCCGCGGAACTTAAAATCTGCCATGTACGCTCAAGAACCACATCCTTCCGGTTAACCGCCTGATATGAACCGCAGCATTCCACCTTATAAGGATAATCAACGGTTTCGCCGCCCATTGCCTTAATGAGTTTATCCAGAATTTCCGGCTCCTCGGCATCATCCAGCCCGACCTCTTTCGGTCTGAGGAGGAGGCATCCGTAATAAGGAGCTATTTTTAATTTATTAAGGGGTCTTTTTATTTTTTTGCTGATTGCTTCAAACCCGATTTTTTTGCTTAACAATTCCAGAAGGTGAAACACTTTCACCTCGCCGTTATATTCCACCTTTTCCCTGTCCATAAACTGCCTTATCTTTTCCCTTTTTTCGGAGTCATTCTGAACCAGCAGATTGGCCTGCTTGAGAGTGTTGTAACACATTGAACAGAGAGTCGCCACTTCGGTTTCCCCCTGTTCTTTTACCCTGAGGAGATTGCGGATTGGAGCCAGTTGTTCCATAAGATTGTCTTTTGCCAGAGAATAAACTGTGCCGCAGCAGTTCCAGCGGGGCAATTCCCACAGTTCCATATCTAAAACCCGGGCAGCGGCGACAGCGGAATCCTCAAAGTTTTTAGCCGTTGTCTTTAAAGTGCATCCGGGATAATAAGGAATTCTCATTCTGTAAATTTACGGAAATTGCTGATAACCGCTATCTGGGGCAGGTCTTTAAGGTCTTCTCCGGACATTTTAGACGGCTCAACGAAATTTCCGTCCTTTCTTAAAACCACCTGCCTTAAAGCCTCCATCACTGCGGGCAGGTCCACCCCTCTCGGACATCTTGCCCGGCAGGTAAAACATGCGGCGCAGAGCCAGATGGTCTTTGCATTTAAGGTCTCCGCTTTCTGTCCCATCTGAACCAGACGGATAATCTGATTCGGCAGAATATCCATTGCCTCAACGACGGGGCAGCCCGCCGAGCATTTGCCGCACTGATAGCAGGACATCAGATTCTGCCCGCTCAACTCTTCAATCTTTTTAACAAATTCGCTCTGGACTTCTTTTATGGAAATTCTTTCTCTCATTTTTTCCTAATGTCTGTGACCTTTTTTGGAATATATTATCATGCCGCCGTCTTTTTTAAAATTAGTCATCTTCTTAATCAATTTTTTTTCACGGTCATAAATATTGACCTCCAGAGCAAATTCCCCGTTATGCAGATGTGTGGCGCAGGCCATACACGGGTCGTAAGCCCTGAAAGCCATCTCCACCATGTTAAGTAAACCGTCGGAGACCTTACCGTTTTTTATCAGCTCTTTTGCCGCGTCCTGAATGGAAATATTGATTGCAGCGCTGTTGTTTGTGGTAGCCACGATCAGATTTATTTTCTCAATCAACCCGTCTTTCGTAAGTTTGTAGTGATGAATCAAAGTTCCGCGCGCCGCCTCCACAATGCCGATTCCTTCCCCGGGTTTATTCGGCATATTTCGTATTTTCTTGCCGGTAATTTCCGTATCCTGACTTAACTCGAGCGTTCTTTCACTCGCGTAAAGGAGCTCAATCAATCTTGCCCAGTGAAAAGCCAGAGTGGAATGGACAGGTTTGCCTCCCAATGCCTTGTACATTTCATCGTGCGCTTTCTGCGCCAGAGGGGTAGCCATTCCGTCGCTTGCATTCAATCTTGCCAAGGGGCCCACGCGGTACACTCCGCTGTCCTTACCCGCCCGATAGCCCTTCCAGCCGACTTTCTTAAGGTATGCCATTTTGACATAAGTCCATTCCTCGCCTCTTTCCTCTATTATGTCCAGATAATCAGCGGGTTTAAATTTAGCAAATTCTTTTCCGTCGGGGTCAACCACTCTTATTCTGCCGTCATATAAGTTCAACTTATTATTCTTATCAACCGTACCCATATAGTAAGTTGGGAGAGTAAAAGCGTCGCTTTTAATCAGGGCAAGGTATTTCGTATTTTTCAAAACAATGTCATTAAAAATTCCCAACGTAAACTGGGCGAATTTCACACAGGAGCGCGCCTTCTGCTCAATCTCTTTCCTCTCCGCAGAACTTAACGGTTTACTCACCCCTCCCGGAAGACCGCACACGGGATGCGTCGCCTTGCCGCCTATAATCTCGGTCATTCTCTGTCCGAAAGCGCGGTGCTTAATCACTTCTTTGGCAATATCCAGCCCCGCTTTTTTGATTACTCCTAAAATGTTCCTTTCTTCCGCCGGCGCCTCAGGGCCTACAATAAAATCCGGGCCCCCGAGATAAAAGAAATGAAGAATGTGGTCGTAAATAAAATAAGCGCTGTACATCAGTTCGCGCAGTTTCTTTGCTGCCGGAGGAGGGTCCGCATTAAAAGCCATATCCAGAGCTTTGGTGGAAGCAAGGTGGTGGGCTACGGGACAGACGCCGCAGATTCTGGAAGTAATCCACGGCATTTCTTCAGCCAGGCGTCCCTGGCAGAATTTTTCAAAACCTCTGAGTTCAGGAATCTGCAGAAAGACGTTTTCCGCATTCCCTTTTTTATCAAGGAATATCTCTATTTTTCCGTGGCCTTCCAGACGCGTAACAGGGTCAATGGTAATTTTTTTCATTTCAGTTACTTTTCCTTCCTTTTGATTAAAGAACCCGCCAGAGAACCTGCCAGAGTAAATTTATAAAACGTGCCGACCGGGTCTTTGATGGAAGATATTAATTCCTCCGCCTCTTTTTCGCTAATCTCATCTCTCCCCTCTTTGCCCAGAATAGAACCTAAAGCCGAAATCATCTTTGAGCCCTGGTCCAGAACATCCGGGCATGGCCCCATGCAGCCGGCGCACGGCATATTTGCATTCAGACACCGGGCTTCGCATCCCGCCCGCGTTGCCGGGCCGAGGCAGATAATTCCCTGCTCTAAAAGACATTTCTCCGGATCCGGAATAATCTCATGCACCCTTTTTATCTCTGTAATCTTCTTTTCCGTTTTTTCCCTCCCGCACTCATCGCAGACCGACTTCGCCGGAGCAAGAACCGCCCCTTTTTCCGGCAGTTTATTCTTCAAAATAGCGTCAACTGCCTGGCCGATTAATTTTACGGGAGGAGGACAGCCGGGCAGATAATAGTCAACATCCACAACCCTGGAGAGAGATAACAATTCCGGATAAAACTCCGGCAGGGTCAAACACCCTCCCTTAACTTCAGACAATGTTTTAGGCATGGTAGAACCTTTTGTGGAAGGACTTTCTTCATACACTGTCCTGAATATGGATTCCCTCGTGTGAAGATTTGCCAGGGCGGGAATTGAACCGGAACAGGCGCAGGAGCCGAAAGCCACCATGAACTTACTCTTTTTCCTCAGTAACTTTGCCAGATGCTCGTTTTCGCTTGTCCTTATCCCGCCGTTAAAAAAGCAGACATCAATATGTTTGTCCGGCATTTTTTCCAGGTCTTTGTATTTGAAATCAAGGGCAACCGGCCAGAAGACAATGTCCGCTTTTTTGACTACGTCAAGGATTCTCTCATTGATGTCCAGAACGGCAATCTCGCATCCGCCGCAGGATGCCGCCCAGTAAAAGGCAAATTTAAGTTTCGGCGTACTTTTTGTTTTCTTCTTCATATCATTTGTCCGTTAAAAAGAATAAATCTCTTAATGTATTTTAGAATAAATTAAAAAATAAATCAAATTACGACAGGAGACAGGATGATTAAGCCCCGGGTGAAATCAAAGCGCTAAGCAGCCGCTATTGGACCCGTCTTATCCGTTTAACGGGCGTATTTTTTGATTCCGGCAACGTATAAATCGTTGCCGTTAATGTCGTTTACCACAATTACGGGAAAATTTTCGACTTCTAATTTTCTTATGGCTTCGGTACCCAGGTCTTCGTAAGCCACTATTTCCGACTTTTTTATGCTCTTTGCAATCAGCGCGGCCGCGCCGCCGACCGCGGCGAAATATACCGCCTTATATTTTTTTATTGCTTCTATTACTTCTTTGCCCCTGTTTCCCTTTCCAATCATCCCCTTGAGACCTTTCTCCAGCAGCAGAGGAGTATAAGGGTCCATTCTGTAAGATGTCGTAGGCCCTGCGGGACCAATCGGATAACCCGGCTTTGCGGGGGCGGGACCGACATAATAAATAATCTGTCCTGTAACATCTATCGGAAGTTCTTTTCCCTGTTCCAATAACTCTGCCAGACGCTTGTGCGCGGAGTCCCTGCCTGTGTAAATTATTCCCGACAAAAGCACCGTGTCGCCGATTTTCAGTTTCTTAATCGCTTCGTCGGTCAGCGGGGTTTTAAGTTTGATTTCAGCCATTATAAAATTATCGACTCGTGCCTGCAGGCGTGACACTGAATATTCACCGCAAGCGGCAGGCTTGCAATATGGCAGGGATATGTTTCAATGTGAACGTCCAGAGCCGTAATTCTTCCTCCGAAACCCTGGGGGCCTATGCCGAGATTATTTATTTTTTCAAGCAGTTCCCGTTCCATTTCCGCATAAAATGGCGCCGGATTCCTTAAGCCGATTTTTCTTAACAGCGCTTTTTTCGCAAGGAGCGCCACACCTTCAAAAGTTCCTCCGATTCCGACGCCGACGACAATCGGGGGGCAGGGATTTGCGCCTGCAGTCCTTACCCATTCAACCACAAAATTTTTTATTCCTTGCGCTCCGGCCGCCGGAGCAAGCATCTTTACCGTTGACATATTCTCCGACCCGCCGCCTTTCGGAGCAATAGTAATTTTCAATTTATCCCCCGGGACAATTTCCGTATGAATCATTGCAGGCGTATTATCGCCTGTATTTTTGCGGTCAAGGGGGTCTCCTACAATAGATTTCCTTAAGAATCCCTCTTTATATCCCTGTCTCACGCCCTCGTTTACAGCGTCAGTCAAGTCGCCCCCCGTGATATGAATTTCCTGTCCCAGTTCAATAAATATAACGGCAAAGCCCGTGTCCTGGCACATTGCTATCTGCTCTTCATGAGCGATTCCGTCATTCTTTAAAATCTGCTCAAAAACAGCCCGCCCCTCGGGTGATTCTTCTTTTTCCAGACCGTCTCTTAATGCCTTCCAGACGTCTTCGGGTAAATTGCAGTTGGCGGAGACACAAATTTTCTTAACCGCTTCCGTTATTTTCTCTGTATTTATCTCGCGCATTTTTATGATTTTATCTAACATAAACCGAAAAAGCAAGGTATTTTTTTTGATTTATTGTAAAATATGTTCTACAATAAACAAAGAGGTTTTGCCGTAATTTAAAAGTATGCTGACTGAAGGGTTTTTTAACAATATTTCAGGAATAATACAGGTTGTGATAATGCCTGCGGTTATGATTTCCGCCTGCGGGCTGCTGTTCCTCGGATTACAGAACAGATACGGCAGAATAATTGACAGATTAAGAGAGTTCCTGGAAGAAAAAAGAACAATAAAGAAAAGCGGCGAATATGACGAAAGTTTAATAACGCTAATAGAAAACGAGATTCAGGATTTATTGAAAAGAGGCCTGCTTATAAAAAATTCCGTGCGGCTTCTGATGACCGCTATATTTATTTTTGTGCTTACCTCGCTCTGTATCGCGTCGCATGTTGTATTTCAGACGGAAGTTCTTTCTGTAATCATCTTTATTTTATTTATTTTAGGATACCTGGCGGTGCTTTTATCCGTTTCGTTCGCCATACGTGAATTAAATTTATCATATACAGCGCTTTCAAAAGAATATCCTGTTGAATAAAAACAGGTGCGGGTTCTATTTTTCCGGAGGCGGGGGTATAAACCCTTTATCCATCAGGGTCTGAGTTTCTTCCCGGGCGCGCTTTATGATTTCGGAAGCTTTCTTGTAAATTTCGTCTTTGCTCATTTTTATCCCGGCTATTCCCTGTTCAATCGCCTTAATTCCTACGGCGGCCGCTTCGCGCGGGAAAACATCCCATTCGTCCATCGTGGGAATCAAATAATCTTCTTTAAGCCCCTTGTCTTCCGCGCATTTGGCAAGCTCAAAAGCCGCCGCAATACACATTTCATCGGTAATCGTTTTTGCCCGCACGTCCAGAGTCCCTCTGAAAATGCCCGGGAAACCTAAAGAATTGTTCACCTGGTTCGGAAAATCACTTCTTCCCGTTGCCACAATCCTTGCTCCAGCATCTTTTGCTTCCCACGGCCATATCTCGGGGACGGGATTGGCGCACACAAAGACGATTGCATCTTTAGCCATGCCTGAAATCCATTCCTTCTTAATGGTATCGGGACCGGGCGTGGAAAGAGCAATCAGAACGTCGGCTCCCTGCATAATTTCTTTAATGCTGCCGGTTCTGTCCCGCGCATTTGTCTTTTCACACATTTCCCATTTTTGTATGTGGGTCTCCTTGAGTTCTGTTCTGCCCTTATTGAGAGCGCCTTTTGAATCGCACATAACAATGTTGTCAGGATTTACTCCCGCCGTAATTATGACATGCGCGATGCGTATATTCGCCGCGCCGGCTCCCACCATGGCGACTTTGATTTTCCCCATTTTTTTACCGACAATCTTAAGGGCATTGACCAGCCCCGCCAAAGTAACCGCCGCTGTCCCCTGCTGGTCGTCGTGCCACACGGGTATTTCACATTCCTTTCTCAACCGGTCTAAAATCCCGAAACATTTCGGTTGAGAAATATCTTCAAGATTTATTCCCCCGAATGACGGTTGAAGAATTTTTACCGTATTTATGATTTCCCCGGGGTCTTTTGTGTTCAGACAAATGGGAACCGCGTCAACACCCCCAAGGTATTTAAAGAGAAGCGCTTTGCCTTCCATCACCGGCATGGCCGCTTCAGGCCCGATATCGCCCAGCCCGAGCACTCTTGTGCCGTCCGAAACCACGGCTACGGTATTCCACTTGTTTGTGTATTCATAGACCAGTTCTTTATTTTTGTTAATCGCCATACAGGGCTTTGCGACGCCCGGAGTGTACCAGATGGCGAAGTCATTAAAACTTCTCACAGTGCACTTCGGCACTATCTCAATCTTCCCTCTATAAAATGGATGCAGGCGCATTGCGTCTTCCGCCGGCTTTTGAGCTTTTTCTAATAATTTCTCTTTATCGGTAGTCATTGTATTCTCCTTAATGCAGCTTTCAGCCGCAACCGAATCGCTCACGTGAGCGGTTCGCTCTGGGTTCACTCCGGGCGGGGGTAAAACTCCTCGCTCACACAGCCCCGCTTGCCAAGGACTGCTCGCTTAATCCAACATTACACATTATTTCTTTTCTTCCACTAATTCCATGAGCACTCCGCCGGCGCTTTTCGGATGAATAAACGCTATTCTGGTTCCGTGCGCGCCCGGGCGCGGGCTTTCATCTATCAATCTTACTCCTTTATCCTTTAAGTCCTTTAATTTTTTTACGATATCAGTTACCTCAAATGCAATATGATGAATTCCTTCCCCTCTTTTTTCCAGGAATTTTGCAATCGGACTGTCCGGGGAGGTCGGCTCAAGCAGTTCAATCGCGGACTCCCCAATCCGCAGAATTGCCGCTTTTACTTTTTGTTCGGAAATTTCAACCACTCCCGTGCTCTCAAGAGAAAGTTGCCCTGTATAAAATTTCAGGGACTCCTTAATGCTTCTAACGGCAATGCCGATATGATTAATTTTGTTTAACATATTTTCTGTGCTCATCAATTTTTTTACAGAGTTCATCAATTCCCGTATTCTCCGTTGCAACCGTTTTAACGACAGCGGGAATCCATTCTCCTTTTTTTCTCCCGTACTGTTTCAGGTTGCGTTCCAGATTTTCCGCATCGCCCTGGTCTGCCTTATTGATAACAAAAATATCGCCGATTTCAAGTATCCCCGCCTTCATCATCTGAATATCATCGCCCTGCCCCGAGGAAAGAACAACCAAAATGGTGGAAGCCACTTTCATTATTTCCACTTCACCCTGCCCCACGCCGACTGTTTCCACAATTACCGTGCCCGCGCCCCAGGCAGTCAGGACCTTAAGAGTATCGGCGGCGGCTTTTGAAAGGCCTCCTAAATGGCCGCGGGTTGCCATGCTCCTTATAAAAACCCCCTCATCCGAACTGTGCATCTGCATGCGGATGCGGTCTCCTAAAAGAGCTCCTCCCGTGAAAGGGCTGGACGGGTCAATGGCGAGCACCGCAACTTTTCCGTTGTTTCTGCGAAAACGCTCAAGAAGACAGGCAATCAAAGAACTCTTTCCCACGCCGGGCGGACCTGTTATGCCAAGGATATGAGCCGGGACAATTTTTTCTTCAAGAAATTTAATTTCTTCTAAAGTTGAGTCCGGTTCATTCTCTATTTTTGAAATCAGTTTCGCGGCGGCTTCCTGGTCGCCCCGCAGAATCTTTTCAACCAAGCCCATAAAAATATTAAAAATCAAAATGCAAAATGCAAAAATACATATCAAAAATCAAAAACTTCTTGTTTATCATCTCTTTAATTCCTTCTCCTATTGCTCCTTTTTTATATTTCGCAAAATTACGTTAAGTATAAGAGCTAACATAAGAAATATAGCAATTAACATTTGATAAATTGCAGCATTCCAATTCTGCAATACGCCGTTCATAATCGACACAATAAGAATGCTACACATTGCGATACACAAAACGATTTCAGTAATCTTTTTCATAAAATTTCCTCCTTAATAAAGTCAATAATTTCCCGGGTTTTTGTGCCGGGGCCGAAAATTTCACCGATGCCTATTGATTTTAACCCGGGAATGTCTTCGGAAGGAATAATCCCGCCCGCAAAGATTAAAATTTTTCCGCCGCCTTTCTTTTTGAGAAGTTCTACTATTTTTGGAAAAAGCTGGGTATGAGCTCCTGATAGAATGCTCAGCCCTAAAAGAGCAACGTCCTCCTGAATGGCTGTATTGACGATTTGTTCGGGGGTCTGCCTGATACCGGTATATATGACCTCCATTCCCGCATCACGAAGAGCCCTTGCGACCACTTTCGCACCCCTGTCGTGACCGTCCAGACCGGGTTTCGCAATCAAAACTCTTATCTTTTTCATAATCGCTCGCAGTTTTGCCAGTGGGGACGCTCACCGGTATCTCCGCGGGAGGTGCGGCGTTGCCTGACAAGCCCGTCAGTCCGAGGGTCCCTGCTTTCTCCCCGCAGGACTGCGGAGCGAGCCACCCTCGTGAGTGTGCTTGGCAGGCAATGCCCGCCGACAAACTGCTCTCCACAATTCGAAATCCGCAATTTCATATGCTGACCGATTCCTTATATTCGCCGAATTCACCCCGTAAAAGGGCGCAAATCTCACCGACGGTAACATAAGCCTTCACTGCCTCCAGTATCACAGGCATCAGATTTTCCCGCTTATCGATAGCCGTTTTAATATTATCCAGGGTCTTTTTAACTTTACCATTGTCTCTTTTATTTTTCAGTTGTTTCAGGCGGCTCGTCTGCTTTCCTTCTACTTTCAGATTACGAACCAGTTTCTTGTGTTTTGTTGCTTCCTCGCTTTGGAATTTGTTCAGACCCACAACGATTTCTTCTTCGTCCTCTATCTTCTTCTGAAGAACATAGGCGCTGTTCTGTATCTCTCCCTGAATAAAGCCCTTTTCAATTGCCTTGAGCATCCCTCCCAAATCATCAATCTTTTTGATATATGCGAGAGCTTCCTCTTCCATTTGACCGGTCAGTGTCTCTAAATAATATGAACCCGCCAGAGGATCCACCGTATCGGTAACACCGCTTTCATAAGCAATAATCTGCTGGGTGCGCAGGGCAATACGCACCGAATCTTCACTCGGCAGGGAGAGAGCTTCGTCACGGGAATTCGTATGCAAACTCTGTGTCCCTCCCAGAACAGCGGCTAATGCCTGCATGGTAACCCTGACAATATTGTTGTCGGGCTGCTGGGCAGTTAATGTTGAACCTCCTGTCTGGGTATGAAACCGGAGCATCAGCGACTTCGGGTTCGTTGCCTCAAATCTTTCTTTCATCAGCCGCGCCCATAATCTGCGCGCTGCTCTGAATTTGGCGACCTCTTCAAAAAAGTTGTTATGAACGGCGAAGAAAAAAGAAAAGCGCGGGGCAAAATCGTCAACTTTCAAATTCCTTTCCAAAAGTGACTTTACATAAGTTAGGCCATCGGCTAAGGTAAAAGCGAGTTCCTGAACCGCAGTGGAGCCGGCCTCCCTGATGTGATAGCCGCTTATGCTGATTGGATTCCATCTGGGCAGATGCGAAGACGCGTATTCAATAACATCCGCAGTTAACCGTAAAGAAGGCCGGGGAGGAAAAATATAAGTTCCCCGCGCAATATACTCTTTCAAAATATCATTCTGCGTGGTGCCCGTTAACTGACTTAACTTCACTCCCTGTTTTTCAGCGACCGCAATGTACATTGCAAGAAGAATTGCGCACGGGGAATTGATGGTCATGGAAGTGCTTACTTTATCCAGAGGAACTCCTTTGAAAAGGAGTTCCATGTCCTGCAGGGAGTCAATGGCTACTCCGACGCGGCCCACCTCGCCGATAGCCAATTGATGGTCGGAATCGTAACCTATCTGGGTAGGCAGGTCAAAAGCCACCGATAAACCTGTCTGCCCCTGTTTCAGCAGATATTTATAACGCTTGTTGGATTCTTCCGCATCTCCCATGCCGGCATACTGCCGCATTGTCCAGAGCCGTCCCCTGTAGGCAGTCGGCTGAACGCCGCGGGTAAAGGGAAACTCGCCGGGAAAACCCGAACTTTTTAAATAATCCAGACCGTCCGTATCCTCCGGGGTGTAAAGGCGCTTAATCTCAATTTTTGAAAGGTTTTCAAAAGGCTCTTTTCTTTCCGGACGTTTTTCCAGAACTTTCTTTAAGACCTTTTCCTCCCAGACCTTTTTTTGTTTTCTTATATCTTTCATTAAATTATTCCGTCTTCTTTGAATTTTTTAATTTCTTCTTTGCTGTATCCTGAAATATTAGAGAGCACCTCGTCATTGTGCTCTCCCAAAAGTGGCGGCGGCGTATTGACCGCGCCCGGAGTTGCCGACAGCTTCACAGGAATACCCGTGAGCTTTATCTTCCCTGCCTTCGGGTGATTAATCTCGGTCACCATTTCCCGCGCCAGAACCTGATGATGGTTGAGAACTTTATCCACCGTGAGAATCGGGCCTGCCGGGATGCCTGCGTCATCAAAAATTTTGAGCCACTCTTTTACTTTTTTCCCGGAAATAATTTTTTCAAGGACAGGGAATAACTCGTCCCTGTTTTCCACGCGTTTCGGATTGGTCGCAAATTTGGGGACGTCCTTGATATTCTCAAGACCGAGTATGCCGCAGAACTTCTGCCATAATTTGTCATTGCCTATTGCAATGTTGATGTAATCATCGGATGCCCTGAATGTTTCATAAGGGCAGATTGTAGGATGCTGATTCCCCTTGCGCGCAGGTACCGAACCTGTGGCAAAATAAATTCCCGCCTGATAGGTGAGAAGAGAGACCTGGCAATCAAGCATTGAGACATCAACCATCTGCCCTCTGCCGGTTTTCTGACGGGAAATCAGAGCCAGGAGTATTCCCTGGCATGTATAGATTCCGGCTAAAATATCACAGATGGAAGTCCCGACTTTATACGGAGAACCGGCAGGGTCTCCGGTTAAACTCATTATTCCTCCCATACCCTGCACGGCAAGATCATATCCGGGCCTGAGCCGCTCGGGACCGGTCTGTCCAAAACCCGATATGGAGGCGTATACAATCCGGGAGTTGATTTTCTCTACATCTTTATAACCCAGCTCGAGTTTATCCAGGGTTCCCGGCCGGAAATTTTCCAGGAGAACGTCCGATTTTTCAATCAGCCCGCGGATGATTTCTTTGCCACGTTCTGTTTTAAAATTTACGGTGATGCTTTTCTTGTTTCTGTTAATGCTCAGGAAATAAGCGCTCTCGCCTTTAATAAAAGGAGGCCCGAAAGCCCTGGTGTCGTCGCCGGAACCCGTCCGCTCAACTTTAATAACCTCGGCGCCCATGTCAGCCAAAAGCATTGAACAATAAGGACCCGCTAAAATACGCGACAGGTCAAGAACTCTTATTCCTTTCAGCGGGGCTCCCATCTTTATACTTTCCCCCTTTGGCAAAGGGGGGTAAGGGGGGATTTTGCCATTTTCACGGATATATTCCTCTCAGTTCTACCGCTTTGGCTACCCTGCCTACGGCGAGGATATACGCGGCAAGACGCATATCGCATTTTTCCTTTTTGGAAATGGAGAGGACATCGTTAAAACTCCTTATCATAATATCATGCAGTTTATTGTTTATCTCTTTTTCATTCCAGAAGAGTTCCTGCAGATTCTGAACCCATTCAAAATAGGAAACCGTAACGCCTCCCGCGTTTGCAAGAATGTCAGGTATGAGAAAAACTTTATTTTTATGCAGAATTTCATCTGCCGCGGGTGTTGTCGGACCATTCGCGCCCTCAGCCAGTATTTTTGCTTTAATGTTGGGAGCATTTTCTTCCGTTATCTGATTTTCAAGAGCGGCGGGAATCAGGACATCGCAGTCAAGTTCCAGAAGTTCTTTATTCGTAATATCTTTAGCGCCGGGAAAACCCTTAACTGACCCTGTCTTCTTACTGTGTTCAATGACTTTCCCGATGTCCAGCCCTTTCTTGTTCAGTATTCCGCCCCGTACGTCGGAAACTGCAATCACCCTGCATCCTTTTTCGGCAATCAGAGCCGCTGCAACCGAGCCCACGTTACCGAAACCCTGAACAGCCACAGTCAGATTATCCATTGACATACCCAGATGCTTCACTGCCTCTGCAATCACAAAAACGCAGCCCCGGCCGGTTGCCTCCCGCCTGCCCTCCGACCCCCCGAGTTCAAGAGGCTTTCCCGTTACCACCCCCGGGGAGGAATAACCGACATTCATTGAATACGTATCCATTATCCAGCTCATTACCTGCGCGTTGGTAAAGACATCCGGAGCGGGGATATCCTTATCCGGGCCGATAATGATGCCGATTTCGGAGGTAAACCGCCTTGTCATTCTTTCCAGTTCGCTTAAAGACATTTCTTCGGGATTACAGGCGATTCCGCCCTTTGCCCCGCCGAATGGAATTCTAACAACCGCGCATTTCCATGTCATCCACATAGCCAATGCTTTCACCTCATCCAGAGTCACATCAGGGTGGTAACGAATTCCTCCTTTGGCGGGCCCCCTTTCAAGATTGTGCTGCACGCGGTACCCTTCAAAAACCCTAATAGAGCCGTCATCCATTTTTATGGGCACGGAAACAATCAGAATTCTTTTCGGGTGCTTCAATTTCTCGTGAATTCCAGGATCAAGATTCATCTTTTTCGCCACTTTGTCCAACTGACTTAAAGCCACTTCCCAGGGACTGATTTTACTCATGTTTACAACCTCCCTATAATATCCGATATTCTTAAATACATTATATAAAATTGCATAATTCCGTCAATAAAAATTTTCTGTTTTCGTATTCAATACTCAATACCTTTTCTTCTCTGTATTCCCGAGTCAAAGGGGTGTTTCATCTTTTTTATTTTGCTTACCATATCCGCCTTTTCAATTATCTTTTCCGTAGCTCCCCTGCCGGTTAAAACCAGTTCCAAATTCTCAGGCTTGGAGTTTAACACATCCAGTATCTCCTCTTCTTTCAAGAAACCGTCGCGCAGAGAGATATTTATCTCATCTAAAATAAGAATATCATATTTTTTCTCCTTAAAAATTCTTTTGATGAATTTCAGACCTTTAAGACATTCCTTGCGGATTTTATCCGGGTCGGCATTTTTGAAAAAATGAGGATGCTTTTTGGCAAACCCGAAAACATCAACTCCTATTTTCTGCAGAGTATTGATTTCTCCGTATCCCCATTTGCCGGGGTCCTTATGAAAATAGATAAAACACACTTTTAAATTATGCCCCCGCGCCCGGGAGGCCAACCCCGCGGCGGCAGTTGTTTTGCCTTTACCTTCCCCCGTATAGATTTGAATCAATCCTTTTCTTCCCATTTATGTTCCCAGAATTTTTATGATTTTTGTCCCGCGGAAAAATTTCTCTCTGATTTTATCCAGACAACCGCTCCTGACGGACACATAAAGGATTTTTATGGGGGATTTCAGCAGGGTTTTCAGGCAGCCGGCATAACCTTTACCCGCAAGTTCAAGAGGTCCCGCTTCGTCAAGAAATACAACGCCGCCAGGGCTGTAATTCATCAGAGCCTTTTTTGCAAATTCAAAGCCCTCGTTTGAAAAAAAATATTTTCCGGCAGAGAAACCGTTATCTTTTTCAGGAGAAATTTTTGCCAGTGGCATTGATTCGCCTGAAGACAAATCCTTTACGTTAAAACCGGCTTTCTCGCCTCCCGCAAAAATCCCCTCGGCAGTAATTCCCGACGGCTGGTTCCCTGCCGCCTTTTCCTTATTAGCAAGCCGCTTCATCATTCCGGTCTTTCCGGAATTGACTCCGCCCGTTATAAGAATCACTTCGGGAGGCATCCTGCCAGAGGGGGAATTTTAAATTCCCAGTGAAATAGCCGCGGCTGAAGCAATCCAGCAAAAAATCACTATTGCAGAAGCGCCCGCATAAAAAAGCCGCGGGCGTTGCGAAAGAGCAAAAACACCTTCCCTGTATTTTTCTCCGGCAAGCCAGCCGAGAGGAAATAGAACTGCGGAAAATGCCGCCCAGATTAAACCTTCCGCAGCCATAAAGGAGACAAACCCGCCGGCGCGGTTGAAGGATAACATATATGCGCACGGCGCCACACGCATGCCTATAAAATAATAAGCGATTGAGCCGGCGAGCACTCCCGCTCCAGCCGTCAGCGGACGCAGAACTGCATTTTTTTTCATTTTGTTCATGGTTATCGCGGCGACCGCAAAAAACCCGCCGTATTCAAGCATAACCGCCAGACAGGAATTCATTTTACACATAACCGAAACGCCGAGAACGGGAACCACCATCTGCTTGGAGAGCACGGCAACGATACCTATTAAAACGGCAATAACCGGTTTCCCTAAAATTGCGAGGGCGAAGCCAATAATCCCGAGCCCGACCCCCGTCAGAATCGCCGAGCGGAACTGTTGAAAAAAACCATGATGTAAAAGCCCACCGAAGACCACTTCCATCAGCCCGCAGACAGAACCCAATACAAGAGCCATAACAAAAAACTTTTTTTTACCCGAGGCCGGAGCCGCAACATAGGAATTTTCCATACTAACCTCCTTTAATCCCGCACTGATTATACATTTCTAAAACGCAAGTTTCAAGCCGGCGAGAAAATTTCTGCCCGGCATCGGTCCGCTTCCCTCTTCATAATCCGCATCCAGAATATTGCTGACGGAAGCAAATATCTCCGGCGAAATTCTCCGCAGGGTTCGCAGTTTATATGAGATTTTTGCATTCAGAAGAAAATAAGATGCTGCATATCTGTCGTCAACTTTTTGCCGGCCTGTAAAAGAAAACGGTAACGAAACGGAAAAGCCGGAAGGAGAATCATACCGCGGCATCAGATTTATTTTGTGTTCCGGCCTTTGGCTCAGTTTAATATCAACTTTGCTGCCATTTTCATCTCTCTTTTCCTTTGCATAGAGACAGGTGTAGTTCCCCGCTATATTCAACCCGTTTGAGACATCGGCTTTTATTTCCGCTTCAATTCCTCTCATCTCGGTTTCCTCTATATTTACATAGGTTTTATTGACGCTTTCTATCAGGTCATCAACCTGATTTCGGAAAATTGAAACCGAGAAATCTGCGCCGCCTGAAAATTTCTTCTCAATTCCTATTTCGGTCGCAATTGTTTTCTGCTCTTTAATGTCGGGATTACCGCCCGCGTGCAAGCTGTAAAGTTCCTTCATTGTGGGGAATCTCGTTTTCTTACCGGCCGAAGCGAACAAACGGGTATTTCCCCCTGTATTAAAATTTATTCCCGCCTGAGGATTGAACGTGCGGATTGAATCCGGTTTTTTATACTCGGCGGATTTTACCGGCCTGAAACAATCAATCCCCGCTCCTAATACAAAAGAAACTCTTTCCCCTAAAATTATAGAGTCCTCTGCGCCGATGCAGAAAGTAGCAACCTCGTAAGTTTCTTCATCTCCCCATCCGGGAACAACGACCGCGCCAGACCAGTTTTTTGTATTATATTCTGCCTGCCTGTTCTGGTCTTTCTGATAACTTGCTCCCGTTCTCAGAAGATTGCTCCCGCCGATATTTATAAAAGAATTTATTTCTCCGCCGGCAGAAAAATCGTCATACCTCGATTTATCAAACCATGACTTACCCCCGGCTGCAATCGTACGGACTGCATCATCAACCAGTTTGTCCGAATGGTCAACGTAAAAGACGCGGGTTTTTATAGTAGCGGCGGGACTCAACTTCTTTTCAACGGCGAGATTTATCTGCCACTGGTCCCAGCCGGAAAACCGCCAGTAACGGAACATGGAAACCGGACAGCTGCGCTCCTGATTGAAATAACTTGCCGACAAATTTATCCTTGTCCGGCTATCCGGCTTAAAACCGAAATTGGCTACAAGCGACCGTTTTTCATAATCGCTCAATTCCCTTATTCCGCCGTCTTCGCAGTATTCGGAACTTTCGCCGGTCCATTGATTATTTGCGTCAAAATCGCCGGAAAGCCGCTGCCCGTCCGAGGATCGGCGGCCGACTCCTAAATAATAATTCAGTTTTCCTGCCACACCTCCGTGATTTAAAGTAAAGTTATCCGCGTGATAACCTCCGAAAGAAGAAGAAACGGAGGCCCCTCCGGCATCCTTTTTCGTAATAATGTTTACAACGCCTCCCATTGTATTTGCCCCGTACAAAACCGAGGAAGCCCCTTTTGTAACAACAATCTTTTCAATTGACTCCGCCGGGATTGCGGAAAGGTCCACCGTTCCGAAATAACCCTCATAAGCGGGAATACCGTCAATGAGCACCTTCAGATTGCGCTGCTCGAAACCGCGCAGGGACACGCGGCTTTCGCCCTTGTCAACGGTCTGAACGTCAGAGCCCGCGACAAGTTCCAGCGCTTCGGAAACATTCCGTACGCCGCTTTTTTCAATGTCGGATGCGCTTAATTCGCACACGAGAGATGCAATATCTTCTCTTTTCCCGTAAACGACAACTTCGCCGATGTCTCCGAGATAAGACGGTGAAAAACAATACCCTTTGTCCGTGCCGCCGGCAAACAAAACATAAACCGCCGCAAACAGCATTTTCCTTTTCCCCATTCCGCACCCCTTACATTTTTATGTACATTATAATGCATTAAATAACACCCGTCAAGAGACCTTGAAGAAAATGTTTCGGTTTTGTAAAATACGGCGGGGAAAATGAAGAAGATTAAAAATCTGAGCAGCGTTGAAAACGCGACGAATGTCAGGAAAAGATTCCTTGCGCTCCTCAACAGGATAAACAAAGAAAATACAGACCTGATAATCACCCGGGACTGCAAGCCCTGCGCCGCCCTCGTTTCAATCGAAAATTTTGAAGTCCGTTTAAGAAGCGGGGAAAAAACCGCGTTGATTGTCTTGGGTGCGAAAAAGTGCAATGACAAGAATGCGTTAAAATCAATTTCGCTGATAAATCAGTCGGCGAATATTTTTTCAAAAATAATATTCGTTTGCGGGACCGGAACAAAAAAATACGCAGAATATTTTGAAAGCGGAGATTTGAGAATCGTTCAGAATAAAAAGACACGGCTTCCTATAATTACTTCTCTGAAACAGGGCATCACGGCGCTTTCTCCTGATGATGATTTTCTTGTTTTTACATTTCTTTCAAAGCCCGTTCCCCTGAAAAATTTTGAAGCGCTTCTAAAAGCCGTCCGCAAATCCCGTAAAACCGGTAAAGGAATTGCCATACTCAAAGTCAAAGGCAAACCCGCCCATCCTGTCGCAATATCTTCAAAATATTTCAATGTAATTCTCAGAATAAGAAAGGAACTGGGGTTGCCTTACATAATCAGAAAATTCAGGAAGGACGTAACCTACGCCAAAGCCCCTGATTAAAAGATTTGCGATCGGTTCTTGGCACAAACGGTGACGGCATTGCCATCCAAGCACACTAATGGAAGGGGACAGTTCTCAAAGAGAGCTGTCCCCTACAAAAGCGGCTCGCTCCGCAGTCCTGCGGGGAGAAAGTAGAGACGATAGTTGGGGACAGGTCTTTTTCAAGACCTGTCCCCAACCATCCGACGGGCTTGTCAGGCAACGCCGTACCTTCTGCCGGAGAACGCCGGCGCCAATACGGCAAAATCGCGAGCGTCCCCGCCGACGATAATGCTTACGGCAAAGCCGCCTTACGGGATTAAAACAGGACTTAAGACCTTTTTGCTTATGAGTTTTTTCTGAATTCCAAGGAGTTTTTTTTCATAAGACAGCGCCAGAGTTTTGAGAATTTTTGAACACTTTATATAAAATTTTTTCGCAACGCTGAAATTCCCGCTCATTCTTTCAAAATTAGCCGACTGGATGTAACAGTAAAATTTCCCGCGCGGGTCTTTGAATTTTGAGAAAATCTTTAAAGCCGCGCGGTTTATACTCTTTGCATCCTTTCCATTTTCAAGAAACCATTCCGCCTGTGCGGCGCCCCACATTGAGTATGCCCTATTCCACTCATCTCCGATTTTCTCATAAATGGAGATGGCTTTTTTATAGAATTCTTTTGATTCTTTGAAATCATTTTTCATCCGCAGGGCGCTACCCATACCGCAATAAGAATAAGCCGTGCCGAACCGGTCTTTTTCATTTTTGAATATTCTGTTCGCTTTCTGGTAATTTTCCAGAGATTCGTCAAATTTTCCGAGGAGCCGGCCGCATCCTCCCAGCCCGCAAAGAGCGTAACCCCGACCCTGGCAACTCTTTGAAGTTCTGAGCGCCCTTGCAAAAAAACCGTAGCCCGTCTGCGGCCTTCCCCCGTATCTTTCGATTCCTCCTCTCACCCAGAAAGCAAAAGAAAGACCTACTTTGTCTTTCTGTTTTCTGAAAATTGAAACCGCAGATGAAATTTCTTTTCTCGCTTTTTCAAAATCGCATTTCATTCTGTAAAGAATCGCCTTTTCGCAAAGGGTGTCGGCGCTCTTTTCAAGATGCCTTGAAAAATGCAGAGCTTTACCCGCATCGCCTTTCATCCTGTAAATCCAGACAAGGTACCTGTAGAGGACGTTTTTATCGTGCGCCGTCTTCAGGGCTTTCTTTGCCAGCGCCAGGGCCCTGCCGTATTTGCACTGCAAAATAAGTTTTTCTATTTGCTCAAACATTTCCAATTTCTTATTATATCAGTATGAAGCCGAAAATTAAAATCAGAAGTTGGGTTTTTGCCTTTACGGCCGCTGCCGTCTTCTTCGGAGCTTTTTTTCTGAAACTCGGAATTTTTGACAGGGGCTGCAATCTCAAGGCAGGGGAATTCGGTCTTTTCAGGGTAGAGGAAGCGACAAGATACAGGTACGCAGAACTTGCTTCCGAAGGGAAAAAAATCCCCGAAATAGACAGAAGAATTCAGTATCCCGAAGGTCTCAACGTGAAAAAACATTTCACGACACTGTCTCAGAGAGTCATCGGCGGCTCCTACAGAATTCTCAGGTTAAAAATGCCTTTTCACGTTTACGTGATTTATTTTATGTTTCTTTATTCCTCGCTTTCAGTCCTTGCCCTTTATAAAATCGCTTTCCTCCTTTCCGGCTCCGGCGCGTTTTCATTGATTGCCGTTCTTTTTTACGCAACGAATTTCGCCTCAAGTTCCAGGACGATCGCCGGCGGGCTTGTTGAGGAGGACTTCGCGCTCCCTCTGATGTTTTTCGCCCTGTTTTTCATACTCAAAACGCTGAAAAGCCGCAGAAAAATTTACCCCGTAAGCGCGGGAATACTGCTTGCTCTCGCGCTGAGTTCCTGGCACGTCAGCCAGTTTTTCTATCTCATTCTGCTTTCTATTTTAGCCGCACTGTATGTGTTCAAGCCGGAAGAAAGGGATAAAATTTTTACGGCTGTATTTCCTGTTTTAATTATTCAAACAGCCGCCGGAATTTTTGTTCCCGTTTTGCGCGGCGGGTTTTTCCTCCTGTCTTTCAGCCAGCTGCTCGGTTATTCCTTCTGCATTGCCCATTTTGCCGGCAAAAAATTACCTGTTTTCCTGAGGAACAGAGTCGGCGTGATTTTTCTTTTTGTTTTTTCTTTCTGCCTTTTTTTCGCCGCCTCCCGCACGCTGGTGAAACAGCACGCCAAAAATTACGCGCACGTTTACTCGTTGATGTTCAACAAAGTAAAATACCTCGGCAATAAACCGACGTTCGACAAAGAGGTTAAAACCCTGCCTTTTGACGCAAAGGTTCTCTGGCAGTCGTCTTTCGTAAGCCCCGATTTTAAATTTGTGAAGGACATTTTTCTCATCGTGTTTCTTTTTTCGCTTCCAGGACTCTTCGCCGCCGGAAGAAAACTTTTTAAGACAGGGGATTCGCCGCTTTTAATAATCTTTTTGCTTCTGATTTCTTTTTTCCTTCTGTTTCTCCTGATAAAGCGGCTTTATGTCTTCGTTATTTTCTTCCTCTGTTTATTTGTTCCGTTAGTGAAACATTTATCAAAAAAGAATTTTTTCAGGGTCTTTTCCGCCGTCGTTCTCCTCTTCGGCATTTACATCCAGTCAAGACAAACGCTTCCGAAGCTCAATGCGGTTCCCCGCAGGATTAATTCATACAAGCAGGAAATTCTGAAATGGATGAATAAAAACATTCCGCCGGGAAGCGTTATCCTGTGCAATATCGGTTTTGCGCCTGAAATTGTCCAGAATTCCGGATTTTCGACCGTTCTGCACAACCATTACGAGGCAAAAGACATACGGGACAAAACGAAGGAATTTTACGAAAATATTTACGAGGATGAGGAAACGTTTTACAGGTTTGCAAAAAAATACGGGTCGCAGTACCTGCTGTATCACTGGGATATTCTCATAGACAAATCCATAAACTCCGTGAGATATCAGGTCGACAGGATGAACATTTTCAAAAATGCCGCCTGCTTCAAGTTTCATTTTGATTATGAAAAGTTAAAGCGCTTCGAACTTATTTACCAGAATGAATATTACCGTCTTTTCAGGATTCTTGACAATGGGCAAAAACCGCAGCGGCACGCAGTCAGGTATATTCCTTTCTTTAATAAAAGAATTTTTATCCCTTCTAAAAAAATTATTTTTATGGAAGGACAGAAAGACAGGGGAGAGGTCTTTGACGACGAATTTGCAAAAAATAAAATGGACGGGGTCTGGTCGCTGCCGAAACTTAAAAACACGGCGGACGGCCTTGCTGAAAAAGGAGACCTGGCCGGGGCGGAAAGGACATACCTGGAGATGCTTGAAATTGACCCGTTTTACATGAGAACAAGAATCATTCTGGCGGACTTTTATATACGCAGCGGAAACCCCGGAAAGGCCATTCCTCATCTTGAGTGGACGGTGAAAAATTACACGGAACCGGAAAATTATATCTTCATCATATCGGCGCTTGAAATAGCTGGGGATAAATCCTCGGCGGAGAAATACCGCAGGGAGGCCCGCGGCTTATTCCCGCAGGATACAAGATTCAGGTGAAAACTTGCCATTTGAGTAAAGAAGCGGTACAATAAAAAATGAACGAACTTGATATTGTGTTTTCACAGGAGACTTTTTCGTTACTCGATTCCGCGGGGAGATATCTTTTCAAAAAGAGCGTAAAAATAATGGTATTGGGGTATTGGGGACGGTTCCTAATGGAGAAGGAATGAAAATTGTAAAGTGTGGAAAATAAAATGTTTAAACCGAGATTCCGGCATACAAATAAAATTGTAAAATTGCGTACTGTAATATCGTCAGCGGGGGAAACAATTCTTCATTCGCCTTTAATTTCTAATAATGAAAAACATTAAATTGCTGATTTTAATTGTATTGCCGGCGCTTTCTTTTTTCGGATGTTCAAAACCGGAAAACCGGGAATCGGTCATAAATTCGTACAAGAAACTGGTAAAAGCCGAGCGGAGCGGAAACGGGAAACTATGGCTTAAACTGCATTCGGAACAGCAATTAGGAGAATTGAGCGCCGCAGAAAAAGAACAAATAGAAAAAGGATTCCCGTCCAGGCCGGAAGTGAATACGGAGATTTTGTCCGTTCTTATTAGAGAAAATGAAGCGGCTGTGTTTGTGAAGGAAACCGGTGAAAGCGGCGGGATTGAATACAAAGCCATGAAGCTGATTTTGGAAAACGGCTGCTGGAAATTTACGGGCGAAATATCCGTAAGCGAGGATGAACCGGTTAATCCTTATGCTTTTCTGCCTCCCGAAAAAGGTTTGTTTGCCGAAAACGGCGGAAGATGGCGGGAAGTCACAGGCGCTGTGTTAAATGATTCTGTACATGGATACGAAACTTCAGTCTCCGGCGTGAAAGCCGCTCTTGACGGGTCTTTTCTTTATATTCGGCTGGAAAGCAGAGACGAACTGCAGAAACCCGGCATAGAACTTTTTAATATTAAAGAACTGGCGTCACTTTATATACCTGACATAGAGGTCAGCGCCGTGCTGGAAGGAGAAGGAGAAAGCGCTGACAGAATATTTACTGTAAAGATAGACAACGGAATAACGACGAAAACCACATTCGCCGAAGACGGCAGGGCAAACGGAAACAAAGATTTTCTTAATTATGACTTCACTTTTTATAAGCTGGACAGCAGCGAAGGTTTTAGAAACTCAACGGGTTTTTCTACGGAGCTGATGAAAGTAGGCGACAGGATAATAGATTTGATGATACCCAGAGGTTGTTTTGGATTTGATACGTTGGCGGAGTTGAAAATAACATTAAACGGCTCTCTCTTCTGCGAACCTTATGCCGTTAAAAAGTTTAACTGATATACGGAAGAAATCTTTCTGCGGGCTAAATTTTCCTGGGAGGGGATAACCAGTAGCTGCGAATCTGCACGGAAGAGTTGTTGTCTTTGATATATTTAATCAAATCCTTGAATATTTTTGTATTGTGAAGGATATGTATTTTTTTACTGCTGTTGATATTAACCGTTCCGAAAGGCATCTTTGAAACGGCTATGCTTTTGATATCGGCAGGGTTAATCAGTATTTTTCTTATTAAGCCGCCTAATACAATGGATTTCCCGCTGATATATTTAATTTTGTAGGGCATGGCGACTATAGTATACCAGCCAAAATATAATAATGCGAAAACGAAAGCAAATGCAAACAGCATACTGGCAAGCGCTCCGGGAGGGGACTCGGAATCACCGAACGCAGGCGCAATCTGCATAACTACGAATGACAATACCCCGCCTGTAAGTATAAGCCATACAAGAGTAATACTTAATACGCTGATAAGGTTCCACACTGAAATATATTTTTTACCGGGTTCCATATTCAATTTGAAATTTATGCTTAGAATTTATAACCGACGCTCAGGCGCTGAACGGAATTCAGGTAAACTCCGGGAATATAGGCGAGGGCGAGGCTGAAACTTTTATAGGAAATCCCGAGTCCGAGGTGCAGGTTTTCCTGCTCCACGTTCATTTTATAGCCGGCGTTGAATGATATTGAATGCAGAACGAATTCCGCGCCGATTTCCGACACTGCTTCTTTGTCCTGCAGGTTGTAGTCGGCGCCTGCCGCGATAACGAGGCGTTTTTTTTCGCTTCCGATAGAATAAGCCGCGCCGTAATATGCTCCGCCGGGTAGCGCTTCTTTCTTGTTTATAAATTTGCCGGCTGTTCCTATATTGTTTAGAGCTGCGGAGAGAGAGAGCCCTGTAAATGGCGAGCACAGAATACCGAGGTCGCCGGCCCATGCAGAGGCCTTTTGTCTTTCGGCGATTTCACTGGATGCGATCTTAATATTGAGTCCCGCCTGAATATTTTTTCTCATGTTCAGAGCGTAAGAGATAATGCCCATTGTGTCTTTCTGGGCGGAGACTTCTTCGGACTTAAGTTCTGTCCCCTCTATCCAGTTGAGTTCCATTTTCCCGGCGTCATAATTGATAATGCCCGCGGCAAGCCCGCCGTTAGACAGAGGGTATCCGAAAATCAGCCCCATCAATGAATCGTCAGCAAAGCCGAGTTCGGATAGAAAGAATATTTCATTTTTTTCGTTTGTCGCTGTCAGAGCGGGGTTATAAAATATACCGCTTAAATCACCGTTTACGGCCGTCGCGGCGGAAAGAGCTTTGAAGCGCGGGGACTGGGCTTTTCTGAATATCAGCCATCCGCTTTCACCGAAACCGGCAAAAGAGTTAACCGCTAAACAGAGAATTAAAATCCACGAAACTTGAAGCGGCCGCATGGGTTTAATCCTCATCTGATAACAGCCACTTTTTTATAGTCCTTCACGCCGGGGCCTTCTATGAAAACCACGTAAATCCCGCTGGCAAGGTTTTCAGGCTGCCACGTTACCCACACATCGTCGGCGCTTTGCGGGATTTTGCTGAACTCGGTTACCAGCTCGCCGGCAAGCGTGAAAACCCTGACCTTGAATGTTTGGTTTATATATTCGCTCTGAGCCGCCTGCGGATTGAACACAATCGCCACTTTTTCGTTATTGTCCGGGTTTATTGTCCCCCGCCCGGCTTTTGACTTTTCCTCGGCTATTATTTTTACCTTGCCCGGGGAAGGGGTTTCAATTGCTATGCTGGCCCTGTTCTCGCCGATGGGAATGGCGACCTGGTCGGGTGTAATTGCGACATTAGAGAATGCGCCGGAAAAGTCCCACCCTGTAAAAGCGCCGTTCAGGGAAATTGTACTTATGGCGGCCGGGGTAAACGTATAATCCGTTTTGACGGGCGTAACCGTATAGTTGCCGAAACCGAGTCCCGTGAATGTGTAATAGCCGGTTGAGTCCGTAGCGGCGGAACCCGATGCCATTCCGGTGAGATTCAGCGTAACTCCGCTTATGCCGGCGCTGCTTGAGGTTTTTACATATCCGCTGATGTTGTAGCCGGCGGCTCCGGTGTATTCAAATCTGCTTAATCCACTCCTGGTGCCGAACCACATGTTTTCGCCGGAGTCCTGACCGATTGAATATACGCGGCTATCCGCCAACCCTGACTCTGTGGTAAACTTCTTCCACGATGTGCCGTCATACAAACCCACCCCGCCGTCAGTAGCAAACCATTTTTTATTACCGTCAATATATATGTCATATACCCTGTTGGCAACAAGCCCGTCGCCGGTGTTATAAGTTGTCCAGGCCGTACCGTCAAATTTACATACTCCCTTGGATAATGTGCCAAACCAGGGATTGTCGTCTGAATCTACTGCTATGGAGAGAATATAGTTATCCGCGAGTCCGCTGTCGGAAGTTGTATAGTTTGTCCATGTTCCTTCGTCGATACTGTAGCGGCTTACCCCGCTGTCGGTGCCTATCCAGGCGTTGCCCGAAGAATCAAAAGCAATGGCCATAACGGTATCGTCAATTAATCCGCTGTTGGTTGTTGTAAAACTTGACTGGGATACTCCTATTTGTATTCTGCCAATACCATATGTCGTTCCGCACCATATAATGTCGCTTTTGCTGTCTTTTTCAACGGTATAAACATAATTAGCCGGCAGATTGTGGTTTGCTGTGGTATAAGCAGTCCAGCTTGTACCGTTTGTGCTGGAAACACTCACTCCATAGGATGGATTGGCCCATATTGCGCCTGTTCCGTCGAAAGTTATATCATTAATAGACTGTCCATTAAGATGGGTGGTCCAGTTGTTCCCGTCATATATAGTTAATCCTTCATTTGTGGCAAACCACATCTCTCCGGAAGTAGATTTAACCACAGCGTTGACAGTGTTGGATAGAAGTCCTTCAGTAGTGAAAGTGGACCATTTAACATCATCAAATTTAGTTAGACCAACTTCTGTGCCGAACCATTTGTTGTTGCTGGTATCTATAATAATAGCATAGACAGTGCCATTAGAAAGTCCGTGATACTCCTTGTAAACAGTCCAGCTTGAAGTTTCCTGTTTAAATTTGCTTATCCCTTCATACCTGTGCCCGAACCATTTAACATTGCTTGTATCTATTACTATGGAATACACCCAGTTACTCTCAAGACCGCTGTTTCCTGTATCATAATGAGTCCAGTTTGTGTTTGAGGAATCCAACACATTTACCCCGCCGTCAAAATCATGGCCAAGACCAAACCACTTGTTATTATAGGTATCGATGACTATTGCATACACTAAATTAGATGTAAGGCCGCTGTTTGATATGATATAGTTTGTCCAGTTTGTCCCGTCAAACATATTCACCCCGCCGCCATTAACCCATATATTTCCATTTGCATCTTCGGCTATTGCGCTTACTTCATTATTAGCAAGACCATCGCTGGTAGTATAAGTTTTCCATATGACTCTGTCGTATTTGCTTAATCCTTCGGAAGTTCCAAACCAGATATTTCCGCTTCCGTCTACCATCACAGCACTAACATAATTACCAGCCAGGCCGTCGCTGTCCGTATAGTTTGTCCAGGTTATTCCATCAAACTTGTTTACCCCTCCCCCCCAGGTGCCGAACCATTTGTCTCCGTTCTGATCTATAACTGCTGCTCTGACATCGTTATCAGAGAGTCCGTCAGCAAGTCTGGTATACTTAACATAGGTTCCGTCGTTTGCGTTCCATCTGACAACACCGCCTGAAGTGCCGCACCATATATAATTTCCTTCAACAGCTACGCAGTTAATATCATTCCCGTTAGTATAATTGGTTATGGACTCCGCCGAGACACTGTTCAGGGTAAAGTGCAAAATAACAAATATCGTGATTGGAAACCTGTATTTCATAACCGGAAATTAACAATTCCACAGTTTCATGTCAATAACTAATGCTGATGTGTTTATTGGGGACGGTTCCTAATATTTTTCGCAGTGAGAAATTAGGAAGTTCACCCCGCCGCCATTATAATAACCCTGCATGTTGCATCAAATAAAAAGCAACACGAAATAAACCTGCATGCCGGCGCGTTGAGAGGTCAATACAAACGGATGTTTATGAATTTTACGGTTATATGATTTGACATGACCGGCAGGGTAATCTGGTATCAGGGGTCAAAAAACAGAACGAAAAATTAAGCCGATGGAATGAGATTTACAATGATGTAAGGCCTCATCAATCTCTTGATTATCTGACACCTAATGAGTATTATAAAAAGTGGAAAGAAGACCACTCTTTTTCAAGGTCTTTCAGGATGGCTGTATTGCCTGCTCAGCAGGTTGCTTTGTATGGTTAGTGTTTTACCATGTATTGAACCAGGACAGCACCTTGCGTAATTTTTAAGAATTATATAACATCCTTCAAAGGAGAAAAAAGTGTCAAGAATTTGCAGTGTCTGCGGGAAGAAATCGCTGTCGGGCAACAGCAGAAGCAAGTCAAACCGCGCCACAAAAAGAAAGTGGAAAGTAAATCTTCAAAAAATCCGTTTTGTGCAGAATGAGAAAAACCGCTCTGGATATGTCTGCACATCCTGTCTTAAAAAAGTAGAAAAAATAGTATAAAGAAAGGGGACGGCCCCCATTATTTCTTTTCATTTCTTTTTCGGATGCGGCTGTTTCCGCGAATTTTCTTTCAGACCGTGTCTTATTTTATATCTCGCTCTGGGCGACCGCGCAAATTTCAGCCAGTCACGCGTCGGATGAGAACCCGGCAGAGTAAGAATCCGTACCTTATCGCCGCTTTGCAAAACATGGTCTTTCGCCACCATTTTGCCGTTGACGAGACAGCCCCTGAAGTGATCGCCTATATCCGAGTGTATCGAATACGCAAAATCCAGCGGGGTCGCTCCTTTTATCAAGCGCTTCACGTCGGATTTCGGCGTCAATACAAAAATCTCGTCGTAACTCAGCTGGGTCCGGAGGTTGCGAAGAAACTCCTCTTTTGAAATGTTCTCCATCTGCCATTCATAAAAGGACAGGAGCCATTCCTTCAGCCCTTTTGCCGCTCGGCCGTCGATGTTTTTATATTTCCAGTGAGCGGCGATACCGAATTCGGCGGTTCTGTCCATATCCTGCGTTCTTATCTGAAATTCAATAAACTCTCCGGCGGGCGTTCTGCACGTTGTGTGTATTGACTGATACATATTGATTTTCGGATACGTGATGTAATCGGTAAAAGACCCCTCTGCCGGTTTGTAAAAATTGTGAAGAATAGCAAGCGTTTTATAGCATCCCTCTAAATCCGCGGTAATTATCCTCATGGCGAAGATGTCTTCCAGTTCGTCCAGGTTTTTGTTTTGCATGATTTCTTTTCTGTAAATACTGAGTGGGCTTTTTATTCTTGAGGCAATTTTCACCAAAGAAACCCCGAGGCCTTTCAATTTTGAGGCAAGTTCTTTCTCCGCGGTTTCCATCGTCTGCAACGCCCGGGGATGCATCTTATCCAGAATTTCTTTTATCTTTTTATATTCCTCCGGCTTTTCTATTTTAAAAGCTATGTCCTCCATCTCGTTTTTCACAATGTTCATACCGATGCGGTGTGCCAGCGGAGCGTAAATATCAATAATCCCTCGGGCAAATTTTTTTTGCTGGGCGGCGTCCAGCCACTCAATGGTTCTGATGTTATCAAGTTTGTCTGCAAGGCGGACAATTATAACTCTCACATCCCTGCTCATGGCGATAATCAGCTGCCTCAGATTTTCCACGTCTTTTGAAACAGCCGGGATTTCCTTTATTTTTGTAAGGGCTTTGACAATCAGGGCAATGTCCCCGCCGAACTGATTTTCGAGAACATCCGGCGACACATCCGTATCTTCTATTAAATCGTGCAGGAGCCCTGAAATTACGGTCGTCTCGTCCATGTTCCATTCTGCAAGTTCGCACGCTACTCTGAGAGGATGCAGAATATACGGCGAGCCGTCTTTCCTCTTCTGTCCTCTGTGATGCAAATCGGCAAAATCAAATGCCTGCCTTAACAGAATTTTATTTTCAACAGACGTCAACAATCGTTCAAGCCATGTTTTTGAATTGGTCATAGAAATACCCTAAAAAGGTACGGTTACGGAAATAAAATATGTCTGCAGATAATCCTTATCCGCCGGGGTCAGATACTGTCTCTGCCAGGCAATGTCGCAGACAGCGAGGTCTTTCGACCAGCCGATGCCGGCGGAATATCCTGATTTTTTTTCGTCGTTCAGGTCCTCGCCGAACATTCCTGCTCTAAAAGAAATAATATTAAAAAAGTTCTGCTCAATTCCGAAGTGATAAATATCCACACTCTTTTTTCCGTCAAGCGGCCTCTCTTTTCGGTACCTCCGTGTCTCGACCTCGGAAGACACCTCAAACAGCCCCGGCAGTTTCACGGTTCCGCCGTTCCGGATTACCAGAGGCGGATTTTCCTGACCGTAACCGCTCCATCTGATTGAAGAAGGCGCATTAAAGAAGGACGAGCCGAGGGTTATGTTGGGATGCATCCTGTAGATGATTCCCCAGTCAATTCCATAACCGTTGGCGTCAGAAATATCCGCCGAGGTGCCGGTGGTGCCCATAAAACCGTTGAAAAAATTTATGTTCATCCCGAAGTCAAGATTACCGCTGAGGCGGTTCGAAAAACCCATCGTAAATTTGTTTACTTTAACCTCAACGGTTGTTCCTGGCAGCAGGCACTTTTTGATATTTGACAGAGGTGACCATGCAAGACCCATGTCACCGCCCGAGAACCCGAGGAAAATAAGACTTCTGCCGCCTAAAATATCCGAACTCTCCAGTTCCTTCGGCGATTGTTTTACTTTGAATGAAAACGTCATAAAATTCGCGATACCGCAAAGACCTGCCGGATTAAAATACATAACCGGCGCGCCTCTTTTTGAACACACGCCAGCCCCGCCCATTGACGCCGACCTTATGTCCGGATTAATCCCGTCATAAACATCGTACGGCGCCGGCGTACCGCCTGATGCCTGCCAGGTAATTATGAAAAAAGCAAAACCTGTAATCAAAAAATGTTTGCCGGGCATTGGCTTATCTGACTTTAAAGTCCCTGAGTTTTTTGATGTTCGGAATTTCTATCAGACCTTTCTTTAACCTCACAAGATGCCGTTTTCTCAACTGCTGCAGCACCCTGTTGACAACTTCGCGCGCGGAGGCGACCATTTCAGCAAGCTCTTTCTGGGTAATCTGTACCGCCGCTTTCCTTTTTGCGACACTCGCCGAACTCACAAGATTCAGAAGTATCTGAACTATTCTCCTGGGAACACTCTGATATGACAGAATTTCTATGTGCCTGTCCGCCGTCCTCAGACGCCTGCAGAGCACCTCAAGAACGGCAAGGGCAATCGCCTGCTTCTCTTTTATGACCTTCTGGAAGTCCCGCGCTTTCAACTTCAGCAATCTTACGCTGCCAAGCGCTTTGGCGGATGCGCAGCGCAGCGCCGGCGACAGAATCGACATTTCACCGAAAAAGTCGCCTTCCGACAAGAGAGAAAGTGTTTTGATTTTGCCGTCGGTGGATTCCCTGTAAATTTGAATTTTGCCCTTCAAAATAAAAAAAACAGAATCCCCCGGAGAGTTTTCCGCAATAACAATATCTCTGTTTCTGAATTTTACAACCGAAACGACACGTACAATATCGCTAAGTTCCTCATCCGAAAGCGAACTTAAAACAAAAATTTTTCTCAAATAATCTAATTTTTGCATGGTTTATTTTAGCAAATTACCAGTGCAAGTCAACAGGCAGGCATTTTATATGCCCTTTTTTATCACTATTTTGCGCAAGAGGGGCAATTCCCTCCTGAGGCGGGCAGGTCACAGACCGCCCTGTGGGCAGGCATGAATTGCCCCTACTTAAAGTCCTTCGGGAATTTTGTTTTGAAGTAAACTCTTTTTCCTGATGCGGGATGGCTGAATGATATTGAATATGCGTGAAGCATAATTCTCGGGGCATCATCACCGCCGTATTTTTTATCGCCCGCGACAGGGAAGCCGATGTGCGAAAGATGAACCCTTATCTGGTGCGTTCTGCCGGTATAAGGGCGGATGAGCAGAAGGGAATAATTTTTGAAATTTTTTACCGCTCTGAAATGTGTTTTTGCGTATCTTCCGCCGGGGGAAACGGAAAAGTTTGTCCTGCGGATTTCATTCCTTTTTATGGGCGCTTCGACGGTGCCGGAATTTTTTACGGTGCCGGAAACGACGGCAAGATATGTTTTTGAAACCGTTCTTTTTTCAAACTGTTTCATTATGTTTTTCTGTGCAGCCGCGTTTCTTGCGACAATCATTATGCCGGACGTTTCTCTGTCAAGACGGTGGACGAGACCGGGTTTTCCAAGCCCCGGCCAGTGTTTGAGTTCGGGATATTTAAAGAGGAGACCCTGGAGCAGAGTTTTCCTGCGCTGTCTCCCGACGGGATGCGTGATAATTCCGGAGGGCTTTAAAATAATGAGAAATTCCGGGTCTTCATACAGGACATCAAAAGGGACTTCCTCCGCTTCGATGTAAGTGGCGGGGTCCGCAATCAGGTTTACCGTAATTTCTTCGTCGCCCTTCAGGATGTAATTTTTCTTTACTCCTTTCCCGTTCACACGGATATTTTCGGACCCTATCAGGTACTGGATAAAACTTCTGGAGGTATCTCTCAGTTTTGAATGGAGGAACGTGTCAATCCGCATCCCCTTCTTCGGGTTGATAAAACGTTTAAGAGTTATATTTTTATTCACAGCATGGTAAGCGAAATGGGGACGTCCTTCATTTTCATATTCTTCATTTTCATATTCTACAAATTATCTGTAAATATTTAAAATGCCCCCTGTTGCCCGCTTGGTAGGACCGCGAATATTTGCTAAAAACATAATAAATGTCAATAACATTGTTGGGCTTGGAGATAAAGAATGAGTGATACACTTCCATGGGGCGTAGTCATACCTTATTGCTTCTTTTCTATGTTCATATTCTACCAGCAACTTCACGCCAAACATTTCCGTGGCGCCAGCCAAGGATTCCTTTCCTTCTTAGTCTTCACCGGGTTCATCGGCACTAGCACCGGCCTCGTCTTCCTCGTGTACTACGGATTCAAGGTTGTGTGGTGGGCACCCCTTGCTCTCTTCGGCCTTGGCCTAGCCTTCCAATTCATCAGCAATACTATTGAAAATCTGATCGGAGCCTTTGCCCTCAGCTTGCTGGGATTCATTGGCTGGCCTGTCTGTGCGTTCTTGATGTTTGCGTCCGTTCCAGATGTCACAGCTCAATCACACAAAAAGGAAACTGTTGTTGCATTTACCGCAACCATGGAATCAGCCAACCTTGCTTCCCGGGTTGTCAACCGAGGAACCGCCTTTTCCGTCATGAGTCAGGCGGACGCTGACGAGATGATGCGGCACTATCGTGCCGCTCTTGCATATGCAGAGAAAGTCGATACCGACTTTCTGAATGAGAAGTACGAGGGATGGGGAAGCCATTTTGAGAGAGAGTTTCTTGCAGGGCTTCGCCTTGTCGTTGAGGGCAACGACAAGGCGGACGCAACCATCTCCCTCGCAGGCCAGAAACTGATGGACTCGTGGGGAGACTGGTTCAACCAGAATGTGAAGGAAATACGAAAACTGAAATAGCCCAACAAGATGCATTGACACGTACTTTGAAAAGCCGCGCTTCGCACGTCTTTCCAAAGACGGTCATGCACGACGTTGGATCAGATGAGAAAGGAGATATGAATTGAAGGGCTACAACCCACTCAACCCGCTGGACTGTATCCGATCCGCACAGGATTGGTTCCGCCGCACTGAGCGATCCAGTGGTGGGTTCCGACCATATCTAAAGATTTGTTCTTGACGTAACGTACGTCATATGGTACGCTTGTAACGGAGGTGATAATTATGATTACTCTGACAGCCAGCCAAGTAAGGGGCAACATATATAAGTTACTTGACAGGACCGCTCAGCTTCATGAGCCGATTCAGATTACAGGAAAGCGGAATAATGCCGTTTTGATTGCAGAAGATGATTGGCGCGCCATTAAAGAAACGTTATATTTGCTTTCCATTCAGGGGATGAGAGAATCTATTAGAAAAGGTCTGAAAACGCCCCTGAAAAAATGCGGAAAAAAACTGAAGTGGTAAGTTGGCGGCTCTTCTACACAAAACAGGCTCGGAAAGATGCAAAAAAACTTGCTGCCGCGGGTTTACGCCCGAAAGCGGAAACACTTCTCAAAATCTTGAAGAAAAATCCATTTCAGTCGCCGCCTACATTTGAAAAACTTATAGGGGACATTGAAGGCGCTTATTCCCGTAGGATAAACATTCAACATCGGCTTGTTTATCAAGTGCTGAAACGTTATAAAGCAGTGAAAGTCATTCGAATGTGGACACATTATGAATGACAGCGTCTAAATGTCTGTCCGGGGTTTCTTTAGAAATTCCAGGTAAAACAGGACGACTCCGCCTATTGTTATGAAGGAATCGGCGAGATTGAAAACGGGCCAGATTCTGAAATCCAGAAAATCGCAGACGCTTCCGTAAACGATTCTGTCAAGGATATTTCCCGCAGCGCCCGCTATTATCAGTGAGACCGGCACAAGTTCGCTTCTTTTTTCTGATTTAACAAAGAATAAAATCAGAAGCAGAAGGATTGCGCCGCTTAAAATTAAAAAAAGCTGATTGTTATTGCGCGCAAGGCCGAAGGCGATTCCCGTGTTCGTGATGTGTGTGATGTGGAAAGAATTCTTGAGTACGGGGATGGAAAAATTGAGGGGTATAGCGGCTCTTACAATTTCTTTCGTAAGGCGGTCCAGCAAAAAAAGAACCAGAATCAAAAACAGAAATTTCTTTTTATTTTTCAACTTATTGTTCAGCATTTATATTCTACCGTCAAAAATAAGGCGGCGGATGGTGTCTGACGGAGCCGTCAATCCGAGGAGTTTGACAGTATGCCCGCAGGATTGCGGAGCGAGCCGCAGACGTGAGTGTCTCCGGAAGGCAGCTCCGCCGCCGGCAAAACCGCGAGCGGCTCCGCCAGCCACTACGAAATTCCCAGCACATCCCTGCATCTTTTGCAGAGCCCGTCTTTTGTGTCTTTCGTTTTCCGCCAGCATCTCTTGCATTTTTCTCCTCCCGCCGCAAAGACCGAAACCTCAATGTCATTCTGCCGGTGGCTTGAAATAATTTCGTTTTCTTCGGGCATCCGGATTTCCGAAACAAGAAGCATTTCTTTCAGGTCTTCTTTATTAAATTCGGCCAGGATATTTTGCTCCTCCGCGGAAGAGGTTTTTACCCAGACGCCCGCTTCGAGAGGGTTGCCGATTTCTCCCTTTTCTCTGGCAATTTCAATCGCTTTTAAGGCAATTTCACGCACCTTCATCAGGAATGCCCATTTGTTTTTCCATTCGGCGGTTTCAAAAAATTTTTCGCAGGGGATTTCCTCCGGGAAAACGCTTTTGCTCAGAGTTATAATTTCACGGTTTACCGTCGCCCATATTTCTTCGGCGGTGTGAGAAAGGATGGGTCCGAGCAGAATGACAAGATTTTTCAGAAGATGCCACAAAGCCGTCTGCGCGCTCTTTCTTTCTCTCCAGGATTCCCCGAGCGTATAAAGACGGTCCTTCAGAATGTCAAGATAAAAAGAGGAGAGTTCGGAATTCATAAAAAGAAATATACGGTGGAAGGCCGATGAAAAATTATACGCCTCGTAATCGGCGGTTACTTTTTTCTTTGTTTCCTCCAGCCGTATGAGAATCCATCTGTCAACTTCTTTCATTTTTTCAAATTCTATTTCCATTTGAGGGTTCCAGCCGCGGAGGTTGCCGAGCAGGAATCTGAAGGTGTTTCTGATTTTCCTGTAACTTTCAACGCATGACTTTATTATTTCGTCCGAAATCCGCATGTCGGCGGAGTAGTCCTGCGAGGCGACCCACAGCCGCAGAATGTCGGCGCCGGATTTGTCAATTATCTCCTGAGGCGTTATGACGTTTCCGACCGACTTCGACATTTTCTGCCCCGTCCCGTCAACGACAAAACCGTGGGTAAGAACGGTTCTGTAAGGGGCATCCCCCGTCGTAATGCAGGCGAGAATCAAAGACGTCTGGAACCATCCCCTGTGCTGGTCGCTTCCTTCAAGATACGCATCTGCGGGGTATTTATGCCCCTCTCGTTCCCGCAAGATGTGATGACTTACTCCGGAATCAAACCACACGTCAAGGATATCGTTTTCTCTTCTGAAATCACTGCTTTCGCAGGAGCATTTCAGTTCAAGGGGAAGTTTATCTTTCAGCAGAATTTCACTTCCCGCCGCCCGCACCAGCGTTGCCAGCCGCCGGATAATCTTTGCGTCGAGCAACGGTTTCCCGCATTTTTTACAGTAGAAAACAGGAATCGGAACGCCCCAGAGGCGCTGTCTTGAAATGCACCAATCCGGCCTGTATTCGACCATCGACGTTATTCTTTTGAGCCCATCCTCCGGCACCCATTCCACGCGGGCGATTTCATCCAAAAGTTTTTTTCTCAAACCGTTGCGGTCGATCGAAATAAACCACTGCGGCGTCGCCCGGAAAATTATCGGCTTCTTGCATCTCCAGCAGTGCGGGTAGGAGTGCGTTATTTTCTCTGATTTCAGGAGAGTTCCTTTTTTTTCAAGGAGTTCTATTATTTTTTCGTCCGCCTTAAAAACAAATTCATCTTTCAGCAATCCGGCATCTCCGGTAAACACCCCTTTTTCGTCAACCGGCGAGAAGATGGGCAGGCCGTATTTGAGCCCTGCGCGGTAATCGTCTTCACCGTGCCCGGGCGCAATGTGGACGATTCCCGTTCCTTCCTGTTTTTCTACGAAGTCCGCCGTGATTCCGACGCTTTTCTTTTCAAGGAACGGGTGTTTGAATTTCATCCCCGCGAAATGACTTCCTTTGTTTTGCGAAATTATTTTGTAATCCGCGGCTCCGATTTTCTCAAGAACTTCGCCGGCTTTTTCATCAACCGTCAGCAGCCGCAGCTGCCGGCCGTTTACATTCGCCGAAATCACCGAATAGAGAAAATTATCGTTGAAAGCCAGAGCGGCATTTGCGGGAAGAGTCCACGGCGTTGTCGTCCAGACGAGGGCGCTGACGCCTTTCATGTCGCGACACTCGAAAAGGACATATATTGAGGGGGATGTTATATCTTTGTATTCCACCTCGGCTTCGGCAAGGGCGGTTTCGCAGGAAGGGCACCAGTGAATCGGTTTTTCCCCGCGGTAGATGAATTTCTTTTCAACAAGTTCCGCGAAGGTCTCAAGAATTGCCGCCTCGTAACTTTTCTGCATCGTCAGGTACGGTCTTTTCCAATCGGCGAATATGCCGAGACGGATGAATTCCCTCATTTGTATATTGAGATAATTTTTTACGAATGCCACGGCTTTTTCTCTGAATTCAATTTGCGGGATTTCGGATTTTTTAACCCCAAGTTCCTTGAACAGCTGGTATTCTATCGGCAGACCGTGACAGTCCCAGCCGGGAACAAACGGCGCGGCCCAGCCGGAAATATTTTTGTATTTTACGAGGATGTCCTTCAGAATTTTGTTCAGGGCGTGGCCCATGTGTATGTGCCCGTTTGCGTAAGGCGGGCCGTCGTGCAGGATAAAAGCGGGCTTCTGCGAGTTTTTTTCAAGAATTAAATTGTAAATGTCGATTTTCCGCCAGAATTTCTGGATTTCCGGTTCCTTTTCTTTGAGGTTCGCCTTCATTGAAAAGGACGTTTTCGGCAGAAGAATCTTAAACTCGGGTTTTCCCATAAAATTTACTCATTTTTTTTCTGTCAGGGCTTTTTATTATTCCTTTTTCCGTGATGATTGCCGTCACAAGAGAGGCGGGGGTTACGTCAAAAGCGGGATTTGCGGCTTTTATGCCGGCGGCAGCGATGTTTTTGCCGTTGATTTTAAGGATTTCGCCGCTGTCCCGTTCCTCTATCGCAATTTTACCTCCGTCTTTTGAATTAAAATCAATCGTAGAATAAGGAGCCGCCACATAAAACGGGACGTTGTGGTATTTTGCGCAAACCGCGAGAGAATATGACCCGATTTTATTTGCCACATCGCCGTTTGCGGCGATTCTGTCCGCCCCGATGATAACCGAATCAATTGCGGATTTTTTCATAATGAACGCGGCGGAACTGTCGGTAATAAGCGTGCAGGGAATTTTCCACCTGCGCAGTTCGAGAGCCGTAAGGCGCGCTCCCTGGAGCCGCGGTCTCGTTTCCCCGACGTAAACCATTTTGATTTTGCGACGCGCTTTATAAATTATCCCGAGAGCGGTTCCTATCCCGCCCGTCGCCAGCGGTCCGGCGTTGCAGTGCGTCATGACTTTCGCATTCTTTCCGATGAGCGCCGCTCCGTAAGTTGAAATTTTTTCGCAGAGGTTTTTGTTTTCGCTGTCTATTTTTTTCGCCTCTTTCAGAAGAGGTTCAAAAGCTCTAGCTCCTGCCGTAAGCATTCTTTCCACCGCCCATTTCAGGTTTACCGCCGTCGGCCTGGATTTCAGCAGAATTTGCGCCGATTTTTTTATGTTTTTTCTGCCGAGAACCATTCCGTAGGCGGCGGCGACGCCGATTGCCGGCGCTCCCCTGACGGCCATATCTTTTATTGCTTTTGCCAGCGATGCCGCGGTTTTTACGCGGACATAGCATATTTTTCCGGGCAGTTTTCTCTGGTCGAGAAGAATAACCGTTTTGCCCCTGAAGACAACGGGTTCGAGCATCAGTGAATTACAATTATTTTTATCAGAAACATCAGGACAAGAATCGCGGCAATTGCAACACTCTGCAGTATCTTGGTTTCCTCAATCGGGATAACTTTTCGCAGCAGGGCCAGCGCCACCGCTGTTATGTCCCGAAGTAGCGGCCCGGCCGGAATGCTCTCAATGTCTTTCCCTGATTTTATGAGAGTGCGGCGGATAATCAGGTCAGCGACCATAATAAGCAGAATCAGAAGAAGCAGACTGTTTATCAGATGTCCGATAAAATTTAACATTTTTCCTCCTAAATTAGGGACGGTTCCTAATACAGCATTTTGCTGTAACCAACTGCTCGCGGTTTTGCCAGCGGGGACGCTTTTAAAGTTCGCTCTGGGTTCGCTACGGGCATTCTGCAAATCCCTCGCTCACACAGCCCCCGCTTGCCAAAAACCGCTCGCTTTTATAAGCGCTTATTTTATTTTCCTAATTCCTGCGCCTTTTTGAAGGCGTTTTGTACTGCATCCCGTATGATTTTTTTTAGTCCACGGCTTTCAAAATAATCTACCGCTTTCTCCGTCGTGCCTCCCGGCGAAGACACTTTCTTCCGCAGTTCGCGTGGTGCTGTTCCCGTCCGGTTGAGGAATTCAACGGTTCCTTCAAATGTGGAAAAAGCCAGTTTTTCGGACTCCTCTTCCGTAAAACCCGCATCTTCGGCCGCTTCCTTCAGCGCCTCGATAAAATAGCATACATAAGCGGGTCCAGAACCCGAAACGGCGGTAATCTTGTCAAGAACTTCTTCGTTCTCCACCCAGAGCACTTGTCCGCAGGATGTGAAAATTTTGTCGGCGGTTTCTCTGAACCGGTTTTTTTCAGGACTTTGCAGAAACGCTTTATTTGCAAAAAGGCCGCTTACGGATTTTGAGACCTTTATACAGATGTTCGGCATAACCCGCAAAACAGGGATTTCCCCGAGATTGCGCGTGAAAAAATCGCATTTTATTCCTGCAAGAATCGTTATGAGCAGGTCGAAGTTCAGAGACCTTAAAATCTCCGGAAGTTCTTTTGAATTCTGGGGCTTTACGGCAAGAATCACGGTTTCAAATGTTTTCCCGCAGGTTTTTATTTCATCGGGACGGATGCATCTAATTCCGTATGTTTCCGAAACGGATTTTATTTTTGATGTGTCTTTCTCGCTTACGAGTATTTCAGCCGGCTCGTAGATTTTGGAGTTTAGCATTGAACTCAGTATTGCTTCGCCCATATTTCCGCATCCGATAAACAGAATTTTACTCATAGAAAAGGTTAGCAAAAAACGGGGTTCTTGACAAGAAAATATAATAGTTATAAAATGATTTTAAGCGTAATAAGTGCAAAAGCGCTTTATACCGCATAAAGCGGATGGGAGGCAAAATGCTTAGTATTATCGGCGGGTTGATTGCTGCCGCGGTCGGTGTGTTGTGGATTATCCCGGGTATTCTCGGTTTTGCGGGAAATGATGTCCTTATTGTTCTTAAAGGCAGCGTTTCTCTCGGTTTGGTTTTTGGAGGCATCATTGCAATTGCGGCGGGGATCAGCGCAATAAAAGAGAATGCGGCGGAAAAGAAAGAAAAAGAAGAAATGAAGAAAGAAGAGGCAACGCCGGAGGCGCCCGCTTCGTAAACAAAAAAACAAGTTAAAAAAGAAAAAGGCGGAATATCAGGATATTTCTGCGCATAACAAAGAATTTCAGATAATAGACCGGATCTTCGGTTATCTAAAAAAGGGCGGCTTTTTACACGATGTCGGCGACGATGCGACTGTTTTTGATTTAGGAACCGTCAAGGCGGTCGTTTCGGTTGATTCATTCGTTGACGGAACTCATTTTAACAGCTTGGTGCCTCTGGATGCGGTCGGGTTCAGGTCGGTGGCCGGCGCCGCCTCGGACATTGTTGCGATGGGGGTTAAACCGGGATACATTCTTGTTTCTCTTGGTTTAACGGGGAAGGTTCCGGAAGAAACCGCTCTCGGAATTTACACAGGAATAAAAAAGGCATGTAAAAAGTGGGGTCTGAAAGTGGCCGGCGGCGACATTGTAAAAAGCCGCAGGCTCTTTGTTTCGGTGTGCGCGCTGGGTTTCGGGAAAAAAGTTATCAGAAGACGCGGCGCAAAGCCGGGGGACATTGTTTTCATCACCGGATATCCCGGTCTGAGTTCTGCGGGTCTGAAGTCACTCACCGCCGGGAAAAAAGGCAATGAACTGACGAGAAGTTTTCTTTACCCGCAGATTCATCCGGAAATGGCTGCCGGTATTGCTTCGTTTGCGAATTCCCTCATTGACTCAAGCGACGGTTTGATTGCATCCTGCCGGATGATCGCCGCCGCAAGCAATGCGGGAATAAACATAGAAAGCGGAAAAGTGCCGCTCAAGGGCTCTCTCCTGAAATTTTGCCGCCACAGGAAAACCGCATTGAAGTTTGCTTTGACGGGGGGCGAGGATTATTATCTTCTCGGGACGGCCTCGCCTGCAAAATTTGCTAAAATAAAACCGAAGGTCTTCAAGATAGGAAGCGTTACAAAAGGGAGAGGTGTTTTTGTAGATGGAGATAGAGCAGTTTTTAAAGAATTCAGGCATTTCAATAAATGAGATATTGAATTCGGAGAGTTCGTCAACCGAAGAAACTCTTAAAACGGCACGGAGTTTTTCGGAAACCCTGGAACCGGGTGTCTTTGTGCTTTTAACAGGGGAACTGGGGAGCGGGAAAACGACTTTTGTCAGGGGCATTGCGGAGCGTCTGGAATGCGCCGGGGAAGTCCACAGCCCGAGTTACAAGATAATAAACAGGTATGCGGGGAAGAGCATAATTTTCCATATTGATTTTTACCGGCTGAAAAAGTATGAGGAAGTGATAGGGACGGGCATAGAAGATATTTTCAGGGAGAATGCGGTTTTTGCAATTGAGTGGCCCGAGATATTTATCGGTTATTTCAGGAAATTTTTCCTCGTTGATATGGAATACAACGGCGAGGGGAAAAGGCGGATAAAGATATTTGACTGCAGGAGAAAAAAGGGACAGAATGAGTGATTTTTTTGTTACGACATCATACAGGAATTTCGGTTTTGCCGCCGCCGACGGTCTCCGCCGCAAGATAAAAATACCCCGCACCGGAGCTCGAATCGAGAATTTTTTTGACAGTTACGACGAATTGACCGCCGAGTTTCCTGCGGAAGGGATAAGAAGAATTTTTGTTGATGTCGGGCCAGGGTCGTTTACGGGGGTGAGAGTCGGCGTAACGTTCGCCAGGGTGATTTCACAGCAGTTGAAAATTCCGGTTGTTCCCGTCAAGTCATTGGATATTCTTTCCGTGCAGGAAAACACCGGCGCATCACGGCGTTTGTTTTCGCCGCTTATTGACGCCGGCAACGGGCTTGTTTACGCCACGCTTTTTGAGGACGGGAGGAAGAAAGAGGATGATTATATCGTGGCGCTGTCGGAGTGGCTGGATTTTCTTAATGACTCAAAGGATGAAATACATTTTTGCGGAGACCTGTCCGAAAATGACACGGCGCAAATTAAAGAGAGGAATTTTATTTTTGAAGCGGCCGGCATAGAAAAAGTCGTGGAGAAAATGATTGCGTTTTCAGGGGAAGGTTTTGTCAAGGCATATCAGTTTAATGACATTCTGCCGTGTTATTTAGGGGCGGAAAAATGGAGAGAAAAAATGGAAAGAGAGTTCGCCGGCATAAAAGAAATAAAAGAAAAAAAGCGGAGTATTCTGGCAGAGATTCAGGAAGAAAAGCAGCGTCTTCTGACAGAGGTTGAAAGGTTAAACAGGTCTGCGGAAAAGCAGGAACGCCGGCTTAACGATATCAGCATCGGCGCCGACGCTCTGCTGAGAAAGAAGAATGCCGTTAAAGGTGAAACAGACCGTTTGAATGAGGAAATTTCGGTTTTGAGCGCGAAAAGAACTGCTTACTCCGAATCGGTCAAACAGCAGAGAAATATAATGTCTAATCTTAACGAGATTATAAACAATTTAAAACAAAGGGTCGCTTTCTTTGAGGATAAGATAAAAGAAAAACGCGGGAACCTTGAAAAGCTGAAGGAATTGCCGCCGGAGATTTCGGATGAAATTGCGCTTTACGTTAAACAGAGAGATTCTCTGCGGAGCGAGGTTGAAAATTTAAGGGAAGAGGTCTCAAAATATTCAAAAGAACTTGACGAGATTGCATCCGCCCGTTTTGAGAAGGTCTTTTCAGGAATCCGGAAAGAAGAAGGGATGCTGGGACACCTCTCGGAAATGCGGAGGAAAAAAGAGGACGAACTGAAGCATGTTGAGTTTGAGATCAGGGAAATGAACCACCAGAAGTTACAGGGGGTAGAGGAAATAGACCGTCTGGAGAGGAGGATTGAGGCGTTGCGCGCCGAAGCGTCTTCACCGCCGGAGGCGTCCGCTCCTCCGGAAATCAGGGAAATAAAGATTGAAAATTTCAGATATGAGATAAGGCCGTTTAAAGAGGATAATATTCCGGAGGTTATGTCTGTTGAAGAAGCGTCGTTTCAAAGGCCGTGGGGCAGGCAGATGTTTAAAGAAGAACTGTCGATATCGGTTTCAAAACTCTTCTGCATTTTTGGGAAATGGGGTGAGCATGACCCTTTTAAATTGTTTGGTTACGCCGTCTTCTGGACAGTCGCCGGGAAAGCGCATATAATCAACTTTGCCGTCGCGCCGGAGGAACGCCGCAAAGGCGTCGGAAAAATTCTTCTCTGTGAAATTCTAAAAAAGGCAAAGACCTTTGAGTGCAAAACGGCGTATCTTGAAGTGAGGGTTTCGGCAACATTTATGCAGCGGTTGGTTGCTGGCGCCGGCTTCAAAAAGGTCGGTTTGAGAAAGGACTATTTCGGTTATCCCAGGGAAGATGCTATTATTTATGAAATGAGGATATAGCGGGGAGAAAACAAAATGAAAAAAATTTTAAAAATCGGAATCCCGAAGGGTTCTTTGGAAGAAGCGACGGTTTCGCTTTTCAGGTCAGCCGGATTTGAAATATCACGGGTGTCGCGCTCGTACAAGCCGTCCTGCGACGACGAAGAACTGGACGTTCTTTTAATCAGGCCGCAGGAAATGGCGAAATACGTGACGGACGGAGTCGTTGACTGCGGTGTGACCGGTTTTGACTGGATTTGCGAAAGCGGTCTGAAAGTTAAGGAAATCTGCGAACTCAACTATTCAAAGAATTCTTGTTTGCCTGCAAAATGGGTGCTTGCCGTGCCGGATGACTCAAAAATAAAACGCGTAGAGCAGCTTAACGGCAAAAGAATATCAACGGAACTGATGGATGTCCTGAAAAAGTGGCTTTTAAAGAAAGGCATAAAGGCGAAGATTGATTTTTCGTGGGGCGCCACCGAAACAAAAGCCGGGACGCTCGCCGATGCGATTTTTGAATTAACGGAAACGGGGGAATCGCTGAGGCAGAACCGCTTGCGGGTAATTGCCGAGGTTCTGACTTCCACGACGAGATTTATCTGCAGTCCCCGCGCTTACGCGGATAAGTGGAAGAGGCAGAAGATGGAAGACATAGCAATGCTGTTACAGGGGGCATTGACGGCAGAGGGAGTTGTGGGTCTTAAATGGAATCTTAAAAGTTTGCAACTTGATGATTTCAGAAAAATTCTTCCGGCAGGAAAGAAACCGACGATTTCACAATTATCAGATACCGGCTGGATGGCAATGGAAGTTGTTCTGCCTGAGAAAAAAGTCAGGGAAATAATTCCCCGCCTTAAAAAAGCCGGAGCCACGGACATTATAGAGTATCCGCTGACAAAAGTCATAAGGTGAGCGGAGTCAGGGTCCGTTTTGCGCCGTCCCCGACGGGTTATTTTCATATAGGAAGCGCAAGAACTGCGCTTTACAACTGGCTTTACGCCAGAGGCAGCAACGGTAAATTTATCCTGAGAATCGAGGACACCGATGAAATCCGTTCGACGCTCTCTTCAATCAAATCAATAATAAACGGCCTGAAATATATGGGAATTACCTGGGACGAGGGGCCTTTTATCGCCCGGAATGCCGAAGGTGTCGAGGAAATGACGTCAATGGGTCCGGCCGGTCCGTATTTTCAAACGCTCAGAAAAAATTTTTACCAGAAATTTGCCGACAGAATGCTTGAGGAAGAGAATGCATATTTTTGCTTCTGCGCGCCGGAGGAACTTGAAGAAAGAAGAAAAAAGAAAAAGGAGTCCGGAGGTCCGCTTGGTTATGACGGTTTCTGCCGGAATCTCACGCGAAAAGAGCGGGCAGAGTTCCAAGCCAAAGGCCGCAAACCGGTTATAAGGTTTAAGGTGCCGGGCGAAAAAAAAATAACATTTAACGATAAAATCCGCGGTGAAATTTCGGTTATGCCGGATGCCGTCACCGATTTTATTATTATGAGGTCAAACGGCACGCCTACATATAATTTTGCCTGCGTCGCTGACGACCACCTGATGAAAATAACGGATGTCATAAGAGGCGAAGACCACATTTCAAACACGCCGAAGCAGGTTCTTCTTTACGAGGCGCTGGGATGGGAGAAACCGAATTTTGCGCATCTTACGATGATTCTCGATACCGACGGGTCCCGCCTTTCCAAAAGGTCAGGGGCGCGTTCACTGCTTGAATACGAGGAAGAGGGTATTATCCGCGAGGCAATGGTGAATTACCTTGCGCTCCTTGGATGGGGAACGGCTGAAAGCCAGAACATTTTTACGAGAGAAGAACTTATTTCAAAATTCTCCCTTTCAAGATGCACTTCCTCTTCAGCGATTTTTGACAACAATAAATTGTTCTGGCTGAATGCGCAGCACATAAAAAATCTTGCTCCGCAGGACATTTACAGGAGAAGTTTCAGGTTCCTGAAGGAAGCGGGTCTTGATGTTTACCCGGAGGAAAAAATCACGTCTGCAATCTCGCTTGAAAAGGAGAAAATAAAAAAACTGACGGATATACCGGGGTTAATAGGTTTCCTGGTCAGGGATGAGTTTGAATATGAAGAAGAAGTTGCGGAAAAAGCGCCCGGAACCTGTCCGGTTCTTGCGAAACTCCGCGGGGCCCTCGTAGAAATCAAAGATTTTAAAGCGTCCGGAATCGAGCAGCGCGTTAGGCAGTTTGCGAAAGAGGAAGGTCTGAAAACCAGAGACGTTTTTCATCCTCTTCGCTGGGCCGTCTCCGGCCGCAGCCGCGGGCCTTCCCTTTTTGAAATGTGCGAGTTCCTCGGGCAGGAAACAATCCTGAAACGCATTGACAGCTATGTGGAAAAATTCGGGGAATAAAATTTCCTTAACCCCCTTTGAAAAAGGGGGCCAGAGGGGGATTTGTAGCGGTCGGATTTATCCGACGAAAACACTTGTAGCGTGCGAGCTTGCTCGCAAATGAAAGCAAGGAAAGATTTTTGAAAACGGAGGATTAAATGGATACTGAATTTTTTACGATTGTTCTGATGATGCAGAGTTCCGTGATGATTAATCTCGGCAAGGTCTCAAACCCCGCCGCCGGTAAGGTAGAGAGAAATCTCCCGCAGGCGAAGGCGGCAATTGACATTCTGGAAATGCTCAAAAGAAAAACGGAGGGAAATCTGGATAAGGAAGAGGAAAAACTGCTCGGCAATATGCTCGCCGAGGCGCAGCTCAACTACGTTTCCGAACAGGAAAAAGAAGAAACGGAGAAAAAAGACAAACCCGCTGAAAAACCCGCCTCCGAAAAAAAAGAATCTCCCGCAGAAGAGAAAAAAGAAGACACCAAACAGGAAGACCAAAAACCCTCCGACCAAAAATAAAAAAACCATCTAATTGTAAGTAGAGTGTCCCAAAAAACCAAATTATACTTACAGCTTTCAACAGAAATATGGTATGTTAAAGAGTGTCTGTTGGAACCAGGCCATATTTTGTTGAATTAAGAAACTAAGACAATGTGCGAATTGGAAAAAGATGGTCCCCTAAACAGGCAAAGCTTATTGGAAAAATCATTCTTTCCAATTTCTTGGAACTATCGCTTGATAGATTTGAGAAGTATATTGAAACAGTAGAAAGTTGCCCTCTTTTTTGTAGACTTATGGAAAATAATATTATAACTGTAAAAGAAGTAGCTGCTTTAGAGTCAAAAAAGACGGCAGAAGTTAGATCTAACAATGTTTTAGCTGAAATAACTAATGACCAGGGTTCTTTTTCTATCAGATATCCCCGGGCCGGGTTTGCTAAGAAATACATGATAGATAGCGAAAGATTATTTATCTTAGATAACAGATCAACCGACCAGGAAAATTACCAAATTCACCTCCTGCTTTGGAAACTGAGACATATTAATACCAGAAATGAGTTTACGCACCGGATACTCAATGGAATAACAGCATTACAAAAGGATTACTTTCTCACAGCAGATGATTTTGAGTTAAAACCCTTGACCCTGAGAGATTTATCTATACAGATTAGTTCATTTACCCCGTTAAAGGCGAACAACTTCTCGATTCTAACAGGGTCTGCTCCATTAAAAATTAGTGAGGGCTGGATTTCAAGGATTGCTAAAGGTAAATCGCTTATTACTCCTCAGGGTAAAGAACTCCCTCTAAAATTTTTCTTTCATAAAAGAAAAGAGACAGTGAAAAGATTTGTTAAAGAGATTCTTAATGGAGAGAGACAGGATTTAAAATCGGGAAAAATATTAAAAACTTATAGCGATGGAGAGTTAAAAGACAAATTAAAAGTTGCTTACGGTATTTCGGTTTCTAAACGTTCAATAGGTTTTTACAGGAAAGAATTAGGGATTCCATCTTCCCGGAAAAGAGTACATAACTACACCTATCCACCATTTGGAGAAAATTTCTCTTGCCCATATCCGCTTACATTTTCCTCAATTGATAGTAATGCGGTAGAAAATTCGGGAGTTTATGAGCTCCATTCGGCAAATAAGGAAATAGAATATGAGAATGACAAAACAGGAGTTTTCTATATTGGCAGCGCCCAGAATTTAAGAAAAAGATTAAAAGAACATTCAAGAGCAAAAGGCAAAAATGGAAAGATAAGGGAAATTCTCAAAGATAACAGATGTCTTTTCAGATATATTGTTTTTCATAAAGATTGGAAGAAAGAAGAAAAAAGATTATATAAATTATTCTGCTCAACTTTTGGCGCCCCGCCAAAATGCAACAAGGTAAGCCCATGAAGTTTGATAAATCATTCATTTTTTGTAAAATAACACTGATATGGAAATAATTTTGCAGACAGACAGACAGACAGACAGACAGACAGACCTAGTTCATATTTATTTCGCAGTATTCTACAAAGCTATCGTCTCATATGTTGAGATGATGATGCTTTTTAGAAGTTATTCTCCATCGTTTTTTGATAGATGTCCATTTAAAGAGATCAGGAATAGATTAAAACATTCTTGGCAGAACCTTCTCTTAAATGGGGAATAAGAGATGAAATCTCAAAGCTTAAGAAAAAATAGGTTCAGTATAAAATCAAAGTTAGGACTTGCCTTTAGTATAGTAATTCTGATTCTGCTTATAGATACTTCAGTAGGGATTCAGCGCATGGGTATGATAAATACGAAGTTGAATAATATTGTGGATATTGTCTCCCCCAGGCAGTTATTGAGTGCCCAGATTCAGCAGGATATCATAAAGATACACCGCGCAGAGAAACAATTAATATTGGAACATAAAGTCGAAGAAATGGATCAATTCACGGCGAACATCAAAGAATACGAATCCGAGATGAATAAGAAACTTAGTAAGTTAGAAAAGATCATTACTCCTGAAGGGAAAGAGGGTATCGCTAACTTTAGAGAACTTTATGATTACTGGAAGAAAATCGATATAGAAGTGCAAAGACTTAGCCGTGAGGGCAGTTATATCAAGGCAAGTGAACTTTCTAAAGGACAGGGAAGGGTTTCCTTTGAGAAATTATATGCTGAAATGACTAAGATAGTCGTCAGAAATGATAGCGAACTGACCAAAGCAAAAAAGGACAGCGATAGAAACTATGATGTAACCATAACTTTTCTCTGGATTTTATTCGTATTCTCTATCTTGGTAAGTGCAATTGTATTATTTGTAGTCTCCCGGGCAATAGTGTACCCAATCTTGAGATTACAGATTGCAGCAATAGAAGTAGGAAAGGGCAAATTAGATATCAAAACAGATATTAAGTCAAATGATGAGATTGGTGACCTGGCAGCAAGTTTCAGACAAATGATTGAAGATTTAAGTAAGTCCAAAAATGAATTAATCGGAGCCAGAGATTATACGGATAATATAATCAAATCAATGATTGATACCTTAATTGTTGTAAACCCTGATGCGACCATAAGAACAATTAACAGAGTAACGGGTGAACTTTTAGGATATGAGGAAAAAGAACTAATCGGTCAGCCTGTGGGAATACTTTTTGCAGAAGAAGAAGAAGAAGAAGAAGAAGAAGAAGATACGCTGTTCAAAGGCACGAGGTGGGAAAAGTTATTAAAGGAAGGTTCGGTGCGTGATTATGATATGGCATACAGGACAAAAAATGGAGAAAATATCCCGGTGAGTTTTTCCGGGTCGGTGATGAAAGATAAAGAGGGCAATTTAGTAGGTATTGTTGGTGTAGCCAAAGATATGCGGGAAATACTGAAATTACAGCAAAAGGAAAAGGAATTTGCAGCAGCAGCAGCAGCAGCAGCAGCAGGTGAGGCTAGAACCATGGCCTTAGAAGAGGCGAGAGCCGAACTTGAGAAAAGAGTTGAGGAGCGAACCACAGAGTTAAGAAATGCATATGATGACTTAAAAACCACTCAGGCGCAATTGGTACAGGCAGAGAAGATGTCCTCACTCGGAATAATGGCCGGCGGCGTTGCTCATGAACTGAATAATCCTCTGGGAGGAATTCTTGGGGTATCCTCATTATTGTCAACTATCCTGCCTGAAGATGATCCCAACCGAGAAAACATAGAGTCAATTCTTCAGGCAGCAAGAAGATGTAAGGCAATTGTGGCAAATCTTCTAAAATTTTCGCGGCAGGAAGCGTTTGCTTTTCACCCTGCGAATATAAATAAGGTAGTTGAAGACACCTTAATTCTGATTAGTCACCAGGTGGAACTTGCAAATATTAAAATCATAAAAAATCTTGCTCCGGATATCCCTTCCACAATGGCAAATGCTCCACAGTTACAGCAAGTGTTTATCAATATCTTAAACAATGCTTGTGATGCTATGTCAGATGGAGGTAGATTATTTATCAGTACCACTTCTTATACAGTAAAAGAAGAATTAAAGCGAAGAACTGATCCATTTTGTAAAGGAGACAAAGTGGTTGAGGTTCAATTTAAAGATACCGGCAGTGGTATCCCCAAAGAGATGATTGCCAAGATATTTGATCCTTTTGTAACCACAAAGCCTGTAGGCAAAGGCACCGGATTAGGTTTGTCAGTGAGTTATGGAATTATAGAAAAACATAAGGGTACAATTGATGTCCAGAGTGAAGAAGGAAAAGGCACAACTTTCACTATAATATTACCTGCAAAAGACAATGGAAATTAAAAAAATATTAGTAGTTGACGACGAAGAAACAATAAGGTCGTTATTCAAGACAATATTTGAACGAATGTATAAGGGAAAATATCAGGTTAGTATTGTCAAAAGTGGTAAAGAAGCAATCAAAAAACTAAAGGAAGAAAATTTTGATGTTGTTTTTACTGATATTTTGATGCCTGAAATGGATGGCCTTGACACATTGAAAGCTCTCAAAGAAATCAAGCCGGACATCGTAGCAATAATGATGACAGGACTTATTGATGAAGATAAAAGAGAAACTGCTATGAAATTAGGCGCTGTTGATTATCTGCACAAACCTTTTGAACTCAGCGAACTTATAACTGTTCTTGATAAACTAACACAAATGTAAAAACATGACGTCCTTGATTTTTCATTACCCGTTAACTTGGAGAATACAGGCCAATAGATATAGATAGGCGGTGCCCGGATCATAATAGATATTGTGCTATTTGTTACCGAGAATTAGACACTATGTAAAGTATCAATCCAATGGAGTGCTTCATCATCACTGACTTTACCAAGATAAAGCTGACTGGTTCTTAAATCTTGATGACGGAGGATTACTTTTGAGACAACTTCGAGAGGGACTCCATTCCTACTCGCATAAGTTGCGGAGTGTCTTCTTAAATCGTGTGGTCTTAGGTGAATCCCAACAAGTTCCCCGGCCTTTCGCACAATACTCCTTGCGCAGGAATAAGTAAAAGGAAAGATTCTCACATCTGGTTGTATCTTTTCTTCCTCAACATATGTATTCAATCTTTCACTAACACCTTTGGGCAAGAATGCAGTCTCAAATTCACGCCCACTTTTTGGTGAAATCAGAGTGATTTTCCTCCCCTCAATGTCTCTTGGTCTAAGTTTTAAAACTTCACCAACCCGCAATCCACTTCTTGCCTGGATTTCTAAAAGAAGTCTGTTCCTCAATTTCACAGTTCTGAAGATAAGCTCATCAATCACTTCTTTTGCAATAGTCTCGCACAGAGTTAGTTTGGGTGATCTATACGCCATAGCAAAAAGTGAACTGCTACAGGGATTCACAATACTCAACCCAAGACCACCTTTACAAAAGTTGAAGAACGCTTTAAGTTGAGTAAATCTTACATGCTTAGTTGTCTTATTGCACTTATCCGTGCGTTGGCTTAGAAAAGAGAAGACATCTTCAGGAGTAAGGTTCTCAACGTCTTTTTCCTCAAAAAAATTCAAGAAAGGAAAAAGAATACTTTTGTAATTTGCTACTGTGTGTGCTACCGATTGCTCCCTTTCATAGTTCAGAAATTTCTCTACCGTTTCTTTTACATTCATTTTTAATACCTCCTGTATACAATTCACAGGTAAGTTCTGTCTGCATTATATATTTTAGCCTGTTTTTATATTTATTGGCAGTGATGGTGCCAGGGGATGACCCTCCTTCGCTGAAGCTACGGCGGACAGAATGCTTTCGTGACATATTTTTTGGGAAAGGTATTTTACTCTTTTTGTTGAAACCTGTAACAATATTTTAACTGCCAAAAAGCTTTATACCTTGGAGGGAGAAACCCTTGATATTTCAAATTATTTATGTATAATTATACTGACAAAAGTATGGATAAAAAATTTGGCAGTTTTATATGGAATAATGAAAAAGAGATAAGCAATGTTCGCAAGCACGGCGTTGATTTTTCTATGGCCACCAGGGTATTTAAGGATACAGAAAGGAAGATTTACATAGATGAAAAGCACAGCAAAAAAGAGAAAAGGTTTTTCTGCATTGGTAAAGTCCAAGGTAAAATTTTAACAGTTAGATTTACTTGCCGGCGCGGTAAAATCAGGATATTTGGCGCCGGATATTGGAGAAAGGAGGCGGAGTACTATGAAAAAGAAAGCGGTTGATAAGGATAGGGCTTTTGGAAAACTAACCAGGATTAAAGATTTTCTGCCCCCGCCTAATGAATTGGTTGCGCCGGAAGAAACCGTGAAGGTTACCATCCACCTGAAGGAAACAGATGTAAATTTTTTCAAGCGTGTGGCAAGGCAATATCATACCAAGTATCAAAAAATGATACGCGAATTGTTGAGCAAGTACGCTATGCACTATTCGTAAAAAGGGGCCGGGTGCGGTTGTCTTTGGCACAATTGCGCGCGTCTATGCGGAATAGTGCGGACCATTCCGCACTATACTGCGGAATGGTCTTATAAAAATATAAAGAGGGGACAGGTACTTTTTTCGAGGGCAATCTTACATGGAATAACAGCCAAAAAGGGTACCCCTTAAAACGGCGTCGTCGGAAAAAAGGCAAATTATTCCACGTGGAATAATTTCAGGAGGGCCAGATATGTCTTATGGAGAAGAAGCAGATGGATTTATTCCTGAAAATTCTGAAACTATGGCTTTCTGTGTGAAAATTATGATAAAAATGTTAGACATAAATGAAAAATTGATAAAATATGGTATAATATCAATATGAAAGTAAGAAGAAAAATCGCAAATCTTAAGAAACTTACCAAAAAAGACGATTCCTTTGTAGAAGCGTCCCCAAAGGAGCTTGTCTCCTTTATGTGGGAACTTACAGCGGAAATTTGGTCGCTCAGAGGAGTGAATTATGTTGAACGAAGATTACAAAGAAATGTTACAAATCTTATTGAACAATGAAGTGAAATTTCTCACCGTTGGTGCTTATGCCATGGGTGCATACGGTTATCCGCGTGCAACTGGTGATTTTGATATATGGGTAGAGGCATCTGCTAATAATTCCCAAAAAATATATCTCTCTCTTTCTGAATTTGGCGCTCCTCTTTCCGAGATAACCAAAGATACATTTACCAAAAAAGGCATTATTTTTCAAATTGGCGTAGCACCCCGGCGCATTGATATTATCACACATATTGACGGAGTAAATTTCCAAGACGCGTACAAATCCAGAGAAAATATAGAAATTGAAAACCTATCTATACCATTTATTTCAAAAGAAAACCTCATAAAAAATAAACAATCCACTGGTAGAAAAAAAGATAAATTGGACGCTGATTATTTAAAAAATAATAAAGTTTAACAAGCCAATCCGACTGACCTTCCACGCGGTGTCGCCGCTTCGCCAGGCAGGTGATTTTGTGTAGATATAATTTGCTGCCTGAGAATCTTTATACCAATTTTCGCGGCGGTTTTTATGGCCCATTACAGGGAAAAATAAAGACGAACAAAATGAGGGCTATTCTGTCCCGCTGAGAATCAAAAAAACTATTTCAGTTTAAATAAACCGGAGATTGAGGTTTCATTGTGGATTCTATATATTGCCTGAGCGAACAGCTTCCCGATGGAAAGAACGAGAAACTTTTTTGATTTCCTCTTGAGCGGGATTGAATTTGTAACAATAACTTTTTCCAGGGGGGCTTTTTGCAGAATGCCCGCCGCCGGGCCTGACAGGACGGGGTGGCATCCGAGGAGATAGATTTTTTTTGCCCCGTGTTTTTTCAGAGCCACCGCTACGCCTGCCGCTGTTCCGGCGGTGTCTATAAGGTCGTCAAATATGAGGCAGGTTTTGTTTTTCACATTCCCGATGATGTTGAGAATTTTGGCTTTGTTGGGAGTGGAGCGTCTTTTATCGACCATTGCCAGACTTGAGCCGATGTATTTCGCGAGAGACCTTGCCCTGTCCACTCCTCCGGCATCCGGTGAAACGACAACGGTTTTTCCCAGATTCATTTTTTTCAGTTTTTCGACGAAAACGCCTGTCGGGGAGAGGTTATCAACAGGAATGTCAAAGAAGCCCTGAATCTGACCTGCGTGCAGTTCAAGGGTGAGAACTCTGTTTACGCCTGCGGCCGCGAGAAGATTCGCGACCAGTTTCGCGGTTATGGGAACGCGCGCCTCCGTTTTTCTGTCCTGTCTTGCATAACCGTAATAAGGCATCACGGCCGTGATTCTTCTGGCGGAAGCCCGTTTCAGGGCGTCAACGATGGTCAGCAGTTCCATCAAATTCTCGTTTACCGGCGGGCAGGTCCCCTGAACGACAAAGACGTCCTTCCCGCGGACGTTTGTAGAAATTTTTATGTTGCATTCCCCGTCCGCGAAAGTCGAGATTGAAATCTGCCCCGCCCTGGTTTTTAGAGTTCTGCAGATTTCCTTCGTCAGGAGGGGATTAGAACCTCCCGAAAAAACGCAAAGATTTTTCATTTTACTTCCTCCGTATTCAAGATTTAACTTTCAGGTTTATTCTTTTCAGGTCTTCCGCCGTGTTCACGCCGAGCAGAAATGTTCCGTCCCGCAGAGTCATAGCCCCTGTTTTCATCCCGATGCCGTCTGCGATTTTTATGACGTCGGTCAGATAATATTCCTTCTTACGCGGGTTCAGTTTTACTTTTTTAAGCAGGGCGAAGATTTCAGGGACGGGGAAAATATAAATTCCTCCGTTTACGGTTCTTATTCTTTTTTCCTTTTCCGTCGCGTCAAGTTCTTCGCGTATTTCCGAGACAAAGCCGTCTTTTTTTATAATCCTTCCGTATCCGGTCGGGTTCCGCAGGTTTGCCGTCAGGATACTTATGTCATTCCCGGTCTTTTCATGGAAAAGAATAAATTTCTCGACGACAGCTTTTGACAGTAACGGCACGTCGCCCGGCAGAACGAGAATTCTGCATTTTCTTTTACCGAGCTGTTTTTCCGTTTGAAGGAGAGCATTTGCGGTGCCGAGGAGATTTTTCTGAAAAACAAGTTTGCCGGTTTTGTATTTTTTAAGATATTGTATTACTTTTTTGCTGTTGACGACAAAAATCAGTTTTTTTGAAAAAGGCGACACCGCGTTTACTATTCTGTCTATGATAGGCGTTCCGCAAACCTTGTGCAAAACCTTCGGAGTGGGCGATTTCATCCTGACGCTACGCCCGGCGGCGAGGATTACGGTCGTGGTCATATTGTTAAGTCGGGCCTCGGTGTGAGAGGAAGCGATTCTTCCTGAAAATATCCTCTGCCCGCGACCATACAGGCGTTGTCCGTGCAGAATTCCGGCGCTGCGCAGAAAAGCTGCAGGGAATGTCTGGCGCATTCCTCCTCAAGGAAAGAAACGATATAACCGTTCGCCATAACGCCGCCCGCCAGTAAAATCCTCAGACAGTTTTTCTCTTTTGCAGCCGACTCAATTTTGTCCGCAAAGATGCCGGCGACGCTTTTCTGAAATGAGGCAAGCAGGTCGGGTATTCTGTTGTCGGGTGTTTTGGCTATCTGGTTTTTCACAAAGGTCTTTATGCCCGAAAAGGAAAAGTCATTTGACCCGTCTTTAAATTTTGGCGTCGGAAACACAAAAGAATCCGGGTCCCCGTCCCGCGCAACTTTTTCCACTTCCGCCCCGCCGGGATAGGGGAGTTTAAGCATTTTTGCTATTTTATCAAATGTTTCTCCGGGCGCGTCGTCTCTCGTGCGGGAAAGCCGCTCAAATTCGTTGTGCGATTTTGAATGGATTAAATCGCAGTGACCTCCAGACGCCACGAGGCCGATATAAGGCGGCCCGGTTTCATGAAAGAGAAAATTCACAGAAAGGTGGGCGAGGATGTGATTAACCCCGAAGACGGGTTTTTTGAAAATTTTACCGAGCGTGCGCGCGGCGACAATTCCGACAATCAAAGAACCCGCAAGACCCGGGCCCACCGTCACGGCGAATCTGTCAATGTGCGGCATTTCAATCCCCGACCGGAAACTTGCTTCCTCAATCACGGAATTTATCGCCTCCAGGTGTTTTCTGGATGCGATTTCCGGAACGACACCGCCGAACTTCCTGTGATACGGAATCTGCGTAAGGACGACATTGGAAAATATTTTTTTCCCGTCTTTTACCACTGCGACCGCCGTCTCGTCGCAGGATGTTTCAATTCCCATTACGAGCATTTTTAATTTCCTTTGACTCGGAGTCCAGCGAAACAATCTCAACGCCCGAAAGTTCATGCCCCATTTCCCCGATAGCCCGCGCGGTGTATTTTCTCGTGGCGTGTCCGATGGCTATGGCGTAGCCTTTTTTTTCGGCGATTTTAATTGCCTGCGCTATTTGCTTTTTTATTTTTTTCAGGTCGTCGGTGTTGTCCAGGAATATGTTATTTCTCAGGCAGTAGATTCCCGCTTTTTCTGCTGTTTTGAGACACGCGCTTTTTGAAGAAGTGGCGGAATCAAGAAAAAAGAGGCCTCTCCCTTTGAGAAACCGCAGAACAATTTCCATTTTTTCCGCATTTTCGGTAAAAAGAGAGCCCATGTGATTGTTTACTCCCTTGATGAAGGGAACCTTCTCAATATTTTTTTCCAGGACTTTTTCAATTTCATTTTTATTCATTTTTACGAACAGGGCGTCTTTCCCGAGCGAAAGCCGGTCGGGTTCACGGGGTTCCATCGGGAGGTGAAGGAGGGTTTCAAACCCGGCTCTTGCGAGCGATTCGGCAAGCATGGCTGTGTGCCTCTGGTAGGGCAGTATGGAAAAAGTGAGCGGAATTCCGAGTTCGGTGAAGAGCGCGATTTCCTTTTTGCTCCTTCCGCAGTCGTCGATTACGAAGGTGAGGCGCGGCTTGCGCTTCAGGTCCTCAAGGGTAATTCTGCACAGGACAATTCCGTTTTTTACAAGGTAAATTGTGTTGTCTCCGGTTTTTTTTAGAAGCCCCGCAGATAAATTTTCCAGACGGGAGAAGAAAGTTTCCCACTTATCACCCGGCATTTTGATTTTCTTGTTTATTTCAATCCATTTCTTCCCGTTTTTCCTTTTTTCAATTCGCCATGTTGAAATGCTTTTTTCGGGGACTTTAAGATTGAGCAGGACAAGCCCGATATCCTGTTCGGCCCGAAGGCATTCCCGGGTGTAATCCACGGCTCTTTTTCGGAGGTGGTAAATAAATGCTGCCGCCAGCACGGCAAAAATTATAAGCCAGACGGCCGGCTGTTTTTTTTTCTTTGTTCTTTTACCCTTACGGGCACAAATTTTTCTCATGCAGAGGCGGGAGGCACTTTATTTTGCGGACAGTTTCCCGGAAAACTTCAGTTCTGCAAACAGTATTTCACGCGCTCTTTCAAGCTGAGCGTCCTTTATTTTTTCTTTTTCCTTCTTTTCCTTTTCCTCGGGCGACAGCCCGTAAATCTCCTCTTCCTGCTGCATCAGTTTTATCTTGTCTTCGCGTGAAATTTTTACCTCTATATCGGGCACAATTCCTTCTTCATGAATACAGATTCCGTTCGGCGTGTAATATTTTGCCGTTGTAAGGCGCAGCTGCGACCCGCCGGAAATGTCTATGAGGCTCTGGACGGAACCTTTCCCGAATGTTTTTTCTCCGAGGAGTATGCCTTTCCCCAGGTCCTTTATGGCTCCGGCAACAATCTCGCTTCCGGAAGCGGAGCCGTTGTTAATCAATATTACGAGAGGGATTTTTTTGTGGAGATTTTTTTTGGCGAGGAATTTGAAATTAGTATCCTTCTGCCTTCCCTTGGTGTAAACGATGAGCTGGTCTTTTTCAAGAAAATGTTCGGCAACCGCGACCGCGGATTTTAAAAGACCTCCCGGGTTATTTCTTAAATCGATAATCAGCGCCATCATTCCGCCGTTTTCCAGTTCCGCGTACTCTTTCAGAAAATCATTGGGTGTTTTTTCGTTGAATTCGGTGACTCTGATGTATCCGATGCTGTATTCAAGCATTTTTGACTGTTTTTTCGGCACGCTTTCAATTTTTATATTTGCCCGCACAATTGTTACGTCTTTTGTTTCGTCATCCCTTGCAATTGTAATTGTAACCTTTGTTCCGGGCTTGCCTCTCAGTTTTTTTACGGCGTCCATGACAGTGATACTTTCCGTGCTTTCCCCCTCAATTTTTATTATTTTATCTTCGGGCAGAAGACCTGCTCTGAAAGCCGGCGTTCCCGGCATCGGCGTAATTATCGTGAGGTATTTATCCCTGACTGTAATTTTGATGCCCAGACCGCCGAATTCTCCTTTTGTTTCGCTTTTCATAAGCTGCGCCGCCTCGGGTGTCAGATACTGCGAATACGGGTCCAGTGTTTTTACCATCCCGATAATGGCGCCTTCAACCAGTTCCGGAATTTTTTTCTCTTCAACATAATTTGCTTCTATCTGCGAGAGAACATCGTTAAAGAGTTTCATTTCCTCGTATTCGGTTCTTGCCGCCCCGCGCGCGGGATTCAGCATAAACGCAATGCCTAAAATTAACAGAATTTTTTTCATTTTTCCCCCTCTTCTAAATTCATTAAGTTCTATTCCAGCCACAGCACGGGGTCGACGGGAATGCCGTCCTCTCTTATTTCAAAATAAATTTCGTTTCCGATGCGGCATTTCCCCACGGGCTCTCCCTGGCGAACAGCAACCTCTTCATTTATGAGGAGTTCGGACAACCCTGCTGTCACTGTGTAAAAGCCCCCGCCATGGTCTATGATAACAGTTTTTCCGTAACCCTTGAAGGGCCCGGCGAATGAAGTTGTTCCTTCCTTGACGGCTCTGACCGTGTCTGTAGAACTTTCTATTTTTATCCCCCTGTTTATTATGTATGTCTGGAGAGCAGGATGTTTCTTTTTTCCGAAATGGCTGATAATGTGTCCTTTTACGGGATAGGGCAGCAAACCCTTGATTTCGGAAAATTCCTTCTGCTTTTCCTTTTCGGCGAGAAGATCCTTTTTTTTCTTCATAAATTTTTCTATCATACGGTCCATTTTATCTTTATCTTTTTCTTTTATCTGGAGGTCTTTCTGCAGTTTACCCTCTTCACTTTGCATTTCTTCCAGTGTTTTTGCGTAGTTTTTCCGCAGTTTCTTGTTTGTGGAAACTTTATAAGATATGTCTTCAAGCATTATTTCGAGATCGGCTAATGTTTTTTCAACAGCGGATAATTTCTCTTCAAGACCCAGTATTTTTTGCCTGCAGCCGTCCGAAAAAACAGAGACCTTTTCAAGCAGATCCTCCAAGAGGAACTCGTTTATGCGAAACCTGAACGAGCTTTTGTAGTCAACCAGAAAAAGTTCCATATATTTTTTTTCGCGCGCTTTCAGGAGGACGGATTGTTTTCTGTTTTCCGTCAGAAATGTCAGGGCGTTCAAATGCTGCTTTTCCGTTTTTAAGCGGGCATTCGTAATGTCCTGGAGTTTTTTTTTGTGGTTTTTATATTCGGCGTCGAGGGAACGAATCTTTTGTGTGAGTTTGCTCATCTGGTTTGAAATGGAGTTGATTTTTGAGGAAGTCAATTCCTTTTTTTTTGAGAGCGCGTCAAGTTTTTCCGAGATTTTTTCAATTTCCTCTTTCAGGTTGTAAAATGTCCTGTTGCTTTCTTCAATGTCCGCATCGATTTTCTGTATTTCCGCATCAATCTTTGAGGCGTAGAGATGCGGGCAATGGAGAAGAAAAATTGCTGCAAGGAACCCGCAGGCGCCTTTCATTTCACCATAGCGAAGCATCCCCTTGCGGGATGAGCAGAGAAAGAACAGGGATATTTGAAAGAAGATACACGAAAAAAATTTGGACGGGTTCGGGAAACAAGAATTCTCCGTTTCCGGCCGTCTGCCAGAGTAAAACGAACAGCAGAACTGCCAGCGCCGCCGCAATGAGAGGAATCAGGACAAGCGTTGAAATGTGCCGCCGGTAAATTTCCTTTTTACCCAGATTTCGTTCGGTTAAAAAGAGAAATCTCTCGTCATTTTTTTTAAGCCCGAATCTCACAAATATACCCGAAGTCAGACAAATAAACAGGAGCATAATGTTGATTAGCCGGTTTAATTTTTTGATTTTCCCGATGAAAATGAAAATGTTTTTGACGCTGGTTCCGCCGTCGTCCGAATGTTTCACTTCGCGAATTTGCGCGATTTCGGCGGCAATTTTTTTGAACAGACCGAAATCCGCTTTTTCCGGATGCACTCTGATTACAACAGGAACGGACATTAAGGGGAGTTCCGGCAGGAGTTCCTTTTTCTTAAGGACATTGTAGAGTTTTGCCATTGTTTCTTCGGGGGCCTCAACCTGAACGTTGCGCACGCCTTTTATTTTCCGGATTTGTCCGGCGGCTGTAGCAGAGTCCTTCGTATTTTCGGCGAAAGCCGCGATGAAAATTTTTTCCGCGAGATTTTTTTTATACGCCGTTAAGTTGACGTCCAGAAAAAACGCGCAGACAATTGAAAAGGAGAAAATAAAATTCAGGATAAGAATCCCGAAATTATTTTTCGTATAGTTTTCCATCTTTCAGGGTAAGTTTCCTTGTCTTTACGGGGGAGTCCTCCGGGCAGGGAAAGGTGCTTGCGATGAGGACCGCCGTATTTTTTCTGTTTTTTTCAAGGATTGTTTTGAACGCCTGAAGTTTCGTTTCCGCGTCCATGCGCCCGAAGGGTTCGTCTAAAAAAACCAGTTCGGTTTCTAGAATAAGAAAAGTCGCCAGTTTCAGGAGCATTTTTTCGCCTGCCGAAAGCGAGCATGTTTTTTGATTTCTTTTTTCAAAAAGGCCGAGAGCATTAAGAAGTTCGGAAGTGTCCAAAGTGCCGGCCAGCGGCGCGGCTGATTTCAGGTTTTCCTTTACGGAGTCATTTTGCAGGAGTGTTGCGTTTTCTGTGAACAGGGGGAATTTTTTAACGGAAACGATGTCGCCGTTTGAAGAGTTTTCCCCGAATGACAGAACTTTTAGAAGCCGGCTTTTTCCGGCGCCGGTTTTTCCCTCAAGCCACAAAAACTCACCTTCGGAAATCTCAAGGTTCACTTCCTTGAGAATGATTTTATCTTCTGCTTCTATCCAGACATCACGGGCTTTTAAGAGTAATTTCATCGCGCTAAGGGTTTGGGTTTGCGGCAACCTCCAAGAGGTTTTAATAAATTCAGGAAGATTTGAAAAGAGGACTCTTCGGCTATTTTGCAAGAGTTCCCCGCAGCCCTCGCCTTTTTGAAAATAGTATCGTTGATTTCCGATGCAAAAATGTTTTCCCTGAAGTTATTTTCAAGCAGAAAGTTTTTTATCTTCGCCGAATAAGGGACAGCTATGAATGGAATACCCACCGTAACGGCGCATACCACCGAATGATACGGGGCCAGGACGAGCAAATCCGCGGTTTCCGTGATTTCATTTATACCGGTAATGCGTAAAATTTCTGTTTGCCTGATGTGGTTTCTCTCCGAGATTTTGCGGGCGAGAACAAGGTCTGCGGGGCTCATTACCGCAATTTCATAAGAAGCACGCGGCCATCTTTCTTTTGTTTGACGAATGATTTTTTCCCAGATTTCATAAGCGCCCCGGGGTATTATTCCTATTTTTTCGGGCGGGAACCGCACTTTTCTTTTGCCTGCTTGAACCTGAAAAACGGAATCAGCGCTTCTCAGCGGGTGAAGCCCGAGTTTTTTCAGAGCCCGGAAGGACGCCTCATCGCGGGCGCTTATCATTGAAGCGTTTTTCAGAATGCCTCTTAAAAGATATTTCAAAAAGGGGTTCTTTATTTCAAAACCCTGGTCCAGAAGGAAAAACTTTTTTTTAAAAATCAGCGCGGTCAGTACGAGGCAGCAGTAAAAGAGCGCCGAGCCCAGCGAGGTTTCGTCCTGAAATACGCTCCCGCCCGGAAAAACGAGGCAGTCCGCGCGCAGAACGCAAAGAAACGTTTGAACCGGCCGCCGGGCCATTTTTCGCACGTATGAAACGGTGAATTCAGGCGGGATTCTTTTTTTGAATATTTTTAGAATGAGTTCGTCGCCGAAATTTCCGTAACCGAAGTAGCCGGCGGCAAAAATTTTTACCATCTGCGGAATATGGGCAGAAGAGGTTTGCCGCTTTTCGTTTTTTCCCCGGTCACTCTGCGCTGATTAGATGAAATGCTTTTACCAGGGAAATCAATATAATTCCGGAAAGTATTCCAAGAATCAGACCGTTGAAAGTTCTGAAAAGGCATATTGTTATGGGAGAATGGATGTGGGCGAATGTGTTTATGATAGAGACCTGCCCGACCAGTCCGAGGATGATAAAAGGCCTGAACTTTATTTTTTTTGCCTGTGAGGCAAGCGGATAAAGGTAAAGGCCAAGAAGCATCAGGGGGTGCCCGAGCAGAAATTCCTTGAATCGCGGCCTTGCGAAAAACAGTTTCTCAAGCAGGTTTCTTACGCTCTGCTCGAAAGGCAGCATGAAACTTATTTGGTTTGAACTTCTTAAAATAATCATGATAAAGAGAACCCCTATCGTAATTCCCGCAAAAAGGTGACTCAGTTCAAGCCGTTTATGCCACAGGCGGTTCAGACTTGTGGAAAAATAGCTTCTTTCCCGACCGTAAAGAAGGACGAACGCAATAATTATCGGGAGCACCAGCGAAAGTTTTACCCCGCGGAAGATATCTATTTTCAGCATGAAGTTTGTTGAAGAGAGAATGCCCGTTACAAAAAGCGCCCCGATGCATGTTATGAGAGATACATTTATGAACAACCGGATTGCCTGGAGCATCGGCGGCAGGGCGTGTCTTTTCCACGTTTTTGAAATTGCGAGCACGGGAAAAGTTATCGTGGCGAGAAAGGCGAGGAAAATCCTGAAGAAAGTCAGTTTCACAAAGAAGATTGTGCTGAAAACGGCAATAATGACGTAAGCGATTTTAAACTGGCTGCTTAGTTCGTAGATTATCGAAAGAAGGAACAGAGTTGTCATAAAAATTGCGAGACCTATAAAAATAAAGGCATAGTAATTTCCCTTCCATTCCGGCAGCGGCGTGAATTTTTCGGCTTTGAAGGAATTTTCAGACAGAGTCCTTTTCACGCTTCCCGCAAAAGAGAGAAACGCGGCGTAGCTCTCGTCGTTCGGATGGAGATACACGAGTTGTATATTTCTTTCTTTTGCGCTGCGGAGAATTGCGTTTATTTTGGTATTATCGTTCGCTCCTTTCGGCGAAAAGCAGAGAAATATTTTTCCGCCGGCCCTGATAATTTCGTCTGCCCCGGTTACTTTTGCGAATTCTACTTTACCGAACGGAATTTCAAGTTCTTTCAGAACTTCCGCCATCGTTTCGGGGAGACCCGGGATTTTTGTGCCGTTTACTATAACTCCCGAGAGCTGCCCGTCATCTTTCCATTCCGTAAACAGGTTCTTCAGCCACTCGTCGTTTACGAACGGGTCGTCAACCGGCCGGAGGATGTAGCGGAGGCCCGCTCTTTTCACGGTTTCTATTTCTTCTCCCCAGAAACCGAGATAAATGAGCGCGGCTGTTTTTATTTTGGCGGTTGCGATGACAAGGTAATGTCTGCCGGTATATATTCCGCTCACGGCTTTGGCGGGCAGTTTCTGTAAGAGCGCTTTTTTGATGAATGCCCCGAGCGATGGATTTTTAGTGAACGCGTAAATGAACTCGGGCCTGTTTTTTATCTGGCTGGATTCAAGAAACCCAGGCTGTCTGTTGAAAAGGTATTCGTTCTTTTCAATTTCCTGCCCGCCGGTAACCGTCAGGAGACCGGCGTCCTCAAAGTTTTTAATCGTCTGCTCCGATATGCCGATTGTTGTGATTCCCGCGTCTTTCAGTTCGCCGAGGACGGTTTCGGGGCTTTTTCCGGACATGTCGGCAAGCTGCTGCACATCGCCGAAGTCGCAGGCGACTTCAACGCTTTTCAGCGTGTTCTCGAGCGAGATTTTTTTTGAAAGAGTCAGCATTGAAAAAACGAAACCGAGCGCAATGAAGCCGTAAACGATATTTTTCCGTGGCATTATTAAAATTTGAATTTACTTTTCAGGATATCGGACAGTTTCGCCGATTTTTTCCGGCCGTCTCCTGCGTATGTGGTGATTTTCAGTTTGGGGTTAAATTCCGCAAGAAACTGCAGGCATGCTCCGCAGGGAAATTCCGGTTTTGCGGAGTCGGTTATCAGAAAAATTTGCCTGAACTTTTTTTCGCCTGCGGACACGGCTGCCGTTGCGGCAACCCTTTCCGCGCACAGGGTCATGCCGTAAGATGCGTTTTCTACATTGCATCCTTTGTAAATGTTTCCGGAGTCCGTTACGATAACGGCGGCAACCCGGAATTTCGAATAGGGAGAATAGGAATTCTTCAGCAGTTGTCTTAAAACATCAAGAATTTCTTTTTCTTTCAAGGATCCTGACTCCTTCTATCGCAACGGCGATGGCTTCGTCAATCCCGACTTTTTGCACTATCGGTTTGTCGTCGTAGGTCAGACCTATTATCGCCAGAACCTCGCCCGCGGAAACTCTCTTAATTGAGGAAATTACAAAAAGCGCGGCGGATTCCATTGAAGTTGCCAGAACATTTCCCCGATACCATGCCGTCCATAAATCTTTTGTGTGATTTGCAAGCGGGAGATTTTCTCCATCCGTCCCTTCCGTGTAAAATGCGTCTTTGCAGTGAACAATTCCGGTATGGTATTTTATGTTCAGTTTTTTGGCGGCTTCCACCAGAGCAGTTGTCACTTCAAAATCGGCGACCGCCGGAAAACTTAGCGGAATATACTGCCGGGTGGTTCCTTCTTCTCTGACGGCGGCGGTGGAAATTACCGTATCGCCCAGAGCGACTTCTTTTTGCAGGGAACCCGCCGTTCCCACTCTTATAAATGTGTCAGCCCCGCATTTTATTAGTTCTTCCACGCAGATGGCGGTGGAGGGGCAGCCGATTCCCGTTGACGTTGTGGAAATTTTTATCCCGTCGATCTCGCCCGTAAACGTTCTGTATTCCCTGTTAAAGGCAAGTTCTTTCGCATTGTCAAAGTGTTTTGCGATTTTTTCAGTTCTGGCGGGGTCGCCGGGAAGCAGAACGTATCTTCCGACATCGCCTTTTCCGAGCGCAACATGATATTCTTTTCCAGTCATAGTGCAACACCATCCTTTCTTATTTTCAGCAATGATAACAAATGCTCCGGAAATTGACAACCGTTTGATTTTAATGTATAAGTATTTTGTAAATTGGAAACCTAAATAATGCCGGCAGAGAACGATAATTTGAGGGGTTTGAAAATTGCCCTTGGTCAACAGGTTACTTCAATACACAAAAAGTACGAAGAGGATATTTCCCGGCTGAAAGACAAAATACAGCAGATTGAAAAAGACAGGGCGTACCTTCAGGCGAAATCATCGATTGCGACGGCGAAAATCAACAGGGAATACCGGTCTCGTCTCCTTGAACTCGACCACAGGGAAAAAGAAATTGTACAGAAACAGTATGTTTTGGATGTGCGGGAGCAGAAGTTAAACAAACAGCTGGAAGAAAAAGACGGCATCATCAGGACGCTGAACGTTCAGGCGATGGAAACCGAAACGAATCTTACGTCGGAGTTCAACCAGAAACTGAGGACGAAGGAATGGGAGATTCTCCGGCTGTCCGATGAAATAAAAGCGCTCAACAGGATTCTGAAAGACAAGGATAAGGAGAGTCAGTCGAAAGCGGACGCTCTGACCGGCGAAATCCGTCAGTCAAGGGAAACGGGAAAAAAAGAAATACTTTCTCTTTCGTCGCAGTTTGCCGTTGAAAGGGGCGAATTCGAAAGGGAGAGATTCACTCTTCAGCAGAATATAAAGGCGCTGAAAAACACGATAACCGCTATCAAGGAAAGTCAGAGAAAATCGTCGGCTGAATACGAAGACCGTTTCAAGGCGAAGACGCTTACCGATGCGGAAGAAATGTCCAATCTTCAGAACCGCATTTCCGAGTTGGAACTGGAAAAGGATTCTCTGCAGAAAAATTTTGAGGACGTCCGCTTGAGGATGGGGCTTCAGCTTCAGGAAACGGAAAAGAAAGATCAGAAGCAAATTCAGAATCTTACATCCGAGGTCCAGTCGGGCAGACAGGAAATTGCGCTTTTAGAAAAGGGAAGCAAGGAACTGCGTAGTATAAATGAAACGGCGAAAGATAACTACAATCAGAAAATTTCGGACATTGAGGAAACATCCCGCGCGGTTGAAATTGAATTGAGAAACCGCATTATGGAAAAGGAGTCGGATATAGAGCGTCTTGAAAAAGCGCAGAAAGTTCTTGAGGAAAAGTTTTCCGTTAAACTCTCCGAGGCTGGGAAGGAAAACCTCTCTTTGCAGAAAGAGCTTGAAGAGGAAAGGAATAAGAAAAGAGAACTTGAGAACAAACACGCGGCGGAATACCTCGCCCAGACGTCCGAGAAAAAGCATCTGCAGGAAATATACGAAAAAGAAATTGTCTCCCTTAAAGAAAGAATTCTTACACGGGCGACCGCAATGTCAACGCTTGAGGGCGCCTTCAGCCGCGAGAAGACGAATTTAAAAATAAAAATATCGGGTCTGCTGGATGACATCGCAGTATTGAAGGAACAGACGCAGGATTTGCGTAAGGAAAGCGACGAAATTTCCAAAGAGAAAGATGGCAGGATTCACTCTTTGGATCTTCTCATAAAAGAGCGCGAGAAGGAGGCGTCGGACAGGTTTTCGGAAATTTCCGAAAAATATAAAATTCTTGCTCTCGAACGGCAGAACGGCATAGAAAATTATGAAAAAGAGCTCGGAGAGAAAGAAGAAAAACTTTCGCGGGTCCTGCAGGAAATTGAAACCGTAAAACTTAACGGCAGTATAGCGCTGTCTTCGGCGGAAAAGGAAAAGGAACAGCAGGCCGCCGCGCTCCGGAGCAGAATAGAGGTTCTTGAAGAAAATTTAAAGAACACAATGGAAAACATGCAGGAGGAAAGAGAAAAACATCTTCTCCTGCTGAAAGATAAGGAAAGGCAGTATGAGGCGGACAGAAGCGAGGCGCAGAAAGAAATTGCATCCCGTGACGATTTGCTCTTCCGGTCTCACGACGAAAACCGGAGAAAACTTCTTGAAAAGGACCAGAAGTATTCCGTTGAAATCGACAACCTGCGCAGAACAATTCTACAGAATTCCGGAGAATACCAGAAAGAAAAAGAGGGGTTGAACGGAAAAATCAGGGAATTGCAGAGCAGAATAAACGAAGAGGAAAACGTTCACAAGAAGGAGATAACGGGGTTAAACGCTCTGCGGGTTTCGGAGAAAGATTCCCTGCGTAATACTGCTGCGCAGTTGAACGGGGAAATTGCCCGCCTTAAGGAAGAACTGGAAAAAGGGAAAAAGGAAATAAGCGCGCTCACCGCCTCAGCCGCAGCTGACAAAGGCAGAATTGAGGCGCTTGCCGGAGAAAAAATAAACATTTCGCAATCGCTCAACGCGCTGCTTTCCGAGAAACAGGATGCGATGGAAAAACTGACTGCGCAGATTGATACGTTAAAAAGCAACTTTTTTGACACGCTGAAACACAAGGAAGCGGAAAACCGCCGTCTGACGGAAGAGATAAACGGGCTGAAAGAGGTTAAGACCGTCGATGAGGAAAAATTGAAAAACATCAGGGCTGCATTTGAGCAGGAAAACAAGGCGCTCGGTGAAGAAATCAGTAATTTGAAGAACCGGTCTGCCGCGCAGAAAGCGGAATTTGAGAAAAAAGTTGAAGTTCTGGTGATTGAAAAAGCATCCGGAATGGACAATCTGAAAACCATTATTTCTACGCTGAAGCAGGAGATGCAGCAGCTCCAGTCGGGAAACCGCCTTACGAGTGAGAATTTAAAGAAACATTATCTTGAAATGATTGCCGAAAAGGACAGCGCTTTTACGCGGGAAGTTGATTCTTACGAAGTGAAAATAGGGGAACTGAACGGCACAATTTCAAAACTGTCGGCTGAAACGGAAAAGATGAACGAACGCTTTCGCGAAGTTCTCGTAAATTTTGAAAAGGAAAGAACAAAACTGGAACAGGGCACGGTCAAAGCCGTAAACGCCGTCAAAACGCAGGCGGAGAAACGCGAAGAGGAGTTAATGCAGGCGGTTTCACAGCTGCAGGAAAAAATTGACGCCCGGCAGAATGAGGCGTCGGCAAAACAGGAAGCCGTCAGTGTGGAAACCGAACAGTTGAGGCGGCAGCTTTCCGAATGGAGGGTTTCAAGGGAAACGGAATTCGGCAAATGGAACGAGCAGCGCCGTGAACTTGAAAACCAGTTGAAAATACAGGATATGCGTCGCAAGGAAGAAATAAAAAGGTCCGGTAAAAGTATAACTTCCGCTGAGTCAGCCATTGCCGCATTGAATGAGCAGCTCCAGAAAACGGATGCGGAATGGAAGAGGAAAAACATAGCGCAGGACGAGACGCACAAGCGCGAAATTGCGGCCATGCAGGAACAGGCCGGTAAAATGAAAGACGAAATAAGCCGGATTTACAAATCAGGCGCCGACGATAAACAGGCCTCGGGCGAAGATTTTGCGAACAGGATGAGAGAACAGGATAATAAATTTAACACCGAAAGAATGCAATTGATGAACGAACTGCGCGACCTCCGCGACATAAACAGGGCTCTTGAAGAGGAACTCTCCGGAATCCGCTCCCGTCTCGAATCCGCCAAAAAAGGCGTGTAAGGACAAAACCGAAAAATAAAAAAACCTGTCTACTTGTAAGGTAGAAAGTTTGTCAAAGTCACAATTCTTCTTACAGGTTCCAACAGAAATATTTACATTCCTACTTTGAATTATGTGTGATAAATTGACATTTAAGGCTTTTCACACTATACTTATATTGTAAAGAATACATTGGGCTTTATCCGATAAAGGCAAACCCGCTGAAAGGCGGGGACGCAAAGCCACGGGGCTACCCCCTGCAATATATGTGCAGGGTAAGCCAGCCAGGACACCGAAGGTAAAGTTGCACAAAAATTAAACTGACTGACCCGCTAGCCGGGCTACCGAAGATAAGGGGATATTCTTCTCTGAATTTTTGGTAGCCCTGTTTTTTTTAATTTGTACGGTAATAATATTAAGGAAGTATGCAATATTATTTTGGAAGGAGGCAGAATTTGAAGATTTTAGAGCAAAAGAAATTTATAATAAAAGTAAAATTGCTCTTTCTTATATTTTTCATTTTTAGCACTACTATGATTTTATCAACAGTTTCCGCCTTTGCGTCATCTTTCGATTTCAAGATAAAAACCACGGACGCAAATCAGAATTTTGCTTTTTGGGTTGACAACCCTGTCAATTTTGAAGTTCTTGACTGGGGAACGGGAACAAGTTCTTCGCCCGTTACGGGCGCAAGCCAACTGCTCTCATACACTTATGCGGATGCCAGCGATTATGTAATAAAGGTCAGAGGGCAGACAAGCAGGATCTCATTTTATGGTGGAGGAAGCGGAACTCCTTCGCGATTGATTGACATATTAACACCTGTTTCAGATGGTGTTTCAGGGATTACAAGCGCTCATGAGATGTTTTGTGGAGCGACAACTATCTCAACATTCACTGCGGCAGATTTCTTTGATGCCGTTTCCAGCAGTGTTACAGATATGTCTTTGATGTTCCCTGGCGCCGCTTCATTTAATCAGGATATAAGCAGATGGGATGTATCGTCTGTTATAGATATGTCTAATATGTTCTCATCAGCATTTAATCAGCCGATAGGTAATTGGGATGTGTCATCCGTTACGGATATGTTTAGTATGTTTGGTACTTCATTTAATCAGGATATAAGTAATTGGGATGTATCATCTGTTACAGATATGTCTTGGATGTTCTCTCGCGCAACTTCATTTAATCAACCTATAGGCAATTGGGATGTATCATCTGTTACAGATATGTCTTGTATGTTTTATAACTATAACGAATCTTCATTTAATCAGGATATAGGCAACTGGGATGTGTCCTCTGTTACAGATATGTCTTGGATGTTCTCTAACGCAACTTCATTTAATCAACCTATAGGCAACTGGGATGTATCGTCTGTTAGAGATATGTCTTATATGTTTTATGATGCAACTTCGTTTAATCAACCGATAGGCAACTGGGATGTGTCCTCTGTTACAGATATGTATGGGATGTTCTCTAAAGCACCTTCATTCAATCAACCTATAGGCAATTGGGATGTATCGTCTGTTACAAATATGCAGGTAATGTTTCAGATTGCAACTTCATTTAATCAGGATATAGGCGGCTGGGATGTTTCATCCGTTACAGATATGTCTTGGATGTTCTCTGGTGCAAATTCATTTAATCAACCGATAGGGAATTGGGATGTATCGTCTGTTACAAATATGTATCTAATGTTTCAGGGTGCAACATCATTTAATCAGGATATAGGTAATTGGGATGTGTCGTCTGTTACAAATATGGATAGGATGTTTTATAAAGCATCTTCATTTAATCGACCGATAGGGAATTGGGATGTATCGTCTGTTACAGATATGTCTGAGATGTTCTCCGGTGCCGCTTCATTCAATCAGGATATAGGCAACTGGAATGTGTCCTCTGTTACAAATATGTATCAGATGTTCTATGGGGCAGCATCATTCAATCAGGATATAGGTAATTGGGATGTGTCATCTGTTAGTTGTATGAATAGTGTGTTCTCTGGTGCAACTTCATTTAATCAGGATATAAGCAGCTGGGATGTGTCCTCTGTTACCGCTATGTTTTTTATGTTCTATGGCGCAACTTCATTTAATCAGAATATAGGCGGATGGGATGTTTCATCTGTTAGATATATGGATAGTGTGTTCTATGGCGCAACTTCATTTAATCAGGATATAAGCAGTTGGGATGTATCATCTGTCGTAAATTTTTGTGATTTTCTTTATGGTGTCCAACTGTCTTCTGCAAATTATAATCAGCTTCTAATCAAATGGTCGGAATTACCGTTGCAGAGCGGAATAAGTTTTAATGGTGGAAATTCAAAATATAGTTTAGGCCTTCCAGCGGAAAAAAGACAGTATATCAAGGATACATTCAACTGGACAATTGCCGACGGCGGAGATTGCGGGCAGTGGTATAATACGCCGGCGGGTCTTTATGGTGATGCGCTATCAACCGGCTCAATCAAATGGGAGTGGGATTTAATGCAGGGTGCGACATTTTACCAGGTCTACAGTTTTCCCGATAATAAATTTCTTGAAAAGCTGGAAGGGAATGGGACAACTACCTGGATTGAAACAGACCTCTCCGCAAACACATCATATTACAGATATGTAAAAACGGGAGCGTCGGGAATTCTTTCTGATCCGTCAAATACGGCAACAGGATGGACGCTTGCAAATCCACCGGCAAATTCGTATATCCTGTCTCGAAGTTCGTGGTCCGTAGAAATTACCTGGGAGCCGAACGGTAATCCTTCATATACACGGTGGGGAATTTTAAGGTCAACCGACGATTTTGCAACTTCAACAAATGTAATCACTAATTTTAATTCCGGGTATACGGATACATCTTACACAGATACCGCAGATATAAAAACCACGACGACATATTATTATAAAGTCCAGGCGTTCAATGGAGGCGGAATTGCTTCGGACTTTGACCGCACCGTTGCAACCGTGACATTTCATCAACTCTATCTCGGCGAAGATTACGAAGAAGAATTTAAAGACGGGACGACAGGCAATACAATTTCAGTAGTTAAAGTTTCGGCAGATGCATTTAATTTTCCGACCCGCATGGAAATTCAGGAACTGACGCAGGAACAGAAGGATAAGGAAACAGCGGCGGAAAACAAACTCCCGGCCGGGACAATACCCGTCATGGCGCCGTCCAGAAATTATGTTATTATGGACGAGCTTGATAATAAAATAACTGATTTTGCCGATGTGCCGTCAGGAGCGATTACCATAAGGTTCTATTATCCTGCCGACCTCACCCGCGCGCAGGAAAACAAACTGAGGATTGTAAAACTGGACGAGGATAAAGGTGAATGGGTTATCCAGGAAGATTTTTATATCAACACTTCCGCAAAATGGATAGAAGCCCAACTTTCGAGCCTCTCGGTATACAGCTTGATTGAGCTTTCGTATTTATCGCCGGACGACGTTTACGTCTATCCGAACCCGTGGAGGAGTGGAATGGGATATACCGGAGTGACGTTTACAAACTTACCGAACACGTTAAAAATAAAAATTTATACGATAACTGGGGAGTTAGTGCGGACGATAAATAAGGACAATTCGAATACCGACGCCGTATGGGACCTCCGCAACAACAGTCGAAGGGATGTAGCCAGCGGAGTGTATTTTTACATAATATCTAAGGATTCAGGTGAAAAGAAAAAAGGAAAATTAGCGATAATACGCTGACTTTTTCTTAATCAGTCTTTTCGTTCAAAACCGCAGAAAGTTTATTCTGCGGAAAAAGCTATCTCCCTTGGAGCCTGAGCAACATTCCGGCTTTGTGTGGTGGAGAAAACGGAGAAAACGGGGACATCCCGGATAAAAATAAAAACAGGGGCTCTGTCGGCAGGCGGGAAACTGGAATTTTGAGAAATCAACTCTTGACAAATCTCGACGCTTTTTATTACATTTGTAATACGGGGAGGTGATTATGACAATAACTGCAAGATTAAAAGAAGTTACCGATAAAAAACTTCGTTTGCTCTGCAACCTTGAAGGAGTTTCTAGGACAGAGATCATCAAAGAAAGTATAGAGGAGTATTTTAATAGACATGTTCCCGGTATTGCTCCTTATGAAATGGGGAAAAATTTATTCGGGCGCTTCGCAAGCAGCAAAGGTAACTTGTCTATAAATGGGAAAAAATATCTAAAGAAAAAATTACGTGAGAAACACATTCGCGACAGCCGTAATTGATACAGGCCCCCTGGTTGCCCTGTTTGATCGCTCTGACAGGCATCATCAGAAAGTAAAAACTTTTTTAAAAGATTACTCCGGTAAATTGATTACTTCGTTATCTATAATAACAGAAGTTACTCATTTACTTGATTTTAATATAGAAGCGCAGGTTGATTTTTTAAAGTGGATTCATGCGGGGGCAATAAGCGTTTATGAGATAACTGAATTACAATTTGATAGAATAATTGACTTAATGACAAAATATTCGGATAGACCGATGGATTTCGCAGATGCGACTTTGATAATAATTGCTGAAGAGGTTAATATTAAAAAAGTAATTAGTTTAGATAATGATTTCTCTATTTACAGAATCAAAGGAAAAAGTAAATTCGAGAATCTTCTTCTTCATTAAAAACCCCCTGACTGATAATTTAGATTATGTAAACTTTTCATCGCAGGATAAAATTACATTCTGCCGGTTGGCGATTAAGGGTTTTAGTTTTCTGCTTTTGACTCTTTGACGATAAGTTCGATTGAAGGGAAATCAATTTTTGAATAAATATAAAGAGCTGCTTTGATGTTTTTTGCGGGGACGAGGAATTCTTTTCTGAGCGCCTCAACAAAATTAAGGGTTCTTATAGTAGATAAACTTTTATCAGAGGTGCGGGTTCTTATCTCAAGCGTCGGCTCAGGTATTTCGGTTAAGACCTGCCCGAGAGCGGAAATGCCTTTTTCGGTTAGAAGATTGTTATCGTCAAACAGTTTCGCGCTGTTTAGTTCCACGAGCGTTCCGTATTTTTCTTTTTTTATCAGCACATCGAAATAAAACACGTCCCCGTTAAACCTGTATTTTTTCCCGCTTTCAACTGTCAGAATCAGCACGGGAGAATAGGGTTCCCCCGCGTGAAATTTCGTTATGTCTTCCTCTTTCAGGTCGATTTGCCCGGGAACTTTCCCATCCCCCTTGTATTTTATTGTCTTTCGCCCGCGGGAATCAACAACCATGACCTCCCACTTTTTTGTCTCCGCTTTGCATTTTGTCACGAAACGCCCGTAATAAAACGGCTCCCCTGTTTTTTTCCACACAAGCGGGATTCTATGACTGCGCAGCAGCCCGGAGGTATCCGAAGCAAGCGAATGAACGTCGGGCGCGGCCTCCCGGCGGAGGAATGAAAAAGAGTCCTCGTTCATGATTGACCCGCAGATTTTTCCGTAGTCGGGTTTTAAAATTTTCACGACGGGTTTTCTGCCGGAACTTTTAACGACGACTTTCATTTCGCGCGTTGTTCCTCCGGTCAGAGGAATAATGTTATCCGGTTTCTCCTCGAAGGAATAAGCAATTGCGCAGAAGCACAGAAAAACAGAACAAATGCCGCGATATATCATTTTTCTCATTTTAATGAAAACTTGAAAATTATTTCTCCCGTTTCTTCTCTTCCTGCATTTCCTCCTCGCGCAGGGGCAAAAATCCATTTTAGCATTTCTTTTATTGCGAGGTCGTCCAGTTTTTTATAGCCGGAAGTTCTCTTGACAAAGATTCTGTCTTTCACGTGCCCGCCGGGAAGCACCGTAAATCTCAAGACCACTACAGGTTCCACTCCTTCTTCTTTCAGCCACGGCGGGTATTCCGGTATGTATGACTTCAGTATTTCCCTGTTTCTTATTTCTCCGGAGATTGTTATTCCGCTGCCGCCTGTGTCAAGAACGGATTTTTCTTTGCTGCGCGACGATTGGCCGCCCCGGATTTTTCCGGCGTTAAAGGACGGAGCCGTATCTTTGAGTGGCTTTTCTTCCGGAGGATTTGTCAATGCCTGCGGGAATGCTTTTCCTTTTTCATTCCCGCCGGCCGCCCCGATGAGGCCGTATCCTGATATGTCGGCGGGTTCTACGGGAATTTCAGTCCGGTTTTCGCCGGTCGTTTCTGTTCTTATATCCGAAAGGATGTCTCCTGTCCTCCGGTTTACGGGTTTCGCTTCAAACTCTTTCCCGATACTTTCCGGCTTCCGGTTTTTTAAGGAGCCGCCTTTTTCTATGTGACCCGGCATAGCGCTTCCGGCGAGGGGAGTTTCTTGACCTTCAAAGAGAAGGGCTTTATCGTCAGAGCCGATTTTTAAGGAGGGGAAAGGTAAGGATGAGATATCCGCTTTGTTATTTCTCAACTCCTGCGTCCTTTCCGAAGTTTTATTTCCGCGGTTTTTAAATTTTCTGCCGGGTATATGAGTTTCCGCCAGGCCGTCCACGGATTTGGTTTTTATTTTGGAAGGAAGCGTAAAAAGAGAGGATGTCCGTTTCTTTGTTTTTTGGATTTTCTTTATTATGGCGTCTATTTTTTTATCATCTATCCGCGCAAAAGAAACTTCTGTAAAATAAATTTTGTCGGGCTTTGTTTTGCGGGCATTGTTGGTTAAGGATAACACCGCCGCAGCCATTGTCAGATGAATGGCGCAGGAACCCATAAAAGAATATAAAATATCGCGGCTCATTTTTTCCTTTCCGCCCCGAGAGCGATTTTTTCAGCGCCGCATTCCCGGCAGAGCCGCAGAACAAATTCAATATCGGAGTACAAGAGGTTTTTGTCTGCGCGAATCAGAACAACTCTTTCCGGGGATGTTTTCAATTCCCCGCCCAATAAAGGTCTCAGCCCGGAGATATCTGTCTCAATGCCGTTGACCTCAATTCTTCCGTCCTCCGCCAGCGCCACCACAACATTGGCCGGTTTTTCATCTTCAGCCGTTTCTGAGGCGGGGAGGTTTACGGCAATCCCCCTGTTTGCGATGCCCGGCGACATTATCATAAGAATCAGCAGAATTATCAGCGCCATGCTCGTCAGCGGCATCAGGTCTATATTAATCTGCTGTTCCATATTTTGTTGGGGACGGGTCTTTTCAAGAACCGTCCCCTTCCATGTCGTCAAGCAGAACCAGTTTTTCCGCCCCGGCCCTGCGCACAGCGTCAAAAACCGTAACCAGCCGATTGAGAGTCACGTCCCCGTCGGGCGCAATCACAACTTCCCCCGGCTTTCTGCCGCCAAGTTCATCGTAAAGAACTTTCTTCAGTCGGAAAAATGCCGTCGGTTTTCCGTTTACATAAAGGGACCTTCTTGATACATTTACAATCAGGGTCCCGGAGACACCGTCTCCCGCTCCTGCCGCAGCTTTTGCGGTGTCAACATTTATCCCGCTCCAGAACATCGCAGGGAGCGTTACCAGAAAAACCACGATAAGAGTCAGCGCCGAATCCGTGAGGGAAAGAACGTTAGGGCTTATTTTTGCTTCATACATTTTCTTCCAGCCTTTTTATTTTCAGTTCCGTTATTATCTCGTCCCTTGCTATTGAAAGCGCCTGAACGGTTACGGATATCTTTCTGACGAAGTAATTGTAAAGGATGACAGCGGGAACCGCTATGCATATTCCTGCCGCCGTTGTTATGAGCGCTTCCGCAACGCCCATCGCGACGACTTCCGCTCCGCCGGAACCCGTTAACGCAATGCTGTGAAAGGACTTGATTATTCCCACGACCGTTCCGAGAAGACCCACGAGCGGGGAAATGTGGCTGACCGTGCCGAGCACCCCGACATTGTTTTCCATGTGAACCTTCTCGCGGTTTATTATATTCGTCATCAGTTCGTATATGATTGAGGTATCTCTCTCCGGTTCTTTCAGTCCGTTTTCCACCATTCTGGATACAGGGGAAGGTTCCCGGCGGCAAACGGCAATAATTTCAGGAAACCGGGCATTTGCAATCATCTTTTTTATTCTGTCGCAGAAATCCCTGATATCCTTTCTGTTTCTGACGAAGTAGATGATTCGCTCTATGGAATATGTCAGACCCGCAATGGAAATTATCAGAAGAATCCACATCGCAAAGCTCTTTACAAAAACCTGCACGAGAGATAAATCCTGCAACACATCCGCCTCCTTTATTTAGGGCTGTTTTTCATTACGCTTATTTTTTTCTTCAATTTCGATTATTTTTGCTTCCGCTGCAGCCAGCCATTCCTCGTTTTCGGTGTTCGCCATGATTTTTTTATAAACGCGGACCGCTTCGCTGCCGGAACCCTCCTTCAGAAAAATCTCCGCAAGCTGCACAAGGCCCGGCAGGTAGAATGTTTTTTCGTATTTTTTCAAGTCGGAGAGGTTCACATAATACTGCTTTGCCTTTGCAATGTCTCCGGATGCCCTGTAACACTCCGCCGCCTGATACAGTAATTCGGATTCGGATGTCTCTCCGCTTTCCCGTATTTCTGCGTAGTAGTCCGCCGCTTCTTTATAATTCCCGCTGTTCCTGTTTATTTCGGCGACCTGAAACATTGCATATTCCTTCTTTCTGTGTTCCGGGTATTTTCTGATGAAGAGTTTGTATTCGCTTACGGCATCCTTCCATTTTTTTAATTTTTTGAAGCAGAGCGCTTTATTGAGCGCCGCATCGCCGGCAAAGGCATTCTCCGGAGAACTGTTCAGTAAATTACTGTAATGGTTTTGACTTTCCTCTATTTTTCCCATTTTGAAAAGAGCGTTAGCCATATGAAATTCCGAAACAGGCCGCAGAGTATCTTCGGGGAAACTTCCGATAAAATTTTCAAATGCGTTGACCGCGTCTTCATACTTCCCCGTCATATAATAACTTTCCGCCAGGTAATAAAGAGACAGTTTCGACGATTGTATCTGCGGGTATTCAATGATGATTTTGCGGAAGAGCTTTGCTGCCTGGCGGTATTGTTTCTTTTCAAAAGCCCTTATGCCGAGCTGCCAGTATGCTTCTCCGGAAAGTTCTCCCCCCGGGTAAAGTGTTATGAATTCCGCCAGGCCCCGCCCGCCCGGCTCTTTCATCCCCTTTTCATAATAAGCCATCCTGATGCTTTCAAGAACTTCTTTTTTTCTCGCATCATCAGGGTAGAGGCGGAGAAATTTTTTGTATTCGTCGATTGCGGCCCCGAATTTGCCGCGGTTGTAAAGGCTCTGCGCTATGCGTAGCTGCGCGTCTGTGGACAAATCGCTTTCCGGAAAATATTTTCTTATCCCGCGGTAATAGAATACAGCCGTATCATATTTTCCGAGACCGAAATTCGTGCCGGCGAGGCGGTTGTACGACTTAAGAATGTACAGGGAATCAAAATTTCCGGCGATAATTTTTTTCCAGCGTTCACAGGCATCATTAAAATGTCCGAGATTATAAAGGCACTCGCCTTCCAGGAACAGCGCCTCGCAAACGGTTTCGTCGCGCGGATAATTTTTTATAAAATCCTTACAGGCGGCGATTGCTTCACGGTAGTTCTCCCTGTTAAAAAGAAGGCCGGCTGCGGCGAGCAGAGATGTTTTCCTGACAGTTTCATCGTCTCCGAAATTCGCGAGAAATTCCCTGTTCTTCAACTCCGCCGCAGCGTAATCGCCTTTCGCAACCTTGCAGGCGACATTTGCGCTTTCTGCGAACTTCGCTGCCGGCGCCTCAGGGTAATTTTCTATAATAAATTCAAATGTTTTTTCGGCCGACTCCATTTGTCCGGCGCTGTAATATGCGTTTCCTACGAGATAATACGCCCATGCTCTCCAGTTGTTTGAAAAAATTTCTTCCCTGTCGGCCAAGTCAAGATAACCGGTTGTAAGCAGGTCTTCTCTCCCTGTATTCATGTACTGCATGCCGAGCATAAATAATGCTTTTCCTCTTACCTCTTTATCAGGGACGCTGTTGATTATTCCCTGGAACTGTGCGGCTGCTTCTTTAGCGTCGCCTTTCATGTAATGATTCATTGCTTTTAAAAACAGAATGTTTTTTTCAATGTCAAAACAAAGATTTTTTTTATTTTTTAATAAGTTCCTGCAGACATGAAGCGACTCGTCATACTTTCCGGCGCTGTAATGAAGCAGGGCAAGATCGCATGCGGCGTCGGGATTGTCCGCAATTATTTTCCGGTATTTCTCGCAGGCAGTTTTGTATTGCCCGAGTTTGGCGTAGGACCTTGCGGAGAGATGATGTATGCGCGACTCCGGTTCCCTGCCTCTGGAATCCCGCATAAAATGTTCGCAGTTTGCAATTGCGGTTCTGTACTGTCCGGTCTCAAACCGGCAGCAACCCGTCATAAACCGTGCGTAAGGAGCGTATGCGCCTGCGGGATATTTTCTGAGAACGTTCAGGAAAATCTCTGCGGCGGAGTCGTATTCCTTCATTCTGTAAAAAATCATTCCCCGGCAGAACATTGCATCGCCGGCTACCGCGCTTTTTTTGTTCTCGTCATGGATTTTTTTAAAGAGCGCGCTTGCCTGCAGAAGCCGGCCCTCCGCCTCAAGACATTTGGCCAGATAAAATTCACTCAAGGTCTGCTCTTCGAAGTTAGCGTTTGCAGCCCTTTCAAAAAAGTTTTTCGCCTCGCTGCCCCGACCCTGATAGTAGAGGATAAGGCCTGTGCAGTAATTGGCTTTGTCGCTTGCAGTATACCCTTCATATTTTGACATCAGTTGTTCCATTATGCCGGCTGCTGTTTTTGTTTTTCCTGTTTTCAGATAACACTGCGCCTTTGAGAACTCTGTTTCAGGTATGAGAAATTTACTCCCGCACGGGATTGCGCTGAAAACTTCCCCCGCCTGTTCAAATTTCCCCATATTATAAAGGGATTCCGCTTTTCTGAATGACGCAAATTCCGCCAGCCCCTGCTCTGCGGGCGAACTTGCCGCCATATCATAATGTTTTATTGCCTCGCCGTATTTCCCGTTCTTAAATTTAATTTCCCCGAGTATATAATGTCCGTACATTTTATTTACGGTGGTATCTTTTAAAATTAGTTTTTCAAGCCGCGCATATTCCCGACGCTTAAAGAAATCCGTAATGCTCTTTGACGGTTCGTCAAACCCCGTAAAAACGAGAGTTTTTATTTCCGCATCAATCCAGTCCTCGGCCCGAGGCCCCGGCGGTTTTTCGCCGGGCGCTCTGAGCAGGTCAATAGCAGTCGTTTTCGTTCCCGGCGGAATGGTTTCTTTGATAAAATTCTTATCCGCACCGTCTTTTATATTTTCTTCCATGTATTCGGTAAGTGTTGCAGGATGTTTGTCCGGCGGCGGTTCCCTGTTTGTGCCGTCGGACTCTTTTACTTTTTCGGCTGCAATGTTTTGCCCGTAATCTTTTTTGTCTTCGGTAATTACAATCGCTGATTTCTGATATACGGGAGGCCTGGGGATTACTTTATACCCGATAAAAGATGCCGCTAAAACTAAAAGGAAATACGGCATTTTATGTCTTCCTCATTTTTACTGTACGCCGCCGGGCGGGCGCTGCGCCAGGGGTTCCGGTAAAAGTATTAAGAGAGTCAATCCACGTTTCCACAGCGGACTTTTTGAATCTCCATGAACCGCTGATTCTGAAGCAAGGTATCTTTCCGGACTTAATCATCCTGTAAATTGTCTTTTCATTCAACTGCAGGTAACCGGCGACCTGTCTGATTGTCAATATATCCTGCGTCAAAATACTCCCTTAATTTCCATTGTTGTCTATTATAATACCGTATTGTCCACCTGTCAAGAAGGAAAAAGGCGGAGCTGACGGGTTAATTTTTGCTGTCAGATTGTTGATGCGGGGGGTGTTGCAGGCCTTGCAGTCGCCGGTTCTGAAATTTCCCTCTTTACAAGTGGAATAAAAATTTGTCAAATAACAGGACAATGAGCAGAAAGGATCAATCGGAGAAAGAATGGAGAAACGCAAGTTAGATACCGAGGATATTTCAAAACTGAAAGAGGACATGCTTTCGGAAATCGAGTTTCTGAAAGCCCGTCTTGAAAGAGAGAGGGGCGAGTATTCCGAAAAAATTCTTAAAATCCAGTCGGAAAACATTGCTCTCAGGACGGAATTCAAAGAGAGAGAAAGTTCTCTTCTTTCCGGATTAAAAGACCTGCAGAACCGGCTGCAGAAAACGGACGAGGAATACAGGGACGAGAGAAGAACTTGGGAACAGCTTCTGAAAAACCGGGAAGAAGAAAAAAATTCCCTGTATGCGGAAATCGCCGTAAAGGAATCCGAATCGGTTTCCGTCCAGGAACAGGAACGCCGCCGGTTTTTTGAGAGAGAGAAAAATCTTTTAGACCAGGTAGAAAATCTTGAAAAAAACATTTCTTTTCTGAAAAAGGGTTACGAAGACAAACTCACAGCCTCGGCAAAAGAGAAAGAAGAAATATCATCGAAAATCGAGGAGAAAATTTCAGACCTCCGCAAGGAACTTTCGGCAAAATCGGAAGAACTCAAGGCAATGAATGCGGAGATTGACAAATCACAGGAAGACACAGGTCTCATCCGGGGCGAGAACATCCTCAGGGAAAATGAACTGAATCAGAAAATTCTCGACTTGAAGGATGAGATTGTCAAGTTAAACACAACGGTTGAGTCGGAGCGTTCCCAGTCGGGCGTTCAGCTGCAGTTGAAGGACAGGGATATAAAGGAAGCAAAGGCGAGAATCTTTGAAACGGAAAAGAAACTGGCGGAGTATGTTTCGGAGAAGGAGAGGTTGCTTTCCGAACTCCGGAGTCAGATTGAGAGGGAGCGCGCTGAAAGTTTAAGAAGAATACAGGAACTTGAAGAGTCAAGCAATGTGGTGCGGGCGGAGTCGGTTTTAAGGGAGGACTCGACCCGACGGGGCTGGTCCGAGCGGCTTGAGAAAGTTGAAAACGCCAAAAAAGACCTTGAGCAGCAGATTGCCCGGATGAATGAGACGCTGGAAGAGGAAAGGCGCGGTTTCGCCGAGCAGAACAAAAAGAAAGACGCCGAACTCTTCGGGTTCCAGCAGCAGATTGAGCGGCAGAATTCCGAATTCCGCATTGCGATTAACTCAAAAGAAAAAGAAATTGACGCGGTTCAGGCGCAGGATGCGGAGGAAATTAAATTTTTAAAAAGCCGCATCCAGGAAGAGAAAGAGGCGTTTGAAAAACGTTTTGCGGAGGAAGAACACCGCCTTAAGAGAGTTCTGGACGAAAAAGAGCGCCTGTCGGAAACGCTCCTCATCAAGGAAAGGGAAATCGAGGAATTAAAAAGAGAGCGCGCCTCTAACAGAAGTAATTTTAACAGCAGAATAGAAGACCTGAGAGTTCAGCTCGAGCGCGGCAGGGTTCTGCTTGCGAAAAGGGAAGAGGAATACGTCAGGGGAATCGCATCGAAGGAAGATGAAATAAAAAACCTGTCCGCAAAAATCAATGAAGTAAACGCCGACTGGACCCGCCGGCTGAAGTTTGCGGAAGAGGAAATTTTCGCAAACCAGAGAGACAAGTTCGATAAAATCGTGGAACTGAAATCACAGCATCAGCAGCATGAGACGGAACTTGTCAGTCAGTTTAACGAAAAAATAAACGAGCTGACCGCTCTTAAATCGTCGTTTGAAATGCGTGCGCAGGAACTCCACAAAACGATTTTAGAGAAGGTTGACGAAACGGAAAAATTGAAAAATATCCTCGCTGAAAAAGAGGGGCTCATCCAGAACTCTTACAAGGAAAAGGAAATGGAAATCGCCTCCGCCAGACACAGGTTTGAGGACGAGATTTCCAGCGCCACCCGCCAGTTTGAGGCGGAAAGGCAGAGATTCCGGGAAGAACTCAACAGGAAGGAAGAAGAGAAAAACCGGATTGCCACCCGGGCAGAGAAGGAAGTCGCCGTGATTGACGCCTCTCTCAAGGCGAAAGAAGCGGAACTTAATTTTGCGGATTCCAGATTAAAAGAAACGGAGGCAAACCTCTCCGTCCAGATTAATGTAAGGGAATCGGAGATTTCAGGTTTGAAACTTGAAATATCGAAAATTCAGGAGAAACTGCGTCTGCAGTTGGAAAGTTTTTCAAAGGAAACCGAGAGACAGTCGCAGATGTACGTTGAACAGTTGAGGGCGAAGGGCCTCGGCGACAGCCGCGATAGAATGAAACTTTTTCAGGAGATGGAAGAGCGGGAAATGGCCCTGCAGAATTTAAGGGTGGAAAGTGAAACGAAAATTAAGGAACTCGCGGAGACAATAACTTTAAAAGACAAAAATATAGCGGATATCAGAAAGTCAAAGGATTACGAAATTGCCTCAATTACGCAGAGGAGCAGCGACGAAATTGAGGGTTTTAAAAAGAAGATTTTCTCTTTTGAAAGCGAAAAGAAAGCCCTTGAACTGCAGGTGGCGAACAGAGAGGACTTAATAAAGAATTTGAAGGAAGTCGGCTCGGAGAAGGGGAAACATCTCAGGGAACTTTTTGAAACGGAAAAAATTGCGCTTGTGAGCAAGAAAGAAACGGCGGAAGAGGAAGTCAGGAATTTAAAAATACAGATACAGGATATAGATCGCCGCAAAAAAAATGAAATTGAAACGAAGACGCTTGATTTTATAAGAGAAAGGAACCGCCTGCGGGACGAAGTAAGCGTGCACTATAACAAATTCCTGGAAGCGAACCGGCAGGGGTCTGACCTCCGTTCGGCCTGCGAAAAGTTCAAGAGGGAAAAGGAAGAAATCGTTTTCGAATGGAGGAAACGCCTGGCGGACCGGGAGAAGGAAATTTTAGGAGACAAAGAAAAAATAACTTCACTTGAAAAACAACTTTTGTCCGAAGCCAACAGGGGAGAGAAACTGGAAATAAAAGAAGCGGAACTCTCCGAGCGCGAGAAGCGGCTGCTTGTCACAGAGCGGGAATTTGCGGAGGGGCTCTCCAGAATTAAAGATGCGTATTCGATTGAAAAGGAAAACCTGAAGAACGCAATAGATGACCTGAAAAAAGCTGCTGCGCAGAAAGATGATGACCTTCGGAACCTCCGCAATGAAAAGATTGCCGTGGAGGATAAAATCAGAAATATGCAGGAGGCGCAGGCGGCATCGAGAGAAAGAATCCTGCAGGCGGAAGCGGACGTAAAGAACTCTCAGGGCGAAATCCTTAATTTGAAAAATGTTTTGAAAGACAGAGAGACCCTTTTCATACAGGAGAAAAAAGCGGTTGAGGCGGAGGCCCGCGCCAGAGAGGAATCGGGCCTCAACGATTTCAGATTGAAGGTCTCCCGCGCCGCCGTCGAAAAGGAGGCGCTTGCAAACGAACTGGCGAATATAAGGGTCATCTTTGAGAAAGAAAGAAACAGGTGGGACAATGAACGTCTGAGAACTGCCGCCGAACTGGAACGGAGAATGAACGACTTTGACCGCAGGAAGGACAAATGGGACGGTGAATGGCGCGAACTTCTTGACAAGTTTTATATAACGGATGCGACGAGAAAGGAATTAACGAAGGAAGTTGAAAATCTCGAAAAACAGTTGAAGGAAGTTAAAAAACCTTTTTACAAAAAAATTTTCGGTTAGTTTTTCCCGGTTCTCTTCAAGAACTATTACCTTATTGCTCGCGGTTTTGACAGCGGGGACGCTCACGTGAGAACAGCTCGCTCTGGGTTCGCTACGGGTATTCTGCAAATCCCTCGCTCACACAGCCCCGCTTGCCAAAAACCGCTCGCTGTAATTTCCTCGCCCTGTCCGGCTCCGGCAGTGTCCCGTCCGCCCTGGCGGGGCACCATCCGCCGCCGCACTCGTTCGCCACAGCGGATGAGCGGGCTTGTCAGGCAACGCCGCCTGCTGCGCAGTTGGTGTGTCAGTTCTTAAAAATCAGGTCAAGGTTTTTTATTTCGGAAGGCAGGTGCGAGAAAGTTCTTCTCCAGATTTCGCCGCTTTCCATACAGAAATAAATCCGCATATTTCTGTCGAATTTCTGCAGGAGCGCGGTTATCGTCCCGAACATTTTCAGACGGATGAACTTCAGATAGCGGAATTTTCCGTCGCTGCATGCCGTGAATTCCCCGCACAGGATTTTTGAGGCGGGAAACCTCGCCCGCATTACGGGTTTCATCTGCGGGTAGAACCTGAACGCTCCGATACTCACCCAGATAATTTTGCGCGCGGGAATTACCGCGAAGATTTTTTCGATCGTTTCCTCATAGTCCTTTTCCCAGCCGGGCGAATAAATCAGCGGGTCAAAATGGAGGGCTATGTGGTATCCGTCGTCGGCGCATTTTTTCGCGGCGGCGATTCTCTCCTCTAAATTTGAGGAGCCCTTTTCCTCGGAGTCCGCTGTTTTCCGCGGGTTTACCGACCAGGCAATGACGGTTTTCCCGCGGTGGTTCAGGCCCAGAAGTTTCTCGACGCTGTTTGATTTTGTCTTGAGTTCTAAAAGCGATTTTGATTTTGAGCAGATTTCCACCAGTGTTTTGTTCACGTCGATGAGGCCGTCTAAAAACAAACTGTCCGAAAATTCCCCCGTACCGATTCTGAAATGACCGGAGTTCGCTTTTTCTTCAAAGTCGGCAAAAAAGTCCGGCGTGTTGACGAAAATCGTGATTGCTTTTTTGTTGAGATACGCCTGAAGATAGCAGTAGGAGCAGTCCGCTGGGCATCCGAGAACATTTTTTGTGACGAAGTAATTGCAGCATAGGTTTTCTTTCGTTCCCGGACATTTTTCGAGGAAATTTTCATGCCGCGCCGTCAGGAACAGCGAATGTTTGCTTTCGTCTATAAATTCAGGGTTCAGTGCCGGTTTGAAATAGAGTTCGCGCGGGGATTTCACATAAGATATTTTAGCATTTTTACACTTTCCGATGATTTTTCCGGCGAGCGGATAGGAAATTGCATCTTCTGTCAGGTAGATTTTAGAGAAGTTCGAGAAGTTCATCGAGCGTCTTTTTCCTGCCGGCTATTTCGTTTATCAGGGTTTTCAGTTCCGCTGATTTTCTGAATTTAATTTCAAGGCAGAGATGGTCTCCTTCAAAATTTTCGGGATATTTCAGTTTTACATTCTTCGGAAGGTTCAGCGAAAAAATTTTTGAGTTTATCTGCCGTTCTTTTTCTGTCAGCTGCGGGTATCTCAGGTGTTTTATGAATTTCCGGACTTGCTCCGTCTTTTGTTTTCTGCCCGCTTCGGACAGAATGATTTTCCTTATTTCTTTTCTCTCAAGGACGGATTTAACAGAAATGCCGTCCCTTTTTGAGATTTCAAGAAGGTTCTCCGCAATCTCCTTCATCCTGTTGGCGCCCGGACGCAGTGTTTTCAGAAATCCGCAGAGAGCGGCTCTGTCGTTTTTTACAAGGGACTTAATTACCAGACAGGACCCGTAGGAAATTTCTCCCGCCTCCAGATTTTTTTGCAGGTCGGGAGGAAAATTCATAATTGCGCCGCCCAGTACGTGAGAGCCGTAAGTATTCTGCCTCTTTTCAGCGCGCCGGAAGAGACGATTCTGCATTTTCTTTCCAGTTCCCGCCGCGCCGGTTCCCTGAGATGCGGCTTCAGGCCGTTTTTCAGCAGTTTTCTTATTGAGTAAATCCGGAACCTGTCCATGACGGGGTATTTTCTTGAAAGCTGGTCGGAATGCCCGCCTCTTTTTATGATAAGTTTTTCGGGAATGTAGCCGATTTCATAAGCGCTTGAAATCCTGAGCCACAGGTCGTAGTCCTCGCAGACGGGCATTTTTTCGTCGAACGCCTCATCCCCGAGAATTTCCCGCCGGAGCATTGCCGAGGAAGGAGAGATAATACAAAGGAGAAGGCATTGCCGGAAAATATCCCCGCCGCATTTTTCGTGGATTTTTTTCTGGTTCAGGTTTTTTCCGTTCCGTTTCCATATTTCGTCCGTATAACAGAGAGGGGAGCCGCTGTTCTTCTCCATAAAATCGCGCTGGATTTTCAGTTTATCTTTGAGCCACAGGTCGTCGGAGTCAAGAAAACAGACAAACTTTCCGCGGCTTTCCGCTATTCCCCTATTCCTCGCGCTGCTTATTCCGGAGCGCTTCCGGCGCACATATTTTAAAGGGTATTTTTTCAGCGTATTTTCCGTTTCATCCGTCGAGCCGTCGTCCACAAGGATTATTTCGTAATCCCTGAAACTCTGCGCCAGAACGCTTTTCACCGCTTCTTCCGCAAGATGCGCCCTGTTGTAAGTCGTTATTATTACACTGACTTCAGGCATAATGTTTTAATTTTTTCAAAATCTATTCTGCCGTCAAATTTCAGTTTATAATCGGTAACATAATAAAAAAACCGCAGACGCATGCCGCTTCCCGCCTGCAGGATGTTTGCGGTTTCCATGTCAACGAGGTCGAACCCTCTTTCCGCCAGACAGCCGTATATCTCGTTTTCCCTGAAAATTGAGGGCACGGTATAAACAACGGCGCTTTTAGCGCCTTCTCCGCCGGGGAAATTACGGATTTTTTCTCTGCTGACCCTGTCTTTTATATCGTCCTTCAGGAAATCGGCGAAACTCATTCCGCCCGCCGAGCCGCCGAGAGCGCAGACATCGCCCGGACGGAATTCTTTGTTTATGCTTCCGGCGAAACCGAAAAAAATAATTTCCCTGCAGCCCATGTCTTTCAGAAACAGCACACAGTCCCCCGCGGATTCCCCCCGCCCGCAATTGATTATGCACGTTTTTTTACTGTTATAGGAGCCGGTAAACCCGGGCCACCAGTTGTTATTACCGATTTGACGGCAGTTCAGGATTTCTTTTTTTATGCCTTTAAGAACGGCGTCTATCGGGGTGATGAAAACTTTTTCAGGCAGTTTTTCTTTCCAGAACTCAATCATCTAATTTTGGTTTCACCCGCAGGGCTTTCTTTTCGGAAACGATTCTCTTTAACCGTAAAATTTTTTCTTTCGCCTTCTTTGACCTTTTGCGCTTTTGTTTCCGCATCTTGTAGATTTTTTTCTGCAGGTCGCTTACCGCTTTATTCCGCAGCGAATCTATCTTATCGGTCAGGATTCTTCTCGCGAGGAACCGGTTTACCGACTGCGCCCTGTCGCTGCTGCATTTAACCGAAATTCCCGTCGGGATGTGTTTGATATAAACGCAGGATGAGGTTTTGTTTATTTTCTGTCCGCCTTTTCCCGAGCCGCGCGTAAATTTTTCAACGATATCGTCTTCCCGGATGTTCAGTTTTTTCATTCTGCCGTCGAGGTCTTTTATTTTTTTATCCGTTACCATTGCGCTTACCTGAATATCATATGAAGCGATATTAAAAACATGACAACCCCGAACGTTTTTCTAAGCATTTCTCCGGGGAGCGCGCAGGCAATTTTTGCTCCTATCAAACCTCCGAGAATAAAACCGATGCATACTCCCAGCGCTATGTTGATTTTTACAAAACCCTGTTTGTAATAAGTGAGGGCGGCCAAAAGACCTATCGGCGGAATCATCAGGGCGAGAGTTGTTCCCTGCGCCTGATGCTGCGTTAGGCGGAAGAAATAAATTAGCGCAGGTACAATAAGCACTGCTCCGCCGATACCCATTAATCCGCTCACTGTTCCCACAGACAACCCCAGCAGAATGTACAACATAAAGTTAATCACTGTTCCTCCAGTTCATTCGCTTATTGCATCGGTAATCCGGTTTTCGGGTTCTATGGATAGTTTTAGGGGCACGCAAATTATCGGTTTGTTCCTGACCCAGCCCGTTTTCCAGCAGTATCCGTTCGGGCAACGGCTGTGCTTTTTCAAACGGTATTTTCCCGCTTTTACTTCCATAAAGACATTGCCTTCCTGCGTTTTAATCGGATATGCGCCGCTTTTTTCGACGGATACTTTCATAACCGGGCGGTTGTTGACGGACACGCTGATAAATTCGGCATTCCCCGCCATCCGGCGCGCCCACAGGAAGACGGAGGAGAAAACAACCGCGGTTACAAGAACAATGTCCGCTGCCTTTATTCTCATTTCTTTTTTGGGCAATGCAGGAGTCGAACCTGCGACCTCTGCCTTGTAAGGGCAGCGCTCTCACCAGCTGAGCTAATTGCCCGGAATTTTTTAATTGTAGTAAAAAAAACCAAAATATAAAACTTAACCATGCCTGCTTATCTCGCCCCTTTCGAAAAAAATATTTGTAATATAATCTTCCCGTGTTCAAAATTCAAAATAAGTGAAGAATGAGTGGTTCAAACGACCATAATTCTCCTTGTAGGTTTCAGCGGATATATATTGTTTTCTGTGCAAAAATATGATAAAAATATAACATATGGTTAATAACATTGTTCTGCCCGAGAGAAAAAACACGATGAGACGAACTGCATCTCTTGTTGCACTGTTCCTGATTGCTGCCAGTTCTCTGGCGATCGCGCGTATAGCAGTGATCCCTGAATACCTCTCGTTTCCTGTCTTGATCAAGTTTTCGGAGACATCGTCTGCCTCCGCACTCTACTTCAAGACCGAATCCAATGCGTACCTCGTTACGGCGAAGCACGTGCTCTATGACTTACAGAGCATGACACTCCAACAGTCAGAGGCTGACCTCGTGTCCTATGTCGACGTGGCAACCAACCCGAAGAAGATCGTTCGCCGTATCTTCCTGGGGGAACTTGAAAAGGACGGACGTATTCTTTTCCATCCCAAACACGACTTGGTAGTAGTCAGATTCGGGGATGTTCTAAAGGACTCGCCCGCACAGATTGTTTTCGAGAATCGTATGTTCAAGAACGTCGAGGGCGAGTCTCCGCTGATGTGCGTCATGGAACCAAATACCCTTCGATACGATGACGTTGGGATATCGAATGAGGTTTACCTCTTCGGCTACCCCAGATCAATAGGGCTGAAGCAGATTCCTCAAATCGACTACGACATGCCTCTCCTCCGTCGCGGCATCGTTGCCGGCAAGAACGAGGCCACGCAGACTATCGTCGTTGATTGCCCGGCCTATTACGGAAACAGCGGAGGTCCAGTGTGTCAAGTCGAACAGGAAGGACTCACAACGAAGTACACGATCATTGGGATCGTGAGTCAATTCGTCCCCTTCGTTGAGCAATGGGAGAACAAAACCCATCATTACACCAACAGTGAAATATCCAACTCCGGGTACTCGGTTGTGACCCCTATCGATGCAATGTTCGAGTTGATCGAGAGAATCGAGAAGGCAGAATAATCACCTGAACGCGACAAGTGAAAGGCCGCGCTTCGCTTGCCTTGCACTTGCGCGTTAGGTGAGGACGTTGGAATTAATAAATAAAAGGAAAAACAAATGACAAAAAAGCAAAGTAATGCAGAATTTGTAAAATGGTTTGGTCCGCTATTAGATGCATTAAGGGATTTAGGTGATTCTGGAAAACCAAGAGAAGTTTCTACAAAAATTGCAGAAAATTTAAAATTGTCTGATGATATTTTAAATGATACATTAAAATCAGGAGCAAACAAATTCCATAATCAGGTTGCATGGGCAAGACAATATCTCGTTTGGGAAGGTTTATTAGATTCTTCAAAACATGGTACATGGAAATTAACAGAATTAGGAAAAAAGAGAAAAATAGATGTAAGGGAAGCAGGAGAAATATTTCTAAAATGGATAGGAATTCATCAAAAGGCAAGAAAAGAAAAAAAGATAGATGAAGTTATAGAAGAGCAAGAAGAAAAGTCGCCAGATGAATTTCAAAAGGAAATACCAACCAATTTACTTTATGTACTACAAAATCTATCTTCTTCTGATTTTGAAAGAATATGTAAAGAACTGCTGAGGGAACATGGCTTTGACAATGTTGTTGTAACAGGCTCATCTCACGATGGCGGTATTGATGGTTATGGAACTTTAGAGATTAATCCTTTTGTTAGTTTTAAAGTTTTATTTCAATGCAAGAAATATAAAGGCTCTGTTTCTAGGTCACAAGTTGGGGATTTCCGTAATGCAATGATAGGCAGAGCAGAAAAAGGTATTATTTTAACAACTGGTTCATTCACAAATGAGGCAATAAAAGAAGCAAATCGGGAAGGGGCGCCCCAAATTGAGCTAGTTGACGGAGAAAAACTAATTAAAATGTTTGAAAAAGTTGAACTTGGTTTAAAACCAAAAACTGTTTTTGAAGTAGATCTAAAATATTTTAAAAAATACATGGAAGAATAACGGCTTTTCAACAAAGCAATCCAGATGTTCCTCACCCTGCGGGTTCGGGCAGTTGATTTTTTATGTTAGCTGTTAATAAAGGAGGAGTTGTAAAAAGCGGGGACAATTCTGGGAAAAATGGGACGTCTTGAATATTTGAGAAAAATAAGGACGAACGAAGTGAGTGCTATCTTGCCCGGAATAACAGCCGAAAAAGGGGACACCTTAAAACGGCCTTGTCGGAAAAAAGGCAAATTGTGGCACGTGCCACAATTTCAGGAGTGCCGGATATATCTTATGGAGAAAGAGCAGGCGCCCCCTTTTACACTTTTACATTTTACAAACTTAACACTCTCCCTCGTAACGTCACCAAGACATCTGCTTGTGTTGCTTTGAATTAAGTTAGGGAAATAGTATAATATTTACAATTATGAAAGAAAAGGTATACATTGAAACTACAATGGTAAGCTATTTAACTGCTAAGTTGGCAAAGGATGTAATACGAACGCACACGTAAGAATAAAATTGCGTCAGGTAAATCAAAAGTTAAAATATAAAAATATTGAAATTTGTACTCCTGAAGAATTAATGGAGGGATAAAACATGAATGATACTGTTGTAAATTCGGTAAGAAAGGCAAGAGAGGCTATATTTAAATCTTACAATTATAATTTAAAAAAATTATTCGAGCACGAGAGAGAAAGTTATCTAAAAATACTTAATAAAAGAAAAATGCGCGGGAAAACAAGTCGTTGGAGCGGTAAGTCTGGGTTTTGTTCGTCTTCTGTTCAAACCTAACTGTTATATCTTTCTATTCAAACCTACGAAAAGAAATTACTCTTGATAATGCTGTAGTTCTTGGAGTTAAGCGGCCAATCTCCGCGCGCGGGTTTCTGCGGCTATTGAGAATTTTGCGGAATTTTGTTAAAAAGGTTTTATAAATGCGAAGAGAAATAGAAAACACAATTCTGATTGAAACTGACAGCGACGAGAAGCGCGCGGCGGTGCTCCACGGCAAATATGTGCAGGAACTGCTCATTGAAAGATGCGAGGAACCCTCTAAAATTGGGAACATCTATTACGGGCAAGTCGCCGTTGTCAACAAAGCCATACGCGCTGCTTTTGTAAATATCGGTCTGGGCAGGAACTGTTTCCTCCCTCTTTCGGAATATCCGGGAGAGATTAAATCCGGCGATACCATTTTTGTTCAAATTTCAAAAGATGAAATCGGCAACAAGCCCTTCCGTCTTACGGGTTTTATTTCAATTGTAGGGAGGTTTCTCATTTTTATACCGAATTCGCCCCGCGGGGGCATTTCAAAACACATTTCCGAGAAAGAGGAGCGGTCGCGGCTCCGAAAATTTATTGACGACTTAAAAAGCAGATATGGTGGCGCCTGGATTCTGAGAACCTGCGCCTACGAGCGGAGTGAGAAAGAAATTTTTTCGGACGCCGACCATCTGAATGCCGTATGGAAAAACGTCAGGGAGGCATCCTCCAAAAATAAAAAGATGGGTCTGGTTTTTCAGCCGGATGTTTTTACGACAAAGATGCTGCGGGAATTGCTGAATGCGAAAACAACCAAAATCTTCGTCGAGCCGAGGGAGGAATTTGCGAGGGCTGAGGATTATATAAAGAAGGTTGCGCCCGAAAAAAAGGCGTGCTTGAAATTCAACAAAAGCCGTCAGAGTCTGTTTCAGATTTACGGCGTCGAAAATGTCATAAGAAATTTAACCAAACCTAAAATTTCGCTGCAGTCCGGCGGCGAGATTGTAATCCAGTCGACGGAAGCTCTCACGGCAATTGACGTAAACAGCAGGGGCTTCAAAAAGAAAGTCACGGGGGAACATGCCGCTTTTATCACGAACAAAGAAGCGTCGGTTGAAATAATGAGGCAGCTGCGGCTCAGGAACATAGGAGGCATAATTGTCTGCGACCTGATCGATATGAAAAATCCTTTACACAAAAAAGAAATTTATGATACAATGTTCAGGGAAGCGTCGTTCGACAGGGCGAAGACGGATATTCTCGCTCTGAACCGGCTTGGTCTCATCGAAATAACAAGGCAGAGAATTGAGGATAATATCCTTGAAAAAATTACGTCGAAGTGCAGGCACTGCGAAGGATCGGGGCGTCAGCTTTCTCCCCGGACAATGTTCATAAGAATAAAAAGGCATATATTGAGGAGCAGGGAGCGTTTCGGCGGCTCCACGCTGAATATTTTTGTTCATCCGACCGTGGCGGAAATGTTTGATGAGGCCGCCGAGGATGAACTTTCCAGGGCTACCGGCTGCAGGATAAGAATCAGAGCGGATTATAAGGTCTCGGAGCAGGAATATGAAATTGAGTAGGGCGCATGCCGGTTCATAAGAGAAAACATTTCTTAACCAATAAAAAATATCAGTTCAGGTACACGGTTTACATCCTTCTCGGAATGATTGCGGTGGCGGGCGCGGTGACGGCTCTGACTTTTTCGCTTGTTTATCCGATTCTTTCGTCAAAACTTTCAAAAGCGGTTACCGAGACGATTTCCCATGACCTTGCGAGAGGTTTGCTGTTCTCATACTGGATAAGCGTTGCGGTTCTTATTCTTATCGCTGCTGCGTTGGGAATTTTGTTCTCGCATAGAGTTGTGGGGCCCCTGAACCGGCTGGCGGTTCTTATAAAAGAGATAAAAAACGGAAACATCTCCAAAAGAATAATTTTAAGGGAGAAAGATGAATTTATTCCGCTCGCAAACGCCATAAACGGGCTTCTTGACAGTTTTGCGGAGTTCGTCCGGACTTCCAGAGAAAATATGGATTTTCTGGACGAGGAACTCGGAAAAATCAGGGATGTCCTGAAAAGCAAAAATCTTTTAACAGCGGATATAGAAGAAAAATTGGCGGAGATTTCGGAGAAGAGAGAAGGGATTCTTACGGAACTTTCAAAATACAAGACTTGAGGAACGCAGAGCGAACAGAATTATCAGGCGCGCGGCATGCGTTTAATGCTGAAGGCGCTTAAAAATGAACGCTACCCCCAACGGGGCAAGCCTCCTGCCGCACGGATAAGGAAAAAGATATGAAAATCGGTATTTTTGATTCGGGCGTCGGGGGCCTTACGGTTTACGGGACTCTGAAAAAAAGATTTCCGTTCTGCGATTTCATATACTTTGCCGACACGGCACATCTCCCTTACGGCAACAAGTCAAAAAAGGCGGTGATTTCGTATTCCCGCAGGGTCATCGGGTTTTTGGCGGGGAAGGGCGCCGATTTGATTGTCTGCGCCTGCAACACCGCATCTTCCGTTGCAGTTCCGGAGTTAAAAAAAGAAAGCCCCGTCCCTCTTTACGGCGTGATTGAGGCCGCCGCCGAAGTTGCAAAAAAGTCAAAGAGAGTTGCCGTGATAGGAACGAAACTTACGATAAAAAGCAGGGCGTATGAAAGGGCAATTCTCGGAAAAAAATCCGGAATAAAGGTCTTTGTCCGGGCGACGCCTCTTTTTGTTCCGCTCGTCGAAGAGGGTTGGGTCGGGACGGATGTCTGCAGAAGCGTGGTTGAAATTTATCTCGGGGATATAAAAAAATACCGGCCGGATGCTCTCGTTCTCGCATGCACGCATTATCCCGTTTTGAAAGGGCTGATTTCGGATTATCTCGGAAGTTCCGTCAAACTTATTGATTCAAGTTCAATCGTAAATGTCCTGGCGAAACGCATAAGGCAGGGTTCGGGTTCAGGACGCAGCGAGTTTTTCGTAAGCGACGACCCCGCTCATTTTGCCGAGACGGCGAAAAACGTAATGAAAATCGGCGTGAAGAAGGTTAAACTGTGTACAAAATTTGTGTAAAGGGAAATTTTTCGGCGGCGCATTTTCTGAGAAATTACAAAGGGAAATGCGAAAAAATTCACGGGCATAACTGGGCGGTTGAGGTTCTCGTCGGAAGCGCAAAACTCAGAGAGGAAATGGTTATGGATTTTAAAGACCTAAAAAAAACCATGGGGAAAACGGTGTCCCTCCTTGACCACAATTTTTTAAACAGGATAAAATACTTTAAAAAAGTAAATCCGACGTCAGAAAATATTGCGAAGTTTATTTTTACGAATATAAAAAAATTGCTTCCGAAATCCGTTGAACTTCTGGAAGTTACGGTTGAGGAAACCCCGTCCAGCAAAGCGGTATACACCGGCGGGTGAAGAACAGAAAAAAAAGAGCGGTTGTCCTTCTGTCCGGAGGTCTTGATTCCGCGACCGCTCTTTACTGGGCGAAATCAAAGGGCTACAAAATTTATGCCCTTATTTTTTCATACGGGCAGAAGCACGGTAAGGAAGTTAAAAAAGCTGTCAAAATTGCCGAAAAAGCAAAAGTTCCTTTTACGATTTTGAAAATCCGCATTCCCTGGGGCGGCTCGAGTTTAATTGATAAAAATGAGGAAATTCCTCAAACCGGCAACGCCCGCCTGCTCCCGAAGGGCGGGCAGGCAATAACCAAAAAACGCAGTAATCCGGTTCCTTCCACTTACGTTCCCGGCAGGAACACTATTTTTATATCCTTCGCGCTTTCCTTCTGCGAAGCGGAAAAACTGTCGTCTGTTTTTATCGGCGCAAACGCCGTGGATTATTCGGGTTATCCCGACTGCCGGCCGGGATACATTGCCGCATTTGACCGCCTTCTCAAAGAGGCGTCGCTCGGAAAAATAAAGTTAAAAGCCCCGCTCCTTTCTTTATCCAAAAAGGAAATTGTTCTGCTTGCGTTCAGGCTTAAAGTTCCTGTCGGTCTGACCTGGTCGTGTTATAAGGGCGGCCGTTACCCCTGCGGAAAATGCGACTCCTGCCTTCTGCGTGCGAAGGGCTTCCGTGAAGCGGGTATAAAAGACCCGACTAAAAATTGAAAATTAAAATACGGGATGCGGGCATGGTTTTAACCGTGCGAAAAAAGATCAGCGGTAAAATTTCAGAGATTTTTTTCTCAATTCAGGGAGAGGGAATTTTTGCGGGAACCCCCTGTTATTTTGTGAGGTTTTTCGGGTGTAACAAAAGGTGCCCTTATTGCGACACCGCCTACGCGCTCAAAGGAAAATTCAGAACAATGACCGCTTCGGATATAAAGAAAAAAATCAAAGGGGATTTCCCCGTTGTTATTACGGGCGGCGAGCCGGCTTTCCAGCAGGAATTTTTAGAGGAACTTGTGAAAAAACTGAGGGGCCGTAAAATTTTTCTTGAAACAAACGGCTCCGGTTCCGCAAAAAAACTAATTGGAAAATTTGCTTATACCGCTTTCCATCTCGTTCCGCCGCTTGAAAACAGCGGGAAGAAATTTATAAGGGAAATTGCGGAGAAACCGTTTTCTGTCAAAATTGTGATGACGAAAGACGTAAAGTTTTCCGAGGTAAAAAGCACGGCCAGGTTCCTGAAAAAGTTCAGCGGCGCAACGCTGATTCTGCAGCCCGAGTCAAAACTGGGAACGGCTTTAAAGAAGTCAGTGGACAAGTCCGTGGCGTACTGCAGAAAGTTGTATCCCGGATATCCGTCCGTCCGCGTGATTCCGCAGATTCACGGAGCACTTGCCTTAAAGTAATTTAATTTCTAAAATCCCGATATGGAAAGAAACATCGACAAACCAGAAAGAGACAGGGTTGAGGTTATCATATATCTGAGGAACTGCAAAATTAACGGCGCCGTTTTTCTCCCGCCCGAGGGCAGGGTTTCCGACTTCATAAATTCGCCGGTCAGGCAGTTTATCCCGATAACCGACGCTAAAATTAAATCGATTTCAGGCGATGACTGGTTTTATGAAGTCAAATTTCTGAACCTTAACAAGAATGAAATCGTGACAATATTTCCAAAAGAGGCTTTTATCAAAAAAGAAGAATGAAAAAGGGGGAAAAAGTGGCGAAAAGTGAAAAAGAAAAGAGCGCTCCTGCTGAAAAGGTGGAGAAAGCGGCGAAAAGCGAAAAGGAAAAAAGTTTGAATGTTGCTCTTGCCGAGATTGAGAAGAAATTCGGAAAGGGGGCAATAATGCGCCTTGGAGACGAGAAGTTCCTCGGCAAAGTTGCGGCTATTCCGACACAGGCAATTTCCCTTGATATTGCTCTGGGGGTGGGAGGAATTCCGAGAGGCAGGATTACCGAAATCTACGGCCCCGAAGGCGGCGGCAAAACCACGCTCGCTCTTCAGATTATCGCCAATGTCCAGAAGCAGGGCGGCATCGCCGCATTTGTTGACGCTGAAAATGCGATGGATCCCGACTACGCTTCAAAAATCGGCGTTGATATAGAATCGCTTCTTATTTCGCAGCCGGATTCCGGCGAACAGGCGCTCCAGATTATTGACACTTTGGTAAGGAGCGGCTCAATTGATATCATCGTGCTGGATTCCGTTGCGGCTCTTGTTCCGAAAGCGGAACTTGAAGGGCAAATCGGCGACCCGACCGTTGGTCTTCAGGCGCGTCTCATGTCGCAGAGTTTGAGGCGCCTCTCCTCGGCGATTTCAAAGTCAAAAGCCGCGGCTATTTTTATCAACCAGATACGCGAGAAAATCAATATCGGTTTTGGTTTCGGTCCGCGCGAGACGACTCCTGGCGGCAGGGCGCTGAAGTTTTATTCTTCGGTCAGGATTGACATCAGGAGAATCGGTTCCATCAAAATCGGCGCGGATGTCGTCGGGGCGAGGGTTAAAGTAAAAGTCGCCAAAAATAAAGTCGCGCCGCCTTTCAAGGTCTGCGAATTCGACATTTACTTCGGGCGCGGAATTATCAGGGAATCGTCCATTCTTGACGTGGCTCTCACCGACGGTCTCATCAAAAAAACGGGCAACACCTTTTTCTTCGGGGATAAAAAACTGGGTATCGGCAGGGAAGAGACAATCAACGTACTGATAAAGGAACAGCAGGTCTGCGGCAAAATCGAGCAGGAAATAAGAAAAAAATATTTCCCGAAAAAAGAAACCCCGAAAACATAAACCCGCTTTTTAGGTCTTGCCTTGAATGCGAAATGAAGAACTAATCGCAGGATACAGGGATTTCTGCGCTTCCGAAAAAGGTCTCGCCCCGCTTACCATTTCCGTTTATACGAGGGTCGTAAAGGAATTTATTGACTTTGTTAAGAAACCTGTTGCAGGGGCGACCGAGAAGGACGTTACTTCTTTTCTGAAGGTTCTGCGCTCGCATGTTTCGGCAAGAACCCTTGCGAAGAAAATCTGCGCGCTGAAAAGTTTCTGGCAGTATCTTTTGGAAGACGGAATGTCGCAGCATAATCCCCTTTCCGCAATCCGTTCTCCGCGTATCGTAAAATTTCTTCCGGACGTTTTAACCGTACGGGAAATAGAAGAGATAATTGCCGGACTTCCGGGTAAAAAACCGCGGGATGTCAGGGACCTCGCGGTAATAGAACTCCTGTACGGCGGCGGGCTCAGAATCAGCGAACTTATAAATCTCAGAGTCAGGGATGTAAATTTGAAAATAGGTTTCGTAAAATGTCTTGGAAAGAGGGGTCTGGAAAGAATTGTTCCCATAGGGAAAAAAGCGGCGGAGGCATCGGGAAATTATATAGCCGCAAGAACCCCGCGCGAAGATGAAATTCTTTTTCTCAACCCGTCGGGCGCGAAGTTCAGCCGTATGGGTATCTGGAAAATAGTAAAAAAACTCTGCCGCAATGCGGGCATCGCCCGGCGCATCACGCCTCACACATTCAGACATTCCTTCGCCACGCACATTCTTCAAAACGGCGCGGATATCAGGGTCGTTCAGGAACTTCTCGGGCACGCCAGAATATCAACGACCCAGATTTACACGCATATTTCGCAGAAACGTTTAAAAGAGATTCACAAGTGTTTTCACCCGAGAGCATAAGTCCGGCGCTTTGCCGCCTTCTTTCCTTTCAGGTATAAATTTGGTAAAAAATACGGGAGGAAATTTATGAGATTTTTGCTTTTGTTTTTACTGGTTTTGCCGGTATCCTGCAAGCAGAATATGCCGACCGCCGAGATCGTCACGGAGAAAGGCAGTATTGTCATAGAACTTTACAAAAAGGAAGCTCCGAAGACGGTTGAGAATTTTATCAAGTTGTCCAGGAAAGATTTTTATAACGGCCTGACGTTTCACAGGGTGGTTCCCGATTTCGTGGCGCAGGGCGGAGACCCGCAGGGAACCGGAAGAGGCGGCCCCGGATATACGCTTCCTGCGGAAATTGCACCGGACCTGAAACACGTTGAAGGAGCCGTAGCGATGGCGCGTCTTCCCGATTCCGCAAACCCCGAACGGAGGTCAAGCGGTTCGCAGTTTTACATCTGCCTGAAGGATGTTTTTTTTCTTGACGGGCAGTACACGATTTTCGGTCAGGTCAGGGATGGTATGGCTGTCGTCAAACAGCTCGCCGTCGGGGACAGGATAAATGAAATCAAAATAAGGTAATATGGATTTTTTCAATTATGTCAACGGCGAGCTTTTTGCGGAAAAAGTCCCGCTGAAAATTATTGCGGACAGGTTCGGGACACCGCTTTATGTGTATTCGAAAAACACGCTGATAAAACATTTAAGCGCTTTCAAAAATGCCTTCAAGGGTTCAAAGGCGCTTGTTTGTTTTGCTTACAAGGCGAACTTCAACAGGGCGATTTTAAAAATTATCAAGAATGCCGGGTTCGGCGCGGACTGCGTTTCTGAAGGTGAACTTCTGATGGCGAAGAAAATAGGTATTCCAGGCGGGCAGATTGTTTTTAACGGCAACGGCAAGACGGAAGATGAAATAAAACTGGCTCTCGGGATGAAAGTAAAAATGTTCAACGTGGACAGCGTGCAGGAACTTTTTACGATTTCACGAATTGCGAAGAAATTGAAAGTCCGTCCGGATATAAGTTTCCGCGTGAACCCTGAAATAGAAATTCCGACACACCCGCATATTGCAACCGCTCTCAAGGGCTCGAAGTTCGGTATCCCCATGGGAGAAGCTTTTGCCGCCTATAAACTGGCGAATTCGCTGGGGTCCGTCGCTGTTTCCGGGGTACACATGCACATCGGCTCCCAGATCACCGCCGTTGAACCGTTTAAAAAAGCGCTGGAAAAACTTTTTGTTCTGTCGGGTAAACTCCGTAAAGCCGGCATAAGAATCAAATATGTTAACGTCGGCGGCGGTCTCGGCGTAAAATACCACGGAGAATTACCCGCCGCTCTGAAAAAATACGCTGATGTTATTTTGAGACATTCAAAAAGAATCGCTCCGAACGTTATTCTCGAGCCGGGCAGGGTTATTATTGCAAATACCGCAGTTCTGGTTACGAAAGTAATTGCAAACAAGACCTCCGGCGGCAGAAAATTTATTGTCGCCGACTGCGGGATGAACGACCTTTTGAGGCCCAGCATGTACGGAGCATATCACGAAGTAGAGCCGGTCCGGATTTTTGAAAACAGGGGGAAAGAATTTTTTACCGTTGCGGGACCGGTGTGCGAGTCAGGTGATATTGTTGCGAAAAGAAGGTTTATGCAGGCGGCCTTTCCCGGCGAACTGCTTGCCGTCAGGGGTGTCGGCGCGTACGGTTATTCGATGAGTTCCAACTATAATTTGCGACCCCGTCCGGCGGAGGTGCTCGTTGACGGAAAAAAATTTTTTGAAATCAGAAAAAGAGAAAAAACGAAGGATTTGATATGAAGATAAACTTTACGAAAATGCAGGCGTCAGGGAATGACTTTGTCGTTCTTGAAAATAACTCAAAATTCAGGAACAAACCTGCTCTCGCGAAAAAACTGTGCGACAGGAAATTCGGCATAGGCGCCGACGGGCTTCTGTTTTTGAGACGCGGTAGGGCAGCCGGTTTGTCTTTTCAGATTTACAATTCGGACGGAACACATCCGAAGATGTGCGGAAACGGCGCAAGATGCGCCGCCCTGTGGGCAAATGAAAAATTAAAAATTAAAAATGAAAAATTAAAAATAGAAACAGACGCAGGAATTTTGCAGGCAGAAGTAGAAAAAATAAATTTTGTAAAAATTAAAATGAGCGAACCGGAAGGTCTAAAATTGAATTTTCCGTTGAAAACCGGAGGTAAAACGATAAAAGCGAATTTTGTAATTGTCGGGGTTCCGCACACGGTTATCCCTGTAAAAAATGCGGATAAAATTGATGTTGAGAATACCGGCAGGACAGTAAGGTTCCACAGGAGATTTCAGCCGGAGGGGACAAATGCCGATTTTGTCCAGGTTTTGAATTCGGGAAAAATAAAAATAAGAACTTATGAAAGAGGCGTTGAAGGAGAGACTCTTTCCTGCGGTACCGGTTCTACCGCGGCGGCAGTTGTCTTAAACAAACTCGGTTTCGTAAAAAACAGGGTTTCGGTGCTCACGAAAAGCGGCGAGTCGCTTGTAATAGACATAAAGAGCGCCGGTGTTTATCTTACGGGCGCCGCCGAATTTGTTTTTAAGGGAGAAATTGAAATTTAAGGGGGAGATATGAATTTTTCGGGAGCGTGGACTGCGCTTATTACTCCGTTTAAGGAGGACTGTTCGGTTGACTGGGACGGGTTGAAAAAAAATGTTCTGTTTCAGATAAAAGAAGGGATTTCGGGTCTTCTTCCGATGGGAACGACGGGCGAATCGCCGACGTTGAATCATGACGAGCACAACGAGGTGAACAAAAGGGTTTTTGAATTTGCCGGAAATAAGTGCGGGATTCTCGCCGGCTGCGGTTCAAATTCTACGGAAGAGTCAATAAAAAGCGTCGCCGCCGCAAAAGAAGCTGGAATGAAAGCTGCTCTTGTGATTGACTGTTATTATAATGGGCCTTCCTCGCTGGAGTTGAGAACGAGGCATTACGAAGTGATTGCGAAGAAATTCCCCGGCATTGATTTTATTCCTTACATCATACCCGGCCGGACCGGCTGCGAGATGTCGGCGTACGATTTGGCAATTCTGGCGGAGAACTGTCCCAATGTTCACGCCGTTAAAGAAGCGACGGGAAACATTGAAAGGATGGAACTTGAAGGCGGAATTCTGCCGGATGGTTTTGCAATTCTTTCGGGGGACGACGGGATAACTTTTAAGATAATGTCTTCACCGAAGATAAAGGGAAAGGGCGTTATATCCGTTATGACAAACGTAACGCCCGGCGCTATCGGCGAAATGTGTAAATTGCTTCTCGACGGGAAAATCAGGGAAGCGGCGGGAATTGATGAGAAACTGAAACCTTTGTTTGACGCCATTACGGTGAAAGCGGAAAGAGAGGTAAAAATGAAGGGTCGCGTTTATACGGTTGTCGATAAGTTTAGAAATCCGCTGCCGGTAAAAACAATGATGAACGGGCTGGGAATTCCCTCGGGGCCGTGCAGGATGCCTCTCGGGAAGATGACTTTCGCCGGGGTTTCCGTCGTCAGGGACGCCTTGAAAACCGTCTGGCGGAAGAACCCCGAAGTCCTGGAGCCGCTTGCTGATTTCTACGGCGTTGACATTGAAAAAAGATTAAACGACGACTCTGTCTGGAAAGAATTGGCAACAGGGATTAAATTTAGTGCCGACAAATGATTTTCAAAAAGTTTAGTAGAATAAAGAGGTAAAAGATTTTAGGTATTTGGAGGAGATATGAAAAGGAGAAATAAAAATTTAACGGGCAGGAAAATAATGCAAGCATTTAAAAAATGCGGGGAGGTTTTTAAAAAATATAAAGTTAAAAAAATAGGCCTGTTTGGTTCTTATGTTAGAAATGAACAATGTAAAAACAGTGATGTTGATATTTTAGTTGAATTTTCAAAACCTGTAGGATTAAAATTTTTCACTCTTGAAAATTATCTCAGCGAAATGCTTGGCGTTAAGGTCGAGCTTGTAACAAAAGGAGCGCTTAAACCAATGTTCAGAGAAAATATTTTAAAAGAAGTAATGATGCTATGAACAGGACATCCAAACTTTTCTTTGATGATATTAAGCAATCCATAGAGAAGATCAAGAGGTATATCGCAGAATTATCATACAAAGATTTCGCTATTGATGAGAAAACTGTTGATGCTGTTGTCAGAAACCTTGAGATTATAGGAGAAGCGTCGAAAAATATTCCGAAGAGGATTAAATCCAAATATTCTGATATTCCATGGAAAGAAGTAACAAGTATGCGGAACAGAATAACGCACGAATATTTTGGGCTTGATCGCGAAATTATATGGGAAATTGCCAAAAAAGATTTACTTGAAATAGAACCTAAGATAAAAGAAATTATATTACAGGAATTCGAATAAGGAGGCGGTGTGATAAAACTTTGCATTTCGGGCGCCGGCGGTAAAATGGGTTCTGCGATAATAAACTGCTGCAAAAGCGACGGAGATGTGGAAATCGGCGGCCTTTTGGAAAAAGGGGGCTCCCCTGCAGCAGGTAAGGTTCTTGAAGGAATTAAGGTTTTAACCGGCATAGAAGATGCGGTAAAGAATTGTGATTGTCTGATAGAGTTTACGAATTCCCAGGCGACGCTTGAGCATCTGGCAAAAATTTCGATTCCAGCGGTGGTGGGCACAACGGCTTTTTCGGAAGAGCAGATTAAAAAAATAGGCGAATTTTCAAAAAAAATCCCGGTTGTCCTGTCGCCGAACATGAGCAAAGGAGTTAATCTCCTTTTTTCGCTTTCAAAAACCGCAGCCCGGAAACTTCCCGGCTACGAGGTGGAAATTATTGAAGCGCACCACAACAGAAAGAAAGACGCCCCCTCCGGCACGGCAAAAAAAATTGCGGAGATTATCAACGAAGATAAAAATTTAAAATTCGTTTACGGCCGGGAAGGGAATGTCGGAGCGAGAAAACAAGAAGAAATCGGCATACACGCTGTGCGGGCGGGAGACATCGTCGGGGAGCACACGGTTATTTTCGCGGGGCCGGGAGAATGTTTTGAACTCGTCCACAAAGCGTATTCAAGAAACTGTTTTGCGCAGGGCGCCATTGCCGCCGCAAAGTGGCTCGTCGGCAAATCCCCCGCTCTTTACACCATGTCGGACGTCCTGGGAATATAAGCGGACTTTAAATTTTGTGACAATCCCGTATACCGGAATGTTTTATAAATTAGGTTAAAGGTTTTGAATACGAAAAAAAGTGAAATGGTAATTTTCGGGATTGTTCTGGTATCTTTTGCCGTGAGCGTTTACTTTTATTCGCAAATGCCCGAAAGAATAGCTTCGCATTGGAATGTTCATGGGCAGGTGGACGGTTATTTATCAAAATCCCGGGGTTTGTTTTTGATGCCCTGTATCCTTATAGGACTCACTTTGCTCTTTGCCGCTGTCCCCAGATTAGACCCGCACATTGAAAAGTTCAGGAAATATTACGACGGTTTTATAATTCTGTTTTTTGTATTCATGCTTTCCGTTCACCTTCAGGTAATTCTGTGGAATGCCGGCATCAGAATAAATCCTAATATGATTCTTCCGGTTGGTCTCGGCATTTTATTTTTCTATACAGGCATTCTTTGCGAAAATACGACGAGAAACCGGTTTATCGGAATCAGAACTCCGTGGACTTTGAGCAGTGAAAAGGTCTGGGAGAAAACCCATAAAGTTGGCGGAAAATTATTCAGGGTCGCCGGCGTAATTGCTCTTTTCGGAATTTTCTTTAGTAAATACGCTTTGTTTTTTATTCTCGTCCCTGTGATTTTTACGGCCGTTTATGCGGTTATTTATTCTTACAGGGAATATCAAAAGGAGACGGGTTGAAACAATTAAGCACGGTTGAACCCATATATACAATAACTGCAGCGTAACATGCGCGGGATAATCTGAATGTCCGGTCCGATGCTGTTGAGGGATTCTTCGTCGGCGGGCAGGGCGTATATTCTTTCAAAACTTTTCGGCGAGCACAAAAAAATTCTCGGCGTCTTTGAAAGTTCCGAAGAAAGTTTGATTATATTAAACGATCTTAGGGCGCTGGGATTCGGCAGCGCTTTAAGGTTTAGCGACGACGTAAAAGAAATATCGCAGGTTCTCACGTTTCTTTATGAAAAATCCGACGGCGTAATTTTAACCGATAAGGACTCTCTTTCCGCGGGGGTTTCACCTCCCTCGGACTTCGCAAAAGGTTTCCCCGTCTTGCGGTATCAGGAACTGTCTCCGCAGGAACTTCTCGCGCAACTTTTAAAATTTGGTTTTGAAAGGGATGAATTTGTTTTTGAAAGAGGCAACTTTTCGCTGAGGGGTTCGGTTCTGGATTTGTGGGATTTCGTAAACGAGAGACCTGTAAGGATTAATTTCGGCGCCTCCCGGGTGGATGAGATAAAATTTTTTGACGCCTCCACGCAGTTGAGCACGGCAGGAACCGGAAATTTAAAAATCTTCGGCAGCCCGTCGGGTGGGAGAAAGTTAAGAAGTTTTCTCGAAAAATCTTTCCTGCTCGTTCACCCCGACACCGTTAAAGCGGACGCCTTCAATTTATGCGAATGTGTTCTTACCCCGGCGGGTGGCGATCCGGGCGTGCGCAGAGCTCCCGTTTACAGCGGGGGCATCGAGTTTTTTCTGAAGGATGTTGAATCGTTCGAAAAAAATAATTTTACTGTGAAATTCTTCTGCGAGAATGAGGAAGCGCAGTCATATCTTGAAGGCATCATTTCTTCTAAAACAAATTTAAAAGTGAATTACGAGAAAGCGCAGATTTCGGGCGGAATCGTTTCCTGGCCTGACAGGTTTGCCGCCCTGAAGAGCAGCGAAGTTTTCGGTTTCGGCACGAAGTTTAAGGATGAGAAACCTCCCCCGGGCAAAATTTTCAAAAAAGATATTGTTTACAGAAAAAACGATGTTATTGTCCACGAGGTTTACGGCATCGCCAGATTTATAAAACTCAGTCAATTCGTGATAAAAGGGAAACCTTCCGATTATATTTCAATACGCTACCTCGACGGGACCGCCCACATTCCTCTTGAAGAATTTTCGAAACTCCACAGATACCGCGCCCCTAAGGGCGTCAGGCCAGTTCTGTCCCGTCTGGGCACGAAGGACTTTTCAAGGAAAAAGGAAAAAGTTTACAGGGAAACGTTTGAAATGGCAAAGGAAATTCTGAAAGTAAATGCAAAAAGGAGAATTGTAAAAGGGATTTCTTTTGCGGCTTCTCCCGCTGAGAAAAATTTTGCCGGGCAGTTTCCTTACGAGGAAACGAAAGACCAGATGGAAGCGATAAGAAGAATTCTGCGCGAAATGGAGGACGCAAGACCAATGGACCATCTTCTCTGCGGCGACGTCGGTTACGGCAAGACGGAAGTCGCAATGAGAGCGGCATTCAGGGCGTGCTGGAACGGCTGCCAGGTCGTCTGCATCGCGCCGACGACAGTTCTTGCGCAGCAGCATTTTTTTGTTTTTAAAGAACGTTTCAGAAATTTCCCCGTAAAAATTCAGATGCTTTCAAGGTTTACCTCATCCGGGAAAAAGGAAATACTGCAAAGTGTTAAAGACGGAAAAACGGACATTTTGATTTCAACGCACGCCGCCTTCGGCGAGAAAGTCAAATTTGCCAGGCCGGGCCTTTTGATACTCGACGAGGAGCACCGCTTCGGGGTGAGGCAGAAAGAAATTATGAAAAAGAAATATCCGGACATTGATGTCCTCTCGATGTCCGCCACTCCGATACCGAGAACGCTGTCAATGGCAATGCAGAAAATTATGTCTTTTTCCATTATTGAAACGCCGCCCGCCGGACGCACGGGGATTGAAACGGTTACAGCCCCGTTTAAGAAACAGACGCTGAAAGAAGCGGTGATGAGAGAAATCGCCCGCAAAGGGCAGGTTTTTTATGTTTATAACAGAATTTCCGCAATCCAAAGAATCTACGGGGAATTTATGGAAATGTTTCCCGACTTAAAAGTTGAAATTGCTCACGCAAAGTTGTCTTCCGGGAAACTTTCTCTCCTTATGAGGGATTTTGCGAATGGGAAATTTGATGTTCTTTTATCCACGATTATCATACAGTCGGGCCTGGATATTCCAAACGTGAACACTCTTATTATCAGAAATTCCGAACTGCTGGGGCTGGCGCAGATGTATCAGTTGAGAGGAAGGATCGGCCGCGGCGCCCGGAAAGCGTTCTGCTATTTTTTTTACGGCGATGCCGGAGGTACGGGCTTCGCGAGAAGAAGGTTTGAACTCCTGCAGGAATTCGGCGATCTTTCTTCGGGTTTCCGTCTCGCGATGGCGGATATGGAATTGAGAGGGGCGGGGAATGTTTTCGGCCCACAGCAGCACGGTTATATAAAGACCGTCGGGACGGAACTTTATTTCAAACTTCTTGAAAAAGCAATTTATCGCGCGAAAGGCCTGCCAATGCCCGCTGTGTGTGAGATAAAATTTATTTCCGGGGGAAGGTTTATTCCCGCCGGGTATGTTTCATCTTCCGACGAGAGATTCCGGCTGTATATACGGCTTTCAAGGCTCAGCGATATTTTTCAACTCCGCAGATTTGAGGAAGAACTTGTTGACAGGTTTGGTTCTCCGCCGGCAGATGTAACGAGATTGATTGATTCCGTTATGTTGAAAATACTGGCAACAAAGCGCAGGATTAGCAGGATAGAAGAGACCCCGAACGGGTTTATCCTCGCAAAGGGTGATTCATCAAAGTTTTTTTCAGGCGATTTAAAGTCGTTGATAAAAGAACTCACTTGATACTAAAATAAATAACAGAAAGGAAGTACTTGGCAAAACAAGACAGAACTTGCAATAATAAAGCAGCCGGGTAAAAGAAAGTAATGTAAGATAATGGAAGGGATTAGAAATTACCCCTTGACAAAAAATGATAACCAGTGTAAAATACAAACAGTGTTATGAAAGAGCAGAAAGAGATAATGAATGTTTCGGAATTAGCCGAATACATTGGCGTCAGCAGGTCCAAGATTTACAAGATGATACGGGATAAGAAAGTGCCTGCTTCAAAAATCGGCAGGCAGTATAAGTTTTCAAAACAGGTGGTTGATTCGTGGCTGAAAGAAAACATAATTACTTTGTCAACAACGTTTCCGCTTTTTCAGCAGAAGAAAAATCTAATTAAGGGAGGTGAGAAAAATGGCAAAGAAGAAAGCCAAGAAAAAGGCAGCGAAGAAAAAAGTAGCTAAGAAGAAGAAGTAAGGTAAGGAGGGCTGAGTTATGGCTCAGAAACTGGTTAAGCTTGGTTTGAAGAGAGAAAAAAGCACTCTCTACTACATCGGAAAAGACGGCAATGTCTGGGCCGCACCTATGGCACGCGCCGGAAAAAAAGGCGGCAAAGCCAAGAAGGTTGCAGACGCCGGTGTAAAGAAAAAGAAGGGCTATCTTTATTTTCTCGACAAGAACGGTGATGTCGCATGCGCACAGATGGCGCGAGGCGGCAAAAGGAAGAAGAAAGTAAAGAAAGCCGCGAAGAAAAAAGTCGCGAAGAAAAAAGTCGCGAAGAAGAAAAAAAAGAGATAACGTAAAATTATCTTTTTCTCTCCGCCCGCCGAGATCCGCTTGAGTTTACAGACGGATTTAGGCGGGCGGCTTTTTTTATCCCGGCGCAATTGTGCCTGGGTCTCCACTTATACGGCAAAATCTGCTAAAATCAAAAGTATGCACGTGAAAAGAGATAATCTTTTTTCCATTTTGGGGGTGACAAGCGACGAATGCGCTGGTAAGCGCGTGAGGAGTACAATCAGGGGGGGAAATCCCCCCTATTGAGTCAAGCAACCGGGAATTGTATGCGAGAGAGTAAGTATAAAGGAACATGGATAAAATTCTTATTATTGAGGACAATGCCGACAGCGCGGAAGTGCTGAGTGACATCCTGCTGAAAGAGGGGTATAACTGCGACATTGTCGGCAACAGCCGCGAAGCGATTTTGATGACTTCGACCACTTCGTACAGTTTAATTCTTCTTGATATTATGCTTGGGGAAATGAGCGGTTACGAACTTCTTGAAAAATTTAAGAGTGAAGCGTTTACCAGCAGAACCCCTGTGATTCTTTTGACTGCGCTGAATGACACAAAATCAAGGATAAGGGGTTATAATCTCGGCTGCAGCGATTTTATTTCTAAGCCGTACAATCATTTTGAACTGATTGCCCGCATCAGGAATCACATAAGGTTAAAGAATGCGCTGGATGACCTGGAGGATACAAATAATGTCCTTTACACCCTCGCCGTAACAATTGAAGCGAAGGACCCTTATACGAGAGGACATTCGCAGCGTGTGGCGAAGTACTCTTATGAAGTTGCGCGTGAACTCGGCTGGAAGGAATCCGAATGTATAAAGGTTCAGCGCGCCGGCCTTCTGCACGATATCGGTAAAATCGGCGTGCCGGATGTTATTCTTACGAAAAGCGGTGCGCTCTCGCCGGATGAATACAAAATTATGAAGACGCATCCGGTTTTAAGCGCCGAGATTTGCAAACCGCTCGTGCGTCTTCGGGGAATAATTCCCGCAATCAAGCACCATCATGAACGGATTGACGGTAAAGGATATCCCGACGGCCTGGCAGGGGATAAGATACCGAGCGGTGCAAAAATTATGGCTGTCTGCGATTCGTGGGATGCGATGACGTCGGACAGGGCGTACAGAAAAAGGCTGAAGTCGCAGGATGTTTACGGGATATTGAAGGAAGCATCAGGCAGTCAGTGGGATCCCGAGATCGTCGATGTCTTTATAAGAATCAGGAAGAGAGTTTTCGAATAAGTCTGCTCGTTGCAGGGTCAATTTTTAACGCTTTTTCAAAATGTCTTTCCGCCGCAGCGGAATTCTTCATTGAGTGATATATTGCTCCGAGGGTGATGTGGGCGTAGGCGTCCCGCGTGATATCGTAGATGTGAATTGAATAGCCGCATCTTTTGTACGGTTTTTTTTGTAAAAAATATGAGAAAATGTCTTTCTGGCGAAAGTATATTCCCTGGAGATTCGTGACGCTTGCTGCGAGGAATTCTCTTTTCGGGTTTTTGGGGTTGATTGTTTTGTTTTCAATGGCGGGTATCGTGAAGGAAAGGCAGTTCTGAAATTTCAGGCCGTAATAAAAGGGGTCTGACGTTCCGAAGTACGATAGGACGAGAGGCGGCTGCCCTTCTTTTTTCCACCATTCGCTTAAAATTTTCAAGTCCTGTCCCCAGTCAAGATTTGAATCGCCGAGATATTTGTATCCGCTTTTTGCCCCGCCCGAAAGAATGCAGAACTGCGAGATGTAATGAGGAAAAATGAGCAGGTTTTCCACGGCGGCGAGAATTACGATAATTTTAATAAATTTTCCGGGGATTACTTTCAATGTTCTGCCTGCGAAAAGGAATGCGAAAGGCCATAAAATAAGGATGTGCCTAATCCCGATGTTCAGATTGCTGTTCATCATAAAAAGCGCAAACAGAATCGCCGGCGAAAGATAAAATAATTCCCCGCGGGTTATTTTCTTTTTTGCGATGCTCATAATTGAAACGGTAACAGCGAGAATTGAAGCAAAAGTCGATTTGACGATGAAGGCGACGGGATAATAATACCACCACCCCTGGGTTGAGTACTGCCCGAGCAGGTAGGCGCTGTGACCGTTCCGCGAATGGATGAAACTGATGAGAATTCCCTTGAGATACATCCTCGGCAGGCAGGAAATTTTTGAGAAGAACGCAAAAAGCGGCCGGAAAATCCAGGGAAGAGCCGTTAACTCGTTCGGTTGGAAAAAATTTCTGCAGACGGGTTCCGTAAAAAAATAGCAGGAGTTAATTACAAAAATCAGTATCGGAATCTGCAAAAAGTTGAGGATAATGAAGTTCCTTTTTCTTCTGCAGAGGAAGAAGGCGCTAAGATGGAAAACGGCAAAATAAAATAGAGCGGTATGTTTGCCGGATAAGGTAATGCCCCACAGAGCCGAGGATAGAATCATATCCTTTAACTTCAAGGAATTCGTGAATCTCCAGAGGAAAAAAGCTGCAATAACCGTAAGAGAGACGCTTCCGAAATCAGTCGTGATGGTACGGGCGTGGGCTAAAATATTCGGCGAAAGACAGAATAGGGTCAGTGGTATTATACTTGCGCCGGTTCCGTAAAGATTCTCCGCCCACTTTGAAAGAACAACAGCAAGAGGAATTCCGAGCAGGAGTATAAAAAACCTTCCGAGGAAAAAAAGCAGTCCGGTCCGGTTGTGCATTTTATAGAAAAGATTGTGTCCGTAGATAAAATCCACCGGCGGAGACCAGCTTATGGCGTTTTGCTGTTTTTCCGCTGTTATTTCATCCGTCGGGGGTATTTCAACTTTGGAAAAATATGAAGAAAACCCCGCGATTAATCTCAAAAGCGGCGGATGGTGCGGCCCGCTCCCAAAAACTTTTGTTTTATGGTAAACAATTCCGTTGGACAAATGTGCAATTTCGTCAAAACTCGCGGACTTTTTCAGAATACTCAAAGACCCGAGAATCAGATAAACGCTTATCAGGCCGATTTTATAATACGGCAGGTTTTTTTGTTTATTTTTTTTTGGCATATCAGCTGCTGAGATAAAGCAGAATATTACCCGCGGGAATTATAACCGCCGCAAGCATTCTTCTCGCCGGTTCCTTTTCTCCGAAGAAAATAATTCCGCCCAGAATACCGATGAGTACTCCCGACCTTTTCACCGAAATCAGATAGGAAACTTTTGTGAGCGCGAGAGCGGCGATGTGCGTCAGAAAGACGCCGGCGTTGAAAACCCCGCATCCGATTAGAAATTTTATGTTTCTTTTTGTGATGGTTTTCAGACCTTTGAAAAAAACAGGAATTGCCAGAATTGTAATTTCGAGTGACACAAGGAAAGGGTAGATTTTTACCGATGACTTTGCGAGAGCTATTTTGTCAAGATTCGCCACGACCGCCCAGACCAGAACCGTGAAAAAAGCCCAGCGGATTCCGCGCTCTTCTTTTATTTTCTTAAAGGGTTCCAGAAGATTTTTTCCGCAGGTCAGAATATAGCATCCGGCGACAATAATAAGTATTGCTCCCAGCGCGCCCGGCGCCGGAGTTTCACCGAGAATCAGAATTCCGGCCGGGATTACGAAAAGCGGAGAAGTGGCGAGGACTGGGAGGACAAGGGATGCTTCCGAGAATTTCAGCGCGTTGATGTATGCGTAAAAGCCGGCGACGTTGCCCGCTGCGACCAGAAAAGATACCGGCCAGAAACCTTTGAGTATCGGCTGAAATCCCGCTTCCGCCGCCGGGATAAAAAGAATCGGAAGGGAAAAAAGAAAATAGGAAAATAATATGACCGGAGTTCCGGAGATTTTTTTAAGGTGCAGATACCGTACGAAGACGCCCTGTCCCCCGAAAAAAATCGCGCACAAGACAGCAGGAAATATCCACGTCATTTGATATCTTACAAAAAAATCAGGCGGAATTAAAACAGGGTTTGTTTGTTTTTAATTTCCCGCCGAAATGGTAAAATACGGTAAAAGATATGAGTGGAAAAACGGATATTTCAATTGTGGTTCCGGCGTTTAACGAAGCCGCGCGTCTGCCGCTGTTTCTTGACCGGCTCATTTCTTACTGTAACAGCAGGAAAGAGGCATATGAAATAATTGTCGTAAGCGACGGTAGCACCGATAAAACGTTTGAAATTGCGGTGTCGTATAAGAGACGGTTTCCCGCTCTGTCCGCAGTCAAAATCCGGAGAAACAGGGGTAAGGGTAATGCCGTCAAAAGAGGGTTTCTCCTGGCAAGCGGGGGAATATGCGTTTTTCTTGACGCCGACGGTGCGGTCGGCCCGGAGGAAATAGGAAAAAACCTCCATTATATTACGGAAGAAAGTTACGATATTTTCGTCGGATCCAGAATTTTGAAAAACAAAGAGCAAATCCTGAAAGTAAAATGGCACAGGAAACTTATGGGCGGGATATTTAACTTTTTTGTGCGGGTAATCCTTTTTAAGAATGTTAAAGATACTCAGTGCGGTTTCAAAATGTTCAAAAAGAAAATTGCGGGTCGTTTGTTTTCGAGGAGTCACATAACTGGTTTCGGTTTTGACATAGAGATTTTATATCTTGCCAATAAAATGGGGTGCGGAATCAAAGAGGGTCCTGTTTCCTGGCATCATGTCGCCGGTTCCAAGATTAATTTGTTTTCCGATTCGCTGAAAATGTTTCTTAACATTCTGCAGGTGAGAAACTGGCATTGCACGCCGATAAGGACAGCGGACGGGTATATGAGTCCGGGCGAATACAGATATATGTACGAGATGGAAAATCATCATTGGTGGTTTGTCAGCCGCAGGAGGATGGTTGTGCGTCTGATAGAGTCATTGAAAATCCCTGCTCCGGCCATTCTTGACGCCGGTTCGGGAACAGGCGGCAATTTAACGGCATTTAACAGGTTCGGTAAAACCACAGGCATTGATATTTCGGAGCAGGCGGTCAGTTTTTGCAGGATGAGAGGGCTGAAGAATGTGATTTGCAGTCCGGTTGAAAAAATCCCGTATGCGGACGGGGCTTTTGACGTTATTACGTGTCTTGACCTTTTGGAACACACGTCAAATCCCGTAGAAGTACTGCTGGAGTTAAAGAGAGTTTTGAAAGAAGACGGCAGAATTATCGTAACAGTTCCCGCTTTTAGATTTCTCTGGAGTCAGCACGATGAAGCGCTGGGGCATTTGAGGAGATATGAAAAAGCGTCATTGTCGCGGGATATCGGCGAAGCAGGGCTGACAATTGAAAAAATGGGTTACTTTTTCTTTTTGTCTTTCTTCGCCGTGGCGCCGGTGCGGTGGCTTCGGAAATTTCTCGTCCGGCAGCGGAAATTCCACAGCGACACCACCACGCTGCCGCCCGAATTCTTGAATATTTTCCTGAAATTTTTGTTCAGGTGCGAGATGAAAATCCTGAAAAATTTCAATTTCCCGTTCGGCACCACTCTTTACGCCGTTGTTTCTAAAAAATTTGACAAATTCAATTTACGATAGTATATTAACGATATGAGAATTTTGGTTACCGGCGCCGCCGGTTTTATCGGTTCGAATTTAACGCTTGAACTTCAGAAGAGATTTCCGGATGCGGAAATACTCGTCCTTGATAATTATTTGACGGGCGCCGATGAAAATCTGAGGGAATTCAAAGGCACAGTTCTCAAAGGGGCCGTGGAGGACAGGGATTTTGTTAAGAGTATTTCCGGGGAGTTTGATTATATTTTTCACCAGGCGGCAATTACCGACACGACCGTTACGGATAACAAAAGAATGACGGACGTAAATGTCGGCGGTTTCAAAAATATTTTGGATATTGCGTCGCCCGGAAGAACAAAGGTCATATACGCATCTTCCGCCGGCGTTTACGGCGCCGGTCCGGCGCCGATGAAGGAGACGCAGGAACTTTCGCCGCTGAACGCCTATGCTTCGTCAAAAGTAAAGATGGATGAAATTTCACCTGCAGAAGCGTTCGCGAAAAAAATAAAAATTATAGGTCTCAGATATTTTAATGTTTACGGACCGCGTGAAGCCCGCAAGGGAAGTTCTTCAAGCATGATATTCCAGCTGGCAAAACAGATGAAGGCGGGGAAAGCCCCGAGGATATTCAGGTACGGCGAGCAGAAACGCGACCACATTTATGTCAAGGATGTTGTGGAGGCAAACATAAAGGCGATGGATGCTGCGGCGTCATGCGTCGTGAATGTCGGGACGGGGGCCGCGACGGCGTTCAACAGAGTTATTGAGATTCTGAATAAGGTTCTGAATACGGATTTCAAGCCGGAGTATTTTGACAACCCGTACGATTTTTATCAGAACAATACACAGGCGGATACGTCCGATGCCGAAAAACTCATCGGTTTCAAAGCGCGGTACAGCATAGAAAAAGGCATAGAGGACTATATCAAAAATTATCTTGCATAACCTGAAATTTTGCTATAGGCATTATCGCCGGCGGAGATGCCTTCCGGCGCGCCGGCCGTAAAAAATAAAAAGCAGGAGATGATATGCCTTTACATGACCTGACGCAGGTTAAAGAAGGGGTTGTCTGCGAAATTGTTGAAATGACCTGCGGCATGGGTTTTGTCGAAAAACTTGCCTTGATGGGGATAACGGTCGGGACGAAGGTGAAGAAGATTTCATCGCAGATTATGAAAGGGCCCGTAACGATACAGGTCGGAAACACGCAGGTGGCACTCGGTTTTGGGATGGCAAAGAAAGTTATCGTGGAACAAAAATGAATTTTCGCAGGATTATTCTTGTCGGGAATCCCAATGTCGGGAAAAGCGCTCTTTTCTGCCGCCTGACGGGGGTAAACGTTATTGTTTCAAATTACCCCGGCACGACCGTTGAGTTTACAAAAGGTTATCTGTTAATTAACGGCGAAAAAGTTGAAATCATAGATGTCCCCGGAACTTACGCTTTAGAGTCATCCAGTCCCGCGGAAGAGGTTGCGGTCAATATGCTGGAAGAGGGTGATGTCATTATAAACGTTGTGGATGCTACAAATCTTGAAAGGAATCTGAACCTTACAATGCAGGTGATAGAAAGAAAAATCCCGCTCGTCGTTGCCCTGAATATGTGGGATGACACGAAGCACAAAGGCATAGAAATTGACTCTGTAAAACTTGAAAAAATTTTAGGCGTGCCGGTTGTCCCGACCTGCGCAATTACAGGCGAGGGGATAAAGAATTTATACCTGAAACTTAAGTCCGCCGCAGTCGGCAAAGTTGGGTATGAGTCCGGCGAACGGTGGCATAAAATAGGGGACATTATACAGGAAGTCCAGAACCTTTCGCACAGGCACCACACCCTGTGGGAACGCATCGGCGACGCAAGCATAAAACCGGCAACGGGGATTCCCGCTGCCCTTATCACGGCATTTATTGCATTTAAGATAATAAGGTTTATCGGCGAGGTCATCATAGGTTATGTCTTTCAGCCGTTATTTGAAAATTTGTGGGCGCCGCTTATGATGAAGTTTTCTGTCATTATGGGTTCTTCAGGTTTTATTCATGATATTTTAATCGGAAAACTTTTCGCGGGAAAAATTGAGTTTGTGGAATCAATGGGCCTTTTGACAACGGGTCTTTTTGTTCCGATTGCAATGGTTCTTCCCTATGTTTTTTCGTTTTATGTCGTTTTGAGTTTTCTTGAGGACTCGGGGTATCTTCCCCGTCTCGGTATTCTTGTGGACACCCTGATGCACCGCCTCGGGCTTCACGGCCTAGCGATAATTCCGATGATACTCGGGCTCGGCTGCAATGTTCCCGGGGCTCTTGCCACGAGAGTTCTTGAGACGAAAAGAGAGAGGTTCATCGCCGCTACACTGATGGCGATTGCCGTTCCCTGCATGGCTCAGATTGCGATGGTTGTCGGGCTCGTCGGAAAATACGGCTCTCATGCTCTCGGGCTTGTTTTCGGGACTCTTTTTGCCGTCTGGATTATCCTGGGCATTCTGCAGAATTTGCTCATAAAGGGAGATTCCCCTGAAATTTTCGTTGAAATTCCTCCTTACCGGCTGCCGTATTTCGGCGCGCTTTTTAAGAAAGTAGGGATGAGAATAAAATGGTTTATCAGCGAAGCGGTTCCTTTTGTTATGCTTGGCGTTTTAATTGTCAACATTCTTTATGCTTCCGGCATCATTGCATTTGCAGGTCGGGTTATAGGCCCTCTCGTAACAGGGGTTTTGGGTTTGCCCGAAGGCGCCGTTGCGGCGTTGCTTGTCGGTTTTCTGAGAAAGGATGTGGCCGTCGGGATGCTTGCTCCTCTGGGGCTTACGATGAAACAGCTCGTTATTGCTTCCGTCGTTTTAACGATGTATTTTCCGTGCGTCGCCACTTTTACGGTTCTTGTTAAGGAACTCGGAGTAAGAGATATGTTAAAAGCAGCGCTGATTATGATTGTTTCCACTATTGTCGTCGGCGGGATTTTGAATTTGCTGTTGTAATGATTAAGGAAAACGTAAAAGGTCTTTTAACCGAACTGCCCGACGGCGTTCAACTGGTTGCCGCGGCAAAGACGAGAACTTCTGCGGAAATTCTGGAGGCGGCTGCGGCCGGCATTAAAATCATCGGAGAAAATTATGTTCAGGAAGCGCAGAAGGTCTTTCGGGATGTCGGCAGAAAAGTTCTGTGGCATTTCATCGGTCATCTGCAGAAAAATAAAGTAAAAAAAATCGTTGAAATTGCGGATATGATACAAACGGTTGATTCATATGATCTGGCGGAAGAAATCGATAAAAGATGCTTGAATGCCGGGAAGATTATGCCGGTTTTAATCGAGATAAACAGCGGCAGGGAAAAGCAGAAGGCCGGCGTTCTGCCGGAGGATGCGGAAGAAGCTGTGAGAAATATATCGAAGTTTTCGAATATAAAAATAAAAGGCCTTATGACAATGGGTCCGGGGTCGGAGGAGGCAAGACCTTATTTTACGAAGACGAGAGAAATTTTCGAACAAATAAAAAAAATGAATTTACCGGGCGTTGAAATGAAGTATCTCTCAATGGGAATGACAAATTCTTATAAGGTTGCGCTGGAAGAGGGAGCGAACATTGTGAGAATAGGGTCTTTGATTTTCGGAGAGAGGGGGGATGCAAATGATTAGACAGATAATAAAAGAATTGAGGAATCACGCTCCGTTTACGATGTTCGGCGCGGTTACCGGAATAATCATTATGATGTTGTTTCGTAATTTGCCAAAAGATATTTCATACAACCTTTTTTACGTTTTTCACCCGGCGCACATTCTTTTAAGCGCTCTTGTTACAGCGTCTATGTACGGTATTTATAAAAAGGGTAAATATAAACTCTGGATGTTGCTGGCAATAGGTTATCTCGGTTCCGTCGGTATAGCCACTTTAAGCGATTCGGTAATACCTTATTTAGGAGAGGCGCTGCTTCGCATGCCGGACAGGGAAATTCATCTTGGTTTTATTGAGGAATGGTGGCTGGTAAATCCTTTGGCAATCGCGGGGATTTTGATTGCATATTTCAAACCGTCGACAAAATTTCCGCACGCGCTGCATGTTCTGCTGAGCACGTGGGCTTCTCTCTTTCATATCATTATGGCTGTCGGCGGGAGTTTAAACTGGGTTTCCTATATTGTTGCCTTTATCTTTTTGTTTATTGCCGTCTGGATTCCCTGCTGCGTGAGCGACATTGTCTTCCCTCTTTTATTCATAAAAGATTAGCCGATACTTTATTTCCCGCAGGGCTGCTTTTTAGTGACTATTTTTCAGTCAAATGTAAAAAGGTCATGACTTTTTTGCAGTATGGCATATCCCTGTAAAAAATGATTCTCTAACTTTTAAAAAGTTTTAGTGTTGGTTAAAGTTTTTTACCCAGGATGTTTGCGAGCTGTTTTGCCTTTTTCATGATGCCGCTGAAGGCAGGGACATCGATTGTCTGCGCAGCGTCCGAGAGGGCTTTCGAGGGGCTGGTGTGGACTTCAACAATAATTCCGTCCGCCCCGGAAGCAATCGCCGCCAGAGACATTGCCGGGACAAGAGACCGGTCGCCCGTTGAGTGCGAAGGGTCTATTATTACAGGCAGGTGCGTTTCTTTTTTCAGGACAGGCACGGCGCTTATGTCGAGCGTAAAGCGGGTTTCTTTTGCGAAAGTTCTTATTCCTCTTTCGCAGAGAATAATGCTGTGGTTGCCGTTACTCATTATGTATTCCGCAGCCATCAGGAGTTCGGATATCGTCGCCGATATCCCCCGCTTGAGCAGGACAGGTTTTTTCGTTTTTCCTATTTCTTTCAGCAGGTTGAAATTCTGCATGTTCCTTGCACCTATCTGGAAAACATCGGCGTACCTGGCAACCAGTTCTATTTGTGAAATTTCCATCACTTCGGTAACGATTCTGAGCCCTGTCTCTTTTCTTGCTTCCGCGAGATATTTCAGACCGGTTTCTCCCAGCCCCTGAAAAGAGTAAGGCGAGGTTCTCGGTTTGAACGCTCCTCCCCGCAGGAATTTCGCGCCGCATTTTTTTACGGCTTGCGCTATACCGATAATCTGCCGTCTGCTTTCCACCGCGCATGGCCCTGCGATTATTGCAATGTTCCTTCCGCCGATTTCCGTCCCGCCGACGTTTATTACGGTAGCCTTCGGGTGTATTTGTCTGCTCGCAAGTTTATATGGCTTTGAAATCTGGGCGATGGAACGGACAGCAGGGTCGGACTCAAAAAATTCTTTCAGGAGGATGGCGTTTTCACCGATAACGCCGCAGGTTATGTCCTTTACGCCCCTGGAAATATGCGGCTTGAAACCGTAATGCTTTATTTTTTTCTCGAGACGTTCGATTTCCTTCCTTGAAATCCCTCTTTTTAAAGTAAGAATCATTTATTTTCCTCCGGGTTTTATTTTCTTAATGCATTTTAGGAAAAACCTGTTTTCAGACGGCTTGCCGACGGTTACCCTTATGTATTCGGGCAGACCGTATTCGTCCATTGCCCGCACAATCACGCCCATTTTGAGAAGTTTTTTGAAAGTATTCCCGCCGTTTCCGACTTTCACGAGAAGAAAATTGGTTTCGGACGGGACAACCCCGAATCCCATTGCATTAAGCGCCCGCGCAAGATTTTTTTTCTCGGGCAAAATTTTTCTTCTTATTTCATTTACGTACTTTTTGTTTCTGAGCGCCTCAATCGCTGCCGCCTGCGAGATGAGCGTCGTGTTGAACGGCGGGCGTATTCTTTCAATGACCCCGCAGATTTCGGGGGGGGCGAAGGCCCACCCGAACCGCAGACCGGCCATGGCGTATGTCTTTGAAAAAGTCCGGAGAATAATTATTTTTTTGCCTTTTTTGAAATATTTTATCATTGAAACGTAATCTTTTGCAGTCGTAAAATCCGCATACGCTTCGTCGAAAACGGGGATTACCCCGCTTTTCTTTTTTTTGAGTATTTCAAACATTTCTTCAATTTCGCTTTCTGTGTTATAAGTTCCCGTAGGATTGTCGGGATTGTCGATAAAAATAAATTTATCGCGCGGGTTTGCCGAGCCCGCCATTTTCTTGAGATTGTGAGTGAATTTTTTCATTTTTATGATTTTCACTTTCGCATTCATCAGGCGCGCAGCCATCTCATAACGGATGAACGAGTACTGCGAAACGATGATTCCGTCTTCCGGTTCAAGATACGCTTTTGCCAGAAGTTCTATTATTTCATCAACTCCGCTGCCGATGACAATACAGTCCGGTTTTACCCTGAACGTTTTTGCGATTTCTTTTTTTACGGCGTAACCGTTTGAATCGGGATACCTGTTTACCGATTTTGCGAGAGTTCTGATTTTTTTCATCACACCTTCGGGCGGGGGATAAGGATTTTCGTTTGAGGCGAGTTTTATGACTTTTTTAAGTTTGTAGATGCGTTTTATTTCCTCTATCGGTCTCCCTGCGACGTAGGGAGCGAAATTTTTAACGGCTTTGCGGGGTTTAATCATATATCGGAGTCCCCCGCGGGATAGGAGCCCAGAATCTTTATTGAATTACAGAACGCCGCAAGTTCTTTTATGACGGCCTGAATTTTTTTCTGTTTTGTGTGGCCTGCGCAGTCAACGAAAAACAGGTATTCCCACGGCTTTTTTCTGGAAGGTCGCGATTCTATTTTCGTAAGGTTTATGTTCCTTTTTTTAAAAGGGACAAGCGAATCGTGCAGCGACCCAGGCCGGTCTTTAAGCGAAAAAAGCAGAGAGGTCTTGTCTTTCCCCGACGGTTCGGGTGTTGTTTTGCCCAACACGAGAAATCTCGTATAGTTCTGCGACATGTCCTCAATGTGTTCCGCAAGGATATTCATTTTGTAGATTTCCGCGGCGAACCGGGATGCGATCGCGGCGGCATTCGCCGCCCCGCCGGCAAGTTTCACAGCGCCGGCGGTGCTTGATGTCTCAATTTTTTCCGCGGCGGGAAAATTTTTTGACACAAAGTCCCTGCACTGGGCGAAAGCGGAGGGATGCGAGTAAAGTTTTTTTATTTTTTTGGCGCTTTTGCCGCTGGAAATAAGGCAGTGCGAAATGGCAAGAAATTCTTCGTTTATTATTTTCAGGGGAGAATCGATGAACATATCAAGAGTATGACTTATCATTCCCTCCGTTGAGTTTTCAATCGGGACGACCCCGTACTCGGCCCTGTCCGTTTCTATCTCATTAAAAACCTCGCTTACGGATTGAGCCGGCACAAAATTGCAGAATTTCCCGAAGATTTTTATTGCCGCCTGATGGGTGAAAGTCGCCATCGGCCCGAGATAGGATATTTTCAGGGTTTTCTGAACGGCGCGGCAGTTGGAGATGATGGTTCTGAAAACGTTTTCAACGATTTTTGACTGCTCTCTCCCGAGATTTTTTTTCATTTTCCGCAAAATTTTCTCTTCTCTTTCCGGGCGGTAAATCTTTCCGCCCCGTGTTTTCTTGTACTCGGCGATTTCCCGGGTTTTTTCAATTCTCTTCAAAATGAGTTTCAGGATTCCCTCGTCGTTCAGGTCAATATCAGACCGGAGTTTATCTATTTTTTTCACCGTATTCCTCCCGCTATACTTGCTTTCCCGCCCATAATTCCCGGTTGCTTAGTAGGGGCAAGGCGGGCAGGTCACAGACCGTCCTGTGGACAGGCATGATGCCCCTACATGCCCTCAGGCCCCTGATGGAAAAGAACTTGTTGTTGTTGCTTATTGCTCCACTCCGAGTTCTTCCCATGACGGCACATCGGCGCTGTCTTTTATGCCGAACACATGATAAAAGGTATCGTTAATCCTTAAAAGGCGCGGCTGGCCGGGCGTTGTTCTGCGTCCGGCGTATTTTATCAGCGAGTTTTTAAGCAGATTTGAGATAACCCCCTGCGAATCGACTCCGCGTATGGCGTTGATTTCCGCTTTTGTAATAGGTTGTTTGTAAAGGACTATTGAAAGAACTTCCGCCGCTGGCGGGGAAAGTTTCAAAGAGCCCTTCCACGGAAAAAGTTTTAAAATATATCCCGAATATTCGGGCCTTGTGGAAATCTGGAAACCTGCCCCGATATCTTCAATGAAAAAACCGTGATTTGAATTCCATTCCTGTTTTAAAACGGTGACTGTTTCCTCTATCTGCGCGCGGGAAACTCCCGCTATTTCGGCGAGTTTCTCCTTTGAAACGCTCTTCCCGCTTATAAACAGGAGAACTTCAATTATTTTCTTTAATTCGTTCGTTTCCATATTCAACCGGTTCCGCGGCCGGGCTTTCGTTTTTAAGAGATGCAATCGATATGTCGGCGAACGGCCGCTGCTGTTTTATCGTGATAATTTTTTTCGACGTGAGGTCAAGGAGCGCAAAAAGCAGAACTGCCGCATACAGTTTCGTGGGATTTTTGAACAGGAGATGCGAATATTTCAGAGGGGCTTCCATTTTTAATTGTTCCTGAACTTCGTTAAGAACGTCTTCGAGGTATATTTCGGGTCCGGTGATTGTTTCCGCCTTATGAAGATTTTTTATTATCAGCGCCGAAAAGATTTCCGCGAGGTCAAAAACGGTGACGTTGCTTTTTTTGTCGATTTCAACCGCGGCGGGTTCGTTCCTCCTGAAGAAATTTCTGCGGCCCCTGAATTTTTCCAGAAGAACATCCCTGCTTTCTTTAACTTTTTTCCACTCGGAAAGGCGTTTCTCGAGTTCCTGTTTGTCGGCAACCGCCTCCTGATATTCTTCCGTTTCCTTCGGGAGCATCAGATTTGATTTTATTCTCAGGAGAAGCGATGCCATAGACAGGAAGTCGGCGGACGAGTCGGGGTTAAAAATGTTCTTTTCAATATGCTCTAAATACTGCGAGGTTATTTTTGAAATCTCAATGTCATAGATGTCCATGTTGTTATTCTGTATCAGCCATAGGAGCAGGTCGAGAGGCCCTTCAAAAACATCGGTCCTGACGAAGTAATTGTCTGTCATAGGTTTATGGCTTTTCTTGCTTCCTCAAGCGTCACGGCGGCGATTGCGCCCGCTTTCTTTTTTCCTTCGGTCAGAATATCCGTCACATCTTTTTTTTTGATTTTCTTTCTTTTATCCTGAAGCGGTGCGAGAACTGCCGAGATTTCCTCAGCCAGCATTTTCTTACACTGCACGCATCCGATTTCCGCCCTTCTGCAGGCGCCTTCGATTTCCGCCGATTTTTCGGTATTGACGGCTTTCCTGTACTGGAAAACGCTGCAGACGTCGGGGTGTCCGGGGTCGGAAGGGTGTATCCGCGCGGGGTCGGTTATCATGCTGTTTATTTTTTTTAATATTGTTTTTTCATCGTCGGTCAGATTTACGGCATTGTTGTAGCTTTTTGACATTTTTCTTCCGTCGGTTCCCAAAAGTTTCGGCGATTTCGTGAGCAGAGCTTTCGGTTCGGGGAACACTTCTTTGTACAGGTGGTTGAACCTTCTTGCGATTTCGCGCGTTATTTCCAGATGCGGCAGCTGGTCCTCGCCCACCGGCACGCAGTCCGCTTTGTAAATTAGGATATCGGCCGCCTGGAGGACGGGGTATCCGAGAAAACCGAACATGTTTATGTCGTGATTTTTTATTTCGCGGAGCTGCTCCTTATAGGTGGGACATCTCATAAGCCATCCGAGGGGCGTTATCATTGAGAAAATCAGGAAAAGTTCCGCGTGCGAGGGAATGTCCGACTGTTTGAATATGCACGACCTTCCGGGGTCGATGCCGCATGCGAGCCAGTCAAAAAGCATTTCGCAGGCAGCGTCGGAGAAACCGGACGTGTCGTCGTAGGAGGTCGTCATTGCGTGCCAGTCGGCGACCATATAAAAAGTTTCGTAATCATCCTGGAGTTTAACCCAGTTTTTGAGCGCTCCGAAGAAATGACCGAGGTGCATCGCCCCTGTCGGCCGCATCCCTGATAAAATTCTTTTCCTGTTCATATAGTCATTGCCAGGTAGAGAAGAGACCCTGCAAGCAACTGCACGATTTTAAAAATAAAAGGCCAGAAAACCCACAGGATTATGAGCGTTATAAAAGGTCCGCCGCGGGCGATGCGGTCGTATTTGTACGCCGCTTCGGCGGAAAGAAAAGCCGAGAGAATCCGCGAACCGTCAAGCGGAGGAACCGGTATCAGATTAAAAATGGCAAGGAGGATGTTAATAAAAACAGCATACTGAAGGATGTTTATTATAAGGTGGAAAGACGCATCCACGCCTAAAATTCTCAGCGTTGCGATTAGGGCTGCGGAAAGAACCGCAAGAGCGATGTTTGAGAGAGGACCCGCCGCGCCGACTTTCGCGAAGTCCTGCCGGGGACTCGCAAAATTATAAGGGTTTACGGGAACCGGCTTTGCCCAGCCGATAAGAAAAGGACTTCGCGTGAGCACGAGCAGAAGGGGAAGAATTATCGTGCCGAAGAGGTCTATGTGGGGTACGGGATTAAACGTCAGCCGCCCCGAATAAAGAGCGGTGTCGTCCCCGAGTTTCAGCGCGGTATAGCCGTGAGCAACTTCGTGCACAATCACCGAAAAAAATAAAACCGGCAGATACAAAATTTCCATCATAACGTGCTGATTATAGCAATAAAAAACACATTTTGGAATAATTCCCCCGATGCCTATCTTGTAATACGCCTCGGCATGCCCGCATGTGTGCAATATTTTGTATAATTAAAACAATGAAAAATTTGTTTAAAATTGCGGCGTTCTTTGTAATAGCGGCGCTGTGCGTTGTTGTCTTTTTCCCTTTTGAGAAAGCGCGCCGTGAGATAGGGCGTTCCATTTCATCCGAAATCCGGAAATCCGGAATAAACATTTCATACGGCGACGTGGATACCGATTATTTTCGCATGGCGGCTCTTAATGAAGTAAAAATTTCAGTTCCGTTGACGACGGGAGAAAGATCTTTCCGCTTTAAGAAGATAATTCTCTACTTCGGACCCTTTTTTATATTCAGGAAACCGCCGGAGTTGAAAAAGGTTTTTCTTAACGGGCTGAATATCAGGGCGGATAAAAATGAACTGAAAGAGATTGCGGTTTTTTTTGCCCCGGGAAAAAAGGAATCCCCAACCGGCTCGCCGTCCGTCAAGTTCAGTAATATTTTTCTACAGAGCGTCGAGTTGAACAAAACCTTTGAAATTTCGGGTAAGCTTCAAGCGGCATCCGTCAGGGCGAATATTGCATCCGGCGGTTTCAGAGCGGGCGTAACGGCTGCAAATATTTCGGGAATATGGGAATTTGAGGCCGGACTGAAAAACCTGGATTTTTTTTCGGTCTTTTTTACAACATCGTTGTTTACGAACGAAAATTTTACGGGGAGAGTCAGCGGCTCTTTGAAAGACGGCAAAGTTTATAATATCACCGCCGCCGGCCGTCTGAGCGCTGACGAATTATTTGCCGCATCGGATTCCGGGGCACTGCGTCTGCGGGATTTCAAAAGCAGAGTTAATGTTTCGGAAAAGGGTGTTCTGTTTTCAAAAATCAGTTCTAATTTAGGAAGTGTTTTGATTTCGGGTTCGTGTGAAATCAAGCCGTTATCCGCAAACCCGCTGATAAAGGGCGAATTCGAAGTTAGAGGAAGTTACAAGAGTGATTCTTTCACCGCCTCAGGCATAGCGGGAAATGTGAGCGCCGCCGGATTTTTAGGAAATCCTGTTGTAAGATTTAAGGGCGGAGCGCAGGAATTCGTCTACGGGGAATTTGCTTTTGAAAACTGCTTGGCGGCGGTTGCATATAATGAGAAAAATGCGGAAAAAATTTCCATAACGGATTTTTCAGGGGATTACAGCGGCTTTGCGGTAAAAGGTCGCGGTTTTATCCACGGCGGGGAAGCGGTCATAACGGGTTCGGCCGCTAAAACGGTAAAAATACGTACAGGTGAGATAAAATTGTTTTCGACATTTGAGTCATCCGGAGGTATAAAACTGTATCCTGAAATTGAAGTAAGAAGCAAAGACAGGAGTTATTCCGTTAAAGGTAAGTGCGGCATAAAGGACGGCGTGATTTCTCTGGACCTCCGCGAGGAAAATAAGGGCTTGGAAATTTCCGCAGAGTTCTCATTGAGAGACGATATTTTTAAAATTTCATCTTTTGTAATTTCAGGGAGTAAAAAATCCTTCGCGTTATCAGGCGGCCAGTTTACGGCAGGGGAAGGCCGGTTTAACTTGAACTCCGATTTCTTTCTTGACGTTTCAGGTTATAAGGATAACGGCAGTTGCAGAATTAAACTTTCGGAAAAGATTTTTTCTGTTGTTTTAAACGGCAAAAAAACTTTATTTAAATACGGGCAGGATTTTAAGAGGGAAAAATTTCCTTTCACGGCGGAACTCACCGCCCTGCCCGGAAAGGTTAATGCAAAAGGGAAGATTGAGGAATACGAACTGAAAGGCGAAGTTAAAACCTCTGAAATCTGGAAAGCGGGGGTGTTCGTTTCTTCTTTCAGGGCGGGTCCGGATGGTATTTTCTTTGAAGATTTTTCGCTGGGGTCTCTTTTTTCGGGTAATGTTTCGGTTTTGCCCGATATTTCAGGAGAGGTAAAAATTAATAAGTTCCCGCTGCATCTTCTCCATAGTAAATTTTCAGGCGATATCCGCGGCGCTTTGAGTTTCTCGGCCGGCGCCTTCAGCGCGGATGTTTTCAGCGGCGGAGATAAATTCAAAATAGACGGCAGTTTTACAAGCCCCGCCCCTTCGCAGATTAAGGTTGTTTTTGACTCGCGCGGCCTATTTTCGGGCGAAGTTCTCGGGGAATTTTCCGGATTTTCTTTACGCCGGATTTTAGTGCCGAAAGGCAGGGTTTATTTTAAAAGCGGTTTTGCGGATATAAAAGATTCCGAAGTAAAATTAGATTTCAGGTCTGCGCGGATTGGCATGGATATCAGAAACATAGAAATGGGCGGCATTAAAATTTTTGCGGATTGTTTTTTTGATATTGATTTTGCAACGCAGACGGAAATTAGCGGCCGCCTGACGACGGCTTTTTTTAATGACCTTTTTTTTCCTCTTGAATTTAAGGCAACGGGAAAAGGGGAAACTCTCGTGTTTGAAAAGGTGCCCGGAAGTACGGCGGGAATTTCAGGGAAACTTGTTGCAGGGGCAGGCGACCTTGACGTTTTTTTTGCCGATGGCGGTTTCGGCGTCAGAATACTTCCGGGCGGGCAATATGAAATTTCATCCGAGAAAATCGATTTGCAGAAAGTCCTGAAACTCCTGAAGGTTGATTTGCAGGCGTTCGGCGATATAAAAGCCGCCGTTTCGAAAAGCGCCGAAAAAACGGAACTGAATTTTCTCGCGGAGGATATTTTTGTGGGGTCTTTTATAAATGCGCAAGGTCGCGTAAAAGCCGAAGGCGGTTTTATATATCCGGAAATAAAATTGACTGCTCCGTCCGGTTTTTTCAGGACGCAGGGTTTCCTTGCCTCATCCGTCGGACAGGTAAATAACTTTTCAATGGAAATGGAGAACCTTAAACTGGCGAAAATTCTTCTGCCTGACGGTGAAATCAGAGATTTCTGCGGTAATTGCAGTGTCTTTGCCGGCGGAACTTTTGAGATGCCCAACCTGAAGGGCTCCGGAGATTTTTCCTTTGAAGTCGCCCCGCGCGGCTATCCCGAGAGAATGAAAATAAAATTCCGGACGGTTTTTAACGGCCGCAGCGTTAATATAAGCGGACAGGGGCAGGTAAAGGATAAGAATTTTGGAATATCGGGGAAAGTTTCGCTCGCTGATGCAAGAATCAGCGGATACGACATTCTTCTGGACATTCCGGACGCCGGTGTTCCCGTGATTGTGCCGGGTCTCCTTATTCAGGGCCGCAGCGTTTTGAAGTATATTGTCGGCTCAAAACCTTCCCGCGGCCTCGTTTCGGGAAAAGTCAGGGCTGTTTTTGACGGGGAGAAAACAAATTTAGAGGCCGATTTGAAAATAAAGAATGCGAAATTTTCCTACACGCGCGGCGGGCTTGGTCTCGGCGCGGACAAGAATATGAATGTGAAGCTGAATCTTAAATTTGATAAAAACGTAAGGTGGATGGCGGACAATTTCAAAGCGGATATCTACGGAGAACTGAAAATAGAAGGGCCGCCTTTTCTCGTTAACGGGAAACTCTCAACGAATCAGGGAAGTTTGTATTATCTCGGGAAAACGCTGCGCGTGGATTTCGCCGAGGTCGAGTTCGTCAATAACAGGTGTTTCCTGACATTGAAGGCGGATGCCCCCGTCCGCAGGAAGAGTTCTGTTCCGCCTTTTGACGAGGTTGAAGATACCGTGATGGTTGACATAAAACATTCCCCGCTTGATTCTCTGGATATAAACCTGACATCAAAGGAGTTTTCCAAAGAAGATTCCCGGGCACAGGATTACCGGGTACTGCCTGGCAAGGGAGCCGGATTAAGCGACATTGAATCCATGAAAAATGAAATTGCGAAGATTATTGATTCTTCTTTTATCAGCCCGATTTTTTCGGAGTTCTTCCAGGAAGCGGGTCTTGCCGACGAGGTAAAAGTGGAAGTTCCCGCTTTTGAAAAAATTACGGATGCTGAAAACAAACTTAGCGCTTTGGATATGGCGGACAGGATGAATTTATATATGGGGAAATCATTTGGTAAAATGCATCTCGGCTATAATATAGAGTTTATGAGAAATGTTTCTTCTCTTGATTTGCGGCACGGCATTGAAGTTATGTACAGGATTAAAGGAAACAATGTTTTAAAGGCGGTATATATGCCTGATGAAGAAGGGGAAGGGCGTAAGTACCTCGGTATTGAAAGACACATAAGATTTTGATTCCGGAGCAGATATAATGTGAACAGGAAAATTATTCTTTTTTTTGTTATCGCCGCGGCTGCGGGGGTTTTGTTGATTTTCAGAGGGAAGAACAGCAGGTTTTTTATTGTTGACGAGTTCGGCCTGAACAGGAGCAGGTTTCCTTATGTGGAATGGAGAGCCGAAAAAAACACGATGGAAGCGAGCGTCGCGGAAATTATCGACTATAGAACATTCCGGACAGCAAACGGCGAAATCATCCTGCTATGCGCCCTTGACAAGGCGATTAACGGCGCCGGCGCTGTTTTATTTATGAAAAAGGAAGTTCTCAATAAAGCCGTCGTCATTTCCGTATTCGGCGTCAGGGAGGATTATTCAGGCGTTTCTTACGGCGTCGTTTTCTACGACAATGCTTCCAAATGTCTCAACAGAGAACTTCATAGCAGGAGTTTTGCGGATGTAAAAATTGAGGGTAAAGTTTTTAATACGGAGCAATGGTTTGGAAACTAAGAAAATATTCTGGCTGGGTCTTTTCGGCATTGCGATGGGTTTTCTTGAGGCTGCGGTCGTTATTTATCTGCGGGAACTTTACTACCCCGGCGGCTTCGCTTTTCCGCTCCCTGCGTTTCCCGCACGGGTTTTAACGGTTGAATGGCTGAGAGAAATTTCAACCATTGTTATGCTTGTTTCAATTGCGTGGGTTTCCGGGGAAAATTTTCACAAGCGTCTTGCTGTTTTTCTTTTTGAATTCGCGGTCTGGGATATTTTTTATTATATATTTCTTAAGGCGTTTCTCGGCTGGCCGATGTCACTTTTAACATGGGATATTCTGTTTTTGATACCGGTGGCGTGGCTCGGGCCCGTCCTCGCCCCCGTTATCTGTTCCGTTACGATGATTTTTATGGCATATCTTCTCGTTCGCGGGCAGAGCAGGGAAGTGGAAATAAGCGCCGCGGAATGGATATTTATTCTTCTCGGCGCTTTCGTGATATTTATTTCGTTCATTTATGACTTTTCAAAAATTATTGTTGCGGGAGGATTTTTGCCGGGAATATTAACGCTCGCAACGGATGCCGAATTTCAAAAAGAGGTCTCTGTGTTTGTTCCCGTCCAATACAGCTGGCGGCTTTTTGCAGCGGGGGAACTGCTGATACTGTGCGGTCTGGGGAATTTTTACAAAAGAATAATATCGGCGCCGCGCGCTCGGGACTCCACTTTAGCGCACGGATAAATTCTGAATAACTTTTGCCCCTTTCTTCCGGATGAGATTTTGCATTATTTTCAAAGCCCTTTCTTTCCCGAGCCCGCTTCCGTATGTTACGAAGATTGAAACTTCTTTTCCTTCCAGGCCGGTGCAGACCTGTAGAAATGTGTTCAGCGCCGGAGCGGGGCTGCCTGCCCAGACGGGACTTCCGAAGTAAACTTTATCAAAACGGGTTAAATCAAGGTCCGTCCCGTCAATTTCCACGCGGATTTTAAAAAGAGCAGTGATGGCATTTATTAAAAAACCCCGCTTTTTCTTTTCCCGGATCCGGATAATTTCAAAAGGCAGGTTCAACCTGCCGGCAAGTATTTCCGCGGCTTTTTTTGTGTTCCCTGTCAGAGAATAATAAACGATTGCTTCCATTCCTCAGGATATAATTTTTAGTGCAGCCAGTCAAACAACACACCCGAAAAAATTTTGTATAATGTTTCTGTGAAGAAAATCTCCCTGATAATTGCATTTTTAGCGCTGTGCGTATATGTGTTTAACCTTTCTCCGTCAATATTTGTCGGGGATTCTCCTGAACTCATTACGGCAGCGACGACACTCGGAGTGGCGCACCCGCCGGGGTATCCCGTCTTTACAATAATCACAAACACCGCCGGGCGGCTTTTCCCGTATGCGAATCCCGCCTACAGGGCAAATTTTGCCAATGCTTTTTTTGTTTTCATTTCTCTTTTTCTGGTTTCGCGGTTTCTGAAAATCCCGACGCTCGTTTACTTTGCGCTTTCGCCTCTTGTTTTCCGCTCATCCCTTGCCTGCGAGGTCTTTACTCTTAATATTCTTTTTGCGGTGGTTATTATAGGCCTTTTAGCGGGGAAGACCCGTAAAAAAACACTCGCCGCTTCTTTTGTCTTCGGGCTCGGCCTTGCCAATCACCAGACGCTGATTCTGATTACGCCGGCGGTGCTGTTTCTTCTTGCGCGCAGAAAAATGCTTAACGCAAAGTTCGTTATTTATCTGACTGTTTTTGCTCTTCTGGGTTTTTCGGTAAATTTTTTTCTGATTGTCAGGGCGCAGGCGGGAGCTTCCCTGAACTGGGGTAACCCGCATAATTTCGCCGCCCTTGTAAGGGTACTCCTGCGGAAGGACTACGGAACTTTTGCTTTGCACGGCGGGCAGTACTCGGTTTCACCGCTTGCTCTTCTGGATTGGGCAAGAATCGGTTTCAAATTTTTCGGGTTTATTTTTCTCGTTGCGCCTGCTGCTTATCTCCTTAAAATAAAAAAGCAGAATGAATTCGGGCATTTTATTTTTATTTCTTTTCTTTTCACGGGACCGTTTTTCTATCTTATATCGGGTCTTTCTTCCGCGAACTTTCTTTTTCTGGAAGCCATTATGGAAAGATTTTTTCTGCTGCCTGCGCTGTTTTCAATTATTCTTTTTGAGGAGGTTTTCCGCGGTTTCGGATTTAGGAAACTTCTCGGCGTACTGGTTACGGTTTCCGCCGCGGCATTTGTTTTTGCAATTCCGGGTCACTCGCTCAGGAATTTTTTCTCTCTTTCGGATATGACGGATTCCGTTTTAAGAGACGTTCCACCCGGCGCGGAACTGATTGTTGAAAAAGGCGCCGTCGGCGACGACTTGATATTCGCTCTTGCCTATAAAAAATGGGCGCAGGGCGTAAGAACGCCTGAAATTTATACGTATTACGGAGCGGTTTTCCCGGCGGTTTACGGGAAAGGGCTTAAAAAAATGTCCCCCCTTGATAAAAATGCCGCGAAGATGAGGTTCTACCGGCGGACGAGCAAAAAGTGTTTTTTTGCTTTTTCGGATTCCCAGATTCCTCTGCCCGGCTATAAAATTCGCAATCTTTTATGGACGGATGAGGCGGAAAAGAAAGAGGACGTTTTCTGGCGGCTTGAAAATTCGCAGAATTACAGAGTGCGTTCTCTTGAGGTTCTTTTCTATTATTTTAAACTTTTGAGGAATCCCGAAAAGGATACCGCCCGGATTTGCGCTTTTGAAGGGCGCGATATCGGATGGCTTCTTACCAATCTCGGCCCTGTGTGGATTGCTCTCGGCGAGCGGGATTTGGCGAAAGAGTGCTACATAAAATCCCTTCGGATAAATCCGAACCTCGCGGAGACGCACAACAACCTCGGCGTTCTCCTTTTCTACGAAAAAAATTACGCGGCGTCAGCAGGGCATTTTGAAGAAGCGCTGAAAGTTGAAAAGGATGACGTGAGATTTTACAATCTCGGACTGGCTCTTAAGAAAGCGGATAAGATGACCTCCGCCCGCGCGGCTTTTGAGAATTCTCTTAAATTAAATCCTTTTAATTTCAGAGCATTCAACGAAATCGGCCTGATAGAGTTAAACGGCGGAAATTTTTTAACTGCGGCTGAATTTTTTCAGAAGGGTCTCGCGATAAACCCGCAGGACGGGAATCTGAAATTCAACCTTGCTCTTGCCCGCGGGAAAATAAATGAAAAAAAATAAATTCTTACTGCTTGCCCCGTTAGAAGTTTTTCTAAAGGGAACAGTGCAATTTTTCAATAAGCGATCGCGTATAATTGTCGGATTTCTAATGGGGCTTACCGCTCTGCTCGCTAATTTACTTTTTGCATACGGCGACAAGTTTCAGTTTTGCGTTATAAAACACGGCGGGTTTTACAACCCGCATCCCACCTCTTATGAAAATGCATTAAGGTTTATAACTTCGACAACGTCGATAGACCCTGACGGCGAGGCGGCGGAAGTGGAAGTCGGGAAGGATATTTTCGGATATCCTTTCTTATACCTGACGGCAAAGGGTTCTCTCCCGGATTTTACAAAAGAAGAAATCGGTTTTTTTTCAAGGCATCTCAATTCAGGCGGACTCCTTCTGATTGATGAGGCGGAGAATTTCGGTCTTGAGGATTTTTATGTTTCCGTGAGCGTCTTTGCCGGGCAGATTTTTCCCGGCAGTGTTCTTGAAAAAATTCCGCAGGAAGATGTTATTTTCAAATCGTTTTACCTTAAGCCGAAAGTGGCGGGCCGGTGTGACGTAAGCCCGTACCTTTACGGCGTAAAGAAAGACGGCCGATGGCTGATAATATATTCAAGGAATGATCTGATGGGAGCATGGGCGAAAGATACCCTCGTGCGGTTTCTTTACAGGTGTCTGCCTGGCGGCGAACCGCAGCGGATGGAGGCGGTGAAATTGACGGTCAACCTGATAATGTACTCGCTTACGGGCTCTTACAAACAGGATATTATTCACAAGGAATTTATTGAAAGAAAGCTTAAATCGTGGTAAACCGATTCAGAATCTTACGTTGTGCAAATTGCGGGGAAGATAATGCGAGCTGTGTGAGCGACCGCAAGGCGGCGGATGGTGCCTAACGGAGCCGTCAATCCGAGGAGTTTGGCAGTATGCCCGCAGGATTGCCGGAGCGAGCCGCAGACGTGAGCGTCTCCGGAAGGCAGCTCCGCCGACGGCAATGCCCGCGAGCGGTTTGGTCGCGGCTGAAAGACACCTTTATGGAAGACAAGTGTAAACAAAGATGAAAGAAGCGGCTCTTCTTATTTTCGCTGTGCTGTTGTTTTTTACGGTGCGGCGGGGATTAAACATTTTTTCCGGTTTCTTTCTTATTCTCTGTTTTTTGCTGATAGTCAATCCTGTTTTTGAAACGAAAGGGGGAACATCCGTTAGCCCGCTTGCGGTTTGTATGGATGTTTCCTCAAGTATGGGAGTCGCCGACTGCGGGGGGTCGCGGCTCGACGGTGCAAAAAAACTCGTCAGGGATAATTTAAGATGGCTGAAAAAACATTTTCTCATTTCATTCTTCGTATTCGGGAACGGATACAGACCTGTGGACGAGAAAGAGTTTTTTTCCTGTTCCGCTCGGGATGATGCAACCGACATAAACGGATGCATCTCGGGAATTTCTGCAGGGCTGCCGGAAAATGCGGCGCTTCTGATTCTTTCCGACGGACAGGAGAATAAATCTGCGGATTACCTTTTTTCACGGCCTGTTTTTTCCGCCGGTTTCGGCAAATCATCCGGGCCCGGTCTGCTGCTTAAGATTTTGAGTTATCCCGGGCAGGGTTTTCAGGGCTCATCCGACGAAATTAAAATAAAAATAAGCCGCAGCGGCGAGGTCGCCAACTTCAAAATTCTGGTGCGGGAAAAAGGCAGTATCATAAGCGAGCAGCAGGGAATATTCGCTCCGGATGAGTTTGAGAAAGAGATGTCCGTAAGTTTTATACCGAACGTTGCGGGCGAGAAAGTAAAATATACCGTGGAGGCATTATCTAAGGGGGTAAATACGGGCGTATCGGAAATTTTCAGAATGCCGGTATTCAGATCAAAGATAAAAGTTCTTTTCATAAGCGGCCGCCCCGGCTGGGAGTACAGGAATATACGCGCTTTTATAAAGTCCAGTCCGAAAATTGATTTAACATCCTTTGTCATACTGAGAAACCCCGAGGACTATATCCCGTTTCCGGAGAACAAACTCTCGCTGATTCCATTTCCCGTCCAGGAGATTTTTCTTAAGGACATCGTAAATTACGACATTGTGATACTGCTGAATTTCGATTATACGAGGTTTATCCCGGAGCAGCACTTGAATCTTCTTGCGGAGCACGTAAGAAAAGGCGGCGCTTTTTTGCTCATAGGAGGGGAAAACGTTTTTAAGAACGGCAACTATGTTTCAAGCCCCCTGGGCGGAATTTTAAACATCCCGCCGGCCGGGGAAAGCGGATATGATGCCGGACAATTTTTTATCAAGGCGGACGTTTCTCATCCCGTAACTTCTTTGATTGCGGGGCTGCCCGCTCTTTCGCGCGCGGGAATTGAGGGCATGAATAAAATATCGGCGGTTCCGTCAGACGCCGCCGTTTTGCTGAAAACCGCAGGCGGCGCGCCCGTTTGTTTTGCCCGGGAGGCCGGCGAAGGGAGGGTTATGGTTATTCTTACCAACGGCCTGTGGAAATTGTTTTTCGGCAATGTGGAAACGGGTTATTTTTATCAAGAGTTTTTCAGGAACTGTTTCGCATGGCTTACGAAATCGCCGTTATTGGAGGAGATATCGGTTGCGGGCAGGAAAAGTTATGCGATAGGAGAACGTGTGAAATTGTCGGTTAAGGTCTCAGGCGGGCAGATTACCGTTAAGCACTTTTCGCCCGCCGGTGTCTCATATATAAATCCGGTGATGGAAAGCGCAAACAGGTTTAACATTTCCAAAAATGTTTTTGAAAAAGGGGAGCACAGAATCGTTATAGAGGTCTCCAAAGACGGCCGCATCCGCGCGCGGAAGGAGTTTTTGTTTAAGGTAACGGGTGAGAAGATAGAGGATTTGAATACGAGAAGCAATTTCAAAATGCTGGAAAATATTTCCTCGATTTCGGGCGGAAAATTTGCGGAGTACAGAGATTTCGGGATGAGTTTGCTGCCGGCGGGAAGTAAAAGCGTAAACCGGTTTTTTCCTGCGCGCAGCCCGTATTTTATGATTGTTCTTGTTTTTGCGTCTGCGGCTTTATGGTGGAGGGAAAATCTGAAATGACAGACAGGGGTTGTCCGGCGGGGGATAAGTTCATGAGGCGTCTGCGCCGGCTTCATATCATAAAGTTGACTTTTGATGTTTCCGCAGGGGCTCTGAAGGCATTGTGGGTCTTTGCGTTGCTTTCGGCGGTGTTTTCTCTGGTTGACCTTGTTTTCCCTCTCGATTTTCCCGCCAGAAAAATGATTCTGGTCTCGTCCGCGCTTTTCGCGGTCTTCCAAGGCGGTAAAAGCGTTTTTTTTGTTTGGAAAGAAGGAATCAGGGGTCTGTGCGTGCGGATTGGCAGAGATGTCTTAACCGCCTGCGAATTATGCCTTTGCAGAAAGAAACTTGTTTCTATCGGGATTTCAGGAGAATTAATTGACGAAGAAGTTAAAAAAGGTTTGGGGGTTCTTGAAAAATTCCGGCCCGGAAATTTTTTTAAGATTGATATAAGACAAATTTTAATTTTTACTTTTTCGCTCTTTGTCCTCTTTTTGAACCGGCCAAGCGCTTTGAGGATTATTTTTCCGGGGCAGAAGAACATTGCGGATTTCATGAAAGTTGAAATGAAAAAATTTGCGGTAAAAGGGGAAAAATGGAGCGCTTCGGTTTATCCGGCGGAGGGTGTTATACCGGAAATTTTTATGCGGTTTGCAGACGATTCCTGGGCTGAGAGAAATTTGGAAAAAAAGCCCGGGCATTTTCATTTTGAGATTGCGGAGTGTATGAGACCGTTTTCGGTGAGATTTAAGTGGAAGGATTTGAAAACCCCCGACTGTAACATCAGGTTTTTGGAACGTCCGGAGGTTGTGAGCCGGACGCTGACCTTGAATTTTCCCGAGTATCTGAAACTTGAAAAGCAGGAAACATCCTACGGGGGGATTTCGGCATTCAAAGGAACGCGGGTTGACGTTAAAATCGTATCCGGAGAAAAACTGAAAAGCGGGAAAATTGTCGTTGTCAGCGGCTCTGCGGTTAAAAAGAATAACCTGAAAATTTCGGGGGAAAAAGGAGCAGGCAGTTTTATGGTTGAGGGAGGCGGCAGTTGGTATGTCGAACTGGTTTCCGGGGACGGTCTTGAGTCGACAGGCCCCGTTCACTGGCCGGTTGAAATTACGGAAGACATGGAACCTCAGGCGTCAATTGTTTCACCGCAGACGGACCTCGTCGTTTCCGACAGGTTCAGCGAAGTCCCGATTCTCTGGCGCGCCTCGGACGATTTCGGGGTGACCCGCGTGTTTCTCATTTTCAGAAAAAATGCGGGAGAGCAGAAAAAGACAGAACTTTATTCGGGCTATTCAAAGGAAGAGAAAGGGAATTATCCTTTTAAAATTTCAGGGCTTTTGAATCCCGGAGATTTTCTTGAAATCTGGGCGGAGGCGGAAGACCGCAGCGGAAACAAAGGAGAAAGCGGACACTTTTCGGTGGAATTGAAGGATTTTCTTTTTTCCCGCAGGGAAGGGCTTAATAAGGAACGCGCCATCAAAGAGGAAATTTTCCGGCAGTATATGAGCCAGTCAAAACTTAACAGCGGCCGCAAGGACTGGACCTGCGGGGAGTTAATTAAAAAACAGAACGGAATAGAGAAAGAACTTTCAAAGCTTTCCGATTTGACTTCTTCCCTTATTTCCGAAATGCGCCTCGACCCTCTTTACGGCAGTTTTTATGTTTCCGAATACGAGGGGATAAGGGACTCGCTGGATAATATGGCGCGTTTGTCGAGGCAGGCGACAGGGGCGTTCGGGAAAAATGATTTGGAAAATGCCTTTGCCCGTCAGGATGAGATTCAGCAGGGTCTCGAACGTATGGCGCTTCTCAGCGAGGAGATTTTTAAGAGGAGCACAATGGATAATCTGAACAATCTGAGTACCGAGTCAACCGACCTTGCGGACAAAATAGATGATTTTCTCCGCAATTCGCAGGATGCAGAAAAAATGGGGGAACTCCTTCAGATAACGAAGAGAATCGGAGACATCATGAAAGAACTCGCAGCAACAGTAAAGGATATGCCCAATGACCTGCCGGAGGAGTTCGTTAATTCGGATTCCATAAAATCGCTTGATTTTAACGATGCGGTTTCAGCGCTTAAAGACATGAAGGATGCGCTCTCTTCCGGAAATATTCAGGACGCCTTGAACAAGGCGAAGAATCTTTTGAAGCAACTCCGCCGGATGCAGGAATTCATAAAACAGGCGTCGGGGGATGTCCCCCCGATGTCTTCGGGGTTTGAAAAAAAAGACGAGACACTCGGCGAAATAATAGAAGAAGAGGAAAAAATCTATTCCGGCACGAAAGCGGTTGTTTCTTCGCGCGAGGAAAGAGCGGCAAAAGCCGCGCGGAAAAAGTATGCCGTTTTAAAGCAGAAAGCAGAAGAAATCCGTCAGTCCGCACAGAGTATCTGGCAGAACAGAACCGGCAAATTCAGAGACGACTTAAACAGGATTTCCGCTAAACTCTATGATTTTTACAAAGAAACACAGACCGGTACGGACAGGTTTGCCAAAGAGCAGCTTGATTTTGAAACGCCTCTCAAAAGTGCAGGGAAACAGCTTGAGGAGATGAAAAAGGTTTCCGTAAGTTCAGGAACGGTGTCAATGATTGATGACCTCGCGAAGCAGTTCGGAGATTTTTTTGAAATTTACAGCGACACATCCGGGGCGGGGGTCAGCGCCGGCGAGAGTGAATTTCTTCTGGAAATATCCACTCAGCAGGTCAAAACTGCCGCCAAAACGGATGAGTTTGCGGAGAAACTTTATGAGTGGGCCCGCGGAAGCGCTCAGTTTCCCGGCGAGATTATTTCCGATATAAAAAACGCCCGCCGGCAGATGGAGAAATCGCATGAATTTCTGCTGTCGCTCGACCCGGGCCTCGCCGCTGCCGCGCAGGAAAAAGCGCTTTATTTTCTGAAAAAGTCAGCGGGACAGCTGAGTTCGTACGAACAGGTTCCGCAGTCGCCGTCGGGGTCTTCTTCCATCCCGTCCGCCCTGCCTTCTATGAAACAGGGCGGCGGCTCCGGCGGTTCAATCGGGTTTAACGAGCAGTCGTTTGAAATTCCGGAAAGCAGGCAGAGTTTTTTTGACGGTCTTTTGGAAGAACTGAATAAGGCAAAGAAGACCCCTAAACCGGAAAAGTACAGGGAACTTCTGGAAGATTACTACGACCAGCTCAGCAAATAGCTGAAGTTTTGCCGTAAGCATTGTCGTCGGCGGAGCTGCCCCGCCAAGGCGGATGAAACGCTTCCGGAGACGCTCGCGTCTGCGGCTCGCCCGCCTCCGGCGCACAATCCTGCGGGCAGGCCTCTATTTGAAAATGTCGTGCGTCTCCCTGCACCAGAGGAGCAGGTCAAGATGTTCCGCGGGTATTTTTATCTTTCGGGAAAGGTTCAAAAATTTCCGCTCTATGGAGAGGTAATCCTTTGCGGACAAATGCCCGGGGATTTTCCTTACCGCTTTTAAGGCGAGCAGATTTTTCAAAATGTGCCTGTCCAGAATTGCGAGGTCCGTTCCGCGCCCGATATTTCTCAGGAAATGGCTCGCCTCCTTGAACCCGTAACCTTTTACGTTTTTTACAAGCCACCGCCGCAGTTTATTCACATCCCGTATTTTTCGAAGCCCCTTTTTTAATTCCGGCAGAATTTTTCTGGCGCCGTATATGTAGCCTGCTTTGTTATTCCGGAACCTGACGCCGCGGAGACATTCTGCGATTTCTTTTTTGCCGCCTTTAAACAGAAGCCCTTTAGAGTTTAACTCGCTGACTTTTTCCCAGCAGGTTCTGGCTTTTGACTGCGGAGTCAGCAGGCAATAGCAGAGTTCCGTAAACAGAATGCGGCTGTTTTCTGTCTTTTCTTTTCCCCTGAATTCACCGAGGCGTTTTAATATGCCGGGTTTAACCTTTTTGTAAAGGTTTCTGATTTGCGAAAGTTCAGGGACAGATATTTTAATAATTTTCGCCGAGCAGTTCGTAGTATTCCTGCGGGTGAGCGCAGGCGGGACATTTTTCGGGCGGCTCCGTTCCTTCGTGAACATATCCGCAGTTGAGGCATTTCCATTTTACGGTTTTTTCTTTTTTGAAAACGGTTCCTTCTTTTATGTTTTTCAGCAGTTTCCTGAATCTTTTTTCGTGCTGCTTCTCTACCAGGGCGATTGCTCCGAACAGGTCGGCGATTTCATCAAAACCCTCTTCTTGCGCTGTCCGACCTGCGCCCTTGTAAAGTTTTGTCCACTCCAGATGTTCGCCTTCGGCCGACGCCGCGAGATTGGCGGCAGTGTCGCCTATTACTCCTGCGGGGTAGGATGCCTGAATTTCAACATCGCCGCCGTTAAGCAGTTTGAAAAATTTTTTGGCATGTTCCTTTTCATTGTCAGCGGTTTCCTGAAAAATGTTTGAAATCTGGATGTAGCCGGCTTTTCTTGCCACGCCCGCGAAATAGGTGTACCTGTTTCTTGCCTGTGATTCTCCCGCGAACGATGTTAGAAGGTTCTTTTCCGTTTCCGAGCCGTTTAATTTTTTCATGTCTTCTCCTTTTTCACGAATTATTTTTCCACAACCCGTGCACGTTACACAGCGCCCTCGCCGTCAGGTTTTCCGCATCGGCAAAGCAGAATTCGGCGGTTGGGCTGTCTCCCGGCCTGAGCCGTTTGCCTGCTGCAATTTCGCCGTTTTGAATAATCTGGACCAGTTCAATGTAGTGATTTTCTTCCATGGGGTGAAGAGTAGAGCCGACTTTCACCGTCACGCTGCTTCCGGTTTTTTCCACGACGGGAACGTGTTTTTCTTTTCCTTCATCTGCGGCCGTTTTTTCTTCAAGCAGTTCCATCGGCTGGCCGCAGCAAACCAGTTCCCCTTTTCCCGCCTCAATTACGGAAATCACATTGCCGCAAACCCCGCACTTAAAAATTTGATTTCTCTTTGCCATTCCACCCCCCTTAAAAAGAATTGTATAAAAAACCTCAAAATAAGACCTGCTACATTATAAAAATATACATAAAACATGTCAAAGGGCTTGACAAATCAGGTTTTTCGTTGTATAATTCGTTCAGAACGGATTGAACGATATGAAACATAAAGAAATAGAGCAGATGAGAAGCGAGATTGTGAGCGTGGCGGGTTTACTTTTCTCCCGTTTCAGTTTAAGCCCCATAGCGGGCGAGATTTATGCGCTTCTTTATTTGAGCGCCGAACCCGTTTCGCTGAATGACATGGTGAGGGAACTTAAAATCAGCAAGGGCTCCGCTTCAATGAATATCCGCGCGCTGGAGGCGTGGGGAGCCGTGCGGAAGGTGTGGGTGAATTCCGACAGGAAGGATTACTATGAAGCCGACCCTGATATCCTGAACATCGCACTGAAAAGGTTTAAAGAAGGGATTTCAAAAAGGATGAATGAGATTTCCCCGAAAATTTCGGAAATTGATAAGAAAATTCAAGCGCTGAAAAAAAGGGACATTTCGGGTAAAATCCAGTTTTATGGAAGAAGGTTTCAGGAGATAAAGCATATTCATTCACTTGCGGAGGACGTCATTAGAAATATTCCCGACAAATTTTCCGCGAAAAAACTGGGGATCCTGAAAAAACTGCTTCAATTGGCGTAATGAAGAAAAAAGTTGAACCGTATCCCGCTGTTTTTTGCTTCTTTTAAGGGGGGGGCTGTGGTTGCAAGAAAAGGATTTAATTTTGGCAGGAACTGGGAAAAATTTGTCAGACAAGTGGGTGAAGAAAGCATTAAAAAAGCAAGTAAATCACTTAGAAACAGTTTAAAATTAGAGACCTTGAGCGGAAAAACTTTTCTTGATGTAGGATGCGGCAGCGGCTTATTCTCTCTGGCGGCTATGCAGCTTAAGGCAGATAAGGTGGTTTCGTTTGATTATTCCGCAGAAAGTGTAAATGCCGCAATGACCTTAAAAAATGCATATTTCAAGGGCATCAGGAACTGGTTGATTATGCAGGGTTCTATTCTGGATAAACAATTCCTTTCAGGAATAGGAGAGTTCGATATTGTTTATTCTTGGGGCGTTCTGCACCATACGGGGGATATGCGGCAAGCGCTTAAAAATGTTATTCCCTTAATAAAAAGGAACGGGTTATTGTTTATAGCGATATACAATGACCAGGGCAGGGTAAGCCGAAGATGGAGAAAGGTAAAATTTTTTTACAATAAACTGCCTGACTTTCTGAAATTACCGTATGTTTCTTTCATTATGATTATTTTCGAATTCAAAAGTTTTATGGTTAGTTTACTTCGTGGAAGGTCCCCGTTTTCCAGATGGTTTCAAACAAAAGCGAGAGGTATGGATATATTTTATGACTGGGTGGATTGGGTCGGAGGGTATCCTTTCGAGGTGGCCAGCCCGGAGGAAATTTCCAATTTTTATTACGGCAGAGGATTTAAACTGGAATATTTGAAAACCTGCGGCGGCGGCTCCGGCAATAATGAATTTATTTTTCGCAAAAATGAGTGATTATTCAGGCGGCTGATTATGTATAAGAAAAGGACTCTCTTCGTTATTTACTCTATTTACGGGGGCGGAGCGGAGAGACAGATGCAGTATATTCTGAAATACATTGACAGAACGAAGTTTGAGCCGCACCTTTTTGTTTTTCGCCTGTTCGGCGGCGAGAGCAAATTGGTTCCCCGGGATGTCCCTCTTTACGGGATAAGGGAAGGTCTGGTCCCGAGAACGTTTTTCGCAATTTTCTCGCTCCTGAAACTCCTCGAGAAAATAAAGCCGGACAGAATTGTATCTTTTATGTATCCTGCAAATCTTGTTGCCCTGTTTGTCGGATGGATGCTCGGAAAGAAAATTATAGCAGGCGAGAGAACGCATCTTTCGGCGCATTTCAGGGAGTGTTCTTTCTCGTTTCTCTGGCGTCCGCTGGTTAAGTTTTTTTACGCAAAAGCGGGGAAAATAACCGCCGTATCGGGAGAAGTGAAAAGCGACCTGGTGAGAAATTTCGGCCTTGCTCCGGAAAAAATTCAAGTGATAAGAAGCGGGGCGGACATTTTATGGATAAGAAAGAAAATGCTTGAGGAAGAGGCGGGTCCTTCCGGATTCGTCTTTACCTGCGGGAACCTTCGCAGCGAAAAAAACCACGTCTTTCTGCTTGAAGTGATGGCGCAATTACAGGGTATTCCACTGGTGATTGCCGGCGGCGGAAGAGAAAAAGAAAGAAGATTTCTGGAGAAAAAAGCGAAAGAATTGGACGTGGATTTGACCCTGGCGGGTTTTAAGGAAAATCCGTATCCACTGTTCAGAAAAGCGAAGGTGTTTGTTCTGACCTCGCGTTACGAGGGCTTTCCCAATGTTGTGCTTGAGGCAATGGCCTGCGGTGTTCCCGTTGCGGCGGTGGACTGCCCGGGCGGAATAAGGGAAATCATCACGCACGGCGAAACCGGCGTGCTGGTGCCCCCCGGAGATAAGGATGCCCTTGCGGCCGCAATTGAAAAAATTGCGAATGATGACGCTTTTTCGCGGCGGCTGGCGGAAAATGCGGCGGAACGTATCAGTGAATTTGACATCGGAACCGTCGTAAAAAAATACGAAGAGGTTATTTTGCACAGTGGCTGAACCGACTACCAATCAAAAAATTGCCGGCGCTACGGGGATTTTAATAGCCGCCAGCATACTGGGACATATTTTAAGTTTGGGCAAGGAAATCCTTATTGCCAATTACTTCGGAATAACAAAAGTAATGGACGCCTTCTATGCCGCGGTTACCGTGCCTAATATGATTAACAATGTTCTCCTCACGACGTTCGGGGCCGTTTTTATTCCGGTATTTATCAAGTGCGAACTCAAAAACAGGGATGAAGCAAATCGCATTGCCTCAACCGTTATGAATTATCTTTTTATTTTTTTTATTTTTATTTCTCTTACTCTTTTCGGCTTTGCCCCGTGGATTATAAAATACGGGTTTCACGGCATGAGTCCAGAATCCATCAACTTAGCCGCAAAGCTCCTGCGCATTATCAGTTTTACACTGATTCTGAGCGGCATGATAGGAATTATGACAGGCATTCTCAACGCTTTCAAACATTTTACCTGGCCCGCTTTCTCTCAGATGTTTGTTACCGTTTTTACAATTTTGTTCATTCTGCTCTTTGTAAAAGAATGGGGGATTTTCGTTCTGGCATACGGTTTGCTCGCAGGGTTGTTTGTCCAGTTTTTTTTTCTGCTCCCTGTCGCCGGGTGGAAAGGTTACCGTTATTATTTTGATTTCAACTTCAAACACCCCGCGGTGAAAGAGATGCTGCCTCTGGCTCTTCTTCTTTTTACCGTAACAATCGGCGGGCAGTTAAATATCGTTGTTGACAGGATTATGGCATCTTATCTTGCCCAGGGGAGTATTGCCGCCCTCGGCTACGCCGCAAAACTTGTTCAGGTCCCGCTGATAATTTTCTCCGGTTCCGTAGCGGTTGCCGTTTTACCTTTTTTTTCATCACAGGTCGCCGAGAACAAAATTGAGGAAATGAAGGACACTATTGCCGCAAGCATAAGGATGTCCGGTTTTATTTTCATTCCTTTGACTGTGATGACGGTTATCCTCGCCGGACCCGTGATACAGATTTTATTTCAGAGGGGGGCGTTTACTCCGCAGGCAACAAGTTTGACCTCAATAATCCTCATATGTTATTCTTTTCAATTTTTCTTCTATGCAGTAACGGCTGTTTTGACGAGGGTTTTTTTCGCCCTGCAGGATATGGTAACGCTTTTAAAGATAATGGCTGTAGGCGCGGCAATGAACGTAATTTTGAATTTTGTGTTTATGAAAATTATAAAACCACCCGTTGCGGGCCTCGCTCTTTCAACTTCTGCGGTGTTACTTGTTATTGTTTTTCTCTGTATTTTGAAAATTAACAGGAAAAATATTCTTCTTGACTGGAAATATGTTTTTAAGGGTCTGGGCCGTATGTGTATTGCCTCGGCGATTATGGGGGTCGCTATAATTACAATATTTTCAATTTCTGCGGAGATGAACCTGATTGCCCGGATAATTTTATCGGCATCTGCAGGAGTTCTTGTTTTTGCGCTGATGTCGTATGTCATCGGGATTGCGGAATTGTCTAAGATTTTCAGTCAGATTAAGGGAATGGCAAGGGTTTTGTAATATATTTTTGAATATGGTAAACTAATGCCGGAGAGGGGATGTAAAGTATATGATACCTCAAAAAAAGCGTATAGAGTATTATAACAAAGGCTGAAAATGGTGCAATATCCTCTAAAAAAAGCAAAAATAACAGCAGTGAAAATGCCCGCGCAGAACCTTCACTAGAAGTGAATATTGTGTGTAATGCCAAAAGGACTAAGAAAAAGAGAGATTGCCGCCGGGGAGAATGGTTACGGTTGTTTAAAAAAGGAGGAATTTATGGGTATAAGGAAAAAGGAATGGCCAGCCCCTGAAGAAATTTGTCGTACAGCAGACGAATGGACAAAGAAATACAGGATAAGTTTTTCTGGTTTAGATATTATCGATGATTCACCTGAAACCATAGATAAACCGCGTTGGAATGTGGCCAGAATATTTCCTTCACGGGCAAAGATATGGCAGCAACGTGAAGAGATACTGGCTTTTCTGGAAGTTATTCATAAATTAAACCTTCACGGGCCGGCAGTCGAGATCGGCCTTGATGAAGGTGGGACACATTTTATCTGGCGGCAATTGTTTAATAAAGTAGTGAGTGTGGAGATAGATATAAATAAATGTGTGAAGGTCATATCCACCCATCATCCTGATGAAAAGAGTCATATAGTTTGCGGTGATTCAGCGGATTTCAGAACAGCAATCAAGGTAAAAGAAATACTGGGAAAAATAGACATGCTTTTTATTGACGGAGACCACCAATATGCCTCTATTTTGTGTGATTATAAAGCTTTTTCCGGGCTGGTTAAGAATGGGGGAATTATAGCATTCCATGATACTTTAGGTCGTCATCCGTCACATTTAGGGGTCGTTAGATTTCTTGCCCAACTTAGTGATGGTTTAATTGACGGAAAAAAGCATAATATTGTACAGATTGATAGAGCAGGGACAGGTATATCCTACGAAATTGTTAAAGAGTAAAATTTTAAAGGATAAAGATTAATGAAAAATATGTATGCCGGACAAACTTTTGTTGAAATATATCGCAGGATGCTTAAAATCCGCATGGTCCAGCAAAGGATAGAGAAAGAATATCCGAAAGATGAGATGAAAACACCTGTTCATTTGTGTATTGGTCAGGAAGCAATACCGGTCGGAGTATGTATAAATTTGAAAAAGGATGATTATGTATTTAGCAATTACAGAGGTCATGGCCATTATCTTGCCAAAGGCGGAAATTTAAAAGCCCTTATTGCAGAACTTTACGGTCGCAAAACAGGTTGTTCCCGCGGCAGGGGCGGCTCAATGCATCTCATTGATACTTCGGTTGGGTTAATGGGCTCTTCTTCTATTGTTGCCGGGGGCATACCAATAGCGACAGGTTCTGCTCTTGTTTTCAAATTGAATAAAGAAAAAAGAGTGGCGGTGGTTTTTTTCGGTGATGGCGCAGTGGATGAGGGTGTTTTATCTGAAAGTATCAATTTTTCGGTTTTAAAGAAACTTCCTGTGATTTATGTCTGTGAAAATAACTTTTACGCGGTTTGTTCTCCTCAAAAGAAAAGGCAATCTCTGGATAATATTTATAAACGTTTTGCCGGCTTGGGTATTCCGGGTTTCAGAGCGGATGGAAATGATATTACCGAAGTATTTAAAATAGCGGAAAAAGTTATAAACGAAGCCCGAAACGGAAGAGGTCCGGCATTGATAGAATTTAGAACCTATCGCTGGTGTGGTCATTCAGGAGGGGGAACAGATGTGGATTTGGGATACAGGAGTAAAGAAGAATTGAATAGATGGAAGAGAAAGTGTCCAATAATGAACTTTGAAAAACTTTTAATTAATAAAGGTTTGCTGACTCTTCAAGAAAAAAAGAAAATTGAGAAAAATATCAAGAAAGAGATTGATGAAGCGTTTAGTTTCGCAAAAAATAGTCCGTTGCCGGATAAAGGAAACTTATTGAAATATCTTTACCAAAATGAAAATTAGTTTTGACTGGGATAAAAAAAGTATTGAAAAAGAAGAGCCCGGTTTTGAGCATATAAAAAAATCAGGTAAAAAAGTTACATATAGCCAGGCATTATGTGAAACATTTGAGCAAATATTGGCTATTAATAAGGATGTTTTTATAATGGGTCAAGGAGTGGATGACCCTTTTGGAATGTTTGGAGCAACCTTAAATCTGCATAAAAAATATGGTTCGGACAGGGTATTTGATACTCCCCTATCCGAAGAAGGAATGATGGGGGTCGCTGTTGGTGCGGCGTTGGCGGGGATGAGACCGATTTATATGCACAATCGCCCTGATTTTCTTTTGCTGGCGATGAATCAGATTGTAAACCATGCCTCTAAGTGGTCTTATATGTTTGGAGGGAAAGTTAGTGTTCCTCTTGTTATATGGGCATGTATCGGCAGGGGTTGGGGCTCGGGCGCCCAGCACTCTCAGAGTTTACAGGGTTTATTTATGCACATACCGGGACTGAAATTGGTTATGCCTTCCACACCCTATGATTCCAGGGGTTTATTGGTTAATAGCATTTTAGACAATAATCCTGTTCTAATATTAGAACATCGTTGGTTACTCGGGCATACCGGATATATTCCGGAAAATTTATATACTATTCCCTTTGGCAAGGGAGTGATTAGAAGAAAAGGGAAAGATGTTACAATTGCGGGTGTTTCCTATATGCTCATAGAAGCCCTGCGCGCCAGTGAAGAACTGGAAAAGAAAGGCATTAATGCGGAAGTGATTGATCTCAGGACTCTTAAACCGATGGATGAGAAAATAATTTTAAAATCAATAAAAAAAACAGGACATTTGATAGTTGTTGATAATGATTGGAAAACAGCAGGAGTTACTTCTGAAATATCTGCAATGGTCGGAGAAAAAGGATTCCATTATTTGAAAGCGCCAATCAGACGTGTCGCTGCGCCCGATATTCCCACTCCGGCAGGGTATGTTCTTGAATCCGAATTTTATTCAGGAGTTAAAGAGATTGTGAAAGCGGTTAAGGAAATATTATGAAAAAAATTTTAGTTACCGGCGGTGCGGGTTATATTGGAGCGGTATTGGTTCCCGAGTTGTTAAAAAATGGCTGCGAAGTAATTGTGGCGGATAATTTTATGTATGGACAGAATTCTTTGTTAGATTGTTGTTATAATAAACGCTTAAATATTATTCGTGGAGATGCGAGGGACAGGGGTTTGCTTAAAGAATGTCTGAAAAAAGCTGATGTTATTTTCCCTTTAGCCTGTATTACCGGAGCTCCTGCCTGTGATAAGGATCCCGTCGCTGCAAGGACAATAAATTACGATGCTATAAAAATGATATTAGAATTGCGAAGCAAAAATCAGCAGATTATTTTTCCGACAACAAATAGCGGGTACGGTGTCGGGCAGGAAGGGATTTTTTGTACGGAAGAGACGCCGTTAAGACCTGTTTCTCTTTACGGAAGATTAAAAGTAAAAATAGAAAAGTTGCTTTTGGAATCGGGTAATTGTATTACATTGCGGCTGGCTACTGTCTTTGGTATCAGTCCCCGGATGCGTCTCGATTTGTTGGTTAATGACTTTGTTTATCGTGCGGTAACAGACCGTTTTGTTGTTCTTTTTCAGGAGCATTTCAAACGAAATTATGTTCACATTCGCGATGTGGCGAATGTATTTATTCATTGTATGGAAAACTTTGATAAGATGAAAAATGAACCGTATAATGTGGGGAAGAGCAATGCGAATTTGAGTAAATTGGAATTGTGCGAGGAGATAAGAAAACAGGTGCAGAATTTTTATTTTTTTTCTTCCGAAATTGGAGAAGACCCTGATAAAAGAAATTACATTGTCAGTAATGAAAAAATAGAAAAAACGGGATTCAGGGCAAAAATTTCTCTTAAAGACGGAATTGCAGAGTTGATAAAAGGTTATCAGGTAATCAGAAGAACGCAATTTTCAAATGTTTAATAATGGAAAGAATTGATTTACTTTTAGTTAATCCGTCCAATCGCAGGCAAACTTATGGAGAATTGAGTGATACTCTTGCCGGCATTGAACCTCCTGTTTGGTGCGGCTTAAAAGCATCTTTCATTCGGGATAAAGGTTATAAAGTGAGAATCATAGATGCGGATGCCGAGGGGTGGGCTCCGGAATATACAGTTGAGAAGATAATAGAAATCAGGCCGCTTTTAACGGAAATAGTTGTGGTGGGTACGAATCCCTCCGCTTCTTCCACGCCAAAGATGAGCGGGGTGAGAAATTTATTGAATGCTTTAAAAGACAGAGAACCGCAGATAAAGACAGTTCTTAGTGGATTACATCCTTCGGCTTTGCCGGAACGGACACTTCAGGAAGAAAGAACGGATTTTGTCTGTCAGGGAGAGGGCTTTTATACCACATTGAAACTTATAGAAATTTTAAAGGCGGGAAAAGAGCCGGCGGATTATAAAATTGAAGGGCTCTGGTTTAAGAAAGATGGCGAGATAGTATCAATCTCACCCGCCCCATGTATTAAATCTCTTGATGAGCTGCCCGTTGTTGCGTGGGATTTGCTGCCGATGGAAAAATATCGTGCCCATAACTGGCATTGTTTTGATGATTTAGAACACAGGAGTCCTTATGCCGTTATTTACACAAGTTTGGATTGCCCTTTTAATTGCAGTTATTGTCCGATTCATGCCTTTTACGGAGAACCGGATATTCAGTATCGTAGTCCTGAAAAAGTCGTGGAAGAAATAGATTTACTTGTTCAAAAATATAATGTTAAAAATATAAAATTTATGGATGAGTTGTTTGTAATCAGAGAAGATAGGGTTAACCGTATTTGCGATCTTATTATTGAAAGAGAATATAAATTGAATATCTGGGTTTATGCAAGAATCGATACAATGAGAGAATCTTTGCTTGCAAAAATGAAAAAGGCAGGGATAAACTGGATTGCATATGGAATTGAATCTGCAAGCGAAATAGTCCGCAGGGGAGTTTCAAAAAAGATAAAGTCGAAAAAAATAAAAAAGATAATTGAGATGACGCGCGATGCCGGCATTAATATGATTGGAAATTTTATATTTGGATTGCCGGATGACAACCTTGAGACAATGCGGGAAACATTAAATATGGCAAAAGAATTCAACTTTGAATATGTGAACTTTTATGTCTGTATGGCTTACCCGGGTTCTAAATTATATGAAGAAGTAATTAAAAACGGGTTGAAATTGCCTGAAACATGGGACGGTTTTGGTCAGTACTCGCATAATTGCCTTCCTTTGCCGACAAAATATTTGAAAGCGGAAGAGGTTCTCCGTTTCAGGGACAATGCGTTTAAAGAATATTTTTCTAACCCGGTATATTTGGATATGATTAATAAAAAGTTCGGTTCTAATGTTGTAGAACATCTTAAAAAGATGCTCAAGCATAAAATTAAAAGAAGGTATGTATAAGAGATATGATAATTTCAAGAACCCCTCTTAGAATTTCTTTTTTCGGAGGAGGGACGGATTATCCGGCATGGTTCAGCAGGCGCGGCGGAGTCGTGCTCTCAACTACCATAAATAAATATATTTACATAACCACGCGGTATCTGCCGCCTTTTTTCAAACACAGGTCGAGAATTGTCTGGTCTGTGATAGAGATGGTGAAAAATAACAGTGATATTGTAAATCCGGCAGTAAGAGAGTGTTTGAAATTTATGAAGATTAAAAGCGGTGTTGAAGTTCATTATGACGCTGATTTGCCGGCGCGCACGGGTCTGGGTTCAAGTTCGACTTTTACAGTCGGTCTGCTTAACAGTTTGTATGCCCTGGAAGGCAGAATAATATCCAAAATGCAGCTGGCGGGTGAATCGATTTATATAGAACAGGAAATGATAAAAGATAAAGTCGGTTGTCAGGACCAGGTGGCATCGGCGTACGGAGGTTTTAATCGTATCACATTTGAAAGGAATGGCGCCTTCGCCGTTAAGCCGGTCGCAATATCTGCAAACAGGTTGAAAATCCTGAACAAGCATCTTCTTCTGGTTTTCACGGGTTTTGCAAGGACGGCTTCAGACGTCTCAAGCAGGGTCATAAGAAATGTGGAAAAGAAGAGGAAGGAACTTGCGGTAATGCAGCAAATGGTTTCCGATGCAGTCAAGATTCTTACCGCTAAAAGCAGCTCTATCCTTGATTTTGGAAAATTGCTTCATGAGAACTGGAAAATAAAACGCAGTCTGGCGGAAGGTGTTTCGATTCCCACGGCAGATGCTATTTATACCGCAGCGAGGGCATCCGGCGCCCTCGGGGGCAAGTTACTGGGAGCCGGCGGCGGCGGCTTCATGCTGATTTTTGCAAGCCCGCAAGCGCATCCCGCAATAAAAAAGAAATTAAAAAAATTTCTGATAGTCCCGTTTGAATTTGAAAAAACCGGTAGCCGGATTATTTTTTCCAATCCGGAGGTAAAATACAAATGAAATATTCATTCGGAACAATTAACATTGCCGAAAAATCAAAAGAGATAATACAAAAGATTCTTGCCTCCGAAAGAGTTTCCGGAGGTCTGTTTGTAAGGGAGTTTGAGAAGAGATTTGCGGAACTCATCGGCGTGAAGGAAGCGGTTGCCGTATCATCAGGAACGGATGCCGATGCTCTGGCTCTCGCTGTTCTTTATGATTTCGGAGCGAAAAGAGGAGATGAAATTATTGTTCCCGCTCTCTCTTTTGTTTCCACGGGAGGTTCGGTTCTGCAAGCGGGTTTTAAACCCGTTTTCGCGGATATTAAGAGAGATACCCTTAACATTGACCCCGGAGAAATTGAGAAAAAAATTACCGAAAGGAGCAGGGCGATAATGCCTGTTCATCTTATGGGGAAACCCGCCGAGATGGATGAAATTAAAAAAATCGCAGTTAGACACAATCTCTATGTGATAGAGGATGCCGCAGAAGCGCACGGGGCGAAATACAGAGGGGAAAATATCGGTTCCATCGGTGATATGGCGGCTTTCAGTTTATACGTTGCGCATGTTGTCAGCACAATTGAAGGCGGAATAATTACCACAAATAAACCTGAGTTTGCCGAGGTTTTAAGGTCTTTACGCGTTCATGGAAGAGCCTGTAAATGCAAAGAATGTGTGATAAATACAAAAGACGGTTTTTGTCCCGTAAGGTTTAAATACGGCAAGGATATAAGATTTATTTTTGAACGAATCGGGTTCTCGTGCAAGATGAACGAACTGGAAGCCGCCGTCGGTCTCGGCAATCTGGATTTTTTTAATGAAATACTTGAGAAAAGAAGATTTAATTTCTTTTATCTCAAGGAGAAATTTGAAAAATTCAGACCATATTTGAGGACGATTGACGTTGAACCTTTTGAAGAAATCGGTCCCCACGCCTTCCCTGTAATTATAGGAGAGAAAGCTAAGTTTACCCGCAATGAATTTGTCGTTTATCTTGAAAAGAACGGCGTTGACAGCAGAGATCTTTTTTCGTCAATGCCGACGCAGTGCGGGGGTTTTAAATTTCTGGGATATAAATTGGGCGACTTTCCGAACGCCGAATATATCGGCGACAACGGTTTTCACATAGGAGTGCATCAGAACCTGGAGAAAAAGCACCTTGATTACTTCATAGAACTGACGGATAAATTTCTTTCGCAATATTTGTAAAGAGGGGGGAGATGCAAAACACATTTTTTGCAAATAAGAATATATTATATTTGTTTTCAACCGGTGAGAATCAGTATTTAAATTTTCTTTATTTCGAATTAAAAAAATATTTAAATAATATCCGCCGCTTTAATATTGTCGAATACTGCCACCGGAACGGCATTAAAAATCTCGAAAAAAATATTATGAACCTGATATCCGGCGAAAAAATAGATATTGTTATTTCTTCTCCTTTCGCGACAGATTATCAGTTATCTGTAGAGTTTTATGCATTGCTTAAAGAAAAAGTAAGGTTGGTTTTCTGGATGTGGGACGATGAAGCGTATTTTGATGCATTCAGCAAATATTACTGTCAGGTTGCCGACGCCGTTATTTCCTGCGATTATTTCAGCATTCCCGCCTATACAAAACTTGGTGTCCCCGCGATTCTTTATTTAACCGCTTTCAGTAAAAATATATATTATCCTGTTGAATCGGTCAAAAATATTGACGTGTGTTTTATCGGAGGGTGCGGTCAAAATGACAGAATGGAATACATAAATTTTTTAATTGAAAACGGCATTAACATAGAGACCTTCGGAATCGGTTCAAAAAACGGCTTTGTTGAGTGGAATGAATTTTCAAAAATATTATCCAGGAGTAAGATTATTTTGAATTTTAATAAAGTAGATACCCTCGATTGGATAAACCGGGACGAACCGCTGTTGAACAGAGTCAGGCAAAGCGGCTGGCATTATTGCGAAAGCGCTTTGACGAAGTCATTTTGCCTTGCGGAATACACGCCGGACCTGAACTTTATTGCTGAAATAGGCAAAGAAATAGATGTTTTTTATAATAAATATGACTTGCTGAAAAAAATAAAATATTATCTTGCGAATGCCCGCGAGCGGGAAGCAATGGCTGAAAAGGCGTATAAAAGAGCAATTACTAATTATGTGCCGGAAATTACCATACCAAAGGTTTTGAAAGAATTAGAGGGAAATATAAATGAACAAAAATTTACCCCGCATCAATCCGGCGCGGGGTTTGCTGGGACAAAAATATTTTTAAGCAGGAATTTCAGGAAAAACTCAATAAACGGATTGACATTCGATATGTTTGTTCTGATTAAAAACGGAAAATTAAAATACGCCCTTGAAACTTTTTTTATGTTATTTAGATATGGGTATTTTATTTTTGTGCCGGGCTTTTGGGGCGGGCTGAAGCGAGTTCTAACGAGCATAAGGGCGAAATTCAAGAATGCTTAATAAAATTTCAGCGTTTATGAACAGAAAACTTATCTATCTTTTTTATGTTTTCATAGCATTTACCTTAATAAATCTTTTGCTGTACCATCTGAAACTTATTCTTTATCCGTATCCCTTAGATCCCAATGAAGGCGCCATACTATTGACCACGGAGAAACTTATCAAAGCGGAAAACCCTTTTCTGCTCAAAAATCAGCCGGCGGAAACAAATGTGTATGGAGTGTTTTATAATTTTGTTTCTTATCCTTTTGCAAAAGTATTCGGGAACACCACCCAGGTGCATAAGACAGTGGCAGGTATTTCCATACTTCTTTCCTGCTGGCTGATTTTCTTATGGATGAGCCGTTTGAAAATTCCACTTGCTCTGAAATGGGCTTCTTTGGCAATATTGTATTCATCGTTTCTTTTTTATGTTACGCCGCTTACAAGACCGGACGGGCTTGGATTGTTTTTGTTTCTCGCCAGCATATTCATTCCGTATTTTTTTGAGTTTTCCTATGTTTCGTTATTTTTAAGCGTTTTTCTCGGGCTTTCTGCTTTTTATACCAAAAACTATTTTATTCTCGGAATATTTTATGTGATATCGTATGTATTCCTGTTTGTTTCAAAAAAAAGAGGCATTATAATAGGTTCATCCGCTTTGTTCATTTTTCTGTCGAGCGCTTTCATAATGAACGGGGTTTATGAATGGTATTTTTATAATGCTTTTTTAGCGAATTACAATATAACCAGCTATTATGATTTCTGGGCGGGCGCGCTTTTAAAGCAAGTTGTTACATTTATTCGTGTAAATGCCGGTTTAACGGTAATTTTTGCGATAATAATATACTTTATAGTCCTGAAGGATTTTAAGAAAAATGCTTTGTATTTCAGAAAAAATCTAAACGCGATATCGGATTTATCAAGATGGGAAGAACCGTTTTTTTTGAAAAGGATTTCGCTGAATACATATTGTTTAATCCTTTCATCTTTAGTCCTTTTTTTAAAGATGGGGGGCTGGGGCGGTATGTGGATGTGTTATTTTTTTCAGCTCCTTTCCCCCTTTTTTGTCGTATTTGTAATTGATAAACTAAAAGCTGTAAAAATTAATTATGCGGTTATTTTGTTGCTGATAATCTGGAATATGGTCAGCATGTATTCATTTAAGGGGGAATTTAAAAGCGACGACGAGCGCCTAAAAAACTGGGAAATTATTTCCAAACGCATTTCAAATAAAAAAGATGTTCTGCACGCTATGGCAATAGCGCCGATTATCATTAATCAGAACAAAAAGGTTTATGATACGGGAAATTCGTGGTATTTTGTCTGGGGCGGGCATATAAAATCAAAGTTGCTAAAATTTATTTTTAAAAGAGGAGACGATATAATCGTGCAAAACAATAAATACAAAGAGTTTGTAACGCAAAAGGTCAAGTTAAGAAAATTTGATTTGATAGTTTTAGAAAAGGGTGTTGAAAACTGGATGGTGCCGCAGAAAATAATCAGAGACAATTATACGCCTAAAGAGACGATGGAAATGTATTTCCCGCATGTAAATAGTGTGGATACTTTGGTTGTCTGGGAACCAAAAAAGAGGGGCCGTTTATGAAATCAGATTATTGGAAAAACAAAAATGTTTTTGTTACGGGAGCCACAGGATTTTTTGGGGCATGGCTATGCGAAAGATTGATAAAAAACAAGGCAAAGGTGATAACATTAATGAGAGATTATGTCCCTGAATCAAGGCTCTTCAGAGACGATATAATTTCGAAAATCACTGTGGTAAGAGGCGAATTAGAGGGGTATAACGCAATAGAAAGGATATTGAATGAATATGAAATAGAGATTGTTTTTCATCTTGCCGCACAAGCAATAGTTCCAATTGCTAATAATAATCCGCTATCAACTTACGAATCGAATATAAGAGGCACCTGGTTATTATTGGAGGGGTGCAGAAGAAACGGGGGGATAAAAAAGATTATTGTTACATCCAGTGATAAAGCGTATGGCGAACACAAAAAGCTGCCGTACGTTGAAGATATGGCGCTTTGCGGGAAAAACCCTTATGACGTTTCAAAAAGTTGTGCCGATCTCATTGCGCAGATGTACTTCCAGCATTATAATCTTCCGGTGTGTATTACAAGATATGGGAATTTATTTGGGGGAGGGGATCTCAATTTTAGCCGTATAATACCCGGGGCAATCAAATCTGTCTATTATAACGAAAGGCCGGTAATTAGAAGTAATGGTAAGTATATGCGCGACTATTTTTATGTGAAAGATGCTGTGAATGCTATAATATCACTTGCAGAAAAAATGGATAATCACAGAATAATGGGGCAGGCATTTAATTTTAGTAATGGAAAGAAATATTCGGTTATTGAGGTAGTAAATGAAATATTTAATTTGATGAACAAAAGAAAACTAAAGCCGATAATTTTGAATAAAGCCAAAGGTGAGATAATAAATCAGTACCTGTCGTCAGAAAAGGCAAGAAAATTACTGAAATGGGCGCCGGTGTACGACTTGCGTTCGGGTATGGCCGAAACGGTGGAGTGGTATACTAATTATTTCAAATCAATAGAGTAGAAATTATGGAGAAAGAATTAAAAAAGGAGGTCCTGAAAAAAATCAGGTCGCTGGTAAGAAAAGAAAGCAGTAATGATAAATTTATTTCCGGCAAATCCCCTGTCCATTATGCAGGCAGGATTTATGACGAAAAAGAAATTCTAAATCTTGTAGATGCTTCTTTGGAATTCTGGCTAACAGCAGGAAAATATGCGTTAGAATTTGAAAAAAAATTCGCAAAATATATCGGCGTAAGATATTGTATGTTGACAAATTCGGGTTCTTCCGCAAACCTTCTCGCAATATCCGCTCTTACGTCACCCCTGTTAAAAGAGCGTCGTTTGAAAGAAGGCGACGAAGTGATTACCACCGCCTGTGGTTTTCCTACGACGCTTAATCCCATAATTCAAAATAATTTGGTGCCGGTATTTATAGATATCAATTTGGAAAATTACAATATAAAGGTCGAAAACATTGAAAATGCTTTGAGCAAGAGGTCTAAAGCAATTTTTGTCGCGCATACGCTTGGAAATCCGGTAAATGTTGACAAAATTTTAAAAATTGCAAAGAAAAACAACTTGTGGTTTATTGAGGATAATTGCGATTCGCTGGGTTCCAAATACAGAAGTAAATATACAGGAAGTTTTGGATGTATCTCCACCTGTAGTTTTTATCCGGCCCATCATATAACCATGGGGGAAGGAGGAGCGGTTTTAACCGATGACCCGTTATTGCGGCGGATTGTTCTATCCTTTCGGGACTGGGGACGTGATTGTTGGTGCAAACCTGGAAAGGACAATACCTGCAAAAGAAGATTTTCCAGGCAATTAGGAAAACTTCCTTTTGGTTATGACCACAAATATATTTATTCGCACATCGGATACAATTTGAAAATAACGGATATGCAAGCGGCAGTCGGCGTTGCCCAGTTGGCGAAACTGCCCCGATTTATAAAAGAAAGGAAAAAAAATTTCCTTTTGCTTTATGACTATTTTGAAAAATACAGGAAATATTTGTCTTTACCGCAACCGACAAGAAACGCTGAACCGAGTTGGTTTGGCTTCCCCGTATTGGTAAAGAAATGCGCGCCTTTTTCAAGAAGAGACATGGTGAGTTATTTAGAGAAAAACAGGATTGCAACTCGAATGCTTTTCGGCGCGAATCTATTGAGGCAGCCGGCATATAGCAGAATAAAACATCGTGTTTTCGGGACATTGAAAAATACGGATGAGGTTATGAAGAATCTTTTCTGGATGGGAGTATATCCGGGTATCAATGAAGTGAAAATGAGGTATATTCATAAAGTGCTTGACAGATTTTTAGGTAAATATTGAATGTGATTACTAAATGCAAATGTTAAGGAAAATAGAATTATTATCCATAGTCGTTCCGTGTCATAATGAAGAAGAGCCGCTAAAAATCACGCATTATAGGTTAACAGAGGTTCTTGAAAGTTTACTTTTTTCAAAGGACATTTCGAACTATGAAATTATTTTTGTTGATAACGGTTCGACCGATTCCACTTTAGAAGTGCTGAAAAACATTTTTGCGCTCGACGAACACACCAGAATTATATCACTAAGAGCAAATTTTGATTATCAAGGTTCTATAACAGCGGGGCTCTTTCATGCCCGGGGGGATGTGGTAATTACGATAGATGCAGATTTACAGGACCCTCCTGAAAAAATAAAAGAGATGCTGGAATGGTATAAAAAAGGATATGATTTAGTGCTTGGTGTGCGGGAGAATCGCAGTGTTGATTGCGTATGCAAAAGATTTTTTTCCGGAATGTACTATAGATTTTTGAAATTTTTGGGTGTAAACATAGTTTACAATCACGGAGATTTTAGGCTTATGTCAGGTGCGCTGGTTAACGAATTCAATAAGTTGCCCGAGAGAAATCGTTTCATACGGGGCATGATTCTACAGTTGGAATCAAGATATGCAATCGTCAAATATAAGAGGGAAAGAAGGAAAGCCGGTAAATCAAAATTTGGAGCTTTAGAACTGTTCTCATTAGCAACAGACGGAATTGTTTCATTTTCATATGTTCCTTTGAAGATTTCATCGGTAACGGGCGTGATTTTCTTCTTTTTGGGATTAGTCGGCGCTTTATGGGTTCTCTATATAAAAATCTTTACGAATGTAGTGCCGGGATGGGCGTCAACCGTACTGCCGATTTTTTTCATAGGTGGAGTGCAGTTGTTCTTCTTGGGGCTTATTGGCGAATACATTGGTAAATTATATGTCGAGGTAAAACGGCGGCCTTTATTTTTAGTCAGAGAGGAATATACGCATTCGGATAACAAGGAGAAGAAAACCGATGAAACTAAATGAAATTCCAGTAGTAATACTTGCGGGCGGAATGGGAATGCGTTTAAGAGAGCAGACGGAATTTAAACCAAAACCAATGGTGCAAATAGGCAATAAACCTATTCTCTGGCACATAATTAAAATTTATGCTTATTATGGTTTCAAAAATTTTATTATATGTCTCGGGTATAAAGGAGAGATTATAAAGGATTATTTTTTAAGGTATAGAGTGATAAACAGTGATTTTAGTATTGAAACGGGTGAAGTCGAAAAAATATCGTTTTTTAAGAAGAAGTCCACTGAAAATTGGAAAATCACATTGGTAAATACCGGTTTGGAAACAATGACCGGCGCAAGAATTAAAAAGATTGAAAATCTAATAAATTCTCCGCATTTTTTCTTAACTTACGGGGATGGTGTCGCAAATATTAATATTAGGAAATTGATGGATTTCCACATTGCTCATAAAAAAGCGGCAACTGTTACCGGCGTCAGACCGCCTGCCCGATTTGGTGAATTGATCGTGGACGGGAAAAAAGTGGCGAAGTTCAGCGAGAAATCGCAAGTATCGGGAGGTATAATCAACGGCGGTTTTTTTGTATTTAGTCGCAAAGTATTCAAATATCTATCAAAAGATGAAAATTGCGCTTTAGAAAAAGAACCGCTGGAAATGCTTGCCCGAGATGCCGAACTTATGTTTTATTGGCACAATGGTTTTTGGCAGTGTATGGATACGATGAGGGATTTTTTACTGCTCAATAAACTTTGGGATAAAGGAAAAGCGCCCTGGAAAATATGGGAATAGAAAATTTCTACAAAAACGAATCAGTTCTTGTAACGGGAGCATCTGGTTTCATCGGTTCCCATTTGACAAAAAAACTATTGGAGTATGGGGCTAAAACAAGTATTTTTGTTCGGAAAGACAGTAACTTATGGCGACTGAAAGATACAATTAATGAAGTAAATATTTATAATTTGGATTTTGCGGAAACAAAAAAAATAGAAGGAACTGTTAAATCCATAGAGCCGACAATTATTTTTCATCTCGCAAGTTTTAGAAATGTTGAAAGAAGGATAGATTTGTTAGATAAGTTAATAAAAACCGATTTAATAGGGACGATTGATTTTCTTAAAGTTTTTGTAGGGAAAAAAATCAGGGCGTTTGTCAGCACAGGCACATGTGAAGAATATGGCGATGGGCCGGCCCCGTTTAATGAATCACAAAGAGAAATTCCTGTTTCCCCGTATTCGGCAACAAAAACAGCGATAACTTATTATTGCCAAATGTTTCACAAAATTTTTAATTTGCCTGTTGTTGTTTTGAGACCATTCCTGACTTACGGACCAATGCAGTCGTTTGATATGTTCGTTCCGTCAATCATTGAGCATTGTCTGAAAAAAAAGGATTTCAGTATGACTTCCGGAGAACAGACGCGGGATATAAATTACATAGATGATATAATCAACGCATATCTGTGTGCAGGTATGAAAAATAACATCTTCGGGGAAATTATTAATATTGGAAGCGGAAAAGAATATAAGATAATAGATGTTGCGAAAAAAATATTAAATTTAATGGGGAATCCTATTAATCTTAAAATCGGAGATATTAAAAAACGTTCGGGGGAAGCGGAACATTTCTACTGCGACAATTCCAAATCTATGAAATTATTAGGATGGAAACCTGCCGTATCCCTTGAAAACGGCTTGCGTTTTACAGTTGAGTGGTATAAAGAACACTGGAAAAAGGAAACAATGGTTACGTCAATAAAAAAATGAACCTTAACTTTCTTGAAAGGGAAAAGAACTTCCTGGCGATTTTATTTGTTACCGCTTTACTGGTAAGGCTCTGCGTTATTTT